>NZ_JADHZD010000005.1 GCF_020102855.1 Nocardioides lacusdianchii
ACTCGCCACGATGCGCCGCGATGAGGGCCTCGCGCATCCAGCCAATGGCGAGGTCGGGTGTGAGCAGCCGCCGTACATCGGCGTCGTTGAGAACCTCGACCACCACGCGATCATCCCAGTAGGCGAAGGTGGTGCGGAGCAAGATCAGCGCCAAGGTACTGCCGACTGCCGCTACTCAGACGATCACCGATAGCGGATACCCCTGTGGGACATCGGCGTCTCGCCGTTTCCGTTTGCGTTTCAGCGCTCTTTGGGGTTCGGCTCGCGGGACAGCCCAAACGGTTAAGACGTTTTCACCTCCGCGCTGGTACGTGGCGGGAGCACTCCGGCCACTGTTGGTGTGGCACTTACCAACTGCAGTCCGTGCGCATGGTCATCCGGCCCGAACAGGCGATGACCGGAGCCAAGCACGAGCGGGTAGATCATCAGGAGCAACTCGTCGATTAAGCCACAGCGACCATCCTCAACCGGAAACTGAACCGTCGCATCAGACTTCGATCGTTAGCCCGGGGGTGGCCACGGCGATCTCTCCGGAGAACTCTCGGCGAGCCGCCTGCCGCAGCCGGTCAGTGCTCTCGCCGGGCCAGACGTGGCACAACACCAGCTGGCCGACTCCTGCCTCGGCGGCGACCTTTCCGCGGTCGCGGGCGCTGCTCAGTCCCTCGGCCGACTCCGTGGGTACCTCGTCGACGAAGCTCGCTTCGGCCAGGAGTGCGTCGGCACCGCGAGCCAGGTCGACGGTGTCGGGACTCGCACCCGCGTCGCCGGTATAGGCGAGCAGGCGACCGCCGGCGCTAATGCGGACACCGAGGTTCGAGACGAAGTGCGGGAGCTCGACCGAGGTTACCGTGAAAGGACCGATCACCACCTCTTGCGCCGATAAGAGAACGGTCAGGGTCCAGTCATCGGCGAGCATCGCGCCGTCGAGACTCAGCAGCGCGTCGAGCGCGCCCGAGGGTGCGTGGATAGGCAGCTGGCCGGGTGGGTCGTCAGCGAGGTGCCGCGCGCGCAGCAACGGGTTGAGGTCGGCGCAGTGGTCGGCGTGACCGTGAGTGACCAGCACGGCGTCGACGTCCTCGGGCGAGACGTACTCCACCAGCCGGGACATGGTCGCGTGCCCTGGGTCCATCAGCAGGTGGAAGTCATCGTGCTCGACCAAGTAGCCGCTGCACGCTCGCTCCGGGGTGGGGTACCCACCCCCGCCTCCCAGCACGGTCACTCGCATGCTTGGAGGATACGTCGTTCACGGGGCATCACTTGTTGTGGTGCTTGCCATTCTCGAGCGTCAGCGACCCGAATGTCATGACGTTGTCGGCGCACCCCCGACGTTTGGGCTCTGGGTCGGGGCTCACCGAGTGCAGGTGGTCAGCGGCCTTGACCGTTCGATGCTTCTCCGATGATCAGCAGAATCAGTGATGCGAGCACGGCGAGGGTCAGGACCGTCGAGGCCATGGCGGGGCCGCGTCCGCGGCTGCCGGTGGTGTACTCGCCGTGCTCGATCTCGCGGTTGACACGGCGGTAGCGTCGGGTGCCGTAGAACAGTCCGGCAACGCCGACCACGATGAGCACTGCCCCGGCGGCGATGGTGTAGATGGTGGTGGCGTCGCCGAAGGTGGCCACGGCCAGGCCGAGCACCATGACCCCACCCGCGGTGCGGAGCCAGGCTAGGTAGGTGCAAGTAGTAGCCGCGTTCATCGACGCCAACCGCGACGATGTCGTCGCGGGCCGGCGCCTGGGGGTCGGGGTCATCTGCCGCATGCTGCAGGTGGCCCCGAGCAGCTACTACGAGTACAAGAACCGCCACCCTCCGCCCGTGTCCAGCGCGACGCCGTCATGGCCCCGGTCGTGCGTCAGCTCTGGGAGGACAACTACCGCGTCTACGGGGCCCGCAAGATCTGGAAGGCCGCCCACCGTGGTGGCCACGACATCGGTCGCGACCAGGTCGCCCGACTCATGCGCGCCGACGGTATCGAAGGGGCCCGGCGCACCAAGCGGGTCCGCACCACCAAGCCAGACCCCGGTGCGCCACGCCACCCCGATCTGGTGGGTCGTGACTTCACCGCTGCGGCACCTAACCAGCTGTGGGTCACCGACCTGACGTTCGTGCCGACCTGGGCCGGGATCGCCTACGTCTGCTTCATCATCGACGTATACTCCCGCACCATCGTCGGGTGGAGGGCCGCCTCGCACATCAGGACCACGATGGTCCTCGACGCGATCGAGATGGCCCGCTGGTCACGCGGCACCCAGCTGGCCGGGCTGCGGTGTCACAGCGACGCTGGGTCGCAAGGCGGATTCAACTGGTCGTCGCAACACCTCGTCATGGAGGTGTGGAATGGCACGTCGTCAGCAGGAAGCAGATCGGGCGATCCGGCCGAAGTTGCGCTCGCCCGGCCATCCGAAGTTTCAGCGCCCCGTAGAGGCCGCGTTCTGGGCCGAGATCGCCAAGGGCTTTCTGCCCATCGAGGCCGCCGCGATGGTCGGCGTGGCGCAGGCGGTCGGTCAGCGGTGGTTCCGCCACGCTGGCGGCATGGCGCCGTTCGACCTGACGTTCAAGCCCACGGGCCGGTACCTGTCGTTCGCTGAGCGTGAGGAGATCGCGGTGCTCAAGGCCCAGGACAAGGGCGTGCGCGAGATCGCCCGAGCCATCGGCCGCGACCCCGCAACGGTGTCACGCGAGCTACGCCGCAACGCCGCCACCCGCGCCGGAAGTACTGGCTATCGGGCGTCGGTCGCGCAGTGGAAGGCCGACATGGCGGCCAAGCGCCCCAAGCCCGCGAAACTCGTCGCCGACCCTCGCCTGCATGCCTACGTCCAGGAGCGCCTGTCGGGGCAGATCAGGACCCCGGACGGCAAGGTCGTCCGCGGTCCGGAGCCACCACGGTTCACCGGGATCAACAAGCCCCACCGCAAGCATCGCGGTTGGTCCGCGGCGTGGAGTCCAGAACAGATCAGCAACCGGCTCAAGGTCGACTTCCCCGATGATGAATCCATGCGCATCAGCCACGAAGCGATCTACCAGTCGCTCTACATCGAGGGCCGCGGCGCATTGAAACGCGAGCTGGTCTGGTGCCTGCGCACCGGCCGCGCGTTGCGTGCGCCGAGAGAGCGATCCAGGCGTAAGACGTGGGCCCATGTCACGCCAGAGACCTTGATCAGCGAACGACCCGCCGAGGCCGAGGACCGTGCCGTTCCGGGCCATTGGGAGGGCGACCTGCTGATCGGGCTGGAGCGCTCGGCGATCGGCACCGTCGTCGACCGCACGACCAAGTTCACGCTGCTGGTCCACCTTCCCCGTGAGGAGGGCTACCGGCACAAGGAGACGCCCAGGAACGGCCCCGCGTTGGCTGGCTACGGCGCGATCACGATGAAGAACGCCCTGGCGAACACGATGTCGGTGCTGCCGGCCGAGCTGGCGCGGTCATTGACATGGGACCGGGGAAAGGAGATGTCGGCCCACGCCAAGTTCAGTGTCGAGACTGGGATCCCGGTGTTCTTCGCAGACCCGCAGTCGCCTTGGCAGCGCGGCACGAACGAGAACACCAACGGCCTACTGCGCCAGTATTTCCCCAAGGGAACCGACCTGTCGTGCTGGTCGGCCGAGGAGATCGAGGCCGTTGCTCACGCGCTGAACACCAGACCCCGAAAGACCCTCAACTGGAAGACACCCGCCGAGGCGTTCAACGAGCATCTACTGTTGCTCCAACAAGCCGGTGTTGCATCGACTGGTTGAACCTGGTCAATTTACGTCGATTCGGTATGGCGAACGCCTGGCCGAGATTGGCGCGGTTCCTTCGATCGGGGCCGTCGGAGATTCCTACGATAACGCTCTCGCTGAGACCGTGAACGGCTACTACAAGGCCGAACTGATCCGCGGCCCAGCTCGTGAAGGTCGGCCCTGGAAGACGGTTGAGGACGTCGAGCTCGCGACCCTGTCGTGGGTCTACTGGCACAACCACGAGCGCCTTCACGGCTACCTCGACGACGTACCGCCAGCAGAGTTCGAGGAGACGTTCTACGCTCGAGCTAGGACCGACCAACCCCTGGTCGAAATCCAATAGCCCGAGCCTCCATCAGACCCAGGGCGAGTCAAGGGTCCCCGACGCCGCAGCCTCGACGTGAGCCGACGAGTCCACATCCCAACCACCTTCGAAACTGGTGCAGTCTCTGGGCGAGCTGATCGCCCGAGGTCCCAGGAGACCCGTCCGCAGGCGCTTGCGGAATGGGGTCACGCGCCGGAGGTTTGATGCCGCTCCTGTTTGAGTCCAGGAGGACGAGCACCATGCCAAGAAAGATCGATGACGAGCTGAGATCCGGTGCTGTGCGACCGGTCAATGATCATCAGGGCGAGTGCTCCTCGACCGCGGACATCTGGCCAGCTCACGTTGTCGGTCGACGGCCATGGGATCGCACGCCCCGAAATTCCTCGGGGTACTTCCGCGGGTGCTCCCCGTGATGCTGACGCGAAGCACGGCTAAACGACCAGCTCGCCCTGCAGGCAAGGGTCGTCGCCGCTGGGGCGACGACCCTTGGCGGCGTCCCTGCACTCGTGAGTCCGGATGATCTTCAGGGACCACGCAGGTCAGCTGACGGTCAGGGTCAGCTTCTGCATCACGGGCATCTCGCCGTCGAGCACCGGCAGGTCGACGCCTTCGACATCGGGGAACTCGTAGGCCCCGATCTCGCCGTCGTCGACGTGCAGCATCGGCCAGTAGTCGCCGGTGGCGACGGTGTCGTCGAGCTCGACGACCACGTCACTGCTCTCACCCTGCTCGACCTGGACGGTGCCGACGACCGGTCCGGGTTTGCCGTCGACGTCACTGTGCACTGCGATCCAACCCTGCTCGACACCCTCGAGGCTGACGGAGCTCACGGTCAGGGTGCTGCCGTCACCGTCTTGGTCGGCTGCCTCGACCGTGCCGGTAGTCGTGGTGGAAGAATCCTCGGCGGGGACAGCGGTGGACGACTCGTCGTCGCTACCACAGCCGGCCAGGACGAAAGCCAGGAACAGGCTCGAGATGACAGCGGCGCTGCGCCGCGCGGTCAGGTTACGCATGGTGATCTCCTTGGTGTGGCTTTTCATTACTGAACGGTCAGAGTGCCGGTCATCGACGGGTGGATCTCACAGACGAAGTCGTAGGTCCCGGGCTTGTCAGGAGCGGTAAACGTGCCCGGCGAGCTGTTGTCGAAGCTGCCTGTGTCGAAGGAGCCGTCGATCGCGGTCAGGGTGTGCGCTTCGGCGTCGCTGTCGACGACCTCGACCTCTTGGCCAGGCGCGACGGTGAGCGGCGCGAATGCGTAGTCCGCCACGGTGTAGGCCACCCCCTCCGGCAGCACATCACCCGACGCGCCGTCCGGCGTAGCGGACGAGACGGGGGCGGGCGAGGACGAGGGCTCCTCCGACGAAGACCCACAGGCCGTTAGAAGGAAGAGGACAGGGACGATCAGAGCCTTCAGGACGTGTCGCGAGACCTGGGGTCGGTCCAACGGAGCCGGACGGATCACTCTCATGCGGGGGCGCCGTTGATACGGAAGTCCACGGTCTCGACCTTGGAGGCGACGCCGATGGCTTCGAGGTCGCGGCGGTCGATGCGTCCGTCGGCGTTCTGGTCGGTGACGACGGCGGGTGCGTCGTTGTAGATGCCGTCGTGGTTGAGGTCGTCGATGACGGCGACGGTCAGCGTGGTGGTGACGTCCTTGCCGGCGATCGGGGCGCCGACGATCCAGGTGTCCCAGATCTCGACGTCGTTCTTGGAGCGGTCGGTGACTCCGGTGAGGTTGAACAGGATGGCCAGGTTGGTTCCGGGCCCGGAGAAGCCGGGGAGGGTGCTGTTGGTGGTGCTGGTGAGCACGACCAAACCGGGCATCCGGTCGTCGGCACCGGTCGAGAAGCTACCGGGGAAGGGAGCGGTGTTGTTGTGCGCGGCCGGCCCGGTCAACTGGTTGGCGGTGAAGCCGGTGCCTGCGAGCGAGGTGTCATTGAACTCGATCTCGAGGTCGACGAACCACCCGGCTCCGGCGATGCCGGCGTTGTCGCCGCGTGCGGGGGCGAGGATCTCGACGTCCACGGACTTGGCCGCGTCATGGCGGTCGCGGTGCCCAGGCCCAGGGGCGGCGGAGGCCCCACCGGCGGTGGCGGCGTAGGTGCCGCCGAGCGCCGCGGTCACGGTGAGGGCGGTGAGGGCAGTGGTCATCTTCTTCATTGGTGGGTCCCTTTTCGTCGGATGTCACGCAGGGGTACGCCGTCGCCGGCGGATCGGTTCACCGGGTAGTGGCGGAGATCACGAGATCACCGTCGGAGTCGGTGACCCGCACCTGGGCGACATCGCGCGTGACGAACGCCGAGGCCCCGGTCACGCGCGCTTCGCCGTTGCCGGTCGATCCCCAAGTGGCGACCTGCTGGCGCTCTCCTTCGGGTGAGACCAGCCAGGCGACGAACTGCTCGTCTTGTGGGAGCCCCCGCAGGTCGAGCTCGACCGACGTGCCCCACGGCTTGGCGCTCAAGGAGGCCGCACCGGTGGCGCTCACTCCCGCCGGTGCGCTCAGGGCGAGAGTCGTAGCGAGGGGTGCGTCGGGTTCGAGGACCACCGCCGTGCCGACACCCGCTCCCGCCACCAGCACGACCGCGGCGGCAGCGGTGAGGAGCAGCCGGCGACGATGCCGACGGGTCCGCAGGGCTCCGATCGCGTCACCCAAGGCAGCATCGGAGGTTTCGCGGTGTGCTGATGACGGCGCCCCGGCCCGCAGCAGCGCCGGCAGCCCGGCGTACGTCGCGAGCTCGTCGCGGCACGAGGCGCAGGTCGGGAGATGGGCCTCGAGCCGAGCCCGGTCGTCGGCGTCGAGACCGCCCAGGACGTAGGGGCCCAGCAGCTCGCGCAGCCGGGTGTGAGCGCGGTCCTCCTCGTGCTGGTTCATCGCTCGACTCCCATCTCTTCGAACGCGGTCCGCAGGATGCGGATCGCGTAGTACGAGCGTGACTTCACGGTGCCCGGGCGCAGCCCGAGGGTGCTGGCGGCCTCGGTGACGGTGGCGCCGCGGTAGTAGAGCTCGTCGACCACGGCCCGGTGCTCGGGTGAGAGCCGGTCCAGTGCCTGCTCGACGACGTAGGCGTCGACCAGCGCGTCGGCGCGGTCACCGACCGACTGGGCTGCCACGGTGTCGTCGTCGCCGATGAGTCGTGGGCGGCGCTCGTCGGCGCGCCACAGATCGATGACCAGGTTGCGGGCCACCGCGAACAGGTAGGCCCGCGGATCACCGCGACTCGGATCGATCCTGTCGAGGTTGCGCCAGCCGCGCAGCATCGTCTCCTGCACGACGTCCTCGGCGCGGCCCCGGTCATCGACCAGGCGCAGCACGAAGGTCATCAGGGCCGTCCCGTGCCGTAGGTAGAGCTCGGTCAGCACTCGCTCATCGGCCCCGGCCGACCTACCGGGTGCCCGCGAGCCGGGGAGCAGCGATCTCACGGGTTTGGGTACGACCCGCTTTCGGGATCGGTTCACCGTGTCGCGCCGTGCACGACGGCTCCGTGAGGGCTCACGGGGCAGCGAAGCGCTTGAGGCGTTGGAGCATCGCGTCGAGGACCGGACCGGCCTGGTCTGTGGCGAAGATGTTCTGCGCGTGGGCCGTGCCCGGCAGGATCGTCACCTCGTTCTCCTCACCGGGGGAGGACGCGGCCAGCTCCGTCGAGACGTTGGCCACGGGCTCGTCCTCGCTGGCCACGAAGAGCTTCGGCTCCTCCCCGAGACCGTCGACCGTTGCGTTCGGCGATAGCAAGATCAGCTGATCGGCCAGCGATGGGTCCTGGCTCGCGAGATCGAGGATGGCGTCGGCCCCAGCGCTGGCCCCGACGAGCGCGACGTCGGCGACTCCCTCGCCCTGTAGCTGTTCCACGGCGTCGCGAATCGCATCGGGGTCGATGTCCTCGACAGCGATCACGCTCGCTCCCTGGTCGGCGATCGCGACGGCTTGCTCCTCCCAACTGGCCGCGTTGAAGGCGGCGCCATGAGCGAGGACAACTCCGTAGTCTCCCTGGCCCCACCTCGACGCCGGGGCGCCGGCGACGGAGATGGTCTGCCCTGAGGAGTCACCGGTGGAACCGGTGCTGGCCGTCTCCGGCGATCCTCCGCAACTCGCCAGGGCCAGGACAAGGACCGGTGCGAGTGCCGTTCTCTTCAGGGTTCCGAGCATGTCCACCACACTAGGTCGCTGTGCACGGAATGCTCATCTGTGTGACCGTCCCTTGCCCGCCACGCGTAAGCCGTCGTACACCACGCCTGTGGACTCAACTGTGGGCTGTTCGCCCGCAGAGATCTGCGGCTCGTTCCAGAGCGGCGGTGGTTCGCTGGAGGGCTTCCTGGCGCCGGTGTCCGTTGGCAGGTGAGGGATGGGGAACGGCCAGGGTCGGGACGACGACCGGGTGCTCGGCGAGCGTGAGGTACCTCATCCACCCTTCAAGTGCCGCGCCGCCGAAGGTCACGACCACCCGGAGGTCGACCAGTTCGGCGAGCAGCGCGCTCAAGGCCGGCCGGGCGTCTTCCAGGTCATCGACCCGGGGGGCGCGGAGTCGACCTTCAGGTCCGGTCAGGGCCCAGGGGACGACGTTCCACCGCAGGCAGCGAGCCTGGTCGAGATTGGAGGAGGTCAGCGCCCGGTGAACCTGTCGGGTGGTGGGATCGTCGTTGTCGAGCGAGCTGAAGCCGAGGTCGCCCGCGGCGACCGTTCTGGGGCCGGGCGCCTCCATCAGTAGCAGCACCTGGGCCTTAGTTCCTGCACCGTCGGGGTCGAACCAGGGCACGAACCTGGAATTGCTCGGACCTTCTAACCGCCACCGTTCGGCCAGCTCGTTCAAGCGGCCAACCGGGTCGTCGTGGACGCGCGCTCGTTTGCTGGCAGGGTCAGGCAGCACGGTGTCCGCTCCAGCCCACGGGCGCAACACCGACAGCCAGGCAGATGCCCGCGAATCCGGCGGCCACCGGGAGGGGGAACGCTTGCTCATCCCGTACATGCGGCGGCGACGTCACAAGAGAAACCCTATGCCGAACCAGCGGTGAGCCATGTGCCCGCACCCGGCTCCACTTCGTGGGCCACCAGTTCATTGTGGAGGCGCTCTGGTGGTCAGCGCTCAGCCGCACGCGCGATCGCGACGAGGTCACGCACGGCCCCGGCCGGCGGGTTCTTGGTTCCGACCCAGACGGCGCGGAAGTACCGTCGCAGATCGAGGTCCAGTACCGCCACGACGCTCAGGCTCCCGGAATCCACGTCGCGCGCGACGACGCGACGGCACCGCCGGCGCTGATGGCGAGCAGCACGTCCCACTGCGACGTGAACAAGGAAGGCAACCGGTGGACCGTGCCGGTGAGCCTGTCACCGGACGTATCGGGATCGATCGGCAGATCGCCGACGTCGGGGTAACTATTTTCGGGCACACGAACTCCTACCTGTCTCAGGTAGGGACTGTTGGTGGCCTGCCGCCACGGTTGTCGGCGAGCCCCACCGCCATCGTGTGCGCTCATTCTAACCAACTGCGACACTCACCGGCGAACCCGGACACCCCGAACACATCAGCGCGGACCGCCCAGCGTTTGGGATCCCCGACGATCACGCCGAAGGGTCGGGCCAAGTTGGGCCAGGTTGGGCGCAGGAGTGCCCGAACCACACGACCCACCCACCGCGGGGTTGGTCGAACCGACCACCACCCCTTGCCCGTCATGCGCCGGTGAGCTGTACGCCGGCGTAGGCGACCCCCGCGACGAGGACCCATGACATGAGGCCGAGCACCAGCGCGCGGCCTCCGGTGCGCCGCAGCACCGGGAGGTGGATCCCGGTGCCCAGACCGACCAGGGCTGCGGCGAGCAAGACCTCCTGGAGGACCTTCGCGCCGTGCAGGACCGGATCGGGCAGGAGCCCGGTGCTCGCGACGGCGATCGCTGCCAGGAAGCCGGCGACGAACAGGGGAAGCAGCGGTGGGCGGCGCCCCGTCGCCGCCGCGGGGGTGCGACGCCGCAGCGCAACGGCGGTCCCGGCGACCAGCGGGGCGAGGAGCACGACGCGGCTGAGCTTGACGACGACCGCGGTCGTCAGGGCTCCCGGTACGCGGTCGGCTGTCGCCACGGTCTGGCCCACGTCGTGCACGCTTGCGCCGACCCAGCTGCCGAACGCAGCAGGGTCGAGCCCGAGGGGCTCACGAAGCAGCGGGAGCAGCACGATGGCCAGGCTCCCGCACAACGTGACGAGCGCGATTGCGACCGCCGTGTCGTCCTCGTCCCCGCCGGCGACCTCCTCCATCGCGGCGACGGCCGAGGCGCCGCAGATCGAGAAGCCGGTGGCGACGAGCAGGGACCGGGCCGGCGGCACACCCAGCAGCCGCCCAAGCAGGCGCGTTCCGGTGAACGTGACCGTGACGGTGGTGACCACGACGAGGGCACCGCGCGGCCCCAGGTCGAGCAGCTGTTGCAGCCCCAGCTGCAGGCCAAGCAGCACGACGGCCAGGCGCAGGAACCGGTGTGAGGCGACGTGGGTGCCGACGTGCAGGGAGGGGTGGTGCAGCCCGATGTTGACCGCGATCGCGCCGATGACCACAGCAACGGTGGAGGGGTTCACCGCTGGGACCAAGGCATGCACGCCGAACGCGACGCCGGTGGCGGTTGCGACGGCGAGCAACCCAGGTACCGGACTGCGGTGCCCGGGCTCGGGAGTGGGCGGGCAGGACGGGCGGCAGCGGCTGCCGGTGCGGTGTCGGTGGACAGGGGCTTCGTGGGGCGTGGTCACAGGCATTCTCCTTCGTCGGTACTTCCAGCCTGCGCCGGCAGACGGGCGCTCGGTAGACATCCTGGATCGATGACGTCATCCACCGGACTGATGGCGGGCTCTAGAGTGGGTCGATGACTCTCACCCGGGTGCCCGACCTCGACACCCTGTCGCTGCTCCTCGAGATCGCTGCCAGCGGCAGCCTGAGCAAGGCCGGTGCCTCCCGCGGGCTAAGCCAGCCTGCCGTGAGCGCACGGGTGCGCGGACTCGAACGGCTGGTCGGGTTCGCGGTCCTCACTCGCTCGGCCCGTGGCTCGAACCTCACCCCCAACGGTGCACTGCTGGCCGAGTGGGCACGTGGGGTCCTCGCTGCTGCGGACGTCCTCGAGGCGGGCATCGCGTCCCTGCGCAGCGACCGCATCGCGCGGCTGCGGGTCGCGGCGAGCTTGACCGTGGCCGAGCATCTACTGCCGAGCTGGCTCGTCGTGCTGGCCGCCACGCATCCGGACACCGCCGTCAGCCTGACCGCAGGCAACAGCGACACCACGGCGGCCGCGGTTCTCGCGGGCGACGCCGACCTCGGCTTCATCGAGGGCCCCGACCTTCCCTCCGGCCTGTCTGCTCAGGTCGTGGCGACCGACCGGCTCGTGGTCGTCGTCGCGCCCGCTCACCCGTGGGCCCACCGCCGTAGATCGGTAGAGGCTGAGGAGCTGGCCGCAACGCGGCTGGTGCACCGCGAAGCCGGGTCGGGGACCCGCACCGCGCTGGACCGAGCCCTGACCCCGTTCGGCACCCCCACCCAACCCCTGCTCGAGGTGTCGACCAGCAGCGGCGTCCGCTCCGCAGTCATCGCCGGAGCCGGCCCGGCCGTGCTCTCCGACCTGGCAGTGCACGACGACGTCGCAGCCGGCCGCCTAGTCCAGGTCCCCGTTCACGGAGTCGACCTCGACCGCTCGCTACGTGCCGTCTGGCTCACCGGCCAGCGACCGGTCGGCCCGGCAGAGGACCTGCTTCGGCTTGCAGTCCCCGAGAGGCCACGAGCCCGGCGTCTACCCCGGAGCAGAGCGCGAGTTCGTTGAGGATCGCTGGCGCTACCGTGACTCGCGCGAGCTGGTCAACGCGCCACAAACTACTGGTCACAAAGAGCGCGACCGCAGCAGGATCGGCTCGCGGAGCGTGCCAGTGCAGGATCGGCTCGCGGAGCGCGCCAGTGCAGGATCGCTATCCGGGACGGTGTAGCAGCCGACGGTGGCGGTCGGCCGCGAGGCCACGACGGCGTCGGGCAGCTGGTTCACGGCACGAGCATCGCCGACGCCGCCATACGAATCTGCCCGACCGGGCAGGGGGCAGCGGCTCAGGAGATCCGTCGACGGCCCCGGTGCTGGGTCGTCCCCGACGCACAAAGCGCGTCCGCGCCCGAAGACGACCCACGCACAGTGCGCAACCGCACTGCGGCTCCGTGGTGGTTCAGCGCTCGCCTGGCTCTGCGACTAGAGCTACGGCTCGCGTCCACGCTCCGCTGCCGCACTCAACCTTGATCGGGAACGCGAGGATGGTGGCCCCGATCGCAGGCACCGCCGTGAGGTTGGCCAGCTTCTCGATCTGCAGATAAGGCTGCTCGATGCCAGCGAAGTGCGCGGGCCACAGCGCCGCCGGATCGCGCCGCTGCTGCCACTCCGCGCCGATCAGCGGATATGGCCGGTCCAAGCTCCAGGCGTCGGTACCGATGGTCCGCACGCCACGCTCGAGCAGCGCCAGCACCGCTTCACGTCCCAGACCACACCCGGTCTCCCAGAACTTCTCATCACCCCAGAGCCGCTCCGCGCCCGTGTAGAACGCCACCACAGCGCCCGCCTGCAGATCGGGTGCGATGCCCGCAAGGCGCTCGACCACTTCGTCTCGGCCGATCAGGTGCCCGGTGGGCAGGTCCGACACGTCCACCACCACCAGGTCACCGACGCACCACGAGAGCGGCACACGGTCGATGGTGGCGGCAGGTGCACCGCCTGCTGTCGGCGCGTAGTGCCACGGCGCGTCCACATGGGTACCCGCGTGCGTGGACAGCCGGTGCAGCATCTCACCGGCGAAACCCCGTCCGCCTGGCAGAGCCCCACGTGGGATGCCGAACATGCCCTCCCACACCTCGGCGCCTTCCTCATGCGTCTGTGCCTCCAGCCACGGGGGTACCGGCTCGCTCGGCGACGGTCCGAGACGGTGTGTCAGGTCGACGAGGCGAACACGGTGGCCCAACAGAGAAATCAGCTCTTCCACCGGATCATCGTCCCAGCCCTACGCTCGCCTCGGGCTGCGCACCTGCTCGAGATCCTGGTTGCGCCACCTGCCCCGGCCGAGTCGCGTCACCAAGCGTTCGCGAAGAAGCACACTCACATGGCCGCGATCCGTGCATCTGGCGACGTGCGTCTTTATAGCCGCCATCGACGCGGTTGCCCGCCCTGTCAAAGTGGCCGCCATGGACGACGACCTCGATGAGCGACAAACCGTCGACGGCGTGGCTGTCCTCCCCACCACTGCCGATGCGGTGTCGGCATCCGTCGCCTGTGCTCGGGCATTGGGGCTGCCAGCCGACGATCCCGAGGTCATCGCCGAGGGCTACAGCGTTCGCGTACGACTCAGGCCCGCACCAGTAGTCACCCGCGTCGTGACCGTCGGGCGCGCACTGCGCCCACACCCCCTGCCCTGGCTCGAACGTGAAGTGCTCGTCGCCCAGTTCCTCGCCGCCTCGGGCGTACCTATCGTCGCCCCGTGGGAGGACCCGGGGCCCCACATCGCAGAGGGACTGGAAGTGTGCCTGTGGCACTGGACCGAACACGACTCCCGCGAAGTATCAGCCGCCGGCTTCGGCGCGATGCTGGGACCGTTGCACGACGCACTGGCCCGCTACCCCGGTGACCTGCCCACCCTGATCGGCCCTCTCACCGACATCTCCCCGGCGCTGGCGATCTCATCAGATCCGACCCTCCATCGCGCTGCCGCCGAGTTGGTCCCCTTGACCCGGTCCTGGCCGGCCCGTCCCCTGCATGGAGACGCCCACACAGGAAACGTGCTCATGACGCCGGACGGACCACTCTGGACCGACTTCGAGGACGTGTGTGTCGGGCCCGTGGAGTGGGACATGGCCTCGATGACGATCACAGACGACGCATTGGCCGCCTACCCCGGCCCATCGACCGGACCCGACTCTCCGACTGCCGTGACCTGCGCCGTCTGCAGGTCCTCGCCGGCCTCCTGGTCGGGAACCACGACGACCCTTCGCTCTACGAGACGCTGGTCGCGCACCTCGACCGACGCCTCCACGACTGATCCGGCCTGCGAGGGAGGGCCGACTGGTCGAAGCCTTCGCGGTACGACGGCCAGGCCGGGCTGCCGCTGCCGCGTGCCGAAGCGGCCGAGCCCTGCGACGACCGCAGGTACGAAGACGCGGGAGGCCGCCGCGCCCAGCTCATGTCAGCCGGGTGACGACCGGTTGCCGGTGAGGGATGGGCTCGCGGAGCGACCCGGTGCGGGATCGTCATGGGGCGCTCCGTTTCGGAGCATCGCAGACCGTTCGTGTTGTGCACCCCGCGCTCGCGCCACCAATGGTGCGGCGTCGGTGCGCAAGGTCGGCCTCGTGGGATGTCGTTTCCCGTCGGGTGGTAGGTCGTGACCAGAATCTGACCGTCGAGGACCTTGTGGTCGATGAGGTCGAGGTCGGTGGAGGCGATGTCGGTGAAGGCCCAACTCCCGACCCGCAGGTCCCGGGAACAAGGGGAAGGTGACCAGCAGCAGGTTGTCGACGAGGGATGCGTCGATCAGTTGGCGCACAAGCGTCGGACTGCCCACGGTGCGCAGTGGAGCCGACGACGTCTCCTTGAGTCGTTGGATTTCGCCTCTGAGGTCGTCGGCGACTCGTGCGGTGGGCCAATCAAGGTTGGTCAAACGTTCGGGAGAACACCACGGTCTCTCGGTTGACCATCTTTTCGTACTCATCGTCCTTGGCCTCGTCAGGACGCTCGTTCAACGTCTCGTAGGTCGTTCGTCCGGGGCAAGTCGCGGCTAGGACGCGGCGAGTTTCGCTGCTGCGATCACGCCAGTGAGCTGGGCATGCATGGCGTGGAGGTCATCGAGGCTCATGCCGAGACGTTGGACGACCTCGATGGGCACCTTGAGCGCTTGTTGCCGCAGCGACGTCCCCTTCGAGGTCAGCGTGACGGCCAGCGACCGCTCGTCTGCGGGGTCGCGCCGGCGGACGATGAGGTCTGCTGCCTCGAGGCGCTTGAGGAGACGAGACAGGGTGCCGGCATCGACATCGAGCAGGCGGCTCAAGTCGGTCACCGACAGCGGTTGCTCACCCCACAGCGCCAGCATCACCAGGTACTGCGGGTGGGTGAGCCCCAATGGTTCAAGGACCGGTCGGTACACCGAGATGACGGTTCGAGAGGCGACTGCCAGCGCGAAGCAGACCTGACGTTCCAGCGCCAGGGGGTCGAGGTCCTCAATGCGAGATGGATTGCATGCAGCTTCGGGCATACCCGTAGCCTACCAACCGTTGTTCTAACAAGGGATGTCCCACCAAGCATTGGAGAAGCATGAGCCGCGCTACCGCCCTGGTCACCCCCGACTGGCTCGAGCCGCGCCTCGGCGACGACGGCATCGTCGTCATCGAGGTCGACGAGGAGACCAACGCCTACGACGTCGACCACATCGCCGGCGCCATCGCGTTGAACTGGCGCACCGAACTGCAGCACCCGCACAGCCGCGACGTTATCGACCGGGTAGGCTTCGAGAAGCTCCTGAGCGACAAGGGTGTCGCCACCGACGACACCGTGGTCCTGTACGGCGGCAACAACAACTGGTTCGCCGCCTACGCGTACTGGTACTTCAAGCTCTACGGCCATTCCGACGTCAAGCTGCTCGACGGCGGCCGCAAGACCTGGGAGCTGCAGGGCCGACCCCTGGTCGCCGACGAGGTGACCCGACCGGCCACCCACTACGTCGCCCGCGACGCCGACCAGAGCCTGCGGGCCTACCGCGACGACGTGGTGGCGGCTCTCGGCACGGGTACCACCATCGTCGACGTGCGGTCCCCGCAGGAGTTCTCCGGTGAGATCCTCGCGCCGGCGCACATGCCCCAAGAGCAGCCACAGCGCCGAGGACGCGTCCCCGGCGCACTCAATGTCCCGTGGTCGCAGGCAGCCAACGACGACGGCACGTTCAAGTCCGACGACGAACTGCGGACCCTCTACGGCTCCGCCGGCGCCCCGCTGGACGGCACCGAGACGATCGTCTACTGCCGCATCGGCGAACGCAGCGCTCACACCTGGTTCGTCCTTCACGAGCTGCTCGAGCAGCCTGCGGTGCGCAACTACGACGGTTCCTGGGTCGAGTACGGCTCCCTCATCGGCGTACCGATCGAGATCTGATCGCCACCACCGACTACCCACTGGGAAGAAACCCCGCCATGAGCAGCTCCACCCCGCAAGAGTCGCGGCCCGCCAAGCGCCGCAGCCACCTCCTGGACCCCAATGCACCCCGTCCCGTCTACGACCCCGACGCCGAACGCAAGCTGATCCACGTACAGCAGTGGGTCATGTCTACGCTGGCCGTTATCACGTTCCTGCACCTGGCGGCCGGCTTCATCCTCGGCGCCTGGGCACTCGACGACCCGGGGCCGGGCGCCGTCATCGGCCTCAACGTCCTCGCCGGGATCGTCGGAGTCATCTCGATCGCAGCCGCGCGGGCGATCCACCACCGCCGCATCCTGTCGTGGTGGCTCCTCCTCGGTGCGCTCATCACGCCCCTAGGGCTGTGGCTGACCGGGTCCTGAACTCACGAGCCGTTGCTAGGGCGCGGCCCGCCGCGCCATGGACCCTTGATGAATCCCGCCGCCTCGGGCGGTCATAGAAAGTGAACCCCATCTTGGGAGGGTGGCGTGAGCATGGACTGGGTACCTCTTCACAGCGCTGGCGAGCCCCAGCTGGCGACTCAACCAAAGGCTTCTCGTCCTCTTGGCGCTTCGGGTGCGGAGGTCAACACATGCAGACGGTGAGCGGGGTACAGCACGCCGGCGAGGTGCTTGCCCTCTTCACCAGTGACGCCCCGAATGGGGTGCCGCCGGTGTCGGGCGAGCGCTCGGAATGTCGAAGTCTCATGCCCATCGGCTCCTCGCGACGCTGGCTGGGATCGGGCTCCTCGACAGGGTGAACTCGAGTGGCCGCTTCCGGTTGAGTTGGGTATGGCTCTCCTACGCATCTGCGGTGCTCGCCTCGGACCGGCTCGTGACCGCGGGGATGCCCGTCCTGCGCAGGCTGGACCAAAGCTTTGGGGCCGAGTCGATGATGGCCGTGTGGCGCGATGGTGCGGTCTTCGGCCTGCGGTCACGAGGCATGCGAATGGTGACCAGGATCGAGCTCAAGGACTGCCCGTTGGTGGGGTTGGTGCTGATGGCAGGCTTGACCGACGACGAGGTAGACGCAGTTGTGGCCTCAGAGCACGTCCGCAACGGATTGTTCGGCCGCGCAGATGTGCACTCCTGGGTGCGTCATGTCCGCTCCGGAGGGGTACTTACCAGGACCGCCGTGCAGGATGGCGGCGACTGGGTCTGCGCCGCCCCCGTCCTGGACGGCGGGCAGGTGGTCGCCGTCGTCGCTGCGTCATGGCCTGCAACATCCCTTGCATCGGACCACCTGGCCGCGCTGGCAGTGAAGAAGGCGGCGCTCAGCGTCACGTCGTCTCTCGGACGCGGCGCGAGCCGACCCAGAGTCGACCTCACGCCCCCGGGTCGGAACGGGAGATCGCCGTGCCATCAACTCGGGTCTCCCGACGCCCGGTAGACACGAACATGGTCGATGGTGAACGAGACCGGGAACACCACGTCGGCCGCGAGGGCGCCTCCGAAGTTGCCGCCGACGGCGAGGTTCGCCAGCAAGAAGAACGGGTGGTCGAAAACCCACTCATGGGGCGCGACATCGGTCGGTGAAGCTTGATGAAATGCTGCGCCGTCGACCGCCCAGACGATCTTCTGCGGTGACCACTCCACCGTGAACTCGTGCCAGTCCTCGGCCACGGGGCGGCCGATGTCGAGGAAGCCGTTGAACGACTCCCCACCTGCGTAGCCGGGGCCGTGAATCGTCCCGAAAACTTGGTCCGGCTCCCGACCGACGAACTCCATGATGTCGATTTCGCCAGTCTGGGGCCACCCGACCTCACCGAAGTCGGCGCCGAGCATCCACAGTGCCGGCCACGAGCCGGACCCAGCGGGCACTTTGACTCGGGACTCGATACGCCCGTAGGTGAACTTCTGCTTGCCCGCTGTGATCAGCCGCGCCGAGGTGACGGTGCACGGGCCGTACCAGCATTTCAGGTCGGTCGTGGCCGGGTCGACCTCTCGCGCCGTGATGACCAGGTGGCCCTCCCCGTCGAGGGCGGCGTTGTCTGCGCTGTCGGTGTAGTACTGCAACTCCTCATTGCCCCACCCGCTACCGCCGATCTCGTGGCTCCAATACTCACCATTGGGCGGCGTGCCAGCGTCCCCCTCGAAGTCGTCACTCCACAACAGGGTCCACGGGTCCTGGGCCGAGCCGGAAGTTGAGGCCGAGCCGGAAGTTGGGTCGGGCTCGTCTTCAGTCGTGGCGTGCACAACAAGTGAGCTCACCAGAGCCACCAGCACCGCCAGGAACTGCCACAGTCGGCGCGCACGGGTGCCACGACCTAGAGCAGGTCGTGGCACCCGTGAGCCGAGTGTGTCTAACCGGCACTCGGGCCAACGCCGCCACCGGGCGACGACGCGCTCATGGCAAGTTCGCTGCCCTCACTGCACGAACCACCCGGAAGTCGCACCCTGCCCTCGAGGCGGATGTCTGCCGAGGACGCCCCGACCGACAGGTTCACCGGTCCGGCAGGCATAATCCAGCGGCCGTCGTCGGTATCCCAATAGGCGAGCGACTTGCAGGCCAGCTCAACGGTGACCCGCTTTCGCGACTGTCGCTGAATGTCGACCCGCGCCCAACCTGCCAGCTGGGTCACCGGCGTCCCGACACGTCCAGGCAACCCGCCCGCATACACCTGTGCCACTTCCACGCCTCGGCGCTGCCCTTGATTCCGGACAGTGAAACTGGCCCTGACCGTGCCGTCCTCGACAGCGAGCGCGAGATTGCGGTAGCGGTAGCTGGTGTACGAAAGGCCGTAGCCGAACGGGAAGAGCGGCGTTGCTCCCGCAGCCGCGTACCCGCGGTATCCGACGTCGACGCCTTCGGTCAGTTCAACGTCCCGGGTCTCCGGGAACAACAGTGAGTTCCGGATCCCCAACTCGTCCGTCGCCTGGGTCTCCGTAGCGGGATGGCCGGCTGGACGCCTGTGGACGTGCTCAGTCGACACACCTCCGCCGGTGCCATGGCCGAGGGGCGGCGCCTCGACCTCGACAACCGATCGCGCTCTGAGGGCGAGGTGCGGACAGTAAGCCGATCGGGTCCCAGCACGCCTGCCGGGACCCGAGCACGGTCCGTGTGAGCCTCAGTTGTGGCGATCAGGACGCGAGGAGTTCCTTCATCGTCTCGATCTCGAAGGCCTGCGTCTTCTCGATGGTCTGGGCCAGGTCGACGGCGCCGGGGTTCTCGCCGTCTGCCTGCTCGGTCTGGGCCATCTCGATTGCGCCCTCGTGATGCTCGATCATCATCGACAGGAACATCTCGTCGAACGCCGACCCGGACGCAGACGCCAACTCCTCCATCTTGTCGGACGACATCATGCCCGGCATGTCTTCCATGCTGCCCGCCCGCCGTGGTCCATGCCACCCATGTCACCGCTGCCGGTGTCGGGGACGTCCTCAACGCCTCAGCCACGAGCTCATCTTCTCGGTCTCGGGCTCTTGGACGGCACTGATGTCCGCGGCGAGGTCCTTCACCCCTTGGCTCTCGGCGTCGGGCCGGAAACTACCGATTCGCTCGGTGTGGTGAGGGATTCGCCCTCGCTTCCGATCTCAGGATACCCGTCCAGTACCGAGTAGCACGGGCCCAATGTGGACCGTAGGTGGTACCGGGTCGAATCACTCAGGCGAGCTCGGAGACAAGATCAATGATGTGACGCAGCAGCGGGACCGCGATCGACTGCTCCTCGGCGGTGAGGGATGTCCAGGCCACCGCCAACCGGTCGGCAACCAGGCCGCGCTTGGCGGCCAGGAGTTGCTCCCCGCGCTCGGTGAGCGTGAGTACGCGTCGGCGTCGATCGTCCACGGCTGGGATACGGCACAGCAGGCCGGCCGCTTCCAGCCCGGCGGCCTGTTGGGTCACCGTGGGTTGGCTCAGCAGCGTGTATGCCGAGATGGCGGCGATGCCCTCGCGACCACAAGCCTGCACGGCGTCCAGCAGTACCAGCTGTGGCACGGTGACGTCCTCGAAAAGCGGCTGCAGTCGGCCCCTGGTCCGCCGAGCGACTGCGAGCAGGGCCAGCACCGCATCGGCGAACTGTTCCCCGTCAGTCGTCGTCTGGTTCCGTGTACGGTCAACGCCGACCGCTTCGCCATCAGCACCCATACGCGCTCCCCTAGGTCGATGCCGCCGACTGACAGGACCGGCCGTCCAAGGCGGATCAGCAGTCGCGTGTGCCGTCACGCTACCGGCCGCCGCCGGCGGCTACCGCTCAGCAAGGCGTCAGGCGACTGTCTGCGTGCTCACTGGGCAATGTTGCTCATTGGGCAGGCCCGGTCATACTGAGGGCATGGATCGTGGGTTGCGGGACCTCAAGCGGGAGGCGACGGCGCAGGCGCTGGCCGAGGCGGCCTTCGAGCTGACCCGTGAGCGCGGGTTGTTCGGGTTTGTCACTGCGGACGTCGTGGAGCGGGCGGGCTACTCCCGGCGCACCTTCGCGAACCACTTCTCCTGCAAGGAGGAGGCAGTCGCCGCGGTCGCGTTCGGGGGTGTCGACGACGCCAGCGCGATCCTCGCCGACCTGCCGGAAGACCTGCCACTGCTCGATGCCCTGTTGTCCGTGATGAGGGATCAGTTCACCGCGGACACCTTGGTGAGGATGCGCGAGCTGATGGCCATGGCACGGCAGTACCCGACGCTCGAGCCGTACGTCCTCAGCGTTCAGCAGCGCATGCGCCACACCGCCCAGGAGCTCTTGGGATCCGCAGCCGGGGACCGCTATCCCGCCATCTACGTGCCGCTGCTGTTCGGCGCCGTCTATGGCGCCGTGATGGCCGCCTTGGAGGGAACTCTCGACGTGCACCTGGACGGCGAGAACGACGCCACCCCCGCATCGATGGACTACGCCTCGTTCCTCGATCTCACCTTCGACTACCTGCGCCACGGCCTCTAGCCACCGCCGCCCCGCCCCCTCAAGGAGACCCAGAACCCATGTCCACATTCTTGTACCGACTCGGACGAACCGCATTCGGCCGGCCGTGGCTGTTCATTGCCGGTTGGGTGGCGGTCCTCGCCGCGGTCGTCGGTGCCGTGGCCATCAACGGGGTGAACGTCAGCTCCGAGATGAAGATCGAGGGCACCGAGGCTCAGACCGTGCTCGACCGCGTGGCCGATGAGCTTCCCGCGGCGTCGGGAGGCCAGGCCAGCGTCGTCTTCACTGTGCCAGGCGGTGAGCGCCTCGACACTCCGGAGCGTCTTGCGGTGATCAGCGGCACCGTCAGCGACGTCTATGCCCTTGAGAAGGTCGTCAATCCCCTGGACGCCGCTCTGGGTGCCGGGGAGCAGGGCGGACCGGGCACTCCTCAGGAAGGTGCTCCGGCCGATCCCTCAGCCGGGACGGAGCAGGGGCAGGCGCCTCCCTACCAGCCGCTGGTGGTGGACGGGGCCGCGGTGCCCGGCGTGCTGGTGTCCTCGGACGGGCAGGTCGCACTGTTCCAGTTCCAGTTCACAGTCGCCTCGACCTCATTGACCGATGACGACGTCACCTCGGTGGTCGAGGTGGTGGAGCGTGCCGAGCAGGGAACCGGGATCACCGTGCTCCCGAGCGACTCGCTCAAGGCCATCGAAATCCCGGTCGGTATTGGTGAGGTGATCGGTCTCGCCGTCGCCGCTCTCGTGCTGGTGCTCACCCTGGGTTCGCTGATCGCGGCCGGTCTGCCCCTGATCACCGCCCTGGTCGGCGTCGGCATCGGCGTGGGTGGCGCGTACGCGCTCTCCACGGCCGTCGAGATGAACTCCGCCACCCCCGTCCTCGGTCTCATGGTCGGCCTCGCCGTCGGCATCGACTATGCGCTGTTCGTCGTCAACCGGCAGCGACGGTTGATTCTCGATCGGGGACTCAGCGCGCAGGAGGCAGCGGGCAGAGCGGTCGGCACCGCGGGCAGTGCTGTGTTCTTCGCCGGCCTGACCGTCCTTATCGCGCTGACCGCTTTGACCGTGATCGGCATCGCCATGCTGTCCACGATGGCACTGGTCGCGGCGTCCACGGTCGCCTTGGCCGTGCTCATCGCACTGACCCTGCTGCCCGCCCTGCTGGGGCTGGTCGGGGAGCGGATCTGCTCCGACAAGGCCCGATCCCGGCGCCGCGCCAAGGTGGAGGCGGAGTCCCACAGCGTCGCCGACCACTGGGTCAAGGGCGTGATCAGGTTACGGTGGCCCGTCATCGCAGGAGTGGTCGCGATCCTGGGCGTGATGGCGATCCCCGCTGCCAGCATGAACCTGGGCATCCCCACCGGCGAGACCGCGAACCAGGACACCGCCGCCCGGCAGAGCCACGAGGCCGTCTCCCAAGGCTTCGGTGAGGGATTCAACGGCCCCCTCCTGGTCACCGCAGAGCCCACCGGCACCGCAGACCGCGTCACACCCGAGCTGACCGACAAGCTCCTCGCCGAGTTCCAGGACCGAGACGACATCGTGCTGGCCGCGCCGGTCGGCGTCAACGAGGCCGGCGACCTCGCCGTGTTCAGCATCATCCCCACCTCCGGCCCCAGCGACGAGGCGACCAGCGACCTCGTGAAGTCGCTGCGCGAGCCCGACAACGACATCGCCCAGGACAACCAGGTGCAGTTAGGCGTCACCGGGTTCACCGCCATCGGCATCGACATGTCCGACAAGCTCGCCGACGTCCTACCGCTCTACCTCGGCATCATCATCGTGCTGTCCGTCCTGATCCTGACGCTGGTCTTCCGCTCGATCGTCGTCCCACTCAAGGCCACCGCCGGCTTCCTGCTCAGCATCCTGGCCACCTTCGGCGCCACCACCGCCGTCTTCCAGTGGGGCTGGCTCAGCAGCCTCTTCGGGTTCGACACCGGCGGCCCGCTGATGAGCTTCATGCCGATCATCGTGACCGGCATCCTCTACGGCCTCGCCATGGACTACGAGGTCTTCCTGGTCTCCTCCATGCGCGAGGCACACATCCACGGCCAGCCAGCCCGCCAGAGCGTCGTGCATGGGTTCGACCAGGCCAGCCGCGTCGTCGTGGCAGCCGCGATCATCATGGTCGCGGTCTTCTCCGGCTTCATCTTCAGCCACGACATCATGATCAAGCAGATCGGCTTCGCCCTCGCCGCCGGCATCCTCATCGACGCCTTCATCGTCCGGCTGACCCTCGTCCCCGCGCTGATGGCCTTCTTCGACGAGCGAGCATGGTGGCTACCCCGCTGGCTCGACCGCCTACTGCCCGACCTCGACATCGAGGGCGACAAGCTCCTGACCATGCTCAACCAGCAGGCCGAGGCCACCGACCGACAAAGCATCGAGGTCAGCAACTGAGGGACCGAAGCGTCGAGAGACGAACGCCGGGGCACGTCCTGGAGGCCTCACCACACCGATCCGGACCGCAGCCAGGGCCCGAACGCAATCGACCACCAATCCCTGACGGCGCCTCGATCACCGAGGATCGCTCATCCAGGATGTCGGCGGTACTCGGCCCAGCGCTCGAGCATGCCCTCCGTCTCGCCGCGCAGGAACGCGATGAACTCTGTCGCCTCGGCCAATCGGTGGCCGCCGCCGTTCGCGCCGAGCTCGACGGCGGCGGACTCCACCACGGACTCCCACTGCTTGAGAACCGGGATCCAGGCGGCCACGATCATGCCGCACACGTCGCCCTCACAGACCCGGTAGAACTCGGCCCTCCTCCCGGGTTCGCGCTCCTTGACCACCATCCGTGTCGCGGTGAGATGCCGCACGGCCCCCGAGATTGCGGCCGGACTGACCCGGACCCCGTCCGCGAGCGCGGCGGCGGAGTAGCGGTCAGCGTCGTCGGCGAGCATGTAGGCCAACACCCTGGCGGACATCCGTGGGATCCCGGCTTCGTTCAGGATCAGGGCAATACGCTCGACCACGCGAAGCAGCCCCTCGCTCTCGTCCTGCCAGCGGCTCGGCAGCATCTGCTCAGCATCGCTCATCGAGCCAGGCCCATCCGGGTATGCCCGTTGGGATAGCAGCCCTCAGAGATCCCCCTGCGAACGCAGATCCTGGAGGCGTCCGGGCTGTGGGGGTCTGTTTCAAGGTCGGTGCCAGCCCCGGCGCCTCCAGGTCCGAGACCGGCCGGAAGGGGCGGGCCCGTCGTTGAGGTGCGCTGGATCGCGTTCGCGGAGGTACTCCTCAAGGTCGCCCAGCCCGCGGGCGATGTCTCGACGCAGCCTGCGTTCGGCGAAGAACCGTAGGCGGGGCGCAGGATGGTCGCGAACCCACTCGGTGTACATGAACTGCCCCATGCACCAGCATGCACCGAACGCGACGCTGCCAGCCACCAGCGTCCACCACACGACTGCCAAGACATCCCACAGGGCGTTCCCCAGCTGTTGCCATGCCGGCCCGTACGGATTCCCGTATCTCACCTCACCCACCTCCAGCCGTGGCGGCCGAACCCGGGGGATCGCGATCACCCGTAGGTAGCGGTCGGCGCCAGCCTACGCCGAAATACATAGGAGGAAAAGGGTAGAAGTAGAGGGTCCAGCCGCCCACGGCGCCACGCCTGTCCCTGCAGTGGGCGTGCAGTGGGCTACCGATGGCGTTCATCGCCCGGCGTTGCCGCGTCTGGCTGAGCGAGTTCGGCAGACCACCAAGAATCGGCGCACTCAGCATTGTCGCCTCCGCTTTGAGTCGTCGTTGCCCGGATGTCGTGTTGACCACGTATGCAGCCTCGTTGCCCTTCGAGCACCATCGTCCGACACTGTCAGGATGGCGGCACCGGCCTCGACGAGGTGACGCGGTCGCTGACCAGTGACGGACAGGCTGAATTTCATGAGGACTGCCACGCCCCGGCGTGTCGCGTCCGCTCTCCTGAGCCGCCAGCCCTTCGTCGACGGCCTTTGGACGGAAAACTAGGCGGGTGGGGTATGGAGCAACCTTCTGATGGAACGGCGGCCGTGAGCCCGGTCAGAGCACGACCAGGGCGCCGGCCGGGGCACAGTTCTACACGCGAGGAGATAGCTCAGGCAGCCCGCGAGCAGTTCGCCGCTGGAGGCTACGACCGCGTCACCCTGAGGGCGGTCGCAGCACAGGCGGGCGTGGATGCCGCCCTCGTGGCGTACTTCTTCGGCTCGAAACGAGAGCTGTTCGACGAAGTCGTCAACTCTTCTTCGGATTCGTCCGCGCTCATGGCTCGGCTCCTGGACGGGGACCCGAGGCTCGTGGGCGAGCGCTTGGCAAGACTGGTGATCGAGGCACTCGATGAGACGGGCCGGCGAGAGCGCATCCTCGGAACCCTCCGCACCGCGGCGGTCGAAGCCGACACCGCTCGCATGATTGGCGAGAAGTTCACCACTGATCTGCTGGAACCGGTCGTGTCCCATCTCGGGGTCGGGCAGGCACCATTGCGCGCCGCGCTCGTGATGTCGCAGATCCTTGGCCTCGCCTTGGCTCGCCACGTCGTCGGCCTCGAGGATCTGACCTCTGCAAGCCAGGACGAGCTGGTGGCCGCGCTTGCTCCCACGTTGCAGCGCTACTTGGTCGGCGACATCTCCTGACTGGCGTCCGGCTGTCCCCAAACATCGCCCACTTGCGATCTGCGTCTGGTGGCACTGCTGAGCCGCTACACCTGGAGGAGTAGCGCTTATCCCGGCGCCGCTCCGGCTCTGGCCACGCGAGAGACGCTGATGAGCCGGCTGTCGGTGGACACCTCGCTGTGGCTGGCCGGCGTTTTCATGTTCATCACCGGCGCCGGCATAGGGATGGTGATGCAGGTCCTCGTGCTGGCGACCCAGAATGCGGTGCCCCATGCCGACCTCGGCGTCGCCACCTCCGGCGCCACCTTCTTCCGCTCCCTGGGCGGCGCGATGGGAGTCGCCGTCTTCGGTGCACTGCTCACCCACCGGCTCCGCGACACCATCCCCGCCCAGCTGAAGGCGGCCGGGGTGAGCGCCGACCAGATGCCCGCCGGGTCCGCCCCCCCAGGGCAGCCCCGAGCAGATCGCCGCGCTACCCGAGCCCATCCATCTCGCGGTCACCAGCGGGTTCGCCGAGGCGCTGAAGACCACGTTCCTCGCCGCCGTACCGTTCGCGATCCTCGGGTTCGTCATCCTGCTGTTCCTGCGGGAGACCCCGTTGCGACAGACCCGGGGACACACCTCGGGCGAGGACCTCGCCGCCGCGTTCGAGACCTCCGTCGACCCCGACGCACATCTCACCGACGACGAAGACACCCCACGGCCCGAGAACCCCCCGCCCCCGGGGAGGCCACCCCGCCGTCGCTAGGCAGGCCCGGTCCCCCCGGCGTCCGCGCCCCCGTCGGCTGCGAGGATGCGCAACGCCTCGTCGGCATGGGCCTCCATCCGCAGCTCACTACGAATCACTCCCCGCACGCGCTGGTCGGAGCCGATCACGAAGGTGCTCCGCCGCGGCGGCAACCCGAGAAGATTCCGCTGCGCACCGTAGGCAACAGCCACGGCCCCCTCGGCGTCGGAGAGCAACCGGTACCCCAGGTCATGCTCGGCGTCGAACTGACGCTGACGAGCCACGGAGTCGCGGCTGACCCCCACCCTGGTCGCACCGGCCGCCGCGAACTCCGCAGCCAAGTCACGGAAATGGCAGCTCTCCGCGGTACAGCCCCGACTCATCGCCAACGGGTAGAAGAACAGCACCACCGGCCCGGCCACGAGCAGCCGACTCAACCGGACCGGAGTCTCATGCTGGTCGGGCAGCTTGAAGTCCGGAGCAAGGTCACCGACACCTATCGGTCCGCTCATCGACGACCCCATCCGGTACCGGCCAGTCGGTTCGGATCGCCGGACACGCCGCTCAGCCCAGGTCGAACAGCGGGTCGGTCAGGGTGAGCCCCAGATCAGGGCCGGCCCAGCCGTACAGGACCAACACCATCAGCGCCGCCCCGGCCAGCGCCAGGTCTTTGAGGAACTGGGTCTGCTCCATCATCCGCTGCTGAGGATCCTCGACGCCCCACGGGCCGTGCATGACCACCGCCGTCGGAACCAGGAAGACCACCAGGAACAGCGCGCCCAGGTCGCCCCATACGCCCAGCAGGACCATCAGTGCGCCGGCCACGATCAGCAGCCCCGTCCCGAAGACCGCTGTCGGGGCGAGCGCCTGAGGAACCCCGCGCGAGGCCGTGTACTGGGCCATCATCTTGGTCTGGGTCAGGTGCCCGAATCCCGACATCAAGAACAACGCGGCGAACAGGATGCGCCCCACCAACACGAGTACGTCCACGGTCAGCCACCAGACCTTCCACGTCGAGGTGCGGAGCAGAACTGTGGGCCGTCCGCTCCATGGCCATCCTAGCCACAAAACTTACGTATGGTAAGTACTCTTCGTAAGTGGTGTTGAAAGTGGGTGTGCCCTGCGACGACGTGACCCCGCCGCGCGTGGTGTCCGGCCAAAGGTTCCTCGCGACGAACCGAAACGTCATGATGGACCAGTGACGCAGCAGAGCAGCACTCCCGGACAATGGCCGCCTGGCCACTGCCTCGGCCTGCAGCAAGCGCTGGAACTCATCGGCGGCAGATGGACGGGCAGCATCCTGCTCGCAGTGCTCTCCGGAGCCCGGCGGTTCAGCGACATCCGCGTCGCCGTGCCTGGCGTATCGGATCGGCTGCTGTGCGACCGCCTGCGCCGGCTCGAGGCCGAGGGACTCCTTGAGCGTCACACCGCCACGGATCCGGGCCTGGTCGGGTATTCCCCGACCGCGGCAGCGCAGGCGCTCGTGCCCGCGCTACGCGCGTTGTCAGACTGGACCACGCATTGGAGGGGCGGGACCGGGCGCGAATCCGACACCGGGCCCGGCCGTTGAATCCGAGCGCCGTCCTGAGCTGTTCGTGCTGCTCAGGTTGTACCAACCGCTGCCGAGACTCTGAGGCAACCGCCACCAGGATCGGCACCCACGGGACTGCAGACCTTCGGAACACGAGGCGTCGGGAAGTACGGCGCCCGACGATGGGCCCGTCATCGCGGCATGCCCTGGTTGAAGTGGGTCACGTCCACCGAAAGGAAGAGGGCCGTGGCGGAGGCGACACGCGACCCTCCGAGCTGCTTCATGTCGGCTTCCATGAAGAGCTTGCGCCCTTCTGTCCGGACGACCCTGGCCGCGAGATCGTAGGTGGTGCCGAGGATGACCGGTGAGTCGTAGAGCACCTCGAGCTTCCGGGTCACCGCAGGACCGCCCGTGAGGTAGAGCAGGAACCCGAAGAGGTCGTCGAAAACGGTTGCTACGGCACCGCCGTGGGCGATCCCGGGGGCGCCCACGTGACGTTCGTCGAAGACGTGGGTCGCGTGCACCTCCTCGCCTCGACGACGGGCGGTGAGGTGGTGGCCGTGTGGGTTGTCGGGGCCACAGGCGAGGCAGTGGGTGTGGTGCGGCGGAAGCTGAGCACCATCAGCGTGCGGCCGGAACTTCTCGTTCCAGCTGGCGAGGAGCTCCTCCATGCTGCTCACAGCGGCTCACTCCGCCGCTGGTCGCGACTGCCAGGTGTCGCGAGACCGTCGAGGACCAGCTCGCTGACCGCGGCAGAGAAGCGCGCTGCGTCGGCGGATGGGTCGGCGGACGGCCCCTCCACGGCCGCGCTGAGGCCAGCGAGGGTGATGGCACCGAAGACGCTCAAGGCCACGGCGCCCGGATCGGCGACCTGGCGCAGCGACCCGTCGGAGACACCCTCAGCCAATAGTTGCTCGATCGGTTCGTAGAAGGCAGTCCGCAGTGCCGCCGCCAACTCGAGCAGCCGGGTCGCGCGTCCGAGGTCGCCGACCAGTGCCCGACACAAGGACGGGTGCTCGAGCATCACGCCCAGCTGCGCTTGCACAGCCGCCTCCAGTCGGGTCCGCGCGTTCTCCTCGCTCGCCACCGCAACACCGACCGCCCCGGCGATCATGTCCAACAGGTCGCCGAGGAGAAACTCCAGCACCGCGTTCTTGCCGTCGAGGTGGTAATAAATCGTGGCCTTGGGGATGCCCGTGGCCTCAGCGATGTCTTCGATCTTGGTGCCGTCCAGACCGCGCTCCGCGATCAGCTCCGCCGCCCCGTAGAGCTGACTGGCCAACTTCGCTGGAAGCTTCCTCATCCCACACGTCTCCGTTCACTTGCCGCCCAGCTCGGGAGGTCACGGCTCTCGACCTACGCGACATCGTAGTTGTACTTCCAGTACAAACCATGAGTTCAGGAGATGACGTGGTCAACCGAGCGACCTCGGGTGGGCGGCACGCCCGTCGCCCCCACCCACCTGTCCGTACTCGACGTCGATCACACCGAGGGCCGCTGATGAAGGAGCGACCGCGAAGGAGATGTTCGGGGAGCGACCAGCCACTGACCGATAGCCCGTTCGACGCCGAGGTGATCGCCGATCCCTATCCCCTCTACCGAGAGCTGCGCGCCAACGCCCCGGCCCACTGGTCGCGCAAGGCCAACTCGTGGGTCCTCCGCCGGTACGACGACGTCTCCGCCGCGCTCGCCGACCCGGCGACGTACTCCTGGCAATAATGCATTTGACCCCGGATGACCTCCTCGCATTCAACACACACGAGCCGAGCCAAGGTCATCCTCAAGGGACGATGCCCCCTTGCCTGCGGGCGACTGATGCTGGTTCAAGGCATAGCGATCCACCAGGACACATGTGCCTCGCCGGGACTCGGCGGAGGTGGTCAGAACGTGCAGCGACGAACCAGCCAGCATCCAGGGTTGTGCCGAGGTTGAGCAGGCGATCGGATCATCGTTCTCGCAGAGCGCGTTCCTCCTGCGCTTGCCCGCGTCCACCTCGGGGAGGTTGCCGACGAGCACTCGGTCGAGCTTGTCGATCTGGCGCGCACTGTGATAGCCACCGCCGTCGGGTGCGCCATCACCAAGGTTGCCCCAAAGACAGGCGCCCGACGTCGTGGAGATCCTCGACCAGGTATGTGGCGATCTGCTGTCGTAGGCACAACCGTACGGTGCGGATTGGCATTCCAATGTGAGACACATCCTTCTCGATGCCCCACGAGAACGTCCCGCCCACCTCCTCCTCGTTTGCTCCTGGTCAGCGCGGAGTCGCTGATTCAGTACAACCGGGACCTGCGGATGGTATTCGGGGCGACCACCTACCGGGCCCATGCCCAGATGCTCGCCGCAGGCGACCAGATCGAGTAACTCGGACACATGGGTCACCCCCATGCCGGGCCTTCTCGCCATTGTGGCGGCACCCCTGGTCCCGTTGGCCGAACCTCGTGCGGGACCTGAGCAGGCCAGCCCACTGACCAATGCCCGGGCGTCCCGGATGACCCGTCCGCGAAGCTCGCCGGTGACGGGGCGCTCTGCGGGGAGAGCTCGTGTCCGGACCGGCCTACCTTGACGGCAACCACGCAAATGGCCGATCTCGTCAAGGTCTCCCGCGGGCGGGCCATCAATCCTTCGTGCATCTCGACACCGGGCGAGCTGCCGACGATCGGCGAGGGTGCAGTGGATCGTTCCACTCTGCGATTGATGCAGATTCGTCACCACAGTTTGAAGCGCCCCGGGTTTGATGCCGCATTCTTGTGGGTTGAGGGGATGCGAACCATGCCGAAGAAGATCGATCCGCGGGTCAAGGGGCGATGCGTGCGGTAGGTGCTGGAGCACCTGCCGGAGTACCCGTCGCTGACCGCGGCCGCCGAGTCCGTCGCACGTCGCGAGGGGGTGGGCAGGAGACGGTTCGTCGCTGGGTCGTGCAGGCTCAGATCGACGGTGGACAGCGCCAGGGTGCGACTGGCGAGGAGCTGGCTGAGATCAAGGACCTGAAGGCCAAGGTCCGTCGGCTCGAGGAGGACAACGAGATCCTGCGTCGGGCCTCGATCTTCTTCGCGGGGGAGCTCGACCACCCCGATCGCTGATCGTCGCGCGCGGACCTATCGCGACTGGGCAAGGACGAACAGGCCGGTCGCAGCCACGGCAAACGGGCCGGAGACTTGCTCGACCGCGACTTCACCGCCGAGGCGCCGAACCGGACCTGGGTCATGACTTCACCTACGTCCGAACCTGGGCCGGCTTCGTCTACACCGCGTTCATCCTCGACGTGTTTGCCCAGAAGATCGTCGCCTGGAACGTGGCACCGACCAACCCTTGGGCTGATGACCCAGTGGAGTTCGAGCAAGCCCACTACGCGACTCTCAACCGAGAGCCGGAACCCGTATAGGAGCGGCAGAGAACCTGGGGCGCTTCATTTGGGCACGTGCGGTGATGCCGCTAGCGTCTGCGCTGACCGCTGAGGCGTGCGCGGACCGGGACGCGCCGCGGTACCTGCATCACCGCAGGACCGTCGGTCATCAGCAGGAGTGCGCCGCGACGCCAGCGGCGTAGGGGGAAGCTGCAACGTGATCACATGGGTGGTGCGCCGCGTCGCGCCCGAGGACCGGACCGAGTGGGAGCGGCTCTACCTGGGCTACTGCGCGTTCTACGAGCGCGAGGTCACCCGGGCGCAGCTGGACACGCTCTGGACGTGGATCCAGGAGCGCCGTCTCGTCTCGTTCGTGGCATGCTCGGCCCAAGATCCTGGAGAGCTCGCCGGCCTCGCTCACGTCCGTGAGTTCATCCGTCCGGTGGCCGGCGTGGTGGCCGGATTCCTCGACGACCTGTACGTCGACCCCGCGCACCGGGGCACCGGCGTCGTCCAGTCCCTCCTCGACGCAGTCCGCGAGCACGCGAGCGCCGAGGGGTGGGAGCGGGTCCGCTGGATCACCGCGGAGTCCAACGGCCGGGCACGTGCGGTCTACGACCGCGTGGCCACCCGTACGGCCTGGGTCACCTACGACATGACCGACATCGACGCGGAGATGCGCGCATGACCCGGCTGGCTGACCTGCTCGCTGACGTCGACCGGGCGGGGCAGGCGCACTTCCTGACGCCCGTCTGCCTGGTGCCCAACGGTAGGGGCGCACCTCGGCCACGTGGCCGGTCCGCTGCTGCGGATGGACGTCCTGCGGCGGATTCTCCGGTGGTCCGGAGCGGGCACGGAGCGTGAAGGTCCGATGACTGACGAGGACCTCCTGCGCATGGCTTCTATGGTGCGTTCGGTCCGCTGGGCGCTACTTGTGCGCCTCCTTCTGGAAGCTGGCGCAGACAATGACGTACTGGGTCAATCTGCTGCAACGTTCCGTGCCTACGCTCAGAGTGAGGAGTTCTGGCGCGGGCAGCATCCCCGGATCTTCGACACGTCGAGCTGACCCGTCACCTGTTCCGTGCCTTCGATCCAGGATGTGCACTGCAGACTCGAAGTGTCGTCGCTGCAGATTGACAGGTGATTGCGCGCGTATGACCTGCAGACTCCGCAATCGTCGGCACATGTGCGAGCGGGCCGCTTCCCGCCCGACGATGGGATCGAACAGGTGTTCTATTCTGGAGCATGCCTCGCCAGCCGCCGTTCCACGTGTGGGTGGACCTGACGGGCCGGTGGTCCGTGCCCGCGCCCGGCGTTCTCCTCGCGTGGAGGCACTCTGATCGCCGAGGTTGGGAGGCGTGGGTGGTGCGCGTCGAGTCCTACTCGACCGGCACCGGGTCCGAGGTGCTCATGTCCCAGTCGTGGGTGTCGGCTGCCCTGGTGCGCCCCGCGGACAATCACGTGAGCCCGCGCGGTCAGGTCAGTCGAACCTGACGAAGGCCCGCAGCGACCCGTCGTCCAGGTCGCGGACCTCCGCGAATCCCAGCGACTCGTAGAACGCCCGCTGTCCGGGCTCGTCGTCGGTGAGCAGCACCTTCTGCCGGACGTGCTCGAAGGGTGCCATGACCTCGGTCACGAGTCGCTTGCCCAGCCCGCCGCCCTGCTCGTCGGGGTGGACCAGCACGTCCTGCAGGTAGGCGATGGTGGCGCCGTCGCTGACGACCCGGGCGAGGCCCACCAGTCGGCCTCCGCGTCGCGCGGTGACCACGTGTGCCGAGCCTCGCACCGCCCGCTCGAGGGTGTCGAGGTCGCGGGTGTAGGCCGCCCAGCCGACGGCGTCGTACAGGCCGGCGAGCTCGTCCCGGTCGGGGATCATCGCTGCGGAGGTCTCGATCGTCACGGGCGGATCCTCCGCGACGCGGGCGGAGTCCGCAATCGGATTGTGGGTGCGCCGCGCCTCAGAAGAGCTCGAGGACGGTCGTGATGTTCACTCCGTGGGGCCCAGGCTCCTGCCGCTCGACCTCGGTGAAGCCGAGCTCCGCGAGCACGCGGCGCGATGCGGCGTTCCAGTCCCACACGTCGGCCCACAGTCGGGGGTAGCCGTTCTCGCGGGCCCAGTCGACGACGGCTTGGGCCGCCTCGGTGGCGTAGCCCCGCCCGTGGGCGGCGGCGAGGAGCTCGTAGGCGAGCTCGGGCTCGTCCGGGGGTCGGCCGTGGACGGCGAAGAGCCCGCAGTAGCCGACGATCTCTCCGGTCCCGCGGACCTCGACGGCGAGGACGGTGAGGCCGGCTGCAAGGGCCTCGTCGCGCAGCTGTGCGGCGATGTCCTCGACGGTGGGGCGGTCGTCGGCGTCGAGGCGCCGGCGGGCCGGGACGCGTGGGTCGCGCTCGACCCACAGCTGGCGATAGACCGACGCCTCGCCCTCCAGCCGGGGCCGGAGGACGAGGCGTGCGGTCTCGAGGTGGCGGAGCACCGGAAGTCCGGTCATGCCCGCCAGTGTGTCAGCGGTTCGGCGAGGCCGGGGGAGGCATGTGCTGCGTGGCCTCGGGGTCGTACGACGAACCGGTGGTGTTGGCCGTGGACGTCGACGTCCAGTCAGTGCCGGTGCTGCTGCCGGTGCTGCCGGTGCTGTAGCCGTTGCCCGTGCCGGAGCCGGTGTGCTGGCCGACCTCGTCGCGGGCACGGTCGGCGCCCACACGAGCGTCCTGCTTGGCCTGGCTCGCGGCGTTCGAACCCTTGTCGCGGGCCTGGCGCAGCAGGTCGGCGGCGATGTCGCGACCACCGAGGCCGAAGGCCAGGGCGAGGCCCAGGGCGAGGGCGAACATGATGGCGGTGAAGGCGATCCGCACGATCTCGGGAGCGATCTGGAGCTGCTCGAGGATCATGAAGAACGCGATCGTCATGATGACCGCAGGAGCGACGGCGCCGACCACCTTGCCGGTGGGGGTGTCACCCATGAAGCGGGCGACGGCGCCGGCGATCGCGCCGGAGAGCAGCGCGGCGACGATGAAGATCACGATGGCAACGATGACGTTGGGCAGGTAAGCCAGGACGTCGTTCATGAAGCCCGTGGCGGCCGGGATGCCGAGCGCACCGATCGCGGTCGTGATGAAGAAGATGAAGATGAGCCAGAAGACGACGCGGGCGATGCCGTTGGCCGCCGAGGCTCCCGGCAGGACCGCGTCGACGTAGCGGTTGGCGGAGCTCTCGTGGAGTCGCCGGTCGATGCCGACCTTCTCCAGGAGCTTGCCGACCACGCCGGCGACGACCTTCGCCACGATGTAGCCGACCAGCAGGATGACGACGAATCCCAGCAAGTTGGGCAGGAAGTCGAAGAACCCGTCGGTCGCGTTCTGGAAGCTGTCACCGATGTCCATGGGGGTGTCCTTTCGTTCGGTACCTCCGACTTTGGTCGCAGGCCAGCCCTTCCAACACCTCCCGACGGACGACATATCTGGCGCGCTTCGGGGTAGGACCACCCTCAGGGAGGACGTCGAGGACGAGCTCGCACCCGCCACGACCACCGGACCACCGGTGCAGGCCTCCTACGCCGGCACCGCCACCTCGCCGTAGAGCGTCGTGCGCTGGCGCAGCGGACGCCCGGCCTCGCGGGCGATCGCTGCCAGGTCGTCGGACGTCAGACCCTGGCCGTGGCTCGCGCCCGCGGCGCGGCTGATGTTCTCGTCCATGAGCGTCCCGCCGAGGTCGTCGACGCCCGCGGCCAGCAGCTGCCCGGCGCCGACCGGACCGAGCTTCACCCACGACGCCTGCACGTGGTCGATGTCGTCGGCGTACGCGATGCGGGCGACCGCGTGCACGAGGACGGTCTCGCGCCACGTCGGACCCCGCCTGGCCCCGCGCTTGAGGTAGATCGGGGCCGCCATGTGCACGAAGGGCAGCCCGACGAACTCGGTGAAGCCGCCGGTCTCCCGCTGGAGCGCCCGGGTGCGGAGCAGGTGGCGCACCCAGTGGCGCGGGTGCTCGACCGAGCCGAACATCATCGTCACGTTGCTGCGCAGCCCGACGGAGTGCGCGACGCGGTGCACCTCGAGCCACTCCTCGGTGGTGACCTTGTCGGGGCACAGCACCGCACGGACCTCGTCGTCGAGGATCTCCGCGGCGGTGCCGGGCAGCGAGCGCAGCCCGGCGTCCTTGAGCCGGAGCAGGTAGCTCTCCAGCGGCTCCTCGAGCCGGCGCGAGCCCTCGAGCACCTCCAGCGCGGTGAAGCCGTGGATGTGGATCTCCGGGACCCGCTCGTGCACGGCGCGGGTGACGTCGACGTAGAAGTTGCCGTCGAAGCTCGGGTGGATGCCGCCCTGGAGGCACACCTCCGTCGCGCCGAGCGCCGCCGCCTCCTCGCTGCGGTCGGCGACGTCGTCGAGGGTGAGCAGGTAGGGCTTGCCGCGCAGGTTGAGCGACAGCGGACCCTTGGAGAAGCCGCAGAACGTGCACTTGTAGGTGCAGACGTTGGTGTAGTTGATGTTGCGGTTCACCACGTAGGTCACCTCGTCGCCGACCACGCGCCGGCGGACCTCGTCGGCGACCTCCGCGACGGCGCCGACCTCGCGCCCGCGCGCGGCGAAGAGGGCCTCGAGCTCCTCGGCACCCGGGTCCTGCCCGAGGCGTACGCCGTCCAGCACCTCGCGCACCCGGCCGGTCACCGCGCCGCCGCGCGCGGGCACGAGCGTCACGGGGTCGACGCCGGCACCGGAGAACCACGTCGTGGAGCGCCGCCCGACCTGCACCACCTCTGCGCCGGTGCCGACGTTGGCGGCGTCGCGGTGGCGCTCGGGCCACAGCGCGCCGGGGTCGTCGCGCGCCAGCAGCTCGGCGTCGGCGCGGTCGAGCACCGGGAAGCGCACGGCCTGGTCGAGCCAGCGCTCGGGCTCCGCGGCGTGCTCGGGGTAGATCGTGAGCCGCGGTGCGAGCTCGTGGCCCGCCGCCTCGGTGGCCGCCCCCAGCGTCTCGAGCGAAGGCCAGGGGCGCTCGGGGTTGACGTGGTCGGCCGTCACCGGCGAGACCCCGCCCCAGTCGTCGATGCCGGCGGCGAGCAGTCCCGCGAGCTCCTCGGGCGCGGAGAGGTTGGGCGGCGCCTGGAGGTGCACGTCGTCGGGCAGCACCAGGCGGGCCAGCGCGATCGCGCGGATGTGGTCCTCGTGCGGGCACGGGGCGGCGTCGCGCATCGCCGTGCCCGGCTTGGGCAGGAAGTTCTGCACGATCACCTCCTGCACGTGCCCGTGCTCCAGGTGCGCGGCGGCAATGGCCTCCAGCGCCTCGACGCGGTCGGCCTCGGTCTCGCCGATCCCGACCAGGATGCCGGTGGTGAAGGGGATCGCCAGGCGTCCGGCGAGGTCGAGGGTGGCGAGGCGGCGGGCCGGCTCCTTGTCGGGCGCGCCGCGGTGGGCGGCCAGGTCGGGCCGCAGGCTCTCAACCATCATCCCCTGCGACGCGCACGACGTACGCAGTGCGGCGAGGTCGTCGCGACCGATCGCCCCGGCGTTGGCGTGCGGCAGGAGGCCGGTCTCGGCGAGCACCAGGGCGCTCGCCTCGGCGAGGTAGGACACCGTGGACGCGTGGCCGTGGGCGGCGAGCCACTCGGCAGCCGCGGGGTAGCGCAGCTCGGGCGCCTCGCCGAGGGTGAAGAGCGCCTCGTGGCAGCCCGCGGCGGCGCCCTGGCGGGCGATCGCCAGCACCTCGTCGAGCGAGAGGTAGGGCGCGGTGGCGGTGCGCGGGGACTCGGCGAAGGTGCAGTAGCCGCAGCGGTCTCGGCACAGCTTGGTCAGCGGGATGAAGACCTTGGGCGAGTAGGTGACGCGCTTGCCGAAGAGCGCGTCGCGGTGCTGCGAGGCGCGGTCGAGCAGCTCGGCGGTGGGCAGCCCGGTGAGCGACGTCATGTCGCCATGATGGGGGGTCGGTGGTGCCCGGGGGACACCGTGGCCACCCATGGGTCACCATCTCCTCATGACGACCTCGCCGCTCACCATCGGTTACAAGGCCTCGGCCGAGCAGTTCGGCCCGCGCGAGCTCGTCGGGCTCGGCACCCGTGCCGAGGAGGTCGGCCTCGACAGCGTCTGGCTCAGCGACCACCTCCAGCCCTGGCGCCACGAGGGCGGCCACGCCCCCAACGCGCTCGCGGTGCTCGCCGCACTCGGCGAGCGCACCGACCGGGTGGTGCTCGGCACGAGCGTGCTCACCCCGACCTTCCGCTACAACCCGGCCGTCCTGGCCCAGCAGTTCGCCACCCTCGCCCTGCTCGACCCGGGCCGCGTGGTGCTCGGCGTCGGCACCGGTGAGGCGCTCAACGAGATCTCCGTCGGGCTCGGGGAGTGGCCGGACTTCAAGGAGCGCTGGGCGCGGCTGCGCGAGGCCGTACGCCTCATGCGCGCGCTCTGGGCCGGCGAGCGCGTCACCTTCGACGGCGACTACTACCGCACCGTCGACGCCACGATCTACGACCGGCCCGACGGCGGCGTGCCGATCTACGTCGCAGCCGGCGGCCCGCAGATGGCGAAGTACGCCGGCCGCGTGGGCGACGGCTTCATCTGCACGAGCGGCAAGGGGATGGACCTCTACACCGACAAGCTGCTGCCCGCGGTCGCCGAGGGCCTCGAGGCGGCGGACCGGCCGTCCGACGACATCGTCCGGATGATCGAGATCAAGCTGTCCTACGCCCCCACCCGCGAGGAGGCGCTCGACAACACCCGCTTCTGGGCGCCGCTGTCGCTGAGCGCGGAGCAGAAGCACCAGCTCGACGACCCGGTGGAGATGGCTGCCGCCGCCGACCGGCTGCCGATCGAGCAGGTGGCCTCGCGCTGGATCGTCGAGACCACGCCCGAGGCGGTCGTCGACGCCGTACGCCCCTACGTCGAGGCGGGCTTCGACCACCTCGTCTTCCACGCACCGGGCCACGACCAGGAGGCGTTCCTCTCGTCCTTCGGCGCCGAGGTGCTGCCGGGGCTCCGCGAGCTCGGCGGCTGAGCCGGCCCCACGAGTTGGGGTGAGGCGAGCGTCGGTGGGCGCGCCTAGCGTCGTGCGTACGCCGACCACCTCAGGAGGATCCGTGGGCCACCGACCGCCGAAGGACGTGCAGGAAGCCGCGCAGCGCGCGGAGCGCTGGATCGAGGAGGGGAAGGCCGGCAGGGGCTTCACCGACACCGGCCGCCAGCGTGCCGCCCAGCTCGCGAAGCGCGAGGAGGTGAGCGACGAGGTGGTGAAGAAGATGCAGGCCTACTTCGCCCGGCACACCGTCGACAAGGACGCCGAGGGCTTCAGTGGCGGCGACGACGGCTACCCCTCGCCCGGCCGGGTGGCGTGGGACGCGTGGGGCGGCGACGCCGGGGAGCGCTGGGTCGGCACCATCGACCTCGACGACTGACGCACCCGCGGGCCGGAGCAGGCCCCGACGGGTGTGGTGGCGCGTCGGTGGACGTGCCTATGGTCCTTCGACGATGAGCTCCCACACCGGCGCCCACGACGGGCGCGTCCTCAGCCTCACCTACACCAGTGCGGCCACGCGCCTCCTCTCGGTCGGCCAGCTGGTCGAGCTCATCGAGCAGATCCGCCCCAAGAACGAGCGCCTCGGCGTGACCGGCCTGCTGCTCTACAGCGGCGGCAACGTCATCCAGACGCTCGAGGGTGACACGTCGTCGGTCGAGTCGGTCTTCGACGCCATCCGTGCCGACGCGCGCCACAGCGGCGTACGCGTGGTGGACAGGCGACTCGCCGACGAGCGCGCCTTCACCTCCTGGTCGATGGGCTTCCGCAACATCAGCGCCCGCGAGGTCGCCGAGCTCCAGGACTTCACCGCGTTCGCGCGCGAGTCCGTCGGCGACGACCTCAGCGCCCACGCGGTGGCGGCCTTCAGCCTGCTCGACACCTTCCGCGTCAACGCCGTCTGAGTGTCGCCGGACCCACCTCGACGGGCGGTGAGGGGTTTCGCGGGGCGCCGTAGGGTCGGATCCATGCAGACTCGCACCCTCGGACATCAGCAGGTCGGCGCCATCGGCCTGGGCCTGATGACCTTCGACCAGACCGGCACCCAGCCGCGCCAGCAGCTCCTCGACACCGTCACCGCCGCGCTCGACGCCGGCGTCACGCTGTTCGACACCGCCGACGCCTACGGGCCCGGCGACGAGAAGGGGGCGGGCGCCCAGGGTGAGAACGAGCGACTGATCGCCTCGATCCTCGACGAGCTCGGCGTCCGCGACCGCGTGCTGCTCGCCACCAAGGGCGGCCACGTCCGCACCGACGGCGGCGGCTGGGACACCGACAGCTCGGCCGAGCACCTCCGCAGCGCCGTCGACGCCAGCCTCCAGCGGCTCGGGGTCGAGCAGATCGCGCTGTGGCAGCACCACCGGCCGGACCCGAAGGTCCCCTACGACGAGGTCATCGGCACGCTGAAGGAGATCGCCGACAGCGGCAAGGTCGCCCGCGTGGGGCTGTCCAACGCCGACCCCGACCAGATCCGCGCCGCGCACGCCGTCCTCGGTGACGCGCTGGCGAGCGTGCAGAACCAGTTCAGCCCGAAGTTCCGCAGCAGCAAGCCCGAGATCGACGTGTGCGACGAGCTCGGCCTCGCCTTCCTGCCGTGGAGCCCGCTCGGCGGCCTGGGTGACGCCAAGGAGCTGGCCGAGAAGCACCCGGCCTTCGCCGAGATCGCCACTGAGCGCGGGGTGAGCGCCCAGCAGGTGGCGCTGGCCTGGGAGCTCGCGCAGTCGCCGGTCGTCATCCCGATCCCCGGCGCCAAGCGGCCCTCGTCCATCACCGACTCGGCGGCCGCGGCCGACATCGAGCTGACGTCCGACGAGGTCGCCCGCCTCGACGCGAGCTGACGCAGGTGGCACGACCGCTGCTCGCCCGCGCCGTCGACGCGGCGATGGACCGCTCCCTGGTCCTCGGCTACACCACGATCGGCCTCGCCGTGCGGCGTACGCTGCCCGGCTGGCCGGCGGACCCGCCCGCGGGTGCCCTGGCCGGTCGCCACGTGCTCGTCACCGGCGCCAGCTCCGGGCTCGGCATCGCGACCGTGGAGGGCCTGGCCCGGCTGGGCGCCACGGTCCACATGCTCGTGCGTGACGAGGAGAAGGGCGCCGGTGTCGCGGACCGGCTGCGGGCGGTGCTGCCCGGGACCGAGCTACGGCTGTGGCGCTGCGACGTCGGTGACCTCGACGACGTACGCCGCTTCGCCGCCGACTTCGCAGAAGAGGTCCCCGAGCTGCACGCGATCGTGCACAACGCCGGCGTGATGCCGCCGACGCGCACCGAGTCCGCGCAGGGCCACGAGCTCAGCATGGCGGTGCACGTCCTCGGGCCGGTCGTGATGACCGAGGCGCTGCGTGGGCCGCTCGTGGGCGGTCGGGCGGTGCTGGTCAGCAGCGGCGGGATGTACGGCCAGGCGCTGCGCGCCGACGACCCGGAATACCTCACCGGCGACTACTCACCTACGACGGCGTACGCGCGGTCCAAGCGGATGCAGGTCGAGATGGGCCCGCTGCTCGGCGAGCGGTGGGCCGGCGACGGCATCACCGTGGCCACGATGCACCCCGGCTGGGCCGACACCCCCGGCGTGCAGGAGTCGCTGCCGCGATTCCGCTCGATCACCCGGCCGGTGCTGCGCGACGACGCCCAGGGCGCCGACACGAGCGTGTGGCTCGCCGCGGTCGAGCCGGCACCGCCCACGGGTCGCTTCTGGCACGACCGGGTCGAGCGGCCCACCAGCATCCTGCCCACCACGCGGCCGAACCCGGATGCCCGGGCGCGGGCGTGGCTCTGGCTCACCGAGGCCGCCGGGCTGGGCTGAGCGGCGACCCCTAGGGTGGCGCGGGTGCTGAGCCTGCAGATCGACGACGCCCGCCTGTCCGACCTCGAGACGTGGCACGCCGAGCAGCTCGCCGGGCTGTTCCGAGCGCACGGCGAGGACTTCTACGACTGGCTGCCGTGGGAGGGCTTCGAGGACGTCGAGGGTGCCCGCGGGTTCATCGACAGCTTCACCAGGGGCCGGGGCGAGGGCACCCGCCGCCTGTACGGCATCTGGATCGGGGACGAGCTGGTGGGCGGGACGCTCTTCCCGAGCATCAACGCACGGTCCCGGATCGCCGAGGTCGGTGTCTTCCTCGCCGCCTCGGCCCGCGGTCGCGGCATCGTCACCCGCGCCGTCGCGGCCATGCTCGACTGGGCGTTCACCGAGCGCGGGCTGCACCGCGTCGAGTGGCGCTGCGCCCCGGGCAACCTCGCCAGCAGGCGCGTCGCCGAGCGCCTCGGGCTCACCCACGAGGGCACCCTCCGCGAGGTGTTCCCCGTGCGCGAGGAGCGCCAGGACCTCGAGGTGTGGGCGATCCTGTCCCGCGAGTGGTCCGGCCTGCCGCCTCGGCAGTAGGCCGGACCACCCGTCGAGGTCAGACCTTCGTACGTCGCTGCGGCCGCTCGTCGCGGATCGGTCCGGGAGTGGTGCCGTTGACGCGCGCCACCTCCCCGGCCACCTCGGCTGCGAGCAGACGGCGCTCGGCGCGCTCGATGAGCCAGGTCTCGTGCAGCAGCGCCTTCGCGGTCGCCACCATCATCGCGATCATCACCAGGCTGAACGGCAGCGCCAGCAGGATGGCCATGGTCTGGAGGGCGCTGAGGCCGTCCTGTCCGGTCACGGCGCCGGCGATGAGCAGCGTGGCTGCGATCAGCCCCTCCAGCACGGCCCAGAACACCCGGGACCAGACCGGCGGCTGGGGGTTGCCGCCGCTGGCGAGCATGTCGACGACGAACGATCCCGAGTCCGAGCTCGTCACGAAGAAGACGATCACCAGGATCATCGCTGCGACGCTGAGCAGGCCCGAGGCGGGCAGCCCTTCGATGAACTGGAACAGCGCGGCGTCGGTCGAGACCGCGCCGTCCTCGCCGACCAGCCCGCCCTCGCCGAACATCTCGCGGTAGATGGCGGACCCGCCGAGGACCGAGAACCAGACGAACGTCACGAGCGTCGGCACGAGCAGCACGCCGGTGACGAACTCGCGGACGGTGCGCCCGCGGGAGATGCGGGCGATGAAGACGCCGACGAACGGCGCCCAGCTCATCCACCAACCCCAGTAGAAGGTCGTCCAGCCGGACAGCCAGGCGGTTCCCTCCTCGCCCTGGAAGCTCATCGTGCGGAACGACAGCTCGAGGAAGTTGCGGCCGTAGGAACCGAGCTGCTGGACGAAGTCGCCCAGGATGAAGACGGTGGGCCCGAGGATAGCCACGGTCAGGAGGAGCGCGGCGGCCAGGCCCATGTTGATGTTGGACAGCCACTTGATGCCCTTGTCGACGCCGGTGGCCACGGAGACGATCGCGATCAGGCTGATGCCGACGATGAGGGCGACCTTGAGGGTGGTCGACGCCTCGTCGACGACACCGAGGTAGGCCAGGCCGGCGCTGACCTGGCTGACGCCGAAGCCCAGCGAGGTCGCGACACCGAAGATGGTGCCGATGATGGCGATCACGTCGATGACGTCACCGAGCGCGCCCTTGACCCGGTCGCCGAAGAGCGGCTCGAGGGCCCAGCGGATCGAGACCGGTCGCCCCTTGCGGTGCACGGCGTACGCGACCGCCAGGCCGACGACCACGTAGATGCCCCACGCGTGCAGACCCCAGTGCAGGAAAGTGGTGTCCATCGCAGCCCGGGCGGCCGCGGCGTCGCCGTCGGCGGTGCCGGGCGGCGGTGAGGCGAAGTGGTTGAGCGGCTCGGCAACGCCCCAGAACACCAGGCCGATGCCCATGCCGGCGGCGAAGAGCATCGCGAACCACGACTTGAGGCCGAACTCGGGCTCCTCGTCGTCCTTGCCGAGCACCACCCTGCCCATCGGGGAGAAGGCCACCCACAGCGAGAAGGCGATGAACGAGCTCACCAGCAGGACGTAGTACCAGCCGAGGTCGCCGATGACGGTGTCGTTGAGGGTGCTCAGGGTGTCGCCGAGGCGCGCGGGCAGTGCCAGGGCCAGGCCGACGAACACCAGGATGATCGCGGCGGCGGGCCAGAACACCCGCGGCGCGGTGATCTTCGCATCGGGGCGCAGGCCGTCTTGGACGGGGACGTCCGCCTCGAGCGGCGGCGTCGGGGGACTGTCGGGGGAGCTGGACACGTTTCTTTCCTCACTGGTGGATCGGTCGGTCTCGGTCGCAGAGCCATAGACCTTTCCACATCTCGGCCCGAGAGCGCATCTGACGGGGGTCGGATGGGTACAGGGGCGAGTTGCTCGCCGGTAGTCCACCGGGATCTGGTCCTCCCCACGCGGCTGGCCCACCACTTCCCGGTGGACTACGCCCCGGCCCGGGACGCGCCGCCCAGAAATCTTGACTCGTTCAAGAAAAGGCGGCAGGCTGGCGGCGATGGACGACCACGACTTCGAGCACCTGCTCCGTGGCGCAGAGCTGCGGGTCACCCGCCCGCGCCTCGCGGTGCTGCGCGCCGTACGCCGCCACCCGCACGCCGACACCGGCAGCGTCCTGGCGGCCGTGCGCGTCGAGCAGCCGGCCGTGTCGCACCAGGCGGTCTACGACGTCCTCGGCGTGCTCTCCGAGTCGGGCCTGGTCCGCCGGATCCAGCCCGCCGGCTCCGTCGCCCGCTACGAGCTGCGCGTCGGCGACAACCACCACCACGTCGTCTGCCGCTCCTGCGGCGAGGTGGCCGACGTCGACTGCGCGGTCGGCGTACGCCCGTGCCTCGACGCCTCCGACACCCACGGCTTCGTCATCGACGAGGCCGAGGTCACCTACTGGGGCACCTGCCCCGCCTGCTCCACCGACCGCACGCCATCCCAGTCCCGCACCACGGAAGGAACCCGATGACCGACAGCGAGAACACCGGCCCCGAGAGCCCGCAGGGCGTCGACCGCAAGGCCGAGGCCGGGTGCCCGGTCATGCACGACTCCGCCACCGCCGAGGGCAGCGAGAGCGAGAACCCCGTCATCGACTCGCCCGAGCCCAAGCAGGGCCGGCCCCACACCAACCAGGACTGGTGGCCCAACCAGCTGGACCTGTCGGTGCTGCACGCGCACTCGCCGAAGGGCAACCCGCTCGGCGCCGACTTCAGCTACCGCGAGGCCTTCGCGCAGCTCGACGTCGAGGCGCTGAAGTCAGACATCGCCCAGACGCTGCGGACCTCGCAGGACTGGTGGCCCGCCGACTTCGGCCACTACGGCGGCCTGATGATCCGGATGAGCTGGCACTCCGCGGGCACCTACCGCGTCTTCGACGGCCGCGGCGGCGCGGGCGACGGCGGCCAGCGCTTCGCCCCGCTCAACTCGTGGCCCGACAACGCCAACCTCGACAAGGCCCGCCGGCTGCTGTGGCCGGTGAAGCAGAAGTACGGCCAGAAGATCTCGTGGGCCGACCTGCTCGTGCTCGCCGGCAACGTGGCGCTCGAGGACATGGGCTTCGAGACCTTCGGCTTCGCCTTCGGCCGCGAGGACGTGTGGGAGCCCGAGGAGATCTACTGGGGACCCGAGGACACCTGGCTCGGCGACGAGCGCTACGCCGGTGAGCGCGAGCTCTCCGACGGCCTCGGCGCGGTCCAGATGGGTCTCATCTACGTCAACCCCGAGGGCCCCAACGGCAACCCGGACCCGGTCGCCTCGGCGCGCGACATCCGCGACACCTTCGCCCGGATGGCGATGAACGACGAGGAGACCGTCGCCCTCATCGCCGGCGGCCACACCTTCGGCAAGACCCACGGCAACGGCGACGCCGACCTCATCGGCCCGGAGCCCGAGGGTGCCCCGATCGAGAACCAGGGCCTCGGGTGGATCAGCTCGTACGGCTCGGGCAAGGGCGGCGACACGATCACCTCCGGCCTCGAGGTCACCTGGACCGACGTGCCGACGCAGTGGAGCAACCGCTACTTCGAGATCCTCTTCGGCTACGAGTGGGAGCTCACCGAGAGCCCGGCGGGCGCCAAGCAGTGGGTCGCCAAGACCGACGACGCGATCATCCCCGACGCCCACGACCCGTCGAAGAAGCACCGTCCCACGATGCTGACCTCCGACCTCGCGCTGCGCTTCGACCCGGCCTACGAGAAGATCTCGCGCCGTTTCCTCGAGAACCCCGAGGAGTTCCGCCTCGCCTTCGCCAAGGCCTGGTACAAGCTGCTCCACCGCGACATGGGCCCGGTCGGCCCGCACCTGCTCGGCCCGTGGGTCCCCGAGGCCCAGCTGTGGCAGGACCCGGTCCCGCCGGTCCAGGGCGAGCTCATCGGCGACACCGACATCGCCACGCTGAAGGACAGGCTGCTCGACTCGGGCCTCTCGGTCGCGCAGCTCGTGGAGCTGGCCTGGGCGTCGGCGGCCACCTACCGCGGCACCGACCGCCGCGGTGGCGCCAACGGTGCGCGCATCCGCCTGGAGCCGCAGCGCAGCTGGGACGTCCACGCCGACCTCGACCTCGACACCTCGCTCGCCGCGATCGAGCGCGTGCAGTCCGAGTTCAACGACGCGCAGTCGGGCAAGCAGGTCTCGCTCGCCGACCTCATCGTCCTCGGTGGTGCGGCCGCGATCGAGAAGGCGGCCCGCGACGCCGGCCACGAGGTGAGCGTGCCGTTCACCCCGGGCCGTACGGATGCCTCGCAGGAGGAGACCGAGGTCGACTCCTTCCGCTGGCTCGAGCCCCGCGCCGACGGCTTCCGCAACTGGATCCGCCAGGGCGAGAAGCTCCAGCCGGAGAAGCTGCTGCTGGACAAGGCCTACCTGCTCGGCCTCTCGGCCCCGCAGATGACCGTCCTCCTCGGCGGCCTGCGCGCCCTCGGCGCCAACGCCGGTGGCACCGCCCACGGCGTGCTGACCGACCGTCCGGGCACCCTCACCAACGACTTCTTCGCCAACCTGCTCTCCCCGGGGACGCAGTGGAAGGCGTCGCAGTCCGACGAGGGCGTGTACGAGATCCGCGACGCCGCGTCCGGCGACCTGCGGTGGACCGCCACTGCGGTCGACCTGGTGCTGGGCTCCAACTCGCAGCTGCGAGCGCTGTCGGAGGTCTACGCCTCCGAGGACGCGCGCGACAAGTTCGTCGGCGACTTCGTCGACGCGTGGGCCAAGGTCATGGACAACGACCGCTTCGACCTCCGCTGAGGTCGTACGCCTGATCACCGTCGGGATCCCCGGCTATCCGGGGATCCCGACAACAGCGCGGTGATCCTGGTGCGCCAGCCGCACCAGGATCACCGCACTAGCCTCGGTCCATGGTCGACCACGCCACACCGAACCTGCCGTCGCGCGACCTCGACGCCACGGCCGGCTTCTACCGCACGCTCGGCTTCGAGGTGGGCTTCCACGATCCCGGGTGGCTGATCCTGGAGCGCGGCACGATCATGCTGGAGTTCTTCCCCGATCCGGGCCTCGACCCGGCCACCACCGCGGCCGGGTGCTGCCTGCGGGTCGACGACCTCGATGGGTTGTACGCCGACTGCGTGGCCGCAGGCCTGCCCGTGACGCACCTCGGCTGGCCGAGGTTGCACCCGCCGACGGTGGAGGAGTCGGGGATGCGGATCGGCTACCTCGTCGACGCCGACGGCAACCTGCTGCGCCTCGTGCAGAACCTCTAGGCGGCTCACGCCGAGCGGACGTCATGGGAAGTGGCGGTCCGGACGACCAGTTCTCATGACGTCCGGGGGTGGACCTCGACCTCGTCGCCGACCGACATCGTGCCGGAGCCCAGCAGCCGGAAGACCGTCCCGCCGCGGGGTGAGCGCAGGGCCTGCATCGCGCCCGGACCCAGCCAGTCGTCGAGGAGCCGGCAGGGCGCGGCGATGCGGACCACCTCGAGCTCGACGTCGCCGATCGTCATCCGCTCACCGGGGCGCGTCGGGATCGGGCCGTGGTCGAGGGTGATGTTTCGCCGGGTCAGTCCCGGGTCGACCGGTCGCCCGAGCACCTCAGCGGCGACCGCGAGGTCGTCGAGCGCCTGCACGGTGACGTGGCGGTGCTTCGTGCCGTGGTAGCGGTCGCCCACCAGGCCGGTCCCGGCCTCGGCCTCGACCGACGGCACGGACTTCGTCGGGATCTTCCGGCCCGGGGCGAGGTGGATGGAGTGGACGCGGGAGCTCACTCAGCGACCGTACGTCGAGCGGTCTAGTCGACCGGGCCCGACAGCCGCGGGGAGTGCTACACCTGACGGGTCGGACGTCAGGAGGTCGGATGAGCACCACGCCCTGGCAGCTGCCGCAGACCGGTGCCGGGTGGGTCACCGACGGCGGGCTGGAGACGGACCTGATCTTCCATCGCGGCATCGACCTGCCGGACTTCGCGTCCTTCCCGCTCCTCGACGACGCGGACGGCCGCGCGGTGCTGGCCGACTACTACCGCGCGTACGCCGACGTCGCCGCCCGCGCGGGCGCCGGGCTGCTGCTCGAGACGCCGACCTGGCGCGCCAACGCCGACTGGGGCGCACGCCTGGGCTACGACGCCGCCGCGCTGGCCCGCGTCAACAGCGACGCGGTCGACCTGGTGCGCGAGCTGGCCGGGGACGTCGACGTCGCCGAGGTGCTCCTCGTCGGGGCGGTCGGCCCGCGCGGCGACGGCTACGTCGCGGGCGACCTGGCGGCCGACGACTACGCCGACTACCACCGCCCGCAGCTGGCCGCGTTCGCCGAGTCGGGTGCCGACCTCGCGACGGCGTACACGCTCACGACGGTCGCCGAGGCGGTCGGCGTCGTGCGCGCTGCCCAGGACGTGGCACTGCCGGTGGGCATCTCCTTCACCGTCGAGACCGACGGCCGGCTCCCGGACGGTACGCCGCTCGGCACGGCAGTCGTCTCGCTCGACACCGCGACGGCCGCGGGCGCCGCCCACCTGCTCGTCAACTGCGCCCACCCCGACCACGTCGGACCCGGACTCGACGCGGCGGCTCCGTGGGCACAGCGGATCGCCGGGCTGCGGGTGAACTCGTCGCGGCTGAGCCACGCCGAGCTCGACGAGGCCGAGGAGCTCGACGAGGGCGACCTCGCCGACCTCGCGCGCACCACCCGCGCGCTCGCGGCGGCGCTGCCCGCCGTCAGCATCGTCGGCGGGTGCTGCGGCACTGACGCCCGCCACGTCGCGGCCATGTGGGACGGCTGGTCGCCGGTGGCCGGGGCGGGGCGAAAGTAGGAGGCGCGCTGTCGGTGGGTCGCCCTAGGGTTTCTCCGTGCCCCTGGACGACCTCGACCCGATCCCCGCGGACCCTGCTGCCCCGCTGGTCGAGGCCCACCTGCCTCCGGGCGTGGCCCGCGGACCGGAGACGCTGCGTGCGTTCCGTGCGGTGCTCGCCAACACGCTCGTCGCCAACGTCACCTCGAGCTACCTCTGGTTCGCGCTGACCTTCTGGGCCTACCTCGAGACCCGCTCGGTGATGGCCACCGCGATCATCGGCGGCGGCTTCATGCTCTTCACTGCCGTCTTCGGCACGTTCTTCGGCACGCTGGTCGACCACCACCGCAAGAAGCACGTGATGGTCGCGTCGTCGACGGTCACGCTCGTGACCTACGCACTGGCAGGCGGGATCTGGCTGGCGCTCGGCGAGGACCGGCTGGCCGACTGGGGCAGCGCCTGGTTCTGGCTCTTCGCGGCGGTCATCCTCGTCGGCGGCGTGGTGGAGAGCCTGCGCAACATCGCGCTCTCCACGACCGTGACCCTCCTCGTGCCCGAGGACGGACGCGACAAGGCCAACGGGCTGGTCGGCACGGTCCAGGGCATCGCCTTCATGATCACCAGCGTCTTCAGCGGTCTCAGCGTCGGCCTGCTTGGCATGGGGTGGACCCTGGCCATCGCGATCGCGCTGACCGGGGCGTCGCTCGTCCACCTGCTCCCCGTCGGCATCCCCGAGCTCGACCCCGAGCCCGAGGAGGGCGTCTCGCGCTTCGACGTCCGCGGCGCGGTGGCGGCGATCCGCTCGGTCCCCGGCCTGGTGGCGCTGATCCTCTTCTCCACCTTCAACAACCTGGTCAGCGGCGTCTACATCGCGCTCATGGACCCCTACGGCCTGACCCTCTTCAGCGTCGAGGCGTGGGGCATCGTGCTCGGCGTGACCGGTCTGGGCTTCGTCGTGGGCGGCGGGCTGGTCGCGAAGTTCGGGCTCGGGGCCAACCCGGTCCGCACGCTGCTGCTGGTGAACCTCGGCGTCGCGGGCCTCGGCATGACCTTCACCCTGCGCGAGTGGGCCTGGCTCTACGTCCTCGGCATCTTCCTCTTCATGTGCATCATCCCGGCGGCGGAGTCGGCCGAGCAGACGATCCTGCAGCGCGTGGTGCCCTTCCGCACCCAGGGTCGGGTGTTCGGCTTCGCGCAGAGCGTGGAGGTCGCCGCGAGCCCGATCTCGGCCTTCATGATCGGTCCGATCGCGGAGTTCTGGCTGATCCCCTACATGGAGTCCAGCGAGGGCCGCTCGACCTGGGGCTGGCTGGTCGGCAGCGGCGAGGCGCGCGGCATCGCGCTGGTCTTCATGGGAGCCGGCGCGATCATGCTGGTGACGGTGCTCGTCGCGCTGGCGTCCGCGCCCTACCGCCGGCTCTCCGACGCGTACGCCGCCGCGCCCCCGCAGCAGCTCGAGGGCGTCGCCACCCCCGACTGACCGACGTCATCAGGCGGGCATCCGGGCCCGGAGGAACCGCACCGTGCGGTCCATCGCGGCGACGAAGGCCGGCCCGAAGGCGTGCCCGTCGTCGTACCACTCCAGCGTCGAGTCGACACCGGCCGCGGTCAGCGCGCGCTGGCTGGCGCGCGCCCACTCCGGCGGGCAGGTGTCGTCGAAGCGGCCGTGCACCAGCAGCACCGGCTCGGTGATCTGGTCGAAGGCCGGGCGCGAGGAGACGCCGCGCCAGAACTCCGGGTCGTCCGCGGGCAGTCCGTGGCGTCCGCGGTAGGACGCGCGCAGCTCGGGGAGCGGGGCGTCGGGGCGCTGGAACTGCACGAAGTTCTCCGCCTCGAGGCTCGACACCGACGCCCAGCCGGTGCCGGCGGCGAAGAGGCCGGGCTCGGCCGCGAGTGCCTTGAGCATCACGCCGCCGCCCATGGAGCGGCCGAAGAGCGCGATGCGGTCGGGGTCGACGCGCACGTCGCGGGAGTCGGCCAGCGCGCGGGCCGCGGCGACGACGTCCGCGGAGTAGCCCAGGCGCACCGCGGTCTCGACGCGCGGGTCGTCGGTGGACTCGGCGTGGTTGCGGTAGTCGACGTGCAGCGCGACGAAGCCGCGCTCGGCGAGGAAGCCGCGCTCGCGCGTCATGCCCTGGCCGCGCACGTAGATCGCCGGGTCGATGTAGCCGTGGGCGAGCACGACGGCCGGCCACCCTCCGCTGCCCTGGGGCGGACGCCCGGTCGGCACGTTGAGCACGCCGCTGATCCGCAGCGGCGCGGTGCTCTCGCCCGCGGTGGTCGAGGCGAAGGTGACGTCGTACGACGTGAAGGCCGCGGTCCGCTCGCGCACCGCGCCCAGGCGCAGGTCACCGCCGGTGAGGTTGGCCTCAGCGAGGGCCGCGACGGAGATCGGGTTGGGCGGCTCCTCCTCGACCGGCTCCTCGGTCGGCTCGTCCGTGGGGGTCTCGGTCGGAGTCGGGGTCGCGTCCTCGGAGGGCGACTCGGAGGGCGACTCGCTCGACGAGGAGGACGTCGGTGTCGACGCGGGATCGTCGGACCCGGTGGTGTCCGAGCACGCGACGAGCAGGAGCAGGGGTGCCAGCGCAGAGGCGGCGCGGAGCCGGAGGCCGTCCATCGCTCCAGTGTGCGTGACGGGTCCCAGCCGCCGGTCCGGTCACGATTCCGGTCACATTCCTGCTCGCCCGCACGTCTACGGGTTGGCAGGGTGGGCGATGACGAGAGGGAACCGATGGACAGCACCGAGGTCTTCGAGGCCGAGCGGGCGCGCCTGGTGGTCCTCGCCGGGCGGGTGCTCGGCGACCACGCCGAGGCCGAGGACGTCGTGCAGCAGGCGTGGCTGCGCCTGGAGCGGACCCGCTCTCGTGACGACGCGGAGATCGAGAACCTCCCGGCCTGGCTCACCACGGTGACCACCCGGCTGTGCCTGGACCGGTTGCGCGCCCGGGTGCCGGTGCCGGCGGAGGAGGTCGAGGTCGCCGGGACCGCACCCGACCCGGCCGACGACGTTGCCCTCGCCGACACCGTCGGCATCGCGCTCCAGGCGGTCATCGACCGGCTGACGCCCCGCGAGCGGGTGGCCTTCGTGCTGCACGACAGCTTCGGCTTCGAGTTCGCCACGATCGCCGCCGTCCTCGACACCACGCCCGCTGCCGCGCGCAAGCTCGCCTCGCGTGCCCGTGCGAAGGTCGCCCAGCCCGCCACCGAGGATGCCCTCGCGGACTGGGAGGTGGTCGACGCGTTCATGGCGGCCGCGCGCGGCGGCGACCTCGACCGGCTGCTGCGGCTCCTGGCCCCGGACGCGGTCGTCGGTGCCGACGACGCGGCGGTCCTCGCCGGGACGCCGGCCTCCATCGAGGGCCGGGAGGAGGTGGCGGCGTTCTTCGACGGCAGCGCGCAGGCCGCGCTCGCCGTCTTCGTGGGCGACCGCCCGGCGTCGGCGTGGTTTTTGCGCGGGGAGGCCAGGGTCGTCTTCGACTTCACCGTGCGCGACGGCCAGGTCCACGCCATCGCCTTCCGGGCCGACCCCGCGGTCCTGGCCCGGGTCGTACGCCGTGAGGGCGGCGCGCCGAGGTAGCGGTCACATCCGGCGGCTGCCGGTCGTCACACCACTGAAGCCCCACCGAGGAGGAACCGATGAAGACCATGACCTGCCGCCAGCTCGGCGGACCCTGCGACCTCGCGCACCGCGGCGAGACCCACGACGACGTGATCAACGCGCAGGACCAGCACCTCAAGGCCGCGGAGAAGGACGGTGACGCCGCCCACCAGCCCGCCCGGGACGAGATGAAGGCGCGCTGGCGTCACCCCAAGCGGTCGCTGGGGTGGTACCGCGACATGAAGCAGGCCTTCGCCGACCTGCCGGAGGACTGAGCCCCGGCTCCGAGCCGGGTCAGCGCGCCCGGCGGTCGGCCAGCAGCCAGGCCGCGCCGGCGCTCACCGCGGTGACGCCGAGGACCGAGGGCCACGTGCCGACCTTCTTCGCCAAGGGGTGCGAGACGCCCATCGCGGTCCAGTAGGCGGCTGTCAGCCCGGCCGTGAGCGGCGCCCCGCCGACGGCGTACCACTGCCGTGCGGCGACGGCGTTGGCGCCGAGCATCGCGGCTCCGCCGAGGGGGCGTACGCCGGTGCGCTGGGCGAGCGCGAACCCGCCGACCAGGCCGGCGGCGAGCAGCGGGGCGGTGGGGACGGTCGTGGTGGAACGGGGCGAGGCAGGCACGACGCCGAGACTAGCCATCGGACCCATGGCCAGGACGTCGTCCGCAGCGCACACTGGTCCTCCCCGAGCGAAGGACTGCACGTGAGCGATCTCCAGGTCATGGCCACCATCCCCGTCAAGGCCGAGGCGGTCGAGCAGGTCCGACCCGCGCTCCAGGCGCTCGTCGAGGCAACCCGGGCCGAGGAGGGGTGCCTGGCCTACGACCTCTTCGAGTCCGGCGCGGCTCCCGGCACGTTCATCACGCTCGAGCGGTGGCGCGACGCCGACGCCCTCGACGCGCACATGCGCACGCCCCACGTGGCGGCCGCCTTCGCCGCCGCCGAGGGTGCGCTCAGCGGGGAGGTCGCGATCCACCCGCTCCAGCCCGTGGGCTGATCGCGCACGTCTGGGCCAGGCCGAGCGCCCAGCAGGTCGGGCACCCGCGCAGCAGCACCGCCGCGGGCGCGACCAGCAGGAGCGCGAGCGGGCCCCACCACGGCACCAGCATGAAGGCGGCCACCATCAGCGGCAGACCGAGCGCCCCGCGGACCAGGTGTCGCGGGACGCTGCTGCTGGCGAACATCGTGTCGGGCTGGCTCACGGGTGGTGTTCGACGCCGCGCGCGTCCGCGGATTGTCCGGCGCGTCCCAGGGACTACTCCGACGGCTCCGGGGTGTCGATGTTGACGTCGGCGCAGTCGACCTTCGGGTTGACGCCGGTGTAGTTGAGCGGGCCGGCGACGATGTTGAGCGCGATGTCGCTGGCCTCGGAGCAGTTGGTCCGGGCGTCGTCGAAGTAGCCGCGCTGGAAGGCGGCGAAGCCGCCGATGACCAGCCAGATCACGAGCAGGATGCCGATCAGTCGTCCCACGGGGGTGCCTCCTCGTCCAGGACGGCGAGACCGCCGTCGTCTGTGACTATGCGCCCACCGGGCAGTCGACTGCCACCCTCGCAGGGGTAGGCGGGCCTAGGGTGGGGCCATGGACACCGCAGCCGTCGTCTTCGCGGCCGGAGCCGCCCTGCTCCACGTCTACATCTGGGTCCTCGAGTCGTTCCGGTGGACCGAGCCGGCGACCCGCAAGACCTTCGGCACCTCCGCGGCAGACGCCGAGGTGACGAAGCCGCTGGCCTACAACCAGGGCTTCTACAACCTCTTCCTCGCGGTCATCACCGTCGCCGGCCTCGTCGCGGGCGGCGCTCGGACCGACGTCGGCACCGCCCTCGTGCTCGCGGGCGCCGGGTCGATGCTCGCGGCCGCGCTCGTGCTCGTCGCGCATGACCGGCGGATGGTGCGCGCCGCGCTGACCCAGGGAACCTTCCCCGCCCTGGCCGTGCTGTTCGTCCTGCTCGCGCGGGCCTGATCCAGGAGCGCTCAGCGCGCCAGCCAAGTGTGCACCGACGACACCACCGACGCGCCCTCGCCGGTCGCCGAGGCCACCCGCTTCATCGACCCCGACCGGATGTCGCCGCCGCAGAAGACGCCCGGCAGCGTGGTCGCCAGGTCCTCGGGCGGCACGTCGCCGACCCAGCGCTCGCGGGGGATGTCGCGACCGGTAACCACGAAGCCGTGCTCGTCGCGCAGCACCTCGTCGGGCAGCCACCCGCACTCGGGCGCGGCGCCGAGGAGGAGGAAGAGGCCGCGTGCCTCGACCCGCTCCTGCTCGCCGGTCGTGACGTCCTCGAGGTCAAGCCACGCCAGGTGGTTCACGTCGTCGGGTCCGCCGTCGACGACGCGCGTCGAGCCCCGCACCGTGATGCGCGGGTTCCACTCGATCCCGTCGATGAGGTAGGACGACATCGTGGCCGTCAGGTCCGGACGGCGTACGACGATCGTGACCGCGCTGGCGAAGCGCGCGGCGTGGATCGCCGCCTGGCCGGCCGAGTTGCCGCCGCCCACGATTACGACGTGGTCGCCGGCGAGCTCGCGCGCGGCCGCCATCGCGGCGCCGTAGTAGACCCCGCGGCCGACCAGCTCCTCGATGGGCTCGACGCCGAGTCGGCGGTAGTCGACACCGGTGGCGACGAGGACCGTCCGCGTGTGCACGTCGCCGCCCTCGGTGTGCACGATGTGGTGCCCGCCGTCGGCGCACGGCGAGATGCCGGTCGCCGGCCAGCCGGTGAAGAAGCGCGTGCCGAAGCGCAGCGCCTGCCCGCGGGCCCGCTGCGCCAGGCGCATCCCGGAGATGCCGCGCGGGAAGCCGAGGTAGTTGCGGATCATCGAGCTGGTGCCGGCCTGCCCGCCGATGGCCTCGGCCTCCAGGCAGACCGTCGAGAGGCCCTCGCTCGAGGCGTACACGCTCGCGGCGAGTCCGGCCGGCCCGGCGCCGACGACCACCAGGTCGACCACTTCGTCGAGCTCGATGTCGTCGGGGCGGCCGTAGAGCTGGTTGGCGAGGGCGCGCACGCTCGGGCAGTGGCCGCACCAGCCGACCAGCGACGACACGACCGGCCAGCGGCCCTCGTCCTCGGGGCAGTCCGCCATCACCGCGCGGCCGACCTCGCTGTCGGGGTGGTGCACGCCCGCCGGCAGGCCGACGCGGCCGAGGTAGTCGAGCAGCTCGCGGGTCAGCGCGTCCTTCTCGGGGGTGATGATGCGGACGTTCTCGACCACGGGGGCAGCGACGGTGGCGTTCCACTCGTTGAGCAGCTCGCCGACCGCGCCGTGGAACTCCTCGTCGCGCGGTCCCTGCGGCATGAGCAGGAGCGCGTCGACCTTGCCGGCGGCGACCGCGTGGCGGAAGGCCGGGCTGTCCTCGCGGAAGCGGCTGACGTGCGACACGATCAGTCGTCGCGCGGTCGGCACGGCCTTGCGGGTGCCGGCGATCAATGCGTACAGCTTGTCCTGGTCGTGGTCGCTGTCGATGACGAACAGCGCGACCGGGTGGCCCGTGCCGAGCAGGTCCTCGGCGCACGCCTTGGCGGCCAGCTCGTCGCCGACCAGGCGTACGTCGTACTCCCGCTCGTAGCGGCTGAAGGCCTCGGCCAGCACGTCGCCGTGGCGGGACGAGGCGATGACGATCGCGGGCGCTCCCATGTCACGAGCCTAGCCGTGCGCGAGGGACGAGCGCCCGGCGTGGCGAGGGAGGTTGAGCAAGCCCGCGGCCGAGCTCGCGAGGTCGCGACGGCGCGTCGAAACCAACGTAAGCCCGGCCGCCGCCCGCTGCGTCATACGAACAAGCACCCATGAGTGCGGGTTCGTATGACGCACGAGCCCGGGTCACCGGTCAGCGTCATACGAAGGCAGACGGATGGGTGCGGGTTCGTATGACGCACGAGCCCGGGTCACCGGTCAGCGTCATACGAAGGCAGACGGATGGGTGCGGGTTCGTATGACGCAAGCGACCGGAGGAAGGGCAGGCCCAGAGGTCAGCCCGTCAGGTTGTGCACGTAGCACCAGCGCCACGCCTCGTCGGGCTCGGCGGACTGCATGACCGGGTGGAGGCTCTCGTGGAAGTGCGCGGTCGCGTGCCTGCCGACCGAGGAGTCGCAGCACCCGACGTGGCCGCAGGTCAAGCACTGGCGCAGCGAGACCCACCGAGTGCCGTCGGCCAGGCAGGTCGCGCAGGCGGGATCGTCGACGGTCTCGACCACCGGGTGCTCGACGAGGTCGTCGCACTCGCGCCCGGAGGTGAAGGCGAGGGAGCCGGTGCGCACGCTGGCGCGTGCCTCGGTGCCGGCGTCGAGCATGGACTCCTCGATGTCGAGCAGCCCGAGCACCTGGCTGACGACCTCGGAGTCGACCCGGCCGTGGCTACGGACCTCCAGGACCTTGGCCCGCTCGGCCTCGATCATCTCGCCGCGGACCCGGGCGTAGAGCTCCGACGGCGTCTCCTCGCCGACGGCCGTCGAGAGCTGCTCCCACGCGGCGAAGGAGCGCTGGTCGAGCCGGGCGCGGATCTGGGTGCCGACGCCGTGGTGGTCGTCGAAGTCGAGCTCCTCGAGTCGGGCGCTGCCGGCGTCGGAGGCCTGCTGCAGCAGCGCCGCGCGGGCCAGCGCGTCCTCGGCCGGGTCGGGGGAGGGCACCTTCAGCAGCCGCGTGAGCAGCGGGAGGGTGATGCCCTGGAGCAGGAGGGTGCCGGCCACGACGGTGAAGGCGACCAGCAGCAGCACCTCGCGGTGCGGGGCGTCCTCGGGGATGACGAAGGCGGCCGCAAGCGTCACGACGCCGCGCATGCCGGCCCAGCCGATGAGGAAGGTCCACGACGCCGGCAGCGGGTTCGCGCGCAGGCCCCGCGCCAGCCAGGTGGCGTACACCCAGGCGAGGCGTACGACGATCACGGTGACGAGGGTGGCCACGCAGACCAGCGCGATGCGGCCCGGCGACAGCGTCGAGTCGCCGACGTCGGCCAGGATCCAGTCGAGCTGGAGGCCGATGAGGAGGAAGACGGTGTTCTCCAGGACGAAGGCGACCGTGCGCCAGGTGATCCGCTCGGTGATGCGCGACTGGGCGGTCTGGATGATCGGCGCCTTGTGGCCCAGCAGCAGGCCGGCGACGACCACCGAGATCACACCGGAGGCGTGGATCTCCTCGGCGGCGACGAAGGCCGCGAAGGGGACGAGGAAGCTGATCGCGGTGTCCATCAGCGGGTCGGTGATCCGCTTGCGCAGCCACGCGACGAGGGCGAAGAAGGCGACGCCGATGACGACCCCGCCGCCGGCCGCGACGAGGAAGTCGAGGCCGACCTCGGCGATCGCCACGCCGCCGGAGATCGCGGCGATCGCGGTGCGCAGCGACACCAATGCGGTGGCGTCGTTGAGCAGCGACTCGCCCTCGAGGATCGTCACGACGCGGCGTGGCAGACCGATCTTCCTCGCGACCGCCGTGGCGGCGACCGCGTCCGGCGGAGCGACGACCGCGCCGATCGCGATCGCGGCAGCCCACCCGATGCCGGGCACGAGCCACTGCACGACCGCACCGACCGCGAGCGAGGTGAGCACGACCAGCACGATCGAGAGCCGCAGGATGGAGCCGCGGTTGGCGTTGAAGTCGACCAGCGAGGTCTGGATCGCCGCGGTGTAGAGCAGCGGCGGGAGCAGCCCGAGCAGGACCACCTCGGACTCGAGGTAGATGGTGGGCACGGCGGGGACGTACGACGTCGCGGCGCCGACGACGAGCAGCAGCAGCGGCGCCGGGACCCCCACGCGTTCGCTGACCGCGGTCGCGGCCAGGACGACGGCGGCCATGGAGACGAGGAGCAGGGCGAGTTCCACAGGGGAATTCTCCCAGACGGAGAGTCGTGTCTCGCTGGTTGAGGTGCGAGCGAAGCGAGCCTCGAAACCCGGTCGTGGTTTCGAGGCTCGTCGCTGGCGCTCCTCACGCCTCAACCACCGACAACCAAGGGGTCAGCGCACGACGTCGTAGACCTGGAGCGTGATGCCGTTGGAGTAGGCCGCGTGCTCGGCGAGCTGGAGCCGGGTCTTGTCGGACTCGGCGAAGAGGCGCTTGCCGCTGCCGAGCAGGACCGGGAAGACGAGCAGGTGGTAGCGGTCGACCATCCCGGCGGCGGCCAGGCCCTGGGCGAGCCTGGCGCTGCCGTGGACGTGGATCTCCCCGCCCTCGGTCTCCTTGAGCGCGGCGACCTCGTCGAGGGAGCGCAGCACGGAGGTGTTGTGCCACTGCGGGTCCTGCAGCGTCGAGGAGACGACGTACTTGGGCATCGCGTTGTAGGTGGCGAACTCCTCCATCGAGGGCCACACCGGCGCGAACTCGTCGTAGGACTGCCGGCCCAGCAGGAGCGCGGTGGCGGCCTCGGTCTCGCGGCCCTTGATCTCGTAGGCCGCCTCGTCGAACGGGACGTCCTGGAAGGTCCACCCGGCGTGGGGGTGGTCGCCCCCGCCGGGGGAGTCGACGATGCCGTCGAGGGTGATGAACTCGGTGACGACGATGGTGCGCATGGTGGTCCTTCTCTCGGGATCGCCGGCTCAGGAGGCGAGCAGGTCGTCGATCTGGTTGATGGCGGACGCCGCGCCCTCGACGACGCCCATGTCGAGCACCTGCTGGAGGCTCTCGGCGGAGGCGTAGGTGCCGACGTACGTCGCCCGGGTGCCGCCCTCGACCTCGGTGAACGTGTAGTCGTTGCGCGACACCGGGAGGTCGGGGTTGGGCGCGAAGCTGGCGTCGAGGGCGAAGCCGTCGTCGAAGGAGAAGCCGCCGGGTGCCGCGACGCCGGTGATGGTCCAGTAGCCGTAGTACTTCTCGCCCTCGGGGCTGGTCATGTAGTAGGTCGTCCGCGCGCCGGGGGTGAGGTCGTGGTCGACGAAGGTGGCCGGGTAGGTCGGCGGGCCCCACACGCGCTCGAGCTGGCGCGGGTCGGCGTACACCTCCCACACGCGGTCGACCGGGGCGGCGAACTCGGCGGTGATGGTCAGGGTGAGGGCGTCGAGGTCGTGCTGGACGTCGGTGACAGGCATGGGTCAGTCCGTTCCGTGAGTGGTGTCGTGGGTGGTGGTGCCGGGTGTGGTGTCGGGTGTCGCGAGCAGCTCGTCCATCCGGGCGATGCGACCGCGCCAGAGCGCCTCGAGCTCGCCGAGCATCAGCCCGACCGAGCGCACGGCCTCCACGTCGCCGCTGGCCAGGGCCTCGCGGCCCTGCCGACGCTTGGTCAGCAGCCCCGCGCGCTCCAGCACGGCGACGTGCTTCTGCACGGCCGCGAAGCTCATGTCGTAGCTCTGGGCGAGCGCGGTGACCGAGTGTTCGCCGGCCAGCACGCGGCGCAGGATGTCGCGCCGGGTGCGGTCGGCCAGCGCGTGGAACCACGCGTCGGCGCGGTCCTCGTCACTGGTGCTCATGGGATAAACATACAACTAGTTGGTTGTACGTTGTCAAGGGCCCACCCCCACGGGGGTGCAGATCGTCCGAGCGGGCATGGGATCAAGGTGGGGCGGGTTAGCATCCCGAACGGTGCGGTCCGCGTGCCGTGCCCGAAGGAAGTGGGACACACCCCGTGCAGCGACTCGAGGCAGGACTCCGTCTCGGGGACCGCTACGTCCTCCAGGAGCGCATCGCCTCCGGTGGCATGGCCGACGTCTGGAGCGGTCTCGACGACGTGCTCCAGCGTCTGGTGGCGGTCAAGGTCATGCGCGCCGACCCCGAGAACGAGGAGATCTTCGCCGAGCGCTTCCGCGACGAGGCCCTCCACTCGGCGGCGCTGATGCACACCAACATCACCACGGTCTTCGACTACGGCGAGGACGACCACCTCACCTACCTCGTGATGGAGCTCGTCGCCGGCCAGCCCCTCTCCGCGGTCATCCGCGAGCAGGGCGCGCTGACGCCCGAGGTCGTCCGCTCGGTCCTGGCCCAGGCCGCGCTCGCGCTCGGCACCGCCCACGAGGCGGGCGTCGTGCACCGCGACGTGAAGCCCGCCAACATCCTCGTGCGCGAGGACGGCGTGGTGAAGCTGACCGACTTCGGCATCGCCCGCGCCATGGACGCCATCGGTCACACCCGCGTCGGCGAGATGCTCGGCACCCCCAACTACATCAGCCCGGAGCAGGCGGTGGGCGAGCAGGCGACCGGCGCCAGCGACCTCTACGCCCTCGGCGTCGTCGCGCACGAGATGCTCACCGGCACCCGCCCCTTCGACCGCGGGACCCCGATCGCCACGGCGCTGTCCCACGTCAACGAGCCGCCGCCACCGCTGGGTGACGACGTGCCCGTCGACCTGCGCGCCGTGATCGACACGCTGCTCGAGAAGGACCCGACCAAGCGGCCGGCCAACGCCCACGACGTCGCCGCGCTGCTCGGTGTGGCGTCGGCGGAGCTCACCGGGCTCGACCTCGACCTCGCGGCCGGGGTGCCGAGCGGCTACGTCGGCACGCCGCTGACGCCGATCACCCCGCTGACGCCGGTGAAGGCGGCGCCGCCCGCCGGCGAGCGCGCCCCCGTCGACGAGCCGACCGTCGCCGCGCGGCGCGAGGACCTGCTCGACTGAGCCGGTACGCCGCTCAGCGGCGGGTGGCGTCGTCCAGCAGCGCGGCCAGGGCGGCCGGCTGGGTGAACATCGGCCAGTGACCCGACGCGATGTCGACCAGCTCCAGCGCGTTGGCCGACGCGAGCTCGGGCACGTCGCCGCCGTCGATCCACTCCTGTGCCTCGGCCGGGCTGAACTCCGGGCAGACGAGCGTGAGCGGTACGTCGTGGCGCGCGTCGCTCGTCCAGTGCACCTCACCGCGGGTCACCCCGACCGGCACCGGGATCATCCGGCCGAGCAGGTCGGACTTCAGCTCCTCGGACATGTCGTCGGAGTCCGGCCCCTCGAACTTCTCCCACCCGGGGAAGGGCATCGCGCCGTCGACGGGCTCGAAGAAGTCGGCGTACTTCTCGCCCTCGGTCGACGGGAACCCGCCGATCAGCGCGACACCCGTGATCGCGTCGGGTCGCTGGTCGGCCGCCGCCCACGCGAGCGTGCAGGCCGCCGAGTGGCCGACCACGAGCGGGGCGCCGTCGGCGGCGTCGACCGCTGAGAGCACGGCCGCGACCTGGTCGTCGTACGTCGCCGCGGTGGCGCCGTCGCCCTGGCCGGGCAGCGTGAGCGGGATGCCGCGGTGGCCGCGCGCCTCGAGCTCGGGCAGCACGTCGTCCCAGGCCGATGCGTCGAGCCAGAGTCCGGCGATGAGCACGATGTCCATGTGGGTTCTCCTCCGTTGGATGTGTTCGACCCTCGGGGCACACGCTACGGACCATTCCGGACGGTCTGCGTCCGGAACCGGTGACATGATCGCGCCATGCCCGGCAAGAGGTCCGACATCAGCCCCACCGCCCGCGCGCTGCGAGCGCTCGACCTGCTCCAGTCGCGACCGGGCATCACCGCCTCCGAGCTGGCACGCCGCCTCGGGGTGACCGAGCGGGCGGCCCGGCGCTACGTCGCGATCCTGCGCGAGGCCGACATCCCGGTCGAGTCGTCCCGCGGCCCCTACGGCGGCTACACCCTCGGTCGAGGCCTGCGCCTGCCCCCGCTGGTCTTCTCCGCGACCGAGGCGCTCGGCCTGGTGATGGCCGCGCTGGACTCCCATCACGCGGTCGCCGACGCGGAGGACCCGGTCGGCTCGGCGCTCGGCAAGATCCTGCGGGTGCTGCCCACCAACGTGGCGCGGCAGGCGGTGATGGTGCGCGAGACCGCCCGCACGGTGCCGGACCGCTCCCCGTCGAAGCCCGACCCGGCCGTCACCAGCGAGCTCGTCGCTGCCGTCGCAGCCCAGCGGCAGGTGCGCGTGGGCTACCGCACCGCGGCCGGCAACGCGCGCAGCTTCGAGGTCGACCCGTGGTCGGTGGTGGTGCGCTACGGGCGGTGGTACCTGCTCTGCCTCTCCCACCACGCCGACGCGCTGCGCACCTTCCGCATCGACCGGATCACCGGCGTCGAGACGCTCGAGGGGACCTTCACCGTCCCGGCCGACCTCGACCCGGCGGCCGAGCTCGAGGCCAACCTCGCGACCGGCTGGGAGCACGAGACCCACGTCGTCTTCGACGCCCCGCTGGACGACGTACGCCCCTGGATCCGGCCCACCCTCGGCACCCTCGCCGCGCTCCCCGACGGACGCTGCGAGCTGGTGGGCAGCACGAGCAACGCGCGGGCGTACGCCGGTGAGTGGCTGGCGGGCGTGCCCTTCGCCTTCACGGTCGTCGGCGGGCCGGAGCTGCGCGAGGCGGTGGCCGAGGTGGCGGCGCGACTGGCGCGCTCGCTCACCTAGCGACCGCGACCTCCTTGCCGAGGTCCCAGCCGTCGGAGATGGGGAGGTAGTCGCCGCTCCAGAACTTGCCGGGGTCGTACCAGGTGGCGCGGCGGTCGTCGCGCAGGATGCCCATCTCGATGTAGCAGGTCGCCACGATCTCGGCGCAGAACGCCGCCTCCGGCGTGACCCGTCGCCCGCGCTTGCGGTGCGGGACGTAGGCGTCGCGGCCCCGCAGCCAGCGGGCGCCGAGGCGGGTCAGGCTCGGGAACGAGACGCCGTCGAGCCGCGCCACCGCGCGAAGCATGCCGTCCTCCTCCTGCTGCCCGATCTCGGGGTGCAGCTGGCGCAGCCAGGCGTCCTGGTCGTAGTCGGTCTGCCAGCGCGACACCGCCTCGCGCAGGTCGTGGAGCTGGACGCCGCGGTGGTGGGCGCCGGTCCACATGTCCAGCTGCTTCTTGCCGAGCTCGGCGTGGAAGATCAGCGGCGGCAGGTCGTCGACGACCACGGCCATCCCGACGTGGTTGACCGGCGAGTTGGTCACCGCCCGGATCGCCCGGTCGGGGGCCCGGCGACCGCGGAACAGCCAGATGTCTCCGCTGCGGGTCAGGTCGACCGCCTGGTCGAGGGTCAGGGCCGATGCCATGCGCGCAGTCTGCCCTAGGGATCTGGCCTAGGGTGAGCGCCATGCGCGCGTGGAAGCTGCTGGGGCTGGCCGGGATCCTCGCCGGTGTCGCCACCGGCGCTGCCGTGGCTCGCGACGAGCGCGTACGCCGCCACTACGACGCGGGCGAGATCCGCGAGCGGCTGCACAAGCGGCACGACGAGGCCGTCGCGCGCGAGGCGGCGGACGACTCCACCGCTGGTTGAGGGCCGCCTCACTTCGGGTGGTGGTTCTCCTGCCAGGCCCGCTCGACCATCTCGGTGAGCACGTCGCGGTCGAGGGCGTCGACGCGCTTGACGTACACGCACCCCTTGCCGGTGGTGTGCGGGCCGAGGCGCTCGAGCAGGTCCTCGTTGGAGCCGTAGAAGGTCAGGCCGTAGAGCGTCAGCGCTGCCTTGCGCGGGGCCAGCCCGACGGCGAACCACTCGTGCTCCTTGCCGTCGGCGGTCGTGTAGGGCTGGCGACCGAAGCCGATCATCGAGGAGCCCCACACGACGGGCTCGGCGCCGGTGACCTGCTGCATCAGCTCGAGCACCTCCCGGGCGTCGGCGCGGCGGCGCTCGTCCGCGGCGGCGTCGACGACCGCGTCGACGGAGGCGGCGGTCGGGAGGGTCTTGCGCTCGCTCATGGGGACATCATCGACCTGCGGGGTGCGGCGCGCCAGCGCTTGTGGACCGACCCGTGATCGAGCTCGGCCTAGTCCAGTGGCGGTTGGCCGTCCAGACGTCCTCAACACAGCCAGAACTCACTGGACTACCCGACCCGGGCAGCCAAAGGTCACTGGACTACCCCGCCTCAGGCGCCCAGCGCGAGGCGTACGGCGATCGCGAGCATCACGACCCCGATCAGCACGTCGAGCACCTGCCACGCCCGGGGGTCCGACAGCCGGGGTGCGGCCAGCCGCGCGCCGTGGCCGAGACCGGCGAACCACGCGATGCTCGCCACGCACGCCCCGAGGGCGAACCACCAGCGGCCGGGGTCGCCGTGGGTGCCGGCGATCGAACCGAGCAGCAGGACGGTGTCGAGGTAGACGTGCGGGTTGAGCCAGGTCAGCGCGACGGCCCGGGCCACGACGCCTGTACGCGACTCCACCACGTCGGAGCTCACCGCGAGGGCCTGCGGGCGCCGGGCACGCAGCAGCGAGGTGACGCCGTAGACGGTGAGGAAGGCGACGCCGAGCCAGCGGATCACCTCGATCGCCCAGGGGGCGCGGTCGACGACGACGCCGATGCCGGCAACCCCGGCGAGGATGAGGACGACGTCGGACAGCGCGCAGATGGCGACGACCAGCCCGACGTGGCTGCGGCGCAGCCCCTGGCGGAGCACGAAGGCGTTCTGCGCACCGATCGCGATGATGAGGGACAGGCCGGTGAGCAGCCCGGCCGCGATGTCTCCCACGCGGCCGACCCTAGGGGTCGACGGGCGTGGCCGGCGGTGGCGGTCGTACCCCGGGACACCCCTGACACATGTCAGGGTCGGCTGCGGGTCTTATCCCATGGCCGCTGGTTCGGGGACCCTGCCAGACTTCACCCATGACTGAGCACACCCTGGGGGAGGCGACGCAGGGCGTCGCAGCGAGCGCGCACGACCTGGTGAAGACCTACGGCAAGGGCGAGGCGGAGGTCCGGGCCCTCGACGGCGTCACGATCGACCTCATGCAGGGCGAGTTCACCGCGGTGATGGGTCCCTCGGGCTCCGGCAAGTCGACCCTCATGCACTGCCTCGCGGCCCTCGACACCCCGACCTCGGGGGAGGCCGTCGTCGACGGCACATCCCTGGGCAAGCTCAAGGACAAGGACCTCACGACGCTGCGCCGCGAGCGCGTCGGCTTCGTCTTCCAGTCCTTCAACCTGGTGCCGACCCTGACCGCGGAGGAGAACATCCTCCTGCCGCTCAACCTCGCCGGCCGCAAGCCCGACCGCGCGTGGTTCGACCAGGTCGTCGACGCCGTCGGCCTGCGCCCGCGCCTGGGCCACCGACCCTCGGAGATGTCGGGCGGGCAGCAGCAGCGCGTCGCCTGCGCGCGGGCCTTGGTCAGCCAGCCGAAGATCGTCTTCGCGGACGAGCCCACCGGCAACCTCGACTCGACCAGCAGCGCGGAGGTGCTCGGCTTCCTGCGCCGCAGCGTCGACGAGTTCGGCCAGACGGTCGTGATGGTGACGCACGACCCGGTCGCGGCGTCGTACACCGACCGCGTCGTCTTCCTCGCCGACGGCCGCATCGTCGACGAGCTGCGCAACCCCGACCGCGACCAGATCCTCGAGAAGATGGTCGGCCTCCAGGACGCCGCGTCCGCGAAGGCGGCGGGCTGACATGCTCCGGCTGACCTGGCGCAACCTGCTCGCTCGCAAGGTGCGCCTGCTGATGAGCACGCTCGCGATCGTGCTGGGCATCGGCTTCCTCGCCGGCGTGATGACCTTCAGCACCGGCCTCAACGCGACCTTCGACAACATCGTCAAGGGCTCCACCTCCGACGGGCTGGTGCGTCCCGCCGGCGACATCCAGGGCGCCAACGCCGGCGTCGGCACCACCCAGGTGATCACGCCCGCGGACGTCGAGACGCTCGACGCCCTGCCCGAGGTCGAGGACGCGGTCGGCTCCGTCGACGGCATCGGCTCCTTCCTCCTGGGCGAGGACGGCAAGCTCGTCGGTGGCCAGGGGGCCCCGACGCTGGCCTTCAACTACGCCCCGACCGAGAACATGGCGGGGGAGCAGATCCTCGAGCTGACCGCCGGCGAGTGGCCGTCCGAGCCCGGCGAGGTCACCCTCGACACGTCGTCGGCCGAGCGCGGGTCGTACGTCGTCGGCGACGAGGTCACGATGATCGTGCCGACCCTCGGGGAGACCCGGCGGACCTTCACACTGGTCGGCACTGCCGACTTCAACGGCGGCGGCACGGCCGGCGCCACCCTCGTGCTGCTCGACACGGCCGAGGCGCAGGAGATCTTCCTCGACGGCCAGGACGCCTTCACCAGCGTCGCGCTCACCGCCGCCGACGGCGTCTCGCAGGCCGAGCTGGCCGCGGCCGCCGACGCGGTCGCGCCCGACGGCTTCGCTGGCGTCACCGGCGACGAGGTGGTCAAGGAGACCCAGGACCAGATCGGCCAGTTCCTCGACGTCATCTCGATCTTCCTCACCACCTTCGCGGTCATCGCGATCGTGGTCGGCGCCTTCATCATCTTCAACACCTTCTCGATCCTCGTCTCGCAGCGGGTGCGCGAGTCCGCGCTGCTGCGCGCGCTGGGTGCCAGCAAGCGGCAGGTCACCCGGTCGGTGCTCATCGAGGCGTTCCTGATGTCGGTGGTCGGTGCCACGCTCGGCCTGCTGCTGGGCCTGGGCCTCTCGCGCCTGCTGGCCGGGCTGTTCCGCACCTTCGGCCTCGACATCGCCGGCGAGGTGCTCACGCTGACGCCCTTCACCATCGCCGCCGGCTACGTCACCGGCATCCTCGTCACGATGGTCGCCGCCTTCGTCCCGGCCCGCCGCGCCGCGAAGGTCCCGCCGGTCGCCGCGATGCGCGACGACCTGGTCGTGCAGGAGAAGGGGATGGGCCGGCGCCTGCTGCTCGGCTCGGTCGCCATGGTCGTCGGGGTCGCGCTCGCGGCCGCTGGCCTCACCGGCGCGCCCGGCACCGACGCGATCTGGATCGGCGCCGGCGCGGTCATCTGGGTGATCACGACCGCCGTGCTCGCCCCGGTGCTCGGCAAGCCGGTGCTGCTGGCGTGCCGAGCGGTCTTCGGCCGCGTCTTCGGCACGGCGGGTCGCCTCGCCGGTGAGAACGCGCTGCGCAACCCGCGGCGTACGGGTGCCACCGCCTCCGCGCTGATGATCGGCCTCGCCGTCGTCTCCGCGGTCGGCGTGCTCGCCTCCTCGCTCAGCGCGACCAACGACAAGGTCGTCGACGACGCCTTCAGGAGCGACTTCCTCGTCCAGATGCCGACGTTCCAGGGCTTCCCGGCGCAGTACGGCGACCGCATGGAGGAGGTCGACGGCGTCGACCTCGTCTCCCGCCAGCAGGGCACCCCCGTCAGCGTCGACGTGGACGGCCGGTCCGACCAGTCCTTCGCGGCCGGCGTCGACCCGGCGTACTTCGAGATCTACGACCTCACCATGGTCGAGGGGACCGACGAGATCTCGGGACGTCAGGCCCTGCTCAGCGAGGGTCGTGCGCAGGACCTGCAGGCAGGTCCCGGCGACACCATCGACGTCTCCTTCCCCGGGGGCGAGACCGTCCCGGTCGAGGTCGTGGGTGTCTTCGAGGACAGCCCGACCACCGGGGGCATCACGGTGCCGCTCTCGGTGCTGGAGGACGCTGGCATCAAGCGCAGCGACTCCAGCCTCAGCATCACGGTCGAGGACGGCGCCGACCGCGCGACGGTCAAGCAGGACCTCGAGGACATCGTCGAGGAGCTGCCGATCCTCTCGGTGCAGGACAAGGTCGAGTTCAAGGAGCTCATCAGCGGCCAGGTCAACCAGCTGCTCTACGTCATCTACGGCCTGCTCGCCCTCGCCGTGATCATCGCGGTCATCGGCATCGTCAACACCCTGGGCCTCAGCGTCCTGGAGCGGACCCGGGAGATCGGGCTGCTGCGCGCCGTCGGTCTCTCCCGGCGCCGGCTGCGGACGATGATCACCCTGGAGTCGGTGGCGATCGCGCTGCTCGGCGCGGTGCTCGGCATGGTCCTGGGGCTCGTGATCGGCGTGGTCCTGCGGCAGTCGCTCAAGGACGACCTCACCGAGCTGTCGCTGCCGCTGGACAACCTGCTGGTCTTCCTCGTGGTGGCCGTGATCTTCGGCGTCCTCGCCGCGATCGTCCCCGCGATCCGTGCGTCGCGGATGAAGGTGCTGGACGCGATCGCGACGGAGTAGCCCTTCGCGGGCGACGTCGCTACGTCATGGCAGGTGGTCGTCCGGGCGACCACCCGCCATGACGTCCGCCGCGCCGGACTGACTGGCACCCGTCGAAATCGAGGAGTCTGCAGTGCAGTGGATCGCGTCCGGCCTCTACCTGGTGGCCTGCGCCCTGATCGGCAGCGCCGTCGGGCAGTACGCCGAGCTGGCGGAGGTCGGCGAGGACCGAGGTCTCAGCACGTCGGTCGTCCTGCGTGAGTCGTTCGCGCGGTTCGATCTGGTCGGTGCGTCCGTCGGGCTGCTCGCCGGCCTCGCGTCGCTGGCTGTGCTCGTCTGGGTCCGGCGCGGACGATGACAGGTCAGTAGCCGCCCTCCGGCGCCACCATCTCCCCTCGCACCCCGAGCAGCCGGACCGGCCGCTGGTCGTCGAGCGCGAGGTAGAGGGCGTACGCCGTCGCGGCGATGACGTCGGCGTCGTTGGTCGGCTCCGGGAGCTTGCGCACCTTGGTGAAGGTGAAGAAGGGCGCGAAGCGGACCTTGAGGTGCACCCGCTGCACGGCGCGGCCCTCCTTGCGTACGTCGTCGACGACCCGCGTGGCGAGCTTGGCCAGGGCGGCGCGCACCTCGTCGGGCGTGACGAGGTCGGCCTGGTAGGTCGTCTCGCGGCCGTGGGCCCGCGCCACCCACGGTGTGTCGTCGGGCCGGTCGCGGCCTCCACCACGTCCGAGCCGGCCGAGGTGGGCGCCGCTCGCGGGGCCGAAGGCGGCGACGAGCGCATCGGTGTCGGCGGCGGCGAGGTCGGCCACCGTGCGGATGCCGATCGTCTCCAGCCGGGCGCCGATCTTCGCGCCGACGCCCCACAGCGCTGTCGTCGGACGCTCGCCCATGACCTCCATCCAGTTGTCGCGGGTGAGCCGGAAGGTGCCCTGCGGCTTGCCGAAGTCCGTCGCGATCTTGGCCCGCACGAGGGTGTCGCCGATCCCGACCGAGCAGTGCAGGTCGGTGGCCTCGAGCACCGCTGCCTGGATCGCTCGGGCGGCTGCGAGCGGATCGTCGGTCTCGAGGCCGACGAAGGCCTCGTCCCAGCCGAGCACCTCCACCACCGCGCCGGGCGTCGCGCGCAGGGTCTCCATCACCCGCGCCGAGGCGGCCTCGTAGACGGGGAAGTCGACCGGCAGGAAGACCGCGTCCGGGCAGCGCCGCTTGGCGAGCTTGAGCGCGAGCCCGCTGCGTACGCCGTGCGCACGTGCTTCGTACGACGCCGTGGACACCACCGCGCGTTCGGTCGGGTCGCCCCGCCCGCCGACCACGACGGGGAGGCCGACCAGCTCGGGTCGGCGCAGCAGCTCGACCGCGACGAGGAACTGGTCCATGTCGACGTGGAGCACCCAGTGGGTCACATGGTCATCATGGCCGCCGGGTGCGACAGCCGGCAGGGGGAGACGCGCAGGCATTGGTCGTCGGGAGGCGTGTCCGCCAGCGTGGGCACGCCCCGCCGGGCGGACCAACGTCTGCGCGTCTGCGCCCGGGGCCGGTCACACCTCTGCGGGCGGGCCGACGTCGGCGCCGGCGGCGTACGGTCGAGGCATGAGCAGCGACCACTCCACCGACCCGGACCCCTACGCCTCGCACCCGGAGGAGTCGGCCTTCCCCGCCGCGGGCGAGCGGGTCAGCGACGAGGACCGGCAGCGGGCGCTCGACGCCCAGCCCGGGGGCAACGCCACCGTCGGCGACACGGTCGCCACCGACGACGTCGACTCCGGCGTCCACGAGGACGGGCCGGAGTCCGACGAGGTCGCGGAGCAGGTCCGGGAGTGCTAGCTCGCGACCTGGGCGCGGGACCGGGACCTGTCGTACGTCCGGTACTCCTTCCACGCCTGCCAGGTGAAGAAGAGCGCCACCGCGGTGGTGGCCCACGAGAAGCCGTCGACCATCGGCACGAGGTTGAGAGCGACGAGGACGGCATAGAAGGCGATCTTCAGCGTCGTACGACGCCGCACGTCCACGCCGTACGTCATGGCGTACGAGTCCGGCGGGCCGAACTCCTCCGCCAGCGTCCGGCCGGACTCGGCGGCGTGGCTGCGCGCCTCCCTCACGATCTCGCGCACCCGGGCGTCGGACTGCCACGCCGCACCGCGCAGGACCCCCGAGAAGCGGCGCACCCACTGCTCGTCGTCCGGGTCGTCCTGCACCTCGCCGAACGTCTTGGCGGTCACCAGGATCAGCACCACGGTCCCGGCTGACCAGAGCACCGCCGCTTCCAGCAGGAGCAGCCAGGGCGTGAGCGCGCCGAGTGACGTCCCCGAGGTGGCCTCGAGGACGACGACGGTCGTCGCGGCGATCCCCACCGTCGCTGCGGTCATTGCCGACACGACGAGGGCGGTGGCCCACGCGCGTGAGGCCCACTCCCAGAACGCGACTCCGCCGATAGTCGCGAAGCCCAGCACGAGGGGCAGCGCGAAGATCCCCACCTGCAGGTCCCGACCGCCGACGAGCTCCAGGACGAACATGATGAAGGCGATCCAGCCGCTGGCCTTCAGGCTCGAGGCGATGAGGCTCCGCGCCGCCGGGACCTTGACGGCCGCGGGGTTGAGGCGACCCTCGGAGCGCCACTTCTCGAACAGCTCTGCCGCGTAGACGCCCGGCGACCCGAACAGCTCCTCCGGCGACTCGCCGGTCTCGCGGACCAGCTCGAGCGCCTCGCGCAGGCCCTCGTCGACGAGCCTGGCGTCGACTTCCTTCATCAGCAGCCGCCAGGACACGGCGAAGGCCCACCGGCCGTCGAGTTCCTCTCCGCGCGCCTGCTCGTAGGCGTCCACCGTCGCCGGGATCGGCGTCTCCTCAGCCATGCGTAGTCCCCCTGCTCATCGTCGTCAACGTCTCGCCCAGCTCCCGCCACGACCCCAGGTCGCGCTCCAGCCGGTCGCGGCCGGTCGCGGTCAGCTCGTACTCCCGGCGCCCGGGCCCGCCCTGACCCTCGGTCCAGGCGGCCTCGACGTCGCCGGCCTCCTCCAGCCGGTTGAGCACCGGGTAGAGGGAGCCGCCCTTGAGCAGGCCGAAGCCGTGCTCGGCGAGTGCCTGGGCGATGGCGTAGCCGTGGAGCCGGCCCTCGACGAGGCTCGCCAGGACGGCGAGGTCGAGGGCGGCACGGACCCATGGGGTCGGCCAGCGGGCTGGGTCGGTCATGTATCTAAGTACATCACATACCTAGATACAACGACGAGTCAGGAGGAGAGGAACTCCCCGAGCCTCGCCAGCAGCCGGTCGACGTCACTGTCGTCGTTGTAGGCCGCGAGCCCGATCCGCAGGCCCGAGTCGACAGGGAGGCCCAGCGCGCGGAAGGTCTCGTGGGCGTAGAAGGTGCCGGCCGGCACCAGCACGTCGCGCTCGGCGAGGAACTCGTAGGCGTCGACGGGCAGCCGGTCGCGCAGCGTGACGAAGAGCGTCGAGGTGCGGTCGGCCGCGCGGGAGTGCAGCTCGAGGCGGTCGCCGAGGTCCGCAAGACCATCCTCGATGCGGGTGCGCAGGCGCGCCTCGTGGTCGGCGACCAGGGCCGCGGCCGCGACGAGGCGGGACCGACGCGAGCCACCGTCGGGGGCCAGCGAGGCGAGCAGGTCGACCGCGGCGCTCACGCCGGCGAGCAGCTCGTAGGGCAGGGTGCCGAGCTCGAAGCGCTCCGGCACGGCGTCGGTCGACGGCAGGAGCTTGTCGGGCCGCAGTGTCTCCAGCAGGTCCGGGTCGGCGACGAGCGCGCCGCAGTGCGGCCCGAAGAACTTGTAGGGCGAGCACACCAGGAAGTCGGCGCCCATCGCGCGCAGGTCCGGCGCCGCGTGGGCGGTGTGGTGGACCGCGTCGACGTGGACCAGCGCGCCGACCTCGTGCGCGCGCCGCGCCACGGCCTCGACGGGCGGGCGGGTGCCGAGCAGGTTGGACGCGGCGGTCAGCGCGACCAGCCGCGTTCGCTCGCCGATGACGTCGAGCGTGGAGAGGTCGAGCTCGCCGGTCTCCGGCACCAGCCGCAGCCACCTCACGGTCGCGCCGGCGCGCTCGGCGGCCTGGATCCACGGCCGCACGTTGGAGTCGTGGTCGAGCTCGGAGACGACGACCTCGTCGCCCGCCGACCAGCTGCGCGCCAGCGTGCGGGAGAAGTCGTACGTCAGTGCGGTGGCGCTGCGACCGTGGACCACGCCGCCGGGCTCGCCGCCGACGAGGTCGGCCACGGCCGAGCGGAAGCCGGCCACCGCGGCCTCGGCGTTGCGCTGGCTCACCGTCGCGGCGCCGCGCTGCGACATCGGGCCGGTCATCGCGCGAGCGATCGCCTCGCCGACCACGGCGGGGGTCTGCGTGCCGCCGGGGTTGTCGAAGTGCGCGATCCCCGAGTCGAGGGACGGGAAGTGGGCGCGGAAGGCAGCCACATCGAAGGGCGCAGTGTCGGACGACATGCGTCGAGCCAACCAGACGCTCAGCTGGCGATGTGCACCACGGCGTCGCCGGAGTTCACCAGGGGGGCCTCGGTGCGGCCGATGACGATGCCGTCGCGGTTGGCGTAGACCGCGCGCAGGGTCTTGCCGAAGGAGTCGAAGAGCGTGCCGAGCCGCTCGCCGTCGCTGACCTTCTGCCCGAGCGCGACGTCGAGGTGCAGGATGCCGGTGCGCCGCGCGCGGACCCAGCCGCTGGAGCGGCACTCCAGGCTGGGCTCGACGGCCGGTTCGACGACCGGCTCGGTCATGCCGAGCGCGGCCAGCACGCGGCGTACGCCGATCACGCCGGCGTCGACGGCGTAGGAGTCGAAGCGGAGGTTCTCCCCACCCTCGTAGAGCAGCACCTTCGCGCCCTGCTCGCGCGCGGCGTGGCGCAGCGAGCCGTCGCGGATCTTGGCGTGCAGCATCACCGGGGCGCCGAAGGCGGCGGCCAGGTCGCGGGTGCCGGGGTCGTCGAGGTCGGCGCGGACCTGCGGCAGGTTGCTGCGGCGGTCCGAGCCGGTGTGGAGGTCGATGCCGACCTCGCAGCCGGCGACGATCTCCTTCATGAAGAGGTAGGCGATGCGGCCGGCGAGCGAGCCGCGGGCGGAGCCGGGGAACGACCGGTTGAGGTCGCGGCGGTCGGGCAGGTAGCGGTCACCGGTCATGAAGCCGAGCACGTTGACGATCGGCACCGCGACCAGCGTCCCGCGGAAGGCCTTGGGGTCGAGCCCGGCCATCACCTGGCGGACGATCTCCACGCCGGCGACCTCGTCGCCGTGGATGGCCGCGTCGATCCACACGCTCGGCCCGTCCTCGCGGCCGTGCACCACGCGGACCGGCAGGTCGACGTCGGCCCCCGTCACCAGCCGGGTGATCGGGAGCTCGAGGGAGCGCATCGTGCCGGCGCGTACGCGGATGCCGCCGATGGCGAAGGACTCGCGCGCCACTAGCCGGCACTCGTCGGGGCGGCGGCGGTCGTCACGGGTCCAGCCTAGTCGCGCAGAAGACCCGCCCCGGCCACCTCCCGGGGGACGGAGGGGCCGGAGCGGGCCGGTTCTGCGGGGCGGTCAGCTGTTCTGCGAGCTGGAGTCCGAGGAGTCGGTGTCCGGCTGGCCGTCGCCGTCGAGGTCGGGCGCCTGATCACCCATCCCTCCACCCGGCACCTCACCCATCGGCCCGCGGCCGGCGCCGTCGCCGGGGAAGCCGCGGTCGCCCCAGACGTCGGTGGTCTGGGTGGTGGCGGTGTCGGACGAGCCGCTGTCCGCGACGGCGTACCCGGCCCCGAAGCCCGCCCCGCCCAGCGCGAGGGCGGCGACGACGGCTCCCGCGGCGACGGCCTTGCGGCCGGAGGGGAGGCGACGCGGCAGGCGGTCGCGCCAGGTGCGGGTGGTGGGCTGGGGGTTCTCGGTCATGTCGTGTCCTTCGGGTGTGGGTGTGGAGATGTGGTCGGTCATCGGGTCAGCGGCCCATCGGGCCGCGGCCGCCGGCAGGTGCCTCGCCGGCGGTGACGGTGGTGTCGGTGCCGCCGACGGAGACGGTGTAGGTCGCGCCCTTCTCGAGCTCGGCGGAGGACAGGACGATCGAGGCGGCGTCCTTCGCGAGGGCGTACGTCGCCACCTCGGCGCCGTCGGCGTCGGTCACCGCGACCTCCGAGCCGGCCGCTGCGGTGCCGCTGAGGGCGGTGGCGATCCAGGCCTGCGCCGAGTCGGTCGACGGGGCGACCATCATCCCGGCGCTGCCGGCAGCGAGCAGGGTGCCGCCGCTGACGTCGAAGGTGCCGTTGACGTCGAGCGCGCCGTTGCCGTCGGTGGTGGGGCCGTAGACGGTGATGTCGCCGCCGGTGATGGTGGCGCTGCCGTTGGAGTCGAGGCCGTCGCCGCTGGCCCAGACCTCGAGGGTGCCGCCGTTGACGACGAGGCGTACGGAGTCGTCGGCCGCCATCTCGCCGCCGGGCTGCCCGTCGGTGCTGGTGCTGTCGTCGGAGGAGGCGGCGTTGACGCCGTCGTCGGCCGAGTGCAGCTCGATGTCGCCGTCGTCGACGATGATCAGCGAGCCCTCCATCGCCTCGTTGGACCCGGCGACGTCGATCGTGCCGCCGCTCACGAGCACCTGGACGCCCTTGATGCCGTCGTCCTCGGTGCTGACGGTCAGCTCGCCACCCTTGATGAGCACGAAGCCCGAGCCGGCGTCCTCGGTGTTGTCGGACTTGAAGGCGTCGCCGACGGAGTCGACGGTGACGGTGCCGTCGGTGAGGACGAGGTAGTCCTTGCCGAGGATGCCGTCGTCCACCGACGTCACGTCGATGGTGCCGCCGGTGATGACGAGGCCGTCCTTGCCGACGATGCCGTTGTTGCTGTTCCCCGTCACCGTGAGGGACCCGGTCCCGCCGACGGTGAGGTCGGCGGTGGAGTAGAGCGCCCCGGTGGCTGCCTCGTCGGACGTGTCGGCGTACGTCGTCGCATCGGTGAGCGCGTTGTCGCTGCCGTCGGCGAGCACGACCACGACGGACTTCGCGTCGACCACGTTGATCGCCGCCGTGGTGGACGAGGTGATGGTGGCGTCGTCGAGCACGAGGCGTACGACGCCGTCGCCGGCGCTGTCGACGACCACCTGGCCGTCGAGGTCGCCGGAGAGGACGTACGTCCCGGCTGCGGTGATGGTGACGGTGCCGTCCGCGACGGTGACGGCGTCACTGTCGGACTCGGCGCTCGTGCCGGAGAGCGTGATGGCGGTGGCGTCGGCCTCGTCGTACGCCGTGTCGCCGGTCTCGACCGCGACGTCGTCGGCGAGGGCGTCCTCGACCGTCGTGGCGTCGGTCGTCACGACCGCGCTGGTCGACGTGCTCGAGGACGAGCTGGAGGACGAGCTCGAGGTGGAGGTGGCCACGGAGGCGCCGCAGCCGGCGAGGAGGACGGTGGCCAGCGAGGCGGCGAGGGCCTGACGGACGTGGGTGCGGAGGGATCGGGAGGAGGGCATGTCGTCGATGCTGGTGCGCCCGCCTGTCGGGGAGGTGGGCTGACCTTGTGCGGTTCCTGTGAGCCGTCGAGCGGCTGCGACAACTTCTGGGGCAGGGTGGGCGTCTCCTCCCGGACACGACTCGGACCCGATCGAAGGACTTCCCATGCGACCGCTGCCGCTGATGGCCGCCGGGCTGCTCGCCGCCACGCTCCTGACCAGCCCCACGGCGTACGCCGCTGCCGAGACCTGCCAGGGGCAGCCGGCAACGATCGTGGGGACGTTCCTCCAGCAGGACCTCACTGGCACCGAGGGTCCCGACGTGGTGGTGACCAACGGCGCGACCGTCGTGAAGACCCTCGGCGGCGACGACCTCGTGTGCGTGACCGACGAGCCCGGCCGACGCCTCGGCGTTAGGGTGGACACGGGTCCCGGTGACGACGTGGTCGACGGCACCTTCACCCTGGCCGACATCGAGGCGGTGCTCGGGTCGGGCAGCGACACCTACTCCGGGTCCCCGGCCCGGGACCAGGTGGTCACCGGCGACGGATCGGTCGACAACGAGCAGGACATCGTCTCGTCCGGAGTGGGTAGCAGCGCCACCAACGCCGGCGACCAGGTCCGGTCCGGGGCGCGCGGGGTGCCCAACTCCGACGTGCTGGTGCTCGGTGGCATCGGCAGCGAGGTCCTCTGGTCGGGTCCGATGGCCGCGGGAGCCCGCCTCGACGTGGGGCCGAACAGCACGCTCGTGCCGGACCTGGGCGCCGGCGACGTCTCGATCGACGCGGCATCCGGGACGATGACCACCGACGGTGTCCAGACCCTCGCCTGGACCGGACCCTTCACCTCCTTCACCCTCTTCGCCACGGTCGCCCCCCGCTCCCTCGAGGTCACCGGCAGCGACCGCGACGAGTTCGTCTACACCTCGTTCACCGACGGCGACGGTCGGCAGCGCTACGACCTCGGGGCGGGCGACGACACCGTGCTGTCGCCCGACGGTGCGGGTGGCGCCGGGAGCAGGTACGCCGGTGGCGCGGGCGAGGACGACATCGACCTGTGGGCCGGCGACCGCCTCGACCTCGACCTCGCCTCCGGGAAGCTCGAGATGCGCCAGGACGGGCGCACCGTGAAGGGCAGGTTCGACGGGTTCGAGACCTCGCGCCTGGGCGCCCAGCGCGTGGAGATCCTCGGCACGAAGCGCGCCGACGAGATCCGCTTCTACGCGTGCCGGGCCACCGTGCGGGGCCGCGGCGGCAAGGACGACATCTCGTCCTACCGCACCGGCGAGGACGGCTACCTGCTCGACTGCGACGCCCGGAAGTCGCGGATCAAGATCTACGGCGACGGTGGTCGCGACACCATCGGCGGCAGCCGCGGCAAGGACCTGCTGGTCGGCGGCAAGGGCCGCGACACCATCAACGGCAACGCCAACCGCGACACCTGCAGCGGCGAGAAGCTGAAGTCCTGCGAGATCAAGCGTCGCTGACGGGCTTCCCAGCCGAGAGCCCGGCGGCTTGCGGCGTGTCGCCGTCGCAGGAAACGGCACCGGGAGTCGTCCTTGGCACCATCTGCTGGGTGACGAGCCGAACGAGCGTATGGGCGAGTCGCGCCACCGCGCACGTGGCGGACTCGTCCTCGGGCGGAGCCCTTGACCGTTCGCTGCGCGTGACCCTGAACTTCCACCCCGACCGCAGGGTGGGCGCAGCGACCGTGTTGGAGTGCCTGGCCCGCGATGGTGCCTACCGGTCGCAGTTCGAGACCGGCACGAGCAACGGCGGTCTCACCGCTCACCCGGGTGGCGATCGCTGGCTGTGGGAGCAGCGCATCTTCGGCCGTGCCTACGACGACGCTCCGGTGTCCGAGCGTCCGAAGTACGGGGCGCTCAACCACCGCCGGCGGCGGATCGGCGCTGCACCGCGGTTCGGGTCGGCCCATCTTCGACTGACCGAAGCCGTGTTGGATCGCAGCACGTTCTGCTACCCCGACTCGGTGTTCGAGCCCACGTCCATGGGAACCGCGGACCGGTTCGACCTGCTGTCCCTGGTCGAGAGCTTCGACGCCCGCTTGCGCGCAGGCGAGCTCGGTCCTGCCGAAGGCGGCGTCCTCGACGACTACGTCGAGGCGCACGTCCACGGCACCGTGGAGCTGTCCGAGGACGTCGAGGCTGTGGTCCTGGACCCGTCCTTCCGGCACACGACGATCGAAGAGCAGGCACAGGCACTGGGCGTGGCGGTCGAGTGGCACGAGGGACGCCGGCTGCTCGTCGAGGACCTCGCAGGTCGCCCCGACTTCCGCGGGCCCCGCATCGTCGAGGTCGGACGTCGCGTGGCGGTCGCTGGCGTCCTGGACGCGGCCGTCGTCGGACAGGCAGCGCTGGCGGGATCCGAGGATCCACAGGACCTGAAGAAGGTGTGGCACTGCGTCGCTGCGCTCGGGGAAGCCGTTGAGCCCTGAGTCAGGGCCATGAGCTGTCGCTAGGGCTACTTGCCCCAGTTCTTCCGGCGCACGGCGCGCTTCGGCCTCCCGCCGGCGTAGGACAGCGCCGAGTCGACGAGGAAGCCGCGCTCGAGCGCCTCGCGCCCGATCAGCATCCGGAACCCCATCTCGTCGCGGTTGCTCAGCGTCATGACGGTGGTGATGGTGCGACCGGCGAGGCGTACGTCCATCGCGACGGCGTACCTCTGCTCGGTGAGGCCGTTGCTGCTGCGCACCTCGCGCCGGTCGAGCACCGGCAGGCTGAGCTCGACGTGGTCCTCGTCGGAGCGCTGCCACGGGTGGATCGAGAAGCGCACCCACTCGGCGCCGTCCTGCTCATAGGCCTCGAGGCCGAAGGCGTGGATCGACGACGAGCGCGCGCCGGTGTCGATCTTGGCCTTCACCCAGTCGACGTCGGCCTGCGGCAGCGCGACCCACTCGCGCCAGCCGACGACGACCTTCTCAGTCACGGGCTGCTGGGGGTCGCTCGGCACCGGGCCATCTTGGCAGGTGGTCCTGCGTGGGTGGCGACGTGCTTGTATGGCGCCCGTGAAGCTCGCCATCCTCTCCCGTGCGCCGCGCTCCTACAGCACCCAGCGCCTGCGGACCGCAGCCCTCGAGCGCGGCCACGACGTCAAGGTGCTCAACACGCTGCGCTTCGGCATCGACCTGACGGGGGAGGAGCCCGACCTGCTGTTCCGCGGCAAGCAGCTGTCGACGTACGACGCGTGCCTGCCGCGCATCGGCAACTCGATCACCTACTTCGGCACCGCCGTCGTGCGCCAGTTCGAGCAGATGGACGTCTACACGCCCAACACGTCCTACGGCATCGCCAACAGCCGCGACAAGCTGCGCGCCACGCAGATCCTGTCGCGCCACAAGATCCCGATGCCGGCGACGACCTTCGTGCAGGACCGCGCCGACGTGATCCCCGCGATCGAGCGCGTCGGCGGTGCACCCGTGGTGATCAAGCTGCTCGAGGGCACCCAGGGCATCGGCGTGATCCTGGCGCCGACGATCAAGGTCGCCGAGGCGATCATCGAGACGCTGCAGAGCACCCGGCAGAACGTGCTGATCCAGCGCTTCGTCAAGGAGAGCAAGGGTCGCGACATCCGCGCCCTCGTCGTCGGCGACCGCGTCGTGGCGGCGATGCGGCGCGTGGCGCAGGGCGACGAGTTCCGCTCCAACGTGCACCGCGGCGGCAGCGTCGAGCCCGTCGAGCTCGACGAGGAGTTCGAGCGCGTGGCGGTGCGCTCGGCGCAGATCATGGGCCTGCGCGTCGCCGGTGTCGACATGCTCGAGGGCCGCAACGGCCCGCAGGTGATGGAGGTGAACTCCTCACCTGGCCTGGAGGGCATCGAGGCCGCGACCAAGCTCGACGTCGCCGGCGCGATCATCGACTACATCGACAACCAGGTCGCCTTCCCCGACATCGACGTACGCCAGCGCCTGACCGTCTCGACCGGCTACGGCGTGGCCGAGATCGTGGTCCACGGCGGCTCCGACATGGTCGGCAAGAAGCTCGGCGAGTCCGGCCTCGACGAGCGCGACATCACCGTGCTGACCCTGCACCGCGGCACCCAGGTCATCCCGAACCCCCGCAACAAGACGGTGCTCGAGGGCGAGGACCGGCTGCTGTGCTTCGGCAAGCTCGAGGAGATGCGCTCGATGATCCCGGACCGCAAGCAGCGGCGGGTGAAGCGGCTGCTGAAGAAGAACCTGCCGCCGGCGAATGCGTAGGTAGTCCCTTGCGCCTGTATTCGAACAGGCGTACGATGGTGAGTAGCACGCCGATCCGGAACGGATCCCGTCAGAGGCGACGAGGATCCCGGGGTCGGGACAGTCATCCATAGAACCCGTCCTGGTGCTGGCGGGATGCCGTTGGTGCGGCTCTCGGATGGCGACCGTGGCGCATGGGCCAGTACGCCTCACCGCCCCACCCGGACCGGGTGGGTGTCCGTGACGTGCGTCGAGGAGATGGCCCCGTGCATCCGATCATCGAGTGTGCCGACGACCTCGGTGCTGCGCTGAAGGGTGTGGCGTCGGTGGAGCCGGCCTTCATGTCGGTGGCGGAGAAGCAGTCGGCACTGGTCGGGCTCACCGAGGTCCGTTCGCGGCTGGATGCGCTGCTCGCGCGGGTGCTGGGCGCGTCCGATGACGTGGCTGACGCGCACGGGCTGCGCGACGCGGCGGCGTGGCTGGCGGTCGAGACCAGGACGACCCGGCGCGAGACGCGCCGCGACCTGGCGCTGGGACGGGCGCTCGAGGAGCACCCGTGGGTAGCGACGGCGCTGACGTCGGGTGCATTGCGCTCGGAGCAGGCGCGGGTGATCGCTGAGGCGGTCGACGTCCTGCCGTCCCATGTCTCGGGGGACGTCCGTGAGCAGGCGGAGAGCGTGCTCCTCGGGCTCGCGCTGCAGCACGACGCGCGTGAGCTGAAGCAGATCGGCAAGCGCATCCTCGACGTGGTCGCTCCCGAGGTGGGCGAGTGCCACGAGGCTGCCGTGCTCGAGGCGGAGGAGCTCCGCGCTGCGGCCCAGGCCGACCTCACCATGTCCGACGACGGCGAGGGCCGCTGCCGCGGGACCTTCGTGGTGCCCTCGCACGTGGGTGCGATGTTGAAGCGGCACCTGCTGGCGCTGGCCAACCCGGCCCGCCATACCGAGGACGAGCTGCGCGACGAGTCAGGCGAGTGGAAGCCGCTGCGCCGGCGTCTGGGGGAGGCCTTGGTGGAGTACGTCGAGCGCTACCCGGTCGACGCGACCCCGCAGACCGCAGGGGTGAACGCCACGGTGGTGGTGACGATGACGATCGAGCAGCTGCTGGGCGCTCACGCGACTGCGCTGCTGGACGACGGGTCGCGGATGTCCGCGGGCCAGGCGCGACGTCTGGCGTGCGAGGCCGGGATCATCCCGGTCGTGCTGGACTCGAAGTCCGTGCCGCTGGACATGGGACGTGCGGCACGGCTCTTCACCAAGTCCCAGCGCATCGCGCTCGGCCTGCGTGACGGCGGCTGCACCGCGAAGGGCTGCGAGACGTCGGCCTCCGGGTGTCACGCCCACCACGACGACCCCTGGTCGCGGGGCGGGCTCACCGACCTCGCCAACGGCCGGCTCCTGTGCCCAAGACACCACCGGTTGGCCCACGACTCCCGCTACGCGATGACAGTCCACGCCGACAACACGGTCAGCTTTGTGTTGCGCACGTAGGGGGCGGGGGCTCATCCTGCCCTTGGAGCGGCGGTCATGGGTCTGCGCCGTCCCTGGCCGCGAACGCCAGGACGTGCCAGTCAGATCCGACGCTCGCACCGCACGCGGCGCTCGGCATCACAGGTGTCGCGCCCGGCGCGGCCGTCGGTGGCGTCGCGGCCATGGTTGCCCAGCAGGCGGTCGTTCCCCGGGCTGCCCTTGATCGTGTCGTGGCCCCGGCCGCCGTTCACGACCGCGCGGTACCTGCCGCACCTCGGGGTGCCCAGCTCGTCGCCGTCGCCGTACTCGACTTCAGCGATGATGAGGTCCTTGCCCGGTCCGGCGTTCACCCACGCCTTGCACGCCACGACCGTGATCCGCTCGCCGCGGTCGGTCCCGCGGATCCTCGCCGTCTTGGCGGACACCACGTAGTCCTCGAAGTTGCGGACGCCGGTCACGGCCCCGCTGTTCTTGTCGTCCACGCGACGGCTCAGGTCCGCCTTGAGCCGCAGGGCCGGAACGTCGAGCATCAGGCGGTCCTCGCCCTTGTTGCCCTTCACCATCGAGAACTCCCCGCCGAGGCCGTTGGTCCGGTAGATGTCGTCCCCACCGCCGAGCTGCACGTTGCGGTTGAACGTCGCCGGGGCGTCGACCGTGAGGTGCTCAACCGCATCGGTGCCGCGGAACTCGAGGAGCCCGAGCTCGGCCTCCGTGGCGAACGAGAACTCGTCGAAGTGACCGGTCCACGTCAGCGCCGTGTCGGCCCCGGTGACGGACCCGCTGGCCTCCACACGCGCGCTGTAGGCGGACCGAAGGAACAGGCCGCCGCCCTTGCCCACGGTGACCGCGCCCGGCGCGGTCTGGACGCCGTTCCACTGGACGTAGCCGGTCTCGGAGAGGTCGATGATGTCGGCGTTCGGCTGGCCTGCCATGCCGGACGTGACCCTGCCGAACTTGGCGAGGTGGATGACGTCGGCCTCGGTGTCGGTGCCGTCCGACGTCCCGGCGACGACCTGATGCGAGCCGCCATTCTCGTCGGCGAACGTGTCGGCCCCCGCGCCTAGGATGGCGACGACGCCGCCCTCGCCCGCGGCGCACACGAGATCATCACCGCCGAGCGCGTCGACTCGCGTCGCGCCGTTGGTGACGATGACGTCAGCGCCTTCCGTGCCAACGATCTGAGCCCCTGGCGTGCCGACAATGGTCGCCGGTCGCCCCGCACACGTCTCGCCCACTGCGGTGGCCGTGCCTGTCGGTACGAGCAGGGCAGCGCCAAGCAGCGCGGCGGCGGAAAGAGTGGTGAGTCGCATGATTCCCCTAGAACCAGGTGTGTGCTGCCGGACTTGATGTGACTGTGCCGGGGCCGAAAAGGTTGTCACGAGCGCGTCAACAGGGAACGGACTGCCCGCACGAGCAATGACGAGCCCAGCTCACCTCGGGTAGGTGCGAAGGTGGATCCATGATCACTGACGAACGATTCGACGAGCTGATGGAGCTCGTCGTGCACGGCTTCGAGATCGCGGGCGTGATCGTGCTCGTCGTCGGAGCACTTGGCGCCTTCGTCCATGCAGCGCTGGTGGCACGACAGGGTGGTCTGCCCAAGGCGTACGAAACTGCCCGCCGCAGCGTCGGACGCGCGATCCTGCTCGGGCTGGAGCTGCTGATCATCGCGGACATCGTCCTGACCATCACCGTCGACACCACCCTGGAGAGCGCGCTCGCCCTCGGGCTGATTGTGATCGTCCGGACCTTCCTCAGCTTCTCCCTCGAGGTCGAGCTGGAAGGCACGCTTCCGTGGCGGCGGCGGCGGCCGTCGGAGCGTGACCGGTCCGCGGCGGCCCTGCCAGACTGACCCGCATGGAGGTCTACCGCACCCAGGACAGCGCTTTCGATCACCTCCCCGACTTCCCGTGGGAGCCGAGCTACGCCGAGGTGGCCGACCCCGACGGCGGCACCCTGCGGGTGGCGTACGTCGACGCCGGACCCGCGGACGGGCCGGTCGCGCTGCTGCTGCACGGCGAGCCGTCGTGGTCGTTCCTCTATCGCCACGTGATCGAGGTGCTCACCAGCCGCGGGATCCGGTGCGTTGCGCCCGACCTGGTCGGATTTGGTCGCTCCGACAAGCCGCTCGCGGCTGAGGACTACTCCTTCGCCCGACTGGTCGAGTGGACGCGCGAACTCGCCTTCGACCACCTCGACCTGAGCGACGTGACGCTGGTCGGGCAGGACTGGGGCGGGCTGATCGGCCTGCGGCTGGTCGCCGAGCACCAGGACCGCTTCGCCCGCGTGGTCGCGGCCAACACCGGGCTGCCGACGGGCGACTTCGACATGCCGGAGATCTGGTGGCAGTTCCGCCGCGCGGTCGAGAGTGCCGAGACCCTCGACGTGGGCCGCCTCGTCGCAGCCGGCTGCGCGCGGCCGATGGCCGACGACGTCCGGGCGGCGTACGACGCTCCGTTCCCCGAGGAGCGTGCCAAGGCTGGGGTACGGGTCATGCCGACCCTCGTGCCGACGCGGCCCGACGACCCCGCCACCGCGGCCAACCGTGCAGCCTGGGAGGTGCTCTCGACCAGCGAGCTGCCGTTCCTCGTCGCCTTCAGCGACAGCGATTCGATCACGGGGGCGATGGCGCCCGTCCTGCGCAAGCTGATCCCCGGCACGCGCGGGCTCGACCACCCGACCATCGCCGACGCCGGTCACTTCCTCCAGGAGGACGCCGGCGCCGAGCTCGGCCGCGTGGTCGCCGACTTCATGCTGGGCTGATCACGCGTCGTACGGCTTGTCATCGTTGCGGGGGTCCTTGCTGGGGTAGCCCGCCTTCGGGTCGATCCCGTCCGGCTGAGGCTCCTCGCCGCCCGCGCTCTGCTCCGGCGGTGCGTCGTCCGGCGTGGGCAGCACGCTGGTGTCGCGCAGCCCGTCCGTGCTCACCTGGCCGGGACCGGTGTGCCCGACGCGCTCGCTGCTCGAGCCCATCCCGCCCGCTGCTCCCTCGGGGCCCGACGAGTTCGGCGTACCGCGCCGCTCGTCGGTGTCGGGCTTGGGCGTCTGCTCGTCCGGAGTGCTCATGGACTCTGGTGCCCCCGGCGGTCTCTCCTCATGCGCTCCGGCGCGTGTGCCACAACCACGCGATCCCCGCGAACGGCAGCACCAGCGGCAGCCAGCCGTAGCCCGCGCCGTACGCCGACCACACGGTCGCGTCGGGGAAGAGCTCCGGGTCGAGGACGGTGAGCGTGCCGACGGTCAGCACGCCGACGAGCTCGAAGACGACGGCCGCCCAGGCGAGGCGGCGCGGCGAGGGGCCGACCTCGGCGAGGCCGAGGGTCGCGGCGATGTAGACGACGGCGGCGAGCGCGGAGAGGGCGTACGCCAGGGGTGCCTCGTCGGCCTTGGTGAAGAGCTGCACGAGCGAGCGGGCGGTCGCGGCGAGGGCGAAGACGCCGTAGACCGCGACGAGGACGCGACCGGCGCCCGAGCTGGTCGAGCTCACGAGGGCCAGACCTGCATGGCGCGCAGGATCACGAAGGCCTGGGCGAGCCCGGCGACCATCAGCACGGCGGTGGCGCCGCGGCTGCGCTCGGCGAGCGACCAGACGAAGCCGGCGGGCAGCAGGACCAGCCCGGCGACGAGGTAGCCGAAGAAGGTGACGAGCGCACCGCCGCTCAGGTCGACCCCGCCGACCTGGATGCCGGCGACGACGAGCAGGACCAGCGTCAGGCCCTCGATGAAGCCCGCGGCGCCGAGCAGGCCCCAGTCGGGCGTGCGGTCGAGCACGACGTAGACCAGCACCACCGCGGCGAAGATCAGCGAGGCGACGAGCACGACGGAGGGGAAGGGGCTGTCCACGAGGTCAGATTGTCCCAGAGCGTTCCAGCGGCGGGACTTCACAGGGCTGGCACAGACTCGTGGCAGGTCGTCGACAGGTGCGGCCGCGAGCCTCGCAGCATGAACCCCACCTACCTGCTCGCCGCGGTCGACGTCGTCGCGGTCCTCGTCCTGGCCATGGCCGTCTACTACCCCCGCCACCGCCGCGCCGACCTCGTCACCGCCTTCATCGCCGTCAACGTCGGCGTGCTCGCGGTGACGATCGTGCTGTCGAGCAGCGCCGCGACCATCGGCCTGGGGCTCGGCCTCTTCGGTGTCCTCTCCATCATCCGGCTGCGCTCCGACGAGCTCGGCCAGCACGAGATCGCCTACTACTTCGCCGCCCTCGCCATCGGCCTCATCGGCGGCCTCGGCACCGCGGACCTCGTGCTCTCGATCTCGCTGATGGCCGGGCTCGTCCTCGTCCTCGCCGTCGCCGACAGCCGGCTCCTGCACAGCACCGGCCTGCGCCAGGTGGTCGTCCTCGACTCCGCGATCACCGACGAGCAGACCCTCGTCGAGCGCCTCGAGCTGCTCCTCGACGCCCGCGTCACGCGGGTCACCCCGGTGCGCGTGGACCTGGTCAACGACACCACGACCGTCGAGGTCCACTACGCCGCCGCCCCGCGCCCCGCCCTGCCGCGCGCCGAGCGCCACGACGCCCCGGCCCTGACCCGATGAGTGCCGTCGACATCCTGCCGCCGGTCAGCCTCACCGACCTCAACGCCGAGGCCGAGCTGCTCACCCGCGTGGACCGGAAGTACGTCGTCCCGGCCGGCGACCTCGACGCCCTCGTCACCGGGATGCCCGGCCTGCGGGTGCTCACCATCGACGGGCGGCGGTCCTCGCACTACGAGTCGACCTACCTCGACACGGTCGGGCTCGACAGCTGGACCGCCTCGGCCCACCGGCGCCGGCGGCGCTGGAAGGTGCGCACCCGTCTCTACGCCGACACCGGCGAGTGCTGGCTCGAGGTCAAGACCCGCGGCCGTCGCGGCGCGACAGTCAAGGAGCGGATGCTCCACCCGGGCAGCAACCCGCTCGAGGTCCCCGCTTCCGCCGACAGCTGGGTCCGCGACCGCCTGCGCGAGGCCGACGTACACGGGCTGGACCCGCAGTCCCTCGTGCCGACGCTGCGCACCACCTATCGGCGTACGACGCTCCTGGTCGGGGCCGGCGCGGGACGGGCCACCGTCGACCGCGAGCTGCGCTGGGTCTCCGGCCACGGCAGCGCCGAGGTCGGCGACGTGCTCGTCGTGGAGACCAAGTCGGCCTCCGTCGGCCCCGGACCGCTCGACCGGCGGCTGTGGGAGCTCGGGCACCGTCCGGTGCGGATCTCGAAGTACGGCACCGGGCTGGCGCTGCTGACCCCCGACCTCCAGCTCAATCGCTGGCACCGCGTCACCTCGCGGCACCTCGCCGCCCACCTCACCCTCGACACAGGAGTCCTCGCATGAACCGCTTCCGCAGGCGCCCGGTCGTCCTGGCCGCGCTCGCGTCGCTCGCTCTGGGCGGCTGCGCGACGAGTACGCCGGACGCGCCCGGCACCGCGACCACCGGCGTCACCTCCGCGGCCGAGGAGGTCGCTGCCGGCACCGGCATCTGGGACGCCACCACGGTCCACGACATCTCCGTCGAGGTCGACGAGGAGGCCTATGCCGCGATGATCGCGACGTATGAGGAGACGGACGAGAAGGAGTGGATCGAGGCCACCGTGACGATCGACGGCGAGGTCGTCGAGCGCGCCGGGCTGCGGCTCAAGGGCAACTCGTCGCTGCGCAGCGTGAGCGCCGACGCCGAGCCGACCGACCTGCCGTGGCTGATCCGGCTCGACAAGTTCATTGACGGCAATTCAATCGACGGATGGACCGAGCTCGTCGTCCGGTCCAACGCCTCCAAGACCGCGCTCAACGAGGCGCTGGCGCTCGACCTGCTCGCCGAGGCGGGGCTGGCGAGCGAGCACGCGGTCGCGACATCGTTCAGCGTCAACGGCGCCGACGCGCGGCTCCGGCTGGTCGTGCAGCACCTCGACGAGCGGTGGGAGGAGGAGAACTTCTCCACGCCCGGCCTGCTCTACAAGGCCGAGGCCGGCGGCGACTGGTCGTGGCGCGGCAACGACCCGGACGCCTACACCGACGTCTTCGACCAGGAGACCGGCGACGACGACCTGACGCCGCTGATCGAGTTCCTCGACTTCATCAACAACAGCACCGACGAGGACTTCGCCGCCGAGCTGCCCGAGCGCCTCGACGCGCAGGCCTTCGCGCGCTACCTCGCCTTCGAGGAGGTCGTGGAGAACTTCGACGACATCGACGGCCCCGGCAACAACGCCTACCTCCGCTACGACGCCACCACCGGCGGCTTCACCGTCGTCGCGTGGGACCACAACCTCGCCTTCGGCACCTCGCCGGGAGGCGGTGGCTTCCCGGGCGGCGGCGTCCCCGAGGGCGGCGAGCGGCCGGAGGGGATGCCGACCGATCTCCCGTCGGACCTCCCGTCCGACTTCCCGGAGGGGATGCCAGAGGGGATGCCCGAGGGCGAGCGTCCCGAGGGGATGCCGGAGGGCGGTCCCGGCGGGATGCGCGGCGGGTCCAACGTCCTCGTCGAGCGCTTCACCGCCTTGGAGGAGTGGGCCGACCTCGTCGAGCAGGCCAAGGCCGACCTGGTCGAGGAGCTCTACGACAGCGGCTACGCCGAGCAGGTCCTCGACCGGTGGGTCGCCGTGCTCACCGAGCAGGCCGGCGACCTCGTCGACGCAGCGACGGTCGAGGAGGAGGCCGACGCCATCCGGGCCGTCATCAGCTGACGGCCGGGAACTCCTTCATCGCGTGGTCGGCGATCTTCTTCATCATGTAGCCGTCGATGCCGCCACCGACCAGGCCGCCGGCGAACGGGATGCCGCGGCCGAAGCGGGCGAGCACCTTCTCGCTCACCCCGCGCATGAGCCGGAAGCCGACCGCCTTGTTGACGACCATCAGCGCCGCGGGCGGCAGGCCCTTGAGGGCGTACGCCGTCACGCGGCTCCCGGCGCTCTGCATCCCCGCCTTCTTCAGCACCTCGTCGGAGTCCGAGCCGACGAGGGTGAGCAGCACCGCGGTGCGCACGCGCGGCTCGGAGATGTCGTACCCCCGCAGCGTCGCGACGGTGCCAACCATCCGGACGGCCTGGAGGTAGAACTCGGCGACGTTGACCGGCAGCGAGACCGGCATCGTGACGAAGCCACCCAGCCCGGTGGCGAAGCCGCCGACCGCACCGAAGAACGTCGTCGATCGGGCCACGGCGGCGATCGCCTTCTCGCGGTCCCCGCCGGCCTTGGTCAGCGCGCGGTCGGCCACCTCGCGGACCGGGTCGATCGGGCCGCGGCCCTCGAGCCCGACGTCGATGAGCATCTCGACGAGGCGGTCGATGGCGCCCGGGTCGGGGCGCGGGTCGTCGGCGGCGTCGAGCGCGGCGCGGGTCTTCTTCGTCTCGTCGCTGCCCGGGGTGAGGAGGTCCTTGAGTCCCATGCGCAGAGAGTAGGGACCACCCGGTCGCGCGGGCACACCCCGTGGAGCCTGCGCTCTGCCGAGCGGAAGCCCAAGCCTCAGGCGATCGACGACCGGAAGCCCCGCAGCCGCAGGCTGTTGGTCACCACGAAGACGCTCGAGAAGGCCATCGCCGCTCCGGCGAGCATCGGGTTGAGCAGCCCGGCGGCGGCCAGCGGCAGGGCGGCGACGTTGTAGGCGAAGGCCCAGAACAGGTTGCCCTTGATGGTCCCCAGCGTGCGGCGCGAGAGCCGGATCGCGTCGACCGCGACCAGGAGGTCGCCGCGCACGAGGGTCAGGTCGCTGGCCTCGATCGCCACGTCGGTGCCGGTGCCCATCGCGAGCCCGAGGTCGGCCTGGGCGAGCGCGGCCGCGTCGTTGACGCCGTCGCCGACCATCGCGACGACCGCACCGGACGCCTGGAGCCGCTGCACCTCGGCCACCTTGTCGGCCGGCAGCACGTCGGCGATGACCTCGTCGATGCCGACCTGGGCGGCGACGTGGCGGGCGGCGGCCTCGTTGTCGCCGGTGAGCAGCACGGGCGTCAGCCCGAGCTCGCGCAGCCTGGCCACGGCCTCGGCGGAGGTGGGCTTGACCGTGTCGCCGACGACGATGACGCCACGCGCACGGCCGTCCCAGCCGACCGCGACGGGCGTACGCCCCTGGGCCTGCGCCGCACTGACCGCGTCGACGAGCGACGGCGGCAGGTGCTGCGACCACTCCTCGAGCAGCCGCGGGCGGCCGACGACCACCGCGTGGCCCTCGACGACGCCCTGGACGCCGAGGCCCTCGCGGTTGGCGAAGTCCTCCACCGGTCCAGGGGACTCGACCGAGGCCGCGATGGCCCGGCCGACCGGGTGCTCGGACGCCGACTCGAGCGCGGCGGCGAGGCGGCGTACGTCGTCCGCGGACTCGCCCTCGGCGGCCACCACCTCGTGGACGGTCATCGCGCCCGTGGTCACGGTGCCGGTCTTGTCGAGCACGATGGTGTCGACGCGGCGGGTCGACTCCAGCACCTCGGGGCCCTTGATCAGGATGCCCAGCTGGGCGCCGCGGCCGGTGCCGACCATGAGCGCCGTCGGCGTGGCCAGGCCGAGCGCGCACGGGCAGGCGATGATCAGCACCGCGACCGCGGCGGTGAAGGCCGCCGTGGCCCCCGCCCCGCTGCCGAGCCAGAAGCCGAGCGTTGCCACGGCCAGGCCGATGACGATGGGCACGAAGACGCCGGAGATCCGGTCGGCGAGGCGCTGCACCTCGGCCTTGCCGTTCTGCGCGTCCTCGACCAGGCGCGCCATCTGGGCGAGCTGGGTGTCGGCGCCGACGCGGGTGGCGCGCACGACGATCCGCCCGCCGGCGTTCAGGCACGCGCCGACCACGGTGTCGCCGGGGCCGACCTCGACGGGCACCGACTCTCCGGTGAGCATCGAGGCGTCGATCGCGGAGCTGCCCTCGACGACCTCGCCGTCGGTGGCGACCTTCTCGCCGGGGCGTACGACGAACTCGTCGCCGACGACCAACTGGTCGGTCGGGATCCGCACCTCGCGACCGTCCCTCAGCACCGCGACGTCACGCGCGCCGAGCTCCATCAGCGCCCGCAGTGCCGCACCCGACTGCCGCTTCGAGCGGTGCTCGAGCCAGCGCCCGGCGAGGATGAAGGTGGTCACGCCGGCGGCGGCCTCGAGGTAGATGTTGGACGCGCCGTCGGTCCGGTCGATCGAGATCCGGAAGGGGTGCGTCATCCCCGGCTCCCCGGCGGTGCCGAGGAAGAGCGCCCACAGCGACCAGCCGAAGGCCGCGAGCACGCCGACCGACACGAGGGTGTCCATGGTGGTCGCGCCGTGGCGCAGGTTGGTCCACGCGGCGCGGTGGAAGGGCAGCGCGCCCCACACGACGACGGGCGCGGCCAGGGCGAGCGAGGCCCATTGCCAGTAGGTGAGCTGCAGCGCCGGCACCATCGCCATCGCGATCACCGGGACGCTGAGCGCGGTGCTGACCAGCAGCCGCTGGAGCAGCGGGTCGCGCTCGGGAGCGGCGTCCTCGGCGGGGGCGTCGGGCGGGGTCGGCAGCGCGGCGGCGTAGCCCGCGGCCTCGACGGTCCGCAGCAGGTCGTCGGTGGAGACGGAGCCGGGGTAGGAGACCTTCGCCTTCTCGGTGGCGTAGTTGACGGTCGCGGTGACGCCATCGAGCTTGTTGAGCTTGCGCTCGATGCGGTTGGCGCACGACGCGCAGGTCATGCCGGTGATGGCCAGCTCGACGTCGGCGAGCGGCTCGGTGGTCGACTCAGTGGTCATGGCCGCCCTCCTCCCCATGATCGGTGGTGGTGCTGCCGGGCACGCCGGACGCCTCGACGGTGAAGGCGGCGGTGCGGACGGTGCCGCGGTGCTGGAAGTCGAGGAAGAGGCGGTACGTCCCCGGGGTCGGGAACGCGGTCGCGAAGTCGATCCCCGGACCGGGCGCGCCCTCCTCGGGGTGCACGTGGAGGTAGCCAAGGTCGCCCGAACGGATCGCGACGAGGTGGCCGAAGGCACCGAGGTAGGGCTCGAGGTCGGTGACGGGCTCCCCGTTGAGCTCAATGCTCGTGGTCAGCACGGTGTCGGCGCCCGGAGCGGTGTCGCCCTCGAGGGAGACGGTGTAGGTGCCCTCGTCGGTCTCCAGCTCCGCCGTGCGGGTGTCGGCAGGAAGGTCCTCGGGCGTGAAGTCTCCGGACACGGCGACGTCGTCGGCCAGGGTGAGGCCGTCCCAGCCCTCAGGCGTGAAGTCGGCGACGACGCGCCACACGCCCGGCGTCAGGCGTACGTCCACCGACCAGGTGCCGGTGGCGGCGTCGAGCCGCGGGTGCACGTGCTGGAAGCCCGTCAGGTCACGGCGTATGACGATGAGGTGGAGGTCCTTCTCGTGCTCGCGGGTGTAGTCGAGCAGCGGCCGGCCGCTGGAGGTGAGCACGCGGAAGTCCAGCCGGGTGGTCCCGGCGGGCAGCGTGCGCTCGGCGAGGTCGAGGGTGAAGCCGTCGGCGCGGGCGGTCAGCCCGCCGACGTCGGCGACGGCCGTAGGGCCCTCGTGACCCACGTGGTCGGCCGCGGCAGTCTCGCCGTGGTCGGCCGTGCCCTCGTGGGCGACCGGTTCGGCCTCGACCGGTCCGGCCAGCCGGCCCCCGCCCCAGGCCACCGCGAAGGCGACGGCCAGGGCGGTGACGAAGGCGGCCACGCGCAGCGGCGTACTCATCACTTCTCCTCGCGGGGCGCGGTCACGCCAGCACGTAGCCGGCTTCCTCGACGGCTGCCTGGACGGCGGCGTGGTCGAGGGGGGCGGTGCTGGTGACGGTGACGGCTCCGGTCTCGACGACGACGTCGACGGTCTCGACGCCCTCGAGCTCGGAGATCTCCTCGGTGACCGAGGCGGCGCAGTGGCCGCAGGTCATGCCGGTGACGGTGTAGGTCTCGGTGGTCATGTGGTGTCTCCCGTGTCGGTGGTGGGGGCTCAGGACTTCACGAGGCGTGCGATGGCCTCGGAGGCCTCCTTGAGCTTCTGCTCCTGCTCGGCCCCGCCCTGGCGGGCGGCGTCGACGAGGCAGTGGGCCATGTGGTCGTCGAGCAGCGAGAGCGCGAGCGCCTGCAGCGCCTTGGTCGCGGCGGAGACCTGGGTGAGGATGTCGATGCAGTACTTCTCCTCCTCCACCATGCGCTGGATCCCGCGGACCTGTCCCTCGATGCGGCGCAGCCGCTTGAGGTGGGCATGGACTGCTGCGTCGTTGCCCTCGAGGTGGCCGTGCTGCTCGCTCATGTCTCGAATATACCCCTAGGGGGTATAAAAGACAAGCGTCGTGAGTCCTGCCGTTCACCCGTGGGGGTGTATTTCGGCGCGGACTCACGCGGGTCTCACGCTCGGCTGGCGCTCCGACCGATCAGGCACACCTACAGTGGCCGGGACGGTCTGGGGGGCGTCGAGGTCGCACGGACGTGCGGTCCTCCTCACCCACTGTCAGGACTCTCCATGATCATCCGCGTTGGCCTCCTCGGCGGCGACGAGCTCGTCCGCCGGGGTCTGGAGAGCATGCTCCGCACGCTGGGCGGCTTCGAGCTCGGCAGCTTCAAGGACCGGATGCGCGCCCCGATCGACATCGCGCTGATCGAGACCTTCGGCACCCCGCTCGACGACACCACGCTCTCCCGGGCCGTCGCCGACCCCTTCATCAGGCGCGTCGCGGTCTTCACCTGGAACCACCACCCGGGCCTGGTCGACGACGTGCTCAGCGACGGCGTCTCCGGCTACCTCGGCAAGAGCCTCACCGCGATCCAGCTCGGGCGCGCGCTGCGCGCGATCCACCTCGGCGAGGCGGTCGTCGCCCCGCCGCTGGGCGGCCACGCCGGGGGCGGGAACCGGGTGCCGAGCGAGGCCGACATCCTGACGACCCGCGAGCGCGAGACCCTCGGCCTCATCGCCACCGGCCGCAGCAACGACGAGATCGCCCAGGAGATGCGGATCTCGCTCAACTCGGTGAAGTCCTACATCCGCAGCGCCTACCGCAAGACCGGCGTGCAGAGCCGCAGCCAGGCCGTCCTGTGGGCCGTCAACCACGGCGTGCGCGCGGACGTGCTCGAGAAGGTCTGAGCCTCCGCTCAGGCGAGCGGAGCAGGGCGTACGCCGTCGCGGTCGGGGAGGTCGGCCGGGCGCGTCCACTCGCCGCGACCGATCAGCACCTCGCGCAGCACGTCGGGTCGGTCGGTGATGATCCCGTCGACGCCGGCGTCGAGCAGGGACCGCATGGTGTCCGGGTCGTCGACGGTCCACACGACCACCCGGATCCCGAGCTCGTGGGCGCGCGCGATGACGCGCTCGGAGTGGATCGGCATCCGGCCCAGGCGCAGCGGCACGTGCGCGAACACCCCTCCGCCGGGGCGTACACCGACGGGGCGTACGCCGCCGCGCGAGCACGCGATGAGCGTCGTCAGCGAACGCCAGCCGAGCGCCGTCGTGACGCCGGGCGCCTCGTCCTGGAGGCGGCGCAGCCAGCGGCTCCACGCGCCGGCGACCAGGATCCGCTCGGCCCAGCCGGGGTGCTGGGCGAGCAGCCGCGCCATCGCCCCGACCGACGGCTCGTCCTTGAGGTCGATGGCGAACCTCGCCAGCGGAAAGGCCGCCATCGCCTCCACGAGGGTCGGGATGCGGTCGGTGCCGTCGACGCGGAGTCGGCGCAGGTCGGCAAGGTCGAGGTCGGCGATGTCGCCGGGGTGTCCGGTGACGCGACGCAGGCTCGCGTCGTGGAAGCACACGAGGTGTCCGTCGCGGGTGGTGCGGACGTCGGTCTCGAGGTGGGTCAGGCCCAGGGACGTGGCACGCCCGAAGGCGGCGAGGGTGTTCTCGGGGGCGAGCGCCATGCCGCCGCGGTGGGCGATGGCGAGCGGACCGGGGTGGTCGCCGTAACGGATGTCGCCGTAGCTGGTCACGCCTTCAGGATGGGCTGCCCCGTCCGGGGTTGTCGCCCCGAACGGGGCCGTCCGGGCGAGTGTTCACCCAGGCTTCGTCGCCACGTCTCCGCTCAGGTGCGGTAGCCGCCCAGCAGCTCGGCCAGCCGCAGGTGCGGCTTCGCCTCGTCCTTGCGGCCCTTGCGCTCCAGGGCACGGCCCACCAGCAGGTGGGCGTACGGCTCGTTGGGGTCGTGCTCCAGCAGCTCGGTCGCCACCCGGATGGTGCCGTCGAGCTGGGCGGAGTGGAAGAGCGAGCGCGCCAGCAGCAGGCGTACGTCGGTGAGCTCGTGCACGACCTCGCCCGGGTCGTCGAGCAGCTCGGTGAGCAGCACGGCGGCCTCGCGGTAGGCACGCTCCTCGAACAGGGCCTGGGCCCGCACCCAGCGGTCGTGGACGGAGTCCTCGAGCAGCCCCGCGTGTCCGCGCAGCAGGTCCTCGAAGGGGGTGAAGTCGGTCATCGTCGCTCCTCTCGTGTCGGCACCGGCTCGATGCCATCGATGTCGTTCGATGTCATTCGATGGTGCCTCGCCCAACGCCCCGGACGCGGGAGGCATTCCGCGGGCGCGCCGCGCCCGGTCGGCGAGGGTCAGCGGGGGAGCTCGCCGGACCAGTCGTAGCGGAAGGGCTTCATGACCAGCCGGACGCCCTTGAGCGCGAGGCGGTAGGTCCGTCGGGCGTCGCTGCGCTCCGCCGCGGAGCCGGCGCGCGCCAGTGACGAGGCGAGCCGGCGCTTCGCGGCTGCCCGGGTCGCCGGCGTGACGGTGAAGCTCTTCTTCATCGACGTGCGGCCGTTGACCGAGGCGAGGAAGCCCGTGCGGGTGTGGGTGAAGGTGTAGGGCTGGTTGCGCCACGACTCGGGCAGCGAGGCGGAGTCCGGCATGGTGCCGGTCTCGACGTCGGTGAAGACCTCCGCGCCAAGGACCACGTCGCGGATGCCGCGGATGGGCTCGGAGCCGCCGACGCCGGTCACGGAGCCCGAGCCCTCCATCTCGCCCTGGCTCACGCCGCCGACGACCAGCTCGCCCAGCAGCGAGATCGACGAGCCGTGGCCCTTCACCTCCCGGCCGAAGGGGACGGAGCCGTCCAGGCTGATCAGGTCGCAGCGCGTCCCGCTCGCGAAGACGAGCCGCTCCGCGGTGAGGGTGAGCGAGGGGATCTGCTTCACGCGCCTGCTCTGCACCTGCGCCACGGTGTAGGCACCGAGGGCGAGGCCGCCGCGGTTGTCCTCCGCGCAGGCAGCGGCGCGCCAGTCGTCGGACGAGGCGGCGTACGCCGTCGGGCCGGCCGGGACGACCACGGCGAGGGTGGCGAGGGCGGCGACGGAGGCGAGTGCGGGGCGCATGGTTCGGAGAGTAGGTGGGCGTGGTGGCCCGTGCAGCCGAACCGGCGGAATACTGGTGCCGCGACCCCTGTTGGAGATCATAGAAACTTCAACTAACACGGAGGACACCATGCAGTTCGGCATCTTCAGCGTCGGCGACATCACCACCGACCCGACCACCGGGCGTACGCCGTCCGAGGCCGAGCGCATCTCCCTGATGACGAAGATCGCGCTCAAGGCCGAGGAGGTCGGGCTCGACGTCTTCGCGACCGGCGAGCACCACAACCCGCCGTTCGTCGTCTCGTCCCCGACGACGCACCTCGGCTACATCGCCGCGAAGACCGAGAAGCTGCTGCTCTCGACGAGCACCACGCTGATCACCACCAACGACCCGGTGAAGATCGCCGAGGACTACGCCTTCCTCCAGCACCTCTCCGGCGGGCGCGTGGACCTGATGATGGGCCGCGGCAACACCGGCCCGGTCTACCCCTGGTTCGGCAAGGACATCCGCGACGGCATCAAGCTCGCCATCGAGAACTACCACCTGCTGCGCACGCTGTGGCGCGAGCCGGTCGTCAACTGGCAGGGCCAGTTCCGCACGCCGCTGCAGGGCTACACCTCGACGCCGGCGCCGCTCGACGGCACGCCGCCCTTCGTGTGGCACGGCTCGATCCGCAGCACCGAGATCGCCGAGCAGGCGGCCTACTACGGCGACGGGTTCTTCCACAACCACATCTTCTGGAACAAGGAGCACACCGAGCAGATGGTGCAGCTCTACCGCCGCCGCTTCGAGTTCTACGGCCACGGTGCCGCCGACCAGGCCTACGTCGGCCTCGGCGGCCAGGTCTTCATGGCCGGCAGCGAGGCGGAGGCCAAGCGGGTCTTCCGCCCCTACTTCGACAACGCCCCGGTCTACGGCCACGGCCCGTCGCTGGAGGACTTCACGAAGATGACGCCGCTGACCGTCGGCACGACCGAGCAGGTCATCGAGCGCACCCTCGGCTTCGCCGACTACGTCGGTGACTACCAGCGCCAGATGTTCCTCATCGACCACGCCGGCCTGCCGGAGTCGCTGGTGCTGGAGCAGGTGGAGATGCTCGGCACCGAGGTCGTGCCCGTGCTGCGCGCGGAGTTCGAGCGGCGTCGCCCCGCCCACGTGCCGAGCGACCCGCCCACCCACGCCTCGCTCGTCGCGGCCGGCGCGGACGCACCGCACCACCTCGTCGAGCCCGCCCGCGAGCACGTCGAGAAGCTCAAGGCCGAGCAGGCCGCCCAGCCCGCCGGGGTCGGCGCATGAGCGAGCGAATCATTCAACACAGTGCCCCTCGTGCCTCCTGCGCGCACGGAGCGAAGCGAGTACGCGCATGAGTCCTCGGATCGTCGTGGTGACGGCGGGACTCACCGTCCCGTCGTCCACCCGGCTCCTCGCCGACCAGCTCGCCGAGGCGACCTCGGTGCAGGTCAGCGCGCGGGGCGAGTCGGTGGAGACGTCCTTCATCGAGCTGCGCGAGGTCGCCGGTGAGCTGGCCACCTTCATGGTCACCGGCGGCATCCCGACGCCGCGGCTCACCGAGCTGCGCGAGCAGGTCGCGGCCGCCGACGGCCTGATCGCCGTCACGCCGGTCTTCAACGCCAGCTTCAGCGGGTTGTTCAAGATGTTCTTCGACGCCGTCGACCCCGACTCGCTGACCGGCACCCCCGTGCTGATCGCCGCGACCGCCGGCACGTCGCGGCACTCGCTGGTCCTCGACCACGCGATGCGCCCGCTCTTCGCCTACCTCCGCGCGGTCGTCGTACCCACCGGCGTCTTCGCGGCCACCGAGGACTTCGGCAGCCACGGGCTCGCCGAGCGGATCACCCGCGCCGCGGCCCAGCTCGCCGCCGCGGTGCTGAGCCAGTGGGAGTACGCCGTCGGCGGCTTCGCGCCCGACCTCGCGGCCCGCCCCCGGCGTACGTCCGGGACGCAGGTCGAGGCCGACGTCACCCCCTTCGGCGACCTGCTGCGCGGGCACTCGGGCTCGGGCCAGGGATGAGCGTCCCGACGCCGTTCTGGCGCTCGGTCGAGGCGCTCAACAACTTCGTCTACCTCGTCCCCGAGGCGGCGAGGCACTACGCGCCGATCGGGCTGAAGGGCTCGTGGATGGGCTACTTCGCGTCGCGGTCGGCGCCGATGGGGGCGGCCTCACCGCAGCTCGTCGTCGCGACCTTCCACGGATTCGCGCCGCACCTCGTCCACCGGGCGCTGCCCGACGCGTGGGGCTTCGCGTCACCGGCGGAGGTGCACCGCGCGCGCCTGGAGCTCGCCACCGGCGTCCTCGGCCGGGCCGTGACCGGCGACCAGGTCGCCCCGCTCGCCGACTCGCTGGCGTCGATCGTCGAGGGGCTGGACCTGGCCGGGAAGCCGCTCGCCGCGGCGCACGCCTCGCTCGAGGCGCCGGCGGACGACCTCGGACGGTTCTGGCTGGCCGACGCGGTGGTGCGGGAGTTCCGCGGCGACTGCCACGTGGCGGTGCTCGTCACGCAGGGCTTGGGCGGCGTGGACGCCAACGTCCTCAACGTGGCGGCCGGCCGCACCTTCCCCCAGCAGCAGGCGCTCCGCGGCTGGAGCGACGACGAGTGGGCCGCAGGCCACGACCGGCTGCGCGAGCGTGGCTGGCTCGACGCCGACGGAGCGATCACGCCGCAGGGCACCGACGCGCGCGACGAGCTCGAGGCCGCCACCGACCGCGCGTGCCTCGGAGCGATGACCACCGACGCAGTGGCGACGGCCGTCGAGATCACCGACGACCTGCGCGCTGTGGCTCGCGCGTTGCGGGCGTCGCTGAGGAGCTGACCACCCCCACGTAGGTGGCCGCTCCTGCGGGGTCGTGGTTGCGTCGGAGCTCCCGGCACACCGGCCGGGACCGGAGGAGGCAGCCATGAGCGACACCATCTGGAGCTACCGCGACAGCGAGTGGGCCGAGGACCGTGACCTGGTCGGGTACGACGTCGAGGGCGAGGACGGCTCGCTCGGCAAGGTCGACCGCGCGACCGCTGACACCGACGGCGCGTGGCTCGTCGTCGACACCGGGTTCTGGATCCTGGGCAAGAAGCGGGTGATCCCGGCCGGCACCGTCGTCGGGATGGACCACGAGGGCCGCCGCGTCATCGTCAACGTGAGCAAGGACCAGGTCAAGGACGCGCCGGACTACGACGACGGTGCGTGGGACGACACGGTCAGGGTCCGTCACGCCGAGCACTACACGCAGCGCACCGGGCACGAGAACCGCGAGGACCTGCCCGGTGGCTCATGGTCGACCGGCGAGGGTGCCGGCGGCAACGTGGGGGAGCGCTGACGCCGGCCGCCGCGGCGTGCCCTGCTGCGGCACATGTGGATCGGGACCGGGGGTACGGAGTCGGTCACCGACGAACGAGAGGACCGACATGACCCAGGACGGATCCGGGCTCGGCAGGCTCGACGACGACCAGGAGGCGGCGGAGACGTCGTCCGACGGTGACGGGGCCGCGGCCCGCGGCGACTACGACGCAGCCGAGGGATCCCCGGGCAGTAGCCACCCGACCGGCGAGGACTTCCCGGACGAGGCGGTGCGCTACGACGAACCGGAGGGGCGACCGCGCTCGCAGTCCGGCTCGGGCGTCGCCCCGGACTGACGTCGTCCGGCTGACCCGGTCGGAAGGGACCGGGTCAGCCCGCGTTGTCCTCGGGATCCTCCTCGGGCTCGAAGGTGCTCCCGTCCTCGCTGTCCATGCCGATCTCGACGCCGACAGGCTCGTCGTCCCGGGTCGGTTCGTCGTCGGCGCGTTCGGCTCCGGTGTCGTGGGGGTCGTTGCCCATGGGTGCCTCCTCGGTTCGTCATCGCCGTACCCCATCCGGGCGGGGTGATGCGCGAAGGTAGGGCGTCCCGCAGGCCTTCCGCGGCCCCGCGGTGAGTCCCTAGGTTGAGAGGACCACAGCCATGCCGAACGGGAGCCAGCCCATGTCGCTCAACCTCAACCCCTACCTCAACTTCTCCGACGCCCGGGCGCGTGAGGCGATGGAGCTCTACCACTCGGTGATGGGCGGCGAGCTCAGCATCATGACCTTCGGGGACATGGGCACCGAGGGCCCGCTCGCCGACCAGGTGATGCACGCCCAGCTCGAGGTGCCCGGCGGCCTGGTGCTGATGGGGGCCGACGCACCGCCGGAGATGGTGCAGGTCACGTTCGGCGACAGCATGTCGGTGAGCCTCTCCGGCGGCCCGGAGGACGGCGACCAGCTGCGCTCGTGGTTCGCCGCGCTGTCCGAGGGCGGCGAGGTGCGCCAGCCGCTCGAGGCCGCGCCCTGGGGTGACGAGTTCGGGATGCTGGTCGACCGGTTCGGGATCTCCTGGATGGTCAACGTCGCAGGTGCCGCCTCGACCTCCTGAGGCTCGCGGCCGCGCTGGCTGCCCGACCTAGGCTCGTCCTGTGTTCAAGCGCCGCTCCCGACCCCAGCCCCCTGTCGTACGCACGGACGCAGAGTGGCGCGAACGGCTCGCGCCCGAGGCCTACCGCGTGCTGCGCCGGTCGGGGACCGAGGCGCCCGGGAGCAGTCCCTACGCGCACCCGTCGGCCGGGACGAACGGCGCCTACCGCTGCGCCGGGTGTGAGGCCGAGCTGTTCCGGGCGGAGGACCAGTTCGAGTCGGGGACCGGCTGGCCGAGCTTCTCGGACCCGGCGGACCGTGACGCGGTGGCGGTCCACACGGACTACAAGCTGCTGGTCCCGCGACGGGAGGCGAGCTGCGCCAGGTGTGGAGGCCACCTGGGCCACGTCTTCGGCGACGGTCCCCGGCCGACGGGTCAGCGGTGGTGCATCAACGGCGCGGCGCTCACCCTCGACCCTGCCGAGCAGGTCCACGACGATCGCTGACGGGTGCACCCACCCAGTGCTCGGCGAGCCTCAGTCGCTCGGGTGCAGCTCGGCGTCCGGCGGCGTGATCCGCCACGACGTGAAGTGGACGGTCAGGCCGGCGCGGGTCGGCGCGCAGCAGAACGGCCCCGCCATGACCGGCGTGACCGCATCGAGTGGTGCAACACGGACGAGCTGCCAGGGTTCGTCGTCCACCCGCGCGCGCACCGTGAGGGCGTTGCCCGACCAGCTGCCACGGACGGTCACCCATCGGCCCGCCCAGCTCGGCACGGGGGACAGGGACCAGTCCGACGTCCCCCTGGTCACCACGGCGCCGAGGCTCTCCTGCCCGTCGCTCAGCTCGACGCCGGCCTTGATCCACGTCTCGTCGTCGACCTGGACGAAGATGCCGGCCTGGTCGAACTGCTCGGCGAGGTCGAGCCGGAACCGGACCTCGATCGCAGACTCGGGCGCGAACGCGGTCAGGAGTGCGTGCTCGGTGGAGTGGATGAAGTCGTAGGACGTGATGCGCCAGGCGTCGCTCCCGTGGCGGGCAGTGACGTGGAGGCCATCACCGTCGGTCGCGACGTCGGCGGGTTCGTTCGTCCACTGTCCTTCGCTCCACGGAACAGTGCGGGTCACGGTCGGCACCGCTCAGAAGCCTCCGAAGTCGAAGCCGCCGCCGTCGCCACCGCCGTCGTACCCACCGCCGTCACCGCCGTCGGAACCGCCGCCGTCGTCACCACCGCCACCGTCGTAGCCGCCACCGAGGTCGCCGAACATCATCCCGCCCATGAACATCCACGTCATGGGACCGAAGGCACCGAAGTAGCCGGCGGCGTACGGCTCGTAGGCGCGACCACCCTGGTAGTAGGGGACTCGCTGCGCGCCGACCATCACCTTGCGGACGTCGGGCTCGGCACCGGCGTTGACGCGCTCGACGTCGAGGGCGCACGCGGGCACGTCGCGCTCGACGCCGTCCGGCGGGACGAAGAGGACGTCGGCCACCGACGGACCGTGCCGCGGGTCGAAGAAGCAGGGCGGCCGCCGGGTGGGGAGAGGGCGTCCCTCGACACGGGCGCGGACGCACGCGATGGCGTACCGGCCGTCCTCGACGATCGAGGTGACGTGCCGGATGTCCTCGGGCGCGGTGATCGAGTCACCTGCGGTCTTCGCCGACTCGTAGGTGTCGAGGGCCCGTTGGTAGTCGGCGTTGGCGCCGGCGTCCAGCTCGTGCCCGCTCAGCTCGTAGTCGAGCTCCTGAAGGTCGACGCCGAAGGCGGTGATGTCCTCGAAGGCGAGCTTCTTGACGGGGGCGAGCTCGTCCTCGCGCCGCTGGAGCTCCCGCGCCGTGTTGCGGCGCATCGCGGCGAACGCGACGGCGCCCACCACACCGAGGACGACCAGCAACACGATCAGCTCCATGACGAGAGCCTAGTTCGCCGGTCGAAGCAGGGTGCGGTCCACGTCACCAGGCCGGGCCGGCGCCGCCGAGCCGCGCGGGCCCGCTCATGGCCGCGAGTGTGTCACCTCACCAGGGTGAGGGCTGGTAGTCCTTCACGAAGCAGCCGAACAGGTCCTCGCCGGCCTCGCCGAGGACGATCGGGTCGTAGACGCGCGCCGCCCCGTCGACCAGGTCCAGCGGCGCGTGCCAGCCCTCGGCGGCGATGCGGAGCTTCTCGTGGTGCGGGCGCTCGTCGGTGATCCACCCCGTGTCGACGGCCGTCATCAGGATCCGGTCGGTCTCGAACATCTCGCCCGAGCTCGTCCGCGTCATCATGTTGAGCGCGGCCTTGGCCATGTTGGTGTGCGGGTGGCCGGGGCCCTTGTAGCGGCGGGAGAACTGCCCCTCCATCGCCGAGACGTTGACGACGTACGCCCGTCCCGAGGCCGCGGTCGTCGCTGCGGCCGCCATCGCCGGGCGCAGCCGCGAGACCAGCAGGAACGGCGCGATCGAGTTGCACAGCTGCACCTCGAGGAGCTCCAGCGGGTCGACCTCGCCGACCGTCTGGGTCCACGAGTTGTTGTCCTGCACGTCCGGCAGCAGCCCGCCGGCGTCGACTGCGGTCCCGGCCAGGTGCGCGTCGAGCGAGGCGTGCCCGGCCTTGAGCGCCAGCGCAGTGAGGGTCGCGGCGTTGTGCGCGGCCCGCGCGTGCTCGACCGACTCGCCCTCGTGGTGCGCGATGGCGGTGTCGGTCAGCGCGCCCGCGATCGCGGCGGGGTGCGCCTCGGAGATGTGGTCGAAGGTCACCAGCTCGGGGACCGAGTCCTCCGGCAACGGGAGCGACTCGGCCTCGACCAGCGGGGCGTAGGCGCCCGGCGTGCGGCGTACGGTCTGGCAGGCGTTGTTGATGAGGATGTCGAGCGGCCCCGCGGCCGCGACGTCGTCGGCGAGCGAGATGACCTGGGTGGGGTCACGCAGGTCGATGCCGACCACCTTGAGCCGGTGGATCCACTCGTCGGAGTCCGGCAGCGCGGAGAAGCGCCGCACCGCATCCTTCGGGAAGCGGGTCGTGATGGTGGTGTGGGCGCCGTCGCGCAGCAGGCGCAGCGCGATGTACATCCCGATCTTCGCGCGGCCGCCCGTCAGGAGAGCGCGCTTGCCGGTGAGGTCGGTGCGCTGGTCGCGCTTCGCGTGGCTCATCGCCGCGCAGGTAGGGCAGAGCCAGTGGTAGAACGCGTCGACGAGGGTGAAGTCCTGCTTGCAGATGTAGCAGCCGCGCGGGTTGATCAGCTCGCCGGCGAACGCGCCGGCGCTCGTCGAGACGAGCGGGATGCCGGCGGTCTCGTCGTCGATGCGCATCGCCGACCCGGTCGCGGTCTTCTCGATGATCTCGCGGTCGTGGGCCAGCTCCGCGGCGCGCTTGGCGAGCTTGCGCTCGGACTTGATCGACTTGTACATGTGCGACGCAGCGCGCTTGACCGTGACGTGGTCGGGGTGGTCGCCGGGGAGGTGGTGGAGCGTCTGCAGCACCCGGAGGGTCGTCGCGAGGTCGTCGGGGTCGATGCCGGGGTGCTGCTGGTCCACCGGGGAAGCGTACGGGCGTCGAGGCGGGGCACCGGCATCCTCGGAGAGCAGGTTTCGGACGGCTCGTGCGGGGCGGGGTCACGGCATGAGTGACTACGGGGCATCGGCGGCCGAGGTGTCGGCCACCATCGAGGCGCAGGTGCAGGCGTCGGTCGACAAGGCGCACAAGGCCAACGCCTTCCGCGAGGAGATCGACCTGCTGCGCGGGCGCGGGTCCTCGGGCGCCACCACCGTCACGGTGGACCCCACCGGCCTGTTGCTGGACATCCGGTTCGACGACCGAGTCGGGGACCGTACGCCGGACGCGCTGGCCGCCGAGGTCAAGGACGCCCTCCGGGCGGCCCAGCGCTAGGTCGCCGAGGTCGTCAGCGCCCGCACGCGCGAGGTCTGGGGGGACAACGACCCGGTCGCGCGCCACATGGACGAGGAGCTGGCGAAGCGCTTCGCCCCGCAGGACCCCGACGCCGACCAGGACGACCGAGGAGGTCGCGCCCGATGAACATCCAGATCCAGCAGGGACAGCTCGTCAACCACTCCTACGTGCTCGACGACATCGTCACCGAGATCCGCTCCCAGGCCCGGGCCCTGGAGTCGATCAAGCTCGGCACCGACACGTTCGGGATCATGAACGTCAGGATGCCGCCGGTGCTCAACCAGTTCTTCCTCACCGACGGCGAGACCGTGCACGACATGGCCGACACGGTCGGCCGGTGCGCCGAGGCGGTGCGCTCGACCGCCCGGGACTTCGGCCGGACCGACGACGCGATCTCCCGCGGGTTCGAGGGCGGGTCATGACCGACGTCGACTTCACCAACTTCGGCTCCGGCCACGAGCTCGACGGCGCAGGGGTCTTCTACGACACCCAGATGCTGGGCCAGTCGCTGGCCAACGGCGACTGGGTGGCGGCCGGGATGTTCGCCGCTGCCGGTGTGGTCGACGGCGTCGCCACGGCCATGGACCCGATCGGGTCGCTGATCGGCGCCGGTGGCGCCTGGCTGATCGAGCACCTCGAGCCGCTGAAGGGGTGGCTCGACGACCTCGCCGGCGACCCCGGAGCGATCATGGGACAGGCCGGCGAGATGGAGGCCGTGGCCGTGGGCGTCGCTGGCATCGCCGCCGACATCCGGAGCCGGGCACGCACCGACCTGTCGGACCTCGACGGCGAGGCGATCTCGGCCTACCTCGACTTCAACGAGACGCTCGCGGCCGGCCTCGAGTCGCTCTCGGCCTCGATCAGCGGTGGCTCCAAGGCGATCGAGACAGCGGCGACGATCGTGGAGATGGTGCGCGGCGTCGTCCGCGACGCGATCGCCCAGCTGGTCGGCGCCATCATCTCCTGGCTCGCCCAGGCCGCCCTGTCGCTCGGCACTGCGACTCCGTGGATCATCGCGCAGGTGACGAGTCGCGTGTCCGCGCTCAGCGCCCGGTGCTCGACCTCGATCCTGCACATGACCCGGTCCTTCGACGACCTCAACCGTGTGATCGCCGACGGGATGGTCGCGCTCCGCAACGTGGGCTCGCGACTGCGCGGCTACCAGTCGCGGCACCGTGCAGCGCCGGCGGCTCCCGACATCCCGTCCATCCGTCCGCACCTCGACAAGATCTCGCCGGAGGACATCATCGGCTCGAATGCCGGGTCGACCGCCGGCAACGCGATCAACGACGGGTCGGACGCGCAGAACGAGCGCATCGACCGCGACCGGGCCGGCTGACGTCGCTAGGGTCGGGGGCATGCAGGGGAAGCGCCGCGGACCGACGTGGGCGGTGGTCGCGCTCGCGGTGTGGGGATGCCTGTCGGGCCTCGGTCTCGCGCTCACCGTCCTCGACGGTGGCGCCACCGGGCGGGAGGTCACGATCGGAGCACTCGTGACGGTCGGCGCCCTCGGAGGTTCATGGTTCGTCGGCGGCCGGCGCCGCGAGCCCGAGCCCCGGCGTGACGGCACCGTCGTGGCGCGCGCGGCCTGGTGGCTGCGCCTGGGCGGGCTGCTGGCAGGCGCCATGGGCGCCGGGCTGTGGGCCAACGTTCTCGGCCTGGTCGCCAACGAGCCGGACTCGGGGACGGTCGAGGTCTCGGGTGCTGCCGGGGCGGCCCTGACCGTCGGCGTCGCCGTCGTGGCCACCGTCCTGCTGGTGACGGCGTGGGGGGTGTGGTGGTTCCGCCAGACGCTCGACGAGCGCGAGGCCACCTCCCGCGTCCTGCTCGGCACGACCCGCATCGCCCGCGAGCAGGCGACTGCCGTCCGGGTGGTCCCGGTGGTCGTCCATGCCGGCCATGCCGGCGGCCGCATCCCGGTCGCCCGGCTGGTCGTCGAGGGCCCGGACCAGCGTGGCGCCGCCGCCCGGGCCGGGTTCGACCCGACCATGGTCGGCACGGACGAGGCCCTCGCGATGCTCGATCGATGGGTCAGCGCCACACCGGAGCTCGTCGCCGACGAGCCGAGCCGGGAGCTCTTCCGTGCCCGGGGATCGCTCCCGACGACCTAGCGGTGGTCGCCCGGGCTCAGCCCTCGCGCGCCGGCGACCCGTTGATCCGCATCCGGTCGGCGCGCATGCCGTGCTCCACGCCCCAGAGCACCGCCTTGGAGCGAGAGTCGACGTCGATCTTGCGGTAGGCGGAGCGGATGTAGGACTTGATGGAGTTCAGGGAGAGCAGGGTGCGCTCGGCGATCTCCTGGTTGCTCAGGCCCATCGTGATGAGCGAGAGCACCTCGGCCTCGCGGGCGGTGAGCCCCTCCTCGCGACCGGGCCAGTCGCCGCCGACGAGCGCGGAGCGACCGCGCGAGGGCGACACGACGACCTGCCCGGCGGAGATCGCGGAGATCGCGTCGACCAGGCGGGATGCGGGCAGGCTCTTGGAGAGGTAGCCGCGCACGCCCTGGTTGAGGGTGTCGCGGGTCAGCCACGGCTGGAAGTTCCAGGTGTAGACCGCGACCTGGCGCACCTGCGGGCTGTCGACGAGCCGGTGCACGGCCGGTCCGTTGCCCTGGCCCATCCCGAAGGTGTCGTAGAGGGCGACGTCGACCGGCTGCGCGACCGGCTTGCCCGCCACCAGCTCGACGACCTCGATCCGGTGGCCGTAGCTGCGCATCATCGCGTCGAGGCCGCGCACGACGACCTCGTCGTCGTTGACCAGCGCCACTCGAATCACCATGCCCTCAACGTACGACAGTTTGTGTATCTTGAACCGGTTGTTCAGCAGAGATGGGGGAGACGTGCGGGAGAGCGCGGCCACGGTCGAGGAGACCCGCACAGGAGGCCTCGGCATCCGGTGCGAGGGCGTCGTCCACCTCTACAAGACCTTCGGCGGGCACGACGTCGTCGCCCTGCGCGGCGTCGACCTCACCATCCGCCCCGGCGAGCGCGTGGCCTTCCTCGGCCCCAGCGGCTCGGGCAAGTCGACCCTGCTGGCCCTGCTCGGCGGCATCCAGCGCCCCAGCGCGGGCCGGATCTTCCTCGGCGAGGAAGAGGTGTCGCGGATGGGTGAGCGCTACCTCGCCCGGATCCGCTCGCGGCAGGTCTCCACGATGCTCCAGGGCGCCACCCGCAACCTGCTGCCCTACGCCACCGCGCGGCAGAACATCGCCTTCGCGCAGCTCTCGCTCGCCGGCCGTGACCGGGACCGGGCGCTGGCCGACGTCGAGCTCCTCGACCGCGTCGGCCTCGTCGACCAGGCCGACCAGGTCGTCTCCACGATGTCCGGCGGCCAGCGCCAGCGCCTGGCCCTGGCCTGCGCGGTCTCCACCGCCCCGCGGCTGCTGCTCGCCGACGAGCCCACCAGCCAGCTCAGCCACGCCGACCGCGACCACGTGCTGCACCTGATCCACTCCCTCGGCGACGACTTCGGCACCACGATCGTCGTCGTCACCCACCAGCCCGAGGTCGCCGCGACCTTCCCGCGCACGGTGACGATGAAGGGCGGTCGCGTCGGGGCCGAGGGCCACGGCGGGTCGGAGTACGCCGTCGTGGGTGAGGACGGCGTGCTGCACCTGCCCGGCCACATCGCCGCCGAGTGGCCGCCCGGCACGCTCGTGCGCTTCGAGGACGACGAGGAGGGCCGGATCGTCGTGACCCGCGCCAGCAGCGAGGGCGGGCCGGCGTGAGACCACCCCACGACCTTCTTCTCCTCCGCTTCGCTCCCCCGAACAACGCCGCAGGGACCCCGGAATGAGTCGCGACCTCGTGCTCGAGCACATCACCTACGTCAACGGCCGTACGCTCCTCGACGACGTCTGCGTCACCTTCCCCGCCGGTCGGGTGACCGCGCTGTCCGGGCCCAGCGGCTCCGGCAAGACCACCCTGCTCTCCATCGCCGGCGGGCTGCTCGAGCCGACGTCCGGCACGGCTGCGCTCGCCGGGCAGGAGATGTGGACCGGCAGCGGCGACCCGCTGCCCGAGGTGGCGTTCGTGCTCCAGGTCTACGGCCTGGTGCCCATCCTCTCGGCGCGCGAGAACGTTTCCATCGCCCTTCGCGCGCGCGGCATCGCACCCGCTGACGCCGACGAGGCCGCGGAGGCCGCGCTGGCCCGCTTCGGCATCGCCGACCTCGGCGAGCGCCAGGTCGAGGAGCTGTCGGGCGGGCAGATGCAGCGCGTCGCCTGTGCCCGCGGGTTCGTCGTCGGCGCCGAGGTGCTGCTCGCCGACGAGCCGACCTCGGAGCTCGACGAGGGCAACCGCGGTGTCGTGCTCGCCGAGCTGCGCGAGGAGGCCGCCCGCGGCGCTGTCGTCGTGGTGGCCACCCACGACCCCGCCGTGGTCGAGGCCTGCGACCTCCACATCGCGCTCGACGAGGGCCGGGTCGTCCGTTGAGCCGTGTCCTCCGCGGGGCCTGGAGCCGTCGGGGTGCCCTGACGACCCTGGTGCTGATGACGCTGGTCGTCGTCAGCGGTGCCGTGGTGGTGCTGCAGTTCGCCGCGGCCGCCGGCACCTCGCCGTGGCTCACCGCGCCGCTCCTGCTCCTCGGGGCGGTCGCCGTGCCGAGCATCGGCGCCGAGCTGGCAGTGGCCCGCCGCGAGGAGATCGGGCTGGCCCGCCTGCGCGGGATCCACGGCCTGCGGCTGTGGCGCTTCCTGCTGGTGGAGCCCCTGCTCGCGATCGTGCTGGGCGCCGGCGTCGGCGTCGCTCTCGGCGCGGTCGGCACGGTGCTGGCCACCCGCACCTGGCTCGACGACGCCGCACCCGCGCTGGACCGTCCGGCTCTCCTCGCCGCCGCCGGCATCGCCGGGGCCGGCCTGCTGATCGTCGGGCTGTCCGCCGCGGCCGCGCTGCGCGAGCCGCTCGCCGTGCAGGTCTCCGCGCGCCGCCGTCCCCGACGGGCCACCACCCTGGCGATCTTCCTCAGCGTGCTGGTGCTCGTCGGCGCCGGCGTCGCGGCCTACCGCAGCCGCGAGGCTGCCGGCGAGCCCGACCTCGTCGTCCTCCTCGGGCCGGCGCTGGTCGGCCTGGCGCTGGGGCAGGTGGCGATCTGGGTCGTCCGGATCGCCGCGCGCGTCCTGACGCCCGCCACCGAGAAGCGCGGCCTCGGCGCCTTCCTCGCCGCCCGCCGCCTGGCCCGCGCCGACGACCTCGTCACCCCGGTCCGCCTCGTGGTCGCCGCAGCCGTGGTCGGCTCCCTCGCCCTGAGCGGGGCGGTGGCCGTCGACGGCTGGACCGGCGAGCAGGCCGCCGTGGAGGTCCCGGGCGCCCGCACGATCGACGTCACCGAGCTCGGCGCCCTCGGCGCCGTCGACCTCACCGAGCGCGTCGACCCCGAGGGCGAGCACCTGGTCGCCACCGCGGTCGTGCGCAACGAGACGCGCCTGGGCGAGCGCAGGGCGTACGTCGACGCCGGGCGCTGGGACGCCGTGGTCGCCGACTTCTACGACGGCACCCCCGCGGCCGCCGCCTCGGACGCCGTCTCCTCGATCGACACCGACATCGCGCCGGTGCAGGTGCGCGGCGACCGCCTCAGCGTCACCGCCTCCGGCCTGACCGTGCCGGACGTGCGGACCCAGCGGGGGCCGACCGGCCAGGTCGTCACCGCCGGAGGCGGCGGGCTCGAGCTGACCCTGGCCTTCGTCACCTCGGCCAACCAGTCCGGCGCCACGGTCCTGCGCCTCGAGGTCCCGGCCGACGGCTCCCGGGTGCGCCGCTCGGTCCGCGTGCCGGAGTGCGCCGACGGGTGCGCGATCACCGGCCTCGACGTCTCGCGCGACAGCCGCGGCCTGATCGACGGCAGCAGCTTCGAGGTGCTCCTCGAGTCGCTCGAGCTCGGCAGCGCGGACCTGCTCGCCCAGCCCTGGCTGCCCGACCCGAGCTCGGTGGAGTCCGCGCTCAACAGCAACTTCTTCCGCAACTACCAGCCGCCCACGTCCTTCGTGGTCAACCGCCCCGACGGGCTCCAGGTGGCCCTGCTGCCGGCGGTCGCCCTCCGGCTCGAGCAGGACCGCGGCGAGGCGACGGTCCCCGTCCTGGTCGCCGACCAGGACGAGCCGGTCGCGCTCGACCTCGGCGGCGACGACCGGACCACCGAGGTCGTCGGTGTCGCCGGCTCCCTGCCGCTGCTGGGTGCCGTGGGCGTCCTGGCCGACATCCGCACCTCGGCCGCCGGCTCCGGGCCGACCGTGCCCTCGGCGGAGGTGCAGGTCGTGGCCGACGCCGACACCCCGGAGGCGGTCCTCGACGAGGTGGCCGAGGCCGCCGGCACGACGTGGCGCTCCAGGTCGAGCGTGCGCGACGCGCTCGGCGAGCGCTACGGCGGTGCCCAGTCCGTGGCGTACGCCCTCACGGCCCTCGCCTGCGCGCTCGTGGCCCTGCTGGCGCTGGGGGCGGGCGTGACCCGGCACCTGCGCGACTACCGCCGCGACGTGGCGTCGCTGCGCGTGCTCGGCGTCTCCACCGGCACCGCCCGCCGCGCCGGTCGCACCGAGCTGGCCAGCCTGACCGTCCTGGTGCTCGCCGTGGTCGTGGCCGGCGGATGGCTGGCGGTCACCCTGCTCCTCGACGGGCTGCCGCTGCTCGCGGTGCCGGTCGCCGGGCTGCCGCTCGACACCGCCCCGCACGCGTGGCCCCTGGTCGTCCCCGCGGTCCTCGCAGCCGCCGCGGTGGTGCTGGTCGGCGGTCGCGCCCGCGCGGTCCGCGCCTCGACGACCCGACCGAGCCTGCTGCGCGAGGAGGAAGGACGATGATCCAGCTCTTCGGCGCCATCGTGCGCGGCCTGCGGTCCCGCGCCCTGCTCTCGGCGGGCTCGGTGCTGCTGACGGCGCTCGCGATCGGCTCGGCGGTGCTCGGCCCGGTGTTCTCCGAGGCCGTCACCAACTCCTACGTCGTCACCCGCCTCCAGGAGTCGCCGCCCGGCCTCACCGGCCTGAGCCGCGTCTACACCCCCGACTCCGGGGTCGCGATCGAGCAGGCCGAGCGCGATGCGGTCGCGGCCTCCGACGCCCTGACGACCGGGCCGTGGCAGGAGCCGGTCGTGCTGGCGCAGTCCGAGCGGTTCAGCGCGCTGCGCGGCGTGGTGACCTTCTGGTCGCGCGCCGACGCGTGCGAGGTCCTCGAGGTCGAGGGGCGCTGTCCGGAGCGGCAGGGCGAGGTGCTGATGCTCGCCGCCGACGTCGAGAAGACCGGCGCCGAGATCGGCCGGCCCCTCCCGCTCGCCATCTTCGAGACCCCCGGCGTCGCCGCCCTCGGCCTCCCGCGCCCGGGTCTCAGCGAGGTCGTCGTGGTCGGCACCTACGACACCCCGAGCACGGGTGCGGACTGGCTGATCCCGGGCCGGCTCACCAGCACCAACGAGCAGGAGAGCATCCGCGGCGGCTACCAGCCCTACGCCCCTGCCCCCTTCATCACCACCGACGACACGGTCACCGCGGTCGGGGCGTGGACGATCCGCGTCGACACCCGCCTCGACGTGCCCGCCGACCTGACGCCCGCCGAGCTCGACGAGGCCGCCGACGCAGCCGGCGCCGTGCCGCCGGACACCGACGTCGAGGTCGAGGGCGGCACGCTGCGCGCCGACGACACCAACTCGCTCGCCGACGTCGTCGGGGAGGTCCGCTTCCAGCAGTCCACGGCCCGCAGCTCGATCGCCCCGGCGGTGCTGTCACTGGTCCTCGTCGCGCTCGCCCTGCTCATGCGCCTGCTCAACGCCGCGAGCGAGCTGCGCGTCCCCGAGCTCGCGCTCGCCTCCCTGCGCGGCGTCACGGCCCGCAAGCTGTGGGGCCTCGGCCTGGCCGAGCCCCTGACGCTGCTGCTGCTCGCCACCCCGCTCGGCATCGCCTTCGGGCTCGGGCTGTCGGTGGTGCTCGTGCGCAGCTGGCTGGTGCCGGGCCTGCCGCTGCCGCTCCCGGCCGCGAGCTGGGTCGCCGCCGGCCTGGTGCTGCTCGCGTCCTTCGCCGTCGCGTGCGTCGCGGTGGGCCTGGTGGTGCGCGAGTCGCTCGCCTCCCAGCTCAGCGGCGTACGCCGTCCGGTCGCTGTGCGCCGCTGGTCGGTCATCGCCCAGCTCACCCTCGTCGCCCTCGCCGTCGCGACGCTGGCCAGCAAGCTGTCGGCGAGCGGGCCGGGCGAGCCCGATGCCACCGACCTCGTCCTCCCCGTGCTGCTCGCCGTGGTCGCCGGCCTGGCCGCGACGAAGCTCATCGCCGTGCTCGCGACCTGGTGGACGAAGCGCTCGACCGGTCGCTCGTTGAGCGGCTTCGTGTCCTCGCGCGCGATCTCGCGTCGCCAGGAGGGCACGCTGGTGATCCTGCCGATCACCGCAGCGATCGCGGTGGCCGTGTTCGGCGCCGGCGTCTACGACTCCGCGGCCACCTGGCGCACCAGCGTCGCCGCCACCGCCTCGCCGGCCCAGACCACCTGGTCGACCACGCTCAGCATGTCGGAGGCCATCGACCTCACCCGCCGCATCGACCCCGAGGGCGAGTGGATCATGGCGGCGGCGAGCGTCACCAACCCCGGCGCCAACTTCTCCGTCGTCGACAGCAGTCGGCTCGCCCGGGTCGCGACCTGGCCCCCGACCTGGAGCCCGGGCCGCGACGTCGAGCAGGTCGCCGAGCAGATCGCCCCCGACGGGCTGGTGCCGACGGTCGAGGGCCGACGGCTCAGCCTCACCGTCGACAACCGGGCCGACATGGACGACGACCTGTCGGTCGAGGTCCGGTTCGGCACCCGTGCCGGGGTGCCGCTCAAGGTCTACCTCGGTCCGTTCCCCGAGGGCGTCACCACCCGTTCGGCGCGACTCCCGCGGTGCGCCGAGGGCTGCCCGCTCGAGGGGATGACGCTCGGCGGCGGCGCCGGCACCAACACCCGGATGTCCGGCACCCTGCGCCTGATCGGCATCGAGGTCGACGGGCAGCCCGTCGAGGGCGGGATCGACGGTGCCGGCTGGCGGCCCACTCCCGACCCGGCCGTGAAGACGTCCATCACCGACCTGCAGGAGGTCGACGGCACCCTCGAGATGGCCGTCGACACCGGCGACTCCGTCGGCATGGCCCGCCTCACCTCCGGCGGGCTGACCCGCGACCGACCCGCGCTGGCCGGACCCGGCGTGCAGCAGCGCGCCCTCGACCGGCTCGACGAGGGCTACGGCCTGATCCCGGTGGACACCCTCGGCGGCATCGGCGCCGTGGAGGGCATGCCGTTCACCGGGCCGTCGGGCCTGCTGGTCGACTACTCCTCCTTCATCACCGACCGCCCGGTCTTCGACAACCTCTTCACCACCAGCGTCCTGGCCCGCGAGGGCACGCCGGCGTCGGTGACCGAGCAGCTCTCCGAGGCCGGGCTCAGCGTCGCCATGACCCTGGCGCAGGAGCGGCAGGTGCTCGACCAGAGCGCGTACGCCCTCGCGCTGCGCCTCTACGGCGTGGTCGCCGCGCTGGTGCTGGTGATGGCGCTGGCCGGCCTCTTCGTCAGCGCGGCCGTGCAGCTCCCGGCCCGCCGCCGCGACGCCGCGGCGCTGCGCGTGGTCGGCGTACCCCGCGGTGCGGTCATGGTCGCGGTGGTGCGCGAGCTCGCCGTCGTGCTGGGCAGCGCGGCGCTCGCCGGCATCCTGGCCGGGTCGCTGGCGCAGTGGGTGGTGCTGCGCACGATCACCCTCGGCTATGCCGACGACCCGACGACGCCGGCGCTCGTCGCCGCCATCTCGCCGCTGCGGCTGGTGGTGCTCGCGCTGCTCGCGGCGGCGGTCTTCGGCGCCGTCGCGCTCATCAGTGCGTCGATGACGGTGCGCGGTGCGCGCGGGGCGACGCTGCGCGAGTCGGCGCGCTGACGCGAGCCCCCGACGCGATGGCTCGGTGTCAGGGGCAGCAGGGGTCGTAGCGGAAGCCGACGCCCCGGATCGTGCGGATCCACTCGTTGCCGGACGCGGCCTTGCGCAGCTTGCGGCGCAGGTTGGCCAGGTGCACGTCGACGACGTGCGTGCTGTCGGGGACGAACTCGGTGGCCCACACCGCGCGCATCAGGTCCTCGCGCGCCACGACGACACCGGGGTTGCGCACCAGGTGGGCCAGCAGGTCGAACTCGGTGCGGGTCAGGTCGATCTCCTCGCCGGAGACCAGGACCTCGCGTGCGCCCGGCTTGAGCGTCAGGTCGTCGCAGCCCAGCGGGTGCGTGGGCGGGTAGGCCTCGCCGGTCGACGGATCGGTGGCGGGGTCCACGACGGCGAGCGCCCAGGCCTCCGCGGCCTGGGCCGTCGCTGCAGCAGTCGCCGGCGAGACCAGGTCGGAGGTGCGGGGACGCCGGAAGAGCGCGGCGACGCGCGCCTGCAGCTCGCGCATGGAGAAGGGCTTGACCAGGTAGTCGTCGGCGCCGACCTCGAGTCCGATCAGCCGGTCGACCTCGGAGGTGCGGGCGCTGATCACGATGACGTAGCAGTCGCTCACGACGCGGATCTGACGGCAGACCTCCACACCGTCGATGTCGGGCAGCGAGAGGTCGAGGGTGACCAGGTCCGGCTTGCGCTCGCGGATCAGGTTCAGCGCCTCGGCGCCCGTGCGCGCGACGACGACGTCGAACCCGGCCTGGTCGAGGAGGCTGGAGATGACGTCACCGATGTCGTGGTCGTCCTCGACGACCACGGCGGTCCGTTCCTTCAGCATCAGCCAAGCTCCCCAAAGTTGAGAAATCATCTACCCGGAAACGTACGGGGCAGACCCACCCGTCGAGCCGGTGAGGGCAGACGACTCCGAGCCGCTACCGATCGTAGGCGGCAGCGGCTCGGAGGGTGTCTGCTTCGCGCAAACCCCGGTGCCCCGGGGTGCGTCCCTCAGAAGTCCAGGCCCCGGGCCCAGTCCTCCGAGTCGATGCGGGCCACCAGGTAGGGGCCACCGCCTGCGCGTCGGTCCTCCTGGCTGCCCTCGCGGTCCATCCGGTAGCCGATGCCACGGATGGTGTGGATCCAGGTGGCGTCGGAGTGCCGGCGCAGCTTGCCGCGCAGGTTGGCCACGTGCACATCCACCAGGTGGTGGTCGTGGGTGAGCGCGCTGCTCCAGATGGCCAGGACCATCTCCTCGCGGGTGCAGACCCGCGACAGGTGCGTGGCGAGGTATTCCAGCACGTCGTACTCGATGCGGGTCAGGTCGACGATCGCGCCGTCCACCTGCACCTCGCGGCGCGCGGAGTTGATGACCAGGCCCGCTCCGGCCGAGATCGTGCTCGGCTCGTCGGCGGGCTGCGAGGGGCTCGGCACGTGCAGGGCCGAGGACGCCGAGGCATCGTCGGTGGTCCCGGCCGAGCGGGGACGGCGGAAGAGCGCCGCCACCCGGGCCCGCAGCTCGCGCGGTGAGAACGGCTTGAGCACGAAGTCGTCGGCGCCGACCTCCAGGCCGATCAGCTTGTCCACCTCGTCGGACCGTGCGGACACGATCACGATGTAGCAGTCGCTGCTCTCCCGGATGCGGCGGCAGACCTCGATGCCGTCCATGTGCGGCAGCGTCAGGTCGAGTGTCACCAGGTCAGGTGGATCGCCTGCCGCGACTTCCACCGCCTGCCGGCCGTCACGCGCCGAGGTGACCCGGAAACCGGCGCCCTCGAGCGTCTCGACCAGCGCGGACGAGATGTCTGGATCGTCCTCGACGACCAATGCATGAAGATCTTGCACGTTGAAACCCCCACCATGAGCTCACAGCAAGGACCCCACGTCCCTGCAATGGCGTCGCGTGAGCGACGTTGATCGATGGTACGGGCTACGAACAGTCAATGGCGCAATAGTTCATGCGCTGTGGATTCGTGTCTAGACCAGTGCATTTGACGGAATCTTTCGCCCGGGCTGACTCACTGTGCGATTTCCGTGGTCGGGTCGAGATCGATCGCGCGATTGACCCAGATGCTGGTCGTCACCATGCCCACCCTTTGGTAGAGACCGAGCGCGCCGGTGCGCGAGTCGGTGCTCAGCTCGGACGTCGTGGTGCCGTGTGCGCGGGCCTGGGCGAAGGAGTCCACCAGCAGCGCCTGGGCCAGTCCTCGGCCCCGCTGGTCGCGGCGGACGGCGAGGCGGTCGACGTAGCCGGTCGTGCCGTTGTCGGACACCAGGACGAGCGAGACGCCGACCACGGTGTCCTCGGCGTCCACCGCGACGCGGAGGTTCCACGGCTCGAACCCGGGGCGTCCGGTGGTCGCTGCCTCGAAGTCCTCGAAGGCCTCCCGCTCGCGCACCGACCACTCGAGGAAGGCGTCCTCGAGCACGTCGTGGACGGCCCGGAGCTCGTCGGGCCGTGCCGTGCGTACGACGTGGCCCGCCGGCAGCTCGCGCTCCGGGATGGTCGCGCCCTCGGGGAGCTGGAGCACCCAGCTGGTCCAGCGCACCCGGTAGCCGAGCTGCTCCAGGAGGCGGTCTCCCGGCGACCCCTGCGGCACGGGCATGCCGATGACCGGCGAGCCGACCCGGCGGCCGAGGTCCTGGAGCCAGAGGGCCAGCCAGGTGCCGATGCCGCGTCCGCGGTGCGACGGGGCGACCGCGGTGTCGGCGCGGTCGACGCCCATCAGCTCGGCGTACGCCACCAGCTCGTCGCCGTCGAGGACGCCCACCGAGCGGGAGCCGAGGTCGTGGCTGGGGCGGGCCCAGTCGCTCACGATGTCGGCCTCCTCGATCGCCACCTCGCCGATGTCGGCCAGCTCCTGCGCGGCCATGAGGCGGTGGACGGCGCCGGCGTCGGTCTTCTCCAGGGGCCGGGTGGTGAGCCCCCGCGGCAGGTCGGGCAGGGTGGTCGACGGCAGGTCGGGACGGGGTCGTTCGGGCATGGAGCAAGTGTGCTGCCTCACGTGACGGCCTGTCGCGCGCTTATCCGCGCCCTCCGGACCCGCTGGGGAATGTCCGATTCACGCCTGAGGCCCTACCTTTGTTCGGGTGAGTGACGACCAGACCGACGCCCCCCAGCAGACCTTCTCCGACCTCGGCCTCGCGCCCGCGGTGCTCAAGGCGCTGGCCGACGTCGGCTACGAGACCCCGTCGCAGATCCAGGCGCAGACCATCCCGCCGCTGCTCGAGGGCCGCCACGTGGTCGGCCTCGCCCAGACCGGCACCGGCAAGACGGCCGCCTTCGCGCTGCCGATCCTGTCCCAGCTCGACATGTCGCAGAAGACCCCGCAGGCGCTCGTGCTGGCCCCGACCCGTGAGCTCGCGCTCCAGGTGTCCGAGGCCTTCGAGAAGTACGCCGCCCACATGAAGGGCGTGCGCGTCCTCCCGATCTACGGTGGCCAGGGCTACGGCGTCCAGCTGTCCGCGCTGCGTCGTGGCGTGCACGTCGTCGTCGGCACCCCGGGCCGCATCATGGACCACCTGGAGAAGGGCACCCTCGACCTCTCCGAGCTGCGCTTCCTCGTCCTCGACGAGGCCGACGAGATGCTCAAGATGGGCTTCGCCGAGGACGTCGAGACGATCCTCGCCGACACCCCGGCCGAGAAGCACGTGGCGCTGTTCTCCGCCACCATGCCGGCGCAGATCCGCCGCATCTCCAAGAAGTACCTCGCCGACCCGGTCGAGATCACCGTCAAGAACAAGACGTCGACGGTCTCCTCGATCACCCAGCGCTACCTGATCGTGTCCTACCCGCAGAAGGTGGACGCCCTCACGCGCATCCTCGAGGTGGAGAACTTCGAGGGCATGATCGTCTTCGTCCGCACCAAGAACGAGACCGAGACGCTCGCCGAGAAGCTGCGTGCGCGCGGCTACTCCGCGATGGCGATCAACGGTGACGTCGCCCAGGTGCAGCGCGAGCGCACGATCAACCAGCTCAAGGCCGGCAAGCTCGACATCCTCGTCGCCACCGACGTCGCCGCGCGCGGCCTCGACGTCGAGCGGATCAGCCACGTCGTCAACTACGACATCCCCACCGACACCGAGTCCTACGTCCACCGCATCGGGCGTACGGGTCGCGCCGGGCGCACCGGTGACTCGATCGCCTTCGTCACCCCGCGCGAGCGCCACCTGCTCCGCGCGATCGAGAAGGCCACCCGCCAGCCGCTCACCCAGATGCAGCTGCCCACGGTCGACGACGTCAACGCCACGCGCCTCTCGCGCTTCGACGACCAGATCACCCAGGCGCTGACGCAGCCGGAGCGCATCGACTTCTTCCGCGACGTCGTCTCCCACTACGTCAGCGAGCACGACGTGTCCGAGGTCGACGTGGCCGCCGCTCTGGCCGCGGTGATGCACGGCGAGCAGCCCCTGCTGCTGGAGCCCGAGCCGGAGCGGGCCTCGCGCAGCTTCGACGAGCGGCCGACCCACGGCGGCAAGGCCGACCGGGCACCGCGCGACTCCCGCAGCGGTGCGCCGATGGCGGCGTACCGCATCGAGGTCGGCAAGCGGCACAAGGTCGAGCCGCGCCAGATCGTCGGTGCGCTGGCCAACGAGGGCGGCCTGTCGCGCGGCGACTTCGGCTACATCTCGATCAAGCCGGACTTCTCCGTCGTCGAGCTCCCCGCGGACCTGCCCCCGGGCACGCTCGAGCGGCTCGAGAGCACCCGGATCTCCGGCAAGCTCATCGAGATCAAGCCCGACAACGGCCCGTTCCGCGGCCGCCCCGGCGGCGGTCACCGCGGTGGCAGCGGCGGCGGCTACAAGGGCAAGAACCCCCGCTGACCGGGCGGTTCCTTCCGCCGGCGGACGCCGAGCGGGCACTTCCTCGCGCTGAAATGCACTGACCGGGCGCTTCGTTCAGAACGAAGCGCCCGGTCGGCGTGTGTGACGGGCACGAAGTGCCCGGTCAGGATCAGGCGTTGCGGATCGCCGAGATGTCGAACTCGAGCTTGATCTTGTCGGAGACGAGGACGCCGCCGGTCTCGAGCGCGGCGTTCCAGGTGAGGCCCCAGTCCTTGCGGTTGATGGTGGTCTCGCCCTCGAAGCCGACGCGCACGTTGCCGAAGGGGTCCTGCGCGGAGCCGGTCTGCTCGAAGGGGATCGTGAGGGACTTGGTGACGTCCTTGATGGTCAGGTCGCCGGTGATGGCCCACTCGCTGCCGTCGCGCTTGACGTCGGTGGAGACGAAGGTGATGTTGGGGTAGGTCTCGGTGTCGAAGAAGTCACCGGACACGAGGTGACCGTCGCGGTCAGGGCTCCCGGTCGACACGGTGGTGACGTCGACGGTCAGGTCGACCTTCGAGCTCGACGGGTTGGCCTCGTCGATGCGGGCGGTCCCGGTGAAGGCGCCGAACTGGCCGCGGACCTTCGTGACCATGGCGTGGCGGGCGACGAAGCCGAGGCGGCTGTGGCTCACGTCGAGGGTGTAGTCGCCGCTGATGTCGTCGATGGCGGTGGTGGGGGCGTCGAATCCGGTGCTCATGTCAGAGGTCTCCTGGAGTGGTGGGGCGAAGTCGTTGGTAGAACTTTCAACCACCATAACGGACCGCCCGCGAGCTGCATTCCCGATCGGCCGGGAAATTTCGTCCGCGCCCGGAAATGCGTCGAGCCACGCCCCCGTGCGGGGGCGTGGCTCGTGCGTGGAGCGGGGTCAGGCAGCGGCGGCGTGAGCCGTCGGAGCAACCGACCAGCGGGCCTCCAGGTGGGTGCGCCCCGACGCATCGGTGACGCTCACCCACGTGCAGACCGGTGCTCCGGTCATCGAGTGCTTGCTCATGTGACACCTCCCGTTCACTTTCTGTTCACCTAAGATAGCACGTCCCCACTCACGCACCCCCTTTTCGCTCGACATCGCTCCGGAGCCCCCACTCGAGGGGTCGCATCGCGGCGTGGCGCCTCATTCGTCCCCACTTGGGACGAGAGGGACGGGGTCGGCGGTCGACGGGCGAGCCTGAAGATGCATTTCCTGCCCGATTTCGGGCAGGAAGTTGCCAATCCGATCCCCTGGATCCACGATCAGGGGGTGCCCGACCACGCCCTCGTCTCCCACGTCGTCGCCACCACGTCGCTCTCGGCGTCGGAGGCGGCGCGGGTGATCGAGGACGTGATCGCCTTCCACGCCCAGCCGGTGGAGATCTACGTCCGGGAGCGGCACGCCCACCTCAAGGCGTACGGCGCCAGGAACCCCGAGATCTTCGCGCGCATCGCCGCGGAGCTCGCCGACCGCGTCGTCGCAGCGCCGGAGCTCTCCGAGCGCCAGCTGCGCCGCATGATCTACGGGTGAGGGACGCGGAGCGAACTTCACGTCGGTGGTCGAGTGGCGCCCTCGGCCGAGGCGCGAGGGCGAGACGGCGCTGTATCGAGATCCGATCCCATTGACAGAAAGGCCCTACCCCACATGTGTGGAATCGTCGGCTACATCGGCCGCCAGGACGCAGCACCCGTCGTCCTCGAAGGACTGACCCGGCTGGAGCACCGCGGCTACGACTCGGCCGGCGTCGCCGTGCTCAGCGGCCGCGGGATCCGGGTGGCCAAGCGGGCCGGCCGGGTGCGCGAGCTCACCGACGCGCTGCCGAAGCGCTTCGCCGGCACGACCGGCATCGGTCACACCCGCTGGGCGACCCACGGCCCGGCCACGGACGCCAACGCCCACCCGCACGCGGACGAGTCCGGCCGGGTCGCGGTCGTGCACAACGGCATCATCGACAACTCCGCCGCCCTGCGTGCCGAGCTCGTCGACGCCGGGGTGACGCTCGCCAGCGACACCGACACCGAGGTGCTCGCCCACCTCGTCGCGCGCAGCGACGCCGACAGCCTCGAGGGCAAGGTCCGTGACGCGCTCGGCGCGGTCGTGGGGACGTACGGCCTCGCGGTGCTGCACGCCGACTTCCCCGACCGCATCGTGGTGGCGCGCAACGGCAGCCCGCTGGTGGTGGGGGTGGGTGACAAGGAGATGTACGTCGCCTCCGACCTCGCCGCGATCGTGCGGCACACCACGACGGTCGCGATGCTCGACGACGGCGAGATGGCCACGGTGACGGAGTCCGGCTTCACCACGATGCGCCACAGCGACCTGGCCTCGACGGGCAAGACCGCCAGCGAGGTCGACATCGACGCGTCGGCGTACGACGCCGGGGACCACGAGTCCTACATGCACAAGGAGATGCTCGAGCAGCCGACGACCGCGAAGGCCGTGCTGCGCGGGCGGCTCGACGACCGCTTCGGCACCGCGCACCTCGGCGGCCTCCACATGGACGCGCGCGACCTGAGGGCGGTGCGCCGGGTCAAGATCCTGGGCTGCGGGTCGGCCTACTACGTCGGCCAGATGGGCGCCGCCCTCATCGAGGAGCTCGCGCGGATCCCCGCCGACGCCGAGGCGGCCAGCGAGTTCCGCTACCGCGACCCGGTGATCGAGCCCGACACCCTCTACGTCGCGGTCAGCCAGTCAGGCGAGACCATCGACACCCTGCTCGCCGTGCAGGAGGTACGTCGCAAGGGCGGGCGCTGCGTGGGCCTGGTCAACGTCGTGGGCTCGGCGATCGCGCGGGAGTGCGACGGCGGGATCTACCTCCACGCCGGGCCCGAGGTGGCGGTCGCGAGCACCAAGGCGCTGACCAACATGTTCCTCGGCTTCGCGCTGCTCGCCCTCCAGCTCGGCCGGGTGCGGGACCTGTCGATCGCCGACGGCAAGCGGCTCGTCGCCGGGCTGGAGAGACTGCCCGGCCAGATCGAGGAGATCCTCGCCGGCGAGGCCGACCTGGTCGAGGTGGCGAAGGACCTGGCCGAGGCCCGCAGTCTCTTCTTCATCGGCCGGGTGCGCGGCTTCCCGGTGGCACGCGAGGGCGCGCAGAAGTTCAAGGAGATCAGCTACCGCCACGCCGAGGCCTACCAGACCTCCGAGCTCAAGCACGGCCCGCTGGCGCTGATCGACCCCGAGGTGCCGACCGTCGCGCTCGTGCCGCGTGATGAGCTGACCGAGCGCAACATCGGCGCGCTCCACGAGATCGCCGCCCGCAAGGGTCCGCTCGTCGTGGTCACCCACGCCGACGTGCACCTCGGCGAGGTCGGCGCCCGTCGCATCGACGTGCCCCGCAACGAGCCGGAGCTCGACCCGATCCTGCTCACCATCCCGCTGCAGCTGCTGGCCTACCACGCCGCGCAGCACCTGGGCCACGACATCGACAAGCCCCGCAACCTGGCCAAGTCCGTCACGGTGGAGTAGTCGCACCTCGACCCCGGGGTCCTGAGATGGACTGGGCGCCCCTTGCCGCATGGGGTCGGCAAGGGGCGCGCCGTGGAGAACGATCCCATCCGGCCCTCGTCGGTGTCCGGGGTTCGTCGGAACTACCGCCGCATTTTGCTGTCCTCTGGATCACGTGTGGCGGACGGCGCCGTCACGTGGTGGTCCGGAGGACGGACGGAGTGGTGGAGCATGCGCGGACGAGCTCCAGCGCCCGGCGTGCGACCGGCTCGGCGACCGCGCGGTCGGCCGGCACCAGCCCCACCCGCGTGCGCCGCTCCAGCAGGTCGTCGACGTCGTGCGCGCCCTCGTGGGTGATGGCGAAGACCAGCTCGGCGAGCGTCACCGGCACCGCGTCGGACACCGGCGCGAGCAGCTCGTCGTCGGTGAGCCCGGTGACCTCGCGCGCAGTGGCCAGGACCAGGTCGGCGTCGGTGCCGAAGCGGCGTACGAGCCGGGCGGGGGCGGCGCTGCGGCGCAGGACGTCGGCGGGCGCGGCGCCGAGCAGCGCCAGGGACGCGGTGCGGCACGGGCGAGCGCCGTCGAGGGCCAGCGCGTCGAGGGTGTCCTGGGCCATCCGGCGGTAGGTCGTCAGCTTGCCGCCCACCACCGTCGTCACCCCGGTTCGGGAGGTGAGGATCGCGTGGCGTCGCGACAGGTCGGCCGTCGTGTCGGCCCCGGCCACCTCGAGCAGGGGCCGGAGCCCGGCGAAGGCCCCGACCACGTCGTCGCGCGTCGGGGGCGTGGCGAAGGCGCTGCCGACGACCTCGAGCAGGAAGGCGATCTCCGCCTCGCTCGGCACCGGCACGTCGGGCACCGGACCGGTGACGGGCTCGTCGGTGAGGCCGACGTAGATCGTGCCGTCGGGCTGCGGCAGCACCATCGCGAAGCGGGCCGTGGTGCCCGGGATCGGCACCATCACCGCCACCCGCGTCTGCGGCAGCGTCGCGCCGCGCAGCACGAGGTGGGTGCCGCGGCTGGGACGCAGCCGGACGTCGTCGTCGAGGTCGCCGGCCCAGACCCCGGTCGCGTTGACGACGGCGCGGGCGCGGACGGCGTACGCCTGCCCGGTGAGCTCGTCGCGCAGCTCGACGCGGGTGCCCGTCGCGCTCGTCACCCGGGCCCGCGTGCGCACCTCCGCGCCGTACGCCGCTGCGGTGCGGGCGAGGGTGACGACCAGCCGGGCGTCGTCCTCGAGCTGGCCGTCCCAGGCGAGCAGGCCGCCGCGCAGGGTGTCGGCGCGCAGCGACGGGACGAGGCCGAGCGCCTCGGTGGCGTTGAGGCGGCGGGGGCGGGGGAGCGTGCCGGTCGTGGTGCGGGCGGTGCGGCGCAGTGCGTCCCCGGCGCGGAGTCCGGCCCAGGTCAGCGCGGTGCGACCACGGGTCATGGAGGCGTCGACGGGCGTGAGCATCGGCAGCGGCCGGACCAGGTGGGGCGCCGTGACGTCCATCAGGATGCCCCGCTCGACCGCGCTCTCGTGGGCGATCGCGAGCTGCCCCTGGGCGAGGTAGCGCAGGCCGCCGTGCACGAGCTTGGACGACCAGCGCGAGGTGCCGAAGGCGAGGTCGTGGGCGTCGACCGCGAGCACGGTGAGCCCGCGCGTCACCGCGTCCAGCGCGACGCCCGCACCGGTGATGCCGAGCCCGACCACCACCACGTCGACCTCGGCGGGGACACCGTCGAGGCCGGGGGTGATGCGGGTGCCGGTCACGGTGCCAGGGACCCGGTGACGATCTGGGCGTACTCCTCGTCGAGGTCCGCGAGCCCGATGCCGGCGTCGGTCATCGTCATCGCCGAGAAGACGAAGCCGTGCCCGGCGAGGGTCAGCGAGCGCGCCATCAGGACCGGGTCGCCGGCGCGGATCGCTCCTGCGGCCTGGCCGTCCGCGATCTCGGCGGCGAGGATCTCGATGAGCGCCTCCTGCGAGCGGCCGCGGCGCGAGAGCAGGTAGGGGAGCATCAGGTCGGGGTCGAGCTCGACGATCCGCACGAAGAGCTCGTTGTCGCGCAGCGCCCGCACCGTCGAGACGGCTGCTGCAGCGATGCCGGCAGGGGTGGCGGTGTCCTTCGCGGCGACCTGCGTCGCGGCCGCGATGCCGACCCACTCCCGGGTCATCAGGTCGCCGAGCAGCGAACCCATGTCGGGCCACGCGCGGTAGATCGTCATCCGCGAGACCCCGGCGCGCTTCGCGACCTCGGTCAGCGTCGTACGCCGCCACCCGACGTCGAGGATGCAGTCGCGGGCCGCGTCGAGGTAGGCGTCCCGGGGGTCACCGGCCGGGCGGTCGATGTGACGAAGTGACGACATGTGTCACACTGTAACGCATGACTCCAGGGACGCCGACCGTCGAGATGCACCCGCACCGCTGGGGCGACCCCGCTGCCGCCACGGAGCTGCCGGAGTCGGCGCTCGGCCTGGTCGAGCTGGCCTTCGGCCTCCAGCAGCCCGCGGTGGCCGTCGACGCCACGCCCGCGCCGACGGCCCTCGACGACGAGCTGCTCGACGGCCTGCGCGCACTCGTGGGGGCCGAGCACGTGCTCCTCGACGACGCGACCCGCACGCTCCGCACCCGCGGCAAGTCGACCCCTGACCTGCTCCGTGCCCGGTCCGGCGACCTCACCGAAGCCCCCGACGCCGTCGTGCGTCCCGACGGCCACGGCGAGGTCCTCGCGGTCCTGGCGTGGGCGAGCGAGCACCGCGTCGCGGTGGTGCCCTTCGGCGGCGGCACGTGCGTCACCGGCGGCCTCGCGGCCCGACGCGACGGCTTCGCCGGCGTGGTGAGCCTCGACCTGGTCCGGATGAAGCGGCTGCTGGCCGTCGACGAGGAGTCGATGACCGTCACCCTCCAGCCCGGCCTGCGCGGTCCCGAGGCGGAGGCGCTGCTCGCGGAGCGCGGGCTGACGCTCGGCCACTACCCGCAGTCCTACGAGCACGCCTCGATCGGAGGCTTCGCCGCCACCCGCTCGAGCGGCCAGTCGAGCGCGGGCTACGGCCGCTTCGACGCGATGGTCGTCGGGCTCACCGTCGCAACCCCCATCGGCTCGCTCGACCTCGGCTCCTCGCCGGCCAACGCCGCCGGGCCCGACCTGCGCCAGCTGGTGCTGGGCTCCGAGGGAGCCTTCGGCGTCATCACCTCGGTGACCGTCCGGGTGCGTCGCGCGCCCGCGGTGACGGCGTACGAGGGGTGGCGCTGGCCGTCCTTCGACGCCGGCGCCGACGCGATGCGCGCCCTCGCCCAGGCCGGGCTGCTGCCCTCGGTGATCCGCCTCTCCGACGAGTCCGAGACCGCGCTCAACCTCGCCGACCCGACCTCGATCGGCGGGTCGGAGGACCCCGGCTGCCTGATGATCACCGGCTACGAGGGCACCCCCGCGCAGGTCGAGGCGCGCCGCGCCGCCGTGACGGAGGCGCTCGCCGGCCTCGGGGGCACCGCGCTCGGCGAGGAGCCGGGTCAGCGGTGGGTGCACGGCCGGTTCGCCGCGCCCTACCTCCGCGACGCGCTGCTCGACCACGGCGTGCTCGTCGAGACCCTCGAGACCGCGACCTTCTGGTCCCACCGGGCCCGGTTGTACGCCGACGTGCGGGCCGCGCTGCAGTCCGCGCTCGGCGACGGCGCGCTGGTGCTCTGCCACGTCTCGCACGTCTACGAGACCGGGTGCTCGCTCTACTTCACCGTCGCGGCCCGGCAGGGCGACGACCCGCTCGCCCAGTGGGCCGGGGCCAAGCGGGCGGCGAGCGAGGCGATGGTGGAGGCCGGGGCGACCATCACCCACCACCACGCCGTCGGCACCGACCACCGCCCGTGGCTGGTGCACGAGATCGGCGAGGTCGGCGTGCGGGTGCTGCGGGCGGTGAAGGCCGAGCTCGACCCGGCCGGGATCCTCAACCCGGGCGTGCTCGTCGCTCAGGGCTGACGGGAGAACGACCAGACCAGCAGCTCGGTCGGCTCCTCGGCGCGCACGGTGCGCCCGGGCTCGTCGGTGAGGCGTACGGCGTCGCCCGAGCGCAGCGCGAGCCCGTCGAGGTCCACCGCCCCGGTCGCGGCGAAGACGTGCTGGGCCGGGTCGTCGGGCAGCGCCACCGACTGACCACGTCCGAGCCGGGCCACCAGCAGGCGGGCACCGTCGGTGCCGAGCGGCAGCCCGTCGCCGCCGACGACGTCGACCAGGCCGTCCGCGTCCGAGGACGGCGCCTGGCCCACGACGTACGACGGCGCGGTGCCGGACGCGGACGGGGCCAGCCACGCCTGGACGAAGCGGCAGCGCCCGGAGGCGGGGTCGGCGACCTCGCTGTGCCGGATGCCGGAGCCGGCCGAGAGCACCTGCGCCCGGCCCGCCTCCACCACGTGGGAGGCGCCCGTCGAGTCCGTGTGGACCAGCGCGCCCTCGAGCACCCAGGTGACGATCTCGAGCTCGGCGTGCGGGTGCTCGGCGTAGCCGGCGGGCTCCGCCGCGGCCGGGTCGAGGACGTCGTCGTTGTGGCAGACGAGCGGACCGAAGCCGAGGTTGGCCGGGTCGTAGTGCGGCCCGAACGAGAAGGAATGCCTGGTCAAGCGCCCCTTGACGGCCTCCGACGACCTGTCGGATCCGGCGTACAGGGCCACGGTCATGCCGATATCTTCACGGATGTGTCCCCCCCGCACGACTTCCCCCTGCTCCCGCCCGGATTCCGGTTCGGCACGAGCACCGCGAGCTACCAGGTCGAGGGGGCGGCGGACGAGGACGGCCGGGGCCCGAGCATCTGGGACACCTTCTGCGCCGAGCCCGGCCGGGTCAGCGACGGCGGCTCCGGTGCGGTCGCGTGCGACCACTACCACCGTGTCGACGAGGACGTCGCGCTGATGCAGCAGCTCGGCACAGGGGGCTACCGCTTCTCGATCGCCTGGCCGCGCATCCAGCCGACCGGCCGCGGGCCGGCCAACGCGAAGGGCCTGGACTTCTACGACCGGCTCGTCGACACCCTGCTGGCGCACGGCCAGCAGCCGATGGCCACGCTCTACCACTGGGACCTCCCGCAGGCACTCGAGGACGAGGGCGGCTGGCTGAACCCCGACACCGCCCTGCGCCTCGGCGACTACGCCGCGATCGTGGGCGAGCGGCTCGCCGACCGCGTCGAGCACTGGGTGCCGGTCAACGAGCCCAACGTCGCCTCGCTCCTCGGCTACGGGATGGGCATGCACGCCCCGGGGCGGACGCTCCTCTTCGACGCGCTGTGGGCCTCGCACCACATGCTCGTCGGCCACGGCCGCGCCGCCATCGAGCTGCGCCGGGCCGGCGCGACCTCGATCGGCTGCGCCAACAACCACGCGCCGGTGTGGCCGGCCAGCGACGACGACGCCGACGTGGGGGCGAGCAAGCTCTTCGACGCGGTGTGGAACGGCCTGTTCCTCGAGCCGATGCTGCTGGGTCGCTACCCCGCCGACCTCGCGCCGCTGATGGAGGACATCGTCCAGCCGGGCGACCTGGCGACGATCCGCCAGCCGCTCGACTTCTACGGCGTCAACTACTACAACCCGATGAAGGTGGCCGCGGCGTCCGAGGGCTCGGAGCTGCCATGGGAGAACCGTGACGTCGTCGGCTACCCCACCACCGACCTCGGCTGGCCGATCGTGCCGGACGCGCTGCGCGAGTTCCTCGTGATGTTCCGCGCCCGCTTCCGCGCCGCGCTCCCGCCGATCGTGATCACCGAGTCGGGGTGCAGCTACAACATGGGCCCGGACGAGGACGGCGTCGTCGACGACCAGCCCCGCATCGACTACCTCCGCTCGCACCTCAACGCCGTGTCCGAGGCGATCCAGCGCGGTGTCGACGTACGCGGCTACTACTGCTGGTCGCTGATGGACAACTTCGAGTGGGCCGAGGGCTTCACCCAGCGCTTCGGCCTGGTGCACGTCGACTACGACACCCTGGTCCGGACGCCGAAGAAGTCCTTCGGCTGGTACGCCGACCTCATCAAGGCCCAGCCGCAGCACCTGTGAGGAGAGCCGCCACCGATAAGGTCGGGCCATGACCGAGCGCAGCGAGGGAATCAATCCCATGGAGCGCCCTCGTGCCTCGTCGGCGCCCGGAGCGAAGCGAGGACGTCGATGAGTCGTCGACGGGTGGTGTTCGTCGTGGGGTCGGGCCGCAGCGGCACGAGCACCATGGCCGGCACCCTGCGCACCCTCGGCCTCCACGTGCCGCAGCCGGAGGTCGTCGCCGACGCGACCAACCCCAAGGGCTTCGGCGAGCCGCGCTGGGTGGTGGACCTGCACCACGAGCTGCTCCAGCGCAGCAACGTGCAGGTCTCCGACGCCCGCCCGCGGGCCTGGCTCGACACCGGCACCACCAGCGGCGACCACGCCACCCGCGAGCGGGTCGCGGCCTGGCTGGAGGAGCAGTTCTCCGTCGCCGACGAGCTCGTCGTCAAGGACCCGCGCGCGTCGTGGTTCCTCGGCCTGTGGCGCGCCGCGGCCGACCGCTGCGACGCGACGTCGGCCTACGTCACCATGCTGCGGCCGGTCACCGAGGTGGTCGGCTCCAAGCAGACCTACTACGGCCAGATGGGTGCGGGGTCCGACCAGGGCGCGATCACCCGCACCGCCGCCTGGGTCAACATGATGCTCCACACCGAGCGCGCGACGCGCGGCCAGCAGCGCGCCTTCGTCCACTACGGCGACCTCCTCGACGACTGGACGCAGCCGGTCTTCGCCCTCGGCGAGGCCTTCGACCTCCAGGGCGTGAAGACCGCGATGGCGGTCGACATCGCCGAGGTGCACCGCTTCATCGACCCCTCGCTGCGCCGGGTGACGATGACGTGGGACGACATCGGTGTGCCGGACCGGCTGCGCGAGCTCGCCGACGAGACCTGGCAGGCGCTGGACGCGATCGCCGCGGACGACTCGGAGAAGAACCGGGAGTGGTGCGACCAGCTCCGCACCGCCTACGCGGGCCAGTACGCCGAGGCGGAGGCGTTCGCCCACTCGACCGTCGTGGCCCAGCGGCGCCGCGCCGCTGCGGACGCCCGCCGTGACGCGCTCGAGGAGGCACCGTCGCGCAGCGCCGCGGACCGGGTGCCCCACGCCGTACGCGCGATGGTGCCGCCCGCGGCCCGGCAGAAGCTCCGCAGGGTGATGGGCCGGGAGCGCCCCCAGGGATCCGCCTGATGCCCGACATCGCGTCGCTCGAGGGGGATCCGGCGTACGACGTCACCTGGCCGTGGACCTCCGGTGAGCCACTGGAGCCCGGGCTGACGTGCGTCTTCCGCGTCCGCAACGAGGCGCGCAACCTGCCGTGGGTGCTGCCGCCGGTCTTCTCCGCGGTCGACCACGTGCTGCTCGTCGACAACGGCTCCGACGACGGCACCGCCGACGTGGCGCGCCGCGTCGCCGAGGAGTGCGGTGCGGGCGAGCGGCTGACCGTCCTGGACTACCCCCACCGGGTCTCGCGCGCCGGCGGCGAGCACCTCGCCACGCCGGCCACGAGCGTGCACTCGCTGACGCACTTCTACAACTGGTGCTTCTCCCACGTCCGCACCACCTACTCGATGAAGTGGGACGGCGACATGGTGCTCACGCCCGAGGGTGCGGGCATCCTGCGCGACCTCGCGTGGCAGCTGCAGTCGACCCGGGCGATCGTGGCGATGCCGCGCCACCCGCTGACCGTCGTCGACCCGTCCACCGGCTGGCTCGACCTGTCCCTGCGCTTCCTCGAGCCGTGGGTCTACCCGATGGGCCCGGACTTCACCTTCGTGAAGGCCTTCGACTGGGAGCTGCGCGAGTTCCCCGCCGGGGTCGAGCGGATCGTGCTCCAGCAGGGGCTCGTGCTCGAGGTCAAGTGGCTCGACGCCGACGAGTACGCCCACTGGCGGCGCGACGGCGTCGACTTCACCAACACCCGGCTCTACCGCAAGCTGCGCGAGTTCGAGGTCGACGAGGCGATCCGCCACGGCGACCCCGAGGCGCTCGGCGGGCTGGTCAAGGTGACGGCGCCCGAGGGCGTGCACATCATCGACCACGTCAGCCGCGACTGGCTCTGGCGCCAGCCGCGTCCCCTGGTGCAGCACTCGCTGCCGTCGTCCCTGAAGCACCGAGCGCCGAAGGAGGGCGCGCGACCGTGAGCCCCACCCCCCAGCAGCCCGCCCACCACCCGCTCCGGGACCTCCGGCTCCCGGGTCCGACCCTGGTGCTCGTCGACGACTCCGACGCCCTGGCGCTCGAGGCGCTCCACGGCATCGAGGACGTCCCCGGGATCGAGCCGCAGATCGTCACGCTGTCGGCCCTCGGCGGCCCGCGCAAGGGCTGGGGCTCGGTGCTCGTCGTGGCAGCCGACCGCGCCCGGCTGCGGCGGATGGCGAGCGCCGTGCCGCTGCTGGGCCAGTGCAAGGCGATCGCGTGCTGGCTCACCGACGCCCCGACGCCGTGGGTGCTGGTGCCGCGTCCGGAGTGGCCGCCGCTGGTGCACCTCGCCGCCCGCGAGGCCGGTGACCGCGGCGTGCTCACCGTCGCCCGCTTCGCCTCGGGCGCGCGCGCCCAGCTGGTCGTGATGGAGATGGCCCGCCAGGCCGCCGGCCAGGGCGACACCACCCACGGCGGGCTCGTCGTGGCGTACGCCGGCCGTCCCGCCGCGCCCGGCCTCGACGCCCGCAGCGTGCTGCTGCCCGGCGTGGCCGGCGCCGGAGACGCCGAGCGCGACGTGCCGCCGGACGTCGTCGTCGCCCGTCGCGGAGGAGAGGTCGCTCCCCACCACGTCATCGACCGCGCACCGACCGTCGTCACCGACCCCGGTCCCGAGCCGGTGGACGAGCGGGTCTTCAACCCGATCGGCTTCCGCAAGGACTGGGACCACCCGGTCGTCGACCTGTCGCGCATCAGCGCCGGGCCCGTCACCGAGGGCGTCGTGGAGGCCGCGCGCGGCTTCCAGGGCGTGCGCCTCACTGCCGACACCCCGACCGCCGACCTGCTCGCGCTCGCGATCTCGGGCGTCCCGGTCGTGACCGAGGGCGTGCTCGACGTGGCGCCCGCGCTCGCCGCGGCGCTGGACGCAGACGTCGACCTCGACGACGCGTTGCGCCGCGAGGAGCACAGCCTCGCCGTGCGCCGCGCGGCCTTCGACCACCACTCCACGCTGGCCTGGCGCTCGGCGCTGGCCTCGCGTTCCGGCGTACGCCACGTCGCGCTGCCTCCGGTCAGCGCGCTGCTGTCGACCAAGCGCCCCGACATGCTCGAGTTCGCGCTGCGGCAGGTGGCCCGGCAGCGGGGCGCCGAGGTCGAGCTGGTGCTGGCCGCGCACGGCTTCGAGCCCGACCGCGACGCCGTACGCCGGGTGCTCGGCGACCAGCCGCACCAGGTGCTCACCTTCGAGGAGTCGGCCTTCTTCGGCGACGTGCTGACCGCAGCGTCGCGGGCGGCGTCGAGCGACGTGCTGCTCAAGGTCGACGACGACGACTGGTACTCACCCGACGCCGTGCACGACCTGCTGATGGCGCGACGCTTCTCCGGCGCCGACGTGGTCGGGATGCCGTCGGAGTTCGTCTACCTCCACGCCAACGCGGAGCGCGAGGACCTCACCGTGCGCCGCAAGCACCCCTCGGAGCTCTTCGCCCGCTTCGTGGCCGGCGGCACGCTGCTGCTCGACCGCGGCCTGCTGCGCTCGCTCGGAGACTTTCGCCGGGTGCGCAAGTTCGTCGACGCGCAGCTGCTCGCCGGGGTCGAGGCGGCGGGCGGTCGGATCTACCGCACCCACGGCCTGGGCTACGTCCTGCGGCGCACCGGTGCGGGACACACCTGGGCCCGGGACGACGAGGAGTTCCGCCGACCTGACATCGTGGCCTCGGAGTGGAAGGGGTTCCGGCCCAGCCTGGCGCTGGAGGTCGATCCGCTCGACCGGCCTGACGGGGGGAGCTAGGACATGGCGCGGCAGCCGGTGGTGCGGCACAACGACTGGGGGTCGCTGACCCCCGCGACGCTCGGCGACTGGGAGCCGACGCTGTCGGTCACCGTCGTGGTGCCGACCTTCAACTACCAGCACACGCTGCCCTACGTCCTGGCCGGGCTCGCGGCGCAGTCCTACCCCTCGCACCTGCTCGAGGTGCTGGTCGTCGACGACCAGAGCTCCCCCGCGCAGGATCTGCCCGAGGTCCGTCCCGAGCACACGCGGCTGATCCGGGTCGAGGAGGGCTGGGGCCGCGCCAACGCCTGCCACCTCGGCGCGATGGCCGCCGACGGCGACGTGCTGCACTGGTACGACGCCGACATGCTCGCCTACCGCGAGGAGGTCGAGGCGCACGCCCGCTGGCACCACCTCGTCGACTACGCCGTCCCCGGCGGGCACAAGCTCTTCGTCGACCCGGCCGGCCTGCTCGCCACCGACCCCGCCGTGGTGCGCGACCGCGTGGCCGCGGGCGAGGCCGGCGACCTCTTCCCCGGCCAGGAGCACGAGCCGCACCAGTGGGTAGAGGACTACTGGGCCAAGACCGACGACCTGCGCACCGCGGGCCCGCGCGCCCAGCGCTTCCACATCGGCATGACCGGCTCGGTCACCAAGGCGCTCTACCTCGACTCCGACGGCTTCGACCGCACGCTGCGCCTCGGCGAGGACATGCACCTGGGCCACTCGCTGGCCCAGGCCGGCGGCGTCTTCGTCGTCGACCGCGAGGCCCGCAGCTGGCACCTCGGCCGCTCGCAGGTCCTGCGCCGCGCCGAGCAGGTCAACCGCTTCAACGACCCCTACCTCGCGGACCTCGTGCCGACGATGCGCCCCAAGCGCAACCGCCACGGCCGCGCCTACCAGGTGCCCTACCTCGAGGTCGTGCTGCACGCCGGGCCCGCCGACGAGACGATCCGCGTCGTCGACTCGCTGCTCGACGGCGACGTGCCCGACCTCCGCGTCACCGTCGTCGGGCCGTGGGGCTCCGTCCACGACGAGCGCGTCCAGCCGGTCGAGGACCCGGTGCTGGAGACCCGGCTGGTGCACCGCTCCTACCTCCACGAGCCACGCGTACGCCTCGTCGAGACCGCGCCGGCGACCTCGGACGCCGAGTTCGTGCTGACCCTGCCCGACGTCACGCTCGCCCCGCTCCCCGCCGCGCTGGCGGCCCTGCTCGACGACCTCGAGCGCACCCACCACGGCGCCCGCGTGCTGGCGTACGACTCGGGCGCGGCAGCGCGCCTCGAGCGCACCTCGGCGCTGGCCCGCGTCGCCCGCCTGGCCGGCGACGGCGACGACCGCGAGGCGCTGCTGGAGGAGTCCTTCGGGGTGAAGGCCTACCCGGCGACCGACGTGGGCTTCGTGCCGGTCGACCTGCGGGTCGTGGAGCGCTTCACCCTCGGCGCCCGGCCGGCGATGGACCCGGACAGGTCGGAGAACCGGCTGCGCAAGGCGCTCCGGAAGGCTGCCGACGCCTCCGTGGTCCACGCGCCGGACGCCGACGCCGATCCCGAGCCCGACGGCAAGCGGGGGTTGTTCGGCCGGCGTCGGTAGGTCTCGATACGCCTCGCCCAGCGAGGAGAACTCGGTGGTCGAGTAGCACGCGAGCGCCAGCGAGCGGCGTATCGAGACCCACGCACCAGCGATGAGGTGGATCAGTCGGCGCCGAAGAGATCCCGGGTGTAGACCTTGTCGACCACGTCGCGCAGCTCGTCCGACATCCGGTTCGCCACGATCACGTCGGCGCGCGCCTTGAAGGACGCCAGGTCGTCGGTGACCTCGGAGCCGAACCACGAGTCCTCGCCGAGCTCGGGCTCGTAGACGACCACCTCGACGCCCTTGCCCTTGAGGCGCTTCATGATCCCCTGCACCGACGACTCGCGGAAGTTGTCCGAGCCGGCCTTCATCAGCAACCGGTGGATGCCCACGACCCGCGGGTGGCGGTCGAGGATGTCGAAGGCGATGAAGTCCTTGCGGGTGGTGTTGGCGTCGACGATGGCCGAGATCAGCGTCTGCGGGACGTCGCTGTAGTTGGCCAGCAGCTGCTTGGTGTCCTTGGGCAGGCAGTAGCCGCCGTAGCCGAAGGACGGGTTGTTGTAGTGCGTGCCGATGCGCGGGTCGAGGCCGACACCGTCGATGATCGCCCGCGAGTCGAGGCCGCGTGAGAGGGCGAAGGAGTCGAGCTCGTTGAAGTAGGCGACGCGCATCGCGAGGTAGGTGTTGGCGAAGAGCTTGATCGCCTCGGCCTCGGTGGGCTCGGTGAAGAGCACGGGCACGTCGTCGGCGTCGGCGCCCTTGACGAGGAGCTCGGCGAAGGCGCGCGCCCGCTCGGAGTCCTCGCCCACCACGATCCGGGCGGGGTGCAGGTTGTCGTGCAGCGCCCGGCCCTCGCGGAGGAACTCGGGGGAGAAGATCACCGCGTCGGTGCCCAGCCGCTGGCGCACGTCCTCGACGTAGCCCACCGGCACGGTCGACTTCACGACCATCGTCGCTGCGGGGTTGACCCGCAGGACGTCGCGCATCACCGCCTCGATCGAGCTGGTGTCGAAGTAGTTGGTGACAGGGTCGTAGTTGGTCGGCGTCGCGATCACCACGAAGTCGGCGCCGGCGTGGGCGACCTCGGCGTCGGTGGTGAAGGCCAGGTCGAGGTCCTCGGTGGCGAGGAAGCGCGAGATGTCGTCGTCGTGGATCGGGCTCTCACCGGCCTCGAGCCGCGCGATGCGCTCGGCGTCGAGGTCGAGGCCGACGACGGTGTTGTGCCGTGCCAGCAGCACCGACATGGAGAGGCCGACGTAGCCGAGCCCGGCGACAGAGATCTTCGTGGTCACCGGGTCAGTGTGCCGCACCTCGGTGACCGGTCGATGTCGCGGCGGTGGACGGGATCCCCCCACGGGACCCCGCCCGCGCCGTGCGACCGGCTCCTGTGATCAGCCGCGGTCGGTGGAGTCGCCGGTGACGACGACGTAGAAGCGCTTGCGGGCGCCGTCGGTGGTGAAGCTGCCGTCGCTGTTGCGCGGGCTCACCACGAGGTGGTTCGGGTTGCCGGTGCCGGGAGGCGCGCAGTTCACGACGCCGGGCGTGCAGACGGCCGCCGAGATCTCGCCGGAGAACTCCGGGTTGGCGTCCGCGCCGGGGGCGCGGCCGTTGAGGATCGCGTCGCCGTTGAGGTCGGCGGTGTTCTGGAGCGCGATCGTGGCGATGACCGCGTTGTTGGCGAGGTTCTCGCCGGCGTTGATGTAGACGTTGCCGTTGGCGGCGGCAGGGGCCGCGGGGTAGCCCGCGGTCACCGAGAAGCCGCCGGACTGGGCGATGATCGCACCGGTCGCGTCGACGAGGGCCCACCGGCCGACGCCCGCGGGGCCCTGGGGGCCGGACGGCAGCTCGCCGGCCTTGAAGTCGCGCGACTTCAGGGAGCCGTTGCGGATCTTGTTGGACCCGATCACGTCGTTCTTGATGTCGCGGCCCTTGAGCGTCTTGTCCTTGATGTCCATGGTCGTCAGGGAGTTGTTCCTGACGTCGTCCGAGCCGATCAGGCCTGCGGCGTACGACGTGCCGGTAGAAGCCACCACGAGGGCCATGACCGACACGGCCATGGACGGGGACGGGCGGCGGATGGAGGGGAGGCGCATGGGTCGAACCCTTCGTCGGCGGTGCCGCCGGGTATCGACGGCTTTCGAGGTGTTCGGAGTGAGCCGGGTCACGGATCGGTGCGACTTTCGCGGGACCTTCAGCCCTGCCCCCCACCGTGGTCGCGGCCTAGCGTCGAGGCAGGAGACCGCACGCGAAGGAGTGATCGCCATGAAGGACGAGGTGGACGACGAGGTCGTGACCCGGCTCAGCCCGGACGAGTGCTGGGAGATGCTGCGCGAGGAGGAGTTCGCCCGCCTCGCCTTCCGGATGGTCGACGAGGTCCACATCACGCCGATCAACTACGCCGTCGACCACGACACGCTGCTCTTCCGCAGCGCCGGCGGCGACAAGCTGCTGGCGGTGGCGATGGGGTCCGAGGTCGCCCTCGAGATCGACCGCTACGACGACGACCACGCCCGCAGCGTCGTCGTACGCGGCTCGGCCCGGATCCTCGACGAGCACGAGGAGCACCGTGCGGAGAACCTCCCGCTCCGCCCGTGGGTCGGCACGTTGAAGTACAACGTCGTCGAGATCACCCCGCGCGTGGTCACCGGCCGCGCCTTCCGCCTGTCCCGCCCGTGGCTGCACCTGACGCTGCACGAGTGAGGCCGCGGGTTTGGCGCTCGATGGCACGGTGGAGGCATGGGAATCATGAAGAAGGCCGGCGCCTTCGCAGTCGCCAAGAAGGTCTACGACGAGGCTCGCAAGCCGCACAACCAGGCCAAGATCAAGAGCGCCGTGGCCAAGGTGCAGGAGCGCCGTCAGCGCCCTCGCTGACCTGAGCTGAGCCGAGCCCGCGCGCGGCGTCAGGCGCCGCGGCGGGGTCGGTGTCCCCACGCGAAGGCACCGAGCCCGAAGAGCACCGGCCACAGCGCCAGCCGCTCGAGCGCCCCGGCGGCCTGCTCGTCGCCGGACACGATGAAGCCCACCGCGGCCGCAGCGGTGACGATCCCCGTCGCGAGCAGGGCCTTGGCCAGCCGCGGCTGGTCGTGCCGGATGCGGTGGCCGAGCCCCATCAGCGCCAGGGGCTGGGCGAGGAACAGCGGTGTCGCGGCGATCGCGTGCAGCGTCGCGTCCTGGTCGAGCGGCGCCAGCCCCGTGGCGTACGAGCTCACCCCCGAGACGACGAGCAGCCCCGTCACCCACGGGCCGAGGGGCTTGACGAGCAGCAGCGCACCGCCCGCGAGCAGCACGCCGTAGCCCATGAAGGACCCGTTCATCACCGCGTGGCGCGGTGAGCAGTAGGCCTCCGAGCAGCCGACCTCGCCGAGCTTGCTCACCGAGTCGGCCACGAAGCTGTAGCCGCCGGTCGTGGCGGCCGCGGTGACGACCTCGGTCGCGATGTACGTCGGTCGCAGCAGGAAGGCGACCGCGCCGAGCCGGGCGGCGCGCGAGGGGGCGTCGGGCACGCCGCCAACCTACTGGCGACCCCACCATCGGGGTGGGCCGGGCATTGCGGGTCGCCGGTGGTGGGGCGTAGACCGGAGGGCATGACCACCACACCCATGGAGCCGTCCACCGAGCCCGAGGTCGTCCCGTCCGGGGACCCCGACGTGAGTCCGATCGATCCCGGCCAGGAGCCGGGTGCTCCCGCCCCGGAGACCGACCCAGCCCCCGTCTGAGCGACGTGGCCGCCGACCTCGAGCGGTTCGTCCGTGCCCAGGACGACCGCGGGACCCACAACCGCGCGCTCGCCGAGCTGCGCGCGGGCAGGAAGACCAGCCACTGGATGTGGTTCGTCTTCCCGCAGGTCGCCGGCCTCGGGCACAGCCCCACCGCGCAGGCGTACGCCGTCGCAGACCTGGCCGAGGCCCGCGCCTACCTCGCCCACGACGTGCTCGGTCCCCGGCTCCACCAGTGCTGCGACGCCCTGCTGGGGCTCGAGGGGGTGTCCGCCGAGCGGGTCCTCGGCAGCACGGACGCGATGAAGCTGCGGTCCTCGATGACGCTCTTCGCGCTCGCCGCGCCCGACGACCCGGTGTTCGACCGCGTGCTCGACCGGTTCTTCGGCGGGGAGCGCGACGAGCGCACTCCTGCCCTGCTGCTGTGAGCACCGTCATGCCTATGCTCGCCCCATGACGATCCAGCAGCCGACCGACCTCACCCACGCAGCGATGCTCGGACTCGGGGTCCACCGGCCGGAGCGCGTCGTCACCAACGACGAGATCTGCGAGGTCCTCGACTCCACCGACGAGTGGATCCAGACGCGGTCGGGCATCCGCACGCGCCGCTTCGCCGGCGAGGGCGAGACGCTGATCGGGATGTCGATCTCCGCGGCCGAGAAGGCGCTCGCGGCCGCGGGTGTGGAGGCCGCCGAGGTCGGGTGCGTGATCGTCGCGACGTCCACCCACCCCGAGCACACGCCCGCCTCCGCGCCGCAGGTCGCGACCGCGCTGGGCATCACCGCTGCGGCCTTCGACATCTCCGCCGGCTGCGCGGGCTTCTGCCACGCGCTCAACCTCGCGGCCTCGATGGTGCGCTCGGGTGCGGAGAAGCACGTGCTGGTGATCGGCGTCGAGCAGCTCAGCCGCTTCATGGACCCGACCGACCGCGGCACCGCCTTCATCTTCGCCGACGGAGCGGGCGCGGTCGTGGTGGGACCGTCCGAGTCCGCCGGGATCGGTCCGACCGCGTGGGGCTCCGACGGCTCGCAGGCGCACGTGATCACCCAGACCCCGAGCTGCATGGGCCTTCGCAGCCACACCGACGCGGACCACCCGGTCGTCCAGATGGAGGGCACCGCCGTCTTCCGCTGGGCGCCGTTCGCGATGGCCGAGGTCGCCCACGAGGCGCTGCGCCTGGCCGGGGTGTCGGTCGACGAGCTCGACGCCTTCATCCCGCACCAGGCCAACCTGCGCATCACCCAGACGCTCGCGCGCAACATCAAGCTCCCCGACACCGTGGCGGTCGCGACCGACGTCATCGACTCCGGCAACACGTCGGCCGCGTCGGTGCCGCTGGCGATGGAGGCCATGCTGCGCCAGGACGAGGCGTCGGCCGGTGACACCGCGCTGCTGATCGCCTTCGGCGCCGGGCTCTCCTACGCCGGTCAGGTCGTGACGCTCCCTCCGCTGGCCCGGTAGCCGCGATGGACGAGGCCGAGGTCCGGCTCCGCAGCGGTGACCTGGTCCTGGTCCGACAGATCAGGGCGAGCGACGCGGTCGAGCTGCAGCGGGCGTTCGCGCTGATGAGCGAGGCGTCGCAGTACCAGCGCTTCATGACCGGCACCCCGCGGCTGACCGACAGCCAGGCGACCTACTTCTCGGCCGTCGACCACGTCGACCACGAGGCCTACGTCGCGCACGCCCCGGACGACGACACCTACATCATCGGAGTCGCGCGCTTCATCCGCTACAGCTCCGCGCCCGACGACGCCGAGCTGGCCGTCACCGTCGCGGACTCGTGGCAGGGTCGCGGGCTGGGCGCGGCCCTGCTGCGGGTGCTGACTGCGCGCGCGGTCGAGGTGGGGGTCAAGCGGTTCCGCGCCGAGATGATGGCGAACAACGCCGCCATCATCGGCCTCCTGCGCAGCGCCGGCATGACGGACGAGACGGTGAGCGGTCGGCTGGCCACCGGCCACGTCGTGCTCGCCCCTCGCGACTGACTCAGGCGCGCGCGAGCCGGTCGGCCACGACGGTCCACACGTCGGGGTCGATGCCCATCCCGATGTGGGTCGACGACACCTCGACGTGCTCGGCGTCGGGCGAGGTGTGGTCGAGGCAGGCCTGCCACGACACGATCCCGTCGCGCTTCGAGAACAGGATCGTGAGGGGCACGGGGATCGGTGCCGTCGGGTCGAGGCGCTCTACGACCCGCTGCGCGTCGGGGTCCGGTCCGCGGCGGTAGGCGCGGGCCACGGTCGTGTGCCGCGGTGCGCCGGTGACGGGCGTGCCGTAGGTGATGACGCGGCGTACGGCGTCGGGGTGGCGACGCGCCACCTCGCGCGCGATCACTCCGCCGAGGCTCCACCCGACCAGGGAGGCGGGCTCGCCCTTCGCCTCGACCAGCTCGAGCAACCGCTCCGACAGGCGAGCCACGTCGCGCCGGGGGTCGCCGGTGTTGGTGCCGAAGCCCCAGCCCCGGGCGTCGTACCCCAGGCGCCGGAGGTAGGCACGCAGGGGCGCCCCGGACAGCTCGGGTGCGCGCCAGCCGGGGATGTCGACGACGAGGTGGCCGTCGCCCCGCGGCGCCGAGGACAGCCGCGGCAGCGCACCCAGCAGGCGTACGCCGTCGAGCGCGGACCCGAGCTCGCCGAGCGCGGCGCGCGTGGAGGGAGGGCCGCTGGGGTGACCCAGGTCGCCGGGGTCCGCGCGGTGCCGCGCCCGCGAGCGGACGCCGGCCGCGGCCAGCAGGTGGTGACCGGGGAGGGGCAGGCGGGACATGCCGCGACTGTACGACGGCCCTCAGCCGCAGCGCGGCCGGTTCGTCCGCGAGGTGGCGGGAGCACTGCGTGGGTCCTCGGGCCAGGAGTGCCTGGGATAGCGCCCGCGCAGGTCGGCACGCACCCCCGGGTAGCCGTTGTCCCAGAAGGACTGCAGGTCCGCGGTGACGGCCGCCGGGCGCCGCGCGGGGGAGAGCAGGTGCAGCAGGAGCGGGACGCGGCCGCCGGCCAGGACCGGCACCGCGGTCCAGCCGAAGACCTCCTGCAGGCGCACGGCGAGCACCGGCTGGTCCTGGGAGTAGTCGATCCGCACGCTCGACCCGCTCGGCACCTCGACGCGCTCCGGCGCCAGGTCGTCGATCCGGCCCGCCTCCGGCCACGGCACCATCGCCCTCAGGGCGGCGGTCACGTCGATGCGACGGAGGTCCCGGTCCGTGCGGACCCGTGCCAGCTGCGGTCCGAGCCAGGAGTCGAGGCCCTCTGTCAGTGCTGCGTCGCCCACGTCGGGCCACGGGTCGCCGAGCGCGCGGTGGAGGAAGTCGAGGCGGGCGCGCAGCGCCGTGGCCGCGTCCGTCCAGGAGAGGAGGGCGATGCCCTCGCTCGCGATCGCCCCACGGATCGCGTCGCTCACGGCCTGCGCGGGCGGGTCGCCGAGCGGGACGGAGCTGAGCTCGATCGCGCCCAGCAGCGTCCGTCGACGGGCCAGCACCCTGCCATCGGTCCAGGTGACCTCGTCCACCTCGGTCCACAGCGAGCCCGCGGCCTCCAGCGCGAGGTCCTCGGTGAGGGGTGCCGCCGCCCGGATCTGCGCCTCGCGCTGCCCGGGCCGTCGCTGGGCGTCACCGACGGCGAGCCACTCGAGTCCGGCCAGCGGACCCGGGTCGCGCGGGTCGAGCGCCGCGCCCGTCCCCGACGCCATCAGGTAGCTCGACGTGCCGGAGCGCTTGCGGGCGATCCGGTCCGGGTGCGCCAGGGCCACCACCAGACCCACGGCCACGTCGTCGGTGAGTGCGCGGGCATCGTCCGACGCCCCTGTCCGGTCGCACTGCTTCGTCAGCACCTCCTGCAGGCGGGTGACCTGGCTGCGCCACGATCCGGCTCGCTTGTCGGCGCGCAGCGACCGAAGGGCCGCGACCAGGTCCCCGCCCGGAGCGCGTACGTCCTCGCTCAGCATCGCGACCACCTCTGCGGCTCGTCCGTCCCCGACGAGCCGGGCCCCGTCGATGAGGGCCCGCGCCAGCCGGGGATCGACCGGCACGCCAGCGATGACCCTGCCCCGCGCGGTGACCCTCCCGTCGTCGGTCATGGCACCCAGGCCCACCAGCACCTCCGTGGCCGCCGACAGTGCGTGCGCCGGTGGCTGGTCGAGCAGCGCCAGGTCGCGGACGTCGTCGCTGCCCCAGCACGCCACCTCCAGGGCGAAGGCGGTCAGGTCGGCGGTGGCGATCTCGGGCTCGGGGTGGGGTGCCAGGTGCGCGTGCTCCGCCTCGGACCAGCACCGCAGCACCGCGCCCGGACCCAGCCGCCCGGCCCGTCCTGCCCGCTGCTCGGCCGCCGCCCGGCTCACCGCCACCGTGACCAGGGACGCCAGTCCGCGGCGGTGGTCGGTGCGCGGCTCGCGCGAGAACCCGGCATCCACCACGACACGTACGCCGGGGACCGTCAGCGACGACTCGGCGACCGCGGTCGAGACGATCACGCGCCGGCGCGGGCCCGTGCTGAGCGCGCGGTCCTGCTCGGCGCCGGACAGCCGTCCGTGCAGGGCGTGCACGGTCGCGTCCACGCCCGCGAGGCGTCGTACGGTCGCCTCGACCTCCGCGACGCCCGGCACGAAGACCAGGACGTCCCCCTCGTGCGCGGCCAGCGCACGGCGTACGGTCGCGGCGACGTGGTCGTGGAACGCCGGGGTGATCCCCCGGTCGTCGGTGCGGCGCGCGCCCGCGGGCAGCGGGCACCAGACCTCCTGGACCGGGTGCAGGGCACCGGGGACGCGGATCACCGGAGCGTGGTCGTCGTCGCCGCCACCGAGCAGGGCGGCCGTCCGCTCGGCTTCGACGGTGGCCGACATCGCCACCAGGGACAAGTCCTCACGCAGGTTGGCCCGTACGTCGACGAGCAGCGCCAGCGTCAGGTCGGCGTCGAGATGGCGCTCGTGCACCTCGTCGAGCACGACCGCCCCGACGCCGACCAGCTCGGGATCGTGCTGGATGCGCCGCAGCAGCAGACCGGTCGTGACGACCTCGACGCGCGTACGCCGACTGCTGCGGCGGTCCCCGCGCACGGAGTATCCGACCGTCTCGCCGACCGGCTCGCCGAGCAGGTTCGCCAGGCGCCGGGCGGCAGCACGGGCGGCGATGCGGCTGGGCTGGGTGACGATGACCCTGCCCTGCACGACCCCGGCGACCGCAGGTGGGACCAGGGTCGTCTTGCCGGTGCCCGGCGGTGCCTGGACCACCGCGACCCCGCGCGTGCGCAGCGCTTCGACGAGAGCGGGCAGCCCCGCGGTGACCGGGAGGTCGGGCGGCGCGGCGAGCAGGGTGCGCAGCGGGTCGGACACCCGTGCAGTGTGCCCGACGCGCGTCGTCTGACGGGGCTGCCTGAGACCCGGTTGCGGGTCGGCCCGACCACCGCACGTGGTCGAACCCGATGTCGGTGCCCTCTGGAAGAGTTCTCCCATGACAGCGATCGCGCACTTCGACGACCACCAGGTGGTGGCCTTCGCGCGGTGGCTGGAGGCCGATCTTGCAGAGATCGTGGATCGACCGATGTGGTCGATGTCGACCCGTGACGCGGAGCACGCGCTCCTGGCATTGACGCGGGTTCGCGGCCAGCTCGACGCGTTGCTCATGCGGGTGCTGCGGCAGGCCGAGGCCGTGGGCGCGGGCCTCGACACGGGAGCGACGTCGACGACCAACTGGTGGTCCCACGCGACCCGCACCACCCGCGTCGAGGCGCACCGCACCGCTCGGCTGGCCAGATCACTGGAGGACCACGAGGAGGTCAGCCGGGCGCTGGTCGCCGGCGACGTGCGGACCGACCAGGCGCGTGTCGTCACCGAGGCGGTCGACGCGCTCCCCGACGTGGTGGAGGAGGGGGTGCCGAAGGCGGCGACGCGGTTCCTGCTGGAGAAGGCCGGTGAGCACGACGCGAAGGCACTCCGGATCCTCGGGCGCCGCGTGCTGGAGGTGGTCGACCCCGCTGCTGCCGATGCCGACGAGGCGCGTCGGCTGGAGGCAGAGGAGGCGGATGCCCTGGCTGCCGCGTCGTTCACCCTGGTCGACGACGGGCGCGGGACATGCCACGGCCGCTTCACCGTCCCCTCGCTCCACGGGGCGATGCTCGCCAAGGACTTGAAGGCCCGCGTCGCCCGGACGCGTCGGCGGGCTGCCGAGAAAGACCCCGACCCTCGGACACCCCGTTACGCCCGACACAGGATGGGACTGGCGTTCGTCGACTACGTGGAGAGCCGTCCGCGCAGGTCAGTCCCGAAGGCCGGCGGTCTCGCGGCCACTGTCGTCGTGACGATGGAGCTCGAGACGCTGTTGGGCGGGTTGAGGGCCGCCTCGCTCGACACCGGTGGTCGGATCAGCGCCGGCGAGGCGCGCCGGCTGGCCTGCCGCGCAGGGATCGTCCCGGTGGTGCTTGGCGGGCCGAGCGTGCCACTCGACGTCGGTCGCAGGCGACGGTTCCACACCGAGGCCCAACGGATCGCGATGGGGATCCGCGACGGCGGCTGCACCGCGGACGGCTGCGACGCACCACCCGCCATGACGGAGGCCCACCACGACGAGGTGCCCTGGTCGCGCAACGGAGGGACGAGCGTCGAGAAGGGTCGGTTGCTCTGCCCTCCGCACCACCGCCGCGTCCACGACGCGGCCTTCCAGCACCATCTCGACAAGCACGGCAAGGTCCGCTTCACCAGGCGGACGTAGGGAGCCGCCACCCAGGGACACGCGGATGCTGACACGCGTGGGCTCGGGCTCGGGCTCAGGCTCGGGTCACCCATGGACTTGGTGCCGGATCCGAGGCGTCGCCCTCGACCGGCGTGCCGTCCGGGTCGTAGCCTCGCGAGCATGGGGGCGCGGGCACCGGTGACGTACGAGCAGCACGACCACGTGGCGGGTCCGTACCTCCACGGCACCAGGTCCGAGGTGCGCCCGGGGGACGAGCTGGTGGCGGGGTGGTCCTCGAACTTCCAGGAGGGCCGCGTGTCGAACCACCTCTACTTCACGACGCTCGAGAGCACCGCGGCGTGGGGCGCCCAGCTGGCGACGGCGCTCGCCGGCCTGGAGGGAAGGGGCCACGTCTACGTCGTCGAGCCGACGGGGCCGTTCGAGGACGATCCGAACGTCACCGACAAGCGCTTCCCCGGCAACCCGACCGAGTCCTACCGCACCCGACACCCGCTCCGGGTCCTGCACGAGGTCGACGACTGGCAGGAGCACCCGCCCGAGGCGCTGCAGGCGATGTTGGACAGCCTGGCCAGGCTGCGGGAGCAGGGTCTGGACGTCATCGAGGACTGAGGACGCCCGAACGTGTGCGGAGGTCACGGCGGCATAACCATCCGGTGACGCTTGGTCACGGCCGCAGCGTGAGGGCGGTTGTGAGGTCTCCATCGGTCGCGCACGGTGGATGGGGAAGCCGACCGAAGGAGTCGAGACACCTGTGTTCACGCTCACCAAAGAGACCGGATCGCCACGGCAGTGGCACGTCATCGCGACGATCGCGCTGGGGGTGGTCCTGGCGGTGGTCCTGTCCGCCTGCGGCCAGGAGAGCCCGGGTCGCGCGACGCCGTTGGGCGAGCGCGCCGAGAACGACGTCCCCCTCAATCCTCCAACGCTGCGGTTCCACGTGTCGGCGGACGGACAGGTGGACGCCTCACCCGACCTGGAGGCCGAGGCCGGAGAGGTCGTTGCAGTGGTGCTCGAGAACGAGGGCGACGCCGACTACGAGCTCCGGCTCCTCGACCCGGAGGGCGACGACGTGTTCGTGGTCGAGGCGCCGGCAGGCGGTCGTGGAGACGGTCGCACGATGCCCCGCGACGTGGGACCGCACGTCGTCGAGGTCTACCCGGTCGGAGAGCCGGGGGCCGCCGAGGAGTTCGCCCTCGAGGTGTCCGAGACCTAGGCCGACGCTGTGCGGTGGCCGCTCCACCAGGCGGACGTAGGGATCACGCCACCGGGAAACGCGGATGCTGATGCGTACGGCCCCCGGCTAGCCTCGAGGTCTCGCCCCACCCCTGGGGCGGCCGGGCTCCGCAGGCTCGACCTGCGCGGCGACCGGGATCCGTGAACAGTGGTCCGACCACATCGGCAGGGGTTGCCCGGCGGCCGGGTCGCACGACCCGGCCCGCCGGTGCCGGACGACGGTGGCGGGGCGCTCCCTCAGCCGCGCAGGCGTACAGACAGACACGTCACGCAGCCCTCGAGCTTCTCGAACTCCGTGACGTCGACGGCCACCACACGCAGCCCGCGCTCCTCGTAGAGCGCGCGGGTGCGCGGCGCGCTCGCCGACATCAGCACGGTCGACCCGTCGAGCAGCACGACGTGCGACCCCGGCTCCTCGGGGACGGCCAGGAACGAGTCCCAGACGTCCGGGTCGTCGACGACCTCCTCCCACCCCACGACCGTGCCGTCGGGCAGGGCGGTGACCGCCGACTTCAGGTGCAGGGCCCTGGTGAGCGGTACGGCGACCACGGTGGCGCCCATCGGTGCGAGGTGGGCGGCGAGCTGGTCGATCCCGCTCCGGTTCGTGCGTCCGCCGAGACCGACCCAGACCGTGCCGTCGTGCTTGAGCACGTCGCCTCCGTCGAGGGTGCCGGGCGCTTCGACGTGGGCGATGCGGAGGCCGAGGTCGCGCAGGACCTGCTCCGTGCCGGTGACCTCGGCGCGGCGCTCGTCCGCACCGGGACGCGCGATGACGGCCAGGTCGTCGTACACCACCACGGTGTCCTCGACGAAGACCGAGTCCGGGCACTCGGGTGCGGGCGGGACCTCGATGGTCTCCCAGCCCTCGCCCCGGAGGGCGGCGACGTAGGCCTCCCACTGCTGCACTGCGAGGTCGACGTCGACCGGGACGCGGTCGATGTGGGTCAGCAGGCCCTCGGCGAGGCGGGGGCTGGGGCGGCGGACGAGGGCGCGACGGTTCATCCGCCGATCCTCGCAGGGCGGAGCGTACGGAGAGCCTTGACGTCCACCGCACGGCACCGAATGGTGGCCCGAGCCGTGTCCCCCAGGGTGAGGAGATCCCGTCATGTCCACCACCAGCGCCAAGCCACGATCCTCCGGGCTCGCGGGGGTGATGCGGCCGGTCAACTCCGTCGTCGAGCGCTTCATCCCCAGCGCCCTGGTGTTCGCCATCGTGCTGACCTTCGTCGTGGCGATCATGGCGCTGCTCCTGACCGACGCCGGGCCGGTCGACATCACCCGCGGCTGGGGCGAGGGCCTGTCCGGACTGCTGGCCTTCATGACCCAGATGGCGTTGATCCTGCTGCTGGGCCACACGCTGGCCAACACGGGTCCGGTGCGGCGGCTGCTCGCCAAGATCGGCGGCCTGCCGAAGACAGCGCTGCAGGGCTACCTCTTCGTCTTCGTCGTCGCCGCCGTCGCCTCGCTCATCACCTGGGGCCTCGGCCTCGTGGTCGGCGTGCTGCTCGCGGTGGAGGTCGCCAAGCAGGGCCGGGAGAAGGGGCTGCGGCTGCACTTCCCGCTGCTCGTCGCGGCGGGCTACTCCGGCTACGTTATCTGGCACATGGGCTACTCCGGCTCCGGCACCCTGACGGCCGCCACCGAGGGCTCCTTCATCGCCGAGCAGCTCGGCGAGACCATCCCGATCAGCGAGACCACCTTCGCCTGGTGGAACCTCGTCGCGATCGTGGCCACCATCGTGGCGGTGGGCATCGGCCTGGCGCTGGTCGCGCCGCGGGGCGGCGACCCGGTCATCGAGCTCGACGAGAATGCCCGCTTCGGCGACGACGTCGTGATCGACGAGGTCGTCACCCCGGCTGACCGGGTCGACGCCAGCCGGGTGCTCACGACGCTCGTCGGCCTCGCCCTGGTCGCCTACCTGGTGATCCACTACTCCGACGGCGGCACGGCCACCCTCGACATCGTCAACTGGACCTTCCTGGCGCTGATCTTCCTGCTGGTGCGCAGCCCGCTCGAGCTGATCGCCCTGGTGAAGAACGCCGCGTCCAACGTCGGCGAGATCCTGCTCCAGTTCCCGCTCTACGCCGGGATCATGGGGATCATGGCCACCTCCGGCCTGATCACCGTCCTCTCCGACTTCCTGGTCGACACCGCCGGCCCCTCGACCTTCGGCCTGCTGGCCTTCCTCTCGGCCGGGCTGGTGAACTTCTTCGTCCCGTCGGGCGGCGGGCGGCGGGCAGTTCGCCGTGCAGGGACCGGTGATGCTCGACGCCGGGGCTCGCCTCGGCGTCGACCCCTCGGTGACGATCATGGCGATCGCCTACGGCGACCAGTGGACGAACATGATCCAGCCCTTCTGGGCGTTGCCGGTGCTGGCCATCTCCGGGCTGAAGATCCGCGACATCCTCGGCTACACGCTCGTCACCCTCATCGCGTCGGGGCTGGTCTTCGCCACCACGATGCTGCTCGTCGGCGCCGGGTAGGCCGCGCCGGGACGGCGTACGACGCCCTGCCGAACCGACTGTTGACCGGGCGCTCCCGGGCGCGGATCATGGACAGCAGAGGGGAGTACCCCGTCCTCGACGACATCGTCACCCCGGTCGGCCCTGTCCGCCCCGGTGCGTCGGCCGCTCGAGCAACAGCGGTGGGGAAGACCTCCGGGAGTCCGGCGTGAGCCGGGGACGCGGAGGTGCGGGATGGACGACGCGCAATGGACATGGTGGAGCCTCAGCTCGTACGGCGACCCGGGCGGCGTCATCGCCTGTGCCCTGGTCCTCGGGCTCCTGGGAATGCGGATGCTGCCGTCGACGCGGCGCTGGGCGCCCCGGGGCAACGCCCGCCGCGTACGCCCCGTCCCGGCCCGCCGGGGCGGCGACGGTCGTGACCCGCGCCGGCCGCACTCGCTCCAGCGCTGACGGGGGCACGTGATGGAGGTTTCCCCCCTGGTGTGGGGCCTGACGATCGCGTTCATCGTGGGCCTGCTGGTCTTCGACTTCTACTTCCACGTCCGCAAGGCCCACGTGCCGACGCTGCGCGAGGCGGCGATCTGGTCGGCGCTCTACGTCGGGATCGCCATCCTGTTCGGCTTCGGCGTCCTGGTGTTCGGCGGGCCGACGCCCGGTGGTGAGTACTTCGCCGGCTACATCACCGAGAAGGCGCTCTCGGTGGACAACCTGTTCGTCTTCCTCATCATCATGTCCAGCTTCCGCGTCCCCCGCGAGGACCAGCAGAAGGTGCTGCTCTTCGGGATCGCCTTCGCCCTCGTGGCGCGCACCGGCTTCATCTTCCTTGGCGCCGCGCTGATCAACTCCTTCGCGTGGGTCTTCTACCTCTTCGGCCTGATCCTCATCCTCACCGCCGGCAACATGCTGAAGTCCGACCACGGGGAGTCCGAGAGCGCGGACAACGTCGTCGTACGCCTGGCGCGCAGGTTCATGCACACCACCGACCACTACGACGGTGACCGGCTCTTCACGGTGGTGGACGGCAAGCGGGCGATGACGCCGATGCTGCTCGTGATGGTGGCGATCGGCGGCACCGACATCCTCTTCGCGCTCGACTCGATCCCGGCGATCTTCGGGCTCACGCAGGACACGTACCTGGTCTTCACCGCTGTGGCGTTCTCTCTCCTCGGGCTGCGCCAGCTCTTCTTCCTCATCGAGGGCCTGCTCGACCGGCTGATCTACCTGTCCTACGGGCTGGCGGCGATCCTGGCCTTCATCGGGGTCAAGCTCATCCTGCACGCGCTGCACGAGAACAACATCCCGTTCATCAACGACGGCGAGCCGATCCCCGTGACCGAGATCAGCACGTCGGTGTCGCTGAGCGTCATCCTCGGCGTCCTCACCGTCACGGTGGTCGCCTCGCTGGTCAGCCCGGCGGGCCGGGCGCGCAACGCGATCAACAACGCGCGGCGCCACGCCGAGGACTACCTCGACTCCGAGTACACCACCGACGCCGCCGAGCGGGAGCGGATCTACGGGCTGCTGCTCGCCGAGCGCGACCAGATCATCGCGCTGGGCCCGAAGTACCGGCAGAAGGCCCGCAACGAGCAGGAGCTGATGGCGCTGCTCCAGCGCGCCCGCGACAGCCACGACAGTGCCGTGGACCGCGGCGAGGCCACGGCCACGGGACCGTCGAAGCTGCTCCCGCCGCGAACCTGAGGGGCTTTCCTGGAGGGCTACGAGGCCAGGGACCCGCCGAAGATCTGCCAGGCCAGCGCCGACTTCGCGACGAGGCTCAGGACGAGGTAGGCCCGCTCCCCGAACGCGTAGCTGCGCCAGGGCCCGACGCCGCGGTACTGCAACCACTGGTTGAGCGCGAAGCTGTTGAAGAAGACGAAGAGCGACACGAAGATCCCGACCACGAAGCCGGGGACCTCCTCGGCGGCGAGGAGGTTGAGCCCGATGGCGACCCACGGCGCGGCGCCGGCGACGCACCCGAACCAGAAGGGCTTCATCGTCCGGGTGGTGGCGGTGCCGCCGGGCGGGTTGGCCGACTCCTGGAGCCAGCCGAAGAGGATCATCGCCACGTTGGCGCCGATGATCCCGATCAGCGCCGCGACGTCCACGACGCCGGCGTACAGCGCGATCAGGACGACCATGATCGTCGCGCTGAACGAGTACTCCACCCACCGGAAGCGGTTGATCCCCCGGCGCAGGTCGCGCTCGTAGGTGCTGCGCAGGACCGTCGCCGTCAGCAGGTGGTCGAGGCCGGCGAGCACCAGGAAGGTCGCGATCGCGATCCCGACGGGCAGGTCGAGCAGGCCCTCGGGAGACGCGATCGCGCTGCCGGGCGGACCCGTCGGCAGCGACTGGGTGATGGTGATCGCGAAGTCGGTCGCCAGCACCACCACGGCGACCGCTTGAGCGAGGTGGAGCACCGCGAGGGCGAGGTTCCACCCGCGGAGCGAGCGGAGCGCCCCGTCGTCGACACCGGTCGCGGTCACGTCGTGGGAGGTCATGGCTCCATCATGGGGCCTGCGTGCCCCGGGACCGGCGGGTCGGGACCTAGGTCCCGGCGATGAGTGGACCAACGCCCGCTCACGGCGGCGGGCCTGCGCACCGAGGCTGGAGCCATGACCCTCCCGCTCGTCGCCATGACGCCTGCCCTGCCCACCCACGAACGCTGGTTCGTGGAGTCGCAGGCCGCGGGCGACTGGTCCTTCTTCTTCTCGCCGCTGCCGCTCGTGCTGACCGGTGCCGTCGTCGCGGTCGCGCTGCTGTGGCGCCTGGTCGCGCTGCGGTTCGACGGTCCCGAGCTGCCGTTCCTCGGCCGCCTCGGCGGGCTGGTGCCGTGGATCCCCCGCCTGCTCGGCATCCACCTCGGCGTCGCACTGCTCGCGCTCGCCGCGACGGGCGCCTTCATCACCCCCTCGATCGACCACCTCGACGGCATCGGCGGCAACGCGCTGCTGCTCGTCGAGGCGGGCCTCGGGATCTGGCTGGTCACCGGCTGGCAGCTGCGTACGGCGGCCGCGCTGGTGCTGGGCCTGGCCCCGGCCCTCACCGTGGTCGCGGGGTGGACGGCACTGGGGGAGAGCGCGAACCTCGCGGCGGTCGCGGCCTTCCTCGTCGTCGTACCTCCCGGGCCCGACGCGCACGGCGCCGCCCACCCGTCGCGTGCCCACCTGCGCTGGGCGCTGCTGTGGCTGCGCCTCGGCGTCGGCACGGCGCTGATCGTGCTGGCCTTCTCGGAGAAGCTGACCAACCCCGCGATGGCCATCGACACCCTCGCGACCTATCCCGCCCTCGACGTCTTCTCGCTCGTCGGGATCAGCATCTCGCCGGAGACCTTCGTGGCGATCGCCGGGGCGACCGAGCTGCTCTTCGGCCTTCTGGTGATCTCCGGGGCCTTCCCGCAGGTCGCCGTGCTCGTCGCGATGGTGCCCTTCAACGCCACCCTGCTGCTCTTCGGGCAGACCGAGATGGTCGGACACCTGCCGGTGTACGGCGTGTTCCTGGCGCTGCTCGTCTACGGCTCGTCGGTCGAGACCGCGGGCGCCGTGCGGTGGCTGCCGGGTCGCGCCGGAGGCCGGGTGCCGGTGCCGGCCCCGGTCGGCTGACCGCTCAGGACTCGCGGATCCGGCTCGCCACCTCGCGACGCAGGACCTTGCCCATCGGGTTGGTCGGCAGCTCGTCGACGAAGACCACGCGGCGCGGCACCTTGTAGGGCGTGAGGCCCTCGCGGGTGTGCGCGCGCAGCTCGTCCGGCTGGACCGGGACGCCCTCGACGAGCACCACGGCTGCGACGACCTCCTCGCCACCGTCCTCGTGCGGGAGGCCGACCACGGCGACGTCGACGACGCCGGCGTGGGTGCGGATCACGGCCTCCACCGCGGACGGGTAGACGTTGAACCCGCCGGTGATGATGATCTCCTTGATCCGGTCCACGATCGTCAGGAACCCGTCGGGCGACATCGTCACCACGTCGCCGGTGCGGAACCACCCGTCGTGGAAGGCCGCAGCGGTCTCCTCGGACAGACCGCGGTAGCCGGCGAAGACCTGCGGGCCGCGCACCAGCAGCTCGCCGCGCTCGCCCTGCGGGACCTCACGGTCGAGGTCCTCGGGGTCGGCGACGCGGATCTCCACGTCGGGGAAGGGGACCCCGATGGCGCCGGGCCGGCGCTCGCGCGACATCGGGTTGCCGACGATCACCGGCGACGTCTCGGTCAGGCCGTAGCCCTCGACGAGCAGCCCACCCGTGGCGCGCTCCCAGCGCTCGACGAGAGCGGCGGGCAGCGGCATCGCGCCGGACAGCGCGTAGCGGATGCCGGCGATCGAGACCCCGCGCCGCTCCGCCTCGTCGACGATGCGCTGGTAGAGCGGCGGCACGGCGGGCACGAAGCTCGGCACCTCGCGCGCGACCGCGTCCATGATCAGGCCGATCTCGGGCTTGGGCAGCAGGACCAGCTTGGCGGCCAGCGCCACGCCGAGCAGCACGCTCACCGTCACGCCGTACGCGTGGAACAGCGGCAGCGCGACGAGGAAGGACTCCTCGCCCTCGCGCAGCCCCGACACCCAGGCGCGGCCCTGGACCACGTTGGCGACGAGGTTGCGGTGCAGCAGCGGCACGCCCTTCGGCACGCCGGTCGTGCCGGAGGTGTAGAGCAGCAGCGCGACGGCGTCCTTGTCCGGACGCTCGTGCGACTCGTCCAGCGGGGCCGCGGAGGCCAGCTCCGACCACTGCATGACCTGCGGCGCGGGCGCCGTCAGCAGGTCGCGCGCCGCGCGGGCCTTCGCGACGGGCAGGCGCAGCGCCAGCCGCTTGCTCCACGGCAGCCGCGTGGTCATGTCGACGGCGACCACGTGCTCCAGCGGGGTGTCCGCGACGAGCCGCTCGATGACGGGCACCACCTTGTCCCACACGATCGCCACCCGGGCGCCGTGGTCGACGAAGGGGTGGCGCAGCTCGGCGGCGGTGTAGAGCGGGTTGTGCTCCACCACCGTCGCGCCGAGGCGCAGCACCGCGAAGAAGGCGATGAGGTTCTGCGGGCAGTTCGGCATCACCAGGGCGACGTTGTCGCCGGGACGTACGCCGAGCGCGTGCAGGCCGCCCGCCACGCGGCGCACCTCGGCGTCGACGTCGGCGTAGGTCGAGACCCGGCCCAGGAAGTCCAGCGCGGGCCGGTCGGCGTGGTCCCGTGCCGCGGCCTCCCAGAGGTCGAGCACCGTGGTGTCGCCGTAGTCGAGGTGGAGGGGCACGCCGGGGGCGTAGGACGCTGCCCACGGGGGCGGGTGAGCCGACACGGTGTTCCTCACGATCGGTGTCGCGACGGGAGGTCGCGAGCGCGACCCAACGTATCGGGTCCGCACGCGGGCGCCGGTGCATCCCGTGGCAAGGAAATCTGCGATTGGCTGCATCCGCCGCGGCGCCCCTGGGCGAGAGACAGGTAATGGGGGGAACATCACTCACTACCGAAGGGATGTCCCAATGAAGCGCACTCTCGCCGCAGGCGCCATCGCCGCGCTCGCACTCGTCGGCTCCGCCGGCACCGCCCAGGCCGCGCCGAGCGACTCCGCCTGCTTCGGCCAGATCCACAAGCTGGTCAACAGTGGCGGGCTCGAAGGGTTCGACAACGTCGGACAGCTGGTGAAGGCCGTCGGCGGCCCCGGCAAGAACGCCGCCGCGACCGGTCTCTGCGACTGACCGGCCCGACAGTGACGGCGGCTCGGGCCCTCGGGCCCGGGCCGCCTGTCGTCACAGGGCGGCCACGACCTCCGTGCCCTGCTTGATCGCGCGCTTCGCGTCGAGCTCGGCGGCGACATCGGCTCCGCCGATCAGGTGGGCCTCGCGGTCCAGGGCGTCGTAGAGCCCGCGCACCGAGTCCTGCCCGGCGCACACCACGACGGTGTCGCACTCGACGACGTGGCTCGCGCCGTCGACGGTGATGTGCAGGCCGGCGTCGTCGATGCGGTCGTAGGTCGCGCCGCGGACCTGGGTGACGCCCGACTGCTTCAGCACCGCACGGTGCGCCCAGCCCGAGGTCTTGGCGAGGCCGATGCCGATCGGCGTGGCCTTGCGCTGGATGAGGGTGACCTCGCGCGCCGGCGTGCGCGGCTTGGCCTCGGTCAGCCCGCCGACGTGCAGTGCCGGGTCGCCGACGCCCCAGTGGGCCATCCAGTCGTCGAGGTCCTCGTGCTCGTGGGTGAGGAAGACGCTGACGTCGACGCCGATGCCGCCGGCGCCGATCACCGCGACCCGCCTGCCCGGCACGACCGCGCCGCTCAGCACCTCGGCGTACGACGCGACGCTCGGGTGGTCGATGCCGGGGATGTCCGGCATCCGGGGCTCGACGCCCGTGGCCACGACGACCTGGTCGAAGCCGGCGAGGTCGTCGGCCGAGGCCTCGGTCGAGAGGCGTACGTCGACACCGAGGACCTCGAGGCGACGGGTGAAGTAGCGCAGCGTCTCGGCGAAGTCCTCCTTGCCCGGCACCGCCATCGCGAGGCGGAACTGTCCGCCGAGCGCGGGGGACTTCTCGAAGAGCGTGACGGCGAAGCCGCGCTCGGCCGCGCTGGTGGCGGCGGCCAGTCCGGCCGGGCCGGCGCCGACGACCGCGACGGTCTGCTTGCGCATCGTCGGGGTCAGCAGCAGCTCGGTCTCGTGGCAGGCGCGCGGGTTGACCAGGCAGGAGGCGCGCTGGTTGTCGAAGACGTGGTCGAGGCAGGCCTGGTTGCAGGCGATGCAGGTGTTGATCTCGTCGGCGCGCTCGTCCATCGCCTTGGCGACGAAGGCCGGGTCGGCGAGCAGCGGGCGCGCCATCGACACGAGGTCGGCCTCGCCGGCGGCGAGGATGTCCTCGGCGAGCTCGGGGGTGTTGATCCGGTTCGACGCGCAGACCGGCACGTCCACGACCTGCTTGAGGCGCGCGGTGTACGACCGCCAGGCCCCGCGCGGCACCTGCGTGATGATCGTCGGGACCCGGGCCTCGTGCCAGCCGATGCCGGTGTTGAAGACCGTGACTCCGGCGGCCTGGAGGTGCAGCGCCAGCTCGGCGGTCTCCTCCCAGGTCTGCCCGCCCTCGACGAGGTCGAGCAGGGAGATCCGGTAGACGATGGGGAAGTCGTCGCCGACGAGCTCGCGCGAGCGGCGTACGACCTCGACGGGGAAGTGCATGCGGCGGGCGGCCGAGCCGCCCCACTCGTCGTCGCGGTCGTTCGTGCGCGCGGCGAGGAACTGGTTGATGAGGTAGCCCTCGGAGCCCATGATCTCGACCGCGTCGTAGCCGGCCTTGCGGGCCAGCGCGACGCTCTTGGCGAAGGCGGTCGCGGTGTGGTCGACCTCCTTGCTCGACATCGCGTGAGGCTTGAAGGGCGTGATCGGCGACTTCTTGTCCGAGGCGCTCTGCGAGAGCGGGTGGTAGCCGTAGCGACCGGCGTGCAGCACCTGCAGCGCGATCGCCCCGCCCGCCTCGTGCACCGCGCCGGTGATCCGCTGGTGGCGGATCGCGTGGAGGCGGTTGGTCATCTCGGAGGCGAAGGGCTTGAGCCAGCCGCGCTTGGTGGGGGCGTAGCCGCCGGTGATGATCAGGCCGACGCCGCCGCGCGCGCGCTCGGTGAAGAAGGCCGTGAGCTTGTCGATGTCCCACGGGTGGTCCTCGAGACCGGTGTGCATCGAGCCCATGACGACGCGGTTGCGCAACGTGAGCGCGTCGGGGCCGGCGCCGAGGGTGATCGGCTCGAGGAGGTGGGGGTAGGTGGGGTGCGTCATGATCGAACTCTCTCGGTGGTTGAGGTGCGAGCGGAGCGAGCCTCGAAACCCTCGTGGGCCTGCAGGTAGTCGGTGAACCAGTCGATCCAGAAGCGCTCCATCCGGATGCCCCCGCGCAGGACCAGCCACTGGTCGAGCGCCGCGCCGGCGAGGCCGTCGGGGTCGGGGAACTGCTCGCGCTCCATCTGCTCGTAGTGCGCCAGGCGCGTCGCGTGGTCGGCGCGCAGGTCGTGCAGGTGCGCGGCCAGCCGCGCGCGGTCGCCGTACGACGCCCCGCGCAGCTTGACGGCCACGTCGCTGCGGAAGGTCTCCATCGGCATCGGCTCGGCCAGCCACTCGGCCAGCACCCGGCGCCCGGCGTCGGACGGCGTGTGGACGCGCTTGTCGGGGCGGCCCTCCTGCTCGACCACCTCGACCGTCACCCAGCCGTCGGCCTCCATCCGGGCCAGCACGCGGTAGATCTGCTGGTGGGTGGCGTGCCAGAAGAAGCCGAGCGACTTCTCGAAGCGGTGGGTGAGCTCGAGGCCGCTCGCGGGTCGCTCGCTGAGCGCGACGAGGAGGGCGTGCTCGAGGGCCATGGGGACATGGTGCCCGACCTATGCAACGAGTTGCAAGGTCGAGGGTCGGAGATCACTCGTGTCATCCACGAGCAGACCTCGACCCTCCTGCGTCCACAGATCGTCGGCACGTGGTGGCGGACCGACCGGGTGTGGTCCGAGGCTGGACGTCGTGATCGCCGAGGCCAGCTTCGCGCCGTACGCCGCACCTGTGGCCGCACTGCTCGCCGCCCAGGACGGCGTAGTGTCCCGCGCCCAGCTGGTCGACGCCGGGTGTGAGCCCCACGACCTCGAACGGATGATCAGGCGCAAGGAGCTCGTTGTCGCGCTTCCGGGCGTGTACGTCATCCACAACGGACCGCGCACGTGGCAGCAGCGGGCGTGGGTGGCGGTGCTCGCGTGCTGGCCGGCTGCGCTCGCCGGCTCCTCCGCCCTGCGGGCCGACAACGGGCCGGGGATGCGCGGCTTCGCCGAGGACGACCCCATCGAGGTCGCCGTGGACGTGGCGCGCACGGTGCAGCCCAAGCCGGACGTGAGAGTGCGCAGGATGGCGGGGTTGGCCGCCCGCACCCGCTGGAACACCTCTCCGCCGCGGCTGCGCCACGAGGAGGCGGTGCTCGACGTGATCACCGGGATGACCAAGCAGTGGGATGTGATCGAGGCCCTCGCCGCCGCCGTTCGGGGTCGTCGTACGACGGCCGACCGGCTCGCTACGGCCCTGCGGGCGCGGCACCGCTTCCCCCGTCGCGCCTGGTTCGTCGGGGTCCTGGCCGACGTTGCGGCTGGCACCGCGTCCGTGCTGGAGCACGGCTACCTCCAGCACGTCGAGCGTGCCCACGGCCTGCCGAAGGCCGAGCGGCAGCAGTCGGACCGACTCGCCGGGGGTCGGATCTACCGCGACGCGCCCTACCCGGCGTACGGCCTCGACGTCGAGCTCGACGGCCGCCTCGACCACAGCGCGCTCCCCGATCGAGACCGCGACCTCGAGCGGGACCTGGACTCGGCCCTCCACGAGCGGCGCAGCATCAGGCTGGGATGGGGCCAGGTCTACGACCGGCCCTGCCGTACGGCGGCGCAGGTAGCGCGGCTCCTCGCGATCGGTGGCTGGGAGGGTTCACCTACGCCGTGCTCTCCGTCGTGTCCGGTCGGGACCGACTGACTCGAAGACGCTCGTGGAATCCACGAGCACACCTCGAGCTGTCGGCTCAGGCGAAGTCTGGCGGAACCTGGGCGAGGCGCTCCCGGGTCGAGAGCCCGTCGCAGGGATGGGTGCGGTCCGACCACACCGCCCCCGAGGCCAGCCAAGTCGCTCGGTAGGCACGTGCACCTTCCGGCGAGCAGTCTTCATACCCTGCCTCCACCTCGCAGCACGGGCAGATGTCGAAACCGGGACTCGACCCGTCGTCGCCCCACGGCGGCTCGGGCCAACGGAAGCCGCAGACCCGACAGTTGCGGTCATCTCCTGCGGTCACGGTCCAGACTCTTCGTCCCGGTCCACGAGTTCCTGGGCCTCGGCGTACAACCGCGCCTTCTCCTCGGGGGAGAGCGACGCCATGTGGTGCTCGTACTGCTGCACCCCGTGCCGCATCACGCCCATGAAGTCCTCGTCCCGCTCGAGGTCGGAGAGGTCGCGCTGTCCGGCGAGCACGTCGCGCACGTGGCGCGCCATCGCGGTGCCACGATGCTGGTCGGCGATCGCCATGAGGTTGTGACGCAGGAGCGCGGACGCATCCGCACTCCCGGTGTGGGCCGTCAGGGGGTCATCGGGCAGAGCGGGGCCCACCATCAGACGGCTCCCCACGTGGCGACCTCGCCACCGGGCATCGAGACGACCTTCTCCTGCTGGGGTCCGGCGATGCCCCAGGCCTCGAAGTCCTCGCTCGCGGGCACGACGAGCCGGTCACCGGCGCAGCGCACGACCAGTCCCCCTGATGTGTCGTACTCGATGCCAGTGAGCGGCTGGCCGACCCACGCGGAGATGGTCGGGCCGAGCGCATCGAACTGCTCGTCCACCACGGTCAGCTCGACACCAGCGTGGTGCAGGGTGCAGTCACCCTCGACGCGGATCGACCAACCGCCGGTGGTGTCGATCAGGACGCTGTAGGTGGTGTCGACCGAGGCGACGGGGTCACCTTCGAGTGTCGGACGCGTGGCATTTGTCCAGTCCAGGGGGTTCGTGGGCAGTGCCGAGGCCATTGGCCTACTTCGCTTCAACCGCAGGCAGGTGAGGCAGGAGGGGGTCGAGCGCGGACATCACCGCGGGGCGCACCTCGTCGCCGAAGACCGTGAACTTGATGAACTCGAGATCGCCCTCCGCGTTGCTGACGACCTTCGCGACCTCAGTCGCACCGTCCGTGCGCTCCAGGAGGGTCATCACGGACTGGAGCTTCGCCTGGAGTGCATCGAGCTCGACCTCACCGTCGACGTAGGCACGCACCACCGCAGCGGTCTCCTGCAGCAGGGTGTGGTTGCTCATCAGTTGGTCCTCGTGATCACAGTGATGACGATGTCGTCCTCGGTCACGATACGCACGCCGCCGCTTTCGTAGATCTGGCGGATCGCGCCCTGCGGCGTCGTGACGGTGCTGGGCTTCACCGTGTCCAGGAGATGATCGATGAAGCGGGGAGAGATGCTTCGACCCGCGCCGGTCGCCCCCGCGGGTGCACCTAGGCCGCTCGGCTGGAGTCGGTCGACAGCGTGGCGCGCGTAGAGCCGATCACCGACGAGGGCGTACTCGCGGCCGGCGTGCTGAACCTTGGGGTACTGCGCCCACGAGGTCCACAGCGTCCGGGGGCCAGCGCCGGCAGCGCGTGACGCGTGGCGCACGGCACGCGCGGTCTGGTACTTGCGCAACGCGTGGCGGATGCGCTGGAGCTTCGGCAGCGTGCACGCCATCACCGCAATCGCGCGGACCGCCTTCAGGGCGGCAAGCACCGTGATGATTCGGCGCGCACATGAGATGGCGCGTGCAGTCGCCACCCCGCCGCCGACGACGGCGGCGCCGCCGAAGGTCACGAAGCTCGCGATGCCGCTGATCACGGCAGTGGCCCCGATCTCGATGGCCAGGTCGCGGACGAGGTCCTTGATCGTCTCGCGAGTCTTGTCGACCTGCTCGGCGTAGTCGTCGCACGCGGTCGCCAGCTCGCGGCACTGCTCGGCGAGGTCGGTTGAGTTGGTGCGGAGCTCCCGCAGTGCCGAGGTGGCGAAGGCGACCTCGGGTGACCGCTGCCGACCCAGCTGCGAAGAGGCCACGCTCGCATAGGAGGGGGCGCGGTCGATGGTGCCGGCGGCGGAACGCCAGGTCGAGGCCGCTTCGCGGAGCTTGCCGGTGTCGGCGCTGGGCCAGGCCCAGCCCTGGAGGTGGTCGACGATGAGGTTCCAGAACTCCGGCACGTCGGCGTTGTCGCCACCGAGCGAGCTGGGCGGGGTGTAGATCGAGACGATCTCGGGCTGGGGCGCCTTGTCGTCGCCGGCCGGTCCACCGCCCTTCTTGTAGACCGACCTGCGGTTGGCCTCGCGGTGGTTGGCGCCGCTGGTGGCGGTGAGCACCGCCAGGTTGCCGTATGCCGTCGTCAGTTCGGAGAAGGCGGCGACGGCCTCGGCTGCCGCGGAGTCGTAGTTCTTCACGAAGTCCTCGGACGAGATGTCGTCGCCGGCCATCGCGGAGTAGGAGCCGAGCTTGCCGGTGAGTGTGGTGTAGCCCCCGGCGAGGACGTGGTTGCCGCCGTCGAGTGCCTCGGCGGCGGAGTCGTAGCCACCGCTGTCGACCTCGAGCCTCATCCGAGCCCCTCCCACATCGAGCGGTTGGCCCCGGCGGCCTCGTTGTAGTTGCGGCTGGCCTGCTCGGCCGCCGCGCGCAGCTCGGCGAGCGCCTGGCGCATGATCATCAGGCCCTGCTCCCATTCCTCCTGCGCCTCGCGCTGGGCGACGGCGGCGAGGCCCTCCCACGACTCGTGGAGCTTGGCGACCTGCCGCTCGATGTCGTTGGTGAGGGTCTCCAGGGCGGCCTCGGTGCGCGCGATGTCGGCGACGACGGCGTCGAGCTCGTCGGGGTCGATGGCGAAGACGTCCGACACGTCAGCCCAGCCGATCGATGATGCGCCCGGCGATCTGGTTCATGGCCTGCTCCGAGGCGTCGTCCTGCTGGATGAAGTCCTTCTGCGTGGCGTCCAGCAGCTCGCCCATCGCGACGAGTCCCTCGAGGACGTCGGTCGCCCCGGTCTTCCACTCGGCCCACGCCTCGACGAAGGAGTCGGCGGCCACTCCGGTCCAGCCGCTGCCGAGGTAGCCGGACACGCGCTCGTCGATCCGGTCGCGGTCGCGATGCAGCCGGGAAGCGGCGTCCTGCACGTCACGGATCGCCTGGGCGAACGCGGCGTGCGTGACGTTGACCTGCTCCATGGGTCCGTCCTTCCCGATCGCGCGACGGGGTGAAACCCCTCGCCTGCACCCTCGCAACCCTGACAGCACCGGTGTCATGATCGGCCGCATGACGTACGCGCTGGGACAGGGCACCGGACCGTTGCGGGGCGTGAAGGTGGTCGAGGTCGCCGGCATCGGACCCGGCCCGCACGCCTGCATGCTCCTGGCCGACCTCGGCGCCGACGTGGTCCGCATCGACCGTCCGGGCGGTGGTGCGTTCAGCATCGGCGAGCACGACGTGCTCAACCGCGGGCGGCCGAGCGTGGCGCTCGACCTCAAGCACCCCGACGCCGTGACGACCGTGCTCGACCTGGTCGAGGGCGCCGACGTCCTCGTCGAGGGGATGCGACCGGGCACCCTCGAGCGGCTCGGCCTCGGGCCCGACGAGTGCCTGGCTCGCAACCCACGGCTGGTCTACGCGCGGATGACCGGCTGGGGCCAGGACGGCCCGTGGAGCCACGTCGCGGGCCACGACATGAACTACATCGCCACCGCCGGCGCCCTCCACGGTCTCGGCCAGGACCGCGACCGGCCGCACTTCCCGGGCAACCTGCTGGGCGACTTCGGCGGCGGGTCGACCTACCTCGTCATCGGCGTCCTCGCCGCCCTCCTCGAGGCACGCACGAGCGGGCAGGGGCAGGTCGTCGACGCCGCGATCGTCGACGGCACCGCCCACCTCAACGCGATGGCATGGACCTTCGCTGCCCTCGGCGCCACCACGGACCGGCGGCGCTCGGGGCTCCTCGACGGCGGCACGCCGTGGTACGACCTCTACGAGACCGCCGACGGGCAGCACATGAGCGTCGGCGCCCTCGAGCCGCAGTTCTGGGCCGAGCTGGTCGCGCGCATCGGCGTCGAGCTGCCCGACCGCGACGACCCGGCGAACCACGCGACCATCCGCGGCGCCCTGGTCCGGCGCTTCAGGGAGCGGACGCAGGCGGAGTGGAGCGAGGTCTTCGACGGCACCGACGCGTGCGTCGCGGCCGTCGTACCCCTCACCGAGGCTCCGCAGCACCCGCACCTCGCGGCCCGCGGGACCTACGTCGAGCGCGACGGCGTCACCCAGCCGGCGCCGGCCCCGCGCTTCTCGCGGACCGGGGCGACGTTGGGCAGCCGACCCGCACGCCCCGGCGAGCACACCCGCGAGGCGCTCGCGGCCTGGGGCATCGACGACGTGGACGGCCTGCTCGACAACGGCGCGGCGACGCAGGCGTGAGGCCTTTCCTCTTCCTCGGCACCCGCGCCGAGGACGACGTCGCCCAGCAGGAGTACGACGCCGTGCTCGCCGGGTGCGGCCTGCACCCCGACGAGCTGGTCCGCGTGCGCCTCGAGGCCGGTCCGCTCGGCGAGGTCGACCTCGCCGACTACTCCGGGGTCATCCTGGGTGGCGGGCCGTTCAACATGTCGGATGCGCAGGACGCGAAGTCCGCCGTGCAGCGCCGCGCGGAGGCCGAGCTGCACGCCCTCGCCGAGCGTGTCGTCGCGGCGGACGTCCCGTTCCTCGGCGCCTGCTACGGCATCGGCGTGCTCGGCACCCTGGCCGGCGGGGTCGTCGACCGGACGTACGGCGAGCCGATCGGCGCGCTGCCGGTGCGCTTGACCGAGGAGGGGCGGGCCGACCCCCTCTTCGGCGCGCTGCCCCACGAGTTCGCGGCCTACCTCGGCCACAAGGAGGCGGTGTCGCGGCTGCCCGACGGCGCGGTGCTGCTGGCCTCGACCGACACCTGCCCGGTGCACGCGTTCCGGATCGGTCGCAACGTCTACGCCACGCAGTTCCACCCCGAGCTCGACGCCGTCGCGATCTGCGACCGGATCGACGTTTACAGCGCCCACGGCTACTACGCCCCGCGCGAGCGCGAGTCGCTCAAGGCCGCGGCGCGCGAGGCGATGGTGACCGAGCCGGTGCGCCTGCTCGGCCGGTTCGTCGAGCTGTACGCCCGGGCCTGACCGCCCGGTCTGGCACGCTGGCCCGCATGGAGGAGCGCCGGACCGTACGCGCCCCCGTCGCGGTGGCGGTCGTGGTCCTCGCGCAGCTCCTCGGCACGTCGCTGTGGTTCAGCGCCAACGCGGCGGCCGCCGACCTCCGCGGCCCGTGGGGGCTCACCGACGCCGACCTCGGACGCCTCACCGTCGCGGTGCAGGCCGGCTTCGCGACGGGCACCCTGCTGGCTGCGGTCACCAGCCTCGCCGACCGCTTCGCCGCCAGCCGGATCTTCGCCGTCGCCTGCGTCCTGGGCGCGGTGAGCAACGCCGGCTTCGCGCTGCTGGCCGACGACACGGCCTCCGGTGCCGCGTGGCGCTTCGCGACGGGGCTCTGCCTGGCCGGCATCTACCCGCTCGGGATGAAGCTCGTCGTGTCGTGGGCGCCCGACCGCGCCGGCGAGGCGCTGGGCCTGCTCGTGGGCATGCTGACCCTCGGCACGGCCCTTCCCCACCTTGTCTCCGCGATCGGAGTGGGGTGGCAGTGGCAGGCGGTCGTGCTGTCCTCCTCGGCCCTCGCCCTGCTCGCCGGGGCCGCGGTGCTCCTGCTCGGCGACGGCCCCCACCTGCCGCGCGCCGGTGCGGTCGGGCTGCGGCCCGGTGCGGTGCTCCAGGCCTTCCGTGTCCCGGCGTACAGGGGTGCCGCGCTGGGCTACTTCGGCCACATGTGGGAGCTGTACGCGTTCTGGACCCTGGTGCCGCTGCTCCTCGTCCCGCTGCTCGACGGCGGCGCCGGCGCGGTGAGTGCCACCACCTTCGTCGTGATCGCGGCGGGCGCGGTCGGGTCCGTGCTCGGCGGGATCTGGGCCCGGCGGGTCGGCGGGGTGCGCGTCGCGGCGACGGCCCTGGCCGCGTCGGGGGCGGTCTGCCTGGTCTTCCCGCTGCTCGAGCCGGCACCCGTCCCGGTGGTCCTGGCGGTGCTGGTGTTCTGGGGAGTGGCGGTGGTGGCCGACTCCGCGCAGTTCTCCGCGCTGTCGGCCCGCGCCTGCCCGCCCCACCTGGTCGGCAGCGCGCTCGCGATCCAGAACGGCCTCGGCTTCGCGCTGACGATCGGCGCCATCGCGCTGACCGCGGCGCTGGTCAGCGACCTCGGGCCGCAGGTCGCGTGGATCCTGCTGCCCGGGCCGGTGCTGGGCCTCGCGGCGATGGCACGCGACCTCCGACCCCGCCCGGTCGCCGCCGCGGCTGACGTGTAACTCATAGTTACAAGCCCTCGCCGGCTCGCCTACGCTGGCCGTATGAGCGACCACGTGGACGTGCTGATCATCGGCGCCGGCCTGTCCGGGATCGGCGCGGCCGCCCACCTCGCCAAGGACCTGCCGGGGACGACGTACGCCGTGCTCGAGCGTCGCGAGGCCAGCGGCGGCACCTGGGACCTGTTCCGCTATCCCGGCGTCCGCTCGGACTCCGACATGCACACCCTCGGCTACCGCTTCCGGCCCTGGCGCGGCGACGTCGCGCTGGCCGACGGCGCCTCGATCCTGGCCTACCTGCGCGACACCGCCCGCGAGTTCGGTGTCGACGAGCACATCCGCCACGGGCACCACGTGACCTCGGCCGAGTGGGACTCGACCACCGCGCGGTGGACCGTGCGGGCCGAGGTGGACGGGGAGACCCGCGAGATCACCGCCGACTTCCTCTGGGCGTGCAGCGGCTACTACGACTACGACGAGGGCCACACGCCGCACTTCGAGGGCCAGGAGCGCTTCGGCGGCCAGGTCGTGCACCCGCAGCACTGGCCCGAGGACCTCGACTACGAGGGCAGGAAAGTGGTCGTGATCGGCTCCGGCGCCACCGCCGTCACCCTCGTCCCCGCGATGGTCGCGGGCGGAGCCGGGCACGTCACGATGCTTCAGCGCTCGCCGACCTACATCCTCCCCGTGCCCGGCAACGACGCCTTCAAGCGACGGCTCACCTCGCTGGCCGGCGAGCGGACGTCGTACGCCGTGACGAGGTGGAAGAACGTCGCGGTCCAGTCCGCCCTCTACCAGCTCAGCCGCCGACGCCCCGCGCTCGTGCGGGGCCTGGTGCGCAAGGCCAACGTCGCGCTGCTGCCGCCGGGCTACGCCGTCGACACCCACTTCAACCCGACCTACGACCCGTGGGACCAGCGGATGTGCCTGGTGCCCGACGGCGACCTGTTCCACGCGCTCAAGCGCGGTCGGGCCGAGGTGGTGACCGACCGGATCCGCACCTTCACCGAGACCGGGCTCGAGCTCGAGTCGGGCGCGCACCTCGACGCCGACATCGTCGTCACCGCCACCGGCCTCAACCTCCGGATCTTCGGCGGCGCCACGCTGAGCGTGGACGGCGAGGTCGTCGACCCCGCGGGCACCATGGCCTACCGCGCGATGATGCTGTCCGAGGTGCCGAACTTCGCCTTCACCATCGGCTACACCAACGCGTCGTGGACGCTCAAGGCCGACCTCGTCGCGGAGTACGTCGTCCGCGTGCTGTCGCGATTGCGGTCCACCGGCACGCGCACCGTGGTGCCCGAGCGCGACCCGTCCGTCGAGGAGGTCCCGCTCATGGACTTCGACGCCGGCTACGTCCAGCGGGTCGTGCACACGCTGCCGCGCCAGGGGACCCGCGCGCCCTGGGCGCTGAAGCAGAACTACCTCCACGACGCCCTCGCGCTGCGGCGCGCGAAGCTCGACGACGGCGTGCTGCGCTGGTCCTGAGGCTCTCCGAAAGCCACCCGGCCCACTAGCGTGTCGGCGTGGACACGCCGCGCACCCCGATCCGCCCGGGTTCGCCCACCCTGGACGACGTGGCGCGGATCGCCGGCGTCTCGCGCGCCACCGCCTCGCGGGCCATCAACGGCGGCCAGCGGGTCAGCGCCCGCGCCCAGTCCGCGGTCGACGACGCGGTGCAGACGCTGGGCTACGTCCCCAACCCGGCCGCGCGGAGCCTGGTCACGCGGCGTACGGACTCCATCGCGGTGGTCGTGCCCGAGCCCGACGACCGGGTCTTCTCCGACCCCTTCTTCGCCGGCACGCTGCGCGGGGTCAACGGCGTGCTCGCCGAGCGCGACATCCAGCTCGTGCTGCTGCTCGCGCGCCCGGGCGCCTCGACCGCGCGCACCCTGCGCTACCTCACCAACCGCCACGTCGACGGCGCCGTGGTCACCTCCCACCACCGCGACGACCGGCTCGCCGAGCACCTCGCGGACCTCGGCCTGCCCTGCGTCTTCGGCGGCCGCCCGTGGACGGGCGGCGACCGGGTGACCTATGTCGACGTCGACAACACCGCCGGCGAGCGTGAGGCCACTGAGGTGCTCATCGCGCGCGGCTGCCGGCGCATCGGCACGATCGCCGGTCCCGCTGACATGACTGCCGGCGTCGACCGCCTCGAGGGCTGGCGGCAGGCGATGGCCGCGGCGGGGCTCGACGCCGACGCCGTCGAGCACGGCGACTTCACCGAGGGCAGCGGCGAGGAGGCGGCGCGCGCCCTGCTCGAGCGCCACCCCGACCTCGACGGACTCGTCGTCGCCTCCGACCTGATGGCCTCGGGCGCGCTGCGGGTCCTGGCCGGCCTGGGTCGCCGGGTTCCCGACGACGTCGCCGTCGTCGGCTTCGACGATCTCGGCGTCGCCGAGCGCACCACCCCGACGCTCACGACCATGCGGCAGCCGGTCGAGGAGATGGCCGCCCGGGCCACCGAACTGCTGCTCGAGCGGATCGACGGCGTCGAGGAGGGCCACCCGATGCGCGTGATCGTCCCGCCGGTGCTGGTGCGCCGCGAGAGCGCCTGAGTCAGGCGAGCGAGGCGATGAGCTCCTCGACGCGGCCCTTGATCTCGTCGCGGATCGGGCGCACGGCCTCGATGCCCTGCCCGGCGGGGTCGTCGAGCTTCCAGTCCTCGTAGCGGGTGCCGGGGTAGAACGGGCAGGCGTCACCGCAGCCCATCGTGATGACCACGTCCGACTTCTCGACGGCGGCGTCGCTGAGCAGCTTGGGCTGCTGGCCGGCGATGTCGATGCCGATCTCGGCCATCGCCTCGACGGCCGCGGGGTTGATCGAGTCGGCAGGTGCCGAGCCGGCCGAGAGGACCTCGATGCGGTCCCCGGCGAGGTGGCGCAACCAGCCGGCGGCCATCTGCGAGCGGCCGGCGTTGTGGACGCAGACGAAGAGGACGGTGGGGGTGCTCATCGGACGGTCTCCTGGGAGTCGGTGGTCGGGTTGGGGGCCGGGTCGCCCGGCACAGCGGCGTGCGGAAAGCGGTCGCGCAGCGCGAGGCTGACGTAGACGAGCCCCACGAGGACGGGCACCTCGATCAGGGGGCCGACGACGCCGGCCAACGCCTGTCCGGAGGTGACGCCGAAGGTGGCGATCGCCACTGCGATCGCGAGCTCGAAGTTGTTGCCGGCGGCGGTGAAGGCCAACGTCGTGGTGCGCTCGTACGTCATGCCGAGCGCGCGTCCCAGCAGGAAGCCGCCGCCCCACATGAGGGCGAAGTAGACCAGGAGGGGCAGCGCGATCCGGGCGACGTCGAGCGGGCGGCTGGTGACCTGCTCGCCCTGGAGCGCGAAGAGGACCACGATCGTGAAGAGCAGCCCGATCAGCGCCCAGGGCCCGACGCGGGGCAGGAACCTCGACTCGTACCAGTCCCGGCCCTTGAGGCGCTCGCCGTAGGTGCGCGAGAGCCAGCCGAGCAGCAGCGGGACGCCGAGGAAGACAAGCACGGACTTGGCGATCTGCCAGGCCGACACGTCGAGCGCCGCGCCCTGCAGGCCGAGCCAGGTCGGCAGCGCCTCGAGGTAGAACCAGCCGAGGCCGGCGAAGGCGATCACCTGGAAGACGGAGTTCAGCGCCACGAGGACTGCAGCGGCTTCCCGGTCGCCACAGGCCAGGTCATTCCAGATGATGACCATGGCGATGCAGCGCGCGAGCCCGACGATGATGAGCCCGGTGCGGTACTCCGGCAGGTCCGGGAGCATCAGCCAGGCGAGGGCGAACATCAGTGCCGGACCGAGCACCCAGTTGAGCACCAGGGACGACAGCAGCATCCTTCGGTCCGAGGTGACCGAGTCGAGCCGGTCGTAGCGCACCTTGGCCAGGACGGGGTACATCATCACCAGCAGGCCGATGGCGATCGGCAGGGAGATGCCGTCGATCTCGACCGCCGACAGCACGTCGTCGAGCCCCGGGACCGTACGTCCGAGCAGGAGGCCGGCGACCATGGCCAGGCCGATCCACAGCGGGAGGAACCGGTCGAGGGTCGACAGCTTGTCGACGACCTCGCCGCCGCGCGCGCTCACGCGTTGCCCCCGATGAGCGTCGCGACGTCGGCGAGCACCTCGCGGCGCACGGCGTAGTAGACCCACACGCCCCTCTTGCTGCGGTCGAGCAGGCCGACGTCGTGCAGCACCTTGAGGTGGTGGCTGATGGTGGGCTGCGACAGGTCGAAGGCGTCGTTGAGGTCGCACACGCAGGCCTCGCCGCCCTCGCTGGCGGCCACGATCGAGACCAGGCGCAGGCGCACCGGGTCGGCGAGCGCCTTGAGCAACGGCGCCAGCCTCTCGGCCTGGTCGGCCGAGATCGGTTCGCGCATCAGGGGCGAGCAGCACGCAGCCGTCTCGACGGGGGTCAGGGTCAGCTGAGACTTCGACACAGATCAATATTGACAGACATCGATGAATGCGGCAATCTCGGACATCGACAGTCATCAATATCTACGGAAGGACCCATCCATGTCCCGCTTGCAGCTCGCCCTCAACGTCGACGACCTCGAGACGTCGATCGCCTTCTACTCCACGCTCTTCGGCACCGAGCCCCACAAGATCCGCCCCGGCTACGCCAACTTCGCGGTCGCCGAGCCGCCGCTCAAGCTGGTGCTGATCGAGAACGCCGGACACGGCGGCAGCATCAACCACCTCGGCGTCGAGGTCTCCGACGTCGACACCGTCGACAGCGAGCTGACGCGCCTCGCCGCGGCCGGCTTCGCCACGACCGAGGAGCGTGACACCACCTGCTGCTACGCCAAGCAGGACAAGTTCTGGGTGCAGGGCACCCCCGACGGGGAGCGCTGGGAGGTCTACACGATCACCGACGACGCGCCCGCCCAGAGCGCCCCTGAGCCGGCAGGGGAGGCCTGCTGCGCGTGAGCGTGCCGGGCGTCTGACGAGGATCACACCGCGGCGGATTCACGGGAACACCACGCGTACCGCTACCGTTGTGCACTCAGACGCCCGGCCGGTCTTGCCCCGGGCGCAGGCTCGCCCGACACGATCGCGGCGGGACCCTTCCTCACACTGAGGCACGTACGCCGCACATCCCGTCGAGAACGACGCAGCGGCTCACGGTGGCGAGACGCCAACCGAAAGCAACTCACATGAACTTCGCCGAACTCGGCGTGCCCTCCTCGCTCGCCAAGATCCTCGAGCAGCAGGGCATCACCACCCCGACCCCGATCCAGGCCGCGACGCTGCCGGACAGCCTCGCCGGGCGCGACGTGCTCGGCCGCGGCCGCACCGGCTCCGGCAAGACGTACGGCTTCCTGCTCCCGCTGGTCGCCCGCCTCGACGCGAGCAAGCTGCCGGCGATGCCGCGCAAGCCGCGCGCGCTGATCCTGGCCCCCACGCGCGAGCTCGTCGGCCAGATCCACGCCTCGCTGCTGCCGCTGGCCAAGGCCTCCGGCCTGTCGACCGTCGTCGTCTACGGCGGCGTGGGCCAGGGCCCGCAGACCACCGCGCTCAAGAAGGGCGTCGACATCGTCATCGCCTGCCCCGGTCGCCTCGAGGACCTGATGGGCCAGGGCTACGCCGACCTCTCCGCCGTCGAGGTCACCATCCTCGACGAGGCCGACCACATGGCCGACCTGGGCTTCCTGCCCGGCGTGCGCCGGATCATGGACAAGACGCCCCGCACGGGCCAGCGGATGCTGTTCTCCGCCACGCTCGACAAGGCGATCGACGTCCTGGTCAAGCGCTACCTCACCAACCCCGCGACCCACGAGGCCGACTCGGCGCAGTCGCCGGTCTCGACCATGTCGCACCACGTGCTCCACGTCTCGCGCGACCAGCGCGTGCCGGTGCTCGTCGACCTGACGAGCGCCCCCGGCCGCACGGTGGTCTTCACCCGCACCAAGCACGGCGCCAAGGCGCTGGCCCGCCAGCTCAACAAGTCCGGCGTGCCCTCGGTCGACCTCCACGGCAACCTCAGCCAGAACGCGCGCACGCGCAACATGGAGATGTTCCACTCCGGCAAGGCCACCACGCTGGTCGCGACCGACATCGCCGCGCGCGGCATCCACGTCGACGACGTGGCGCTCGTGATCCACGCCGACCCGCCCACCGAGCACAAGGCCTACCTGCACCGTTCGGGGCGTACGGCTCGCGCCGGCGCCGAGGGCACCGTGATCACGCTGATGACCGACGAGCAGCAGCGCGACGTGCGCGACCTGACCCGTCAGGCCGGCATCAAGCCGACCACCACCAAGATCAGCGGGCCCGGTCACGCGATGCTCGAGCAGCTCGCCCCCGGCGAGCGCAGCACGCCCGGCGGCCTCGTCGTCGAGGTGCCGACCTCCACGGGTGGCCGCGCTGGCGGCGGCGGTCGCTCGACCGGTGCCAACGCGCAGCGCAAGCGTGCCCGCGCGACCGGCGAGACCGGCGGTCGCTCGCGTCGCGGCAACCCGACGAGCTACACCAGCGAGACCCCGGGCAGCTCCGCCGGCGGTTCCACCGGTGGCGGCCAACGTCGTCGCTCCGGCGGCGGCCAGGGTGGCGGCCAGGGCGGTGGCGGCGGCCAGCGTCGTCGCTCCGGTGGCGGCCAGGGCGGCCAGTCCCGCAACAGCGGCGGCCACAGCGCGGCGTCGTTCAGCGGACGTCGCTGACCCCTTCGCGCGAGCCGCTTCGCTGGTTGAGGTGCGAGGAGCTCCAGCGACGAGCCTCGAAACCTGCGTCTGACGGCGTGGTTTCGAGGCTCGCTGCGCTCGCACCTCAACCAGCGAGTGCTGGTGTGGCGGAATGCCGGGCCTCCGCGCATCGTTGACCCTTCAACCAGTCAACGAAGGAGCGACATGCCCGACTTCGACCACTCCGTCCTCGGCACCCGCGAGCAGATCTCGCTCGGCCTCGACACGTTCGGCGACGCCCCGCTCGACGGCGCGCCCGGCAACCACGCCGAGACGCTGCGCGAGGTGGTCGCGGAGGCGGTGCTCGCCGACCGGGTCGGGGTGGACTACATCGGCCTGGGCGAGCACCACCGCGCCGACTACGCCGTCTCCGCGCCCGACGTCGTGCTCGCCGCGATCGCCGGCCAGACCGAGCGGATCCGCCTCGGCACCGGCGTCACCGTGCTGTCCTCTGACGACCCGATCCGGGTCTACCAGCGCTTCGCCACCCTCGACGCCGTGTCGAACGGCCGCGCCGAGGTGCAGCTCGGACGCGGCTCCTTCATCGAGTCCTTCGGCCTCTTCGGCCTCGACCTGGGCGACTACGACCGGCTCTTCGCCGAGAAGCTCGACCTCTTCTCCGCGCTCCAGCACGAGCAGCCGGTGACGTGGCAGGGCAGCATCCGCGCGCCGCTCGAGGGCAAGCAGGTCTACCCGACGACCGCCGCGGGCAAGGTGCCCGCGTGGATCGCCGTCGGCGGCACCCCGGAGTCCGTCGTCCGCGCCGCGAAGTACGGCATGCCCCTGGTGCTGGCCGTCATCGGCGGGTCGCCCGCCGCCTTCGTCCAGTTCTCCGACCTCTACCGTCGCGCGCTGGAGCAGTACGGCCACGCCGAGCTGCCGATCGGGATGCACTCGCCCGGGCACATCGCCGCCACGGACGACGAGGCACGCGAGCAGCTCTACCCGCACCAGGCTGACCTCTACACCCGCCTGGGCCGCGAGCGCGGCTGGGGACCGTACAGCCGGATCGCCTTCGAGCAGGCCGCTGGTCCGCAGGGGGCGATGTTCGTCGGCTCGCCCGAGACCGTCGCGCAGAAGATCGCCTGGGCCGCGCGCACGCTGGGCCTCTCCCGCTTCCAGCTCAAGTACTCCGTGGGTGCCCTGCCACACGCCGAGCGCCTCGAGTCGGTGCGGCTCTACGGCGAAGAAGTGATCCCGCGGGTCCGCGAGTTGTTGGCAGGCTCCTAGGCTGGCGGTCATGCGCACCTTCATCCGACGCTCGCTGTGGGACGTCGTCCCACGCGACCAGCGCGACACCCCGGAGGCCTTCCGGCGCCGGCAGGTCGTCGCCGCCATCGTGGTGCTGGTCGGCGCGATCGTGCTGGGCTGGTCGCTGCGCCTCGAGCCGGGCGGCAACACGTTCTACGTCGCCGCGGTCCTGCTCGCGGGCATCTGGGCCGCAGGCGCGTTCCTGTCCGGCCGGCTCCACCTCGGCCGGATCTCCGGCGGCGAGGTCTTCATCAGGCCGATCCTGGCGCCGATCCTGCTGGGCCTGCTGCTCGTCGGGGTCTTCGTCCTCGGCTCGCTGGTGGTGCGCGAGATCGACCCGCTCGCCGACTACGTCAGCTCGGTGCTGGCCTACGCCGACGAGGGCTCGCTGACCGTCCTGGCGGTCATCACGTTCTTCAACGGCATCGCCGAGGAGCTGTTCTTCCGCGGCGCGATGTACGCCGCTATCCCGCGCCACCCCGTGCTGTGGACCACGCTGGCGTACGTCGTCGCGACGCTCGCCACCGGCAACGTCATGCTCGGCTTCGCCGCCATCGTGCTCGGTGTGGTGTGCGGGCTCGAGCGGCGCGCCAGCGGCGGCGTGCTGGCACCGATCCTGACCCACATCACGTGGTCGCTGTCGATGCTCTTCTTGCTGCCGCTGCTCTTCTAGGCCTACTTCTCCGGGCCTACTTCTCCAGGCCCGCCTCGGCCCGCTCGGCCAGCGCGCGGCGTACGGACTCGGCGTAGGTCAGCGGCTCGCCGGGCACGACCTGGCGGATCGAGGTGTCGCGCACGAGCACCTCGGTGGACATCGAGTCGATGAGGTTGCGCCCGGTGGTGACGTCGACGTCGGTGACCAGCGCCAACCACCGCGACGACAGCCCCGGGGTGAGCAGCGGGACGACGACGATCGGGACCTTGCGGCCGTTCATCGCGAGCGCCACTCCCTGCAGCATCTCGCGGTAGGTCAGCTGCTCTGGTCCGCCGATCTCGAAGACCCGGCCGAGCGCCTCCTCCTGGCCGACGACCCCGGAGAGGTAACGGACCACGTCGTCGATGGCGATCGGCTGGGTGCGGGTGCCGACCCACTTGGGCACGACCATCGCCGGCAGGTTCTTCACCAGCTGGCGGGTGAGCTCCCACGAGATGCCGCCGTGGCCGACGACGATGGCAGCGCGCAGCACGGTGACGGGCACGCCGTCGGTGCCGAGCAGTCCCTCGACCTCGCGCCGCGAGCGCAGGTGGGCCGACAGCTCCCCGTCGTCGTCGCCGAGACCGCCCATGTAGACGATCTGGCTGACACCGGCCGCTGCCGCGGCGGCGCTGAAGTTGCGGGCGGCGTCGGCGTCCTTGCGCTCGAAGTCGGGGTCGTCGAGGGAGTGGACGAGGTAGATCGCCACGTCGACACCCTCCAGCGCGGGGCGCAGGGAGTCGGGGTCGGAGACGTCGGCGCCGACCGGCGTGCCCTCGCCGTCGTACGCCTCGGGGCGGCGGGTCATGGCGCGGACGTCGTGGCCGGCCTCGACCAGGGCGGGGACCAGGCGGCGACCGATGAAGCCGGTGGCACCGGTGACGAGAACTGTGGACATGCGACCACTCTCTCAGCCCGGTCCCCACGAGCACGTCATCGTGCCTGTGCGGATGCCTTCCGGCGCGCGTCGAGGCGCGACATCGCCGGCGTCGCGGTGACGCCGTGCAGGACCACCGACACGATGATCGTGAAGGCGACGGTGGACCACAGCCACGGCTCGTCGGGCACGTGCTCGTGCGTCACCGCGTAGCCGAGGTAGAACACCGAGCCCACGCCGCGCACCCCGAAGAAGGCCACCGCCGCGATCTCCCCGCGGTCCAGGCCGCCCTCCTCCTTCTCGTCGCGGGCCAGCACGGCCAGGGCGAGGTAGCCGGCCAGCGGCCGCACGACCAGCACGAGCGCCAGGGCGACGACGACGCCCCGCCAGTCGAGGTGCTCGAGCAGCCCGCGCGTCATCGCCATGCCCAGGACGAGCAGGACCAGCAGCGTCATCAGGCGCTCGAGGCGCTCGACCACGCCGTGCATCGCGCGGTGGTAGGAGTTGCCGCGGTCGGAGGCGCGCAGGCGCATCGCGCAGGCGAAGACCGCCAGGAAGCCGTAGCCGCCGACGAGCTCCGCGGCGCCGTACGACGCCAGCAGCGCGGCGACCGCGAGCAGGGGCTCGCCCGCGTTGGCCAGCCGGAGGTCCTCGTTGCGCACGTGGAACGCCTGGCGGCCCAGCAGCCAGCCGGCCCCGAGGCCCACGGCGAGGCCGATGGCGATCTTGCCGACGAGGTACCACCCGAGCCAGGTCCCGGCCTCGGCGAGGCCGAAGCCGCCGGCGAGGAGCAGGAGCGCCAGGTGCACGAAGGGGAAGGCCAGGCCGTCGTTGAGGCCCGCCTCGGCGGTCAGGGAGAACCGGATGTCGTCGTCCTCCTCCGGGCCGCCGCCGTCGTCAGGCCGGTCGACGTCGTCGGTCAGCGGCTCACCGACCTGCACGTCGGAGGCCAGGACCGGGTCGGTCGGCGCGAGGACCGCCCCCAGCAGGAGCGCGACCGCGGGTGCGAGCCCGGCGACCCACCACCCGAGCAGCATCGTGCCGAGGATCGTCAGGGGCATGGCGACCAGCAGCATCCGCCAGACCGGGGACCAGGTGCGCCACGACCGCCACGACCGCAGCTCGAGCACGCGGTCGATCGCCAGACCCACCCCCATCAGGGAGACCAGGACGGTGAACTCGGCGACGTGGGTGATCAGCTCGCGGTTGTCCTCGGGCTGGAGGCTCACGTCGTCCGCGAGCGGCAGCAGCCCGATGGCCAGGCCGACGCCGACGAGCACCATGGGAGGTGACAGGGCCACACGCCGGGTGGCGTGCGGCAGGACGGTGGCCAGGAGCAGCGACAGTCCGAGGATGAGGTAGACCGCGGCGCCGGTCATCGCTGCGCCGCGCCGGCGGGGGTGGAGGGGTCGGGCACCCCCCAAGCCTCCCAGTGCGCACCCAGTCCGGTCACCCCGTCGGGCGGGGCGGGGCGGTGAGAGGGGTCAGTGCGGACGCTTGCCGTCGTACGCTGCCTGGCTCTCGTCGATCGCCTGCTCGTAGGCCATCACCAGGCCGGCGATCGTCAGCGGCTTGAGCCGGTGGACGAACTCGCGCAGCTCCTCGGCCGTGCCGCCCCGCTCGCGGAACTGCGGCCACACCATCGTGCGCACGATCTCCGACAGCTCCTGGGCGACCTGCCGGCCGTGGGCGGCGTACACCTGCGACACGGCCGCGGCCGCCTCAGGGGAGATGCCCATGCCGGAGAGGCCGGCCGGCACGTCGACGTCGCGGTCGCCGGTGACCGGGGCGAGGAGGGACAGGTGGCGCGCGATGTCGGAGGGGGTGGCGGTGTCGGGGATCTGCTCGACGTACTTCTCGATCGCCGACAGCGTGAAGCCGTGGCCCTGGAGCTCGCGGACCAGCTCGAGACGCGCGACGTGGTCGGGGCCGTAGTAGCCCGAGCGGCCGCGGCGCACGGGGGAGGGGACCAGGCCGCGCGAGGCGTAGAAGCGCACGTTGCGCGCGCTCACCCCGGTGCGCTCGGTCAGCTCGTCCAGCGTCAGCAGCTCGGTGTCCACGCGCCCATCCTCTCCTGCCGACCGCCCCGTCCTGCGTGACCCGGGACACACCTGTTGGACTGTGACAGTAATGGTGTCACAATCGCTGGCATGGCAGAAGCATTCGTCTACGACCACATCCGCACACCTCGCGGCCGCGGCAAGGCCGTCGGTTCGCTCCACGAGGTCAAGCCGGTGGACCTGGTCGTCGGACTCCTCGACGAGCTCAAGACCCGCAACCCCACGCTCGACCCGGCCCGCGTCGACGACGTCGTGCTCGGTGTCGTGACCCCGATCGGCGACCAGGGCGGCGACATCGCCAAGACCGCCGCCCTGAAGGCCGGCTACCCCGAGACCGTCGCCGGCGTGCAGCTGAACCGCTTCTGCGCCTCGGGCCTCGAGGCCGTCAACCAGGCCGCGCAGCGGGTGCGCTCGGGCTTCGAGGACCTCGTCATCGCTGGTGGCGTCGAGTCGATGAGCCGCGTGCCGATGGGCAGCGACGGCGGCGCCTGGGCGATGGACCCCGCCACCGCGCTCCAGACCGGCTTCGTGCCCCAGGGGATCGGCGCCGACCTGATCGCCACCATCGAGGGCTGGAACCGCCAGGACGTCGACGCGTACGCCGCCGAGTCCCACCACCGCGCCGCGAAGGCGTGGGCCAACGGCTACTTCGACGGCGCGGTCGTGCCGGTCAAGGACCTCAGCGGCGTCACCGTGCTCGACCGCGACGAGACCGTGCGCCCCGACACCTCTGTCGAGGGCCTCGCCGGCCTCAAGCCGTCCTTTGCCCAGATCGGCCGCGACGCGGGCTTCGACGACGTGGCGCTCGAGAAGTACCACTGGGTCCCCGCGATCGACCACGTGCACCACGCCGGCAACTCCTCGGGCATCGTCGACGGTGCTGCCGTCATGGCGATCGGCACCGAGGAGATCGGTACGTCGCTCGGCCTGACCCCGCGGGCGCGGATCATCTCCACCGCCGTGTCGGGCGCCGACCCGACGATCATGCTCACCGGCCCGGCTCCCGCTGCCCGCAAGGCGCTCGCGCGTGCCGGCCTCGAGGTCGACGACATCGACCTCTGGGAGATCAACGAGGCGTTCGCCGCCGTCGCGATGCGCTTCATGCGCGACATGGGCATCAGTCACGAGGTCACCAACGTCAACGGCGGCGCCATCGCGATGGGCCACCCCCTCGGCGCCACCGGCGCGATGATCCTCGGCACCCTCGTCGACGAGCTCGCCCGCCGCGACCTCAAGCGCGGCCTCGCCACGCTCTGCGTCGGCGGCGGGATGGGCATCGCCACGATCGTCGAGCTGGTGTGAGCGAGGCACGAGCTCACGCCAGCTGATGGTGGTCGAGTGGCGCCCACGGCTGAGGAACGAAGCCGTGACGGCGCTGTATCGAGACCCGATCAGATGACAAGCAACCCCCGCCGAGAACCAGGTCTCGATGGTCTCGATACAGGCCTCGTTCCTCGGCCCACTCGACCACCGACTCCCCTCCGTACCTACTCGACCAGCGAGTGAGAGAACCCCACATGACGTCCACTGACACCGACATCCAGACCGCGGTCCGCTACGACCGCGACGCCGACGGCATCGTCACCCTGACCCTCGACGACCCGACCGCCAGCGCCAACACCATGAACGAGCTCTACCAGTCGTCGATGGAGGCAGCCGTCCAGCGGCTCCACGACGAGGTCGACGACGTCGCCGGCGTGGTCCTGGCGAGCGCGAAGAAGACCTTCTTCGCCGGCGGCAACCTCAAGAACATGATGAAGGCGACGCCGGACGACGCCGACGAGATCTTCGCGATGGGCGAGGCGGTCAAGTCCAGCCTGCGCCGCCTCGAGACCTTCCCGCGCCCCGTCGTCGCCGCGATCAACGGTGCCGCCCTCGGTGGCGGCCTCGAGATCGCGCTCGCGGCCAACCGCCGCATCGCCGTCGACGACCGCTCGGTGAAGATCGGCCTGCCCGAGTCGACGCTCGGCCTGCTGCCCGGCGGCGGCGGGGTCACCCGCGTCGTACGCATGCTCGGTCTCCAGTCCGCGCTGATGGACGTGCTGATGCCCGGCACCCAGTTCGACCCGCAGGGGGCCCTGGCCAAGGGCCTCGTCGACGAGCTCGTACCGACCCGCGAGGAGCTCGTGCCGGCGGCGAAGGCCTGGGTCCTCGCCCACAAGGACGACGCTGATGCGGCGACGAACCCGTGGGACCGCGCGGGCTACAAGATGCCCGGCGGCACCCCGAAGACCCCCGCGCTGGCGCAGTTCCTGCCGGCCTTCCCGGCGCTGCTGCGCAAGCAGACCAAGGGTGCGATCTACCCCGCGCCGCGCGCGATCATGAGCGCTGCGGTCGAGGGCGCGCAGGTCGACTTCGACACCGCCTCGCGCATCGAGAGCCGCTACTTCACCAACCTGGTGGTCAACCAGCAGGCCAAGAACATGATCCAGGCCTTCTTCTTCGACCTCCAGGCCATCAACTCCGGCTCGCTGCGCCCGCAGGGCATCGAGCGGTGGCAGGCCACCAAGGTCGGCGTCCTCGGCGCCGGGATGATGGGCGCCGGCATCGCCTACTCCTGCGCCCGCGCCGGCATGGAGGTCGTGCTCAAGGACGTCACGCTCGAGGCGGCCGAGAAGGGCAGGGCCTACACCGAGAAGCTCAACGCCAAGGGGATCTCGCGGGGCAAGCTGACCGAGGCGAAGGCCGCCGAGCTGCTCGGTCGGATCACCCCGACCGCCTCGCCCGAGGACCTGGCCGGCTGCGACCTGGTGATCGAGGCCGTCTTCGAGGACCCGACGCTCAAGGCGAAGGTCTTCGCCGAGGTGACGCCGTACGTCGACCCGGACGCGCTGCTGTGCTCCAACACCTCGACGCTGCCGATCACCGAGCTCGCCACGGGCATCGAGCGCCCGGCCGACTTCATCGGCCTGCACTTCTTCAGCCCCGTCGACAAGATGCCACTGGTCGAGATCATCCGCGGCGCGGAGACCTCCGACCTCGCGCTCGCCAAGGCGTACGACGTCGTGCAGCAGATCCGCAAGACGCCGATCGTCGTCAACGACTCGCGGGGCTTCTACACCTCGCGCGTCATCGGCACCCAGATCAACGAGGGCCTCGCGATGCTCGCTGAGGGCGTGCACCCGGTCTCGCTGGAGCGCGCCGCGACGTCGGCCGGCTTCCCCGTCGGGCCGCTGCAGATCAGCGACGAGCTCAACATGGAGCTGATGGCCAAGATCCGCAAGGCGACCGAGGACGCCGCCGAGCGCGAGGGCGTCGACCTCGGCGACTACCCCGCCGGGTCGGTGATCGAGACGATGATCGGCCTCGGCCGGCCGTCGCGGCTCAAGGGCGCGGGCTTCTACGACTACGACGACAACGGACGGCGTACGACGCTGTGGCCCGGGCTGGCCGAGACATTCCCCGTCGCGGAGCAGCAGCCCCCGATCCGCGACGTGCGCGACCGGATGCTCTTCATCGAGGCCATCGAGACCGCGAAGTGCTTCGAGGAGGGCGTCATCACGTCCGCTGCCGCGGCCAACATCGGCTCGATCATGGGCATCGGCTTCCCGGCGCTCACCGGTGGCGCGGCGCAGTTCATGACCGGCTGGCAGGCGCTGGACGAGACCGGCCACGGCGTCGGCCCGATCGGGCTGGACGCCTTCCTGGCCCGCGCCGACGAGCTGGCCGACGCCTACGGCGAGCGCTTCCGTCCGACGGCGTACCTCCGCGACCTGGCGGCGAAGGGCGAGGGCTTCCCCGCCTGAGGCTCGTCGGTTTGGCGCTGTAACGCCGGGTTAAGGGCTGTACCCACCCTGATATATCCGGGTGGGTACAAGCACCAACCCGGCGTTACAGCGGCCGCCGGCTCTGGCAAAGCACCCGCACGGAGGCCGCCGGTCGGGGAGGATGGGTCGGTGACCCAGCCCCCCGCGGTCGTCGTGCGCGACCTCCACGTCCGCTTCGGTGACGTCGAGGCCGTCTCGGGTGTCGACCTCACCGCCGACAGCGGTCGCGCGACCGCCCTGCTCGGTCGCAACGGCGCCGGCAAGTCGACGACGATGAAGGTCCTTGCCGGGGTCGTGCCGCCCACCTCCGGCGTGGTCACGGTCGCCGGCCGCGACGCCGCCACCGACGCCCTCGGCGTGAAGCGCGTCGTGGGCTACTGCCCCGACGTCGGCGGCCTCGTGCCGCGCGCGACTCCCTGGGAGCACCTGCAGCTCAGCGCCCGGCTGCGCCGGATGGACGCGTGGGAGGAGCGCGGACGCGACCTGCTGGAGCGCTTCGAGCTCGGCGACGTCGCCCACCGCGTCGTCGGCGGGTTCAGCCACGGCATGAGCCGCCGGCTCAGCGTCGTCCTGGCGGCGCTGCACGAGCCCTCCGTCCTGCTGCTGGACGAGCCGTTCGACGGCGTCGACCCCCTCGGCGTCGAGGCGACCCTCGAGGTCGTCGCCGATGCCCGGGCCCGTGGCGCCTGCGTCCTGCTCTCCACCCACCTGCGCGACCTCGCCCTCGAGGCCTGCGGTGACGCCGTCGTGCTCCGCGGCGGCAACCGCGTCGCCGCGATGGAGGCGGCCGACCTCACCGGCGAGGCCTACCGTGCGCTCCTCGACTGAGGCCCCCCGCGACGGCTGGGCCGACGCCGCCCGCGACACCGCGCACCTCGTCGGCTTCCGCGCCCGGACCGTACGCCGACCCGGTGCCGCCGCGTTCGGCGCGATCGTCGGCCTCGGCCTGACCGTCGTCTTCGCGCTCGCGCCGGCCGCCTTCGACACGGCCGCCCTCGACCAGCCCGCCCTGACCCGCGCCGTCGACACCCTGCGCGACAACCTCGGCGGGGCGTTCATCGGCGTCCTGCTGCTGGCCGTCAGCTCCTCGATGAGCAGCGGCGGCGGTCGCGAGCTGCTCTCGCGCAGCGAGGCCGCGATCCACCCCGTCAGTCCCGTGACCGAGCACCTCGGCGCGCTGCTGCTCGCGCCGCTCAACCTCGCCTGGCTGGTCCAGATGTGGGCCCTCCTCGCCGTCACCGCCCTCGTCACGCCGCCCGACCGGCTGCTCGGCGCGCAGGTGGTCGTGCTGGCGTGGGTGCTGGCTGCCACCGCGCTCGGTCAGGCGCTCGGCTGGGCGGCGGAGGGCGTACGGCGTACGCCCCACGGCGTCGTCACCGTCCGGGTCGTCTCCGGCGCAATCGTCGTTGCGCTCGCCGGCCTCCACCTGGCCGGCGCGCTCGGGCCGCTCGTCCGTGCGCTGCCGACGACCTGGATCGCCGAGACCGCGCAGACCTCGTCCTGGCCGCTGGTCGTCGTGGTGCTGCTGGGCATCTTCGCCGCCGCCGTCGCCCTCGGCGCCCGGCCCGCCGCGTGGGCCCTCGGGCTGCCGCCGCGCGAGGAGCTGCGCGTCCAGTCCGGAGTGCACGAGGCGCGGCACGCCCCCGAGCCGCGCTGGGGCTCGCCCGAGCGGGCGCTGCTGCGCCGCCTCGACCGGGGCTCGGTGTGGCGCTCGGTCGGCATGCGCCGGGGGCTCATCGTGCTGGGCATCGGTCCCGGCCTGGTCGCGCTCGTCGCCGGGCTGCAGTGGAGCTCGGTGATGCTCCTGCCCGGCCTCACCGCCAGCGGCGCCGCGCTGCTCTTCGGCGTCAACGCCTGGTGCCTCGACGGCAAGGGGATGGTCTGGCGCGAGACCCTGCCGGTCGGCGCGCACGACGTGTTCGACGTACGCGCCCTCGTCGTCCTCGAGTGCATGGCCGCGGTGTCCGCGACGACCGTCGTGATGGCGCTGCTGCGCAACGGCCCGCCACCGCTGGTGGTCGGGGTCAGCGTCGCGGCGTGCTGGCTCGTCGTGCTCGTGCAGGTGCTGGCGATCGTCATGTCGTGGTCGGTCCGCTCGCCCTACTCCGCCGACCTCTCCTCGCCCCGCGCGACGCCCGCGCCGCACGCCGCGATGGCCGGTTACGCGGGGAAGCTCTCCCTCGTCACCACCCTCACCGGGATGGTCTTCACCACCGTCTCCACCGGCCCGTGGGCATGGCTGCCGGCCGTGCTCGCGCTGCCCTTCCTCGCCTGGTCGACGGTGCGGCTGCTCCGCGCCCGGCGGCGCTGGCTCGCTCCGGACGAGCGGGCGCGGGTGGTGCTGACGGTCGCTGCGGTCTGAGCGGCCGAATTGCAGGAGTCACCGCTCAACCGGTGACTCCCGCGCGGACCGGCGGTTGCAACGGCCCGATCGCGCAGGACTTCCCCCACCTGCTGCCGTCCGTGGTTGGCGCGAGGCAAGAAAAAGTCAGGCTTGATTGTTTGTTTGTACGACGGCAGGCTGGCCCCGTGACCTCCCAGGCCCAGACGACCCGCGTCCCGCAGGCGGACCGGACGCGTGCGATGCGGGCGCGGTTGCTGGAGGCGACGGTGGAGCTGCTGGTCGAGCGCGGCTTCACCGGCACCTCGACCACGCTCGTCTCCGAGCGGGCAGGGGTGAGCCGCGGGGCGCAGCTCCACCACTTCCCGACGAAGAACGACCTCGTCGTCGCCGCCGTCGAGCACCTCACCGAGCTGCGCGGCGCCGAGCTGGCCGACGCCGTGGCGCAGCTGCCGACCGGCAAGCGGCGTACGCGCGCGGTCGTGGAGATGCTCGGCGACCACTTCGCCTCACCGGTCTTCACCGCGGCGCTCGAGCTGTGGGTCGCAGCCCGCACCGACGAGGCCCTCCTCGCGGCGGTCTCCCCGCTGGAGCAGCGCGTGGGTCGCGAGACCCACAGACTGACCGTCACCGCCCTCGGCGCCGACGAGTCGCGCCCCGGCGTGCGCGAGCTGGTGCAGGCCACCCTCGACCTGGTCCGCGGGCTGGGCCTGGCCGCCACGATCACCGACGACTCCGCCCGCCGACGCCGCATCCTCCGGGAGTGGGCCGACGTGCTCGACAAGGAGCTGGCCCCATGACCACTCCCGGGATGAACATCCACTCGCACGAGTGGAAGTTCAGGGCCCACGCCCCTTCGCCACGCTCAACCCGGCATGAAGATCCACTCGCTCGAGTGGAAATGCACCGGGCCGACCGCAGGAGCCACCGATGACCGACGTGCTGACCCAGGTGCTCGACGACCTCGCCGCGGAGGGCGACCGGCTCGAGGCGCTCGTCGCCGACCTCGACGCGGACGGCTGGCGCACGCCGACCCCCGCGCCCGGCTGGGACGTCGCGACGCAGGTCGCCCACCTCGGCTGGACCGACGAGGTCGCGGTCAAGGCCGCGACCGACAAGGACGCGTGGGACGCGGTCGTGCTCGGGGCGATCGCCGACCCGGAGGGGTACGTCGACGCCCAGGCGCTGCTGCTCGCCCAGGACGACGACCTGCTCGGCCGCTGGCGCCGCGCCCGCGCCGACCTCCGCGCCGCGCTGGTCGCGATGCCGAGGGGCGAGAAGATGCCGTGGTTCGGCCCGCCGATGTCGGCCACGTCGATGGCCACCGCGCGCCTGATGGAGACGTGGGCGCACAGCCTCGACGTGCACGAGGGCCTGGGCGTGGACGTCGAGGACACCGACCGGATCCGCCACGTCGCCCACCTCGGCGTACGCACCCGCAACTTCGCCCACTCCGTCCACGGTCTCGACGCCCCGGCCGAGGAGTTCCGCATCGACCTCGTCGCGCCGTCGGGCGAGGTCTGGAGCTGGGGGCCGGAGGACGCGTCGCAGACCGTGACCGGCAGTGCGGGCGACTTCTGCCGCCTCGTCACCCAGCGCGTCCACCGCGCCGACACCGACCTCGTCGCCACCGGTGCCGACGCCGATCGCTGGCTCGACATCGCCCAGGCCTTCGCCGGCCAGCCGGGCGAGGGACGAGCGCCCCGATGAGCGAGGGTCTCGTGACAGGACTTCGTCCTTCCTCGACCAGCGGAAGCGTGAGGATCGGCAACTGCTCCGGCTTCTACGGCGACCGCCTCGGCGCGATGCGCGAGATGCTCGAGGGAGGCGAGCTCGACGTCCTCACCGGCGACTACCTCGCCGAGCTCACGATGCTCATCCTCGGCAGGGACCAGCTCAAGGACCCGACCCTGGGCTACGCCCGCACCTTCGTCCGTCAGCTCGAGGACTGCCTCGGACTGGCCCTGGAGAAGAAGGTGAAGATCGTCGCCAACGCCGGCGGGCTCAACCCCGCCGGCCTCGCCGACAAGGTCCGCGAGGTCGCCCGTGGGCTCGGGCTCGACCCGCAGGTCGCCCACGTGGAGGGCGACGACGTACGCCACCTCGCCTTCGAGAACGCCCTCACCGCCAACGCCTACCTCGGCGGCTTCGGCATTGCCGCGGCACTGACCGCCGGCGCCGACGTCGTGGTCACCGGCCGCGTCACCGACGCCTCGCTCGTCGTCGGCCCGGCGGTCGCGCACCACGGCTGGACGCAGGAGTCGTACGACGAGCTGGCGGGCGCGGTCGTCGCCGGTCACGTCATCGAGTGCGGCACCCAGGCGACGGGCGGCAACTTCAGCGGCTTCCTGACCCTGCCCGACCGGCAGCGGCCGCTCGGGTTCCCGGTCGCCGAGGTCGCCGCTGACGGCTCGAGCGTCATCACCAAGCACGCCGGCACCGGCGGCGCGGTCACCCTCGACACCGTCACCGCGCAGCTCGTCTACGAGATCCAGTCCACCCGCTACCTCGGCCCCGACGTCACCGTCCATCTCGACTCGGTCCGGCTCGACCAGCAGTCCGAGGACCGCGTCGCGATCAGCGGCGTCGTCGGCGAGTCGCCGCCCGAGCGGCTGAAGGTCTGCGTCAACGAGCTCGGCGGCTGGCGCAACAGCCTCGAGCTCGTGCTCACCGGCCTCGACGTCGAGGCCAAGGCGGCGTGGGTGAAGGACCAGCTCGCGCCTCGCCTGACCGCGGCCGAGGTCACCTGGTCCGACGTACGCGTCCCGCCGGTCGACGCCGACACCGAGGAGTCGGCCTCGACCCTGCTGCGGTGCACCGTCAAGGACCCCTCGCCCGACCCGGTCGGCCGCGCCTTCACCTCCGCCGCGGTCGAGCTCGCGCTCGGCTCCTACCCCGGCTTCACCATGACGGCCCCGCCCGCCGCAGCCACCCCCTACGGCGTCTACCGGGCGGCGTACGTCGACCGCGCCGACGTCACGCACACCGTCGTCCACGCCGACGGTCGCCGCGAGGTGGTCGGCGACCCGACATCCTCCACGCCCGCGCAGGAGGCGCCCGGCGCCCGCCCGTCGCCCTACCCCGCCCGCACCGACTCGCTGACCCGCCGCCTCCCGCTCGGCACCTTCGTCCACGCCCGCTCGGGCGACAAGGGCGGTGACGCCAACATCGGCCTCTGGGTCGCGCACGACGAGGCCGACACCCCGACGTACGACGCCCGCGTGCAGTGGCTGTTCAAGGTGATGTCGCCGCGTGGCATCGGCACCCTGCTGCCCGAGGCCGCCGACCTCGACGTCGACGTGTGGCTGCTGCCGCACCTCGGCGCGGTCAACCTCGTCGTCCACGGCCTCCTCGGCCAGGGCGTCGCCGCCTCGACCCGCTTCGACCCGCAGGCCAAGGGCCTCGGCGAGTGGCTGCGCTCGCGGCTCGTCTCGATCGAGGAGAGCCTCGTATGAGCGGTTTCGAGGCTCGCTCCGCTCGCACCTCAACCAGCGAGGTGGCGGCGCTGCGTGCGACCGCCGCCGAGTTCGTACGTCGTGAGGTGGCACCGCACCTCCAGGACTGGGAGGACGTGGGCGAGATCCCGCGCACGCTGCACCGCACGGCCGGCGAGCTGGGGCTGATCGGCGTCGGCTTCGCCGAGGAGGTCGGCGGCAGCGGCGGCGACCTGCTCGACTCGGTCGCGATGCAGGAGGCGATGTTCGACGCCGGTGCGTCCAGCGGCCTGATGGCCGGTCTCTTCACCGCCGGGATCGCGCTGCCGCACATCGCGGCCAGCGGCAACGCCGACCTCGTCGACCGGTTCGTATGCCCCACGCTGGCCGGCGACCTCATCGGCTCGCTCGCGATCACCGAGCCCGGCGGCGGCTCCGACGTCGCGCGGATCACCACCCGCGCCGAGCGGGTCGGTGACCACTACGTCGTCAACGGCGCCAAGACCTTCATCACCTCGGGCGTGCGGGCCGACTTCGTCACTGCCGCCGTCCGGACCGGTGGCCCCGGCCACGGCGGGATCTCGCTGCTCGTCATCGAGAAGGGGACGCCCGGCTTCACCGTCGACCGTGCGCTGCGCAAGATGGGTTGGCACTGCTCCGACACCGCGGAGCTGTCCTTCGTCGACGTACGCGTCCCGGCGGCCAATCTCGTCGGCGACGAGGGTGCCGGGTTCGGGCAGATCGCCGAGCAGTTCGTCGTGGAGCGGATCGCGCTGGCGGTGCACGGCTACGGCATCGCGGCGCGCTCGCTCGACCTCGCCGCGGCGTACGCCCGTGAGCGGACGACGTTCGGCCGTCCGCTGGTCGACAACCAGACCGTCCAGCACACGCTGGTCGAGATGCGCCGCCAGGTCGAGGTCGCGCGCGCCTACACGCACGCCGTCGCCGCACGCCACGTCGCAGGCGAGTTCGTCGTCGCCGAGGCGTGCCTGGCCAAGCAGACGGCGGTCGACTGCGCGTCGTACGTCTGCGACCGGGCCGTCCAGGTGTTCGGCGGCTCCGGATACATGCACGGGACCGAGGTCGAGCGGCACTACCGCGACGCCCGGATCCTGCCGATCGGGGGCGGCGCCGACGAGGTGCTGCGCGACCTGACGGCCAAGCTGATGGGTTATGCGTCATGACCACGACAGAGAAGGACTCCCGATGATCAAGCTGCCGTCCCTGGGTGACGAGGTCTCCGTCTGGATGGACGCCCCGCCCGCTGAGGTCTGGGACCTCGTCAGCGACGTGACCAGGATCGGGGAGTTCAGCCCCGAGACGTTCGAGGCCAAGTGGACCCGTGGGTCCACCGGTCCCGAGGTGGGGGCCTACTTCGCCGGTCACGTGAAGCGCAACGGCGTGGGCCCGACGTACTGGTCGCCGTGCCGCGTCACCGCCTGCGAGCCCGAGGAGGTCTTCGAGTTCTCCGTCGGCACCGACGCGGTGACGGTCAACAACTGGGGCTACCGGCTCGAGCCGAAGGACGGCGGGACGCTGGTCACCGAGTACTTCCGGATGGAGCCGTCGCTCTTCACGCGCGTCTACTGGACCCTCCTCGGCGCGCTGCGCGGACGCACCAACCGCAAGGGGATGCGTACGACGCTGGAGCGGATGAAGGCGGTGGTCGAGGCATGACCGCCCTCGGTGGTCGAGTAGCCGACGAGGGACGAGGAGGCGTATCGAGACCCGGCAACCGCGAGGCTATGGTCGAGAAGCTCGCCGACCTCGACGCCCAGCACGCGGTGGCTGTCGCGGGCGGCGGGGAGAAGTACGTCGACCGCCACCACGCGCGCGGCAAGCTGACCGCCCGCGAGCGGATCGAGCTGCTCCTCGACCCGGGGTCGGCCTTCCTCGAGCTCTCGCCGCTGGCCGCGTGGGGGTCCGACTTCACCGTCGGCGCCTCGGTGGTCACCGGCATCGGCGTGGTGGAGGGCGTGGAGTGCATGATCAGCGCCAACGACCCCACCGTGAAGGGCGGCGCCAGCAACCCCTGGACGGTGAAGAAGATCTTCCGCGCCTCGCAGATCGCCGAGGAGAACGACCTCCCGACGATCTCGCTCGTCGAGTCGGGCGGTGCGGACCTGCCGACGCAGAAGGAGATCTTCATCCCCGGCGGCAAGCTCTTCCGGGACCTCACGCGGGCCTCGGCGCGACGCCAGCCCACGATCGCGCTCGTCTTCGGCAACTCCACCGCGGGTGGGGCGTACGTCCCCGGCATGAGCGACTACACCGTCTTCGTGCGCGGCGGGGCCAAGGTGTTCCTCGGCGGCCCGCCCCTGGTGAAGATGGCCACGGGCGAGGAGTCCGACGACGAGTCGCTGGGCGGTGCGGAGATGCACGCCCGCGTGTCGGGGCTCGCCGACTACCTCGCCGAGGACGAGCACGACGCGATCCGGATCGGGCGGCGGATCGTGGCCCGGCTCAACCGCCGCTCCTCTCGCTGGTCGAGTAGGGCGAGGAACGAGCCCGTATCGAGACCCACTGATGGCCGAGGTCTCGATACGCGGCCTCTCGTCCCTCACGGCCGCTACTCGACCACCGAAGGTTGGGCCGAGCCCGACGCCGACCCCGAGGGCCTCCTCGACCTCATCCCGACCGACCTCAAGGAGCCGTTCGACCCCCGCGAGGTCATCGTGCGGATCGTCGACGGCACGAGCGAGCACAACGGCCGGCCCTTCGACGAGTTCAAGCCGCTCTACGGCACCTCGCTCGTCACCGGCTGGGCCGAGCTGCACGGCCGGCCGATCGGCATCCTGGCCAACGCCCAGGGGGTGCTGTTCTCCGAGGAGGCGCAGAAGGCGACGCAGTTCATCCAGCTCGCCAACTCCTCGCACACCCCGCTGCTGTTCCTGCACAACACGACCGGCTACATGGTCGGCAAGGACTACGAGCAGGGCGGGATCATCAAGCACGGCGCGATGATGATCAACGCGGTCTCCAACTCCACCGTGCCGCACCTCAGCGTGATCATGGGCGCGTCCTACGGCGCCGGCAACTACGGGATGAACGGCCGCGCCTTCGACCCGCGCTTCCTCTTCACCTGGCCCAGCGCGAAGTCCGCCGTCATGGGCCCGGCCCAGCTCGCCGGCGTCCTCGAGATCGTCGCCCAGCAGTCCGCCGAGTCCAAGGGCGAGGTCTTCGACGCCGAGGGCTTCAAGGGCGTCAAGGACTACGTCGAGGCCTCGGTCGAGGAGCAGTCCCTGCCCTACTTCCTGTCCGGGATGCTCTACGACGACGGCGTCATCGACCCCCGCGACACCCGCACGGTGCTCGCGATCTGCCTCAGCGTCATCGCCAACGCGCCGATCCGGGGCGCCGACCGATTCGGGGTGTTCCGCCCGTGACCACGCTCATCAGGCTCCTCGCCGTCGCCAACCGCGGCGAGATCGCCAGCCGCGTCTTCACCACCTGCCGTCGGCTCGGCATCGAGAGCCAGGCGCTCTTCTCCGACGCGGACGCCGGGCTTCCCTACGTCGACGACGCCGACATCGCGACCCGTCTCCCCGGGCGTACGCCTGCTGAGACCTACCTCGACGCCGACCGGGTGATCAACGCGATCCGGGCTGCCGGTGGCCAGTCGGTCCACCCGGGCTACGGCTTCCTGTCCGAGAACGCCGACTTCGCGCGCGCGGTGCAGGACGCGGGGCTGGTCTGGATCGGCCCGCCCCCCGACGCCATCGAGGCGATGGGCTCCAAGACCCGCGCCAAGGACCTGATGCGTGATGCGGGCGTGCCGGTCCTCGAGGCCCCCGAGGCCCCGACGGAGACGGACCTGCCGCTGCTGGTGAAGGCGAGCGCGGGCGGTGGCGGGCGCGGCATGCGCGTGGTCCGCTCGCTCGACCGGCTGGACGCCGAGCTCGAGGCGGCGCGCGCCGAGGCGCTGAGCGCCTTCGGCGACGGGTCGGTCTTCGTGGAGCCGTACGTCGAGACCGGGCGCCACGTCGAGGTCCAGATCCTCTTCGACACGCACGGAAACGGCATCGCCCTCGGCGACCGCGACTGCTCGCTGCAGCGCCGCCACCAGAAGGTGCTGGAGGAGGCGCCGGCACCGGGGCTCCCCGACGGCGTACGCCGGGCGATGCACGAGGCGGCCGTCGCTGCCGGCCGCGCGGTCGGCTACGCCAGCGCCGGGACGGTCGAGTTCCTCTACGACCCCGCGAGCGAGCGCTTCTGGTTCCTCGAGATGAACACCCGCCTCCAGGTCGAGCACCCCGTGACCGAGTGCGTCACCGGGGTCGACCTCGTGGCTGCCCAGATCGGGATCGCCGAGGGCCGCACGCTGCACGAGGTGCTCGGCTTCGACGAGTCCCCCGAGCCGCGCGGCCACGCCGTCGAGGTCCGGCTCTACGCCGAGACGCCCGACGCCGCGGCGACCCCGCAGAGCGGCCGGTTCAGCCGGCTCGACATCCCGCACGACACGGCGTTCACGCTGCTGGGCGACTTCGGCGTGCGCGTCGACGCGGGGTACGCCGACGGCAGCGAGGTGTCGACCCACTACGACGCGATGCTCGCCAAGGTCATCGTCTGGGCGCCCGACCGCGGGCAGGCGCTGCGGTCCCTGCGCCACGTCCTGCGGCGCGCCCGGCTGCACGGTCCGGTGACCAACCGCGAGCTCCTCGAGGCGCTGGCGGACGACCCCGAGGTGCTCGCGGGACGCATGACCACCACGCTCCTCGAGCAGCGGCTCGGCGAGCGCGGGGCGTACGAGCCGGCCGGACCGGGCGACACCGAGCTCGGTCCGTTCGTCGCCGCCGTCGCCCTCGCCGCGCGGGACGCGGAGCGGCGTACGGTCCAGGCCCGTGTGCCGGTCGGGTGGCGCAACGTCGTCAGCCAGCCGCAGCGCACCTTCTTCGACGTGCCCGGGCGCGACGAACCGGTCGCGGCGGAGTGGTACGCCGGACGCGACGGCATCCGGCACCCGAGCGAGCAGTGGCGGGTGCTGGAGGCGTCGCCCGAGCGCGTGGTGCTCGACACCGGCGGGCACCGGATGGTCTTCGAGGTGCGCCTCGAGGAGTCGGGCGAGGTGTTCCTCGACAACGACAGCACCATCCGGCAGCGCCTGCGGGTGCGTCCCCGCTTCACCGACCCGGCCGACGCGGTGGCGAGCGGATCCCTGCTCGCGCCGATGCCCGGCACGGTCGTGAAGGTCGTCGCCGAGGTCGGCGCGGCCGTCTCCGCGGGCGACGCCGTCCTCGTCCTGGAGGCCATGAAGATGCAGCACACGGTCACCGCGCCGCACGACGGCACGGTCACCGAGATCAACGTCGAGCCCGGCGCGCAGGTCGCGTCCGGGGAGGTCCTGGCAGTCGTGGCCACCGAACAACCCGAGGAGCATGCATGAGCAACTTCACCGAGACCGAGGAGCGCCAGGAGCTGCGGCGCCAGGTGTCCAAGCTCGCCAAGGGCTACGGCCGCGACTGGTTCGTCGAGCGGGCCCGCTCCGGCGAGAAGACCACCGAGCTGTGGATGGAGATCGCCAAGGCGGGCTACCTCGGGGTCAACATCCCCGAGGAGTACGGCGGCGGGGGCGGCGGCATCGGCGACGTGGCCGCGGTCTGCGAGGAGCTCGCAGCGCAGGGCTGCCCGCTGCTGATGATGGTCGTCAGCCCGGCGATCTGCGGGACGGTCATCGCGCGCTACGGCACGGAGGAGCAGAAGCAGCGCTGGCTGCCCGGCATCTGCGACGGCACCGCCACCATGGCCTTCGCGATCACCGAGCCCGACGCCGGCACCAACTCCCACAACATCACCACCACCGCCCGCCGCGACGGCGACGAGTGGGTGCTCAAGGGCCAGAAGATCTACATCTCCGGCGTCGACGAGGCCGAGAACGTCCTCGTCGTCGCCCGCGCCGAGGACGAGCGGACCGGCAAGCTCAAGCCGTGCCTGTTCGTGGTGCCGACCGACTCCGCGGGCTTCGAGTTCACCGCGATCCCGATGGAGATCGTCAGCCCGGAGAAGCAGTTCCAGGTCTTCATCGACGACGTCCGCCTCCCTGCCGATGCGCTCGTCGGCGACGAGGACGGCGGCCTGGTGCAGCTCTTCGCCGGCCTCAACCCCGAGCGGATCATGGCGGCCTCCTTCTCGACGGGGCTGGCGCGCCACGCCCTGGAGAAGGCGTCGGCGTACGCGAAGGAGCGCACGGTCTTCAAGGCCCCGATCGGCTCGCACCAGGCGATCGCCCACCCGCTCGCGACGGCCCACATCGAGAACGAGCTGGCCCGGCTGATGACGCAGAAGGCGTCCGCGCTCGTCGACGCCGGTGACGACATGGCAGCCGGCGAGGCGGCCAACATGGCGAAGTACGCCGCTGCCGAGGCGGCCGTGCACGCCGTCGACGCGGCGGTGCAGACCCACGGCGGCAACGGCATCACGCAGGAGTACGGCATGGCCGGGCTGCTCGTCGCCGCGCGCGCGGGCCGGATCGCGCCGGTGAGCCGGGAGATGATCCTGAACTTCGTCGCGATGCACTCGCTGGGGCTGCCGAAGTCCTACTGAGCCCGGCTGAGCCCTGCCGGGCCCTGCCTTGCGTCATACGAACCCGCACCTATGAGTGCGGGTTCGTATGACGCCGCGGTGGCAGGATCCGTGGTGTGAGCTCTCGGGGGTGGTGGCTGCTGCTCGGCGCCGGCGTCGCGCTGATGGCTGCGGCGAGCATGTGGGCGCCAGCGCAGCCCGAGCTGGTCTCCGGTGGCGCCTGCAACGTGGCCCCCTGCGGGACCCTCGAGGATCCCGAGCGCTGGCGGGCCGCCTGGTGGCTCTGGCTCGCCGGAGCTGCTCTGGCGCTGCCTGCCGCGACACTCGGCGTACGCCCCTCGCGGACGCCCCGGTGGCCGGGGCTGCTGGCCGGGGTCGTCGTGGTGTCGGCGCTGCTGGTCGCCGTCGTCGTCGCCGCCGTGATCGTCTCGCTCGTCACGTCGGTGCAGGGCGCGGCGACGCTGGCGGTGGTGTGCGTGCTCCTGCCGACGGTCGCGGTCCTGGCGAGCTGGGTCAAGGGCTCGAGGTCGGACCTGCGTCATACGAACCAGCACCCATGACTGCGCGTTCGTATGACGCAGAACAGGGGCACCACGGCCGAGCGCGCTGTCCGACCCCGGTGGCAGGCTGTCCCCGTGGCCCTCGCTGACCGACCCCTGGTGCCCGAGGAGTGGGTGCTGCGCATCGACGCGGTGCTCGGGGCGCTGCCGCGGTGCGCTCAGGAGGCGGCGTGGACCGGCACGCGCTGGCGGGTCGGGAGCGCGACAGTGGCACACGTCTTCGGCGGCGAGGACCAGGTCTTCCGGATCACCTTCCGCGGCGAGCCGGACGAGGTGGCTGCGTTCGAGCACATGGGCCACCCCTACTTCCGGTCCGGGTGGGGCGGCAACGTGATCGGGATGGTCCTCGACGACGGGGCCGGGATCGACTGGGACGAGCTCGCCGAGCTGCTCACCGACTCCTACTGCCTCCAGGCGCCGACCCACCTCGCCGCCCAGGTCGAGCGCCCCGTCGACTGAGCACGGCACGCGCGTTGCCGGGTCCGCGGCAGGATGGGGGCCATGACCGCGACGCGCCAGGGCCGCCTCGTCGGGCTCGACGTCGCCCGGTGCCTCGCCCTCCTCGGCATGGTCGCCACCCACGTGCTGGACGCCCGCACCCCCGACGGCGAGCTCGCGACCGCGCAGTGGCTGGCCGGGGGCCGCGCCTCCGCGCTCTTCGCCGTGCTCGCCGGGGTGAGCCTCGCGCTCATGACGCGCAAGCCGCTGCGGGGGCGCCCGCGAGCCCTGCGCTCGCTCGGCATCCTCGGCCGCGCGGTGCTCGTCGCGCTTCTGGGCCTGGCGCTCGGCGGCCTCGACAGCGGCCTCGCGGTGATCCTCACCTACTACGGCGTGCTGTTCGTCCTCGGCATCCCGTTCACCTACCTCCGACTGCGGACGCTGATGCCGCTCACGGTCGCGTGGGTGGTCCTGGCCCCCGTGGTCTCGCACCTCGTCCGCCCGCACCTTCCCGAGCGCGGCTACGACAACCCGACGTTCGCTCAGCTGGCCGATCCGGGACAGCTGGCCAGCGAGCTGCTCCTCACCGGCTACTACCCGGTCGTGCCGTGGCTGGCCTACCTCCTCGCCGGCCTCGCCCTCGGCCGCCTCGACCTGCGCGACACCCGCCTGCTCGGCGCGCTCGCCCTCGGCGGCCTCGGCACCGCGGTGCTCGCCACCCGCATCTCGCGCGCCCTCGTCGACCCGGCGATCGCGTCCGAGAACGAGGGCGGCATGTTCGGCGTCACCCCGCCCGACGGCGACTGGTCGTGGCTGCTGGTCGTCGCCCCGCACTCCGCCACACCGTTCGACCTGGCCCAGACCATCGGCAGCGCCGTGCTCGTGATCGCCGCCTGCCTGCTGCTCGAGCGCCTCCTGCCCCGCGCCGCGACGGCCGTGCTGGGCGTCGTCCTCGGCGCGGGCGCCGCGACGCTCACCCTCTACAGCCTGCACGTCGTGATGCGTACGCCCCGGGTGTGGCCGGAGGACGCGGGGCCCTCGGCGTACGCCGCCCACGTCGCCGTGCTGCTCACCCTCGGTGCCGCCCTCCGGATCGCGGGTCGGCGCGGACCGCTGGAGACGGTGGCCGGGCTGCCGGTCCGCCTGGCTCAGCGCAGCGGCACGAAGCGGTAGCGCCCGTGCTCGCCCACCACGGCGCCCGGGTTGGTGACGCGCAGCATCGTGCCCGCCACCGGGATCACCAGCACCCCGTCGTCGGTGAGCTGCTCGACGAGATCCTGGGGCAGCTCGTCGGGCTCGGCCGAGACCAGGATGCGGTCGTACGCCGCCCCGCCGGGGTCGCCCAGCACGCCGGGCGTCGCGCGCCGGATGCTCGCCCACGGCCGGTCGGTGGCCGCGAGGTTGGCCGTCCCGAAGGCGACCAGCTCCGGCTCGAGCTCCACCCCGAGCACCGACCCGGTCGGGCCGACGAGGTGCGCGAGCAGCGCCGTCGTCCAGCCCGACCCCGCCCCGACGTCCAGCACCCGCTGCCCGGGGCGTACGTCGAGCAGGCGGAGCATGGCGTCGACCGTGCGGGGCTGCGAGCTGGTCTGTCCCGCCGCGATCGCCAGCGGACCGTCGTACGCCGCCCGGTGCCGAACCCCGCGGGGGAGGAAGTCCCTCCGCGGGGTGGCGTCGAAGGCTGCGTCGACCGGGTCCACCCGGCCAGTCCACCACCGGTCGCGCGTCAGAGCCAGTGGTTGTCGTGCTCGCGCATGAAGCGGGCGTAGGCGTCCTCGTCGAAGCCCCCGATGCCGGCCGCGAGTCCCTCGAAGTAGGCCTCGCGTGGAGCACCCGGGGCGAAGTGGAGCAGCATCTTCGCCGGGCCGTCGGAGTTGCGGAAGCCGTGGATCCCGCCCGCCGGCACGTGAGCGAAGTCGCCGGCGCGGGTCTTCACCCAGTCCGTGCCGTCGAAGATCGTGACTGTCCCCTCGAGGACGTAGAACGACTCGGTGATCGTGCGGTGGAAGTGCGCACGCGGCCCGCTCTCGGGACCGGCGAACTCCCAGCGGTAGAGGCCGAACGTGCCCTGCGTCTCGGTGCCCCGCGCGAGGTAGAACACCTTGTTGCCGTTGGGGTAGGCCACGGCCGGCTCGAGGTCGGCCCGCACGACGTGCGCCGACACCTCCCCGGAGTCGCCGTCGTAGAGCGGCGGTGGGTAGCTCATGCGCCGGCCGGCTGGTTGATCCGGACGTGGTTGCCGAACGGGTCCCGGATGCCGAAGTCCGTGCCGTAGGGCTGCTCGACCGGCTTGGAGGTGATCTCGACGCCGGCGTCTCGGAGCGCGGCGTACGTCGCGTGCACGTCGGAGCTGAGCAGGAACACCCCGCCGAGCGCGCCCTTGGTGACCAGGTCGCGCACCTGGGCCGACGTGGCCTCGTCGTGCTGCGGGCCGCCGACGAGCTCGAGCAGCAGCGAGGTGTCCTGCCCGGGGACGCCGACGGTGAGCCAGCGCATGAAGCCCAGGTCGATGTCGTCGCGGACCTCGAAGCCGAGGTGGGAGGTGTAGAAGTCGAGCGCCTCGTCCTGGTCGAGGACCGGCACGCTGCGGATGTGGAGGGAGGTGATGTGGTTGTCGGTGGTCATGACGAGGACGCTAGTCAGCGCGGGGCCTGGCGCGCTTCTCCGAAACGACTGTCCCCGAGGTGCGCGGCCGTGTCCACGCCGCGATGAAGCACGACGGCACGGCCACCGGCGCGTGCCGGGCGCGGAACTCGCTCGGCGAGCAGCCCACGATCGTGCTGAAGGTGCGACTGAAGGTGCCCAGGCTCGCGAAGCCGACGTCCCAGGCGACGTCGGTGACCGGCCGGTCGGTCTGGCGCAGCAGCGTCATCGCGCGCTCGACGCGGCGGCGCTGGAGGTAGCGGTGGGGCGTCTCGCCGTAGACGTCCTTGAACACCCGGCCGAACTGCGACGGGGACAGGTGCGCGATCGCGGCGAGGGTGGGCACGTCGAGGGGCTCGGCGTAGCGGCGGTCCATCTCGTCGCGCGCCCGCAGCACGCGACGGTTGGTGTCCTCCTGTGCGGAGAGCTCGTACGCCCGGCTCACCCCGCCAACCTAGACGGTCCCGGGGACACCGACGGACCCCCGAAGACCGAGCAGCGGCACGGCCCTCGGGGCCGTGCCGCTGCGGTGCGTTTCGGGACCTGCCGCTTCCTGGGGGGATCCGTGCCTCGGCGGGAGCTCGTGACACGGGTGCGACGTCGGCCCCGCGGAACGCGGCCGCTCCGGTTCAGAGAACCGAAGATCTGGTGGAAGGGGTGCCTGTCAGCCGCCGCCTCCGTTGCCGTTGCCCTGGCCGTTGCCGTTGCCGTTGCCGTTGCCGTTGCCCTGGCCGTTGTCCGGCGTGGGCTGCTCGGTCGGCGTCGGCGTCGGCTGCGCGGTGGGCGTGGGCTTGTCCGTGGGAGTCGGCTTCTCGGTCGGCTTCCCCGTGGGGCTCGGCTTGTCGGTCGGCTTGTTGGTCGGGGTGGGCTTGTCGGTCGGCTTCCCGGTGGGCTTCCCCGTCGGGCTCGGCTTCTCGGTCGGCTTGCTGGTCGGCTTCGACTCCCCGACGAGCGCGACGCAGAAGGCGGCGACCTGGTCCGCCCCTCCTGCTGCCTCGGACAGTGTGCGGAAGGCGGCGCTGTCGAGGGACTTCCCGGCCCCGGCGGCCGCCTGGTAGGCCCGGCACAGTCCGGTGAGGTTCGGGGTGGGCGTGGAGGAAGACGTGCTCGTCGGCGTCCCGGTCGAGCCGGTCTCCGACGGGTCGACCGACGAGGAGCCGTTGCCGGACGCGGTGGCGGACCCGGAGCCCGAGGAGCCGCGCGTCCCGCCGGGGCCGGACGACGGGCCGGTGCCGTCGGTCGTGGCCCCGCTCGTGCCGGTCGTGGTCGCGCGCCCCGGCGCGGAGCTGACGGCCTCGGAGGCGCGGTCGGAGGCCCGGTCGGGCAGCAGCGGCAGCGACATGTGGGCGGTGTTGGCGAGCGCGAGCCCGCCGGTGGTGAGGGCGACGACCGCGCCGGTGGCGACGACCGCACGCGTGGCGGCGCGGCTGCGCTGGCGGGCCGGGGACGCGACAGGGGCCGGGTTCAGTCGAGCGCGGTGGAAGGCCGCGACCGTGGCGTCCTCGCGGCGGAGCTCGGCGGCCCGGGCGGGAGCACTCGCAGCCGTCAGCGCCGCACCGAGGGCGCTGCTGTCCGCCGCGGGGTCGTCGAGCAGGCGCTCGGCGTCGCGTCGGGACAGGGGGTCGCGGGTGGTCATCTCACTCCGTTCAGCGTCATGGGCGGGCGTGGTGTTACGGGTTCTCGGAGAGTTTCTTGGCCAGCTGCTTCAACCCGCGGTGCGAGGCCGCCCGCACCGCGCCCGGCCGCTTGCCGAGGATGCGGGCGGCGGTCGGGGCGTCGAAGCCCAGCACGGTGCGGAGCATGATGGCCTCCGCCTGGTCCTTGGGCAGTGAGGCGATCAGCCGCAGCGCCTCCTCGGACTGGACCCTGCCCAGGGTGTCGCCCTCGACGTCGGCGGGGTCGTGCAGGTCGACGAGGTCGTCGACCGACTCGTCGCTGGAGGGCCGGCGGTTGCTCCGCCTCAGGTGGTCGATGGCGCGGTTGCGCCCGATCGTGGTGACCCACCCGCGGAACCCGTCGGCGTCACCGCTGAAGGTGTGGAGGTCGCGGAAGGCCTGGGCCCATGCGTCGCTGGCCACGTCCTCGGCGTCCCCCACACCGACCAGCACCGTCAGGTAGCGCAGCAGCGGCGGCTGCACCTCGCGGTAGATCTGGCGGAAGGCCGCCTCGTCGCCGGCGAGCATGCGCTCGACAGCGGCATCGAGGGGATCAGGATCGGCCACGGCGCGATTGTCTCCCGAGCGGCTCGGCGCCGGGCACCTCCGGGGTCGCCGGGAGAGTCGAGGGTCCGGTGGCGGACCGTCAGCGGCGCGGCGGGCGCGGGACGAACAGCGGGACGCGGGCGGCGTACTCGTCCCAGCCGGGTCGCTTCGACATCGTCTTCTCCAGCAGCCTGGCGCCGGTGACGTTGCGGATGAAGTACGTCATGGCGATGGGCGCGAAGATCGTCGCGAGGCCCTGCACCCAGCCCAGCGACAGCGCGCCGGCAGCCCAGAGGCCCCACCACACGCACGCGTCGCCGAAGTAGTTGGGGTGGCGCGTCCAGCCCCACAGGCCGGTGTCGAGGACCTTCGGTCGCGACTCGCGCGGCTTCGCGCGGTAGGCGGCGAGCTGCGCATCGCCCACGACCTCGAAGAAGACGCCGACGGCCCAGATCGCCACACCGACCCACACCACGGGCCACCAGCGGACGTCGTACGCCGCAGCGACGTGGAGCGGGAACGAGATGATCCACGCCACGACGGCCTGGGTGAGGAAGACGCGGACCAGGACCTTCCCCGCACCGGCGTGCCAGCCGGGCCCGCCGAGCATCTCCTCGTAGCGCGGGTCCTCGCCGTGGCCCTTCGAACGCTTCGCGATGTGCCAGGCCAGGCGCCCGCCCCACAGCGTCACGAGCACCGCGAGCAGCCACGAGTGCGCGTCGGGCCACACGAGCGCCAGGACCAGCGCGACGGCCACGAAGACCGACCCCCAGGCGACGTCGACCACCGCGACGCGGTCGACGCGCTTGCTGATCGCAGCGGTGACCCCCATGACGACGAGGGCCACCAGCAGCGCGACCAGGCTCTGGATCACCACCCGCGGACCGCCGGGAGGGTGTGCGGTGCGCCGGGGCGCACGGACAGGATCTGGTCGACGCCCATGCGGCCGTCGCGGAAGGCCAGCGCGCCGCCGACGAGGTAGAGGCGCCACACGCGGACGACCTCCTCGCCCACGAGGGCACGGATCTGGTCGATGTTGGCCTCGAAGCGCTCGAGCCAGCCGTGGACCGTGAGGACGTAGTGCTCGCGCATCGCGTGCACGTCGCGCACCTCGAGTCCGCCGGACTCGATGAGGTCGACCGTCTCCCCGACGGGACGCATCGTCATGTCGGGGGCGATGAAGGACTCGATGAACGGGCCGCCACCGGGGTGCTTGCCGCCCCCGGTGCCCTGGCGCGACATCTGCTGGATCAGCACGCGTCCGCCGGGCCGCACCGCGCGGCGCAGGACCTCGACGTAGGTCGGGTAGTTGAGCGCACCGACGTGCTCGCCCATCTCCAGCGACCCGACGGCGTCGAAGTGGTCGCGCTCGGGGACCTCGCGGTAGTCCTGCAGCCGGATCTCGACCCGGTCCTCCAGCCCGCGTTCGGCGATCCGGGCGTCGATGAACTTCTTCTGCTCGGCCGCGATCGTCACCCCCGTCACCGTCGCGCCGAAGTGCTCGGCGGCGTGCAGCGACAGCGAGCCCCAGCCGCAGCCCACGTCGAGCATCCGCATCCCCGGCTCCAGGCCGAGCTTGGTGCAGACGAGGTCGAGCTTGGCGCGCTGCGCGTCCTCGAGTGAGGTGTCGGGCGTGGCGTGGTAGCCGCAGCTGTAGGCCATCTGCGGCTCGAGGATGAGGGAGTAGAACTCGTTGGAGAGGTCGTAGTGGTGGCTGATCGACGACCGGTCGCGCGCCAGGCTGTGCAGGCGTCCCTTGATCCGCGCCTGCGACGCCGGCGGTGCGGGCGGGCGGCCCAGGGCGCCGAGGCCGGAGACGGTGCGGATCGCGTCGACCATCGCGCGCGGTGAGAGGCGTACGCCGGACAGGCCGCGCTCGGCGCCCACGGCGAAGGCGTGCGTCAGCGCGGAGTCGAGGTCCCAGCCGTCCTGCTCGGGGACGTCGAGCTCACCTGTGACGTAGGCCTGGGCGGCGCCGAGCTCGCCCGGGTGCCACATCAGCCGGCGCAGGGCGTCGGGGGAGCGGAGCACCACCAGCGGGGCGCCCTCGGGGCCGGCGACGGATCCGTCCCACGCCTCAAGGCGCACGGGCAGGTCGCCCCCGATGAAGGGGCGCACCGCCTCGGCGAGGCGGTCGGCGACGCCGACAGGGTGGACCGATGCGGTGGTCGGGGAGGCGGTCTGGGTCACGGGGTCTCCCGGGTGAAGGTGAGCTGCGAGACGTTGAGGTAGCCGCTGGCGAAGCCGGCCTGCGAGTAGGCGAGGTAGAAGTGCCACACCCGCATGAACATGTCGTCGAAACCGAGCCCGAGCACGGCGTCGCGCTGGGCGAGGAAGCGGCGGTCCCACCGGCGCAGCGTCTCGGCGTAGTGGTCGCCCATCTCGAGCTGGTCGACGAGGCGGATCGTGGTCTCGGCGCGGGTGATCTCGTCGATCACCTCGACGCTGGGCAGGAAGCCGCCGGGGAAGATGTACTTGTTGATCCACGTGTGGCTGTCGCGGGTGACGAGCATCCGGTCGTGGGGCATCGTGATCGCCTGGATGGAGACGCGACCGCCGGGGGCGAGCACCTGGTCGATGGTGCTGAAGTAGGTGCCCCAGAACTCGTGGCCGACGGCCTCGATCATCTCCACGGACACCACGGCGTCGTACGTCGCACCGGTGGCCGCGAGCGCGCGGTAGTCCATCAGCTCGACGTGGACGCGGTCGGAGAACCCGGCGGCGGCGATGCGCTCCTCGGCGAGCTCGAGCTGCTCGACCGACAGCGTGATCGTGTGGACGCTGGCGCCGCGGCGGGCGGCGCGGATCGCGAGCTCGCCCCAGCCGGTGCCGATCTCGAGCACGCGGGAACCCTCGGTGACGCCCGCCTCGTCGAGCAGCCGCTCGATCTTGCGGCCCTGGGCCTCGGCGAAGTCGGGGCCGTGGCGGCGCGGGTCGTCGTGGTCGACCGGCTCGGGCGGCGTGGCGACGTGGTGGTCGCCGACGGAGCCCGGGCCCTTCGCGACCTGGGTGGTTGAGGTGTCGAAGAGGGCCGCGGAGTAGCTCAGCGTCTCGTCGAGGAAGAGCGCGAAGAGGTCGTTGGACAGGTCGTAGTGGTGCGAGATGTTGGCCTGGCTGTTGGCCTCGGTGCTGCGCTGGTGGTGGGGCAGTCGCGGCGTGACGAGCGCACGCAGGCGCTGGAGGGACGGCGGGACGAGGGTCGCCATGCGGGCCGCGGGCACGGTGAGGAAGCCGGCGAGGTCGTCGGTGTCCCACGCCCCCGTCATGTAGGACTCGCCGAAGCCGATCAGGCCGTCGCGGCCGAGGCGGGCGTAGAACTCCTCGGGACGGTGCAGCCGCATCACGGGGCCGCCCCGGCCGAGCCGGTGTCCGGTGGGCTCCTCGATCACGGTCACCGCGAGGCGACCGACGGCGGCGCGGAAGAGGCGACGGGCCACGGCGGCCGAGACGGCCGTGCGGGGTCCACCGCGCAGCGGCTCCAGCGGAGGCATCCCCTGCGAGCCGGTCTCGGCGGGGCGGTTCTTCTCAACGGTCACTGCACGCCCTCCTGGCGATGGCGGGGACGGGGGCGGACGGGCAGGCGCCGTGCCCACAGCCAGATGCCGTGGGTTCGGATGAGCGCGCTGCCGCGCAACGCGGCCCCCAGGGTCTTGCGGACCGGCACGTCGGTGCGCGACCCGGTCAGGCTGGCGCTGAACGGCGCGGAGCCGCCGGGCGCGTCGGCGTCGTGGCCGCGCAGGGTGACGGCGACGTGGAGCCGGTCGGTCGGGATCGGCACGGCGATGTCGTAGGTGCCGTCGACGCCGTGGAAGGGCGAGACGTACATCGCCTTGTCGGTGCGGGCGCGGCCCTGCTCGTCGGGGTGGACGAGGTAGGCGTGTCGGTCGCCGTAGGTGTTGTGGACCTCGACGACCACACCGGCCTGGCGGCCCTGGTCGTCGAAGCACCAGAAGACGCTGATCGGGTTGAAGCAGAAGCCGAGCGAGCGCGGGTGGGCGGCCATGAGGATCGTGCCGGGACGCTCGCCTGCACCCAGGGTCACGCCGTTGTTGGCGAGGAAGGCCTCGACGTTGGCGCGCAGCGACCTCTCCGGCGAGCCGAGGTGGTCGCGGGCCTCGAAGCGGGCCAGCCTGCCGTGGTCGGGCAGGTCGTCGAGGTCGACGAGCCAGCAGGTCGAGGTGTGCTCGAAGGAGCGCCGGATCGGCGTACGCCGCGTGTGGCGGATGGTGGTCGCGAAGCGGCCCGGGGCGGGCAGCACCGTCGGGGTGCGGGTCCACGGCAGGCCGAGGTGGGTCGCGGCGGCGAGACCCGATCGCGCACCGTCCTCGTGGAAGCCCCAGCCGTGGTAGGCGCCGGCGAAGGCGATCCGCTCGGTGTTGATCTCCGGCAGGCGACGCGACGCGGCGACCGACTCGGGGGTGTAGAGCGGGTGCTCGTACTCCATCCGGTCGATCACGGTGGCGGGGTCGACGAGGTCCTCGCCACCGAGGGTGACGAGGTAGTGGGTGTCAGTGGGCAGCCGCTGGAGCCGGGTGAGGTCGTAGGTCACGGTGACCACACCGGTCTCGCTGGCGGGCCGGAAGAAGTTCCAGGACGCGCGGGCGTCGTGCGCGGCAGGCAGCAGCGAGGTGTCGGTGTGCAGCAGCGCCGGGTTGCTGGAGTAGGGGAGTGCCGAGAGCAGCTCGCGCTGCAGGTCGGTCGGCTCCTCGAGCATGCCGAGCGCGTGGGACGGGTGGGTGGCGATGACCACGGCGTCGAAGGTCGTGGTGGCGCCGCTGCCGTCGGTGACCTCGACGCCGTCGGCGACCTCGCGCACCGAGGTGACCTTGGTGTCGAGGCGTACGTCGGGCAGGCCGGCCCCGATCGCGGCGACGTAGGTGCGCGAGCCGCCGGTCACCGTGCGCCACTCCGGCGAGCCGAAGACCGAGAGCATCCCGTGGTGCTGGAGGAAGGTGAAGAGGTAGCGCGCGGGGTAGTCGAGGGAGGTCGCGGGGTCGCACGACCACACGGCCGCGACCAGGGGCTCCATGAAGTGGCGGACGAAGCCGGCGGAGAAGCCGCCCCGGTCCAGGAACTCACGAAGGGTCTCGTCCGACGCCTGCTGGGAGTGCGAGCCGGACACCGGGTCGGTGGCCAGGACCGCACGGGCGCGCCGGTGGAAGCGCGGGATCTCCAGCAGCATCCGCCAGTGCTCGCGCGAGCGCAACGTCGAGCGCTGCGCGAACAGGCCGCGGGGGCCGAGGGCGCCGGCGTACTCCACGCCGGTGCCGGCGTCGCTGACCGAGAGCGACATCTCGGAGGGCTGAGTCTCCACGCCCAGCTCGGCGAAGAGCCGCAGCAGCGTGGGGTAGGTGCGCCGGTTGTGGACGATGAAGCCGGTGTCGATGGCCAGCTCGCCCTCGGGCGTGAGCACCCGGTGGGTGTCGGCGTGGCCACCGAGGCGGGCGTCGGCCTCGTAGAGGGTGACGTGGGACGTGCGCGAGGCCACCCAGGCAGCCGTCAGCCCGGCAACACCGGAACCGACGACCGCGACCCGACGCTGCCCGCTCGCACTCACGCGTCCTCGGTGAGGTCGAACACCGCGATCGGGGCGGTGGTGGGCTGCTCGGAGCCGCTCTCGGGCTCGACGGTGATGCCGACGGCGGCCGCCTCCGCGGCCGAGCCGTCCAGCACGACGGTCTGGTCGGGTGCGTCGGACATCAGGCCGGCCGAGGTGAACTCGTCGCCGTTGATGAACCACAGCTCGTAGGCCTTGCCCTCGGGGGCGGAGACCATGTCCTCGGTGCTGATGACGGCCCGGTCCTCGGACTTGGAGCGGACGACGGTCGCGCGGCCTGCCTCGCCGAGGTCGAGGAAGACCTCCTCGGCGTCGGGGGCCTGCAGGACCTGCTCGGCAGCGGTGAGCTTCGTGACCCGGTCGTCGTCCGACCAGGGCTGGCTCACCATGGCGCCGATGCCGACGAAGAGCGCGAGTGCCGCCGCGACCAGAAAGGGCATCCAACCCCGCCCCCGCCCTGCCGTGGTGTCGGCGAGGGGCGTCGGAGCGGACTGGGGGACCTCGGGGGCCATCGGACGGATCTGTGCGATGCCGGCCAGGACGGACTCGCGAAGCGCGGCCGGCGGCGTGGTGGCGACGGTCTCGGACAGCAGGGCCGCGGTCTCGCGCAGCTCCGCCACCTCGGCGCGGCAGTCCTCGCACTGGGCGAGGTGCTGCTCGAACCGGGCCCGCTCGAGGTCGTCGAGCGCGTCCATGGCGTAGGCGCCCGTGAGCTTGTGAAGATCGCTCATGAGGCAACTCCCATCAGGTCTCGCAGGCGGATCAGTCCGTCGCGAATGCGTGTTTTTGCGGTGCCCAACGGGACGTCGAGCAGGGTGGCGACCTCGGTGTGCGTGTAGCCGCCGAAGTAGGTGAGCTCGACGGCCTGGCGCTGCACGTCGGTCAGTGTGGCGACCGCGTTGCGCACGCGGGCCGCCTCCAGCGAGGCCTGCGCGGCCTCGGAGGTCTGGTCGTGGTCGACCGGTGCGGTCTCCCGGTTCCAGGTCTCGTCACGGGTGGTGGCTGCCTCGACCGAGCGGACCCGGTCGACGGCCTTGCGGTGGACGATGGTGAGGAGCCAGCCGGCAGCACTGCCACGAGCGGAGTCGAAGCGGGTGCTGGAGCGCCAGGCGTCGAGGTAGGCCTCTTGCGTGACCTCCTCGGCGTGGGCCGGGTTGCGCACGACGCGCAGCGCCAGGCCGTAGGCCCGGGCCGAGGTCGCGTCGTAGAACTCGGCGAAGGCGCGCTCGTCCCCGAGGGCGGCCTGCCGGAGCAGGTCGGCGAGCCTGGCTGCGTCGCCCCCGGACGGGACGCCCTGGGGCGCCCCGTCCGGTACGGGCCTCACGTGATCCACGTCAGTCATCCTTGCAGTGTGCGTCCAGAGGGACGATCACATCTGCGGCATCAGGACCTGGTCGACGACGTAGACGGTGGCGTTGGCGGTCTGCACGTTGCCGCACACGACGCTGGCCTCACCGATGGTGAACTCCTCGCCGGAGCCCTCGACGGTCAGCGTGTCGCCGGCCAGGGTCTCGAGCTCGCCCGCGACGGCGTCGGGGGCGAGGCGCTCGCCGATGACGTGGTGCGTCAGGACGGTGGTCAGCGCCTCCTTGTCCTTCAGGAGCGCGTTGAGGTCCTTCTTCGGGATCGCGGCGAAGGCGTCGTCGGTCGGCGCGAAGACCGTGAGGGCCTCGGCCGAGTTGAGCGTGTCGACCAGACCGGCCTCGGTCACCGCGGCGACCAGGGTCTTGAGGAGCGGGTTGTTCGAGGCGGCGGTGGCGACCGGGTCGTCGGCCATGCCCTCGACCGAACCCTCACCCTCGGTGGGGACGCCGGCGCAGCCGGGGCCGAACGGCGCGTCAGAAGCCATCGGCTCCTCGGACTCCGACTCCATGGGCTCCTCGGCGGGGGCCTCGGAGGTGGACTCGGAGGTGGTGGGCTCGGTGGCGCTCTCGGTGTCGCTCTCGCTGCCACAGGCGGCCAGGCCCATGGAGGCGGTCAGCGCGAGGGCGGCGAGGCCCATGGAACGGGTGCGGAGCTTGGTGTTCATGGCGGATGCCTTTCGACTGGGGTGCCTTCTGTGTGGGCCGTGTGTGGCCCGCTTACAGGAGGTGTTCGGGGCGGTGGTCCGGGCGGATGGGTGGTTCGGCGAAAAACTTTGAACAAACCTTGGACAAGCCCCGGACGCAGGCGTCGGGCGGAGGGTGACGCAGGTTCCGGAAGGCGCGGAACCTGCGTCACCCACCGCCCGACGACGTTCATCCGGGGGAGGGGGCAGGCGGGGTCAGGACACGCTGACCGAGATCTCCTGGAGCCCCGAGGAGCCCTCAGGGAAGGGAGTCATCCGCACGTCGGTCTGGACGTCGCCGTCCTTGTTGGTCGCGCGGACCGCGATGAAGTGCTGACCGGGCTCGGCGTCCCACTCGTAGAACCACTGGCGCCAGTAGTCGTCGGTGACCTGCGGGCCGAGCGTGGCCGGCCTCCAGGCCTCGCCGTCGATGCGCACGTCGACCTTCTCGATGCCGACGCCCTGTGCCCAGGCGATGCCGCCGATGACGATCGGGCCGGCGTCGCTGGTGGACAGCGGCTTGGGGGTGTCGATGCGGCTGGAGATCTTGATGGGGGCCTCCGTGGCCCAGTCGCGCTCGGTCCAGTAGGCCTGCTCGGCGTCGTACGTCGTGAGGGTCATCCGGGTGATCCACTTGCACGCGCTGACGAAGCCGTAGAGCCCCGGCACGACCATCCGCGCGGGGAAGCCGTTCTCGCGCGGCAGCGGGCCGCCGTTCATCCCGATCGCGATGAGGGCGTCACGCCCGTCGAGGGCGACGTCGAGCGGCGTGGAGATGGTCATGCCGTCCACGTCGGTCGACAGGATCTGGTCGGCCTTGGTCGCGTCGATGCCCGCACGGGCCAGCACGTCGGCCAGGGGTACGCCGAGCCAGCGCGCGCCGCCGACGTAGGGGCCGCCGACCTCGTTGCTCACGCAGGTCAGGGTGATGTCGCGCTCGACGGTGTCCATCGCGGACAGCTCCTCGAAGGTCAGCGTGACCTCCTGCTCGACGTCGCCGTCGATGGTGAGGGTCCACGAGTCCACGTCGACCGCCGGCACGGTGAGGCGGGTGTCGACGCGGTAGAACTCGTCGGTGGGGGTGCGCAGCGGCGTGATGCCGGGGTACTTCTGCTCCAGGCCCGTCGGGAAGGACGGCGCGGGATCGGTGGCGACCGGCAGCGCGACGTCCGTGCCGCCGAGGCGGTAGGACGTCACCCAGCGGCCGAGTGCCCCCATGGCCACTGCCGCTGCGGCCAGGCCGCCGGTCGCCAGCACGACCCCGCGCCGGCTCGGACCGTCGACCCCCATCGACGGGTCCAGGGAGCCCTGGCCGTCGATCCGGTGCAGCCACCACAACGACGTGGCGGCGGTGGCTGCCGCGACCAGAGCAGGAAGGAGGTCCAGCGGCCCGGATCCCGGGCGCAGGACGGCGAGGACGCCGGCGACGCCGGCGAGCCCCACGATGATGAGCAGCCCGGTCGCCTCGCGCTTGCGGGCGACGACGCCCGCGACGGCGGCGAGCAGGAGCACGACGACGGTGACCGACCCGACCAGGATCGCCTTGTCGGCGCTGCCGAACTCGCGGATCGCCCACTCCTTCAGCGGTGTGGGCGTGAGGTCGATGACGGTCGAGCCGACGGCGAGCACGGGGGAGGCCGCCGGCACGGTGACCGCGGCGACGAGGTGGGCGGCCGCGAGGCCGACGACGGTCGACAGCACGCCGTACGCCGCGTGGCGCAGCGTCTGCCAGCGCTCGGTCTTGTCCGGTGTCTGCATGGGGGGTGTTCGGAGCGGACGGCGCCACGGATGGGGTCGCGCCCGTGCGCGCGAGGTTGCGGCAGGATGGCGGCCATGACCGACGCGCCCGCCGAACTGGTCCACTACGACGTCTCCGACGCCGTCGCGACCCTCACCCTCGACAGCCCGGCCAACCGCAACGCGCTCAGCCGTCAGCTCGTCACCGAGCTGTTCGCCCACCTCGAGCGGGCCGGCGCCGACGACGACGTACGCGTGGTGCTGGTGCAGAGCTCCGGCAAGGTGTTCTGCTCCGGGGCGGACCTGGCGGAGGCGACCACCGAGGGCATGGAGGTCGGCGCCCGCCGCATCGTCGACCTGCAGCGCCTCGTCACCACGCTCGACAAGCCGGTCGTGACGAAGAACCTCGGTGCCGTGCGCGCCGGCGGGATCGGCATCATCGCCGCGGCCGACATCGCGATCAGCGCCGAGGACGCGACCTTCGCGCTCACCGAGGTCAAGCTCGGCCTGGCGGCGGCCATCATCAGCCTCACCGTCCACCACCGGATGAACCCGCGCGCCGCGGCCCTGACCACGCTGGGCGGCGAGGTGTTCACCGGCGCCGAGGCGGCGGTGTACGGCCTGGTCACGAAGGCGGTGCCGGCCGAGCGCCTCGACGAGGAGGCGGCCGCGGTGTGCGCGAGCCTCGCCACCGGTGCGGCGCAGGGGCTGCGGGAGTCCAAGCGGATCCTCAATCGCGACCTCGTCGCCCGCATCGACGCGCTCGGCGAGGAGATGGCCACGACCAGTGCGCGGCTCTTCGCCAGCGACGAGGCGCGAGAGGCGATGACGGCCTTCCTCAGCCGGAAGTAGTAGTCGCCCGGCTGCATCCGCGGAGGCTCCTGCGACGGAGAAGCAGTCGACGCCCGACGAAGGAGACCCCATGGCACCGTCCACCACTGGCCGCGAGATCGACGGAGCCCGGATCGCGGTGGTCGGCGCGACCGGCGCCCTCGGCTCGCTCGTGGTCGCCGAGCTCGAGCGCCGCGGCGCGCGCCTGCTGGTGGTGGGCCGCGACGCCGAGCGGCTCGCCGCGCTCGGCACGGGCGTGCCCGTCGTGGCCGACCTCGGCGACGCGGGCGCCGGCGCCGCGGTCGCTGCCGCCGCCCGCGAGCACCTCGGCGGCCTCGACGGCCTGGTCAACGCGGCCGGGGTCGTGGCCTTCGGCGCGCTCGCCGACACCCCCGACGAGGTCGTGGAGGAGCTGTTCCTCACCAACGTCGTCGGGCCGCTCTTCCTGCTGCGCCGCGTGGTGCCGCTGCTCGAGGAGTCGCAGGGCTTCGTGCTCCAGCTCAGCGCCGTCGTGGCCGAGCGCCCGATGCCGCGGATGGCGGCCTACTCCGCCAGCAAGGCCGCGCTGAGCGCGGTCGCGACCGCGTTGCGCACCGAGCTGCGCCGCAGCCGCGTCGACGTCTACGACGTGCGCCCGCCGCACACCGAGACCGGCCTGGCCGACCGCCCGCTGTCCGGCGAGGCGCCGGGGCTGCCGACCGGCCTGGACCCGGCCGACGTGGCGCGCCGCATCGTCGACGCCCTGGCGGCGGGCGAGCACGACCTCGGTGCGGACGCCTTCGGGACGCCTGCTCGATGAGCCCGGTCGACCGATGAGCCTGGCCGAGCCCGCGCCCTGGCTGCTGCTCGTCGCGGCCGCCCACCTGGGCTTCCAGCTCACCGTCGACCTCGTCGTCTACCCCGCGCTCGGCGACGTGCCGCGCGAGGCGTGGACCGTGGCCCACGACCGGCACTCGCGCCGGATCACGCCGGTGGTAGCGCTGGTCTACCCGCCGCTGGTGCTGGTGCTCGGGTGGACGGCGCTGGTGGAGCCGGGGGATGCGGGCACGTGGGTGGCCCTCACCGGAGGGTTGCTGGCGGTCGCCACGACGGCGGCGGTGGCTGCGCCGACCCACGGTCGGCTGTCGTCGGCCGCGCCCGAGGACCGGGTGGCGCTGATGCGCAGGCTCGATCGAGCCGACCGGCTCCGCACGCTCGGTGCGGTCGTCTGCGTCGTCGGCGCGGTGCTGCTGGTGGGCTGAGCGCCACGGACGGGGTTCCGCGGATGCGCGGGAAGTCGGCGATGAGGTCGGCTCGCGGGTACGCTTTCCGGTCTGCCCGAGACGGTGGGCAGTGATTCATCGGGGGATGAGGAGCGGGAGTTGAGCGAGGAGCTCGAAGCGCGGGAGATCGCGGCTGAGCAGGAGTACGTCGACGAGGTCTACGTCCAGCTCGAGGCATCGATGGTGAATGCCCGCGCCCTGGCGACCGAGGGGCGCAACCGCGGCAGGCTGGAGCACGAGGGCGGCCTCGTCGAGCGCGACGCGATGGTCTTCCAGGCCGCCAAGCGCATCGCCCAGCTCGACGCCGCCCACGAGGGCCTGGTCTTCGGCCGCCTCGACCTCGACCCGGCGATCGACACCCTGCCGCGCTACATCGGCCGCATCGGCGTGCGCAACGCCGAGCGCGACGTGCTGCTCATCGACTGGCGCGCGCCGGCTGCCGGCGTGTTCTACCAGGCCACCGCGGCCACCCCGCTGGGCGTCGTACGCCGTCGCGTGCTGCGCTCGCTGCACCGCACGGTCGTGGGCGTGGAGGACGAGCTGCTCGACGACCAGGCCGAGACGGACCTGCCGATCGTCGGCGAGGGCGCGCTCATGGCGCAGCTCTCCCGGGCCCGCGACCGGTCGATGCACTCGATCGTCGCCACCATCCAGGCCGAGCAGGACCAGGCGATCCGCGCACCCGGCAAGGGGGTCGTGTCGATCTCCGGCGGCCCCGGGACCGGCAAGACGGTCGTGGCGCTGCACCGCGCGGCCTTCCTGCTCTACAACGACCGCCGCCGCTACGAGGGTGGCGGCGTGCTCGTCGTCGGCCCGAGCGGCGTGTTCATGCGCTACATCGAGCGGGTGCTGCCCAGCCTCGGCGAGACCGCCGTCGCGCTGCGCTCGCTCGGAGAGGTCGTCGGCGGGATCCGGGCCTCGCGCCACGACGAGCCGGCCGTCGCCGACATCAAGGGCGCGACGCGGATGGCCGAGCTTCTGCGGCGCACGGCGCGCCAGCACGCCCCCGGCGCCCCGACGAGCTTCCGCATCTACTGGCGCGACGACACGATCGTCCTCGACCCCGGCGTGCTCGGACGGCTGCGCCGCCAGCTGATGTCGCAGGGCCGCCGCAACCGCCAGCTGCCCCGCGTCGCGAAGACCCTGCTCGACGCCATGTGGCGCCAGGTCACCGGCGAGCGCGGCAAGGAGCGGGGCCGGGAGGCCTTTGACGACGACATGCTCGGCCACGCGGGCTTCGTCGAGTTCGCCACCGCGTGGTGGCCGCCGCTCGACGCCACGACGGTCTTCGGCTGGCTGCGCGACCCCGAGTTCCTGTCCCGCGTCGGCGAGGGCGTGATCAGCCGCGAGGAGCAGCTGCTGCTGGCCAAGTCGTGGGCCGCGGGCGGGCCGTCGATCGAGGACGTGCCCCTGCTCGACGAGCTGCGCTACGCCCTCGGCGACGTGCCGCAGCGCAGCGACGACGAGCGTGACCTCGACGAGACCGGCCTGCTCGAGGGGGGTGTCGACCTCCAGGAGCTCACCACCATCTCCGAGCGCGAGTACGCCCCCGGCGGGCTCGCCTGGTCGGCTCCGACCCACCGCATCGAGGACGACGGCTACGCCCACGTGCTCATCGACGAGGCGCAGGACCTGACGCCGATGCAGTGGCGGATGGTCGGTCGCCGCGGGCGTGCGGCGAGCTGGACGATCGTCGGCGACCCGGCGCAGTCGTCGTGGCCGGACGCCCCAGAGGCGGCCGCCGCGCGCGCCGAGGCGCTCGAGGGCAAGGAGCTCCACGAGTTCCACCTGTCCACCAACTACCGCAACTCCGCGGAGATCTACTCCTTCGCCGCCGACTACGCCCGCCGGGTGGGGCTCGACGCCGACCTCCCCGACGCCGTACGCCGCACGGGCGAGGAGCCGCGGGTGGTCGGTCCGGTCGACGACCTCGAGGCCGCCGTGCGCGAGGCCGTGACCTCGACGGCCGAGCGGGTGGAGGGCACCGTCGGGATCGTGGTGCCGGCGGCGCGCCGCTCCGAGGTCAACGCCTGGTTGGCGTCCTGGCCGGAGCACGCCGCCGACTCCGCCGGCGCGCGCGCCGCGGTCGACTCGAGCGTCACTCCCAGCGGCGAGGACCGCATCGTGGTGCTGACCGGCCTCGACACCAAGGGCCTGGAGTTCGACGGGATCGTCGTGGTCGCGCCGCAGGAGATCGAGGACGAGTCCGCCACGGGCCGTGCGACCCTCTACGTCGTGCTCACCCGTGCCACCCAGCTGCTGACCACCGTCGGCTGAGCCCGGCGGATGTCCGTCGTCGGTGGTGCCCCGTAGCATTCTCCGTTCTGGTCCCGGTCCGTCAGCTGCCTCCAGGAGGGTGATGTCCCCGCTCGCGCGCGCACTCGGCACCTTCGCGACGGCGCTCCTCCTCGTCGTCGTCGCCGACGCGCCCGCAGGGTTCGGCGGTGGCCCGGGCGTGATCGAGTCACTCGACCCCACCCCGGATCCCGTCCCCGACCTCGTGCCCGTGGACCCCGAGGCGACGCCGACCCCCGAACCCACCCCGGTCTCGGGCTGGGAGACCGTCTTCCACGACGGGTTCGACGGCCCCGCGGGGGTGTGGCCGGACCAGTGGCACAACATGCTCTGGACCAACGCGGCCGCGCAGAACGGGCTCGGCCAGCTCGAGGTCGGCCACCTCTCCCAGATCCGCACCAACCAGGGCTGGGTCCTCCCGGTCGGCTCCAAGGTGCGGGTGACCGCCAGCCTGCTCATGCCCGACACCGGCAGCAACTACGCCGCCCTCTGGGTGCAGCACCCCAACGGCGTCGACCCGCGCGAGATCGACGTGATCGAGAGCTACGGTCCCCTCAAGCCGGCGGGGGCCCAGTTCGCGTCCCACATCTGCTACGACGACACCCCCGAGACGGCCGTCAACGCCTGCGCCGCCACGGGGAGGGCGCCGATCATGACGCCGGTGACCCAGTTCTTCCCGGCCGGGGCCGAGCCGTGGAGCAGGTTCTGGAGCTACTCCGCCGAGTTCACCGTCGGTGGTGACACCGTGCTGTTCTCCGCGAGCGACCCCGCAGGCAACCGCCCCTACGACATCACCTCCGCGCCGGACGCCCGACGGGTCCCCGGCAACGCCGCGCCCATCCAGATCCGCCTGTCCAACAAGGACGTCAAGCCCGAGCACGCGGTCCCCGGCGGCAGCCGCCACAGCATGCTGGTCGACTGGGTGACGGTCGAGGTCGACTACCCCTAGTCAGCGCGCTGCAGCATCCGGCAGCACCGGTCCGGCGGCCGCGCTCGGACGGCCCAGCCCGGCCACCGCGCCGAGCACGAGCAGGATCCCGACGACCGCCGCCGGCCCGAGCGCCTCCTGCAGCACCACGGCCGCGACCACGGCCGCGGTGACGGGCTCGACGAGGCTGGCCGTCACGGCCGTGCTGGGAGCCACGACCCGCAGCCCGGAGTAGAGCAGGACGTAGGCCAGCGCCATCGTCAGCACGCCGAGGTAGGCCAGCCACGCCAGCGCCACGGGGTCCCCGGTCGTCCGCGGCCCGTCGACGAGCGCCAGGCACGGCAGCAGGACCGCGGCCCCCACGAGCGTCATGCCGGTGGTCAGCGCCAGCGGCGACGACGTACGGCTGATGGAGCCTCCGGCGACCGTCGTCAGGGCGTACGTCGTCCCGGACGCGACCGCGAGCAGCACGCCGGCCACCGGGTCGGGTCCGGTCGAGGACGCGTGGCCGGCGACGCTGACGAGCAGCAGCCCGACGAGCGCCGCCGCCAGCACGACCAGCCGGCCGGTCGCGGGGGCGCGCCGGTGCCGCACCGCCTCGGCCACGGTCAGCAGGACGGGTGCCAGCCCGAGGCTGACGACGGTCGAGACCGCCACGCCGACCTGGGTGACGGAGACGAAGTAGAACCCCTGGTAGGCCGCGGTCCCGACGCCCACCGCGAGCAGCCGCCCCGGTTGCCTGCGGGCGAGGTCGACCAGCTCGCCGCCGCGACGCAGGAGCACGAGCGCGACGAGCAGGACGGCTGCGGCCAGCGCCATGCGCCACGCGCTGATCGTCACCGGCGACATCGGCTCGACCTCGCGGACCAGCTGGACCGCGAGGCCGCCGGTGCCCCACAGCACGCTCGCGACGGCGACCTCGACGAGTCCGCGTGTGTGCGACACCGGGCTCATGCGGCGGAGTCTGTCACCGCTCGTGCACGCCGACATCCGGGTTTCGGTCCGTGGCTCCTAGGCTGACCCCCATGTCTTCTTCAACCCAGGCAGGCGGCCGCGTCCTCGTCACCGGCGGGGCCGGCTTCATCGGTACGACGCTGGCGCGCGAGCTCGCGGACTCGGCAGAGCAGTGGGTCGTCCTCGACAACCTGCACCCGCAGGTCCACCCGGGCTCGCAGCCGCCGGCCGACCTCCCCGACTCCGTCGACCTCAGGATCGGCGACGTCACCAGCGCCGAGGACCTCGACGCCGTCGTCGCGGACCTGCGTCCCGACACCGTCGTGCACCTCGCCGCCGAGACCGGCACGGCGCAGTCGCTCTCGGAGAGCACGCGCCACGGCATGGTCAACGTCGTCGGCACCACCCAGCTCCTCGACGCGCTCACCCGCGCCGGCCACGTCCCCGGCCACTTCGTGCTGACCAGCTCGCGCGCGGTGTACGGCGAGGGCGTGTGGCGCAACGCCGACGGGTCGACCTTCCAGCCCGGCCTGCGCACCCACGCCCAGCTCGAGGCCGGCACCTGGGACCACGGCGACGGTGCGGCGCACGTGCCCAACTCCGTGGCCGGCACCCACCCGAACCCGATCAACGTCTACGGCGCCACCAAGCTCGCGCAGGAGCAGATCCTGGCCGCGTGGACCGGCTCGCACGACACCCGCCTGTCGGTGCTGCGCCTGCAGAACGTCTACGGCCCGCGCCAGTCGCTGTCCAACCCCTACACCGGGATCGTGTCGCTCTTCTCGCGCCTGGCGCGGGAGGGGAAGTCGATCCCGCTCTACGAGGACGGCGAGATCACCCGCGACTTCGTCTACATCGACGACGTCGTCAGCGCGCTCGTCGCGGCGATCTCCCGCCGGCCCGCCGACCACATGCGCACCGTCGACGTCGGCAGCGGCGTACGCACCACCATCGGTGACCTCGCCCGCGAGGTCGCGCGCTACCACTCCGCGCCGGAGCCGCACGTCACCGGCCAGTACCGCGACGGCGACGTCCGACACGCGTCGTGCACCGTCGAGGACACGGTGCGCCGCCTCGACTGGGAGCCGCGCTGGAGCCTGCGCGACGGTGTTGCCGGGCTGCAGGAGTGGATCGGCACCCAGCTCGACTGAGTCCTCGCAACACCTGGGCTGGGGTCGGAAAGACGAATCGTCAAGGTGGTCTGAACGGGTCTAACATGAGGTGGCCCTCGGGGGCGCTCCACGAACACCGACCTTCACGCACGGGGGCGAGAAGCTTGCTGGACAACGCATTCGCGCGCAGGGGATTCCTCGCGCTCTGGGACATCGGGTCCTGGGCGCTGGCGACCGCCCTGGTGATCGGCGTTCGCCACGACTTCAACCTCTCCGAGGTGCTGTGGGAGTCGGTGATCGTCTACTGGCTGCTCGCCTCCGCCCTGCTCCTGGGCCTCGGCTACGCCACGAAGTTCTACCGCGGCCGCTACCTCGTCGGGTCCTTCGACGAGGCCTTCGGCCTGGCGCTCCACCTCGCCGCGGTCGGAGCCATCACGCTGGGACTCTCGGCAGTCATGTCGAGCCCCGCGCCACGCAGTGTCGTCGTGCTCGCGCCGCCGCTGGCGCTCCTGATCTCCGCCGCCGGGCGCCTGTTCTACCGCGCCCTGCGTGATCGGCTCCACGTCGACGGGGCCCGCCCGGCCGGTCGTCGGGTGCTGATCTACGGAGCCGGTGACGCCGGCCGTCAGGTGCTGAACCTCCTCCGCCGCGACCGTGACGAGGTCGTCGGCTTCCTCGACGACAACCCCGGGAAGCGTCACCTGCGCATCAGCGGCGTCCCCGTGCTCGGCGACGGGTCGCAGCTCGCCGCGGTCGGCGGTGCGCGCGCGATCGACGTCGTCGTCCTCGCGATCCCCTCGGCCAACGGCCACGTGATCGACCGTGCCCAGAAGTCGGCGCAGTCGGCCGGCCTGGACTTCCTCGTGCTGCCGCGCGTCTCGGAGATGATCGGCGGCCAGGTGAGTGCCGCCGACATACGGCCCGTCGAGATCGGCGACGTCCTCGGGCGCCACCAGGTGTCGACCAGCATCACCGAGATCGCCGGCTACCTCACCGGTCGCCGGGTCCTGATCACCGGCGCCGGCGGGTCGATCGGCTCCGAGCTGGCCCGCCAGGTCCACAAGTTCGGCCCTGCCAGCATGGTCATGCTCGACCGTGATGAGTCGGCTCTGCACGCGGTCCAGCTCTCGATCTTCGGCCACGGCCTCCTCGACGAGCCCAACACCGTCCTGTGCGACATCCGCGACCGTGCGGCGCTGGAGAAGGTCTTCGACGCCCACCAGCCCGAGATCGTCTTCCACGCCGCTGCGCTCAAGCACCTGCCGATGCTCGAGCGCTTCCCCGACGAGGGCTGGAAGACCAACGTGCTCGGCACGCTCAACCTGCTGCGTCTTTCCGAGCGCCACCGGGTCGCCCACTTCGTCAACATCTCCACCGACAAGGCCGCCGACTCCACGAGCGTGCTCGGCACCACCAAGCGCATCGCCGAGCAGCTCACCGCCTGGCACGCCGCGCGGGGTGTGGGCCACTTCATCAGCGTTCGCTTCGGCAACGTGCTGGGCTCGCGGGGCTCGATGCTGCACACCTTCAACGCGCAGATCGAGGCAGGCGGGCCCATCACGGTGACCCACCCCGATGTGACCCGCTACTTCATGACCATCCCCGAGGCCTGCGAGCTGGTCGTGCAGGCCGGCACCATGGGCCGCTCGGGCGACGTGATGGTGCTCGAGATGGGGACTCCCGTGAAGATCCTGGACGTCGCCCACCGGATGATCGAGCTCTCCCACGCCTCCGGGGTCGACATCGTCTTCACCGGCCTGCGCCCGGGGGAGAAGCTGCACGAGCGGCTCTTCTCCGACGAGGAGGTCGCCGAGCGCACCGAGCACCCGATGATCCGCAGCGTCGCCGTCCCCGCCCTCGACCCCGCTGAGCTCAGCGACCTCGCGCACGCGGTGGGGGACCGTTGACCGACCGCACCTACCTGTCCTCCCCGGACGTGACGCAGGCTGAGGAGGACGCGCTGGTCCGCGCGCTGCGCTCGGGCTGGGTCGCACCGCTGGGACCCGAGGTGGATGCCTTCGAGGCCGAGCTCGCGGAGGCGACCGGTCGCTCGCTCGCCGTCGCGCTGAGCTCGGGCACCGCCGCCCTCCACCTGGGGCTGCTGCACCTCGGTGTCGGTCCCGGCGACGTCGTGGTGACCTCCTCGATGACCTTCGCCGCCACGGCCAACGCGATCACCTACACGGGCGCGACGCCCGTCTTCGTCGACTCCGACGAGACCGGAAACCTCGACCCCGCCCTGGTCGAGAAGGCCATCGACGACCAGCGCGGCTCCGGCGAGCGCGTCGCCGCGGTGGTCCCGGTCGACCTGCTGGGCAAGGTGGCCGATCACGCCCGGGTCGGCGAGGTGGCCGCACGCCACGGCGTACCCGTGCTGGTGGACGCCGCCGAGTCGCTCGGCGCGCGCCGCGACGGACGCCCCGCGGGCGCCGACGGCGTCGCGTCGATCGTGTCCTTCAACGGCAACAAGATCATCACCACCTCCGGTGGCGGCGCGCTGCTGTGCGACGACCCCGACATGGCTGAGCGCACCCGCTACCTCGCCACCCAGGCCCGCCAGCCCGTCGCCCACTACGAGCACGTCGACGTCGGCTACAACTACCGGCTGTCCAACCTGCTCGCCGCCGTCGGCCGCGCCCAGCTCGCCCGCCTCCCGCGGATGCTGGAGCGGCGCCGCGGCTGGCGCCGCCGCTACCGCGAGCTGGTCGAGCCGGTGGAGGGCCTCACCGTTTTCGGCGGCCCCGACGGCGTCGACGCCCCTGCCGGCGACGACCACGACAACTTCTGGCTCACCTCGGTCGTCGTCGACGAGGCGGTCACCGGTTGGTCGACCGACGACCTGCGCCAGCACCTCGCCGCGGCCGACATCGAGGCACGACCGCTCTGGAAGCCGATGCACCTCCAGCCTGTCTTCGCCGGCCGTCCGGCCTACACCAACGGCACCTCCGAGCGGCTGTTCCGCACCGGGCTCTCGCTGCCCAGTGGGTCGGCCCTGACCGATGCGCAGTTCGACCGGGTGGTCGAGCACGTCGAGGCATTCCTGGCGGTCCGTCGATGAGCGCCGGCAGGCGCCCCTACGACGTGCCCAAGCGGGCGATCGACGTCGTGGTGTCGGCGGTGGCGCTCGTCCTGACTGCGCCGCTGCAGGCGGTGGTGGCCATCCTGGTCGCGCGCGACCTCGGTCGCCCGGTGCTGTTCCGCCAGGTGCGTCCCGGCAAGGACGGTGCGCCCTTCACGCTCGTCAAGTTCCGATCGATGCGCAGTGCGCCTCCGGACGCCTCTCTGGAGCAGGATGCCGAGCGGCTGACCCCCTTCGGTCGTCTCCTGCGCTCCACCAGCCTCGACGAGCTGCCCAGTCTGTGGAACATCCTGCGCGGCGACATGAGCCTGGTCGGCCCTCGGCCGCTGCTCATGGACTACCTCCCGCTCTACACCCCCCGGCAGGCGCGGCGCCACGAGGTGCGTCCCGGCCTGACCGGGCTCGCCCAGGTGCGCGGCCGCAACACCGTCGCGTGGGACGACCGTTTCGAGCTCGACGTCGACTACGTCGAGCGCCGCAGCCTTCGCCTCGACCTGACGGTGATCGCCGAAACCGTGCGGACCGTCCTGCGGCGCGAGGGCGTCAGCAGCGACACCTCGGCGACGATGGAGCCCTTCCGCGGCAGCGTCCGCTCGTCAGACCCGGTGTCGCCCGCCGCCGAGGCGACCCGTTGAGCGCACGACCGTCCGGCCGTCGCATCCTGCTAGCGGTCACCGCGGACGCCTCGATCCCCTTCCTGCGCGGTTCGGCCGAGCACCTCGCGGCCGAGGGCTGGGACGTCCACGTGGTGTCGTCCGGAGGCGACAACGCCCGCGAGCTGGCCGACCGCAGCCCGGTGGTGGTGCACGACCTCGCGATGCGTCGTGACCCCGCTCCCGTGCCCGACCTCGTCGCCCTGCTCCGGATGGTGCGGCTCGTCCGCCGGGTGCGGCCCGACGTGGTGAGCGCCGCGACGCCCAAGGCTGCGCTGCTCGTCGGCCTGGCGGCCTGGCTGTGCCGGGTGCCGGTGCGCGTCCACCAGCTCTGGGGCCTGCGCTACGAGACCACGACCGGCGCCCGCCGTCGGGTGCTGCGGTGGCTCGAGAAGGCGTCCGCCGCGTCCGCGACCGACGTGGTGGCGCTCAGCGCGAGCCTGCGCGCCGTCGCCGTCGCCGACGGCATCGCGTCCCGCATCCACGTCATCGGACCGGGCTCCTCGCACGGCGTCGACGTGGACCGCTTCACCGTGACCCCCGACCAGCGTGCCGCCGCACGCGCCGGGCGCTGGCCCGATGGGCCAGACCTCCCCGTCCTGGGCTTCGTGGGTCGCCTGCACCCCGACAAGGGGCTCGACACGCTCGTGGACGCCGTACGCCTGCTCGACCGCCGCGGGATCCGCGGGCGGCTGCTGCTGGTGGGCGGTGAGGAGGGTGCCTCGCACCTCCTCGATGGCGTGCACGACGCAGGAGGCTGGACCAGCGAGACAACCGGCCACGTGGGCGACGTCGCGCCGTACGTCGCGCTGATGGACCTCCTCTGCCTGCCGTCGCGACGCGAGGGGTTCCCCAACGTCGTGCTCGAGGCCGCCGTCGCCGGCGTCACGTGCGTGGGCACCCCGGCCACCGGCGTGGTGGACGCGATCGTGGACGGGGAGACCGGTGTGCTCGCCGCCGACCACACCCCCGAGGCGCTGTCCGACGCGCTCGAGCCGTTGCTGCGGGACGCCGGCAGGCGGGCCTTGCTGGGAGCCGCCGCGCGGGAGCGGGCGCTGGCGCACTTCGACCAGCGCGACGTGTGGGCGGCGTACGCGCGTCACTACGCGACCCTGGCCGGTGCGGCACGGTGAGCACCACCCCGGTCGACCTCGACGTCGTCATGCCCTACGGCAGCGGCGGCGCGAGCGCGCGCGTGCGGGCGCTCGACTGGATCGAGCACCTGGACCTCCGGGCCGACGTCTCGGACTACCTCGGCACGTCGACCACCGGCGTGGGCGACCTGCTGCGCCAGCCGTGGCGCACCGCCCGCGCGGAGGCGGCGTTGCGCCGCCGCTCGCCCGGAGCCGACCGCCCGCTGCTGCTGGTGCGCAACGCCTCGCCGCTGTCCAACGGTGCCGTGGAGCGCACGCTGTTGCGGCGGTCCGCGCGCGGGGTCTACGACTTCGACGACGCGCTCATGGTCCAGCAACCCGGGCTCTCGCAGAGGGCCTTCTCCCGCTCGCGTGCCTGGCGCCGGGCCGTCGAGGCCGCCGATCAGGTGATCGCGGGCAACGACCACCTCGCCGAGGCGGCGGCGGCGCACAACCGCGAGGTGGCGGTGGTGCCGAGCTGCGTCGAGCCGGACCGCTACCTGGCGAAGACCGACTATGAGGTCGGCCCCGTGCCCGTCGCGGTGTGGGTCGGCAGCCCCTCGACCGAGCCCTACCTCGCCGGCATCGCGCCGGCCCTGGCGGCCGCGCACCGCAGCACCGGCCTCCGGCTCCGGGTGGTCTCCGCCGGCAGCGCTTCGCTCGGGGCGCTCGACGCGTTCACCGAGCGCGTGGCGTGGGCCCCCGGTGTCGTCGAGCAGACGTTGGCCGGGGCCGACGTGGGCCTGATGCCCCTGCCGGACGACCCGTGGACGCGCGGCAAGTGCGCCTACAAGCTCTTGCAGTACGCCGCCGCTGGACTGCCCGTGATCGGCAGCCCGGTGGGGGTGAACGCCTCCGTCCTCGACATCCTCGGCGGTCTCGCCGCCACGGACGACGACCAGTGGCGCCAGGCCCTGGAGGCCGTGGTGACGATGCCGGTCGCCGAGCGCGCTGCACTCGGGGGACGGGCCCGCGCGGGCGTCCGCGCCGAGTTCAGCTTCGCGCGGTGGGCCGGGGAGTGGCGCCGCCTGGTGACGGGCCGTCCTGCCCCTGCGGCTTGAGCAGCACCCACACGAGGGCCCCGAGCACGGTGGCCGCGGCGGTCCCGGCGATCGCGCCGTCCAGGCCGCCGGCCCAGGCGCCGACCAGCGGCATCGCCAGCGCGGTGCCGCTCTGCGCCAGCCGGCCGCGCCACAGCTGTCGCGGGGACGCCCAGACCCGCGCGCGGTAGTAGGTCATCGCTCCGACCAGGCTGGCTCCGACGAACACCGCCGTCCCGATGGCGTGGTCGCGCAGCTCCACGACGACTCCGAGGTCCCAGCCGTAGTGGTCCACCGCGACGAGCGCCGCCCAGGCGGCGACGCCGGCCAGCACGCCTGCGGCGGTCAGCCCGACGAGGAACACCTGCGTGGCGCGCGGCCCGAGCGGGCGGCTCGCCAGCGGGCGCAGCGCCTCGGTCACGAGGCGTACGGGGGTCGCGACGTTGGACACCGCGCGGTAGATGCCGAAGCCGGTGACCGAGAGGAGCGGGACGAGGAGGTAGGCGCCGCCCACCGAGCTCGCGTCGAGCACCAGCGACTCCTTGAGCAGCGGCCGGATGTGCGCACCGTGCTCCCGTCGCCAGGAGGTGAGGTCCCCGCGGCGCGGGAGGCGAGGACGGCTCGCCACGGCGGACGTGGTCACGGCAGCGACCGCCCAGGGGACCAGCACACCCTCGACGCCGCTGAGCGACCCGGCCGAGAGCACCGCGGTCGTGGCGAAGACGACCAGGAAGACAGCATCTCCCGCGACCGGTCCCGCGAGGCCACGCTCGACCACCCGGCGGTAGCGGTCGCCCGCGCGGACGACCGACGCGAAGGCGGCGAGCGCCCCCAGTGCTCCTGCGACGGCGCCTCCCCAGACGAGGGCCCCGGTGACGCCGCACACGAGCGCGGTGGCCGCGGCGAGGCTCGTCGACACGGAGCGGTAGCGGTCGGCGCCGTCCGCACGCACGCGCGCCCTGACCAGTCCGCGGGTGAACGGCTCGGAGCACACCGACAGCTGGACCGACAGGCCCCAGGCGTAGAGGAGGTAGACCAACGAGAACTCGCCGAAGTCACGCGCGCCCAGGGTCAGCAGGGCGACGATCGGCGTGACGACCTGGGCCAGGCTGCCGACGACGAGCGCGCCGACGACGCCGAGGTGGCGCAGGCGGGAACGTCGGGGCGGGGTGTGCGACTCAGGCACGCTGCATCGGTCGACGACTGAACGGGGGGTCTACCGACATGGCGGTCAGCCTAGTCCGTGGCGTCGGGGCTCGGAGCCCGGCGCTCGTGCAGCGCCGCGCCGGTGATCCCGGCCGCCAGGAACAGCATCCAGCCGTGCCCCGGCGCTTGGAGGTAGGGGTTGGTCGCCGAGGCCAGGACCACCGCGAAGAGGGTCGCGAGCCCCGCGATGACGGCACGCGGGTGCAGACCGGTGGCCAGCGCCTGCCAGCTGCGTCGGAGCAGCAGCACGACCGGCCCGGCCGCGACGAGGAGGCCCAGGATCCCGACGTTCATCAGAGCCTGGAGGGGCTCGGCCTCGAACATCCACGGGCGCTCGTCACTGCGGGTGAAGTCGGAGTCGAGGGTGGCGCCGAAGCCGTGCCCGACGAGGGGCTGCTCGCGCCAGGCGTCGATCAGCTCGGTGAATTGCGCGGACCGCAGCTGGTCGGACTCCGCCTGGAGGGAGTCGAAGTCCTCGGCTCCGGCCCCGTCCGACGCGGTCCCGGCCGGCGCCGTACCTGCGTCGATGCCTGCCAGGATCTGCAGGTTCTGGCCGAGCGGCGTCGCGGCGAAGGCCACGACAACCGCGGCAGCGACGGCCACACCGGCGGCGTAGGAGCTGAGGTGCTTGAACGTGCGGTGCTGCACGAGCAGGAGGCCGACGCCGACGAGCAGCGCCGTCACGAGGACCAGGAGTACGACGAGGAGGAGACCTCGCCTGCCTGACACCGAGGCGGCGGCGAACATCACGGCGGCGGCCGGGGCCACGACGGCTCGGTGCGGCAACCACGTGTCGCTCGACGGCAGCACGGCGGCGGCCACGGCGAAGGTGGCGACCCCGACCAGGCTGGAGAGCCCGAGGTAGTTCTGCTCGATCTCACCGGTGCCGGAGACCACCACGCGCATGTCCTGCAGCTCGACGAGCCACGCAGGGAAGGTCGGTGACCCGGTGACGCCCTGGAGGGCGAGGAGGAGCATCAGGGTGCCGGCCACGCATCCGACGCCGAGGAGCACGACGATCGTACGGCGGACCTGGGCGGAGCGCAGGCTCAGGCTCCAGGTGCCCCACAGCAGCGGGAGACCCAGCCAGAGGGCGGCCTGGTGCCATACGCCCTCGTTGCCGCGCGCGGCGGAGACGGCGGTCCACGTCACCGCCCAGAGGTAGTAGACGCCCCAGACCACCACGGCGGCCCTGGTCGGGCGGGTGCGCCGCCACACCACCAGCAGCAGCGACGTCGCGGCCACGAGCAGGAGTGCGGGGTAGAGGACCATGCCCGTCGAGACCGGCAGCCACACGATCCACGCGAGGCAGGCGAGCTGCACCCACTCGAGGATCCGCTCGCGTGCTGGCGCCACTGGCGACTCGCGTGCTGTCTTTTCCCCCGTCACAGTCCTAGGTTGTCACGAGGGGGCCGTCGCCGCAGAACCCGCGTTCGACCTGTGTTGCCCCAGAGGGCGAACGGCGCGACGGGCGCGGACGCGGTTGGCCCGGAGGCCGCCCAGCACCGCGAGGGTCCACCACCCGAGGGGGACGGTGAACATGGGCTCGGTGATGCCGGCGACGAGCAGGGCGGCCAGCCCCAGGGCGACGAGGCGCCCCGCGACCGGGTCCGCTCCCTCGGGCGTGACGCCGCTCGTGCGGGCGTCGCGCAGGCAGCGCGCGAGGATCAGGAGCGCGGCGACGATGCCGAGGACCCCGAGCTCGGGCACGAGGTCGAGGAAGAAGTTGTGGCCGTGGGAGAGCTGGAAGCCGGCGCGCGCATAGATGTCGTCGGCGACCGCGTTGGGCGGGACCAGGCTCCACGGGTGCTGCCACACCGCGCCCCACCCGGACCCGATGACGGGGCTGTTGTCGGCGGACGCCTCCAGGGTCGCGACCCAGAAGGGCGCGCGGCCCGAGAACGTCGAGAGCTGGTCTCCCAGCAGGGTGATCACGCCCAGTGCGGTGACCAGCAGGAAACCTCCGACACCAGCACTCCACAGCCCGACCTGGCGGCGGCCGCGGGACCGCACGCGGGGCCACGCGCTGACGGCGCCGAGGACCACGACCACGCTCAGGGCGGCGAGGTAGCCGGTGGACGACCTCGCCAGGTAGAGGCCGTAGAGGTTGACTGCGAGCACCAGCACCCACAACAGCTGCGCCGGCAACGGGCGTCGGCGGGCGACGGCCAACGTTCCGGCCAGTGCCACCACGACGGTGTAGGCGAGGATGTTCTGGTTGGTGCCGACGCCGGTGAAGATCACGCCCTCCAGCGCGGCGTACGAGGCTCCCCACATCTCCTCGCGGTAGGCGTGGATCGACAGGGCGACCACCACCACGCCGCCGAGGCCGAGCCCCCACCCGACCACCTCGGCCTCGCAGTTGGCGGCGATGAGGAGCGCCACCAGCGTGATCTTGAGGTAGAGCAGGTTCGTGTAGCCCGTCAGGTGCGGGTCGATGGTCCACACCAGCGAGGCGTAGGCGAGGGCGTGGAAGACCAGCCACGGCCACGGCACCCGGGGGACGCGCAGCCACGGAAGGGTCACCAGGCAGGCGACGAGGACGAGGTCGAGCGCCTTCTCCAGGGACAGGTGGAAGCCCGGGACGAAGACGAGCGGATTGGACATCCAGAAGAAGATCGCCGCCACCACGCAGGCCCAGACCCAGCCACGTGGACCCCGGATGGTGGCCCGCGGCCGCGCGTCGTGCCACGCGACCAGGCGTACGAGCGCGCCGAGGGCGTCGCGCGAGGGACTCATGTGGCGATGGCTCCGGTCGATCTGGCGGGGGCGGGTTACGCGGCCCGTGCAGACCGACGCTCTAGCCTAACGGGCATGGTCCTCAAGATCGTGGTGCTCGGCGGAGGCGGCTGCGCGGGCGAGGTGCTCGACGTCGTCGACGCCCTGGTCGCCGAGGGTGCGTCGATCGAGGTCGTCGGCGTCCTGGACGACGGCCGCCCCGACCCTGCGCGCCTCGCCGGCTGGGGCGTGGAGCGCCTCGGCGGGATCGACCACCTGGCCTCTCTCCCGGGGGACGTGGGTGTCGTGGCCGGGATCGGTACGCCGTCGGCACGACGCGCCGTCATGGCGCAGGCCGCCGGGCGCACCAGCCCGACTCTGGTGCACCCCGCCGCGACGCTGGCCCGGCGCGCTGTCGACCTCGGCCCCGGCACTGTCGTGTGCGCGGGCGTGCGCGTGCAGAGCCACGTGCGGGTCGGGCGCCACGTCCACCTCAACCAGAACGCCACCATCGGCCACGACGTCGTCATCGGCGACCACAGCGTGCTGTCCCCGCTCGTGGCCGTGTCGGGCAACGTGGTGCTGGAGGAGGGTTGCTTCGTCGGCGCCGTTGCCGCGCTCAACCCGGGCGTACGCCTCGGTGCAGGCAGCGTGGTCGGCTCGGGCGCCGCCGTCGTCACCGACGTGGCCCCCGGGGCCACCGTGGGCGGCGTGCCGGCGCGCGAGCTCCGGCGTCGTGGCTGAGCACGACCCGTGGCGCGTTGGGGCTATTCGTCTGCGAGACGAGCCTTGAGCCGTTGCACGCGCTCGACCAGGCGGCGGCGCTTGTCCTCGGACTCGGCCAGCTGCGCACGCAGCACGCCGACCGCCTCGTTGACGGCCACCAGGTCGGCGGAGGCCTGCTCGTTGAGGGCGGCGAAGCGGAACTTCTCCTCCTGCTCCTGCGCCAGCTGCTCGCGTGCGGCCGCCAGCCGGTCGGCCTCCGCGCCGCTCAGCAGCACCGCCCGCTCGGCGAGGCGGGCCCGCACCCGGTCGTGCCCGCGCTGCCAGGTGTCGCCGTGGTGGAGGCTGCGCGAGCCCTCCTCCTCGCTCCACACGCGGTAGACCGACGTCGGCTCCGGCGAGCTCGTCACGCCGGTCAGGCCGGCGGCACGGAGCAGCAGGTCCCAGTCCTCGGTGGTCTCCAGCTCCTCGTCGAAGCGCTCGCCGAGGTCGGCCACGATGCCGCGGGGCAGCGCGAGCGCCATCACCGGTGTGGCGTTGTCGACGAGGTGGTCGACCATCGCGAAGTCGACCGGCCAGCCGAGGTGCGGCTCCCCGGTCGCCGCCGCGACGACCTCGCCGACGCCGTCGACGTCGACCCGGGCGGGGGCGACGTCCTGGCGCAGCGCCGCTGCGCGGAGCACCGTCCCGGCCGCCTGCGCCTCCATTGCCGCGAACGCCGTGACCCAGCGAGGGGTGACGAGGTCGTCGTCGTCGAGCACCGCGACGTAGCGTCCGCGGGCGACGTCGAGCGCGTCGTTGAGCGGGGCCGACCGGCCGGGGCGCTGCACGTCGAGCACCCGCACCCGATCGCGCAGCCACGCGGGTTGGGCGGCGACGGCGGCCCGGACCGCGGTGAGGTCGTCGGCACCGACCCGGTGCGCCGCCACGACGACCTCGAGGTCTCGGCAGGCCTGGGCCGCCAGCGACGTGAGCGCCTCCTCCAGGCACACCAGCCGCGTGCCCTGCGTGCGGGTGACGACGGTGAGGAAGGGACGCGGTGAGGTGTCCGCGGGCTCGGGGGTCGGCAGCCCGGCCTGCCGCAGCATCCGGTGGAGCAGCGTGCAAGGCAGAGCTGCCGGGTGGCCGTACGCCGGCTGCGGGCCGACCGCGTGCGGGTCGGGCACCGCCGCGCCGCCCGGGACGACGAGCGTGCCGTGCTGGACGTACGGGGTGGCGCCGGTCGAGGCGAGCACCGCCGCCGGGTCACCGGCACCGCGCAGCGCAGCGGGTGCGGTGCTGTGGACGGCCACGCACGCGACGTCGTCCGGCGCACCGGGCCACGGCGCCACCACGGCCACCGGTCGCTCGGCCGACACTGCGGCGGCGAGCAGGACGAGCGTGCGCGGGCTCGGCAGGTCGCCCAAACGGGCCACTACGGTCACCGCGTCCGCACGATCGGTGTCTCCGGCGATGGTGGCGCCCAGGGTCGCCGCCCACTCGGCGGTGGCGGCAGGGAGGCGTACGCCCTCACCGGTGACCCGTCGCATCGCCGCGGGGACGCGGGCGAGCGCCTCGAGCCAGGTGCGTACGCCCTCGTCGTCCGGCACCGTGCCGGCAGCGGGAGCCGTCAGCACGAGATGCACGTCGGTCACGGGGGCTCCTGGGGGCGGCGGCGACCTGGCGGTCCGGAGGGCGGCGTCCACCGCCGCGGACCGGCCGGAGGACCTCGCCCATCCAACACTAGGGTTTCCGCCATGACCGAGAACCCGACCGTCACCGACCTCCTGGAGCAGATCCAGGGGTACGGCGCGTGGGCGGTCATCCGGCGCAAGGCTGCGCCCACTGCGGGGCTCATCGGTGGCACGCCCCACGAGGTCGCCTCGCTGCTCGACATCCCCCTCGAGACGGGCGTCCCCGAGCCCGGTCGCAGCGCCGACCGGCTCGTCGCGGTGCCGTTCCGCCAGGTGCGCGAGCGCGGCTTCGCCGCGATCGACGACGGCGCGCCCCTGACGGTCGTCGACATCGAGGCCGAGCACGAGGTGGCGGTCGAGGACCTGCTCGCCGCGCTCCCCGACGTGCCGGTCGAGTTCGCCGACCGCGGCGGGTTCACCACCAGCGACGCCGACTACGGCGAGGTGGTCGAGGCGATCATCCGCGACGAGATCGGCCAGGGCGAGGGCGCCAACCTCGTGATCGGACGCCACTACCGCGCGGTCGTCGCCGACTGGGACGCCTCGCGCGCCCTCACCGTGCTGCGCCGGCTGATGGAGCGCGAGCGCGGCGCCTACTGGACCTTCTGCTTCTTCACCGGCGACCGGTTCCTCATCGGCGCCAGCCCCGAGCGGCACGTGTCGGTGCGGCAGGGCGACGTACGGATGAACCCGATCTCGGGGACCTTCCGGGTGAAGGATCCGGGTCTCGATACGCCATCGCTCGTTCCTCGCGACGGCTACTCGACCACCGAGGGCTCGGACGGCTACTCGACCAGCGAGAGACTGAAGCAGCGGCTGCTCGACTTCCTCGCCGACGAGAAGGAGGTCTTCGAGCTCTTCATGGTCGTCGACGAAGAGCTGAAGATGATGTGCGACATCTGCCACGAGGGCGGCCAGGTGCTCGGGCCCTTCCTCAAGCCGATGACCCACCTGATCCACACCGAGTACCTCCTCGCCGGGCGCTCCGAGCGCGACCACCGCGAGATCCTGCGCGACACGATGTACGCCGCCACGGTGACCGGCGCGCCCGTCGAGAACGCCTGCCGGCTGATCGCCGACTACGAGCCCGAGGGCCGGGGCTACTACGGCGCCGCGCTCGCGCTCTTCGGCCGCGGACCGGACGGCACGCCCACCATGGACAGCCCGATCCTCATCCGCACCGCCGACGTCTCGCCGTCCGGGGAGCTCAAGGTGACCGCGGGCGCCACGCTGGTGCGCGACTCCGAGGCGGCCTACGAGGTGGCCGAGACCCGGGCCAAGGCGGGCGGCATCCTCAGCGCCTTCGGCCTCGCGCCGCGGGCGACCTCCGACGGCACCGACATCGCCGAACTGGCGCGCGACGAGGACGTCGTGCTGGCGCTGGGGTCGCGCAACCAGCGGCTCTCTCGCTTCTGGCTGACCGACCAGGCCGGCGAGCCCGCCGACCCCGGCCTCGCCGGGAAGAGCGCGGTCATCCTCCACGGCGAGGACGACTTCGTGAACATGCTCGTCCACGTCCTCGGTGTCTTCGGCATGACGTCGCGCGTGGTGCGCCACGAGGACTACGTGGCCGGCGCCTTCGACGGCGCCGACCTGGTGATCGTCGGCCCCGGGCCGGGCGACCCGCGCGAGGGCGAGCACCCCAAGATCGCGTCGTTCCGCCGCGCCGTCGACGACCTGCTCGCCTCCGGGCAGCCGTTCCTCGCGGTCTGCCTCGGTCACCAGACGCTGTGCGAGCGGCTCGGGCTCGACCTCGGCTACAAGGACGTGGTCTTCCAGGGCACCCAGTCGCCGGTCCGCCTCGACGGTCGCACCGAGCGGGTGGGGTTCTACAACACCTTCGTCGGCCGGGTGCCGGCCGGCGCGTCGCTGCCCGAGGGCGTACGTGTCGAGGCCGACGAGGCCACCGGCGACATCCACGCGGTCGTCGGCCCGCACTTCCGCGGCATCCAGTTCCACGCTGAGTCGATCCTCACCGAGAACGGCTACGACCTGCTGCACGCCGCGGTGCGCGACCTCCTGACCTGATCTCAACCATCGGTCAGCAACGCAACGACTTTGGTCGGGCGTGGGAGGCAACCAACCGGGGACGCAGGACGTCACTCTGGGTAGTCGGCTCCCGCGGAGCCGGTTCGGGACACGACGGGGGACACGTGAGGCACTTCAAGGGAGCACTGGCAGGCCTGTGCCTGCTCGCGCTGGTCGCGTGCGGCGCGCCGGGCGGCACGGGCACGGTGGACGAGCCGGCGCCGCCGTCGACCACGAGCAGCGCGTCGGTGGACCTGAGGCCGGCGGCGAGCCAGGCCAGGCGCCCCAACATCGTGGTCGTGATGCTCGACGACTTCTCCATGGACCTCGTGCAGACGATGCGGTCGGTGCAGCGGATGCGCAAGGCGGGCGCGAGCTACCCGCACTCCTTCGTCACCGACTCGCTGTGCTGCGTCTCGCGCTCGAGCTTCTTCACCGGGCAGTACCCCCACCAGACCGGCGTACGCACCAACACCTCCAACCAGGGCACCTCGACGCTGGGCGGCTGGCCGGCCTACGACGTCAACGGCAACCCCGAGCGCGCGTTCAACGTGCGCCTGCAGGAGGCCGGCTACACCACCGGCTTCGTCGGCAAGTTCCTCAACGAGTACGAGTGGTCGCCGGGCCGCGCGCTGCCCCCCGTGGTGCCGGGCTGGTCGACCTTCAACACCGTCTTCGGCTCGGCCTACGACGGCTGGGACTTCGCCAGCACCTCCCTCGCCGGCCAGCGGCTGCGGCTGACCCAGCACCCGGCGCCGCCCGCGAGCGCGAGCGCCGCCGCCAAGGACCGCGCCTACGCGGGCACCGTGATCGGCGACCTGGCGATGGACTTCCTCCGCTCCGGCGAGGCGTCGGACGCGCCCTACTTCCTCGAGGTCGCGCTCTACGCCCCGCACAACCGGGTCAACCAGCAGGGCCACTACGCCGACGACCCGCTCTTCCCGCCGATGTTCCGCGACCGCTCCGGCCCGCGCAGCTGCGGCCGGGTCGCGTGCCGCAAGCTCACCACCACCGACCTCCCCGGCTTCGGCGACCCGCGCAAGGACAACCGCCCGCGCCTGGCCAACGGCAAGCGGGCCCGCGCGTGGAACACGACGCGTACGCTCCCCGCGCCCGTCGCGGTGCGCGACCTGCGCGACCGCGCGCGGATGGTCCGCTCCGCCGACCGGCTGGTGACCCGGATCCTGCGCTCGGTCGGCCCGAACACCTACGTCGTGCTCACCTCCGACAACGGCTTCCACCTGGGCCAGCAGGGCATGGGCCGCGGCAAGGGGACGCCGTACGACACCGACGTCCGGGTGCCGCTGCTCGTCACCGGCCCGGGCGTCGCGCCCGGCAAGCGCCAGGAGGTCACCAGCAACATCGACCTCGCGCCGACCTTCGAGGAGCTCGCCGGGCTGGCGCCCGCGCCCCTGCGCAGCGGCGTCTCCCTGGTGCCGACGCTGTCGCAGCCGCGGCTGGTGCGCCACCGCTACGCCTTCCTCGAGCACACGCAGCAGACGCTGACCGGCTCCGACCCCGACGCCGCCTTCAGCGGCACCGAGCTCGACCGGATCCCGTCCTTCACCGCGGTGCGCAGCCGGTCCGCGCTGCTCGCGCGCTTCGACCTCGACCCCCGCCGCGACAAGGTGACGTGGGGCTACGAGTACTACTCCTACGCCCGCGACCGCTACGAGCGCCGCAACACCTTCGCCAGCCCGCGCCGGCAGGGCGAGGTCGCGGAGCTGATGGCCCGGCTGAAGGCGTTCGACGGGTGCACCGAGACCGGCGACCAGCCGGTGTCGGACGCCTGTCGTGCCCTGCGCCAGTAGGCCGGCTCCTGGGGGCTAGCCTCGGCGCGTGACGCCGGACGTGATCGTGGTCGACCACCACGACTCCTACACCTGGAACCTGGTGCACCTCGTCGCCCGGGTCACCGGCGTCCTGCCGACGGTCGTGCAGCACGACGAGGTCACGGCCGACGACGTCCTCGCCCACTCCCACGTCGTGCTGTCGCCCGGCCCGGGGCACCCGGGCGAGCCTTCGGACTTCGCGGTGGGGGGCGCGGTACTGCGCGCCGGCACCCGCCCGGTGCTGGGGGTGTGCCTCGGCATGCAGGGGCTCGTGACGGCGTACGGCGGCACGGTGGCGCGCCTCGAGCCGGCCCACGGCGACGTCGCGACGATCCGCCACGACGGCGAGGGTGTCTTCGCCGACGTGCCGCAGGAGTTCGCGGCGGTGCGCTACCACTCCCTCGGCGCCGTCGACGTCCCCGCCGAGCTGGTGGCGACCGCGTGGAGCGAGGACGGCGTGGTGATGGGCGTGCGCCACCGCACGCTGCCGCTGGAGGGCGTGCAGTTCCACCCCGAGTCCGTGCTGTCCGAGCACGGCGTCGACCTGGTCAGGAACTTCCTCTCATGACCTCTCCGACGAGCGACCCGGTCTCCTTCTTCCGCGACGTCGCGGCCGCGCACCGGCGCTGCTTCTGGCTCGACGGCGGCGGTGCGCGCGAGTGGTCGGGACGGCGCTCGATCATCGGCTGGCTCGAGGACGACGACGTCTCGCTGTCGTGGTCGGCGGCCCGGCGCGAGGTGCGCGAGCACGTCTCCGGCACGTCGACGGTCGTCGGCGACGATGTCTTCACGGTCCTGGAGGAGCGGATCGGCGCCGGGGAGCAGTGGTTCGGCTACCTCGGCTACGCCGCGCGCACCGACCTCCCCGCCGCCCCCGACCCGCTCCTGCCCGACGCGGTCTGGATGCGGCCGCGGGAGGTGCGGGTGTTCGAGCACGGGGTGGCCGCCCCTTCGGGATCCCCGGCCGACCGGGGATCCCTCACGTTGTCAGGCTCTGCACGGCCTGACAACCTGCGGGAAGGGCCGACAACCCAGTACGCCGACGCCTTCGCCACCGTCCAGGAGCACCTGCGTGCCGGCAACTCCTACGAGGTCAACCTCACCCACCGGCTCACCCGCCGTGCCGACCTCGGCCCGCTGGCGGCGTACCTCCGACTCCGTGAGCTCAACCCGGCGCCGTACTCCGGCTTCCTCCAGCACGACGTCGACGGCGCGCGCGGGTGGCTGCTGTCGAGCTCGCCGGAGAGGTACGCCCTGATCACCCCCGACCGGCACCTGGAGACCAAGCCGATCAAGGGCACCTCGTCGCGCGGTGCGACGCCCGAGGAGGACGAGGCGCACCGGGCCCGGCTGGCCGAGGACCCCAAGACGCGCGCCGAGAACCTGATGATCGTCGACCTGCTGCGCAACGACCTGTCGCTGGTGTGCGAGGTCGGGTCGGTCGAGGTGCCCGCGCTGATGCAGGTCGAGAGCTACGAGTCGGTGCACCAGCTCGTCTCCACCGTCCGCGGCCGGCTCCGCGACGACGTCACGACGATCGGTGCGCTGCGCGCGCTCTTCCCGGCGGGCTCGATGACGGGGGCACCGAAGCTTCGCACCATGCAGGTGATCGAGGAGGTGGAGGCGACCCCGCGCGGGGTGTACGCCGGCGCGTTCGGCTGGATCAGCGGCGACGGCCCCGCCGACCTGGGCGTCGTCATCCGCTCCCTGGTGACCGACGGTAGCGGCACCTGGTCGCTCGGCACGGGCGGCGGGATCACCGTTCGTTCGGACGTCGTCGGGGAGTGGGCCGAGGCGCAGTGGAAGGCCGAGCGGCTGCTGCGCGTCTTCGACTAACCCGGCGTTCCAGCCGGCACGCCCGGCAGCCACAACGTGAACCGAGCCCCGCCGGTCGGCGACTCGGACGCCTCGATGCGCCCGCCGTGGCGGTCGACCACCTGCCGCACGATGGCCAGGCCGAGCCCGGAGCCGGGCATCGCGCGCGACTCCTCGGCGCGGTAGAACCGGTCGAAGACGTGGGGTCGGTCGGCCTCGGCGATGCCAGAGCCCTCGTCGTCGACGGTCAGCACGCCGTCGGCCAGTCGGACGGTGACGGTGCCGTCGGCTGGGCTCCACTTGGCGGCGTTGTCGAGCAGGTTGGTCACCGCGCGCTCGAGGCTGCTGGCGTCGCCGACGACAGGCCACGGGTCGAGGTCAACGTCGAAGGAGACACCGTGGGCGCGACGGCGTACGCGCGTGACAGCACGCTCGACGGCCTCGGCGAGGTCCACCTCGGCGACCACGTGGGTCGTCGGCTCGTCGCGCGCGAGCTCGACCAGGTCGCCGACCAGCGCGCTGAGCTCCTCGATCTGGCCGCGCACGTCGTCGAGCAGCTCGAGGCGCGCCTCGGGCGGGAAGGCGTCGTTGCCCTCGGCCTGGCGGAGCAGGTCGAGGTTGGTGCGCAGCGAGGTGAGGGGCGTACGCAGCTCGTGGCTGGCGTCGGCGACCAGCCGCCGCTGGCGGTCGCGGGAGGCGCCGAGGGCGAGCAGCATCTGGTTGAAGGCGGTGGCCAGGCGGGCGACCTCGTCGTCGCCCTCGACCCGCAGCGGGGTGAGGTCCTCGGTGACGGCGATGTGCTCGACAGAGGACGTCAGCCTGCGCACGGGGCGCAGGCCGCTGCGCGCGACGAGCCACCCGGCCAGCAGCGCCGCCAGCACGCCGAGCGCGCCGAAGACGAAGAGGACACCGCCCAGCTTCTCGAGCGTGCGGTCGTTGGGCGCGAGCGGCTGGGCGAGGATCAGGGCGTGGCCGCTGTTGTGCTGCACGGTCGCGACGCGGAACCGCTCGCCCTCGCGCGTGACGACGGTGCGCACGGCCGACTCGCGCTGGCCGGTCGCGACGTCGTACTCCGGCTGGCCGAGGGTGAAGTTCGGGATGTCGTCGCCGGTCATCACGCGGCCCTGGGCGCTGATGAAGATGATCCGCACGTCGGCCGCGCCGAGCATCCAGGCCGGGGCCCCGCGGGCGGTGATCTCCGTCAGCGTGGTGGTCGCGGTCGCCCTGTGCGCCCGGTTGAGCAGCGACTGGTCGAGCGAGCTCATCAGCTGCTGGCGCATCACGAAGAAGGCGGTGAGGGCCATCACGGCGATCGAGACGCCGAGCGCCACCGTGGTGATGACGGCGACCCGCGAGGCCAGCGACCTGCGGTAGTGCCAGCGCCCGTCGGGCCACGGCGTGGTGCCGCTCATGATTCCTTCAGCACGTAGCCGACGCCGCGCACCGTCTGGATCAGCCGCTGCTCGCCCGCCGCCTCGGTCTTGCGGCGCAGGTAGCCGACGTAGACCTCGAGGGAGTTGGCGCTCGTCGGGAAGTCGTAGCCCCAGACCTCCTCGAGGATGAACGACCGGTCGAGCACCCGGCGCGGCCGGCGCAGGAACATCTCGAGCAGGGTGAACTCGGTGCGGGTCAGCTCGATCGCGCGACCGTTGCGGGTCACGTCGCGGCTGGACACGTCCATGGTCAGGTCGGCGAAGGTCAGCACCTCGCCCGCGGCGTCGTCGTCCGGCACGACGCGGCGCAGCAGCGCGCGCAGCCGGGCCAGCAGCTCCTCGAGCGCGAAGGGCTTGGTGAGGTAGTCGTCGGCACCGGCGTCGAGGCCCTCGACCCGGTCGCCGACCGCGTCGCGCGCGGTGAGCACCAGGACGGGCACGTCGTTGCCGGCCGCACGCAGGGCCCGCGTGGTCTCGATGCCGTCCAGGCGCGGCATCATCACGTCGATGACCACCACGTCGGGGTGCTGGGCGCCGACCGCGACCAGGCCCTCGGCGCCGTCGGCGGCCAGCGCCACCTCGTAGCCGTTGAACTCCAGCGAGCGGCGCAGCGAGTCACGCACGGCGCGGTCGTCGTCGACGACCAGCACGCGGGGCTTGGACTCGGTCACAGCCGCAAGGATGCCAGCCGCGCCTGAGCGGAGGCTGAAGACGGGCGCAGGTCAGGTGTAGCGGGCGGCGATCGTCCCGGCGCGGGCGCCGTAGCCGCCGCCGAACATGCACGCGTGCACGAGCAACGGGAAGAGCTGGTGGACCCCCAGCCGGTCCTCCCAGCCCTCGGCGAGCGGGGCCACCTCGTCGTACGCCGCCACGACCCGCGGCAGGTGCGTGAGGCCGAAGAGGTGCAGCATCGCGAGGTCGACCTCGCGGTGGCCGCCGTAGGCGGCGGGGTCGATCACGTGGATCACGCCGTCCTGACCCCAGAGGCAGTTGCCGTTCCACAGGTCGCCGTGCAGGCGCGCGGGCGCCTCGTCGGGGAGCAGGTCGGTGAGCCGGCCGACGACCGCCTCGACCGCCGCGGCGTCGGAGTCGGCGATCGCGCCGCGGTCACGGGCGAGCTTGAGGTAGGGCAGGACCCGCCGCACGGCGTAGAACTCCGCCCACGAGCCGGCGGTGCGGTTGGGCAGCGGCAGGCGCCCGATGAAGCCGTCGTGGTCCAGGCCCCAGCCGTCGGCGCCGGCGGCGTGCGTGGCGGCGAGCTGCTGGCCGAAGGTGGTGGCGGCCTCGACAGGCGTCTTGGAGCCCGGCTCGACCCACGCCAGGATCACGCAGTCGCTGGCGGCTGCGAGGACCTCGGGGACGGGTACGCCGCTCTCGACCTCGCCGAGCCAGTCGAGCCCGGCCACCTCGGCCTCGAAGAACCCCTCGGGAGCGTGCGGCAGCGTCTTCATCAGCGCGGTCTGGCCGCTCGAGAGGCGCAGGCGGGTGGCAGTGGCGATGTCGCCCCCGGCAACGGGCGAGGTCGCGACGACCGACGAGCCGAGGAGCTCCTCGGCGCGCTTCGCGACCAGTGGCTGGCGAGCCATCAGGCCCGGCCCTGCCGGTCGTCCAGGAGCGGCTGGAGGGCGGCCACGATCGCATCGCTCGTGCGCTCGACCATCGCCAGCACCTCCTCGAACCCGTCGGCCCCACCGTAGTACGGGTCCGGGACCTCGGCCCCGGGATCGACCGGATCGAGGTCGCGGAACAGGCCGACCCGATCGGTGCGCCCGCCCACGTCGGCGAGGTTGGACCCGTCCATCACCAGCACCACGTCGTACGCCTCGGGGCGGGCGTCGTCGTACTGCCGGGCCCGGTGCCGGGTCGGGTCGTAGCCCGCGGCGTCGAGGGTCGCGGCGGCGCGGTCGTCCATCGGGTTGCCGACGTGCCAGCCGCCGGTGCCCGACGAGGTGACCTCGACGCGGTCGCCGAGCCCGGCGTCGGCGAGGCGGCTCTCGAGGACGACGTGGGCGGTGGGGGAGCGGCAGATGTTGCCCAGGCAGACCAGCTCGATGCGGTAGCTGCCCGGCGTGCGGGGAGGAGGGAGGGTCCGCAAGCCCGGTCAGTCCCCCGACGGCAGCGCGGTGCGGACGCCCCAGCCGACGACGGTGATGACGAGCGAGCCGACCACGGCGGTCCAGAAGCCGTCGACGGTGAAGCCGATGTCGAAGGCGTCGGCCAGCCGCGCGGTGAGCATCAGCATGAGCGCGTTGATGACCAGCAGCAGGAAGCCCAGCGTCAGGATGATGAACGGCAGCGACAGCAGCTTGATCACCGGCTCGATGAAGGTCGAGACCAGTCCGAGGATCAGCGCCACCAGCAGCACCGGGACGACCTTGTCCTGGAGCTCGGCCTGCCCGGAGCGGGCGCCGGCGAACGAGATCCCGTCGAGCAGCCACGCCGCGACGGAGAGCCCCGCGGCGTAGGTGAGCAACCAGGTGATGAAACGCATGTCACGACACTAGCCGGGAGCGACGAAGTCGCGCGCGGCGTGTGTCGGGAGGTCGAGTGGCCCCGCGACCGAGCGTGCGAGGTCGCGACGGGGCGTATCGAGACCCGTGGCCCATCGCGGCTAGCCTCCCCGCATGACGATCGGCGGCACGGGCGTGATGGTGCTCGGCGCCCTCGTCGCCGGCGGGCTCGCGGTCCTGCTCGCCCTGGCACTGCGGGCGCGGTTCGGCGCCGCCACCTCGTCCGCCGTCGCCGGGCTGCTGTGGTCGCTGACCGCGATCGCCCTGGTCACCCTCGTCCCCACCCGTCCCGACGTCGGGGTGGTGCCGGCCGAGACCCGCAGCGAGTCGTGCTCGTGGGACTACGGCGGCCCGTCAGGCACCACCTTCGAGGTCCTCGGCCTCGACCAGCGCACCCTCAACGTGCTGCTCTTCGTGCCGGCCGGGGTGTTCCTGGTGCTGGCGGCCGGCCGCTGGTGGTCGGGGCTCGTGCTCGCACCGGTCGGACTCGCCCTCCTGGCGGCGTACAGCCTCGGCATCGAGCTCACCCAGCTCCAGCTCGCCCGCATCGACCGCGCCTGCGACGTCACCGACCTCGTCGACAACATCCTCGGTGCCGGGATCGGGGCCGCGATCGGGGCGGCGCTGCTCCCCGTCGTGAGGCCGTGGCGGGATCGTCGTACGGCTGAATAGGGTCTCTCCATGACCACCCCCCAGCCCCGGCCCAACGTGCTCGCCATCCCTGCGTACGTCGCCGGCAAACCGCCCGTCGCCCGACCCGGGCTGACGTCCTACAAGCTGTCGTCGAACGAGAACCCCTACCCGCCGCTGCCCGGCGTGCTGGAGGCGGCGCACGAGGCGGCGGCGCAGATGAACCGCTACCCCGACATGGGCAGCACCGCGCTCTACGCCGCCCTCGGCGAGGCGATGGGCGTGCCGGTCGAGGACCTCGCCGCGGCCACCGGGTCGGTCGCACTGATCTACCAGCTCGTCAACGCCTTCTGCGAGCCCGGCGACGAGGTCGTCTACGCCTGGCGCTCCTTCGAGGCCTACCCCATCGCCGTGACGGCGGGCGGCGCGACGAGCGTGCAGGTGCCGGTGACCGCCGACGGTCGCCACGACCTCGACGCGATGGCGGCAGCGATCACCGACCGCACCAAGGTGGTCATCGTCTGCACGCCCAACAACCCGACCGGGCCGGCCGTCACGCAGGCCGACCTCGACGCCTTCATCGCCAAGGTGCCGACCCACGTGGTCGTCGTGGTCGACGAGGCCTACCTGGAGTTCGTGCGGATGGACGACGCCATCGACGGCATCGCGACCTACCGCCGCCACGACAACGTCGTGCTGACCCGCACCTTCTCCAAGGCCTACGGCCTCGCGGGCTTCCGGGTGGGGTACGCCGTCGCGCCTGCGCCGCTGGCCGGCGCGCTGCGGGCGGTGTCGCTCCCCTTCGGCGTCAGCCACGTCGCCCAGGCGGCGGCGATCGCCTCGCTCGAGGCGCGCGAGGAGCTGTTCGAGCGGGTCTCCGAGCTGGTGGACCGGCGTGCCGACCTCGTCGCCCGGCTCCGCGAGGTCGGCTGGGAGCTGCCCGACGCGCAGGGCAACTTCGTCTGGTTCCCGCTCGGGGACCGGGCGCTGGACTTCGCCGCGGCCTGCGGCGAGGTCGGGATCTCGGTGCGGCCCTTCGCCGGCGACGGCGTACGCGTCAGCATCGGTGAGGCCGAGGCCTTCGACCGCGTGGTCGAGGTGGCGGCGCGCTTCGCTCCCTGAGTGTCGGCGTAGGCGCGCGGGCACGGTCGGCCCGGACGTCACGCTCAGGCGGGCGGTCGCCCCGACGGGGTGACCATGGTCTGCGCGTCTCCGGCCGGGGCGCGGTCCATCCGCCGGAAGCTCGGCACCCGGGTCGGCGCCATCGTCGTCGCGAGGTAGACCGCGCCGGCCACCAGCAGCGCGGGGGAGACGCCCAGCCCGGCGACGGCCAGGCCGCCCAGGATCCCGCCGAGCGGCATCAGCGACCAGCAGATCGCCGTGTTGAGCGACGACACCCGGCCCAGCAGTGGCGCCGGGATCCGCTCGAGGATCACCGCGCCGAGGATCGGGTTGAGGAAGCCCGAGGCGAAGCCCGCGACGGCCGTGACCGCGAAGACCGCCCACACCGGCGACTCCAGCGCCATCACGACGTAGCGCGGCGCCCCCGCGACGAGGAACGCGATGACGTAGGTCCGGAAGCGCGGCAGCGTCTCGCCCCACCTCGCCGCCGCCAGCGCGCCGAGCACCGACGCGCCGCTCATCACCGCGAAGAGCGTGCCCAGCACCGCCACGCCCGCGCCCGACTCCTTGGCCCAGACCGGCGCCAGCACCGCGGCGTACGCCTGGTCGACGAGGTTGGTCACCGCCACCATCGCGCAGATCGCGATCAGCACGGGCTCGGTGCGCAGGAACTGCCAGCCCTGCCGCAGCTCGGTGGCGTACGACGTCGCGTCGGCGCCGACCTCGGGAGGGACCGGCCGGCCGAGGCCGCTGGTCGCGACCGCGAAGACCGCGAACGCGACGACGAACGACGCGGCGTCGACGTAGAGCGCGTTGGTCGCGCCGACGCTGGCGACGAGGAGGCCGGCGAGCGCCGCCCCTGCCATGGTCGACGTGCGCTCGACCGCGGCGGCCAGCCCGGCGACCCGCTCGAGCGACCAGCCCGCGACTCGCGCGAGCTCGGGTGTCATCGCCGCCTTGCCGGCGTCGCCCGGCCCGCGCAGGGCGCCGGCGACGGCCACCAGGACCAGCAGGGTCGGGAAGGAGAGCATCCCGAGCCCGTGCAGCAGCGGGATCGAGGCCACCACGACGGCCGAGAGCAGGTCGCACACCAGCGTCACCCGGCGTGGTCCCAGCCGGTCGAGCAGGGGACCGCCGAGCGCCTTGAAGAGCACGAGCGGGGTGATCTCCGCGGCCGCGACGAGACCGGTCTGCGTCGCCGATCCGGTGGTGGACAGGACGAACCACGGGATCGCGATCATCGAGATCCGGGTGCCGACGTAGGAGACACCCTCGGCGACCAGGCCGCCGACCAGCGGCGTACGAGTCGTCCCGGCGGCGCTCACTCCGGCTCCCGGAGGTCGAGCCGACCCGGCTCGAGGTAGGCGTTGAGGTTGACCACGAACGGGGCCGCTCCGTCCTCGGTGCTGTCCTCGACCTCCTCGACCGTGGAGGTGAGGGCCTCGACCAGCGCCTTGGCGCGCGCGGGCGTCAGGGTGAAGTGCCAGTCGCTGAGCGTGCTGACGCCCTGCCACTGCTCGGGGTAGAACCGCAGCTCGGAGACGACCGTGCGCAACCGCTCGCCGTAGATCATCGCCACGGTGGCCAGGTAGGCCTCGACGTCGTCGGTGATGTCCTCCCCGCTGAACGAGGTGTAGGTCGCCTCGTGCGTCGCGCGCCACCAGCGGTCGCGGGCGTTGCCCCGCTCGGTGTCCTCCTCGATGAAGCCGTGCTGGGCAAGCTGGCGCAGGTGGTACGACGTCGCGCCGGTGTTGAGCCCCAGGCGGCCGGCGAGCACGGTCGCCGTCGCGGGGCCGTCGGAGCGCAGCAGGCCGAGCATCCGCAGGCGGACGGGGTGGCTCAGGGCACGGAGGCCGGCGATGTCCGGGGTGATGGAGGAGGGCACCTCGCCAGCCTAGGACTGCCAAGGGTTGTTTGCAAACACTTGTTTGCGATCGCCCCTCCCCGGGTAGTCCAGTGACGGATGGTCCTCCGGGAGGCTCACTGCCGACCATCGCTCACTGGACTACCCCGGGTCGTGGCGTGGGTCAGTAAGGTTGAAGCGTGAACGACACGGCGACCTACACCAAGCAGGGCGAGCCCTTCGAGCGCGACATGACCTACCTCCCGGACCGGGTCCTCGCAGGCGGGTCGTCGGCCGATCCCCTGGACGAGCAGTTCCCCAGCGGGTCGAAGGACAGTCCCCGCGACGTCACGACCTGGGAGGTCGCCCCCGGGCGCTACCGCCTCGTCGCCGCGCGCGCCTGTCCCTGGGCGCACCGCTCGATCATCGTGCGCTCCCTCCTCGGGCTCGAGGACGTCATCTCCTGGGGTGCCCCCGGCCCGGTGCACGACGCCCGCAGCTGGACCTTCGACCTCGACGAGGGCGGCCGCGACCCGGTGCTGGGCATCGAGCGGCTGCAGGAGGCCTACTTCGCCCGCGAGGCCGACTACCCGCGCGGGATCACCGTGCCGGCGATCGTCGACGTCGAGTCCGGCAAGGTCGTCACCAACGACTTCCCGCAGATCACCCACGACCTGTTCTTCGAGTGGCGCGAGCACCACCGCCCGGACGCCCCGGACCTGTGGCCGGCCGACGTCCGGGAGGAGATGGAGTCGGTGATGAAGCGGGTCTTCACCGAGGTCAACAACGGCGTCTACCGCTGCGGCTTCGCCGGCTCGCAGGAGGCCTACGAGGACGCGTACGAGCGGCTGTGGACCGCGATGGACTGGCTCGAGGAGCGCCTCGCCGACCGTCGCTACCTGATGGGTGAGGCGATCACCGAGGCCGACGTACGCCTCTTCACGACCCTGGCCCGCTTCGACGCGGTCTACCACGGCCACTTCAAGTGCAACCGCAACAAGCTCACCGAGATGCCGAACCTCTGGGGCTACGCCCGCGACCTCTTCCAGACCCCGGGCTTCGGCGACGAGGTCGACTTCGACCAGATCAAGCAGCACTACTACGTCGTGCACACCGACATCAACCCGACGCAGATCGTGCCGGCCGGCCCCGACCCCGCCGTCTGGCTGACCCCGCACGGGCGCGGCTGACAGGCGTACGCCACCGGGACGCCCGGGACAGGTGTGACGCCTGTTTCCCGTGTTTTCCCTGTGATTGATCGATTTTCGGTCAAGCCAGCCCTCAGGTAGTCCATCGCTTCGTCGAAGCATCGCCGTGTGGGCGTGTCGAGACGGCACGGTTGTGCCATCGGCTGCCCGTCCGGGGTGGGCAGCACCGGCTGACCGCCCGTCGCGGGGGTCGCTCGACAGGGGATGGACAGTGGGAGCAGCGCGCAGGAGGCGTCCGGCGGACGTGCGTACGGCGAGGGCCGGCGCGTCGGCCCTGCGCGCCCGCGGCGTCGCGACCCTCGTCGCCCTGCCCGCCCTCGTGCTGCAGGCCACGGCCGTCCCTGCGGGTGCCGCCGACGACGTCCCTCTGGGGGTCGCCGTGACCGCGGCCGGCTCCCTCGTCCGCACGCACGGCTGGACGATCGACCAGTCCGTCGACGCCCTCGCACGCTCCGTCGACGTCACCGGCCGTGCGACGTTCCGCTGGACCGTCACGGCCCGTGCGGGTGACGTCACCGACTCGGCCTGGGCGCTCGCCGGCGACGTGACCGTCACCAACCCCGCCGCGGACGGCGACGTGGTCGCCGACGTCGCGGTGACCACCGACCTCGGCGGCGGCGCCGCGTGCACCGTCGCCGGTGGCGACGACGCCGTCGTCCCGGCCGCCGGCTCGCTCACGCTCGCCTGGACCTGCGCCTTCACCTCCGCGCCCTCCGCGTCCGGCTCGGTCTCCGCGACCGCGTCGTGGGCCCCGGACGCCCACTCGACCGGCACCGCCCCGGCGGAGCTCGTCGCCTCGGAGCCCGACCGGACGGTGGCCGTCGTCGGTGACCACGCGGTCCCCGGACAGCGGGTCGTCCTCGACCCCGCACTGACCTGGGCGCCCGGGCTGGTCCGGTCGTGGACCTATGACCTGGCGCTCGCCGGTGGCGCGCCGTCGGCGTGCGCGACGTACGCCAACAGCGCCGCCGTCGACCTCGCGAGCGGTGCCGACCCGGTCGTCACGACCGCCGTCCGCTCCTGCACGCCCGAGGTCCTTCCGGCGCAGGCCTTCAGCTCGCCGGCGGGCTCGGTGCGCGCCAGGTGCCGCGGCAAGGTCAGGGCCCAGCTCGCCAACCGCTCGGGGGAGACGGTGGTCTACCGGCTCCGCGTCGGCGCCAAGGTGCACCGCATCTCCGTGCCGTCGCTGGGCAGCAAGCGCTTCGTCACCCGGGGCCGTGCGCTGGCGCCGGTGACGCTGAAGGCCGGCTCCGTCCGGCTCGACCGGACCCGCGTGCCGCAGCGCTGTGCCGGTCCCCTCACCGTCCCCTCCCTGACGCAGGGCGGCCGGTCGTGAAGCCTCACCTGGTCTCCGGGTAGCCGTCTGCGCTCCCGAGCCTCCGCCCCATGGAGGGAGCCGGCGTCGTCAGGTCACCCACGGGCCTGTCGGCGCCGGTTCGTACGTCGTCCCGCACCACGTCGGCGCACGCCGAAAACCCCGTTCTGATGGGGGTTTCGCGGCTCCCGGCTGCTCGACGACGCTGCCTCGTCCGGGTGTGCTGGTCTACGCCTTTGACCGACATCCTCACGAATACATCGAGGTTCCCTCAAGGCCTGTCGGAGATCGGTCAGTGCCTCGCCGAAGCCTCTTGGTCAGGGGCAGGCGGGGCCCCACTCTTGGGACTGCAGAGCCGTGCGCTTGGGGGCGACGGCTCAAGCCGTCGGCGGTATTTGGGGCGCCGGCACTCACGCCAACCAGGGGACTTTCATCATGGCCAACTACACCCGTCGCACAGTCGTCCGAGGCGCTGCCTGGACCGTGCCCGTCATCGCAGTCGCAGCACCGATCCCGGCATTCGCCACCTCTCTCAGCTGCCGGCCCTTCGCCGAGTGCAAGAAGCCGGGTGCCAGTCAGGACAACACCAAGACGTACGTCATCAACTCGAACTGCGGAACGCTTGACAACAACATCGCCAGCGTCACCGTGGATGGCAAGGACACTACGTTCTTGAGCGCGGGCCGTTACGAGACCGTGCAGTTCAAGGACTCGGGCAACTACCGCGATGTCGTCATCACGTTCACCGACGGCACGATCGAGGAGTACAAGAAGGTTCCCTTCCCGCCCTGCGCGAAGTAGGAACCCGTCATGCGCCGCGCAGCCCTGAGCCTCCTTGCTGTCGCACTCACGGTGGGTGGTCTCTCGGTCGGACAACCGAGCGGATCGTCCGCCACGCCTGACGAGGTGGTGCGCGACTCGGCCCCGCGCCTCACCTCCTCCTGACGCCTACGTCACCGTCCCCGCGGGTTCGCCCGCGGGGACGCTGGCGTACCGACGACCTGTCGGAGGCGTGTCGACCACCCAGCTCCACCGCGCCACGCCCGGCGTCGCGCCAGACCCCCGAGGTCCGGCTCGACTCCGGTCCGTGGTTCGGAGCCGGACGACCACCTCCCTCACCGGGCAGTGCTTCGGCCTGCCCGAGCCTCCAACCCCCAATGGAGGCGGGCCGGCGTCGACGGGTCACCCACGAGCCCGTCGGCGCCGGCTCATCCGTGTCCGGCGTCGTTTCGGGCTCGCCGGGACGCAGCGGGGTCGTACGCCGCGGGGCGGGGCTCCGGCCCCGTCAGATTGGTGCTGGCAGGCCACGGCAGATACGTTTGGCGCCATCATGTGGTCGGGGTCACACACGCCGACGACCACGCTGAAAGCCGTCGGCGTCCGGTGATCCCGGGAACGTCGCTAGCTGTTGAAGGAGAGCCCGTTGCCCGACCCGGTGAGTTTCGGCCCCGACCTTGCGGAGGTCTTCGGACCCTCCCAGACCGATGGTGGCCCCGACCTCGTCCAGCTGCTGACGCCCGAGGGTGAGCGCGTCCACCACCCCGAGTTCGACCACGACTTCTCCGCCGAGGAGCTGCGCGGTCTCTACCGAGACATGGTCCTGACGCGGCGCATCGACGTCGAGGCCACCGCGCTCCAGCGCCACGGCGAGCTCGGCATCTGGGCCCAGCTGCTCGGCCAGGAGGCCGCGCAGATCGGCGCCGGTCGCGCCATGCGTCCCCAGGACTACGCGTTCCCGACCTACCGCGAGCACGGCGTCGCCTACTGCAAGGGCGTCGACCCGCTGCGGCTGCTCGGCCTGTTCCGCGGGGTCGACCAGGGCGGTTGGGACCCCAACGAGAACAACTTCGGTCTCTACACGATCGTCATCGGCGCCCAGACGCTCCACGCCACCGGCTACGCCATGGGCATGCAGCGCGACGGCGTGGTCGGCACCGGCGACCCCGAGCGCGACTCGGCCGTCATCGCCCACTTCGGCGACGGCGCGTCCTCGCAGGGCGACGTCAACGAGGCGTTCATCTTCGCCGCCTCCTACAACGCCCCCGTCGTGTTCTTCTGCCAGAACAACCAGTGGGCCATCTCGGAGCCGATCGAGCGCCAGACCCGCATCCCGCTCTACCAGCGCGCGCTGGGCTTCGGCTTCCCGGGCATCCGCGTCGACGGCAACGACGTGCTGGCGACGTACGCCGTCACGAAGGCCGCCCTGCAGCGCGCCCGCGAGGGCAACGGCCCGTCGTTCGTCGAGGCCTACACCTACCGCATGGGTGCGCACACCACGACCGACGACCCGACCCGCTACCGCCTCAACGACGAGCTCGAGCACTGGAAGCTCAAGGACCCGATCGAGCGGCTCAAGGTCTACCTCCGCCGCAACGGCCTGGTCGACCAGGAGTTCTTCGACGACCTCGACGCCGAGGCCAAGGAGATGGGCCACCACCTCCGCGAGGGCTGCAAGGCGCTGCCCGACCCGAAGCCGATGGACCAGTTCGGCTACGTCTTCAGCGAGATGACCGACGAGATCCGTGAGCAGCGCGACGGCTTCGCCGCCTACCTCGCGTCGTTCGAGGGGAGCACCCACTGATGAGCACCCAGAAGATCACCCTGGCCAAGGGCCTCAACATGGGCCTGCGCAAGGCCATGGAGGCCGACGACAAGGTCCTGCTCATGGGTGAGGACGTCGGCAAGCTCGGCGGCGTCTTCCGCATCACCGACGGCCTGCAGAAGGACTTCGGCGAGGACCGCGTCATCGACTCGCCCCTCGCAGAGTCCGGCATCGTCGGCACCGCGGTCGGCATGGCGCTGCGCGGCTACCGCCCCGTCATCGAGATCCAGTTCGACGGCTTCGTCTACCCCGCCTACGACCAGATCGTGTGCCAGGTCGCGAAGTACACCTACCGCTCGCAGGGCAAGGTGAAGATGCCGATCGTCATCCGCATCCCCTTCGGCGGAGGCATCGGTGCGGTCGAGCACCACTCGGAGAGCCCGGAGGCGCAGTTCGCGCACACCCCCGGCCTCAAGGTGGTCGCCTGCTCCAACCCCGTCGACGGCTACTGGATGATCCAGCAGGCCATCGCCCACGACGACCCGGTCATCTTCCTCGAGCCCAAGCGCCAGTACCACGCCGACAAGGCCGAGCTCGACGAGTCCGCGACGCCCGAGCCGCTCTTCACCTCGCGCGTCGTGCGCGCCGGCACCGACGCCACCGTGCTGGCCTACGGCCCGACGGTGAAGACCGCGCTCAAGTGCGCGGAGGCCGCCGAGTCCGAGGGCCGCAGCCTCGAGGTCATCGACCTGCGCACGCTCTCGCCGCTCGACATGGCCCCGGTCTTCGAGTCCGTACGCCGCACCGGCCGCTGCGTGATCACCCACGAGGCGCACGTCAACCTCGGCATGGGCGCGGAGGTGGCGGCCCGGATCACCGAGCAGTGCTTCTACTCCCTCGAGGCCCCGGTCCTGCGCGTCGGCGCGTTCGACATGCCCTACCCGCCGTCGCGCATCGAGGAGGAGTACCTCCCCGACCTCGACCGCGTGCTCGACGCCGTCGACCGCACCTTCGCCTTCTGAGAGGAACTGCCATGTCCGAATTCCTCCTCCCCGACGTCGGCGAAGGCCTCACCGAGGCCGAGATCGTGGCCTGGAAGGTCAAGGTCGGCGACACCATCGAGATCAACGACGTGATCGTCGAGATCGAGACCGCCAAGTCGCTCGTCGAGCTGCCGTCGCCCTACGAAGGCACCGTCCTGGCGCTGCTGGTCGACGAGGGCGAGACCGTCCCCGTCGGCACGCCGATCATCTCAATCGGCGCCGAGGGCGAGGCCCCCGCGCCCGCCGCCCCGGCCGAGCAGACCGAGTCCGACCCCTATCTCGGCATGGCGCAGAAGGCGGGCCAGCAGTCCGGCGCGGCCGAGGCCGACCTGACGGAGATGGACCTCTCCAACCCGGCGGCCTCCGGCTCGATGGAGGGCGCGTCCCTCGTCGGCCGGATCAAGGCCGAGCGCGGCCCGATGCGCCGCGCGCGCCGCGGCTCGGCGTCGCCGAGCACCGACGCCGGCGCGAACACCCAGATGCAGGTGCAGGGGGCGTTCTCGCCCGGCGGCGCGCAGTCGCAGGACGTACTCCCCGCCGACGAGTCACCGGTGCCGGCCGTCGACCAGCGTCCGGCCCCCGCGGCGGCGCCCGCCGAGGCGCTCGTCCCGGCCGCGGCCCAGCGCGAGCCCAGCGACGTACGCGCCCTGGCGAAGCCGCCGGTGCGCAAGCTCGCCAAGGACCTCGGTGTCGACCTGTCCACCCTCACCGGCTCGGGCCCGTCGGGGTCGATCACCCGCGACGACGTCCACGGTGCGGTGTCGGGCGCGACGTCCGGCCAGGCTCCCGCCGCTGCGTCATACGAACCCGCACCGATGCGTACGCCTTCGCATGACGCAGGTGTCCGCGAGACCCGCGAGCCCGTCAAGGGCGTGCGCAAGATGATGGCGACGGCGATGAGCCAGTCGGCCTTCACCAGCCCGCACGTCACCGAGTGGATCACCGTCGACGTCACCGCCACGATGCAGCTCGTCGAGCGGCTCAAGGCGCGGCGCGACCTCAAGGACGTCCGGATCAGCCCGCTGCTCGTGCTCTCGCGCGCGGTCATCCTGGCGATGAAGCGGACCCCGGAGATCAACTCCTGGTGGGACGAGGCCGCGCAGGAGGTGGTCTACAAGCACTACGTCAACCTCGGGATCGCCGCCGCGACCCCGCGCGGGCTCGTGGTGCCCAACGTCAAGGACGCCGACGCGCTGTCGATGACCGAGCTCGCCGCGGCGCTGGGCGAGCTCACCGCCACCGCGCGGGAGGGGAGGACGCAGCCGGCCGAGATGGCGGGCGGCACCTTCACGATCACCAACGTCGGCGTCTTCGGTGTCGACGCCGGCACCCCGATCATCAACCCGGGCGAGTCCGCGATCCTGTGCTTCGGTGCGGTCAACAAGCGGCCGTGGGTCGACGAGGCCACCGGCGAGATCGTGGTCCGCGACGTCACCACGCTGGCGCTGTCCTTCGACCACCGCCACATCGACGGGGAGAAGGGCTCGCGGTTCCTCGCCGACGTCGCCGGGATCCTCGCCGACCCGGGGACCGCGCTCCTCTTCTGAGTCGATATCTGGGGACGTTCTGGTAGGAGGATCGTGCTCCGCCCCTACGAGAACGTCCCCAGATACCCGACCTGCACGCCCGGTCAGCGGGTGTGCCAGGCCTCCAGCACCTCGGCCTCCCGCTCGGGCGAGAGCGCGAAGACCGGTGAGTCGAGGCACCCCGACGCAGTCTCGGCCAGCGGCCGCAGCCGCAGCCCGGCGGCGACGGCCGGACCGGGGTCGTGTGCCAGCATGCCGTCGTACTCCGGGCGCGGCAGCCACAGCGGCAGCGACCCCTCGCCGGCCCAGTGGGCCACGCCGTGCTCCTCGAGGAAGTCCGCGTCGACCCACGTGAGCCGCGGGTAGTCCGCACCGACGCCGGCGGCGGTGTGGGCCAGCAGCTCGCCGAGGGGCACCGGGGTCCCCACGGCGTCGTACGTCCCGGTCGTGCGCCGCTCTGCCAGCTCGAGGACCCACGCGGCGAGGTCGCGCACGTCGATCACCTGCACCACGTCGTCGGGTCGTCCCGGCGCCAGCACCTCCCCGCCCCGGACGAGGCGCTGCGGCCAGTGGGCGAAGCGGCCCGTCGGGTCGCCCGGCCCCACGATCAGCCCGGGGCGTACGACCACCGCGGACGCCGCGCGCTCCTGCACGAGCTGCTCGCAGGCGACCTTCATCCCGCCGTAGGCGTCCGGGTCCTCGGACAGGTCCACGTCCTCGGTGATCGGCTCGGCCAGCGGTTCGGTCGCGGGGGAGGAGTTGTCGGCGTAGGCGCTGATGGTCGAGACGAAGACCCAGTGCGCGTCAGCGGCGGCGTCGAGCGCGCCGCGCACCTGCGAGGGCAGCCGGGCGACGTCGACGACGGCGTCCCACCCGCCCTCGGCCAGCGCGGCGGGGGCGGGCTCGGAGCGGTCCCAGCGCAGGTGGGTCGCCCCGTCGGGCAACGGGCCGGACTCGCCGCGGCACGCGCAGGTGACGTCCCACCCGCGGGCGACGGCCTGGGCCGCCACCTCCCGCGAGAGGAACCGGGTGCCGCCGAGGACGAGGAGCTTCATGGCCTCACTCCACCGGTCGCGACGATGCCCCGACAAGGCTTTTCGCTGTGGGCGCAAACCCGGGGGCTGCCTCTTTGTCACCCGCAGGGGTGGCCTGCGAGGATGGCCGCCTCGGGCGAGCCCTCCACGGCGACGCTGCTGGCCCGTGCCCAGCAGGTCGCCGACCAGCTCCAGCGCGAGGCCCGCCAGGAGGCCGAGCGGCTCACCGCCGACCTCGCCACGCTGCGTGAGCAGGCCCGGAGCCTGATGGCCGACGCCGAGCGCGACCGCGCCGAGGCCGGCCGCGCCCGCCGCCAGGCCGAGGTGGTCCTCGCCGGCGCCTCGGAGGAGGCGGCGACCATCGTCGCCGACGCCAACGAGCAGGCATCGCTCCTCATGAGCTCGGCCGAGGGTGCGCGTGACGAGCAGGTCGAGGCCGCCCGCACCGAGGGCGACCTGCTGCGCGAGCAGGCACACGCGGACGTAGTCGCGCTCCGCGCCGAGTCGCAGGAGCTGCGCGACAGCGCCGCGGCGGAGAAGGCCGCCCTCCTTGAGGCCGCGCGCGCCGAGGCCGAGGCCACGGTCGCAGGCGACCTCGGAGTTCCAGGCCCAGCAGGCCGCCACCCAGGCCGAGCTCGACGCGATGACCGCGCGCAACCGCGACACCGAGGCGGCGATGGAGCGCAGCCGCAGCGAGGCCGAGGCCAAGATCGCCCGCATGCTCGCCGAGGCCGAGGAGCGCTCGACCACCATGGTCGCCGACGCCCGCGCCACCGCCGACCGGGTGCGGGCGGAGTCCGAGCGCGAGCTCGCTGCCGCGGCCCAGCGCCGCGACAGCATCAACGCCCAGCTCTCCAATGTCCGCCAGATGCTCGCCACCCTCAGCGGCACCAGCGTGCCGGGCGTGGGGATGGCCCAGCCCGAGTCGACGCCCGAGCCGACCCCGGAGCCGGTCACCGAGGCCGAGGTCGTCGAGGCGCAGGAGGCGGCGGCCGAGGCTCCCGAGGAGCGGTGAGCCAGGAGGATTCCGCGAAAGCGGAAGCCGCCTCACGCACCGCCCAGTCGCCCGCCGTGACCGACACGCCCGCGAGCGGTGAGCCACGAGGACTCGGGCGACGAGGAATCCTCCTCACGCACCGCTCGGCAAGCGGTCACACGTAGCGCCGCGCCCGCGACTCCGGCGACCCCGGCCCGGCGGCGAGCAGCGCGCTGAGCTCGTGCTCGAGCACGGCCCCGACCCTCCGGCAGAAATCCTCCGGCTCGTCGGCGGCGTCGGGCTTCTCAGCCACGATCCGGTCGACGACGCCGCGGCGGTGGAGATCGAGCGCGCGCACCTGCTGCGAGCGCGCCATCTCCGCGGCGTGCTCGAGGTCGCGGTGCACGATCGCCGACGCGCCCTCCGGCGGGAGCGGCGAGAGCCAGGCGTGCTGCGCGGCCACGACGCGGTCGGCGGGCAGGAGCGCGAGCGCGCCGCCGCCGTTGCCCTCGCCGAGCATCAGGCACAGCGTCGGCGCGTCGAGGGTGACGAGGTCGGCCAGCGACCGCGCGATCTCGCCGGCGAGCCCGCCGTTCTCGGCGTCCGCCGACAGCGCCGCGCCCTGGGTGTCGATGACCGTCACGAGGGGCAGTCCGAGCTCGGAGGCCAGGCGCATCCCGCGGCGCGCCTCGCGCAGCGCCTCGGGTCCCATCGGGTGGTCGGTGGTCTGCCCGCGCCGGTCCTGGCCGAGGAAGACGCACGGCGCCTCGCCGAAGCGGGCCAGCGCGATCAGCAGCCCCGGGTCGCGCTCGCCCTGGCCGGTGCCGTTGAGCGGTACGACGTCGCTGGCGGCGTAGCGCAGCAGACGGCGTACGCCGGGCCGGTCCGGTCGCCGCGACCGGGTCACGCAGTCCCAGGCGTCGACGTCGGGGACGTCGTCGTGCCCTGGGTCGGCCACCGGCGCGACACCCTCGCGCGCGGCCATCAGGATCGTCAGCGCGCGGTCGAGGATGTCGGCGATCTCGTCGGGCGGCAGCACCGCGTCGACGATGCCGTGGGCGTAGAGGTTCTCCGAGGTCTGCACGCCCTCGGGGAACGGCTTGTCGTAGAGCGCCTCGTAGACCCGGGGGCCGAGGAAGCCGACCAGCGCGCCCGGCTCGGCGACGGTGACGTGGCCGAGCGAGCCCCACGACGCCATCACGCCGCCGGTGGTGGGGTGGCGCAGGTAGACGAGGTAGGGCAGCCCCGCGCCGCGGTGGGCGGCGATCGCGGCGGAGATGCGCACCATCTGCACGAAGGCCGGCGTGCCCTCCTGCATCCGGGTGCCGCCGCTGACGGGCGCCGCCACCAGGGGCAGCCCCTCGCGGGTGGCGCGCTCGATGCCGGCGACGATCCGGTCCGCGGCGGCGCGGCCGATGGAGCCGGCCAGGAAGCCGAACTCGCCCACCAGCACGCCGATCCGGCGTCCGCGCAGCCGTGCCTCGCCGGTGAGCACCGACTCGTCGACGCCTGACTTCTCCGCCGCTGCGGCCAGCTCGGCGGCGTACGCCTCGCCGACGTCGGCGCGCACGGGAGCGGTGTCCCACGAGGTCCACGAGCCCTCGTCGAGCACGAGGTCGATGAGGTCATGGGCGGAGAGGCGGCTCATGTCCGGAGGGTACGCGCGACCGGGTCGCTCAGGAGGCGCGAACGCCCGGGCCGGGGGTGGTGCGACCGACGATCCAGGCGTCGAAGAACTCCGACAGCTCGAGTCCGGTCTCGGACTCCCAGTGGTCGTAGGCCTGCTCGCGCGAGACCGACGTGTTGTCGTGCGCGGCGAGCCACGAGCGCGCGACGCGGTAGAACTCCTCGTCGCCGAGCTCCACGCGCAGCTCGTTCCACATGAGCGCCGGCGTGTAGTAGATGTTCGAGCCGCCGAACTGGCGCGGGTCGTACGCCCCGGGCGGGCCGTAGTCGTCGCGCAGCTGCTGGTCGATGGCGCGGGCGGCGTCGAGGGTCTCGCGCAGGCGCCGGATGTCGTGCTCGTCCTCGTAGGTCCACTGCAGCAGCATCGTCATGCCCTCGTTGAGCCACACGTCGCGCCAGTCCGACGGCGAGACCTGGTCGCCGTACCACTGGTGCACGAGCTCGTGGGCGACGACCTGCGGGGACATTACGTAGTCGGTGTCGCCGAGGGTGACCATGGTCTGGGTCTCCATGGCGCTCTGTGAGGCGGTGACCACGAGGCCGAGGGTGTCGAAGGGGTAGGCGCCGAGCCGGTCCTCGACCCAGTCGACGGTGGCCGCCGCGCTCTGGATCCCCTCGAGCCGGCGCACCATCCCGCGCGGGGTCCAGTAGTCGACGCGCAGGCCGTCCTCGGTCGTGTTGGAGGCGTGGGCGTAGTCGCCGATCGCGAGGGTGATGAGGTACGACGACGCCGGCTCCACGAGCTGCCACGACGTGGTGGTGCCGTCCTCGTCGGTGGTGAGCTCGGTGAGCGCGCCGTTGGAGATCCCGGTCCACGGCGCGGGAGCGTGCACCGTGACGTCGTAGAGCGCCTTGTCGGACGGCTGGTCGTTGACGGGGTACCACGTGTAGGCGCCGTAGGGCTCCTGCATCGTCCACACCTCGCCGGTGTCGGTGACCGTGAAGCCGGTGGTGGAGAAGTCGCTGCGCGTGGTGGGTGCCGGCGCGGGCTCAGGGGTGCCGGCGTAGTCGAGGGCGAGCTCGTGGCGGTCGTCCGCGGTGATCGGGGCCTGCACCACCAGGTCCTTGCCGCGGCGGGTGAAGCGGACCGGCTCGCCGTCGAGGGTCAGCTGCCCGACGGCCAGCGGCGCGCCGAGGTCGAGCTGGAAGCGCGGGGCGGTGCGCGCCGCTCGGAACGTGATGACCGCGCTGCCGGTGAGCCGCTCGCGCCCCGGCTCCCACGTGAGGTCGAGGTCGTAGTGCAGGGCGTCGACCCGCGGGTCGCCGACGTCGGGGTAGACGCTGTCCTCGCGCGGCTCGGACACCGCGAGGTCGAGGTCCTGCTCGACCGGGTCTGTCAGCGGGGGCGTCGAGGCACGCGCCACACCGTCGGAGGCCGGCGCCGCTGCTGTGGGAGCCGGCGTGGTGAGGGCGTCGGGGGCCGCGACCTCGCCGGAGCAGCCGGTGAGGACCGCGAGGGACAGGACGAGGGTGAGTCCGGTGCGAGCCGTGAGGCTCACCTCTCGCCCCGGAGCAACGGCCGGGCGAGCTTGCGGCCGTGGTGGATCTGGGCCTTCACGGTGCCGAGCGGGGCGTCGACGAGCTCGGCGATCTCGTCGTAGGGCAGGCCGTAGACGTCGCGCAGCAGCAGCGGCTCGACGTACTGCGGGTGGTCGACCTCGATGGTCTCCATCGCGTCGAGCAGGTCGAGACGGGTGCCGGCGATGACGCTGGTGGTGCGCGGGTCCGGCCGGTCGTGGGCGCCGTCCTCGAAGTCGGTGGGCGTGGCGAGGTTCTTGAGCCGCCGGTAGGTCGTCCGGGCGCTGTTGACCGCCACGATGTGCAGCCACGTGGTGAAGCGGCCGCGACCGCCCCAGGAGTCGATCCGGGTGGCGACGTTGAGCATCGCCTCCTGGCACGCGTCCTCGGAGTCGCCGGAGAAGGGGAGAACCCCGCGGCAGATGTTGAGCACCCGCGGACGCACCGCCCCGAGCAGCATCTCGAGCGCGTCGCGGTCGCCGTCACGTGCCCGACGCGCCAGGTCGTCGATGTCGTCCGGCGTCAGCGCGTCGCCCGGGTCCCCCGAATAGTTCACCCCTGCACGATAATGCCCACGTGTCCGCTCCCTCTCGTCTCGGTCGTTACCCGGTGCGCCGTCGCATCGGCTCCGGGGCGTTCGCGACCGTGTGGCTCGCCCACGACGAGCACCTCGACTCGCCGGTGGCCATCAAGGTGCTGGCCGACAACTGGACCGGGGACCTCCACATCCGGCAGCGGTTCGTCGAGGAGGGCCGCTTCCTGCGCAAGGTGGAGTCGCCGCACGTCGTGAGCGTCTACGACGCCGGCGAGCTCGAGGACGAGCGTCCCTTCCTCGTCATGGCGTACGCCGACCAGGGCACGCTGGCGGACCGGCTCGAGCTCGGCATGTTGAGCCGGGCGCAGGCGCTGACGGTCGTCGACCAGGTCGGCAAGGGCCTCACCGCCCTGCACGAGCGCGGGGTGCTGCACCGCGACGTGAAGCCGGCCAACGTGCTCTTCCGCACCGTCGGCACCGCAGCCGGCGAGCAGGTGATCGCGATGCTGGGCGACCTCGGCCTCGGCAAGGCGATGGACATGTCCTCGCGGCTGACCATGGTCGGGGGCACGCCGACGTACGTCGCCCCGGAGCAGGCGCGCGGCGAGGGCCTCGACGCCCGCGCCGACCAGTTCTCGCTCGCGGCACTGGCCCACTACCTCCTCGCCGGTCGCCAGCCGTTCGCCCACTCCAGCCTCTCCGCGGCGGAGGACCCCGCACCGCCGCCGCCGATGGGGATCGGCAACCCCGAGGCCGAGGCCGTGGTGCTGCGCGCGCTGGCCAAGGACCGCGACGACCGCTTCGAGGACGTCGCGTCCTTCACCGCCGCGCTCGTCGACGCGATGGGCGGGGAGCTCGACGCGTCGCCGCAGGCGTGGGTCCCGGTCGACCCGGACCTCACCCGCACCGAGCCGGGCACCGGCGCCACCGATCCGACCCCGTCCGACAGCCCGGCCGCGCGCCGCCGCTGGCCGGGGTTCGTCGCGGCAGCTCTGGTGCTCCTGCTCGGCGCCGGGGCGGGGTGGTCGCTCGAGCGCGCCAGCACCGCCACCCGTACGGTCTCCGACGACACCGGCACGCTCTCGGTCACCGTCCCGGAGTCGTGGACGGCGCAGGTCGACCCCGAGCAGTGGGTGCCGGTCGAGGGTGAGCAGTCGCAGCCGTCGCTGGCCGCCGGCAGCCGGGAGGGCTGGAACACCGAGGAGGGGGCCGCCCCGGGTGTCTTCATCGGGATCCTCTCCTCCGACAAGCTGCCCTCGCGCGTGCCGCAGCACGCGGAGTGCGTCGACGCGCCCGGTGGCCTGATCAGGGACGAGCGCAACGGCGACGCGTCGATGACGATGATCTTCAGCGGCTGCCCCGGCGCCGACTACATGGTCGAGCGTGTGGTGCAGGTCAACGCCAGCCAGCTGCTCTGGGTGCAGGTCCGCAGCGACAAGCGCGCCACGGCCAACACGGTCCTCGACTCGGTGACGACGTCCGGGATCTGAGCCTCAGCCCAGCGAGACGCCTGCCGCGACGCGGCTGATCAGGTCGGCCATGCCGTCCGCGTCCCGGGCGCGCCCGGTGACCGCGATCTCGACCTGCGCGTCGTCCGAGCCCGTGACGTCGAGCCAGGTCAGGAAGCCGTGGCGCAGGTGGTTGCTGGCGACGAAGGTGAAGTGCAGGCTGCGGTCGGTCCGCTCGAGGATCGTGACGTTCTGCTCGTCCTCGTTGAGCTCGTCGATGCGACGGTCCAGGGTCCAGCTGATGGAGCGGCGGTTGCTCAGCACCTGCTCGACGCGCATCACCTGGCCGAAGGACGGCTGGTCCGGCGGGCGCCACTGCCACTCGTTGAGGGAGTTCTCGGAGAAGGTCCAGCCCTGCGGCACCGGCAGCGTCATCCGGAACCCGCCGCTGCCGACCTCACCGGGGACCAGGCGGGTGCCCGGCTCGAGGGGCGGGTACGCCGGATCGGGGAGGATGTCCGGCACGGGGTCCACCGGCAGGCTCGGCGACGCGGCGACCACCGGGGCGGGCGCGCCGTCGCCGCGGGGGAGCTCGCCGAGGGCCCAGGAGGCGCCGAAGCCGCCCACCAGCCCCAGTGCCAGCAGCAGTGCGACGAGGGCGGCACCGCGGCGCGTCGCGATCGCGTCCATCAGGGCAGCTCGATCGCCTGGGCGGTCGCACCGCGCATGCCCTCGGCCACCCGCCGGATCAGGTCACTGGTGCCCTCGACGTCCCGCTCGCGCCCGTGAACGACGATCTCGACGTCCGCCTGGCCGCTGCGGTCGAGGTCGAGCCACCGCATGAAGCTGTGGCGCTTGTTTCCCTCGTTGCTGCGGTAGGTGTACTCGAGCGAGTTCGCGCCACGCTCGCGGATCGACACGTCCTCCTGCTCGTCGAGCAGCCGCTCGATGCGGATGTCGATGGCGTCCTCGATGGTGATGTCCTGGCTGTTGATCTGCTCGATGCGCATCACGTAGGTGTTGTTGGACGTGCCGGGCTTCTTCCACTTCCACTCGTTGGTGGCGTTGGCGTTGGTGCTCCAGCCCTTCGGCGCGGGGAAGGTGATCTCGAACTTCCCGCTGCCCAGCCGGGCCTGCTCCATCGCGATGCCGGGCTCGAGCGCCGGGTCGTCGGGGTCGGCCTCGAACGGCTGCGGTGCCTCGATCGGCAGCTCCGGGCGCGCTGCGGGCACCGGGGCGGCGACGCCGGAACCGATCGTGGTGTCGCGGGTCTGTGCGGACGCGGCGAAGCCGCTCCCGGCGCCGACCGCCAGGAGCGCGACCAGCACTGCAGGCCCCCGCCACTTCATACGACCAATCTAGCCGTCCGCCACAGGAGGGCCGGTCAGCGTGGTGGCTCCGCGCCTCCTACCGTGGTCCCCATGCTGATCCGCAACGTCCGCCTCGTGGCGGTCACCGAGCCCGCTGCCCCCGGCCTGGTCGACGTACGCCTCGACGGTGGACGCGTGGTCGAGGTCGGCCCCGGCCTCGCCGACCTCGGGGGCTGGACGTACGACGGGCGCGGGCGCTGGCTGGCGCCCGGGCTGTGGGACCAGCACGTGCACCTCGGCCAGTGGACCCTGGCCTCGGCGCGGCTCGACCTCGCCCCGGCGCGCTCGAGCACGGAGGCGGTGGCGCTGGTGCGCGAACGACTCGAGCAGTGGCCCGACCTGCCCGTCATCGGCTGGGGGCACCGGCCCACGGCCTGGCCGGACAACCCCGCGGTGTCCGACCTCGACGCCGTCGACACCGACCAGCCGATCGTGCTCATCGCCGGCGACGGCCACCACGGCTGGCTCAACACGACCGCGCTGCACATGCTCGCCCTGCCCACCCGCGACAGCGTGGTGAGCGAGGGCGAGTGGTTCATGGCCTACGGCCGGCTCGCCACGGTGCTCGGCACCGACGGCACCGGGCCGGAGGCCTACCGCCGCTCGATGGAGGCCGCCGCCGCGCAGGGCGTGGTGGGCCTCGTGGACCTCGAGTTCAGCGGCGGGGTGGCCGACTGGGTCGAGCGCTGGTCCGAGGGTGCAGACCTGATCCGGGTCCGCCACGCATGCTACGCCGACGGCCTCGACGACGTGCTGTCGCGCGGACTGCGCTCCGGCGACTCGCTCGACGGCGACCCGCGGCTGACCATGGGTCCGCTGAAGATCATCAGCGACGGCTCGCTCAACACCCGCTCCGCCTGGTGCTGCGAGCCCTACGCCGAGAAGGCCGTGCCCGGCGCCGAGGAGGGCCAGCCCAACCAGACGCCCGAGGAGCTGCGCGCCCTGCTCGCCCGCGCCGCGGCCGGTGGTCTCGACGTCGCGGTGCACGCCATCGGCGACCGCGCCGTGGCCGAGGCCCTCGCGGCGTTCGAGGAGACCGGTGCCCACGGCGGCATCGAGCACGTCCAGCTCACCACCCGCGACGACGTACGCCGCATGGCCGAGCTCGGCGTGCGCGCCAGCGTCCAGCCCGCCCACCTCCTCGACGACCGCGACGTCGCCGAGCGGCTGTGGCGCGGTCGTGCGGAGCGGTGCTTCCCGCTGCGCTGGATGTTCGACGACGGCGTCGACGTGGTGCTCGGCTCCGACGCCCCGGTCTCGCCGCTCGACCCGTGGCTGGCCATCGCCGCCGCCATCCACCGCTCCGCCGACGAGCGCGAGCCGTGGCACCCCGAGCAGGCGATCACCGCCCGTGAGGCGCTCGCCGCCTCCACCGACGGCTGGGGCACCGTGGCGCCCGGCCACCCGGCCGACCTGGTGCTCCTCGACGCCGACCCGCTCGACGGCGACTCCGACCAGGACCACGCCGAGCGGCTGCGAGCCTTCGCCGACCAGGTCGTCGTGACCTGGGTGGCGGGCGAGCCGGCGTACGAGCGCGAGGTGTGAGCGCGGGCTTAGCGCGGGCCCAGCTGTAACGCCGGGTTAGTGCTTGTACCCACCCGGATATATCCAGGTGGCTACAGCTACCAACCCGGCGTTACATCGGCCGCTGGGGGTGGGCTCACGCCAGCGCCAGCGTCGCGTCGAGCACGAAGGCCGGGTCCTCGAGCCGGTCGCCGTACACCTCCCGCAGCTGCCCCACGCGGTAGCGGACGGTCTGCGCGTGGACGAAGAGCTCCTCGGCCACGGCGTCGCGGCGCCCGTGGTGGAGCAGCCAGCTGCGGAGCGTGTCGGTGAGCTTCTCGGCGGTCGAGGGCCGCAGGTCCGCGAGCGGCGCAAGGACCCGCGCGCGGAGGTCGGCGCGGGCCTCGGGGTCCGCGCCCAGGAGGAGGGCGGCGAGGTGCTCGTCGGAGTCGACCAGCCCGTCGCGCCCGAGCGCCGCGCAGCGCAGTGCCCGGCGGTGGGACGCGGCTGCCTCGAGCCACGGTGCCGAGGGTCCGACGACGGCGTCGGTGCCCTGCAGGGCGCGCAGGAGCGCAGGCCGCGCACCGGCCGACCCGGTGCCCGGCACCAGGAGGGAGGCATGGCCCTCGGCCAGGCCCGGCACGTCGTCGGACGACTGGAGGGTGCGGGAGTCGAGGGCGGTCAGTGCGGCCGAGACCTGCGACTCCGGCAGCACGACCGCGGTCAGGGTGGCCGGTGGCTCCCAGTCGGCGCGCTCGGCGGCGGCGTTGACGGCGTCGGCGGGGGCGCCGGTGAGCAGTGCCCGGGCGAGGCGCTCGAGGTTGCGCTGGCGCACGCGCCCGCTGCTCTCCAGCTCGTCGGTGTGCCCGGCCACGGAGGCGGCGGAGAGCTCGTCGATGTAGGCGAAGACCAGCTCGGCGAAGCGCGCGAGCTGACCGGGGTCGATGCCCGCGGCCACGGCGGAGTCCGCCATGTCGCGCCACGACACCCGCGCCCCGACCCGGTAGGCGGCGAGCAGTGCCTCGACCGTGCGCCCGCTGCGCGCCTCGCCGCGACCGAGCTGGTAGGCGCCCTCGATCGCGGGCGCCTTGGGCGCGTCGGCGTCCTGGCGGGTGGCCAGGGTGAGGAAGCCGCCGAGGGCGAGCTGGACGGCGTTGCGGATCATCTCGCCCATCCGGCCGCTCAGCGACCCGGCGTAGCTCGGCACCTCGTCGATGATGGTGAGCACCGCACGGTCCGCGACCTCGGCCAGCCGTGACCGCAACGCCTCGGCGACCTGCGGGTCGAGACCGACGACGGTGTGCATTTGTGTGGCCGGGCGCACAGAGCGTGATGCCATCGGGACTCCTGAGGTCGTTATTGTTCGCAGAGAACAAGAGTCTAGCCCCGATTCACGTGCCCGAGGCAGGAAGTCGCGGCCAGGATCCGCGACATTTGATGACATGAGCACGACTCTCGAGCCCCCGGTGCGCGGACGGCGACTGACGAAGACGGTCGGCGACCGCCTCGTTCGCGTCGCCGAGGCCGCCACCACGCCCTACCTGCCCGCCGACTTCATGGACTTGTTCGCGCCGCTGCGCCCGGGTGCCGACCTCCGCGGCCGCATCGAGTCCGTCGAGCCCGAGACCGCCGACGCGGCCACGATCGTGATCCGCCCCGGCGCCGACTGGGCCGGCCACGTGCCCGGCCAGTACCTCCGTATCGGCATCGACATCGACGGCGTACGCCAGTGGCGCGCCTACTCGCTCACCCACGGCCCGCGCCGCGACGGCCGCATCTCCATCACCGTCAAGGCGGTGCCGGACGGCCTCGTCAGCAACCACCTCGTCCACCAGGCCCGCCCCGGCACGCTCGTCCACCTCGAGCGGGCCGCCGGCGAGTTCGTGCTGCCGCCCGAGGGCGGCAAGTTCCTCATGGTGACCGCCGGGTCGGGCATCACGCCCGTCATCGGCATGCTGCGCAACCTCTTCCCCAGCACCGACGAGGGCGTGCTGCGCCCGGCCCGCAGCGCCGAGCACGACATCGTGGTCGTGCACGTCGCGCCGAGCCACCCCCACTCGATCTTCATCCGCGACCTCGAGGCGCTCGACGCCGCGGGTGCCATCCGCCTCGTCGCGAGGTACGACGACGAGCACGGCGTGCTCGACGTCGCCGACCTCGCCACCCTGGTGCCGGACCTCGCCGAGCGCACGACGCTCGCGTGCGGCCCCGCCGGCCTGCTCGACGCCCTCGGCGCCCACCACGAGGCCGCCGGCCTCACCCTGACCACCGAGCAGTTCCGCACCGCCCGCGTCGAGCCCGGCGACGGTGGCACCGTCACCTTCGCCTCCGGCACCACCCTCGCCCTGGACGGCGCGACGCCGATCCTCGACGCCGCCGAGGAGGCCGGGATGCTGATGCCGAGCGGCTGCCGGATGGGCATCTGCATGGGCTGCGTCATCCCCCTGCGCGAGGGCAGCGTCCGCGACCTGCGCAACGGCGCGATCACCACCGCCGTGCCCGGCGAGACCGGCGACATCAAGGTGCAGACCTGCATCAACGCCGCCGCCGGCCCCTGCCACATCGACCACTGACCCAGACCTCCCCCGACACCCCCAGGAGATCGACATGACCACGATCCAGAAGAAGTCCGTCCTCGGACAGGACAACCCGATCGCCCACCTCACCGAGGCCGACATCGAGCAGATCGGCATCGAGCTCGACGCCATCCGCCAGGACGTCCTCGACAGCCGCGGTGCCGCCGACGCGGCGTACATCCGCCGGGTCATCGACACCCAGCGCAAGATCGAGCTCGGCTCGCGCGCGGTGCTGCTCTTCAGCGCCTTCCCGCCGGCCTGGGTCCTCGGCACCCTCGGCCTGAGCGTCTCCAAGATCCTCGACAACATGGAGATCGGCCACAACATCCTCCACGGCCAGTGGGACTGGATGCGCGACCCGAAGATCCACTCCAGCACGTGGGAGTGGGACATGGCCTCGCCCGCCGAGCAGTGGAAGCACAGCCACAACGAGCTGCACCACACCTACACCAACGTGATCGGCAAGGACAACGACCTCGGCTACGGCATCATGCGCGTGGACGAGGACCAGCCGTGGACGCCGGCCTCGCTCGCCCAGCCGGTGTTCTGCTTCATCAACGCCGTCTTCTTCGAGTACGGCATCGCCGCCTACGACCTCGAGCTCGGCTCGGTCATCGCCAAGAAGCAGACCAAGGACCCCGACTTCCGCCGTCGCGCCAAGCAGGTGCTCGGCAAGATCCGCAAGCAGGCCACCAAGGACTACGTCGTCCACCCGGCCATGTCGATCCCGACCGGCTCCTTCCTGCCCACGCTCGCGGCCAACTTCACGGCCAACATCGTGCGCAACCTGTGGTCCAACTCGGTCATCCTCTGCGGCCACTTCCCCGAGGGCGTCGAGACCTTCGAGAAGCGCTCGATCGACGGCGAGACCAAGGGCGAGTGGTACGTCCGCCAGATGCTCGGCAGCGCCAACATCTCCGGGTCGAAGGCCCTGCACATCATGACCGGCAACCTGTCGCACCAGATCGAGCACCACCTCTTCCCGGACCTGCCGTCCAACCGCTACGCCGAGATCGCCCCGAAGGTGAAGGCGCTGTTCGACAAGTACGACCTCACCTACTGCGCGCGTCCCATGCCGCAGCAGGTCTACTCGGCCTGGCACAAGGTCGTCCGCCTCTCGCTGCCCAACGGCTGGCTGAAGACGACGAACGCCAAGAACGCCCCGCAGCAGCTCGGCATCCTCTACAAGATGGCCACCGGCGACCGGCGTACTCGTCGCCTGCTGGGCCGCAAGCTCGAGAGCGAGGCCCGCGCGGCCGCCTGACCCCCACAGGTGGTCTGGACCTTCGTGCTGGCACGGATGTATCAGGAGCGCCCCGAGGGCATCCTTGTAGACATCAGGGAAGCACGGGGAGAGATGGGCACCGAGATGAGCACGACCAGGGGAGCGGTCCGATGATCCGTATCGGTGCCGTGGGGGAGACGGCGTACGACGGACGACCCGAGGCCGCGCAGCCGGTCCTGCCGAGGCCACGTGCCGCGGGGGACCGGGCGGTCTCGGGGAGCCCGCCCCGACGCTGAGTCGTGACCGGGCGGCGGCCGGGGGGCCGTCGCCCGGTCCGTGCTGCCCGCCGAGGGACAGGGCCTGACCGCGGGTCCTTGACGCAGTCCGGGGCATGTCTGGACCGTCTCTCGAAGACTTCGCCAAGGCTTCTCCTAGTCGTGAACGGCGTCCCCGCACGCTCCTAGCCTTGGTCCCACCAGGCGGTCCGTGGGGGACCAGCCGGGTGGGGCAGAAGGAGCCAGCTGATGAAGCGCGAGCGCGATCACCACGAAGACCTCTCGGGACGCATCAAGTCACTCGACATGTTCACCGGGTCGCTGGTGGCCCGGTCGCAACCGGAGCCGGTCGCCGAGGCGGTCCCGGTGCACGAGCCCGCGCCGCAGCGGGTCCCGGTGCCGCGTCGCTCACGCGTGTTCCTGCGCCACGGTGCCGGCGCCTTCGCCGACCTCACGCTGACCACGCCGCGACCGCGCGCCGCCGTCGACTGAGGCGCCGCTCCGGGCGTCGACCGGTCGTGTGACCGACGCATCGGCGTACGCCGCGCTGCGCCTCCCCGGGCACCGCGGGTCGCTCACCTAGAGTCGCCCGGTGGTCTGGCTGGTCGGTGTGCTCCTGCTGCTCTGGCTGGGGTGGGGACCGGCCGTGCTCGTCGTCGCCGCAGCCCTGCTGTGCGTGCCGCGCCTGCGCTGGTGGGTGCTGGACCGCGCCCACGTCAGCCGCCGGGTCGCCGGCATCTCGGTCGCGGCAGTGTTCCTGCTGGTCGGCGTCGCGGTGGTGGTCCCCGACGGTTGGCTGCCGATCCCGCCCGCGCCCGGCGCGTGGGCCGGCCCGTCGTACGTCGGACGACCGGCGACCGCGCAGCCGGTCCCCGGCGAGCTGCCGCAGAACCCCCAGCTCGCCGCAGCCGGGTCGTCACGCCCCGGCCCCCTCGGCCTGCAGCCCGAGGTCGAGACCGCGTGGTTCGGCCTCCAGCAGTGCGCGCGCCTCGAGCCCACGGCCACCGGCCTCCTGCTGGCCCGGTGCACCGACCGCTCGGGTCCGAGCCTGCGCCTCGTCGACGCCGACACGATGCGGCCGGTGGTCAGCCGCGAGCTGCCGGAGGACGCGACGTGCGACGACGACCCGTCCTACCTCGACGCGAGCGACCGCGTCGTGGTCGCGACCCGCGACCGCCAGGTGCTGGTGGTCGGCACGCGGTCGGCGAAGGACGAGCCCGACCTGTCCACGCTGTCGACGACCGACCTCAAGCCCTACGTCCCCTTCGGCGACTGCCTCGTCGGGCTCGCGCCCGACTGGACGGGCACGACCTGGTGGGCGTCGGCCAAGGGCCTCGTCGGCACCATCGCCGCGGACACCGGGCAGGTGCGGGTGACCGACCTCGGCGAGGACGTGGGCCGTCAGCTCGCCACCGACGAGTCCGGCGCCTACGTCGTCACCGACGCCGCGCTGCACCGCCTCGTGGCCGGGGCGGACGGCACCCCGCAGACCGTGTGGCGCAGCGAGTACGACGGCTCGAGCGGCTCGCCGCCGGTGCTGCTCGACGGCGGCGTCGTGGCGATCACCGACCGCGTCGACTCACGGCTCGGCGTGCTGTTCGTGGCCCGCGACGACGGGCGCCACCTGTGCCGCCAGTCGGTCTTCGAGGAGGACGACGGCGCCACCGACAGCCCCCTGGCCCCCCTCGGGCGAGGGGTCGTGGTCACCAACAACGACGGCTACTCCTCCCCACGCAGCACCCTGCTCGGCTTCACCAGCAGTCCGGGTGTGGCGCGCGTCGACCTCGTCGACGACGGGTGCGTCGTGCGCTGGACCAGCGACGCGGTCTCCCCGAGCTCGGGCGTGACGGTGAGCCGTCCCAACGGCCTGGCCTACGCGTGGACCAAGCGGCCATCGTTGACCGGCGTGAGCGCGTGGCACCTGACCGCGATCGACCTGCAGTCCGGGCGGAGCATGTGGGGCGTGCGGACCGGCACCGGCCTCCTCGCCGGCAGCCACCACTCCGAGGTCGCCCTCGGCCCCGACGGCACCGCGTGGCTGGGCACGCTCTCCGGGCTCGTGCGGGTGCAGGACCGCTCCTAGGTAGTCTCGCCAATCGTGCCGTCGACTCCGCTCTCCCCGCCGACACCCGAGCCGCCCACAGTCGGACCCCTGCCACCGGAGGGCTTCCGTCGTTGGTACGGCGGATGGGACCCCCTCGACCCCACGACCATCGCGGAATTCATGGAGGGCTTCGACCGGCCCTGGTGGATCATCGGCGGATGGAGCATCGAGGTGTTCACAGGCGTCAGCCGGGCGCACGAGGACATGGACATCTCCATCCTGTCGAGTGATGCCGAAGCGTTCCGGATGTTCCTCGGCGAGCGCTGGACACCGTGGAACGTTGACGACTCCTGGTTCCGACCGTTCGACGCCCGATTCAGCGACGTACGACCAGACAGTCAGCTCTGGATCCGCCGGGACGCGCAGTCCCCGTGGGTCCTGGATGTCCCGTTCACCCCCGACACCGGGGGCCGCTGGACGAACAAGCGCAATCCCGAGCACACCGAGGAGCTTGACGCCGTCACCTGGGTCGCGCCCGACGGACTGCGCTACGCGCGGCCTGAGGTCACGCTGATGTTCAAGGCCGCACAGTCGAGGGAGAAGGATCGACTGGACGCCGACGTGGCTCTCCCGATGCTGGACGACGCCTCCCGCGGGTGGCTCCGCGATGCAGTGGCCGCGATCGACCCCCACCACGCCTGGCTCGGCGTTCTCCAGTAGCGGCGGTCCTCCACGTCACGGAGTGACGGCCATAGAGGCCAGGACCCGATCGCCCAACGCCGTGTCGCCCGAGACCCGGACGCTGCCGGGAGCGGCGGCGCGCCGCCCGCCCGCGAGCAGGACGAAGGTCTCGCGGTCCATCGCCAGCGTGGCGGTCGCGTCGTCGGCGGTCGTCCCGGTGCGGCCGCGACCGTCCTCGCCGACCACGGCGGTCGCGGGCTCGTGGCCCTCCACCTCGAGGCGTACGACGCTGCCGACCGGCGCGCCGGCCCGCTTGGCGACCATGAGGGGCAGGCTCTCCAGCAGGTAGTCGGTCGCGTGCCGCGCGGGCGCCGAGTCGAGGTTGCCGGGCAGGTCGAGGGCGCGGCGGACGTCCTGCTCGTGCATCCAGACGTCGAGGGGGCGGTTGCGCAGCAGCAGGCCGGTCGTCCACCCGATCGCGCCGAAGGCACCGGGGGCCGGCGCCGAGGTGTCGGTCGGCGGGTCGGCGAGGAGCTGGGTGTGCCGCGCGGTCGCCGACTCGCGGATCTCGGTGATGACGGCGTCGCCCGGGTGCGCGCGTCGGGCCACGACGCCCTGCTCGGTGAACTGCCCCATCATCCCGCGCGCGTGGGGCGCCTCGCCGACCTCGACGTCGTCGTGGGGACGCCCGGCGAGGAGCGCCTCGAGGTGGGCGGTGTGGGCCGCCACGGCGTGCACGTCCCACCCGGGCAGGTCGGTCGGGGTCGTCCACTGGTCGTCGCCGACGTGCTCGAGCAGGTGGGTGAAGGAGTCGATCGCCTCCCACCACACGGCGACGAGGGCGGTGAGGCGGTCCTGGTCCGTCATGGCCCCGAGCCTAGGGGCTCCGGCCGACACGGGCCGGCACCCGCGGACACCCCCACGGGTGTGAGGTGCGCGGGTCGGGGTCGCGGGAGGTCCTAGGCTTCCGGGGACGGTCGGCCCCGAGACCGACCGCGACACGTCAAAGGAGTCATCGTGGGTATCGGCATCGGCATCCTGCTGCTCGTCATCGGCCTGATCCTCCTCTTCGCCATCAAGGAGTTCCCCGACTCCCTGCAGGAGGTCGTCGACCCGACCACGGTCGGCTGGATCCTGGTCATCGCAGGCGTGCTGGCCCTCGTGCTCGGCCTCGTCATGAACAACCAGCGCTCGAAGACCACCCACGTCGAGGAGCGCCGCGACGTCTGACGTCACGCGTGGGGTGTCGGCGACCGCGTCCCGGCGCCCCCACAGCGTCACAGCGGGTTGAGCGCGCTCCCCGTCACCTACAGCCAGCCGCGGTCCAGCGCGATCCGTGCCGCCTCGCTGCGCGTCGTCGCGCCCGTCTTGCCGATCGCAGCCGACAGGTGGTTGCGCACGGTGCCCTCCGACAGGTGCACCCGCGCGGCGATCGCGGCGACCGGGGACCCATCGAGCGCGTACGTCAGCAGCTCGCGCTCGCGACCCGTCAGCGGGCTCGGCCCGTCGATCAGCGACTCGGCCGCGAGGTCGGGGTCGATCACCCGCAGGCCGGCGTGGACACGCCGCACCGCGTCGGCGAGCTGGCGCGCAGGGGTGTCCTTGACGACGAACCCCGAGGCGCCGGCCTCGATGGCGCGACGGACGTAGCCCGGGCGCCCGAAGGTGGTGACGACGAGCGAGCGCACGCCCGGCAGCTCGCGGCGCACGGCGGCGGCCGCGTCGATGCCGGTGAGCCCCGGCATCTCGATGTCGAGCAGGCAGACCTCGGCGCCCGAGGCGCGCGCGGCCTCCACGACCTCGTCGCCGCGCCCGACCTGGGCGACCACCTCGAGGTCGGCCTCGAGGTCGAGGAGAGCGGCGAGCGCGCCCCGCACCAGCGCCTGGTCGTCGGCGAGCAGCAGCCGGATCACGGCAGCGCCACCTCCACCCGCGTGCCCGGGTCCGCCGGGGAGATCGCCAAGGTGCCGCCGACCCCGCTGACGCGCTCGCGCATCCCGCGGAGCCCGTTGCCCTCGCCGCCGCTGCACCCGGCGCCGTCGTCGGTGACGCAGATGCCGCGGGGGCTGAGCTCGATCACCACCGAGTCGGCGCGTGCATGGCGTACGACGTTGGTGACCGACTCGCGCAGCACCCAGGCCAGCAGCGCCCGGTGGCGCGGGTCGGTGTCGGCGACGTCGCCCGTCACGGTCGTGGCGATGCCGGCGTCGGCGAGGACCAGGGGCGCCGCGGCCAGCTCGGCCTCGAGGTTGCCCGCCCGCAGGCCGCCGACGGTGGCGCGCACCTCGGCAAGCGCCTGGCGGGCAGTGGCCTGGATGGACTCCAGCTCGGCCTTGGCCCGGACCGGGTCGACGTCGACGAGCCGGGCGGCGAGCTCGGCCTTGACCGACAGCGCCGTCAGCGAGTGGCCCAGCACGTCGTGCACGTCGCGCGCCACCCGTTCGCGCTCGGTGACCAGCGCGAACTGGCGCTGCGCCTCGTGGGCGACCTCCTCGCGCTCGCCGAAGATCCGGAGCATCACGCCGCCCAGCATGATCGGCCAGAGCATGAGGAAGATGTAGGACGGGAAGCCCTCGATGCCCAGCAGCGAGAGCAGCGGCAGCACGGCCCAGGCGGCGACCGACCACTTCCACGCCGGCGACGGCAGCTCGAGTGCCGACAAGATGGCGAGGTAGGGGGTGTAGGAGACGGCGCTGACGCCGATCACCGGCACCGTCGCCAGCCCGAGGGCGACCATCAGGCCCAGGAAGACCCAGGTGTTGTTCCGCGGGCTGTAGGCCATCACGTTGGCCACCGCGAAGCCCGCGATGCACAGCAGGCTCGCGACCTTCGCGAGCACCGGGGCGTCCGACTCGGCGACCGCGATGACGGGGTAGGCGAGGAAGACCAGCCAGATCGCGGCGAAGGCCCAGCCCCACTTCTCCCAGGGGTTGGGGGGCAACGGGTCGGCGGTCACGCCGGCCGTCACGTGCGCGCCCGGCTGCGGCGTACGCCCCACAGAGCCATCAGGCAGAAGATCACCGTCCACACGAGCACGTTAGCGACCGGCAGCCACAGCGGGTCGTGCTCGCCGTTGGGGAGCCACCCGTCGGTCTGCGGGTAGTGCGCCAGCGCCGCGAAGCCGTACATCGGCGTCAGACGGCCGATGTCGAGCATGAGTCCGTCCATCGGCGTGAAGAGGTTGCCGAGGAAGGCCATCACCACGATGAGTCCCGACGCGATGCCGGCGGTGTTGGGGCCGCGGAAGACCAGGCAGATCGCCAGGCCGTAGACCGCGAACATCGCCGACCCGAGCCAGACCACCAGCCCGGACATCACCCAGTCGCCGGCCGAGCCGCTGGCGCCGGTGATCGCACCGATCGCGAAGACCAGCCCGACCGCGACGGCGGCCACGGTCATCGCGACGCCGGCCTTGATCCCGACGAGCGCCAGCGGCCGCAGCGGGGTCAGCGCGAGCTGGCGGCCCCAGCCCATCGTCTGCTCGATCGTCGCCCCGCCCGCGACGGTCGTGGTGGCCGTCACCGCGGCGTACGTCGCCATCGAGGTCATGACGTACATCGCGACGTTGCCGCTGCCGACCCGCTCGTCGGAGCCGAGGCCGAACACGACGTACATGAACGACGGCAGAGCGACGATGAAGAACATCCCCACGCGGTCGCGCAGCTGCCGCCTGAGGTCGAGGGCGGCGTACGTCGCCAGGGCCGGGCGCGGCGCGCGGGTGGTGGCTGTGGGGATCGTGCTCGTGGCGGTCATCGGGTGGCTCCGGTCAGCTCGGCGGCTGTGGCGGCGTCGGGCGCGATCTCGGGGGCGGCCCCGGGCGTGTCTCCGGTGAGGGCGATGAACGCCGACTCGAGGCTGGCGCTCGACACCTCGATCCCGGACACGCCGAGCGGGGCGAGGGCCTGCTCGACGCGGGCCAGCCACGCGGGGTCGAGGCCGTCGGGGCGTACGACGTCGTCCGGCGGCCGGAACGACACGCTGCGACCGCCGAAGGCCGCGCGTACGTCCGCCGTGGGCCCGTCGGCCACGATCCGGCCGCCGGCGATCAGCACCGTGCGCTCGGCGAACGCGTCCGCCTCGGCGAGGTAGTGTGTGGCGAAGACGATGGTGCGCCCTAGTGCGGCGTCGGCGCGCATGGTGTCCCAGAAGTGCTGGCGGGTGGCGACGTCCATCCCGGCGGTCGGCTCGTCGAGGACGAGCAGGTCAGGGTCCGGCACGAGCGCCAGGGCGAACTTCAGGCGCTGCTGCTCACCGCCCGAGCAGGCCTGCACGCGGCGGTCGGCGATCTCGGCCAGCCCCGCGCGCTCGATGACGGTGGCCACCCGGTCGCTGCGCCCGTGGGTCGCGGCGATCGCCCGCACCGTCTCCTCGACGGTGAAGTCCGGAAGCAGGCCGCCGGTCTGCATCACGGCCGAGACGCGGCCCTGCGTCACCGCGCGGCGAGGCGGCCCGCCGAAGACCTCGACGGTCCCGGCGTCGGGACTGGTGAGCCCGAGCAGCATGTCGACGGTCGTGGTCTTCCCGGCTCCGTTGGGGCCGAGGAAGGCGACGATCTCACCGGGCTCGACGACCAGGTCGACGCCGTCGACCGCGACGACGGTGCCGCCGTCGGGGGCGCGGAAGGTCTTGCGGAGCCCCGAGGTGCGGATGGCGGGTGCGTGGGTGTCGGTCACGGCTCCAGCCTCGCCGTGCCGGCCCCGGTGCACAGGGGGCAGAGGTCACGACCTCGGCGTGACACCTGTCATGCCGGCGGCCGATCGGTGGTTGAGGTGCGAGCGCAGCGAGCCTCGAAACCGCACGTCCGGGACGCAGGTTTCGAGGCTCGTCGCTGAAGCTCCTCGCACCTCAACCAGCGAGGTGCGCTCCGATCAGAAGGACGACTCGTCGAGGTCCATCAGGTCGAGGGTGGTGGCCTCGGCGATGGCGCGCTCGGCGCTGACCTTCGGCAGGTTGGTCTGCGCGAAGAACTGCGCCGCGTGGACCTTGCCCTCGTAGAACGCCTTGTCCTTGGCCGACACCTCGCCGGACAGCTTGTCCAGGGCGACCTCGGCCTGGCGCAGCAGCAGCCAGCCGCAGACCACGTCGCCGAGCACCATCAGCAGGCGGGAGGTGTTGAGCCCGACCTTGTAGATGTTGCGCACGTCCTCCTGCGAGGACATGAGGTCGTTGATCATGTGGCCGACGATGGCGTTGGCGTCCTCGAGCGCGGTGGCGAGCAGGGCCCGCTCGTTCTTGAGGCGACCGTTGCCGGCCTCGGAGGCGATGAAGCCCTCGATCTCCTTGGCCAGGTGGCCCAGCGCGCGGCCCTGGTCCTTGACGATCTTGCGGAAGAAGAAGTCCTGGCCCTGGATCGCGGTCGTGCCCTCGTAGAGGGTGTCGATCTTGGCGTCGCGGACGTACTGCTCGATCGGGTACTCCTGCAGGAAGCCGGAGCCGCCGAAGGTCTGCAGCGACTCGGTGCCGAGCAGCACCCACGAGCGCTCCGAGCCGTAGCCCTTGACGATCGGGAGCAGCAGGTCGTTGACGGCCGCGGCGAGGCGGGCCTCGTCGGAGTCGGCGGTGCCCTCGTGCTCGGCGACCATCACCTGGTCCTGCCACGTGGCGGTGTAGAGCACCAGCGCGCGCATGGCCTCGGCGAACGACTTCTGCGTCATCAGCGAGCGGCGTACGTCGGGGTGGTGCGTGATCGTCACGCGCGGGGCGGTCTTGTCGGCCGCCTGGGTCAGGTCGGCGCCCTGTACGCGCTCCTTGGCGTAGTCGAGGGCGTTGAGGTAGCCGGTCGACAGCGTGGCGATGGCCTTGGTGCCGACCATCATGCGGGCGTTCTCGATGACCTGGAACATCTGGGCGATGCCGTCGTGGACCTCGCCGAGCAGCCAGCCCTTGGCGGGCTCGCCGCCGCCGACCTGCGGGTCGCCGAAGGTGACCTCGCAGGTGTTGGAGACCTTGATGCCCATCTTGTGCTCGACGTTGGTGACGTAGACGCCGTTGCGTTCGCCGGTCAGCTCGCCGGTCTCGGGGTCGAAGTGGTGCTCGGGCATCCAGAAGAGCGACAGGCCCTTGGTGCCCGGACCGCCCACGCCCTCGACGCCCTCGGGGCGCGCGAGGACGAGGTGCATGATGTTCTCGCTCATGTCGTGCGTGGCGCTGGTGATGAAGCGCTTGACGCCCGTGATGTTCCACGAGCCGTCGTCGTTGGCGACGGCCTTGGCGCGGCCGGCGCCCACGTCGGAGCCGGCGTCGGGCTCGGTGAGGACCATCGTGCAGCCCCACTGGCGGTCGACCATGTGCTGGGCGACAGCCTTGTCGCGCTCGTTGCCGTTGCGGTGGACGACGGTGGCGAAGGCCGGGCCGGCGGCGTACATCCACACCGGGGCGTTGGCGCCGAGCACCATCTCGCCGATCGCCCAGATCAGCGACGAGGGGGCGGGGGTGCCGCCCATCTCCTCGAAGACCTGCAGGCGCCAGAACTCCGAGTCCATCCAGGCCTGGTAGCTGGCCTTGAACGACTCGCTCACCGGCGCGGTGTGCGTGGCGGGGTCGAAGACGGGCGGGTTGCGGTCGCTGTCCTCGTAGGAGGCGGCGATGTCCTCGCGGGAGAGGCGCTCGACCTCGCGGAGGATCTCGCGGGCGCTCTCGCCGTCGACGTCACCGAAGGGTCCGGTGCCGAGCACCTCGTCCCGGCCGAGGACCTCGAAGAGGTTGAACTCGATGTCGCGGAGGTTGGTCTTGTAGTGGCTCACGGCTTCCACCTGTCAGGTCGCGTGCGGGTGCGGATCTCGGGGGCGAGCCGTGCTGGGTGGGCACGTGCTACTCGCCGGTAACAAAATGATGCCTCGCCGGACGGCGTCACGCAACACGAACCCCGAATCTGCCTCGTCACAGCGGCGCGGACGAGCGTCGGATCCCGCCCGGTCGCTCCCCAGATCTGGTGAAAGGACACGCCGATCGGCATCTCGGGTTTGTCGATCACCCAAACTATGTCTAGTCTTTCACCCGACAAACGTCACTCACTCGACTCGCTGCACCTGAAAGGGGCTCGCCCGTGCGCAAGCTCATCGTCCTCGGCTTCGTGGGGCTGCTCGCCCAGCTCATCGACGGATCACTCGGCATGGCCTACGGCGTGACGTCCTCGACGCTCCTGCTCGCCGCCGGTGTCGCCCCCGCCGCCGCCTCGGCCGCGGTCCACTTCTCCGAGCTCGGGACCTCGCTCGTCTCCGGCGCCTCGCACCACAAGTTCGGCAACGTCGACTGGCGCACCGTCGGGATCCTCGCGGTGCCCGGCTTCGTCGGCGCGTTCCTCGGCGCGACCCTGCTGTCCAACATGGATGCCGCGGTCGCCAAGCCGGTCGTCGCGGTCATCCTGCTGAGCCTCGGCTTCTACGTCGTCTACCGCTTCCTGCGCCTCGGCGGCGCCCGCCCGACCTTCAAGGGCCGGCCGTCGGTGGCCTTCCTGGCCCCGATGGGCCTCGTCGCCGGCACGCTCGACGCCGTCGGTGGCGGTGGTTGGGGCCCGGTCGGCACCACGTCGCTGCTCTCCAGCGGTCGCCTCGAGCCCCGCAAGGTCGTCGGCTCGATCGACACGTCCGAGTTCGTGGTCGCGGTCGGCGCCTCGCTCGGCTTCCTCTTCGGCCTCGGCTCGGCCGGGATCAACTGGGGCTACGCCGGTGCGCTGCTGGTCGGCGGCGTGATCGCAGCCCCGATCGCCGCGTGGCTGGTGCGCCACCTCGCCGCCCGCGTGCTCGGCACCGCTGCCGGCGGCCTGATCATCCTGACCAACTCCAAGACCCTCCTCGAGGCCGTCGGAGTGCCCGGCGTCGGTGTCGCCGTGACGGCTGCGGTCGTCTTCGTGCTGTGGATCAGCGCGATCGTGTGGGCCGTGAAGCAGGAGCGTCTCTCCCGCGCCGCCGCGCGCGACGAGGCGGAGCTGCAGCCCGTCTGAGGGGTCGTCCCGATGCCGTACGCCGTCCTGCGCTCCGGGGCGGCGTACGGCTGTCGCGGTGCCGCGACGCCCAACACGAGTGTGTGTGTCGACTTGTCTGACAAACTGGCCCCATGCGCGTCTCCGCCAAAGCCGACTATGCCCTCCGGGCGCTGATCGAGATCGCGGTGCGCACCGACGGCACGGCCGTCAGCGCCGAGCAGCTGGGCAAGGCCCAGGGCATCCCCCACGGCTTCCTCCAGGCGATCCTCGCCGACCTCCGACGCGCCGACATCGTGGTGTCCCAGCGCGGCCAGTCGGGCGGGTGGCGCTTCGCGCGCAAGCCGGCGACGGTCACCGTCGCCGACGTGATCCGCGCCGTGGACGGTCCGCTGGTCTCGGTCTACGGCCTGCGTCCCGAGGCGGTGGAGTACGACGACTCGGCCCAGGTGCTCCAGCACGTCTGGATCGCGGCGCGCCACTCGCTGCGCATGGTCTTCGAGCAGGTCTCCATCCAGGACCTCGCCGACGGCACCCTGCCCCAGGGCGTCGCCGCGCTCACGCAGGACGAGGACGCCTGGCAGCCCCACTGACCCGCCCTCGGAGGTTGAGGTGCGAGCGCAGCGAGCCTCGAATCGGTGGTTGAGGTGCGAGCGCAGCGAGCCTCGAAACTCAGGCGGCCAGCCTCCGGTTCACCAGGCGGCGCCGCTTCGTGATCTTCGAGAGCCGCCGGTCCAGGCGCGCCTCCTCCTCGATCAGCGCGATCCGCGCGACCTGGGCTGCGAGCTGGTCGTCGCCGAGGTCGGACGGCAGCACGTGCGTCCGCCCCTCCTTGACCTGGGACGTCCACGCGGTCGGCGGCTCAGCCGAGAAGCCGCTGGTGACCACGAGCACGACGCGGAACCCGGCGAGGCCGTCGAGCGCGAGGGCTGCCTGCTCCGGCGTCGCCCCGAAGAAGTCGGGCACGCTGGCGAAGCAGTCGGACCCGCTCTTGTGGGCCCTGCGGCAGACCTTCGCCCACGCGCCCTCGACGTGCTTGCGCTTCAGGCCGGCGGCCTTGTGGGTCCGACGGATCTCGATGCCGGCGTGGTCGAGGACCTCGGTGTCGACGTCGGGGACGACGATCCGTCCCAGGGCCAGTGCGTTAGTCATCGCACTCACGTCGACGGGGGCCGGGCCGATGTGCAGCAGGAACAGCTTCTTGGCCATGGCGTCAGCGTCGCGGCGTACGGCGTCGGGTGCGTGAACGTCGCGGGACGTCGAGCCGAACTCTCGTCGCCGACTAGCCCGGGTCGACGGCGCGCAGCCAGCTGACGAGCGGGCGCAGGGTCTTCCAGTCCGCCCGCACCCGGTCGACGAGACCGGCGTCGATGGCGTCGGCCTCGAAGCCGTAGGACCTGTTCGCGATGAGCTGCTTGCAGCGCAGCAGCTCGATCCGGGGGTGGTCGGCGGGCCAGCCGCGCGGCGACGTCTTGAGCCGCTCGCCGCCCAGCTCGAAGCCGTCCTTCTCCAGGCGCTTGAGGAGCCGCTCGAGAGCCTTGCCGGACTTCTCGTCGGCCATCGCCTCGCGGATCGCCGCCAGCCGCGGGCCGTCCGCGTCGTAGAACCCCGCCCCGACGCGGGTGCCGCGTGCGGAGATCTCGACGTACCACCCGGTCGACGGCGCCGCGGCGACGTACGCGCCCTGGTGGGTCTTGTAGGGCGTCTTGTCCTTGGCGAAGCGCACGTCGCGGTAGGGCCGGAACACCTTCGCCGGGCCGAACTCCGGCTCGAGCTCGGCCACGAGCGCCTTCATCGGCGCCTCGACGGACTCCTTCCAGACGCCCTTGTGGGCCTCCCAGAAGGACTTGGTGTTGTCCATCTCGAGGTCGTCGTAGAAGTCGAGCGCGGCGACGGGGAATCCGGTGAAGCTCACCCCGCGACGCTAGCCCACCGAGCCCACGCCGGCTGCTGGTGGCCGCCGTCCTGCTCAGCCGGCAGGCGCGCTGCCGGAGGTGGTCCCGGACGGCTCGAGGGAACCGGTGACGAGCGCCGACCCGAGCGCGGCGACGAGCCCCACGGCGCCGATGACGATGGCGGCGACGGCCCACCAGGACGCAGGCGTCCCGTCGCGGCGCGAGCGCCGGACCGACACGATTCCCAGGACGAGTCCGGCGAGGGAGCCGAGGCCGAAGATCCACAACAGTGACAGGACAAACGCTCCCAGGGCCAACGAGTCCCCCCGGTCACGAGAAGGCGATGCGGTGCTCATGTGTTCTCCTCGAGTGTTTCCGGCATCCACGCAGTGCGCGGGGCCAGTTCTGTGAGCTCGCGTTCGAGGTCCTGCTTGACCTCGTCGAGTGTAGCCTGCATTCCGATCGAGCATTCGAGATCGTCGAGCGAAATGGATATCTCTCGCTTTTGCAGGGCGAGAATTCGCGGATCCGATTGATCGGTCAATGATGAAAGGGATTGGTGGTCGGCGAACAATTCCTGTTGCGCCTCGACGGGCCCGTCGAAGTCGTGGCCGAGTGAGCGCATGCACTCCGCCCACCGCTCCGACTCCGCCACGAGCGCCGGCGTGGTGAAGCTGGCGAGCGCCTCGCCGGTCTCGCTGACGGCGGGCGGCAGCGACTCCTTGAACCATGCCTGCTGTGCGAACACGAGCTCGGTGGCCTCCTGGCGACAGGCCGCGAGCCTCCTCACGTAGGTGAGGTGGCGCCGGGGCGGCAAGGTGGCGGCGTGGTCCTCGTTCGGGGTGTCGACCAGCGCCTGCGCCGTCGCCTCCGTGAGGAGCGCGGAGGTGCTGATGCCGAATCCGTAGGTGGTCCGCCACGCGACGGTGCTGCGCTCGGCCTGGTTCGTGGCGTCGTCGTCGAGGTAGGTCTCGACGACGTAGGGGAGGTCCCGGGCGGCCATGCACTCGCCCGTCGCTCGCTGGAGGACCGCGAAGCTCTCCGGGGTGGTGTGGCCGAAGACCAGCTCGTCGACGAGGGGGGTCGGCGTGGCGGTGTCGCGACCGGCGCCCTGGGTGGGCTGCGTGGTCGCGTCGCCCGGGCTCGGGGGCGCGGTGGGCGGCTCGCCGGTGCATGCTTGGAGCGTGAGGAGGAGGGAGGCGCAGGTGAGGGCAGCCACGGGGCCCGGCAGGCGCGAGGAACCGCGCCTGCCGGACCCGGCTGTGAGGATGGAGGTCACAGCGTCAGGTCAGCAGCAGCTGTCCCAGACGCTCCAGCGGTGCCACAGGGTGCCGCTCGAGACGTAGGCCGTGATGCGCGTGTAGAGGTCGCGCGTGATGCCGATGCCGACGCCCTTGATCTGCGCTCCGCCGTGGAAGTTGCACTCGAAGAGCGACGTCGACTGCGGGACGCCGGTCGCGCCGAGGTTGCGGCTCTTGGTGATCGAGTTCGCGATCGTCCACCACCCGTACTTGTTGCACGAGTGGGAGGACACGCTCGCCGAGGTGATGTTCGCGTACCTGCGGCAGTTGCTCAGCCCGGAGGTGTGGACGACCGACTTGTAGTAGTTGCCGAAGACGGTGATCCCGTAGTTGGCGGGCACGGTCCGGGAGCCGCACGACGTGGCGGCCGCCGTGGTGACCGCGTCATCGAGGTCCTTCGACCCGGTCACCGGCGCGGCGCCGTCCGGAGTGGTGGATTCCAGGACGACGTCGATCTCCTCGGTGATCGGACCGATCTCGGGCTCGCTCACGGTGATGTCCGGGACGCTGGTGATGGTCTCGGGCTCGATCTCCCCACCGGCGGCCGAGCCGGGACCTGCCCCGCCCAGCATGAATGTCGCTGCGGCCAGTCCCGAGACGAAAACTCTGAAAACGGTCATTTCTGCCCTCCCCGTTGGTGCGACCGGGACTTCTTCCCGACTGCTGGCGAAACTGTCCCAGTCGGCCGGGGAGGCTTGACAGTTGCCGAACGGCCAATGTTTCTCCGCCGTCGCAACAATGCGCCGCCAATGCAGGCGTCGGGAATTGCTGTCGCAGTGCAGCGTGCATTCGTGCAAGCGACCGAACGGACTATTCGACCCGTGCCGACACGTGCTCGTCGCCGGACTCCCCGAAGGAGGTGAGGGTGAGGGCGCCACCCCCGCAGACGGGCTCGCCGAGGAAGGCGTTGCCGGCGGATGCGGACTCGTAGGCGATCTCGAGCGTGCGCTCCGGCGTCCACCGCATCAGCCGAGCGGGCTCGTCCGGACCCTGGGGGTCGCGGGCGAAGAAGACCGAGTCGCCGCAGGGGACGAGGCTGCCGGTCGTGCCGGGGCCGAGGTCGAAGGAGGCACCTGCGTCGACGGCACTGAAGCGCGCCTCCTCCTGGCGGCGCGGCCGTGGAACCTCCGACCAGACGACTCCGCCGGCGGTGGCCGCGACGTCCCAGGCCCTGCAGTCGTCGGCGTGGTCGAGCGGCTTCGGCACGCCGGCCTCGAGCAGGTTGACCGTCCGGCAGGCGATCGGGCGGGCATCGTCGAACGTCATCATCCCCACGCCGTGGCCGCTGGCGGTGAGGCCGGAGAAGCCGTTCTTCCCGGGCGCGCACCAACCGTCCTCGCCGTTGCCGTCGGCGAGCGCGCTGGTGGCCAGGCAGTACGCGCCGGCGTCGCCGTACGTCGGGTAGTAGAGGTCGCCGCCCGTGAGCGCCCACGAGCCGCCGCTCGCGGCGGGCGGGCTGACCACGTCGCGCTGCTCGCCGGTGGCGAGGTCGACGGCGACGACCTCGCTGGGCGCGGTCTCGGTCCTGTCCTGCCTGACCACGACCGCCCAGTCCTCGGACATCAGCACCTCTGAGATCGTGCGGCCGGGACCTGCGTCGATCTCGATCGAGTCTCCATCGCGGACGAGCTCGACCGAGCTGCCGTCGTCCGAGCCGATCGCCTCCCACTCAGGGCCCTGGACGAAGCGGGTGCCGACCTCGACGCCGGTGTCCTGCCAGTCGAGCAGGGCGGTGGTCGGCTCCACCACGACCAGGCCGTCGTCGAGGCCGGCGTCGATGTCCGCAGTGGGTGCGTCGCGGGGTTCGTCGGCACCGGAGCAACCGGCGAGCGCGACGAGCAGCGCCAGCGCGATCGTCGTACGGACGGACACGTCAGACGCCGACGTTGTGCTGGAAGTGGTCGAGGTTGGCGCGGTAGGACTTGTAGGCGTTACGCCACTGCACGCGGCCGATGGCCGGCTCGCTGGGGTCGAAGCGCGACTGGTCCCACGGCTCGAAGTAGCCGATCTTGCGGTTGCCGTCCGGGTCCTGGTCGAAGCCCCGGCCGACCTGGAAGTGGCCGGACGCGTCGTCGTCGAGGTAGGGGTAGTACTGCTTGAGCAGCACCGGGTGCAGGACGACGGGCGCCTGGTAGTCGTGGACGTGGCGCATCATCAGGCGGTACCACTGCTTGAACGTGAAGTCGCTGATGTCGAGGGTGACGTAGGGGCCGGCGTGCGCCTCGTCGTCGTACGACGTCTTGTTGTTGACCACCCGCACCATGTCGGTGATCGCCGTGCCGGCGGTGGTGGTGCCGAGGCGGCGGGCCCAGTAGGTCTGGTTCTTGCGCAACTGGTCGTTGCCCCAGCCGATGGCCTGCATCGCGGCCGGGCCGCACCAGTAGGTCGTGTTCTGCGACTGCACCTGCGACTCGTCCATGATCGCGTACTTCTCGGGGTACTTCCCGCCGAAGCCGCCGCGGGCGCTGGCGGTGGCGGCGAGCTCGGGATACTTCGCCGCGAAGTCGGCGGGAAGCTCGACGCCCTGGATCTCGTGGCGCAGCAGCCACACCTTGCCGACCGAGCGGGCCGCCATGGTCAGCTCCGCGCGCTCGGCCTCGGTGCGCGCGGTCGACGTACGGGCACTGGCGCGGGCGAGCAGGCCGTCGGCGTCCAGGCCGCCGGTGCGCTCGGCGCGACGAGCCCGCGGCTGGGTCTCGAGGCGTGCGGCGAGGGCCTCGCGGCTCTGGTTGGTCCAGCCGAAGCCGAGGCAGTAGCGCTGTCCCTCGAAGGTGGCGCAGCGCACGGACGCACGCGCCAACGCCGTACGCCCCTGCGCGCGGTCGAGCGCGGTGCCCTCGGCCAGCACACGGTCGATCTCACGGCGCATCTGCGGCGTCAGCTCGCCGCGCCCGACGGCACCGGGGGTCTCCGTGGTCTCGGCGCTCGGGGCGATCCCGCCGCGGTCGGCGTCGTCGTCGGGCAGGAGCGGGACCGCGCCGAGCGTGAGCGCGAGCGCGGCCGTCGCGATCGCGACCGGGTGGCGCCAGAGCGGACGGCGTACGTCGTCGCCGGCGATGCGGTGGGCGACGACGCGGGCCAGGAGACGGGGGAGGGGGCGGGGGAGGGGGCGGGGGAGATCGGGCAGGAGATCAGGCATGGGGAGAGACCTTCGATCCGAGAACGCGGACGACTCACTGTCCTCTCTGGCCCCAGAAGGCGCAAGTTCCCCATCTGTCCCATGTCGCGATCCCCGGGTACCCGGGGAAACTGGAGGTTCCAGTGCGAAGTTTCGGGGGTGAGGCTCGAGGTTCCCCGGGTACCCGGGGAACGCGACGAGCGCGGGCGGCGACGCACGAGCGCGGGCGGCGACGCACGAGCGCGGGCGGCGACGCCCGACGCGGGTGGCGACGCCCTCTGAAGAACTGGAGCGGATGACGAGATTCGAACTCGCGACATCGACCTTGGGAAGGTCGCGCTCTACCAGCTGAGCTACATCCGCATGCCGTCCGAGGACAGCGGGCCAGATGCTACCCGAGCCGGGCTACGTCAGCCGCGACAGGTGGGGATGCTTCGCGGAGACGGTGTCGCCCGAGGAGCGCCCGGTGACCCGGCGGTGCACCCACGGCACGAGGAACTCGCGGGTCCACTGCGCGTTGGCGCGCCACTGCTCGCGCCGCCCGAGGACGGGGAGGGGCCCGACGGCGACGGGCTCGAGCCCGTGCTCGACGCCGATCGCCTCGAGGACGGCGTGGGCCATGTGGGTGTGCCCGTGGTGGTTGAGGTGCATCCGGTCGGTGTCCATCACGCCGGCGATCTCGATGTCGCGCATGCGCCACATGTCGACGACGGTGGCACCGTGCCGGTCGGCGATCTCGCGCACCCACTCGTTGAAGATCGCCATCCGCCCGCGCACGGGTCCGTAGATCCCGCGCCCGCCCGGGTCGAAGATCGTGAACATGACGACCCGCGCCCCGGTCGCGGACAGGCGCGCGATGGCGTCGTCGTACGTCCGGGCGAGGGCGTCGATGTCGACGCGGGGGCGCAGGACGTCGTTGCCGCCGCCGTGGATGGTCACGAGGTCCGGCTCGAGGGCGATCGCGGCGTCGAGCTGCTCGGCGACGATCGGGCCGAGCTTGCGTCCGCGCACGGCGAGGTTGGCGTAGCCGAAGTCGTCGGTCTGCTGCGCGAGGACCTCGGCGACCCGGTCGGCCCAGCCGCGCAGGCCGTTGGGGCGCGTCGGGTCGGGGTCGCCGACGCCCTCGGTGAAGGAGTCGCCCAGGGCGACGTAGCGGTGGAAGCTCACCCCACCATTGTGATCAGCCCTCCCCGCGGACCCGAACGAGGGCTAGGGTCGGCCGCGTGCTGCTCTCCGACCGCGACATCACCGCAGAGATCGACGCCGGCCGGATCGCGCTGGACCCGTGGGACCCCGCGATGCTGCAGCCCTCCAGCGTCGACGTACGCCTCGACCGGTTCTTCCGCGTCTTCGAGAACCACCGCTACCCCCACATCGACCCCGCCGCCGACCAGTCCGAGCTGACCCGCGAGGTCGAGCCGGAAGGCGCCGAGCCGTTCATCCTGCACCCGGGCGAGTTCGTCCTCGGGTCGACGTACGAGGTGGTGTCGCTGCCCGCCGACATCGCTGCGCGGGTCGAGGGGAAGTCCTCCCTGGGTCGGCTCGGGCTGCTCACCCACGCGACCGCGGGGTTCGTGGACCCGGGGTTCTCCGGGCACGTGACCCTCGAGCTCGCGAACGTGGCGACCCTGCCGATCAAGCTCTACCCCGGCATGAAGATCGGCCAGTTCTGCTTCTTCCGGCTCTCCTCGCCGAGCGAGCACCCCTACGGCTCGGAGAAGTACGGCTCGCGCTACCAGGGCCAGCGGGGTCCGACCCCGAGCCGCTCCTTCCAGAACTTCCACCGCACGTCCGTCTGAGGCGTACGCCCTCTCCCGCCCAGCCCGGGGAGCCACGTCCCGGTGGACTGCTCCGGTGTCCACCTGTCGGATTACGGCACACCCGCGTTGCCTAATTGCGAAGAGGTGTGGTTAGGCTGGCCTTACTTAGGTCACCCTCACACTCTGCACGGAGCAATCTGATGAAGCGAACCCTCGCCGCGCCGCTGGCCGCCGCGACCCTCCTGGTCGCCGCCCTCACCGGCTGCAGCACCGGATCCACCGACGCCGCCGCCGATGCGGCCGACCCGACCACGACGACGAGCGTCGACCCGGACGCGTTCCCGGTGACCATCGAGCACGCGCTCGGCGAGACGACGATCGAGGCCGAGCCCACCCGCGTGGCCACCCTCGGCTGGACCGACCAGGACAGCGCGGTCGCCCTCGGCGTCGTGCCGGTCGGTGCCACCAAGATCACCTGGGGCGGCAACGAGGCCGGCTCGACCGCGTGGTTCGACGCCGCGATCGAGGAGGCCGGCGCCGAGGCGCCGGTGAGGTACGACGACGCCGACGGCGCCCCGATCGACGAGATCGCCGAGCTCGCGCCCGACCTGATCCTGGCGACCAACTCCGGCATCACCGAGGCGGAGTACGCCAAGCTCTCCAAGATCGCGCCGGTCGTGGCATACCCCGAGGCACCGTGGACGACCAACTGGCAGACCTCGCTCGAGATGATCGGCCAGGCGCTGGGCCGCACCGCGCTCGCCGAGGAGGTGACCGCCGAGACCGAGGCCACCATCGAGGAGGCGAGCGCCGCCAACCCCGAGCTCGACGGTGCCGAGCTGATCTACGGCTATCTGACCCCCGCCGACCTCTCCACGGTCGGCATCTACGCCCCGGCCGACCCGCGGGTGTCCTTCATGCGTGACCTCGGGATGGTCGACGCCCCCGCGGTCGCCGACGCGATCAAGCCGGGCGAGTTCTACGGCACGGTCTCCGCCGAGCAGGCCAGCGAGCTGGGCTCGGACGTCTTCATCACCTGGGTCGAGTCGTCCGACGACGTGGCGCAGATCGAGCAGGACCGCCTCGTCGGCGCGATCCCCGCGGTCGCCGAGGGCCACTTCTACGCCGAGGCCGACAAGGCGACGGCGATGGCGTCGACCAACCCCACGCCGCTGTCGATCCCGGTCATCATCAGCGACTTCGTGCCCAACGTCGTCGAGGCCATCGAGGGCGCCTGAGTGAGCACCCTCCCCCTGGCGCGGGAAGCCGCCTCCGGTCCCCTGGGGGGAGGCCGGGGGCGGCGACCCGCACTGCCCGCCAGCGTCGCGATCGCGGTCGCGGCGCTGGTGGGTGCTGCGGCACTGTCGCTCCTCTTGGGGGCGCGGGCGGTGCCGCTGGACGCGGTCTGGGACAGCAGCCACCCGCTCCACCCGGTCGTGCAGGCGCGCCTGGACCGCACCCTCCTGGGCCTCGCCGTCGGCGCCGCGCTCGGGCTCGCGGGTGCGCTCATGCAGGGCCTGACCCGCAACCCGCTGGCCGACCCGGGCATCCTCGGCGTCAACGCCGGCGCCACCTTCGCGATGGTCGTGGCCCTCACGCTCCTCGGCACGACCGGCCTGGCCGAGCTGCTGCCGGTCGCCTTCGTCGGCGCCGCCGTCGCCGCCTTCCTCGTGCACGCGATCGCCTCGATCGGGCGTGAGGGCGCGACCCCGATGAAGCTCGCGATCACCGGCGCGGCCCTCACCGCGGGCCTGAGCAGCTGGACCACCGGCCTGCTCCTCGCGGACCGCAAGACGATGGAGTCCTTCCGCTTCTGGCAGGTCGGCACCATCGGCGGCCGCGGCCTCGACGTGCTGCTGACTGGTCTGCCGTTCCTCCTGGTCGGCGCGGTGCTCGCGCTCGCCGGAGCCCGCCTGCTCAACACCCTCGCGCTCGGCGAGGACCTCGCCCGCGGGCTCGGCCGCCGCACCACCCGCGACCGCATCGTCGTCGGCCTCGCCGTCGTCCTGCTCGCCGGCACCGCCACCGCGCTCGCCGGCCCCATCGCCTTCGTCGGCCTCGTCGTCCCCCACGTCGTGCGCAGCCTCGTCGGCCCCGACCACGTGCGCGTGCTGCCCTTCTCGATGCTGGCCGGCGGGGTCCTCGTGGTGGTCGCCGACACCGTCGGCCGCGTGGTGCTGCCGCCGTCGGAGGTGCAGGTCGGGATCATGGCCGCCGCCGTCGGCGTACCCGTCTTCATCGCGCTCGTCCGCCGCACCGGGAGGGCCCTGTGAGCCTCACCCTCGAGCGCCGCCAGGCGCCGACCGCTCCCGACGCCGTCGAGGTCGTACGCCGTGCGCGTCGCGCGCCCCGGCTCCACCACCGCCGGCTGGTGGCGGGTCTCGTCCTCGCCCTCGTCGGCGCGTTCGCGGTGCGCGTGCTGCTCGGCGACTACACCGTGACGATCCCCGACTTCGTGCGGATCCTCGGGGGCGAGCAGATCCCCGGCGCGACCTACATCGTGATGGAGTCCAAGCTGCCGCGCGCGGTGCTGGCGGTGCTCGTCGGCGTCGCCTTCGGCGTGGGCGGCGCGATCTTCCAGACCACCCTGCGCAACCCGCTGGCCAGCCCCGACATCGTCGGGGTCAGCCTCGGTGCGAGCGCAGCCGCCGTGTCCGCGATCGCCCTCGCCGGCTGGTCGGGCTGGTCGGTCTCTGCCGCCGCGGTCGCCGGGGCGCTGGGCGTCGCGCTCCTTGTCCGCGCCGTCGCAGGCGACCACGGAGGTTTCCGCCTCGTGCTCGCCGGCATCGGGCTGGCCGCTGCGATGCAGTCGGTCATCCAGTACGTCTTCACCCGCGTCGACGAGTGGGACGTCCAGCTGGTCCTGCGCTGGCTCACCGGCAGCGTCAACGGCGTCGCCTGGGCGGGCATCGGCCTGCTGGCCGTGGCCCTCGCCGTCCTGCTGCCCGCCACCGCGTGGGCCGCGCGTTCCCTCCCGGTCAGCGAGCTCGGCGACGACGCCGCGGCCGGCCTAGGCGTGGGCCGTACGCGCACCGAGCTCCTGATGCTGCTCGGCGTGCTCCTCGTCGCCGTCGGCGTGGCGGCCGCCGGCCCGGTCGCCTTCGTGGCCTTCCTGTCAGGCCCGATCGCGCGGGCGCTCAACCGAGGGCGTACGACGCTGCCCGCCGCCGGGCTCGTCGGCGCCGTGATCGTCCTGGTGGGCGACCACATCGGCGCCTACGCCGTCCCGGACCTCAACCTGCCCGTCGGCGTCGTCACCGGCGCCTTCGGCGCACCGTTCCTGCTCTGGCTGCTCGCCCGCGGCCCCCGTCACGCACTCCGTGGAAGGAGGGCGGCATGAACCCCGCCGATCCCACCGGCACCGGCAGCGCCCGCCTCGAGGCGAGCGGCCTCACGCTCGGCTACGCCGACACCGACGTCGTACGCGAGCTCGACCTGCAGGTGCCGCACGGCAAGGTCACTGTCGTCGTCGGCGCCAACGCGTGCGGCAAGTCGACGCTGCTGCGCGGGCTCGCGCGCCTGCTGCGCCCGCGGTCGGGTGCCGTGCTGCTCGACGGCGAGGCGATCCACCGGCTGCCCACCAAGCAGGTCGCTCGCACCCTGGGCCTGCTCCCGCAGAACCCGATCACGCCCGAGGGCGTCACCGTGGCCGACCTCGTCGGCCGCGGACGCCACCCGCACCACGGCCCCTTCGGTCTACTCGGCCGGACCCGCCAGGAGGACGAGCAGGCGGTGGCCGAGGCGCTCGTGCTCACCGACACCCTCGAGCTCGCCGACCGCATGGTCGACGAGCTCAGCGGCGGCCAGCGCCAGCGCGTCTGGATCGCGATGGCGCTCGCCCAGGGCACCGAGCTGCTGCTGCTCGACGAGCCGACCACCTACCTCGACGTGGCCCACCAGGTCGAGATGCTCGACCTGCTCGCCGAGCTCAACGCCCGTCGCGGCACCACGATCGTGATGGTGCTCCACGACCTCAACCTGTCCGCGCGCTACGCCGACCACCTCGTGGCCCTGCTCCACGGCCGCATCGTGGCCGAGGGGACGCCGCGCGAGGTGGTCACCGAGGAGGTGGTGCGCACCGTGTTCGGCCTCGACAACCGCGTGATCGACGACCCGGTGTCGCACACGCCCCTCGTCGTACCCGTGGGACGGCACACGCCCGTGCCCGCCCCCGCCAGCCCCGTCAAGGAGACCCGATGACCGTGACCACCTCCGTGCTCCCCATGCTGCTCGCCGACGTCGAGGTGGTCTCGGTCGAGCGGATCAGCCCGACCTTCGCCCGCGTCGAGCTCGGTGGCCCCGAGCTCGCGCACTTCGGCGTCGACGGCCCGCGCTACGACCAGCGCATCAAGCTGATCTTCCCCGACCCCGAGACCGGCGGCAGGACCTCGACCGAGGGTGCCGACGAGACGTGGCTGGCCACCTGGCTGGACCGTCCCGCCTCCGAGCGCGGGCACATGAGGACCTACACGATCCGGGACGTGCGCGGCTCGGGGGAGCAGACCACCTTCGTCGTCGACATGGTGCTGCACCTCGAGGGCGACCTCGTCGGACCCGGGTCGCTGTGGGCCTCCACGGCCGCTCCGGGGGACCGGATCGTGGTGCTAGCGCCGCGGCGTGGATTCCCCTACGGCGGCATCGAGTTCGACCCGACCCCGGGCTCGGACCTGCTGCTGGTGGGTGACGAGACCGCGGTGCCGGCCGTCTGCTCGGTGCTCGAGCAGCTGCCCGCCGACGCCCGCGGCACGGCGTTCCTCGAGGTGCCCGTGGCTGCCGACGTCCAGGACGTACGCCGTCCCGCCGGCGTCGAGGTCGTGTGGCTGGCGCGTGAGGGCGCCGAGCTGGGGCTCGGCCTCCACGACGCGGTCGTGGCGCACCTCGGCATCCCCGGCGCGACGGTCGAGGTCGCCCCGGACGAGGTCGACCCCGACCTCTGGGAGACCCCGTCCTACTCGTCCTCGGGCGAGGAGGTCGCGGACGACGCCGGCGGTGTCGGCGGGACGTACGCCTGGATCGCGGGGGAGTCGAAGGTCGTGACCGGCCTGCGACGGCACCTGGTCAACGAGCTCGGCTTCGACCGCAGCCGCGTGGCCTTCATGGGCTACTGGCGCCGCGGCGTCGCGATGCGGTCCTGAACCGCGACGCCGCTGCGGCTCAGCGCCGCTTCGGGGCGCGCGGGTAGTAGCGCACGCGCTCGGCGATGCGGTGCCGGGCGATGAGCTCGAGGTCGGTGAGGGACTCGTACATGGTCGTGCTCCTTCCTTCTCGGTGGGAGTGCGTCAGGACTGGTGGAGGGTGACGTCGCCCGAGGCGGTGGTGGCGCGCACCTCGAGGTAGGGCTGGTCGGCAGCGGGCTCGCCCGTCGACGGCAGGCTCGACGACAGCCGACCGCTCGCGGTGCGGACGTCGGTCCACACCGGCGTCCCGGCGCGTACGCCGATGCGGACGTCGCCGCTGGCCGTCCGGGCGGTCACCCGCCCCGACGCGGCCTCGCCGACGACGAGGTCGCCCGACCCGGTGGTGAAGACGGCCTCGCCATCGAGCGTGCCGACCTGGGCGTCGCCGGACCCGGTCTTGATGGCCACCTCGTCGCCGGCCACGCCGACGCGCACGTCGCCGCTGCCGGTCGTGACGACCAGGCTCGAGTCGGCGCGGCGCACGAGGACGTCGCCGGAGCCGGTCTTGACCCGTGCCTCGCCGGCGAGGTGCTCGGCGACGAGGTCGCCGGACCCCGACTGGACGACGGTGTCGCCGTCGACGACGTCGAGGGAGATGTCGCCCGACCCCGCGTCGACGCGGGTGTCGTCGAAGCGTCCGTGGAGGCGGACGTCGCTGCTGCCGACCTTGGCGTCGACGCGGCTGGCCACCGGCACCTCGACGACGACCTCCGCGCGGGGGTCCTTGCCGAAGAAGCCGCCGCTGCGCGGGGGCGCGATGATCGCGATGCGGCGCGGCCCGTGGCCCTCGGACAGGTCGCGGACGTCGTACTCCTCGGCGCGCTCGCCGGTGATCCGGACCGTCGTCTCCGTGGTGGAGGTGGCGGTGATGTCGACCAGGCCGCGGCCGTTCTCGACGTAGAGGTCGATCGGCTCGGGGGTGTCGAAGCTGCGGTCGAGGTGCTGGCTCATCGGTGTCTCCGGTCGGTGTGAGGGTGTGCTCGTCCGACGGGCCGGCCGGTGCCGGTCCGCTGTGGTGCGGTGTCGTTGGTGGTTCCTGGTGGGGCGGCGGGTCAGAGCCAGCCGGTCATCCGCCTCGCGTTGCCGTGCCCCTGCTTCCGGGTGGCGGCGAACGGGTCGTAGCCGACGAACGGGATGCTGCTGAGGTCGACGTCGATGTTGATCGCGTGGTCGTTGGACGCGGCGCGCACGACACCGACCAGCCAGGTGTTGAGGCTCTGGCCGGCGGCTGCGGCGCGCTCCTCGGCCCGGGCCTTGACGGCCTCGGGGATGCGGAGGGTGATCCGGGCCAGGTCACCGTCCTCGTCCTCCGGCGGCGCGGGGGCCGCGGGCGGGGGAGGCGGGGCCGGGACGGCGCTCGGCGGGGCGACCTCGACGACGAAGTCGAGCTCGCGACCCACCAGGCGTACGTCGACGCTGCCGTCGGGCAGCTCGGCGGTGATCTCGGCCGCGGCGTGGGAGATGGCCTCCATCAGCGCGAGGCGTGCGCTCGGGTCGAGGGCGTAGGCCAGGCGCTCGGCGGCCTGCTTGAGCTCGTCACCGCCCGCCTCGGCCGCGGCGACGAGGTCGCGGCGGAGGGAGTCGACGTACGGCGTGATGTCCATGCGCACCATCGTGACACCACAGTGATGTCATGTCAATGCCAGAGTGACGTCATCTGACATCGGCGTGATGTCACGCGTCCGTATTGCCTGGCCCGGACGTCATACGAACCCGCACCGATGGGTGCGGGTTCGTATGACGCTGGGCGGCGGTCAGAGGTCGAAGAGCGAGCCCGAACCGCTGATGTCGACGTCCGTACGCGGCGTGTGGGCCGGGCCGTCGGTGGACGGGGCGGGCTCGGTGGCCGGCTCCTGGGTCGGCGCGTCGTCGGCGTCGACCACCGTCTCCGGGTCGTTGCCAGGAGCCGCCTCTTCGGCGGGGGCCGCCTCGGCAGCGGGCTCGGCCTGGGGAGCGGAGTCCTCGGGCTCGGCGAAGGTCGCAGCCCGGCTGAGGTCCGCGCCGCTGGGCGGCGCGCTGGGTGCCGCTGCCTCCGGCTCGGCCTCGCTGGCGAGGGCCTCGGCCTCGGCCTCGACCGGGGCCTCCGGCTCCGGCTCGGGCGTCGCCTCCACCTCGGGCGTCGGGTCCGGCTCGGGCGTCGCCTCGACCTCGGGCTCCGCAGCCGGCGCAGGTGCGCTGGTTGCGGGCGCCGGCGTCGTGGCGGGTGCCTCGAGGTCGAAGAGCGAGCCGAGGCCGGAGATGTCGACGTCGGTGGTCGGGGTCGAGGCGGCACCGCTGGACGCCGGCGCGGCCGGCGCGGCAGCTGCCAGCTCCTCGGGGGCGGGGTCCGGCTGGGGGTCGGGCTCCGGCTCTGCCTCGAGCTCCGGTGTTGCCTCCGCCTCGGGCTCCGCGGCCGGCGTGGGTGCGCTGGCGGCGGCGGGGGTGGTCGTCGTGGCCGGTGCCTCGAGGTCGAACAGCGAGCCGAGGCTCGACAGGTCGGCGTCGGTGGTCGGCGTGGACGTCGTACCGCTCGACGCCGGGGCAGGCTCCGCCGGCGGCTCGGTCGCAGCCGCGACCGGCTCCTCCGGCTCGGCCCCGGCGACCGGAGCGGGCTCCGGCGCGGCCTTCGCCTCGGGCTCGGGCGTGGCCGCGGGTGCCGGCTCTGCGGCCTTGGGTGCAGGCGCCTCGGGCGCGGCGATGTCGAAGAGCGATCCGCCGCCGCCGAGGTCGGCGGCGGGCGTCTCGGCGGGCGCGCTGGGGGTTGAGTCGCTGGGAGACTCAACGGCGACGGCGGGCTCTGCGGCTGCGGCCTCCGGCTCGCTGGGGGTGCCGAGGTCGAAGAGGGATCCGCCCGCGCCGAGGTCGGTCGTGGCGGGGGTCTCGGCGGGCGCACTTGCGGTTGAGTCGCTGGCAGACTCAGCCTCGACGGTGGGCTCAGGGGCGGGCTCGGGCGCGGGGGTGTCGAAGAGCGAGCCCGACTCGGCGGGCTTCGCGGGCGCGGGCTCCTCGGGTGCAGGCGTGTCGAAGAGCGACGAGCCCCCCGACGCCTTGGCGGCGGGGCCGACGTCGGCGGTCTCGGTGACGGTGTCCTCGGTGACGGTGACGTCCCCGGCCTCCGGCTCGTCCTTGGTGGCCACGTCCGTGGCGGTCGCAGCCGCCGCTGCGGGAGCCGCGGCGGCGGAGGAGCCGGGAGCGGCCTTGGTCGCCTGCTCGCCCTTCACCGAGGCGAGCAGCATCTGCGCGACGTCGAGCACCTCGACCTCCTCGCGCGCCTCGCCCTTGCTCTGCTGCATGGTGAGCCCGTCGGAGAGCATCACGCGGCAGAAGGGGCAGCCGACGGCGATCTGGTCGGCGCCGGTGCCGACGGCCTCCTTGGTGCGGTTCATGTTGATCCGCTCGCCGATGTTCTCCTCCATCCACATGCGCGCGCCGCCGGCGCCGCAGCAGAAGGACTTCTCGGAGTTGCGCTCCATCTCGACGATCTCCGCGCCCGGCAGGACCTGGAGCAGCTCGCGCGGCGGGGAGTAGACCTGGTTGTGGCGACCGAGGTAGCACGGGTCGTGGTAGGTGATCGAGCGCTTCGCCGCACCCGCGCCGTCGGTGACGGGCGTGAGCTTGCCCTCGCGCACGAGGCGGTTGAGCAGCTGGGTGTGGTGGACGACCTCGAGCTCGATGCCGAAGTCCTTGTACTCGTTCTTCAGGGTGTTGAAGCAGTGGGCACAGGTCGAGACGACCTTCTTGACCTTGTACTCCTTGAACGTCTCGACGTTCTGCTGGGCCAGGCCCTGGAAGACGAACTCGTTGCCGGCGCGACGGGCCGGGTCACCGGTGCAGGTCTCGCCGTTGCCGAGCACGCCGAAGGAGATGCCGGCCATGTCGAGCAGCTCGGCCACCGCACGCGTGGTCTTCTTCGCGCGGTCCTCGTACGCACCGGCGCAGCCGACCCAGAACAGCCAGTCCACCGACTCGAGGGACTCCAGGTCCTCGCCGACGACCGGCACCTCGAAGTCGAGGCCCTTGGCCCAGTCCATGCGAGCGGTGCTCGACATGTTCCACGGGTTGCCCTTGTTCTCCAGGCCCTTGAAGAGCTGGTTGAGCTCGGCGGGGAAGTTCGACTCCACCAGCAGCTGGTAGCGCCGCATGTCCATGATGTGGTCGACGTGCTCGATGTCGACGGGGCACTGCTGGACGCACGCGCCGCACGAGGTGCAGTTCCAGAGCACGTCCTCGTCGATGACGAAGGGCGCGTCCTCGGGGTTGTAGAAGTAGTCGAGGACGTCGGCGCCGGCCGTGCCGCCGCTCTCGCCCTTGGAGCCGACCCCGATGAGCTCGCGCTCGGCGTGGGCAGGGTCCCCGTCGTGCTTGGCGTACGCGTGGTCCCGCAGGGCCGTGATGAGGAGCTTGGGGGACAGGGGCTTCTCGGTGTTCCAGGCGGGGCACTGCGACTGGCAGCGGCCGCACTCGGTGCAGGTGGTGAAGTCGAGGATGCCCTTCCAGGAGAAGTCCTCGACCTTGCCGACGCCGAGCACCGAGTCCTCGTCGAGGTCGTCGATGTCGTCGAGCGTGACGGGCTTGCCGTCCGACATCAGCGGCTTCATCGCACCGAGGGCGGTGCTGCCGTCGGACTCGCGCTTGAAGTAGATGTTGAACCACGCGGTGAAGCGGTGCCACGCGATGCCCATGGTGATGTTGCGGGCGATCACCATCAGCCAGATCATCGCGAGCGAGATCTTGAAGGCCGCGATGCCGTAGATGAGGTTCTCGAGCGTCTGGGTGTCGTTGGGGTAGAGCGCGTCTCCGATCCACGAGGCGATCGGGTAGTGGCTGCGACCGGCGTCCTCGTCGAGCTTCCACTCCGCGGCGCGGACGAAGAGGATCGCCGCGCCCTCGAGCAGGGCGAGCGCCTCGACGAAGTAGGCCTGCCAGAAGTTGGATCCGAAGAAGCGGCTGCGGCGGCCCTCGGAGCGCGGGTGGTGCTTCTGGCGGTAGATGATCAGGTAGACGATGCCGACCGTGCTGAGCAGGCCGATGAGCTCGCTGAACCACTCGTAGGGGTACCAGTGGCCGATCAGCGGCCAGGCGAAGGACGGCTCGAAGAGCTGGAAGTACGCCGCCAGCACGGCCGTGCTGAGGAAGAGGAACGCCGCGTAGACGAACCAGTGCATGATCCCGACCCAGTGCCACTGCAGCATCCGGGTGTGGAGGAACGTCTCCTTGAGCATCGTCGTCGTGCGCCCGGCCGGGTTGTCCGTGCGCCCCGGCGCCGGCTGGCCCGCGCGGATCACGCCCAGCATGCGGCGTACGGCCGGGACCAGCATGGCCACGGCGACGGCGGTCAGTGCGAACGAGACGACGATCGCGATCATCTGCATGAAGGGGTGCTCCTCGGTCGGGGCGTACAGAGCCGGAGCATAGATCCGTCCCGGGTGGGGGCGGCAGGGCTCGAGCGAGTGAGAAGAATCCTACCCGCAGGTAACTTGAAACCCGGAGGAGCCGTCGTGATCAGTTCACGATCGCGACGTTCTCGACCTCGATCTCGCGGGCGTCCTCGCGGTGGGTCGCGAGCTTCGTCCTGACCTGGTCCAGCGCGTCGGTGAGTCGGGTGACGCCGTCGCGCAGCTTCTGCTGGTGCTCGAGGTGGGCGAGGTGCGACTCGCTGGTCTCGTCCCAGCCAGGCGTGAGCGACTCCACCTGCTCGAGGAGGTCGTCGATCTGCGTGGTGATCTGCTCGGTGGCGTCGGCGAGGGCGGTCTCCAGCGTCGACAGCGAGCCCTGGTGCACGACCAGGCCGCGGGTCACCGGGGACCACCGCCGAGCCGGTCGGCGAGGTGGCCCGAGCGCTCGGCCTGGGCCACGTCGTTGGTGGCGTGCTCCTGGGCGACGTACATGAGGTTCTGCGCGTAGCCGTCGAGGATCGGGCCGAGCGTGATCGCGACGTCGAACCACGCGTTGACCGCCTCGCCGAAGCCGGCGGCGGCCTGGCCGCTGAAGCCCTTGCCGGCCTCGGTCTCGATGGTGGCGCCGAGCGCCTGCAGGGTCTGCTGCAACGGCTCCACCGCGTCGGCGACGGCCTGCGCCGCCGCCTGCATCTCGGAGTAGACAAGTCCGACGGCCACGGCCGCCCCCTCTCGTTCGGGTCGATCGCGACCTTCCTACCCCGTGCGCGGTGATCCCACACACCGGTCTGCCGGGTCCTGGACGGTTTGAGCAGCGGTCGCCGGGGGAATCGGGAGCCCATGCCGTCGTACGACTTCGAGGTCGACCTCGAGAGCATGGGCCAGGCCGCCCAGGGGCTCAGCGAGACCGTCCAGCTGTTCAAGGACAAGGACGTCGAGGACCTCGTCCCCGGCAAGGGCGACGTCGGCAGCGACGTGGTCTGGGGTGCCCTCGACGAGTTCAAGGGTCGCTGGGAGGAGGGCGTCAACAACCTCTGCCAGGACGTCGAGGAGATGGCCGGTCGTCTCGGCAAGATCGCGATGAACTACTTCGAGACCGACAAGGCCGGCTACGACGCCCTCTCGGCCCTCAAGGGCACCATCGCCGGCATCAAGGTGATGTGACGTGCCGGACTTCGAGGTCGAGGGCAACCCCGGCAACATCCGCTCCAGGGCGCTGCTGATGGAGCAGAAGGGCCAGCTCTTCTACGACACCGGCGACGCGCTGTCGAAGATCGACGTGTCCGGCTGGACCGGCCGGGCGGCAGAGGAGTTCCGCGAGGCGCACGACCTCGAGCCGGACCGCTGGACCAAGGCCGGCAACGGCTTCAAGAAGGCCGCGGCCGGCCTCACGACGTACGCCGGCGTGCTGGAGGACGGCCAGCGGCGCGCCGCGGAGGCGAAGGCGGAGCACGAGCGCGGGCAGCAGGAGTCGGAGAACGCCCGCACGCAGTACGGCTCCTACATGGACCGGATGCGTGCCTACTGGAGCAGCGGCGGCACCGACCAGGCCCAGCCGTTCGTCGACTGGGGCGACCCGATCCAGCAGGAGGCGCTGCGGGCGATGCAGGCGGTCCGCGCCGACCTCGACAACGCCGCCCACGTGTGCGCTGGCGAGGTCCGGGCCGGCTGTGCCGATGCTCCCGAGGAGCCCAACTGGCTCGAGTCGGGCCTGAAGTTCGTCGGCGGCATCTTCGAGGGCGCCGGCGAGGCGGTGTGGGACCTGCTGACGATGGTTCCGTTCAGCCCGGTCAACCTGGTGATCGACGCCTACAAGCTCGCCACCGGCGACCTCACGCCGGAGGAGCTGGCCAAGACCTACGAGCTCGACGTGGAGAACGCCGTCGACATGGCGCAGGGCATCTACACCGGCCTCACCACCGACCCGATCGGGTTCGGCAAGGAGCTCGGCAAGAGCCTGCTCGACTGGGACACCTGGGCCGACGACCCGGCCCGAGCGATCGGTCACCTCGTGCCCGACGCCATCGCGGCCGTCGCGACCGGCGGCGCCGGCGCCCTGGCGACCCGCGGCGCCAAGGGCGGGATGGACGTGCTCGACGGGCTGGGCGACCTCAACCGGTTGGACAACCTCGACAACCTGGACGACCTCGGCGACCTCGGCGACCTTCGCCACGTCGACCTCGACGACGTCACCGACTGGTCACGGGGCAGGACCCTGGACGACGGGGTCCCCGGCAGCGAGAACTATCCCAACGGCTACGACCGTTACGGGGGGCTCGGGGAGCAGGGCTTCCACGACCGCTACTGGGACCCCGAGGCTCGCGACGGCGGCGGTGGGTGGCGCTGGCCGACCGAGGAGCACGGCTTCAAGGACGGCTTCGACGGCCCGCCGCAGCCCAACAGCGTCGAGCCCGGCGACGTGCTGGACCGCTACGGCCCTGCCGACGGCGCGTACGCCTCCCCCTCGGGCACTCCCTTCGACCAGCGGGCCCTGCCGCCGAGTAGCGTGGGGAGCGACTACACGCAGTACGAGGTGCTCAAGCCCCTGCCGGAGTCGGTCACCGAGGGCAGGATCGCCCCGTGGTTCGAGCAGCCGGGAGGCGGCGTCCAGTACATGTTCGACAAGCCGATGAGCTGGTACGTCGAGAACGGTTACCTGAGGAAGCTGGACTGACATGGCGGACACCATCGACGACCTGCGCGCCGAGCTCGCCGCCGCAGGGACCGACCCCTCCCAGGTGCAGCGGGGCACCGACGTGACGTCGTGGGACGAGGGCACCTACGTCTGCGAGGCCTCGGCGGGCGGTGTCGTCCTGCGCCAGCTGGGGCGGACCCGGGACGACGACCGGGTGGAGGAGTTCGGCTCCGAGTCCGATGTCGTGGTCGAGCTCCGCAGGCGCCTCCTGCAGCCCGCGCGCACGATCGACGCCGACGAGCGGGCCGCCATCCGGGAGCGCATGCAGGCGCGCGCGGCGGAGACGCTCGCCCGCCTCGAGGCCCGACGTGACTGAGCCGCTGGAGAGCGCACTGCGGGAGCAGGGACTGGCTCCCGACGCCGTCGTCCTCGCCCCGCCGCCTGCCCCGGGCGCGCCGGCGCCGCCCGCGGACGCGTGGTCCATCGTCCCCTTCGGCGAGCAGTTCGTGGTCGGTGCGACCGGACGCGGCGCCTTCCGGGCCTACGAGACGCTGTGGACCCTCGCGGACGCCGTGGCGCTCGCGGTCCGGCTCGCGAGCAGTCCGGTGCCGCCGCTGGGGCGTCGGCTCGAGCCACCCGAGCTCGAGGCCGGTGCACGCACGGCCGCCGGCGTCGTGGCTCGGACCGAGGAGCGCGGAGGCGCTGCCGGCCCGACGGGCCTCCTCCCCGGGGACCTGCTGGACGCCTACGGCGCAGAGACCGAGCACCACCTGTTCGCCCTCGGGACCCCGTTCGACCAGAGGTCCGAGCCGCCGTCGCGGGTGGGCAGTCCCTACTTCGCGTTCGTCGTGGCCCAGGAGCTGCCGGACGCGGTCAAGGAGGGTCGGGCGGCTCCCTGGTTCGAGCAGCCCGGCGGGGGTGCGATGGTCGTCCTGGACAGGCCGATCCGCTGGTACGTCGACCAGGCGCTGCTCGTCCCGCTGGACCTCAGCCGCGACGTACGCGCGTGACCTTCCCCCCACGGGAGAGCTCGACGGCCATCAGCACCCGCGACGGGCTACGTCACGTGTAGCGCGAGGCCGGGCCGCTGACGCGTCGGCTCAAGCGGGACGCGGTGGCCGCGACGGCTGCGGCGATGTCGGCCACGTCGGCACCTTCGTCGCTCGGGAACGTCACCGCCACACCCGCGACCGGGTGCGCGTTGTGGTCGAGCACCGCCACGGCGACGCTCTGCAGGCCCGGCGTCACCTCGCCGTCCTCGGTGGCGTGCCCGCGCTGGCGGGTCTCGGTGAGGAGGGAGCGCAGCGCGCTGAGGGACGTGGGCCCCTTGCCGTGCCGGTCGACGAAGGCGCTGCGGTCGGGGTAGAGCGCGCGGACCTGGCTGGCCGGGAGCGCGGCGAGGATCGTGCGCCCCGAGGCCGTGAGGTGGGCGGGCAGGCGTACGCCGACGTCGGTGACCAGGGGCGGACGCCCGGGCGCGCGCTCCTCGACGACGTAGAGCACGTCGCGTCCGTGCAGCACCGCGAGGTGCGCCCCGTGCCCGGTCCGGTCGACCAGCTCGGCGAGCGGGCGGCGCGCGAGCCGGGCCAGCGGCTCCTGGCGGGTGAAGCCGCTGCCGACCTCGAAGGCGGCCACGCCGAGGCCGTAGCGGTGCTCGTCGGGCAGGTGCACGACGAAGCCCTCGTCGATCATCGTGTTGAGCAGGTGGTAGGCCGTGCTGCGCGGGAGGTCGCAGGCGCGCACGATCCGGTCGAGCGGCACCGGGTCAGCCTGGGTCGCGAGGAACCGCAGCACCCGCAGGGTGCGGGTGGCGGCGGGGACCTGGCTCACCGGCGGACCGACGTGCGGCGGGTCGCCGTCAGGACTGCTCGCTGTCCTTGCGGGTGAACCAGCCGCCGGAGCCGTCGGTCTCGATCGGCCTGCCCGGCATCTCCTGGGCGCCCGGGGTGCGGCGCGGGAGGCCGGAGCTCGGGGCTGTCGGGGTCTCGGCCTCGGTGGTGGTCGCCGGCGCCTCGGCCCCGGCGGCGGTGGCCGGCGCTCCGGTGGCAGGCTCGGCGTTGACGTCCGACGGCGCGGTGGGCTGCTGGTCGACGGTGCCGGCGACCTGGGGCGCGTAGTCGTCGGCCTTGTGGTCGACGCGCGGGTCGAGCCGGTCGGCGGCGCGGACCTGGGCCTCGTGGGAGGCCTCGACCTGCTGGGCCTCGAGGCGGGCGGCCTCCGCCTCAACCTCGGCCTTCTCGGCGATCGCCCGTGCCTCGGCGGCCTCCGCCTCAGCCGTCGCCGCGCGCTCCTGCGCGGGTGCGATCGTGCCCTGGGCCTCGGTGGCGGCCTTCGTGCGCAGCTGGTCGGCGCGCTCGATGTTGGCCTCGCGGTTCTTGCGCTGGATCACGACGAACGCCACGGCCAGCACGACCAGGACGATGACGGCGATGACGATGAACGTGGTCACGGGTTTCCTTCTTCACGACGACGACGGAGCACCAGTCTGGCACCCCGCGTCAGGAGCGGGGCGTCTCCCCGCCGTCGGCGCGGTGCCGCGCCGATCCGTCTGCGAGGTCCGTGCTCGCGCCCGTGTCGTCGCCGGGGGTGTAGTCCGTCGAGGACGTGTCGACCCGCGGGTCGACGGCGTCGGCGGTCCGCAGCTTGTCCTCGGTCACGGCCTGCTGCTGGGTTGCCGCGACCTCGGCCTCGCGCGCCTGCTGCTGGGCGCGCTCCGCCTCGATCCGGGCCCGCTCGGCCTGTGCGGCGGACTCCTGGGCACGCACCTGCGCCTCGGGGATCTCCGAGGCGTGCGCGTGCGCCTCCTCCCGCAGGTGCTCGGCGTGCTGGTGCTGCTTCTTCTTCCGCTGCTGCGTCACGAGCCAGGCGGCGAGCGCCACCGCGACCAGGACGACGACCACGGCGATGATCCAACCGGTCGTACCCATGGCGTTCCTCCTCCTCCGGTGACCCCGGGCGGGCCTCCCGACCTTCACCGTGGCACACCTCGCGGGTGTGTGCCCGTGGACGTCATCCGTACGGGTGGGGCCGGTCGGTCGCCGTCAGCGGATGACCCGCATCACCCGCTGGGCCGTCATGTGGCCGAGGTGGTAGCCGTCGTCCATTGCGTCCCGGAAGTGCAGGCCGCCCCAGATGCGTGCGTTCAGGGCGTCGTGCTCGAGCGCCGAGATCGTGGCGTAGCTGCGCGTCTGCGCCCCGACGCGGATCACGAGCGGGGTGTCGTCGCCCAGGGTCTGGCGCACGACCTCCGCCCACGGCGACGTCGCTGCGGCATGGCCGCTGGTGTAGTCGGAGTACGCCGGGGTGGGGTTCAGCGCCACCCATCCGGTCTGCGGGACGGTGTCCGGGTTGCCGTCGGAGCCCGCCGCTGCGATCGCCTGGGCGGGACGCCAGAAGCCCACGTCGTACTTCAGCCGGAACGTCTGGATGAAGCTCGTCAGGACCGCGGCGTCCATCCGCGCGAACAACCGCGTCGTGGGCAGCAAGCCCATCGGCTCGCCGTCGAGCACCTCGCACACGGCCAGCCGGTAGGCGCCGTTGACGTTGTTGGCGAAGAACTGCGAGATCGCGGTCTGCTCCGCCGTACGTGTGGTCGAGGTCGTGGACCCGATCGCGGCGACCTCCTCGTAGTCCGCGGCGTAGGCGGCGCTGCCGAGCGGGTCGGGTCCGTCGAGCGCCACCGGCTCGACATCGACGACCGGCTCGAGGAATCCGAGCCATGCGAGTGCCATGACGCCGCCGGGAGCGGGCTGCCACACGCCGGGACCGGGCGTCCTCTGGTAGACGATCGCCGGGTCGAAGCGGCCGTCGTCCACCCGCGAGGTGATCATCGCGGCCGCCGCAGCGGCGCCGATCGCGGCACCTGCTTCGGCCTTCTTCCCGTCGGGGACGCGCGCCATCATCGCTGCGAGGTCGGCGTCGAGGTTGGCCCGAGAGGCCGGGAAGTAGGCGTGCAGCACGTCGTGGGCGGCCGTGGCGACGGCTGCCGTGGCTGCGACCCGTCCCTTGCGCTGGGCCTCCTGCGCTGCGTCGTGCACTGCGAGGGAGGTGAAGGTGAGGTACATCGACCCGACGGGCGGTGCCGGCGTCGGCACCGTCTCGGACCAGATGGTGCGCACGGCGATGCGCTGCCACGCGACTGCGGCCTCGGCCGCCTTGACGTGGTCGTCCTGGGGACCGGCCGACGCGCGCGCGGAGCGGCCGCTGCCGGCGGGGGTGGCGTCGGCGACGGTCGCGACGAGTGGAAGCGCGAGGACGCTGGTGAGGAGGAGGGCGAGGGTGCGGCGGAGGGGGGTCATGGCGTACGCCTTTCGCGACAGGTGGCCTGCTGCGAGTCTCGGCGCACCGCGTCGGCCGCACCATTCGCGTTCCTGCGAACCTTTGGCGCGCTCGACTAGACCATGCGGGCGATCCGTTCCTTGAGGTCGAGCCCGGGCAGGTCCCGCTCCTGGAGCCGCGCGACCGCCGCGAGACGTCCGCTCACCCCGAGCTTGCGATAGGTGTGCTCGAGGTGCTTGCGGACCGTCGACTCGGCAATCCCGAGGTCGCGGGCGATCTGCGCGTTCGTCGCCCCGGCCGCGACCCGGCCCAGCACCGTCCGCTCCTGGGTCGTGAGGCACACGGGCGTCGGTGCCGGACGCTCGTGGACGAGTCGCGCCAGCGCCGGCACGATCAACCGCACCATGGCACGGTCGCGCTCGGAGAACGACGTCCGGTGTCGGACCCACGTCACCCGCACGACGTCGTCGTCGCCGTTGGCGAACTCGATCTCGAGCCTGTCGTGGTCCGCCAGCGCGGCAGCCCGTCCGATGGTGGTCTGCTGCGGGGCGCACCGCGCGCGGTCGCGGAAGACGGCTGTCAGGGTGTCGGCCGGGACCAGCACCGCCAGCCACTCGAGCACGTGCACGGAGGGCACCGGCGTGCCCGGGCAGGGGATCGCGACCAGCAGGTGGCGTAGCGCCCGCTGCTCCTCCACGTTGAGCACAAGGTCGGTCATGGTCGCTCTGCCTCCCGACGCTAGACCTCGGCGAGCGCCCGCGCATCATCATTGATGGCAGTCTGGGATCCGAGACACCAGGACCCGGTGATGGCTGTTCACGACCTTTTGCCGGGAGTTTGATGAGGACCATGCAGAGCATCCAGGCCATCGGGGTCGGCGTCGGTCCCGTCTCCTTCGAGGACCTCGTGCGGGTCGCCCGCGACGGGGCCCCCGTCGAGCTCACCGGCGAGGCCCTCGCAGCGGTCGACCGCGCCCGCGACGTCGTCGAGGCACTGGCCGCCGGGGAGACGCCGACGTACGGCGTCAGCACAGGCTTCGGCGCGCTCGCCACCCGGCACATCCCGGCCGAGATGCGCGCCCAGCTCCAGCGCTCGCTCGTCCGCTCGCACGCCGCCGGCTCCGGCCCCGAGGTCGAGCGGGAGGTCGTCCGGGCGCTGATGCTGCTGCGCCTCTCGACGCTGGCGACGGGACGCACCGGCGTACGCCGTGAGACCGCGCAGCTGCTCGCGGCCCTGCTCACCCACGGCATCACGCCGGTGGTGCGGGAGTACGGCTCGCTGGGGTGCTCAGGCGATCTCGCGCCCCTGTCGCACTGCGCGCTGGCGCTGATGGGGGAGGGCGAGGTGCGCGACGCCTCCGGCACTCTCGTGCCGGCCGCCGAGGCCCTCGCCGCCGCGGGCCTCGCCCCGGTCGAGCTCGCCGCCAAGGAGGGCCTGGCCCTCATCAACGGCACCGACGGGATGCTCGGCATGCTGGTCATGGCGATCACCGACCTGCGGATGCTGCTGCGCACCGCCGACGTCGCGGCCGCGATGAGCGTCGAGGGCCAGCTCGGCACCGACCGGGTCTTCGCCCCGGAGCTGCAGGCGATCCGGCCGCACCCCGGCCAGGCCCTGTCCGCAGCCAACCTGACGGCACTGATGGCCGATTCGGCGATCGTCGCGTCGCACCGGACCGGCGACTGCAACCGGGTGCAGGACGCCTACTCCCTGCGCTGCTCCCCGCAGGTGCACGGCGCCGCGCGCGACACCGTCGAGCACGCTGCCACGGTCGCCGGTCGCGAGCTGGCCAGCGCGGTCGACAACCCGGTCGTGCTCGGCGACACCGTCGAGTCCAACGGCAACTTCCACGGCGCCCCGGTCGGCTACGTCCTCGACTTCCTCGCGATCGTCGCCGCCGACGTGGCCTCGATCAGCGAGCGACGTACGGACCGCTTCCTCGACCGGGCCCGCAGCCACGGCCTTCCACCCTTCCTGGCCGACGACCCCGGGGTCGACAGCGGCCACATGATCGCGCAGTACACCCAGGCCTCGATCGTCTCCGAGCTCAAGCGCCTCGCGGTGCCCGCGTCGGTGGACTCCATCCCCTCCAGCGCGATGCAGGAGGACCACGTCTCGATGGGCTGGAACGCCGCGCGTAAGCTGCGCCGCTCGGTCGACGGCCTCTCCCGCGTGGTCGCCGTCGAGGTGCTCACCGCCGCCCGGGCGCTCGACCTGCGCGCGCCCCTGACCCCCTCGCCCGCCACTGCAGCGGTCGTCGACCTCCTGCGGTCCTCGGGGATTCAGGGCCCGGGGCCCGACCGCCACCTCTCGCCCGAGATCGAGGCTGCCGTCTCGCTCGTCCAGTCCGGCGCGGTCCTCGCCGCTGCCGAGTCCGTGATCGGAGAACTGAAGTGAACGAAGGTCTCGATACATCCCGCTCGTCCCTCGCGGGACACTCGACCAACGAGGGGGGCGGCAACCCGCGCCTGCCCATCCACGCCGCCACCGGCACCGAGCTGACCGCGAAGTCGTGGCAGACCGAGGCGCCGCTGCGGATGCTGATGAACAACCTCGACCCAGACAACGCCGAGAACCCTGCGGACCTCGTCGTCTACGGCGGCACCGGCAAGGCGGCGCGCAGCTGGGAGGCGTACGACGCCATCGTCCGGTCGCTGCGCGACCTCGAGGACGACGAGACGCTGCTCGTGCAGTCCGGCAAGCCGGTCGGCATCATGCGCACCCACGCGTGGGCGCCGCGCGTGCTGATCGCCAACTCCAACCTCGTCGGCGACTGGGCCGACTGGGAGGAGTTCCGACGCCTCGAGGACCTCGGGCTCACGATGTACGGCCAGATGACCGCCGGGTCGTGGATCTACATCGGCACGCAGGGGATCCTCCAGGGCACCTTCGAGACCTTCGCCGCGATCGCGGAGCTGCGCTTCGGCGGGTCGCTGGCCGGCACCCTCACCGTGACCGCCGGTCTCGGCGGCATGGGCGGCGCGCAGCCGCTCGCGGTGACCATGAACGACGGCGTCGCGATCTGTGTCGAGTGCGACCAGCACCGCATCGACCGTCGCCTCGAGACGCGCTACCTCGACATCCAGGCCCGCGACCTCGACCACGCGATCGAGCTCGCGCTGGAGGCCCGCGACGAGCGTCGGGGCCTGTCGATCGGAGTGCTCGGCAACGCCGCCGAGGTGCTGCCCGAGCTGCTGGAGCGACACCTCGCCCGTGGCGAGGCGGGCGATGGCCCGCTGGTCGACATCGTCACCGACCAGACCTCCGCGCACGACCCGCTCTTCTACCTCCCCGCCGGGACGGCGTACGACGACTGGGAGCGCGAGCGCACCGAGGACCCACGCGGCTTCACCAAGCGCGCGCAGGAGTCGATGGCCACGCACGTGCGCGCGATGGTGGAGTTCCAGGACGCCGGCGCCGAGGTCTTCGACTACGGCAACTCGATCCGCGACGAGGCCCGCAAGGGTGGCTACGACCGGGCGTTCGAGTTCCCCGGCTTCGTCCCGGCCTACATCCGTCCGCTCTTCTGCGAGGGCAAGGGCCCGTTCCGCTGGGCGGCGCTCTCCGGCGACCCTGCCGACATCGCCGCCACCGACCGCGCGATCAAGGAGCTCTTCCCGGCGGAGGAGAAGCCGGAGTACGCCCGGCTGCACAAGTGGCTCGACATGGCCGCCGAGCGCGTGCAGTTCCAGGGCCTGCCGGCCCGGATCTGCTGGCTCGGCTACGGCGACCGCCACCGCGCGGGGCTGAAGTTCAACGAGATGGTCGCCAGCGGCGAGGTGAAGGCCCCGATCGTCATCGGCCGCGACCACCTCGACTGCGGCTCGGTAGCCTCGCCCTACCGCGAGACCGAGGCCATGCTCGACGGCTCCGACGCCATCGCCGACTGGGCGATCCTCAACGCGTTGGTCAACACCGCGTCCGGCGCGACCTGGGTGTCGTTCCACCATGGCGGCGGCGTCGGCATCGGCCGCTCCCTGCACGCCGGCCAGGTGACGGTCGCGGACGGCACGCCGCTGGCCGCGGAGAAGATCGAGCGGGTGCTCACCAACGACCCCGGCATGGGCGTGATCCGCCACGTCGATGCGGGCTACGACCGTGCCGCCGAGGTCGCGCACGAGCGCGGCGTACGGATCCCGATGTCCGAGGGCTGAGGAGCGGCGGTGGCAGGGTGTCGTCCATGGACGCCGACGCAGCCAAGGCCAACCTCCACACCTACCTCCAGCACGAGCGCGAGGCGGTGCTCGCCAAGCTCGACGGGCTCTCGGAGCACGACGTACGCCGACCCCTGACCGTCACGGGGACCAACCTCCTCGGCCTGGTGAAGCACCTCGCGACGTGGGAGGCGCGCTACCTCGGCGAGGTCTTCGGCCGCCCCTTCCCGGAGGCGCTGCCGCGGTGGGACGACGAGGCGGAGCAGTACGCCGACAGCTGGGTGACCGAGCACGAGTCGCGGGCCGACGTCGTCGACCGCTACCGCCGGGTCTGGGCGCACGGCGACGCGACCGTCGAGGCGCTCGACCTCGACAGCACCGGCCGCGTGGAGTGGTGGGGGGACGCCGAGGTGCCGCTCTTCAACGTCCTCACCCACCTGCTCGCCGAGACCAGCCGGCACGCCGGCCACGCCGACATCCTGCGCGAGGGGCTCGACGGGGCGGTCGGGACCGACGCGGAGGCGATGGCCGCCGACGGGCCCGACGCGGCGTTCTGGGCCCGGCGGCGCGAGGAGATCGAGGCCGCCGCACGTGCCGCGGATGTGGCCTCCCGGCCGAACCCAAGACTTTCGAACCGCTGACTTTCGTGCCGTCGTACGTCAGGATCCCTCCATGGCATCGGGGGAGAAGAAGCCGGCGCGCTCGCGCGTCGTGCTGACGGACATCAGCTCGCGGGCGTGGGAGCACCCCGCCGACAAGGGCGCACTGGTCGCGCTGCGCAAGCTCAAGGGCTTCGACGTGCTGCTCAAGACCATGTCGGGGGTCTTCCGGGAGCGGGCGTGGCGCCTGACGCTGCTCGGCTCCGCGGTGCGGGTCGACGAGCGGCAGTTCGCGCGGCTGCACCGGCTGCTGGCCGAGGTCGGCCGCAGCCTCGACGCCACGGACCTGCCCGAGATGTACGTCCAGGCCGACCCCACGCTGACCGCGATCACCGTCGGCATGGACCGCCCGATCATCGTGCTGTCCTCGGGCCTGGTGCACCACCTCGACGACGACGAGCTGCGCTTCGTCATCGGCCACGAGCTGGGCCACGCGATCAGCGGGCACGCGGTCTACCGCACGCTGCTGATGCGTCTGCTCGGCCTCGGCGGCCTGCTCAACGCCATCCCCGGCGGCGCCATCGGCATCCGCATGGTCACCGTCGGGCTGCTCGAGTGGTCGCGCAAGGCCGAGCTGTCGGCCGACCGCGCCGGACTGCTCGCCGCGCAGGACCCGACCGCGGCGCTGCGCACCCACATGAAGCTGGCCAGCGGCGGCACCCTCGACGAGCTCGACGTGACGTCGTTCCTCTCCCAGGGCGCGGAGTACGACGAGGGCGGTGACGTGCGCGAGTCGCTCATCAAGCTCTCGCTGCTGCAGCAGCAGACCCACCCGTTCGCGGTCGTGCGCGCCACCGAGCTGCGTCGCTGGATCGACACGGGGGCCTACACCGCGATCCTCGGCGGGGACTACGAGCGGCGCGTCGACGACGACTCGGCGTCGGTGAGCGTCGCCGCCCAGGAGGCGGCCGCGAGCTACTCCGCGGCCTTCGAGCGCACCCAGGACACCCTCGGCCGGCTCGTGCACGACCTCGCCGGCTGGATGGGCACCGCCAGCACGTGGATCAACGACCGCCTGCGCCGCGGCGACGCCAGCGCCTGAGGCCGCTCAGGGCGCCCGCGGCGCACCCTGCGGGGCCGGCTCGCCCGTGGCCGGGTCGGCGGTGGGGACCGGCTCGGCGGGCACGCCGTTGACGTGCGGTGCGATGAGCCGCTCGACCACCAGCGCAAGGACCGCGATCAGCCCGCAGCCCGCTACGAGCACCCCGACGTACGCCGCGGGCCAGCCGCGGTCGAGCACGAACCCGGCGAACAGCGGCCCGCCGATCGCGCCGGCCTGGAAGGCGCCGGCGTTGACCGCGTTGTAACAACCGCGCAGGTGGTCGGGCGCCATGTCGTTGGTGATGGCCGGGATGGTCGGCTGCATCATCGTCTCGCCCAGCGCGAAGAGCGCCATGAACGCCAGCACGCCGGCCGCGGCCACCGTCCCTGGCACCATCCCGGTGGCGCCGAGCGCGGCGTACGAGGCGACCCACAGCGCGCACATCGCCAGCATCACGCGCGTACGCCGGTGGCCGGCGATGCGGCGCAGCACGAGGAACTGCAGCCCCACGATCACGGCCGTGTTGACGGCGAACGAGAACCCGATGACCCGCGTCGAGACCTCGCCGACCTGCCGGGCGAAGGCGGGGAACCCGGCCTCGAGCTGGCCGTAGCCGACGAACACCGCCATGAACGTCAGCGCGGTCATCGCGACGACGCCCGGGTCGCGCAGGATCGCGCGGTAGGACCCGCTGCCGGCCTCGGCGTCGTCGGGGGCCACGTGGTGCCCCGTGACGTGGCGGAGCGGGCCGAGCAGCAGCGCGATGGGCACGAGCATGCTCACCGCGTCCGCGAGGAAGATCACCGTGAAGGTGTGCGGACGGGACACGTCGGCGTAGAGGCCGCCCACCACGCCGCCGAGCCCGATGCCGAGGTTGACCAACGCGAAGTTGATGCCGAAGTACTGCTGGCGCGCCTCGCCGGTCGTGACCGCGGCGATGAGGGAGTTGAAGGCGGGCCACGACATGCCGAAGTTGATGCCGAGGAAGACCATGGCGAGGGCCGCGACCGCCTCGGTGGTGGCGAATGCGAGCACCGCGCACCCCACGAGCTGGCACGTCGTGGAGAACAGCAGCACCCGCCGGGCCCCGACGCGGTCGGTGAGCGCGCCGCCCGGGCCGGTCACCGCGAGCGCGACGACGGCGATGAAGGCCATCAGGGCACCCGCGACGTCGAGCGAGAACCCCCGCACCTCGTGGAGGTAGATCACCGTGAACGGGAGCGTGAGCCCACGGCCGAGGGTCTGCACCGCGACGGTCGACAGCAGCCAGCGACCCTCGCGGGACAGCTGGGACCAGAACTGACGCAGGGTCACCGAGGAGCTCACGGCACGAGTGTCCCGCCCGGCACCGACGGTCCGCACGCGGGTTCCGGACACGACCGGCGGTGCGCCACGGTGCGAGCGGGGGCCGAAGGTCCCGCAGGGCGTGGGACCAAGGTCCCGTCGTGTCCCGACCTCGCGGCGTTGCCCTCACGCCGCGCGCGCACCGGCCGATCGTTGCCCGTAGCCGCCGGGAGTCGCCCGGTCGTCCACGGAGATGAGCGTGTCCATGCCGTCCTTGCCAGCCACCACCGGCGCCGTCGTCCCGGTCGCGCGCACCGTCCGCCCCACGGGCGTCGAGCGCTCGTTCGGACCCGATGACGTCATCGTCACCAAGACCGACCTCAAGGGGCGCATCACCTACGCGAACGACGTCTTCTGCCGCGTCTCGGCCATCGCGGAGCCCGACCTGCTGGGCCGCCCGCACAGCGTCATCCGCCACCCCGGGATGCCCAAGGCGGTCTTCCAGCTGCTGTGGGACACGATCCGCAGCCGCCAGGAGCTCTTCGCGTACGTCGTCAACCTCGCGGGCGACGGCGCGCACTACTGGGTGCTGGCGCACGTCACGCCGAGCATCGGCCCCGACGGGGAGGTCGTCGGCTACCACTCCAACCGCCGCCTCCCCTCCCCGCGGGCGGTCCGCGAGATCGAGCCGCTCTACCGCGACCTGGTGGCCGAGGAGCGGGGCCACGCCCGGTCGAGCGACGCGGCGCGCGCCGGGCGCGAGCTGCTGCAGCAGGTGCTGGCCGACCGCGGCACGACGTACGACCGGCTCGTCTGGTCCCTGGCGACCGGAGCGGCGGCGTGAGCCGCGTGCTCCGCCTGCGGCGCGAGCCCCAGCACGACGAGGCCGAGGTCTACCGCGAGGTCGTGGCGCAGTGGCTCGCGGTGTGCCGCGCCGCCGCCTCCGGAGACCTCGAGGCGCGGGCCATGGCGGTGCCGGGCAGCGAGCACCTGGCGGACGTCACGGCGCTCCGCTCGGCCCTGAACCTCCTCCTCGACCGCACCGACGCGTACGTCCGTGAGTCGGCCGCGTCGCTGGAGGCGGCCAGCGACGAGCGTTTCCACCGGCAGTTCCTGCTCAACGGGATGAGCAGCTCGTTCCGCACCGGCGCGGGGACGATCAACCGCGCCGGCGCGCACATGGCGGAGGCCCGGCGAGGCCTCGACGCCGCGGCGGGCGAGCGCCACCAGCTCGCCGACCGGCTCGAGGACACCGTGATGTCGGTCGCCGAGCAGGTGGCCGCGGCGTCCACCGAGCTGGGCGCCACCGCGGCCGGGCTGTCCGACTCCGCGCACCACGCCGTCGGCGAGGCCGACGCGGCCAGCACCACCGGTGCCCGGCTCACCGAGGCGGCGCAGGAGATCCAGGACGTGGTCCGGGTCATCTCCCAGATCGCGGCGCAGACCCAGCTGCTGGCCCTCAACGCGACCATCGAGGCCGCCCGGGCGGGCGACGCGGGGCGTGGGTTCGCCGTCGTCGCGACCGAGGTCAAGCAGCTGGCGGACACCACCGCCACCTCCGCCGAGCGCGTCGTCGCCCAGGTCCAGACGATGCAGGAGGTCGTCTCCGCGAGCACGGGTGCGATGGGCAGCGTCGGCGGCACGGTCCGCGAGATGTCGCCGATGGTCGACGCGGTGCGCACGGCGGTCGACGGTCAGGTGCGCGGCGACGCCGACGTGCTCGAGGCGCCGGCCCAGGGGCTGGCCCACCTGGCCGAGCTGCTGCGCGAGGAGGTCGGCACGTTCCTCGCGGTGATGCGCGAACGGGGGTGACGAGCCGCGGCGCGCACGTCGTCCGGACGCACACGGGCCCCGGACGCCAGAGGCGGCCGGGGCCCGGAGGCAGGGTGTGGTGTCCCTAGAAGACGCGTCGGCTCGAGCCGCCGATCGGGACGAAGTTGAGCACCAGGCCCACGACGATCAGGACGATGCCGATCGTGGTCAGGATGCTCTGGGGCAGGACGAGCCCGAGGATGAGCAGGATCAGTCCGAGGACAACCATGGTTTTGCCTCCTTCTAGTGCCACCCACCGTGGGCGGCCGGACCACTGTGCTCCGCCGGCGTCGGCTTGCAAAGTCGGGCCCACACCTGGGGGTGGGCCACGCCCGCGGCGACGCCTCAGTCGCCCACCACGGTCCCGCCGCCGGTGAGCGTCACCCGCCGGCCGTCGAGCGGGCCCCGGCCGACCCGGCTGCGCAGCTCGAACTCCGACTCGACCTCCCACGTCGCGCTGGGCTCGACGTCCGTCGCCTCGAGCCGGACGGAGAACGAGCCGGCGCCGCCGCGGCCCTCCTCGAAGGGTGCTCCGTCGACGTCCGTCCCGGCCACCTGCGCCGTCCCCTCGACGAACGTCGCCCGGTACTCCTCGCCCTCGTCGGTGACGGCGTCCAGGGTGAGTGCCTGATCGACCACGACGTGGGTCCTGCCCTCGTCGGCCCACCCCGCACCGGGGAGGTAGGGGAGCGTCCAGGTGCGTACGGAGCAGGAGAGGTCGAGGTCGGCCTGGGGCACCGAGCGCCAGCCCTGCGAGCAGTCCCGGTCCCCGCCGTCGGCCTCCGGGGCGTAGAGCTGCTCGGCGACGCCCGCGTCCCGGCTGCCGTCGAGGCCCAGCACCTGCTCGAGCCCGTCGTAGGTCGCGGAGACGCCGTCGACCGCAGCGGTCCCGTCGACGGCCACCACCCGGCTGCCGGTCGCCGGGGTGGCGGCGTCGGTGATCGTCGTCAGCGCAGTCGCGTCGTCGCCGGCCAGGATCGCGAGCTCGGTCTCGGCGTCGAAGCCGGTCACCCCGGTGGTCTGGTAGCGATCCAGCGACCACGAGACAGGGACGAGTGCGCCGCCGTCGGGGGCGGTGACCTCCCGCGACCCCGCGGCGATCTCCTGGACGGGCGACCCGACGGTCACGGTGATCGTGCCGCTCGGCACCCGCACCTCGACGGCCGTGCCCGTGACGCCAGCCGGTCCGGTGGCGGACTCACCGACCTCGAGGCTCGACGCGTCGTCGCCGCACGCCGTCAGCGCACCGACCAGCAGGACGCCGACGGCCCCCGCCGACCAGGCGTACGGGCGCCGCCCCGTCGTCGCGGCCATCAGTGTCCGGCCTGCTTGAGCTCGTACATCTGGGCGAACTGGTCGCGCAGCAGCGCGTTTCCGGCCTCTTCCAGACCGCGCTCGACCGCACCGCGGTCGCCTGCGCTCCACAGGTCGGGGTCGAGGGTGACGACGAAGCGGCGCAGCCCGACCGCGGTGATCGACACCCGCCCGTCGGCCGAGGCGCCCTCCACGACGAGCGAGTCGCGCTTGTCGACGAACGTCTGGAGGTGCGGGTTGCGACTGCCGTCGATCGGGGTCGTGACGTGCCCGGTCACCATCTCGCGGTGGCGGTTGTAGGTCTGGGTGCGCTGCACGAGCGCCAACCGGAACGTGCGGGTGAGCTGGTCGGTGAAGTCGGTGAGGGTGGTGCGGTGAAACCACGCGTCGTCGAAGCTGAACCGGACGTCCCGGTCGCCCTGCATGGTGAGGTGGACGCAGCCGTTGGGCGAGGTGGCGCGTACGACCACCTCGTTCCAGCTCTCCCGGAACAGCTCGTGCCGACTCACCCCTCTCCTCCCCACGTGCCGAGGCCCTCGTAGGCGCCGATGTGGTCGCGGTGCACGGTCGTGAGCGTGGGCGGCGGCTGGCAGAACTCCGACCAGGCGCCGTCGATGACGCCGTTGTTGGTGTCGAGCTGCTCGGCGATCTTCTGCTCGGCGTCGCGGACGGCCGTCCTGACCTTGGACACGCCGTCCATGAGGTCGGCGAGGACGTCGCGTGGGCAGCAGGTGGCGAACTTCTGCGAGTCGGTCTGGGCGCCTGCGTAGAGGTCCATGCCGGTGCTCGCGACGGTGACCCCGGCGCCGACGGCGGTGAGGATGGACAGCGAGGCGCCCGCAGTCGGGACCGCCGCGGCCACGGCCACGACGGCGCCGACCACCTTGAGCGTGGTGGTGATGTCGCCGGCGCCGGTGTCGAACTGGTCGTCCGCCGCCTCGAGCGCCTCGTAGGCGGCCTCACCGAGGTTCTTCAGGTCGTCGAGCGCCGCCGTCCAGATCGCGGCCTCGGCGTGCAGCAGCTGACGCAGCACGCTGACCGCGGCGAACTGGTTGCTGATGCCGGTCTTCCAGCTCTGCGACCAGGTGAAGAACCCGTCGGACGCCTGCCCGGTCCAGTCGTCGAGCTCGATGCCGGCGGTCGAGACCATGTCGAGCACGGAGTTCCCGTTGGCGGTCACCGGCTGGCCGGAGTCGTCGCTCGTGCTGGTGTCGAAGCCGCCGGGAGCGAGCTTCTTCAGCGTCTCCAGCAGCGCGGTGGTGTAGTCGCCGAAGTCTGCCGGGTCCGGCACGTCGGTGAAGTCGTTGAAGCACGAGCCGAACTGCGACGGGTCCTCGGGAAAGCCGGAGCCCCACGACCCGGAGTCGTAGCGGGCCATCAGCTGGTCCTGGAGGGTGGCGAGGTCCTGTGGTGTGGTCACGTCAGTCCACCCGCGCCTTCTCGCGCTCGTAGGCGTCGCGCGCCGCCTGGTCGGTGAGCTGGTAGTCCTCGGCCGCCCAGACCAGCGCGGTGCCGCAGTCGCGGATCGCGTCCTCGGAGTCGCGCAGCGCCTTGCGGATGCTGCCGCGCAGCTCCTCGAACCGGGCGCTGACGTCCACCCCGACCCCCGAGGACCTCGAGAGGAGCCCGCTGAGCGAGCTCTCGACGCCGCCCCGGGCACCGGCGAGCGTGTCGGCCACCTCCGGCATCCGCTTGGCGCCAGCGCGCCAGACCCGCCCCACCTCGACTCCCAGAGCCTCGCTCATGGTTCGTCCTCCCCACTCGTGTCCACAACGTCGTCGTGCCTCGTTCTACCCGGTCGGTGGGGTCGCAAACGCGTCTGAGCCCAGTGCGTCAGGAGCCGAGCGCGACGATCGCCTCGTGGATCTCGAGGGTCCGCCGCGCCGACTCGACGTGCAGGTTCTCCACCATGCGGCCGTTGTACGTGACCACGCCGGCCCCGCGGCCGTCCTCCCAGGCGGCGACGAGACCGCGCGCGTCCTCGACCGCCTGCGCGCTCGGCGCGTACGCGGTGTTGGCCCCCTCGACCTGGCCCGGGTGGATGAGGGTCTTGCCGTCGAAGCCCATCTGGCGGCCCTGCTCGCACTCGGCGAGGAACCCCGCGGTGTCCTTGACGTCGTTGTAGACGCCGTCGATCACGGCGATGCCGGCCGCGCGACCGGCGAGGAGGGCGGTGTGCAGGCTGGGCAGGATAGGTGCGCGACCCGGCACGTGCTCGGCGTACAGCTCCTTGACGAGGTCGTTGGTGCCGAGCACGAAGGCGCCGAGGCGCTCGGACGCGCGGGCGATCGCGAGGGCGTCGAGGATCGCGCCGGGCGTCTCGACCATCGCCCACAGCTTCGTGTGGTCCGGGGCGCCGGCCGCCTCCATCGCGGCGACGAGCTGCTGGACCTCGGCGGCGCTGCCGACCTTGGGCACGACGATCGCGGCCGGTCCGGCCTGGCTCGCGGCGACGATGTCGTCGTCGTGCCACTGGGTGCCGATGCCGTTGACGCGGATGGTGACCGTACGCCGGCCGTAGTCCCCGCTCGCGGCCGCTGCAGCTGCGGCGTCACGGGCGGCGGGCTTGGCGTCGGGGGCGACGGCGTCCTCGAGGTCGAGGATCAGGCCGTCGCACGCGATCGACTTCGCCTTCTCCAGCGCCCGCTCGTTGGAGCCGGGCATGTAGAGCACGGAGCGGAGGGGGGTGAAGTCACTCATCTCAGGCCTCCAGCTCGATGGCGTCGTACTGCTTCTTCAGCTCGGGGTCGATCGCGGCGAGCTCGTCGGCGAGCGCGACCATGACCTGGCACTGCTTGACCGACGCGTCGTCCTCCATCTTGCCGTCGATCATCACCGCACCGGTGCCGTCACCCATCGCGGCGATGACGCGGCGGGCGTGGGTGACGTCCTCGACGCTGGGGGAGAAGACCTTGTTGGCGACGGCGATCTGCACCGGGTGGAGCGACCACGCGCCGACGCAGCCGAGCAGGAAGGCGTTGCGGAACTGGTCCTCGCACGCCTGCACGTCCTTGATGTCACCGAACGGCCCGTAGTAGGGGTAGATCCCGTGCATCGCGCAGGCATCGACCATGCGGGCGATCGTGTAGTGCCACAGGTCCTGCTGGTACGTCGTCCGCTCGGCGTCGTACTGCGGCACGCCGAGGTCGTCGCGCGTCGGGTCCTGGCGCACGAGGTAGCCGGGGTGGCCGCCACCGACGCGGGTGGTCTTCATCCGGCGGTCCGCAGCCAGGTCGGCGGGACCGAGGGACAGGCCCTGCATGCGCGGGCTGGCGCCGCAGATCTCCTCGACGTTGGCCACGCCGCGCGCGGTCTCGAGGATCGCGTGGACGAGGATCGGCCGGTCGAGACCGGCCTTCGCCTCGAGCTGGGCGAGCAGGCGGTCGACGTAGTGGATGTCCTCGGCGCCCTGCACCTTCGGCACCATGATCACGTCGAGCTTGTCGCCGACCTCGGTCACCAGGGTGACGAGGTCGTCGAGGCCCCACGGGCTGTCGAGGGAGTTGACCCGGGTCCAGAGCTGGGTGGGACCGAAGTCGGTCGCCCTCGCGATGTCGACGAGGCCCTGGCGCGACTTCTCCTTGTTCTCGGCCTTGACCGCGTCCTCGAGGTTGCCGAGCAGCACGTCGACGGAGCCGACCATGTCGGGCACCTTGGCGGCCATCTTCTCGTTGCCGGGGTCGAAGAAGTGGATCGCGCGGCTCGGCCGGGCGGGGATCTCGCGCAACGGGGCGGGAGCACCGACGGCGAGCGGGGCGAAGAAGTCCTTGGCGGGGCGGGTCATGGAGCGCAAACTACCGGTGCGTAGCCGTCCGCGGATATGACATGTCTCTCAGCGAGCCCGCCGCCACCACCGCCGCTTCGTCGGCTCGGGCGGGGCGGCTGCGCGCGCCGCACGCTGGGCCTCGATGCGTGCCGTACGCCGTTCGCGCCACGCCTCGACCTCGGCGTCCACGTCGCGCTGGCGAGTGATGACCGGGGGCCCGGACGGACCGACGGGCGGGGTGTAGAGCGCGCGACGCACGTGGGAGTTGAACTCCTCGACCTCGCGCCGCACCTCGGACTCGACGTTGATGCGGTCGAGCCGGCCGTCGAGCTCGGCGTCCTCCTTGCGGATCGCCAGCGCCGGCGGCAGGAGGGCGATCTGCTCGCGCTCGACGAGCTTCTTGACCCACCAGTCCGGGTCGTGCTCGACGCCGAGGTCCTCGATCGGCTTGCCGGCCCCGGGCAGGTCGTCGAAGTCCCCGCGCTCCATCGCCACGCGCAGCTGCTGCTCGACCCAGCTCGACTGGTGGGCGATGCGTGCCGCGGCAGCGGAGCGACCGGTGCGCTCGTCGCGCCCTCTGTCAGGACGGGCGGCCGTCGCGCCCGCCACGTCGAACTGGTCGTCCCGGTCCTCCTCCGGCATGGGTCCATCGTACGGGCCCCTGGATTTCCGCTCGCTGGAGTGGAAGTCCATCGGGGTCTGAGCGTGCGGGGTCCCTCCGGGGCCTGCACTTCCACGCGCTGGAGTGGAAGTGCAGCCGCCCGTTGTCCGGGCCGACCGAGGCCGGAGGGTGTCCCACCGTCGTGGCAGGCTGGGTGCATGGCGATCCCCGGCATCCCCGAGCGCGCCGCGGGCGTGCAGCTCCACGTGACCTCCCTCCCTGGCGGTCGCCTCGGCGAGCCGGCACGCGACTTCGTGCGGTGGCTCGCCGCCGCCGGCCAGTCGGTCTGGCAGGTGCTGCCGCTGAGCGTCCCCGACGCACACGGGTCTCCCTACGCCTCGCCCTCGGCCTTCGCGGCCTGGCCCGGCCTGCTCGAGGACCCCGGTGCGCCGGTCAACGATGCCGAGGTGCGCGCGTTCGTCGACGAGCACGACTACTGGACCGGGTCGTGGGCGGCCCACGGCGGCGACCTCGCCGACCAGGTGCGCTTCGAGCGGGAGTGGGGCGCACTGCGGTCCTTCGCTGCCGACCACGGCGTCCGGGTGATGGGCGACGTCCCTATCTACGTCGCGTCGGGGAGCGCCGACGCAGCGACCTGGCCCGAGCTCTTCCGCGACGACGCCGTCGCCGGCGTCCCGCCCGACGCGTTCACCGACACCGGCCAGCTGTGGGGGAACCCGCTGTACGACTGGGCAGCCATGGCGGCTGACGGCTACCGCTGGTGGGTGGAGAGGCTGCGTCGCAGCCTCTCGCTCTACGACCTGGTCCGGGTCGACCACTTCCGGGGGTTCGCGGCCTACTGGGCCGTGCCGACCGACCACGTGACCGCGGAGAACGGGCGCTGGGAGACCGGACCCGGGCGGGCGGTCTTCGACGCCGCGACCGCGGAGCTCGGCCCGCTCCCGGTCGTCGCCGAGGACCTCGGGGTCATCGACGCCCCGGTGGAGGAGCTGCGCGACGCCTTCGGGTTCCCCGGGATGGCCGTGCTGCAGTTCGCCTTCGACCCCGAGGGCGAGGACCGCTCCCACGAGCCGGAGAGCCTGCACCTCGACCAGGTTGTCTACACCGGCACCCACGACAACGACACCGTCGTCGGCTGGTGGGACAGCCTGTCCGCACAGCGACGGGGCGAGGCGGAGCGCGCCTGGCGTGCGGCTGGCATCGCCGCGGTCGACCCGGCGTGGGCGATGATCCGGCTCGCGCACGCGGCTCCCTGCCGGCTGGCCATGGTGCAGGCCCAGGACGTGCTCTCCCTCGGCGCCGAGGCCCGCATGAACACCCCCGGCTCAGCGGCCACCTGGTCGTGGCGGCTCGAGCCGGGCGTGCTCACCGACGACCTGGCGCGGCGCCTGCGCGAGGTGAGTGAGGAGTCCGGTCGCGCGAGCTGAGGTCCGGGCACGGGTGCGGGCGGCGCCTACTGGAACGACACGAACCGTACGTCGGGCAGTGCCCGCCGCACCTGCTTCGGACGCATGCGCGGGACGTCCTCGTCGTAGAAGACCTTGAAGCCCATCGTGAACTTCCGCGGCACCGCGACGTTGCGGTAGGTCGCGAGCTTGTCGGCCGGGCTGCCGAAGCCGTCGACGTGCTGCACCATCGCCAGGCCCTCGCGCCGGCGCACCTTGCGGATGTCGGGGACCATGCCGTCGGTGAACTGGTGGATGACGAAGAGCTTCTCCGGCAGCCCGTTGTCGCGGGTCAGCCGCGCGAGCCAGCCGGCGGTGCGGTTGATCTCCCGCGCGGAGACCGACCCGATCGTCTGCCCCGGGAACTCACCCGGCCCCACCCGCCACTCGGGGTCGAGGGCCAGTCCGACCCACGGGTCCTCGAGCGCCCACTCCCAGCGCTTGGCGGTGGCGAGGAAGTCGGTGCGACCGGGCTGGAGGTCGAGCAGCAGGAGCACGCCGTGGCGGCGGGCGGCGTCGATGTAGGACTGCACCCGGCTGTGCAGGACGTCATGGGCGTGGTCGCCGTCGGTGCCGGGGAAGTCCGCGCCGTCAGCCACCGTGACGATGAGCTCCTAGACGGGCTGGAGGCGCTCGCCGCGCTGGAGGAAGGGCTTGCCGGCGCGCACGATCCGGCGGAAGGCGCGGTCCGGGTCGGTCTCCCCGAGGACGCCGAGCACACCGGTGCCTGCGGTGCCGTAGTAGGCGGTGAGGAAGCGCTTCTTGCCGAACACCGTCCGTCCACCGCCAGGCAGCCGGGTGGGCGCACGCTCCGCGGCCCGGTCGTCCGTCGCGACCGCGACGGTGGGCGTACGGTCCGCGGCCAGGGCCGGCGGTCCGGCGAGCAGCGGAAGGGTGAGCAGTGCCGTCGTGAGCGCGGCCAGGCGCGCCCGATTCCCCCGAGTCATGGCGATGAACCTAGTGCACCCGGCCGCTCAGGGAGTGTCGAGCGTGACCGCCAGCAGCAGTGCTGAACCCACGACGGCCAGCCTACCGAGCACGCCGGTGGCGCGGGCCACCGGTCGGACGAGCGGGTCGTCCGAACCCAGCGCCCCCGCGGCCAGCCCGAGCGCGACCAGCGCCATCACGAGCGGGCTCGCGGCGATGCCCGTGAAGTAGAGCCGGTCGCTGTCGGCCTGGTTGAACAGCTTCATCCCCAGCCACTGGAACGCGGAGGCGTAGAGCCCGCCCCCGAGCAGCGCCGTCAGGGCGAGACCGAAGCCGGTGAACGCCCGGAACCTGCCGGCCTCGTCCGTCGTCGTCCCCGCCCCGGTCGTGCCAACTGTCTCGTCCATGGTCGCCCCCGCTCCCGACCGGGTCCGTCCCGGCCAGGGACGAGGCTAGTGGCCGCCGACGGGTGCGTCGCTGAAGGCGTGCTTCGGTGCGGCCAGCAGCGCGAGCGCCGCGAGGAAGGCTGCGCCGGCACAGACCGCCCACACGGCGAGGTAGCCGCTGAAGGGCGCCACCTCCTCGGCGGTCGCGTCGAGCGAGCCGGTCGCGGTGAGGGCGATGGCGAAGACCGCCGAGGCGATCGCGCCGCCGACGGTCTTGGTGCCGTTCGTCATGCCGGTCGCGATGCCGGTGCGCTCGGGGGGTGCGGCGGCGGCCGCCGCGGCGGGCAGGGCCGCGACCAGCGCGCCCGACCCGAGGCCGGCGATGCCCATGTTGACGAGCGCCTGCCACGTCTCGGTGTTGAAGGGCAGCCACAGCAGGTAGCCCAGCCCGACGAGGCAGCACGCGACGACCAGCGCACGGCGTACGCCGCCCAGCAGCCGGGTCGTCAGAGGCAGGGTGAACGCGCCGATCGCCAGCGTGACGACGTAGAGCCCGATCAGGGTGGAGATGAAGGCGGGCTCCGCGCCGAGGCCGTAGCCGCGCTCGACGGGGTCGGCCTGGGCGTAGGTCGACAGGGGGATCTGCCCGCCGAGGACCGGGATGCCGAAGAGGAAGGCGGTCACCTGCACCGGCCACTGGGCCGGGCTCGAGAGCAGACGTACGTCGACGATCGGCTCGGGGTGTTGCAGCTCGAAGCGCCAGAAGGCCGCGAAGACCACGGTGGAGAGCGCGATCGTCGACCAGCCGAGGAGCGAGCCCGCGCCGTCCAGGCGCAGCCAGACCAGGCCGCCCATCAGCACGCCGAGGGCGACGGTGACGAGCGCCAGGCCGGTCCAGTCGATGCCGCCGGTGTCGTCGCCGGGCGCCTGCTCGACGCCGACGAGGATCACGAAGAAGACCGCGGTCACGACGATCGCGGGCATGGCGAGCAGGACGTTCATGTCGAGCGACTCGACGAGCACGCCGCTGGTGACCGCTCCGATGATGACGGCGAGCTCGAGCGCCCCGACCAGGATCGCCGCGCCGCGCCGGGTCAGCAGCTGCTGGCGGCCCGAGTCGCGCGTGCGGCGGTGGATGATCGCGATCTCCAGCGGCAGCCACACGACGTACGCGCCCTGGATCGCCCAGCCGATGAGGAAGGTGGTGAAGTCCGGGGCGAAGGCCAGCCACCACGAGCCGAGGGCGGTCACGGCGGTCGAGACGAGCAGCACGGTTTTGTGCCCGACGAGGTCGCCGAGCCGCGCCAGGAGCGGGATGCACAGCGCGCTGACGATCAGCTGCGCCGCCTCGAACCAGTTGATGTCGCCCTCGCTGATCGAGAGGTGCTCGGCGATCTGCGGGTAGATCGGCGTGTAGTAGCCCTGCAGGATCCCGCTGGCGACCTCGACGAGGACGAGGAAGCCGACGATGGCCGCCAAGCCCCTCGCGGCGGTCTGGGCCGGGGGCCGGGTGGTGGTCATGACGGGAGCCTCTCGATCAGCAGGGCGTACCAGCGGACGCCGTCGAGCAGGTCGGCCACGCCGAGGTGCTCGTCGTAGGAGTGGATGGCCTCGCGCTGCGCCTTGGTCATCCGAAAGGGGGCGAAGCGGTAGACGTGCTGGCTGATCGCGGTGAAGTGGCGTGAGTCGGTGGCCGCCATCATCACGTAGGGCGTCGCGACCGCGTCGGGGAAGACCGCGCCGATGCAGTCCTCCAGCAGCTCGAACGGCTCGTCCATCGGCGACACCGGCGAGGGCTCGCCGGACTCGACGAGCTCGATGCGGATCGAGTCGTCGGCGACGGCCTTCCGGACGTGCTCGACCACCCCGGCCACGGTGTCGCCCACCATCACGCGGATGTTGAGCCCGGCGCGGGCCGTGGAAGCGATGACGTTGAGTGCGGGCGACCCGCTGAGGGTGGTGGTCGCGACCGTCGTACGCGTCATGGCGGCGGCCTCGGGACCGGCGGCGAGGAGCGCTCGGGTGACGACCGGCGCCATCCGGTCCGCGCGGGACAGGAGCGGTCGCAGCGGGAGCGGGACGTGCGGCGCCAGTCGGCGCATGAGCTCGAGGGTGGGCGCCGGTGCGGAGGCGGGGAAGGGTGACTTCTCGACCCGCAGGATCGCCCGCGCGATGCGGGCCGTCGGACCGTTCGGAGCGGGCGTCGAGGCGTGCCCGCCGCGGCCCTCGGCGACCAGCTCGAGCGAGGTGGTGCCCTTCTCGGTCACGCCGATCACCCCGAGTGGCGCCTTCACGCCCGGGAACGCGCCGCCGGCGATCGCGCCGCCCTCGTCGAGCACCAGCCACGGCGTCACGCCGCGCTCGCGCAGCACGCCGACCGCCTCGATCGCCGCGGTGCCACTGACCTCCTCGTCGCAGCCGAAGGACAGCCAGACGTCCTGGGCCGGGACGTGACCGGCCTCGAGCAGCTGCTCCACGGCCGTGCAGATGCCGACGACGCAGCCCTTGTCGTCGAGGGTGCCGCGACCCCAGATCGCAGGTCCGACGGGGGAGTCGTGCACCTCGCCGCCGAAGGGCTCGTGCTGCCAGGGAGCGTCCGGGTCGACGGGTACGACGTCGAGGTGGGCCATCAGCACGACCGGTCGCTCGGTGCTCGCGCCGGCCCAGTGCGCGAGCAGGCCGTGGGTGCCGACGCGAATCACCTCGAGCCGCTCGTGGAGCAGCGGGAACTGGCGGGCGAGCTCGGCCAGGAGCCGCTCGAAGGCGTCGGCGTCGACGCGAGCATGGTCGCGGTCGCTGACGGTCGGGATGCGGACGAGGGCCTGCAGGGCGCCCACCGCACGTGTCTCGGTAGGCAGAGCGGTCATGGGGGTGACCGTAGCGCCGCCGCCGGCTCCATGAGGGCGCTCTCACCGTCACCTCACGGTCGTGTCATGCACGGCGCCCAGAGTCTTCCTCGTCAGCCGGGACACCCCGGGTACCGAAACCGAAGGAGGCCACCATGGCCCGCTCCGGAATCCTCACCGCCCTCGCACCGGCCGTCCAGGCCCGTCGCGGCGGCTCCGACTCGAGCAACGACGGGCGTCGCCGCCGCCGGCGTCGTCGCCGCCGCAACCGCAGCCGCAGCTGGTCGCGCTCGAGCTGAACCCACGCACCACCACGACGGGTGGGCGGCCCGACCCCCGGGGCCGCCTGCCCGTCCCGCTCGTTCCCGACCACACCACCGCAGGAGCACCGATGTCCGTACGCAGTCGCCTCGCCGCGGCCCTGCGCGCCGCCCCCGAGCAGTCGGCCCTCGTCGACGTGGCGGCGTCGCTGCGCCTCGTCGACATCGCCCGGATGTTCTGGCCGCGGCTGCGACCCCTGCGCGGGTGGCTGGTCCTCGGGGTGCTCCTGCTGGCGGCCGCGCCGGCCATCTCGGTGGCCGAGGCGCTGCTCTACCAGCGCTTGGTCGACGACGTGCTGGTCCCGGCGGCCTTCGAGCCGCTCCTGCTGCTGGCACTGCTCTACATCGGCCTCAACCTGCTGAGCGGGTTGGTCTCGGGTGCCGACGACTACCTCGCGACCTACGTCTCGCAGCGCTTCCTCGTCGACCTGCGCCGCGACGTCTTCTCCCACGTCCTCTCGCTGCCGGCGGCGACCCACGACCGCCGCCGCCTCGGCGACACCCTCACGCGCCTCACCACCGACGTCGCCGCCGTCGAGCGCTTCATGGTCACCCACGTCAGCGAGGGCCTCGGCGCGCTCGTGCGGCTGGTCGTGTTCGCCGGCGCGCTGCTGTGGATGCAGTGGCAGCTCGCGCTCGCCTCGCTGGTTGTCGGGCCGCTCTTCTGGTGGATCTCCACCCGCTTCGCCCGCCTGACCCGCGACGTCTCGCGCGAGCGCCGTCGGCGCGGGGGCTCGCTCGGCAGCGTCACGGAGGAGGCGCTCGCCAACGCCTCGCTGGTGCAGTCCTACGGCCGCGAGGACCGCGCGGTCGAGACGTACGACGGCCACAACCGCGCGATCGCCGGCGCCGAGCTCGCCGCCAGCCGCATCCGTGCGGTCTTCCTGCCGCTGGTCGACCTCGCCGAGCTGGTCGGCATGCTGCTGGTGGTGACGATGGGCGTCTGGGCCCTGGCGACCGACCGGCTCACCCTCGGCGGGCTCCTCGCCTTCCTGGCGCTGCTGCTGCAGTGCTTCGGCCCGGTCCGCACGCTGGCCGACCTCGTGCCGGCGCTCTACTCGGCCAGCGCCGGGGTGGAGCGCGTGGTCGAGCTCCTCGACGAGCCCGTCGGCGGTGACCGTCCGGGCGCCACGCCTCTGCCCGCCGGCCGCGGCGCGGTGTCGGTGCGCGGTGTCTCGCTGACCTACCCCGGCACCAGCCGGCCTGCGCTGCACGAGGTCTCCCTCGACGTCGCCGCGGGCGAGGTCGTCGCACTGGTCGGCCCCAGCGGGTCCGGCAAGACGTCGCTGGCCCGGCTGCTCACGCGCCAGCTCGTCGCCGACGCCGGCGTGGTGGCCCTCGACGGCCACGACGTCGCCGACCACACCGCCGCCTCCGTGCGCGACGCCGTCACGGTCGTGCACCAGGAGCAGCTGATGCTGGACGCCAGCGTCCACGACAACCTCGTCCTCGCGCGCCCCGACGCCTCCCGCGCCGAGGTCCGCGCGGCCGCCCGCGCGGCCGACGCGCACGACTTCGTCGAGGCCCTGCCGGGCGGCTACGAGAGCCGCATCGGGCAGCGCGGCCGCAGCCTGTCCGGCGGGCAGCGCCAGCGGCTCGCCATCGCCCGTGCGCTGCTGCGCCCCGGACGCGTGCTCGTGCTCGACGAGCCCACCACGGGCCTCGACGCGGAGGCGTCGCGCCGGCTGATGGCCGCGCTCACGCAGGGAGAGCGGGACCGCACGATCATCGTGCTCACCCACGACCCGGTGGTGCTCGAGCACGTCGACCGGGTGGTCTCCCTCGAGGCCCCGCTCCGGACCGGGGAGCGGCTCCGGGCGGTGGCGACGTGAGCGCCCGCGCCACCCGACGTACGCCGACGGGCGACCTGCCGCAGGGCTACCGTCCCCTCGCCCTGCTGGCCGACGGCCGGCGGCTCGAGACGTGGGACGCCTGGGACGAAGCACGCGGCACCCGCTGCGTGGTCAAGCTGCTGCGTGCCGACCGGCGCGACGACCCGCGGGTGCGGCAGGCGGTGCTGCTCGAGGGGCACCTGGCCACCACGCTCGCCCACCCGCACCTGGTCCGCGGCTACGACGTCCTCGACGACCCGCCGACCGTCGTGCTGGAGACGCTGCGCGGCGCCACGCTCTCGGCGCTGGTGGAGGAGGAGCCGCTCGGGCTCGCCGACGTCGCGGAGCTCGGCTGCCAGCTCGCGTCGGTCCTGGGCTACCTCCACCGCCACGACTGGCTCCACCTCGACCTCAAGCCGGACAACGTGGTCGTCGACCACGGGAAGGCGGTGCTCATCGACCTCAGCCTGGCCGGGCGGCCGGGCGAGGGCCGGCCGGGTGCGGGGACGCGCGGCTACCTCGCGCCCGAGCAGGCACGGGGCCGCGGGCTGTCGGCGGCGACCGACGTCTGGGGTCTCGGCATGACCCTCGTCGAGGCGCTCGCGCGCACTGCGCCGTACGGCGACGAGGCCACGTGGGACTCCCGCCGGCGCTGGCCCCTGGTCCACCGCCGCGCGCCCGTCGCGCCGGCGGGCCTCGATGCGGTGCCCGAGGAGGTGCGCGACCTGCTGGCGGCGTGCCTCAGCCTCGACCCCGCTGAGCGGCCCCTGCTCGCGCAGGTGCGCGAGGCGCTCGAGCCGCTGCGCTCACCACCGGCCGCGGTGGACGACGTCGTCACGCCGCTCCCGTCGCGCCGGTGATCCGCTCGCGCCGGTGTCGGCGAGGCGGTGCCCGACGGTGATCGCGCCGACCGGCGCGTGGTGGTCGGGGATGCCGAACGCCGCGCGGAAGGAGTCGACGTGCTCGCCGGGAATGCCGAAGAAGCACGCGCCCAGGCCCTCGTCGACGGCCGTCTGGAGGACGAGCAGCGCCGCCATCCCGGTGTCGACCCACCAGTACGGCACCGCCCACCGGCCCTCGCTCCGGTCGGTCCATCCCTTGTCGGGCTCGGCGTAGCGCTCGAGGTAGGCCTCCTTGCTGGCCAGCGGGACGATCACGACCGGTGCGGTCCGCATCCCGTCGAGCCAGGCGTTGTGCGTCTCCGGTTCGGCGCCGGTGGACTCCCAGAAGCGGGCGACGTCGTCGGCGGTGTCGAGCACCAGGAAGGCCCAGCCCTGGCTGAAACCGGCGTTGGGCGCGCGCTGGGCGTGCGCGAGCATCCGGTCGACGACCTCCGGGTCCACCGGGGCGTCGGAGTAGCGGCGCACCATGCGGCGACGGCGTACGACCTCGCGGAAGTCCATGGGGGCAGGTTGCCACGCCCCTGCTTCTCGCTGGTCGCACTCCCGCTGTAACGCCGGGTTGGTGCTTGTACCCACCTGGATATATCCGGGTGGGTACAGCTCCTAACCCGGCGTTACAGCACCGGGCCAGGCGCGCGGATCGTCTCGGATCCGAGACGAACCCCCGCGGCCCCGCGTTGACCCCGGTCGGCGTTGACGATGGACTGGCGGCATGGGCTTCGAGCAGATGTGGCGTGACCTGGCGCCGGTCGGGCGATCGGCCGCGTCCGGTGGCTACTTCCGCCAGCCCTGGGCCTCGGCCGAGTCCGAGCTCCGCAGCTGGTTCGCGGAGGAGTGCGCCGCGCGCGGGCTGACCGTCGAGACTGACGGCATCGGCAACCAGGTCGCCTGGTGGACGCCCGGCTCCGCGACCGGGAAGGGCGTGCTGACCGGCTCGCACCTCGACTCCGTCCTCGACGGCGGGGCGTACGACGGTCCGCTGGGCGTCGTCTCCGCGCTCGCCGCGGTCGACACGATGCGCGGGCGTGACTTCGCGCCGGGCCGGCCGATCGGGATAGGGGTCTTCGTCGAGGAGGAGGGCTCGCGCTTCGGCCGCGCCTGCCTCGGCTCGCGCCTCGTCACCGGCGCGACGACGTGGGACGAGGCACGCGAGCTGCGCGACCGGGACGGGGTCTTCCTCGCCGACGCCGTCGAGGCCGCCGGGCTCGACCCGTCGACCGGGCTGCTCTCCCTGGAGAGGGTCGGCACCTTCGTCGAGCTCCACGTCGAGCAGGGCCGCGACCTCGTCGACCGCGACGTCGCGGTCGGGCTGGCCAGCGAGATCTGGCCGCACGGGCGCTGGCGCTTCGACTTCGCCGGCCAGGCCAACCACGCGGGCACGACCCGCATGGAGGACCGCCACGACCCGATGCTGACCTACGCGATGACCGCCCTCGCCGCCAACAAGCAGGCCCGGCTCGCCGGCCAGCGCGCGACCTTCGGCCGGATCTCGGTCGAGCCCAACGGCACCAACTCCGTCCCCTCGCTCGTCACCGCCTGGCTCGACGCCCGCGCCTCCTCCGACGACGCGCTGGCCGATATGGTCGACGCCGTCGGACGTCAGGCGCAGGACCGTGCCGGTCGCGACGGCACCTCGCTCACCGTCACCGCGGAGTCGGTCTCCGGCTCGGTCGCCTTCGACCCGGACCTCGCCGCGCGGCTGGACGGGCTCGGCGACTGGCCCGTGATCCCGACGCAGGCCGGGCACGATGCCGGCATCCTGTCCGACGCCGGCATCCCCACCGCGATGGTCTTCGTGCGCAACCCCACGGGCGTCTCGCACTCACCCGACGAGCACGCCGAGACCACCGACTGCCTGGCCGGCGTCGAGGCGCTCGCCGACGTGCTCGAGGAGCTCGCCCGGTGACGGCGTACCTCCTCGAACGCGCCTGGCTCGGCGACCGCTTCGCCGACGACGTGCTCGTCGAGGTCGAGGACGGCCGCTTCACCTCCGTCACGCCCGACAGCGACCCGCCGCGCGCGATCCCGGTCCGCGGCCTGGTCGTCCCCGGCCTCGCCAACACCCACAGCCACGCCTTCCACCGGGCGCTGCGCGGACGCACCCAGCGCGAGCGCGGCTCCTTCTGGACCTGGCGCGACCAGATGTACGCCGTCGCCGCTCGGCTCGACCCCGACACCTACCTCGCCCTCGCGCTCGCGACCTACCGCGAGATGGCCGCCGCCGGGATCACGTGCGTCGGGGAGTTCCACTACCTCCACCACCAGCCCGACGGCACGCCCCACGCCCACCCGAACGAGATGGGGCTCGCGCTCGTGCACGCGGCCCGCGAGGCCGGCATCCGGCTCACCCTGCTCGACACGCTCTACCTCTCGTCCGGCTTCGGCGCGCCGCCCGAGGGCGCGCAGGTGCGCTACAGCGACGGGACGGTCGAGGCATGGCTGGAGCGCGTCGACGGGCTGGTCGTCGAGCCCCACGCCCGCGTCGGCGCGGCCGTCCACTCGGTGCGGGCCGTCCCGCGCGAGGCGCTCGACGCGGTCGCGGGCTGGGTCGGCGACCGCCCCCTGCACGCCCACGTCTCCGAGCAGGTCGCTGAGAACGACGCCTGCCTCGAGGCGTACGGCGTCACCCCGACGCGGCTGCTCGCCGACCACGGCCTCCTGCGCCCGACGACGTCGCTGGTCCACGCCACCCACCTGAGCGACGACGACATCGCGCTGATCGGCGGGGCCGGGGCGTACGCCGCCTTCTGCCCGACCACCGAGCGCGACCTCGGCGACGGCATCGGGCCCTCACGCCGGCTCCACGACGTCGGCGCCCGGCTGACCCTCGGCAGCGACAGCCACGCCGTGGTCGACCCCTTCGAGGAGATGCGCGCCGTCGAGCTCGACGAGCGGCTCGCGACCCAGCAGCGGGGTCACTGGGCCGCCGCCGAGCTGCTCACTGCGGCGACCACCGACGGCCACGCCTCGCTCGGCTGGGACGACGCCGGAGCGATCGCCGTCGGCCGCCGCGCCGACCTCGTCGTCATCGACCCGGCCAGCCCGCGCACCGCCGGCACCGGGCGCGACGAGAACGCCGTCGTCTTCGCCGCCTCCGCCGAGGACGTACGCCGCGTCATGGCCGACGGTCGCTGGATCGTCGAGGACGGCGACCGCGCCGCGATCGGGCGCGAGCTCGACGGGGCCATCGGGAGGATCTGGGAGGGTCAGGCATGACCACGACAGTGATCACCGGCATCGGCGAGCTGGTCACCAACGACCCGGCGCGCACGGAGCAGGGCGGCCTGCTCGGGCTCGTCCACGACGCCGCCGTCGTCGTCGAGGGCAGCCGCATCGCCTGGGTCGGTCCGGCCGCCGAGGCGCCGGCCGCGGACGTGCACGTCGACGCCGGCGGCCGGGCCGTCATCCCGGGCTTCGTCGACTCGCACAGCCACCTCGTCTTCGCCGGCGACCGGTCGGGCGAGTTCGAGGCCCGGATGACCGGCGAGCCCTACTCCGCCGGCGGCATCCGCACCACCGTCGCCGCCACCCGCGCCGCCAGCGACGAGCAGCTGACCTCCCACGTCGCGCGCCTCGTCGCCGAGATGCGCGCGCAGGGCACGACCACCGTCGAGATCAAGAGCGGCTACGGGCTCTCGGTCCACGACGAGGCACGCAGCCTCGCGGTGGCGCGGCAGTTCACCGACGAGACGACCTTCCTCGGCGCCCACGTCGTCCCCAGCGGAATAACCCCCGAGGACTACGTCGACCTCGTCACCGGCCCCATGCTCGCGGCCGCGGCACCGCACGCCCGGTGGATCGACGTGTTCTGCGAGGACGGCGCCTTCGACGTCGACCAGGCACGCACCATCCTGGCCGCGGGGTCCGACAGCGGCCTGCGCGGACGGCTCCACGCCAACCAGCTGACGTACGGCGGCGGCGTGCGGCTCGCCTGCGAGCTCAGCCTGGTCGCGGTCGACCACTGCACCTTCCTGTCCGACCTCGACGTCGAGTCCCTCAGCGACTCAGGCACGATCGCCACGCTCCTGCCGGGCGTGGAGTTCTCCACCCGCCAGCCCTATCCCGACGCGCGTCGCCTCCTCGACGCAGGCGTACGGGTCGCGCTGGCCAGCGACTGCAACCCCGGCTCCTGCTTCACCTCGTCGATGGCGCTGTGCATCGCGCTGGCCGTGCGCGAGATGCGGATGAGTCCCGCCGAGGCGCTGCACGCGGCCACCGCGACGGGCGCGGGGGCCCTCGGCCGCGACGACGTCGGCGTGCTCGCCCCCGGAAAGGCCGCCGACCTCGTCCTGCTGGACGCTCCGTCCCACGTCCACCTCGCCTACCGCCCCGGCGTGCCCCTCGTCGCCGGGGTCTGGCAGGCCGGTCGCCCGGTCGTCTGACTATCGGGGGTCGAGTTGGCGGGGTAGTCCAGTGACTTGTGGCTGCTGAGGAGGCCGCCTGACGACCATCGGTCACTGGACTACCCGCAGCCGCCAGCCAGAACTCACTGGACTACGACCCCGCGGGCTACCTCAGGCCCCTGCCGTACGCCGCCGCGCGCCGATCTGAGGTAGCCAGCCACCCACGGATAGGGCACCCGCCCGATGTTCCTGCCTACCTCACGGACGGACTCTCTCCTCACGGCCCGCAAAGGGCCGACCGAGAAGAGGAGAAGGACATGTTCACCACCGACAGCTTCCTGGGTGCCGAGATCGCCTACCGCCAGGACAAGGTGCGCCAGGACTACGGCGTACGCCGCTGGACGCGGGCCCGCGCCACCGACACCCGGAAGTGACCCGCACCGCGATCGACCCGCGGGTGTCGGACGGAGGCGACACAATGTCGTCCGTGCCGGCCCTGCGGACCACCGATCTCATCGGACGCGATGCCGAGCTGGAGCAGCTGAGTGCCCAGCTCGGCATCCGTGCGTCCGGAGCCGGGGCGTCGGTGCGCGCCATGCTCGTCGCCGGTGACGCCGGTGTGGGCAAGACCCGGCTGATCATGGCGCTGCGCGACACCGCGCTCGAGGCCGGCTGGCAGGTCGTCGCCGGCCACTGCCTCGACCTCGCCGACAGCTCCTTGCCCTACCTCCCCTTCTCCGAGGTCCTCGGCCGGGTCATGGCCGACCAGCCCGACGTCGCCGGCCGGGTGCTCGACCGCCACCCGACGCTCGCGCGCCTCCAGCCGGGCCGTCGCATCCGCAGCAGCGAGACCGCGTCGGGCGACCAGGCCCTCGACCGCGGCAACGTCTACGACGCGTTCGGCGACCTCCTCTCCGCCGTCGCCGAGCAGGCGCCGGTGCTCGTGGTCGTCGAGGACGCCCACTGGGCCGACGAGTCGACCCGCGACATGCTGAGCTTCCTCTTCTCCCGCCCGGTCCCGGGCGTCTCGCTCGTCGTGTCCTACCGCTCCGACGACCTCCACCGCCGCCACCCGCTTCGGCGCCAGGTGGCGGAGTGGATGCGCCTGCACGGCGTCGACCGGCTCCCGCTCGACCCGCTCGCCGACGACGACGTACGCCGTCTCGTCCGCGCGCTGCGCCCGGGCACGCTGTCGGAGGCCGAATACGTCTCGATCGTGGACCGGGCCGAGGGCAACCCCTTCTTCGTCGAGGAGCTCGTCGGCGCGGCCGGCTCGGGCCAGGTGCCGGGCGAGCTCGCCGACGTGCTGCTGGTGCACCTCGACCGGCTCGACGAGGTGACCCGTCGCGTGGTGCGCATCGTGTCCGTGGCCGGGCGCCAGGTGAGCCACGGCCTGCTCGCTGCCGTCTCCGACCTGGGCTCCGAGGAGCTGGAGGGCGCGCTGCGCACGGCCGTGGAGGCCAACGTCCTCGCCGCCTCCCGCGGCGGCACCTATGCCTTCCGCCACGCGCTGCTCGGCGAGGCTGTCTACGACGACCTGCTGCCCGGCGAGCGGGTGCGGCTGCACGCCGACTTCGTCTCGGCGCTGGGGGAGGGGCGTGCGGTCGGCACGGCCGCCGAGCTGGCCCAGCACGCCCGTCGCGCCGACGACCGTCCCGTGGCGGTCCGCGCGTCGGTCGAGGCCGGCGAGGAGGCGCTCGCGGTCGGCGGCCCGTCGGAGGCGGCCACCCACTTCCTCGACGCGCTCGAGCTCATCGACACGTCCCGCACGCCTGTGTCCGACCTCGACCCGCTCGCGCTCGTACGCCGCTGCGCGGAGGCACTGGTCGCCGCCGGTCGGGTGCCGAAGGCGGTCAAGGTGCTGCGGGCGCGGCTGGCCGCGATGCCGGCCGACGCCTCCGACGTCGACCGCGGCCAGCTGCTGACGGCGCTGGCCTCGGCCCTGCTCCTCACCGACACGACCGAGTCCCCGGGCGAGACCGCGGCGGAGGCTGTCGGGCTGCTGCGCGACGGGCCGCCGAGGTTGCTCGCGCGGGCGCTCTTCGTGCACGCCGAGACCCTCGGCAACTGGCACGCCGACGAGGCGCGCGCGGCCGCGCTCGAGGCGCTCGAGATCGCCGAGCGCAACGACCTCACCAGCCTCGCCGTCGAGCTCCACACCACGCTGGCCGGCCTCGACCCGGCGGGCGGGGCGGACCCCGGTGTCGGGTGGCGGGCCGCCGCGGACCGTGCCCGTGCGGCCGGCCTGATCGAGCCCGAGCTGCGCGCCCTCTACTTCCTCGGCCGCCTCCACCAGGACCGCGGCGACCTCGGCGCGGCCGGCGACGTCTACCGCGAGGTGCTCGAGCGCAGCGAGGTCGGCGGGCTCACCTGGTCGCCCTACCCCGCGGAGGCGCGGCTGCTGCTCGCCGTCGCGCTGACCCACCAGGGCCGGCTCGGCAAGGCGTGGTGGACCCTCGACGTCAGCGGGCAGGACCCGCCGATGGTCTACGAGTGGATGTACTTCGCCCACCAGGTCCTCATCCAGTTCGGGCTGCGCGGCGGCCCCCACAGCGACAACGCGCTCCAGCGGCTGCGCGAGCACTGGGGCACCGACGGCATCACGGCGATCACCGCCGGCACCGCCGAGGTCCTGCGGGCCGCCGCGGCCGACGACCCGGCGACCGCGCTGGCGGTCTACGACGACGTGGTCGCGAGCGTCGTACCTCTCTGGCACGAGTGGTTCCAGGCGCGGCTGCGGCTCGCGACCCTGGTCGTCGGCGCCTTCGCGGGCGCCGCCGCGCACCTGTCCGCCGACGAGCGCGCGGCCTGCGCCGCCGACGTGGACCGGCTGATGTCCGACGGCGGCCGGGTGATCGACTTCTACTCCCCCTACGAGGCCAGCCGCGGCCCGGAGTACCGCATGTGGGTGGCCCGACGGGCTGCGGAGCACCTCCGCTGGCGGTGGCTCGCGCAGCTCGACCCGCCGTCGGCCGACGAGCTCGTGTCGGCCTGGCGCCACGCGGAGGAGACGGCCGTGGCGTTCGGCAGCGTGCCCGAGCTCGCGCAGGCTCGGGTGCGGCTGGCGGGCGTGCTGCGTGCCACCGGCGACGCAACGGGCGCCCGCGCCGCGGCCGACCTGGCTCGCGAGGCGGCGCACGCGATGAAGGCGGAGCCCCTGCTCGCCGAGCTGCTCGCGCAGGGATCGGCGCCGGCCCCGGCGCCGGGAGCGCCGGCCGCGGTGCTCACCCCGCGTGAGGCAGAGATCCTCGCCCTCGTCGCGGAGGGACGCAGCAACGGTGAGATCGGCAAGCAGCTCTTCATCAGCACCAAGACCGTCTCGGTCCACGTCTCCAACATCCTGGCCAAGCTCGACGCCGCGTCACGGACCGAGGCGGCGGCCGTCGCCCGGCGCCGTGGGCTGCTCTGAGTCCGGCGGGGAGGCGCCGGCGTTTGCCGACCACCCCCGCCGGGTAGGCAGGAGCCAGCCCAGCAGCACCAGCCACACCAGCAACGGAGCCACCACATGAGCGCAGGTCGTCGTCTCGCCACCGCACTGGCAGCAGCGGCGGTGATCGTCTCGCCGACGCTCGTCGTGGCCGGCCCTGCCGGGGCCGTACCTTCCACTCCCTCTGTCGAGGGCCGGACCCCCGACTCCGGGGTGTCGACGCGTGACGTGCAGCCGCTCGCCCCGCCGGCCCCGCTGGTGCGCTCGACCCCGGACTCCGCCCGGGCGGTCGCCGCCAAGGCGGCCCGCCGCCCGCTCTTCGCCTTCTGGGGCAGGAAGTACAACCGCCTCGACGGCTTCGGCTTCACGACCGCGGTGCGCGGCTCCGGCACCGGGATCCAGCTGCAGGCCGCCTGGAAGACCTACCGCGGCGTGAAGCCGATCCTGCCGAAGAAGGTCTTCGTCCAGGCCAGGGTCGACGGCGGGAAGTGGACCCGCGTCTCGGGGGCCCGCGGCAAGATCGGCCGCACGCTCGTCACCGCCCGCATCCCCGCCCACGTCGTCCCCGCCGGTGTCGTCGCGCAGAACGTCGACTACCGCCTCAAGACCAAGAAGATCACGAAGGGGCCGAGGAAGGCGCGGCGCAGCGTCGCCTCCGACCGGGTGACCGTCCGCTTCGAGAACCAGGCGATGTACACCGGCGAGCAGGCCCGCTTCTACGCCCCCATCGCCAACCTCTGCCCGAACGCCAGCGTCACCATCGACACGACCGGCATCACCGAGGACCACACCGGCGTCTTCGACTGGCAGTACGGCATCACGATCGACGCCGCGACCCTCGCCACGCTCACCCGGGAGCCGGAGGTCAGCAAGCTCGGCATCTCGATCCACGAGTGCGCGCACGCCAAGCAGTTCTACAACTGGGGCGGCACCAACCAGGACTGGAGCACGCTCGTGGCCCGCTCCGCCGAGGTGTTCGTGGCCGACAACAACCCCGACCCCAACGTGGCGACCGTCCCGATGGCGCCCGAGTGGTCCCCGCTCGAGCACGCCGCCGACTGCGCCAAGGAGCTCATCTCCCCCGAGCGCTACCGGACCTACGGCGGCTACTGCAACGCCGCCGAGTACGCCGCTGCAGGCCTGCTCTGGCAGAACCAGAGGTACTGACCCCCGGCGAGGAGCACCGGTCGGCCAGACTGCACGCCATGTCTGACTTCCGGTGCTCCTTCGCCAGCGTCGACGACGGCGAGCCGATCGTCGGCACCGCGCCGACCGATCCCGAGATCCTCCTCGTGGAGTGCCCGGGGCCGTGGGGGCGCGACGCGGTGGCCGACAACCGCCTGCCGGAGGTCGTCCGCACCCACCTGGCCGGGCTCGACCTGAAGGTCTTCCTGCTGCGCCGCTACGACGGCAGCGCCGGGCCCGGCACGCACGTCTTCCACGCCCGCGCCACCCCCGAGGGCTACGACGTCGGCGCCACGGTGCTCGATCGGCCCGAGGACCTCCTCGACCTCGACCTGCGCACCCTGCCGGCGTACGCCGACCCGCTGTGGCTGGTGTGCACCAACGGCAAGCGCGACCGCTGCTGCGCCGAGCTCGGACGCCCGGTCGCGGGCCTGCTGGCCGAGGAGTGGCCAGACGGCACCTGGGAGACCACGCACCTCGGCGGCCACCGGTTCTCCGGGACCCTGCTGGCGCTGCCCAGCGGCCTCACGCTCGGGCGCCTCGACACCTCCAACGTCCTGGCCGCGTGCGAGGCCGTGGCGCGGGGCGAGGTGCCGGCCGAGGTGACCCGCGGTCGTGCCGGACGACCGGGCGTCGAGCAGGCGCGCGAGCTCCACGTGCTCTCCGGCGGCGACCCGGACGACGAGCTGGTGGCCGTCCCGGGACCCGTACGCCGCCAGTCGTGCGGTGACGACAAGGTCAAGGCGACCACGCGCTTCGAGGTGCGTACGCCCTGAGCGGAGCCTTCCTCCGCCCGGAGGGGTGTGGGACGGTGGTCGCGCCGCCGCCCACACTGGCGGAGCGCCGACGGACCGCCCGCCGGACCTGACGAGGAGGATCCATGACGTCGACTCCTGACAACCCGCTCAACGACGACGAGATGACCACCGAGGGCGTCGACCCGACGGGTGTCCCGGCCGCGCCGGGCACCGACGCCGACGGCACCGACGCCGACGCGACCGACGGCGACAGCACCGACGCCACCGACGGTGACTCGACGGACGCCGACGGCACCGACGCCGATGCCACGGACGGCGACAGCACCGACGCCACCGACGGTGACTCGACCGACGCCGACGGCACCGACGGGACCGCGCTCTGAGCGCTCTCGACCGCCTGACCGGCGACGCCCGGACCTTCATCGACAAGGTCTGGGCGTCGTCGGTCCACGTGCACCGCACCGACCCGGCGTACGGCGCGAGCGTCCTGTCGCTCGCCGACGTCGACCACCTCCTCACCGAGACCGCGATCCGCGCCCCGGCCGTCCGGGTGGCCCGCAACGGCTCGGTGCTGCCGGAGTCGGCGTTCACCCGGGGCGGCAGCCTCGCCGGCAAGCCGCTGACCGGGCTGGTGGACCCGGTGAAGCTGATGCGCCTCCACGACGAGGGCGCCACGATCGTGCTCCAGGGACTGCAGCGCTACTGGACCCCCGTCGCGGACCTGGTGGCCGAGCTCGAGCTGGAGCTGGGGCACCCCTGCCAGGCCAACGCCTACCTCACCCCGGCCGGGGCGCAGGGCTTCGCCGTGCACTCCGACTCCCACGACGTCTTCGTGCTCCAGACCCACGGCACCAAGCTGTGGGAGATCCACGGCGAGGGCGGGCCGGGTGACCTCCTCCTCGAGCCCGGCGTCGCCGCCTACCTCCCCACCGGCACCCCCCACGCCGCCCGCGCGCAGGAGGCGGTGTCGCTGCACCTCACCATCGGCATCAACCAGCTCACCTGGCGCAGCCTGCTGACCCGCGAGGTCGGCCTGCTGCTCGCCGAGGTGCCCGACGCGCACCTGCCGGCCGGCTACCTCGACGACCCCGTCCGGCTCTCGGAGGAGCTGGCCGGACACGTCACCGCGCTCGCCGACGCCGTACGCCGACTCGACGCGCCCGCCGTGGCCGACGACCAGGTCGTGCGCTTCCTCTCCCAGCGCCCACCGCGCATGGCCGGGGCGCTGCTCGACCGCGAGGCGCTCGCCCGGGATGACGGCCTGGCCGCCGACACGGCGCTGCGCCGCCGCCCGGGTCACCCGTGCCGGATCGTCGACGACGGCGACACGCTGCGCCTGCTGCTCGGCGACCGGGTGCTGCGTGTCCCGGCGCGGATCCGCGAGGCGCTCGGGGTCGTGGCCGGCCGCACCGAGCTCACGCCCGCCGACCTCCCGCTCGATCCCGCGAGCGCCCTGGTGCTGAGCCGGCGGCTGGTGCGGGAGGGCCTGCTCGAGGTCGTGCGGTGACCGGCTTCCGCTGCGCTGCCGCCAGCCTGGAGCGCGCCGACGACCTCGCCGGCACCGCCTCGACCGTGCGCAGCTTCCTCCTCGTCGAGCACGCCGGTCCGTGGGGCGCCGACGCCCTGCGCGACGCCCGCCTCCCCGACGGCCTCGGTGCGCACCTGGCCGACTCGGGCCGCCGCGCCGGAGTGCGGGTCCTGCTCGTCCGGCGCCCCGGTCGGCGAGCCGACGACGCCGAGGGCACCCGCGTCTTCGCGGCGCGGGCCGCCGGCGCGGACTCGTGGCTCGCGAGCGCGGTGCTCGACCGGGTCGACGATGTCGCCGACCTCGACCTCGCAGTCCTTCGCGAGGGTCCGCCGGCCGGGCTCGATCCCCACCCGGGGCCGGTCCTCGCGGTCTGCACCCACGGCCGCCACGACGCCTGCTGCGCCGAGCGCGGCCGACCCGTCGCCCTGGCGCTCGCCGCGAGCCGCCACGCCGAGGCGACGTGGGAGTGCTCGCACATCGGCGGCGACCGCTTCGCCGGAAACCTGCTGGTGCTGCCGCGCGGCCACTACTACGGCCGCGTCGACCCGGCCTCGGCGATCGAGGTCGCCGACGCCGTCGCGGACGGCCGGGTCGAGCTCGACCACCTGCGCGGACGCTCCGACGTCGCGATGCCGGTGCAGGCCGCCGAGATCGACGTACGCCGCCGGCTCGGCCTCACCGGGCTCGACGACGTCCAGCCCACGTCGGCGCGCACCGAGTCCGACCTCACCACCGTGTCGCTCGAGGCAGCCGGACGTCCGGTCCGGGTGCGGGTGCGTCGCCTGCTGGGCGACCCGGGGCGGCTGACCTGCGGCGCGGTGCGCGACAACCCGGTGCCGCGCTTCGAGGTCGAGCCGGCGGACTGAGGGACCGGACGGGCGGCACGCCCCAGCCGCGGGGCCTAGCCCAGCCGGCCCTTGAGGTCGGCGGGCTGGGCGACGATCCGGGGGCGGCCGTCCTCGGCCGCGTCGAGGTCGCGGGCAGCGCGGTTGGCCTGGGCCTGCTCGCGCTCGGCCACCGCCTCGGCCTCGCGGGCCTCGACGCGCGCCTCGGTGAGCTCGCGGTGCAGCGCCGCGACCTTCTCGGCCTGTGCCTGGATCTCCGCGGACGGGCGCTCGGCCAGCACCAGCTCCTCGAGGTCGCCGAGGGCCGCCTGCTCGCGGCGCTTGAGCACCTCGACCGTGTGGCGGGCGGCCTCGGCGGCGTCACCGGCCTGGACGGCCTCCATCGCCTCCTCGGCGGCCTCGCGCCGCAGCTCGCCGAACTCCACGCGGCGGTGGTGGGCGGCGACCGCCTTGGCGCCGTCCTTGTCGGGGTGGACACCGGCGTGGTCGGCGAGTGCCTTGACCAGCTCGCGGGTGGCCGCCCGGCGGGCGTCGCGCAGCTCGACCTTGGCGTCGAAGCACTGCTGGTAGGCCTTCCAGTCACGCTCCCACGCGTCGGCCTCCTTCTGCGGGGCGTCGCCCGGGAGGGTCTCGACCGGCGGCCAGATGCGGTGCTCGCGGACCTCGAGGCCGGCCGACACGGCGTAGGCGCGCAGCTGCTCGAGACCGTCGCGGTGCCGGCGCAGCACGTCGGAGTAGGCGTTGATCGCCCGGCCGAGGCCTCGCAGGTCGTCGCGGACGCCGACCGCCTCCTCGTGGCGGTGGCCGGCGCGGGTGCGGAGCATGTCGGCCGCCTCGCCGGAGAACACGTCCTCCGACAGCGAGGCGGTGCGCTCGAAGGCCTCGGCCGCGGCCTCGACCTTGCTCCCGACGCGTCGGACGGAGTCGCCGTAGGCGTCGACGGCGTCGGGCTCGATCCAGTGGTAGTGGCAGCCGATCGGGTCGCCGAAGCGCAGCCCGTCCTGCTGGGCCTCGATGCGGTCGACGACGACCTTCGTCACGGCTTCACCTGCTCGAGCCGGGCGGCGACCTGGGCAGCCTCGCCGACCATGAGGTCGAGCTCGTCGAAGTCGAGGACCGAGTCGTCGATCGCGCCGGCGATGGTGCGGCACCGCCGGGCGACCTGCTCGGCGTCCTCGACGAGGCTGCGTACGCCCTCGACGAGGAGGTCACGCCACGGGAAGTCGTCCGCGGGGTGGTCGACGTCGGCGAGCGCGGCCCGCAGGTCCTCACGGGCGGAGTCGAGCTCCTCCCGGGCGCCGCGCAGCGCCCGCTGGTTGATCGCGATCGGCCTCATGGCGGTCTTCTGCCCCGGTGGACGGGGTCGAAACCAGAAGTGGTGAAACTGTGAACGACGTCCCTCAGACGTGCCCGGAGAGCTGGGCCAGCCGCAGCTCGAGGCGCCCGAGCAGGTCGGCGCACGCCTTGTCCGGCATGGCCGACTTCCGCCCGCCGCCCTGCGCGCAGACCGGCAGCACGTCGATGGACAGCTTGGCCCCGCCGGCGAGGGCGCGCAGCTCGTCGAGCTTGTCGCCGAAGGGCGACCCGCTGCCGGGGGAGTAGTAGTGCACGGCCGCGTCCACGTCGTCGGCGAACAGGTCGGCCTTGGTCACCGCGACGACCAGCCACGTCGGCCGTTCGCGGCGCACCGCCATGCTGGCGATGCGGTGGGCGGTGATCGACCAGTCCTCGAGCTCGGCGGCCAGCTGCTCCTCGCGGGTGGCGACCCCGGCGCCGCTGGTCCCGCCCGTGCGCCGCGGGGTGGCGTGCCCGTTGGCGACCACGTGCAGCACGCCGTCGACCGGCTCGTCGTGGAAGACCTCGTCGAGCGCGCCCAGGCGGGTGGCGGCGTTCTCGCCCGGCACCACGCGGAACCGGTAGCCGCGCAGCCGCGCTGCGCGACGCGTACGCCGCTCCATGACGGCCGAGCCGACGTCGTGCCCGCCCTCGGCGCTCGCGCGGCGGGAGAGCCGGTCGGCGAGACGGGTCTTGCCGACGCCGGTCATCCCGGTCACCGCCACGGTCGGGTAGCGGTGTCGCAGGAGGCGGGAGGCGCGCTCGGGTGCCTGGGACAGCGCGGCCAGGGCACCCCCGGCGAGGGTGGTGCCGATGGCTGCCTTGCCGTGTCGCAACGGTGACTGCATGGGTCCATCCTGCCCGGTGGTGCCCCGCTGGTTGGCCTTGCCACCGGCTGTCCCGGACAATGGCGGTGCTCCCACCCCGCGGTCGAAAGGTCTCCATGGACACCGAGAAGCGTCCCGTCCTGACCGGGCTCCTCGCCCTGGTCGGCGTCGCCGTGGTCATCGGGCTGCTGGGCGGGCTCGCCGTGATGGTCGGCGTCCAGGCCACCGGCATCGGTGGCACGTCGAGCGCGAGCTCCGGTGAGGAGGCGCCCGCGACCTTCAACCTGCCCCGTCCGAGCGACACCGGCACCACGGCGCCCGCGCCGGAGGAGCCGGTCGAGCCGACCGAGGGGGAGCCGACGTCGGAGGCGCCGGTCGAGGCGCTCTCGCTGACCACCAGCCGGCAGTCGGTGAGCCCGATGCAGCAGATCGACCTGACCGGGACCTACCAGTCGGGCGAGGGCGCGATCCTGCAGGTGCAGCGCCTCGAGGACGGCGCGTGGATCGACTTCCCGGTGACCGTGTCGGTCAGCGGCGGCAGCTTCGCGACGTACGTCCTGACCGGCCGCACGGGGCCCAACCAGTTCCGCGTCGTCGACACCGACTCCGAGGTCGTGTCCAACGAGGTCACCGTCACGGTCGGCTGACCGCAGCCTCCCGGTCGCGGTCCACGCGACGGGTCCAGTGGCCCACCCACCCGGTCCCGGCCACGCCCAGCGCGCCCACCACGAGGCAGGCGGTGGCCAGCGGTGCGACCGCGGCGACGGCGCCCACCAGCAGCGGCCCGCCGGTGTTGCCGATGTCGCCGCACAGCCGCCACGCGCCGAGGAACTGCGAGCGGCCCTCGTCGGGCGAGGCGTCCGCGCCGAGCGTCATCACGATGCCGGAGCCGAGGCCGTTGCCGGCGGCGATCAACGCCATCACCAGCGCGACCCCGAGCGCCGAGGCGGCCAGCGGCAGCAGCAGGCACGCCACAGCCATCGACAGCACGACCGGGACGGCGACGACCATCCGGCCACGGGTGTCCATCAGCCAGCCGCCCGGCCACATGAAGGCGACGTCGAGCGCTGCGGCGCCGGCGAAGATCAGCGAGGTCGTGGACGCCGACAACCCGATGTGGTCGGCCCACAGCGGCAGCAGGCTCAGCCGCAGCGAGCGGCTCATCCCGAGGATGACCACCGCCGACCCGAGCGTGGCGAGCACCCGACGGTGCGCGGCGATGACCGTCCACACACCGAGGTGGCCGGCCGAGCGGGCGTGGGCACGCTTCTCCTCGCCCAGGTCGGGCATCGTGGCCGCGAGCAGGGAGGCGAGCACCGACATCACCGCGCCGAGCCAGAAGACGCTCGTGAGGTCGGTGAGCCGGATCAGCCCGGCGCCGATCAGCGGCCCGATGAGCACGCCGATGCGGTAGGAGCCACCCAGCAGCGACATCGCCCGCGCGCGGTGGGTCACCGGGACGACGTCGATCATGAAGCCCTGCCGCGCGATGAGGAACAGCGTCCAGCACACCCCGCTCAGCAGCACGCCGAGCGCGAGGCCCAGGACGGAGTCGGTGAGCGCAGCGAACGCCATCGCTCCCGCGTCGACGAAGCCGGCCGCCACCAGCGCGCGCCGCTCGCCGATCCGCGCGACCAGTGCCCCGGCGGGCAGGCTCGCCAGGAGCATGCCGACGCCGGTGAGCGCCACGATGAAGGCAGCCGTGCTGACGTCGGCGCCGAGGTCACGGGCCCGCAGCGCGAGCACCGGCATGATCGCGCCGTGCCCGATCGCGGAGACGATCGAGGGTCCGTACGCCACGAGCCAGATGTCGCGGAAGCGGAACTCCTGCTCGGTCCCCGAGGTCACCGGCCCATCCTCTCAACAGCCCGCACCGCTGGTTGAGGAGGTCGCGCAGCGACCGTCACGAAACCGGGTCTCGTGGCAGGCGCAGGGCGCCTTCCTCGACCAGCGGTGTGGCCGGTCTGGCTCAGGGGATCCAGTCGAAGGTGTCCGGGTTCGGGCCCGTACGCCCCTCCTCGCCGCGGTCGAGCTCGTCGATCGCCGACATGTGGGTCGGCTCCAGCTCGAAGTCGAAGATCTCGAAGTTCTGGCGCATCCGGTCGGCGTTCATCGACTTCGGGAAGACGATGTCGCCGCGCTGCACGTGCCAGCGCAGGGTCACCTGGGCAGGCGTACGCCCGACGAGCGAGGCGATCTCGCCGATCGTGTCGTCGTCCATGACCTTGCCCTTGGCGATGGGTGACCACGCCTCGGTGAGCACGCCGTGACGCTGGTTGGCCGCGCGCACGTCCTCGTTGGAGAAGAAGGGGTGCACCTCGACCTGGTTGACGACCGGCACCACACCGGTCTCCTCGACGATCCGGTCGAGGTGGGCGGGCTGGAAGTTCGAGACGCCGATCGAGCGGGTCTTGCCGGCCTCCTGGGCCTCGATGAGCGCCCGCCAGGTCTGCACGAAGTCGCCGTCGTACTGCGTCGGCAGCGGCCAGTGGATGAGGAACAGGTCGACCTGGTCGAGGCCGAGCTTCTCGAGCGAGGCGTCGATCTCACGACGCGCGTCGTCGGGGCGGTGGAAGGAGTTGTTGAGCTTGGTCGTGACGTAGAGGTCGTCGCGGGCCAGGCCGGAGGTCCGGATCGCCTCGCCGACGCCCGCCTCGTTGCCGTACATCTGGGCGGTGTCGATGTGGCGGTAGCCGGCCTCGAAGGCCTGGACCACCGTGGCTGCAGTGTCCTCCGGCGGGACCTGGAAGACGCCGAAGCCGAGCTGGGGGATGGACGTGCCGTCGGGGAGCGCGATGTTCGGAACAGTCATGTGGGTTCCTACAGCGGCGCGGCGCGAGGTATTCCGCACGACCACCCCGAGGGGGTCGTCATAGGCTCGCCCGGTGACCCACGACACCCATGCCCCGCCCGCGCCGATCGACCTCCCCGGGGCGGGTGACTGGCTCGGCTGGGTCGCCGCGCGCTGCGAGGGCCAGCTCGACGAGGCGCGGCGCCGGGTCGAGCAGGTCAAGGCCGCCTCCGGCGCGGCCGACGTGCTGAGCGCCTGGAACGCCGCCGAGACCGCCATCGGCAACGCCGGGTCGGTCGCGCTGTGGGCCGAGGTCCACCCCGACGCCGCGGTCCGCGACCGCGCCGACGAGCTGGGCCAGGAGGTGCAGAAGTACGTCACCGAGCTGGGCCTGGACCGCGACCTGTACGCCGTCTTCGCCGACCTCGCCGCCACGCCCGGGGCCGAGTCCCTCGACGCCGACGCCCGCCGGGTGCTCGACCACACGCTGCGCGACTTCCGCCGCACGGGCGTCGACCGCGACGAGGCCACCCGGGAGCGGCTGCGCGAGCTGAGCGAGCGCAGCGTGCTGCTCTCGCAGGACTTCGGCCGCCACATCCGCGACGACGTGCGCTCGGTGCGGCTCGCGCCCGAGCGGCTCGCCGGGCTGCCCGACGACTACCGCGCCGCCCACGCCGCGGACGACGACGGGCTGGTCACGATCACCACCGACTACCCCGACCTGGTGCCGTTCATGACCTTCGGCGCGGACGGCGCGGCCCGTCGCGACCTGTCGCTGGCGGCCAACAACGTCGCCTGGCCGGTCAACGACCAGGTGCTCCAGGACCTCTTCGCGGTGCGGCGCGAGACCGCCACCCTGCTCGGCCACGACTCGTGGCCCGACTACGACACCGAGGTCAAGATGATCGGCTCGGGCCGCGCCGTCGCCGACTTCATCGACCGCATCAGCGACGCAGCCCTCGAGCGCGCCGGCCGCGAGCTCGCGGTGCTGCTGGAGCGCAAGCGCCAGGACGAGCCGGACGCCGACACGGTGGAGACCTACGACTCGCGCTACTACTCCGAGCTCGTGCGCCGCGAGCAGTACGACGTCGACGGCCAGGTCGTGCGCACCTACTTCCCCTTCGAGCAGGTACGCCAGGGGCTCCTCGACGTCACCGGCCGGCTCTTCGGCCTCGAGTGGACCCCGGTCCCGCACGCCGAGGCCGGCACGTGGCACGACGACGTCGCGAGCTACGACGTCGGCCTCGACGGCGTACGGATCGGGCGCATCCACCTCGACCTCCACCCCCGCGAGGGCAAGTTCAAGCACGCCGCCCAGTTCGACATGGTGACCGGCATCGCCGGGCAGCAGCTGCCCGAGGGCGTGCTGGTCTGCAACTTCAGCCGCGGGCTGATGGAGCACGACGAGGTGGTGACGCTGTTCCACGAGTTCGGCCACCTCGTGCACCACGTGCTGGGCGGGCAGGGCGAGTGGGCGCGCTTCTCCGGCGTCGCCACCGAGTGGGACTTCGTCGAGGCGCCGAGCCAGATGCTCGAGGAGTGGGCCTGGGACGCAGGCGTCCTGGCCACCTTCGCCCGCAACGAGGCCGGCGAGACGATCCCGGCCGACCTGGTCGCGGCGATGCGCCGTGCCGACCACTTCGGCAAGGGCACCCACGCCGCGCAGCAGATGGCGTACGCCGCCAGGTCCTACTACTTCCACGCGGGACCGCACGACGACCTCACGGCCTACGGCGACGAGCTCCAGCGCCGCTACTCGGTCTTCCCGCCACTGGAGGGGGCGCACATGCACTGCGCCTTCGGCCACCTCGACGGCTACTCCTCGGGCTACTACACCTACATGTGGTCGCTGGTGATCGCGAAGGACCTCTTCAGCGCCTTCGACGAGGCCGACCTCTTCGCCCCCGAGGTGGCGCACGCCTACCGCGACAAGGTGCTCGCGATGGGTGGGCGCCGCGACGCCGCCGACCTGGTCGAGGACTTCCTCGGGCGCCCCTACTCCTTCGACGCCTGGGCGGCGTGGCTGGCGGAGTGAGACCCGCCGCTCCGATCGCTCGGTGGTCGAGTAGGTCGCGAGCGCCAGCGAGCGGCCCTATCGAGACCCGGTCAGCCGCGCAGGACCGCCGGCCGGGTGGGGTCGACGTCGGCGATCCGCTCGGCCACCGCGTCGCCGAACTCCTCGTGGCCGCCCTCGGTGAGGTGGAGCCGGTCGGCGAGGTAGTCGAGCTCGAGGTCGCTCGTGGCGACGTAGGGGACGCCGAAGGCCTCGGAGAGATCGGCGAGCAGCTCGTCGACGCGCGGCACCGCGTGGGCGCGGCTGGGAGCGGCTGCGGGTCCCACGACCACCACCGGGTGCCCGGCGAGGTCGGCCATCAGGTCCCGGAAGCCGCGCTCGATCGCCGCCGCCGGCTGGTTGAAGTCGTTGAGCCCACCCTCGACGACCACGAGCTGCGGCCGGGTGTCGAGAGCGGTGGAGGCGCGGTCGGCGAAGGACACGCGGCCGCACCCGCTCGCGCCGGCGCTGAAGCCGGACCCGGAGAAGCCCGCCACGTGCACCTCACCGGGCAGCTCCGCCGCCCAGGACCGGGCCGGGTCGTCCTGCCCGAGGCCGACCGACCACGAGTCGCCGATGACCAGGACCGGCTCGCCGTCCCCGGTCACGATGGCGGCGCGCTCGCGGGCGTCGGCGCGGTGCTGCTGGCAGCGGCCCATGCCGGCACCGGCGCGGTCGGCGACGTAGAACGCCATCAGGGCAGCGAACAGCACGGCGATGGCTGAGGCGCCGACGACCCGGCGCAGGTTCCCCCGATGGAGCACAGGAGAAGTGTGCGGCCTCCGACCGCGATCGCGAAGCGGAAACGACCCTGAACTTCCCCTGGTCCGGGCATCGGGCCCCGCGACAAACCGGGGGCGGGGGCGGTCGGCGGGCGCCTAGGCTGCGCGCCATGACGAGCGACGGCCTCCTGGCGGCGTACGACGAGCAGCTGCGCACCGATGCCGAGATGGCCCGCGCCCACGAGGTCGTCGAGGACGGCCCGCTGCTGTGGGCGGTGTTCGAGCACGGCGGCTTCGTGTCCTACCGCGACCTCGGCGGGCTGGAGGGGGCCGCGCTCGACGACGCGATCGCCCGCACGGTCGCGCACTTCCGCGACGACACCGACGTCGCGTCCTTCGAGTGGAAGTCGCGCGGCCACGACCTGCCCGCCGACCTCGGCGAGCGCCTCGTCGCCCACGGCCTGGTCCCGGAGCCGGTCGAGACCGTGATGATCGGCGAGGCCGCTCTGCTCGCGGTCGACGTGCCCCTCGACGACAACCCCGCGGGTCCCGTCGTCGTACGCCGCATCGAGCCCGGCGCCGACGCGGTCGACGACCTGACGCGCATGCTCGCCGCGCAGGAGTCGGTCTTCGGTGGCGGGCGCGGCCCGTCGATCGCCTCGTCGATGCGCGAGCTGGAGCGCGGGAGCTCGGAGTTCTGGATCGCCGAGGTCGGCGACCGGGTGGTGTGCGGTGGCCGGCTGACGCCGGTGGAGGGCACGGAGTTCGCGGGGATCTGGGGCGGGTCGACGCTCCCGGAGTTCCGCGGGCGCGGGATCTACCGCGCGCTCGTCGCCGCGCGGGCCCGCTCCGCCATCGAGCGCGGCGTGCGCCTGGTCCACTCCGACTGCACCGACATGTCGCGCCCGATCCTCGAGCGGTCGGGGCTGCGCGCCGTCACCACCACGACGCCGTACGTCTGGACCCGCTGAGACGGGCTCAGAGCGGCGTGTAGTCGATCTCCTGGAAGTCGGCGACCTCGGGCACCCACCGGTCGGCGACGAACGCCGCGTGCACCGGGTGCTCGTTGTAGCCGTCGTAGGCCGACCGGTCGGCGAACTCCATCGAGAAGCCGAAGGTGAAGTCGCTCTTGGTGCTGGTCTGGCGCAGCTGCTCGTACGCCTCCACGCCGGGGATGTCGGCCAGCGCGCGGGCGGCGGCCAGGAAGTCGGCCTCCTCCGCGGAGCCGGGGGCGTGGTGGAGCCGGAAGGCGACGGTGTGCCGGATCATGCCTGCGAGCCTAGGGCGATCCACCTCACACGGAACTGACGTCCGGATCGGGGAACATCCGGCGCCGCCCTGCGTTGAGATCTATGAACAGAGTTGAGTGAGATCGACTCAAGTGTTTTGCCACTCCGGCCTCAGTTGGGCAGGATGGCTCTCATCCGCAGGATCCAACGCAGGAGGTAAACCCCCATGGCTCGAGCCGTCGGCATCGACCTCGGCACGACGAACTCCGTCGTGGCCGTCCTCGAAGGTGGAGAACCCACCGTCATCGCCAACGCCGAAGGTGCCCGGACCACCCCGTCCGTCGTGGCCTTCACCAAGTCCGGCGAGGTGCTCGTCGGAGAGGTCGCCAAGCGTCAGGCGGTCACCAACGTCGACCGCACCATCCGGTCCGTCAAGCGCCACATGGGCGAGGACTGGAAGGTCGACATCGACGACAAGACCTTCACCCCCCAGCAGATCAGCGCGTTCGTGCTGCAGAAGCTCAAGCGCGACGCCGAGGCCTACCTCGGCGAGACCGTGACCGACGCGGTCATCACCGTGCCGGCGTACTTCTCCGACGCGCAGCGCCAGGCCACCAAGGAGGCGGGCGAGATCGCCGGCCTCAACGTGAGCCGCATCGTCAACGAGCCCACCGCCGCGGCGCTGGCCTACGGCCTCGACAAGGGCGAGGACCAGACCATCCTCGTCTTCGACCTCGGTGGCGGCACCTTCGACGTGTCCCTCCTCGAGATCGGCGAGGGCGTGGTCGAGGTCAAGGCCACCTCCGGTGACAACCACCTCGGTGGTGACGACTGGGACAACCGCGTCGTGGAGTGGATGGTCAAGAAGTTCAAGGACTCCAACGGCGTCGACCTCGCGGCCGACAAGATCGCCAAGCAGCGCCTCCAGGAGGCCGCGGAGAAGGCGAAGATCGAGCTCTCCTCCTCGAGCGAGACCACGGTCCACCTGCCCTACATCACCCACGGCGAGTCCGGCCCCCTCCACTTCGAGGAGAAGCTGACCCGCAGCGAGTTCCAGAAGCTCACCGCCGACCTGCTCGAGCGCACCAAGGCGCCGTTCAAGAACGTGCTCAAGGACGGCGGCGTCGCGATCGACAAGATCGACCACGTCGTGCTCGTCGGTGGCTCCACCCGGATGCCCGCCGTCAGCGAGGTCGTCACCGAGCTCCTCGGCGGCAAGCAGCCCAACAAGGGCGTCAACCCCGACGAGGTCGTCGCCGTCGGCGCCGCGCTCCAGGCCGGTGTGCTCAAGGGCGAGGTCAAGGACGTGCTCCTGCTCGACGTGACCCCGCTGTCGCTGGGCATCGAGACCAAGGGCGGCGTGATGACCACCCTCATCGAGCGCAACACCACCATCCCCACCAAGCGGTCGGAGATCTTCACCACCGCCGACGACAACCAGCCGTCGGTGGAGATCAAGGTCGCGCAGGGTGAGCGGCAGATGTGGTCGCAGAACCAGCCCCTCGGCAACTTCGAGCTGACCGGCCTCCCGCCGGCCCCGCGCGGCGTGCCGAAGATCGAGGTCACCTTCGACATCGACGCCAACGGCATCGTGCACGTCTCGGCCAAGGACCAGGCGTCCGGCCGCGAGCAGTCGATGACCATCTCCGGTGGCTCGGCGCTCGGCAAGGACGAGATCGACCGCATGGTCAAGGAGGCCGAGCAGTACGCCGAGGAGGACGCCAAGCGTCGCGAGGCCGTCGAGGCCCGCAACCAGGGCGACCAGCTCGTCTACACGACCGAGAAGTTCCTCACCGACAACGGCGAGAAGCTGCCCGACGACGTGAAGACCGAGGTCCAGGCCGACGTCGACGCGCTGAAGGCCGAGCTGGCCCGCGAGGACGCCTCGTCCGAGGAGATCACCGCGGCCGTCACGAAGCTCAACGAGTCCAGCCAGAAGATGGGCGCGGCGATGTACGCCGCCGCGGAGGCCGACCAGGCCGCTGCGGGTGGTGCCACCGGCGCGACGGGCGAGTCCGACGACGACGTCGTGGACGCCGAGATCGTCGACGAGCCCGCCGAGGGCACCGACGGCACCGACAGCACCGAGGGTGAGTCCAAGTGACCCATCGCCCCGACGAGCCCGGCCAGGGCCCCGAGGCGCACGACCTCCCGGAGGGGGAGCCCACCGCGGCTCCCTCTCCGGAGGGCTCCGGCTTCGGTGACGTCGCCGGGCAGGCGCCGTCGCAGACCGAGGTCGAGGAGAAGGTCGCCGGCGACGCCGTCGCGGGCGACGCCCCCGGCACCGCCGAGGAGCGTCCGGTCGACCCCGACGCCGACGTCGACACCGAGGAGGACGAGCTGGCCGCCATGAAGGGGTCGCTCGCCGACCTCACCAACGACCTGCAGCGCCTCCAGGCCGAGTACGCCAACTACCGCAAGCGCGTGGACCGCGACCGCCAGCTGGTGGCCGAGGCCGCTGCCTTCAAGGCGCTCACGCCGGTCGTCGAGGTGCTCGACACCATCGACCGGGCCCGCGAGCACGGCGAGCTGGACGGCGGCTTCAAGGCCGTCGCGGACCAGCTCGAGCGGGTGGTGGCGAGCGCAGGACTGGTCCGCTTCGGCGAGCCCGGTGACGCGTTCGACCCGACGCTGCACGAGGCGCTCAGCCACCTCGGCGCCGACCCGGACGTGGAGGTGACGACCGTCAAGCACGTCGCCAAGGGCGGCTACCGGATGGGCGAGCGCGTCGTCCGCGCCGCGCAGGTGCTGGTCGTCGACCCGGCCGACGCCTGACCCGTCCCACGCATGACCGAGCTGTTCGAGAGGGGGTTCACCCGTGGCTGACAACGAAGGCTTCCGCAACGACTGGGCGACCAAGGACTTCTACCAGGTCCTCGGCGTCAAGAAGGACGCGTCGTCCGCCGACGTCAAGAAGGCCTACCGCAAGTTGGCCCGGGAGAACCACCCCGACTCCAACCCCGGCGACGACGCCAAGCACGAGAAGTTCAAGGCCGTCGCCGAGGCGTACGACGTCGTGGGTGACGAGGCCAAGCGCGCCAAGTACGACGAGTTCCGCTCGCTGCAGTCACGCGGCGGCTTCGGCCCCGGCATGGGCGGCGGTGGCTTCGGCGGTGGTGGCGGTGGCGGCTTCAGCATGGACGACCTGCTGCGCGACCGCGCGTCGGGCGGGCTGGGCGACATGTTCGGCGACCTCTTCGGAGGCGGCCAGCGCACCCGTACGCAGCAGCAGCCGCGGGCGCGGCGCGGCGCCGACGTCGAGAGCACCGCGACGATCGGCTTCACCGATGCCCTCGACGGCGTCACGGTCTCGCTGCGCCTCACCTCCGACACCGCCTGCGCCACCTGCCAGGGCACCGGCGGCAAGCCGGGCACCCGGCCGCACATCTGTCCCGAGTGCGAGGGCGCCGGCTTCGTGGTGGCCGGCACGGGCGGGGCGTTCTCGATCAACGAGACCTGCCCGGCCTGCGGCGGGCGCCAGCTCGTCTACGACGAGGCGTGCCCCACGTGCCACGGCAGCGGTCGCGGCACCTCGGCCCGCTCGATCCAGGCCCGCATCCCCGCCGGCGTCAAGGACGGCGCCCGCATCCGCCTCAAGGGCAAGGGTGCGCCGGGGGAGAACGGCGGACCGGCCGGTGACCTCTTCGTCACGGTGAAGGTCACCCCGCACCGCGTCTTCGGTCGCAAGGGCGACAACCTCACGCTCGACGTCCCGGTGTCCTTCGACGAGGCGGCGCTGGGCGGCGAGGTGAAGATCCCGACGCTGGGTGGCGCCCCCGTCACGCTGCGACTCCCGGCCGGCACCCCCAACGGGCGCACCTTCCGCGTCCGCGGCAAGGGGGCCACCCGTCGAGACGGCACCAAGGGCGACCTGCTGGCCACCGTCGAGGTGTGCGTGCCGTCGTCGCTCGACGACACTGCGCGCGAGGCCGTCGAGGCCTACCGTGCGGCCATGGCCGGAAAGCCGTTGCGCGAAGGACTCTTCGAGGCATGAGCGTCCCGTTCGGCTCGCCCCCGCCCGACGCCGCCGTCTACGTCATCAGCGTGGCGGCGGAGCTGACGGGGCTGCACCCGCAGACGCTGCGGGCCTACGAGCGGATGGGCCTGATCGCACCGGGCCGCACCGGGGGTGGCGGTCGTCGCTACTCCCACCGCGACCTCGAGCGCCTGCGCGAGATCGCCGACCTGACCAGCGCCGGCATCGGCATCGAGGGCGTACGCCGCATCATGGAGCTGGAGAACCAGCTCGACGCGCTGCGCGCCCGCAACGAGGAGCTCCTCGCCGAGCTCGACGCCGTACGCCGAGGGATGGCCGCGCGCGCCGCGATGCAGGCTCCGGCCAACAAGCTCCCGGTGCTGCACCAGTCCGTCGGCCAGTCGGTCGTGGTCTGGCGCCGGCCCCGCTGAGACACCCCGCTGGGCGACCTCGCTGTCCCGCGGTGTCGGTGCCGGGGACTAGGGTCGCCACGTGAGCGAACGATGAGCAAGATGGACAACCTGCGGGCCATGCGCGAGGCCAAGTACGCCGAGTCCCAGAAGCGCGCGGCGGCTGCCCCGGCCCGACCGAAGGCAGCCGTGGCGCCCCCGGCGGCGGCGAAGAAGGCCGCTCCGGCGACCGAGCCCGCGCCGACCGAGGAGTTGTGCGGCCACCGCAACATGAGCGGTCGCACCTGCACGCGCGAGCAGGGCCACGCCGCCAAGAGCCACCGCTACTCCTGAGTCGACTCAGGCATCTGCTCAGGCTGTGAGCGCCTCCTCCGGGACACCGGTCGGGTGCGGTGCGGGCTCGCCGCGGAGCTCGGCCACCTGCGAGACGAGCAGCTCCATCACCTCGTCGGCCACCCGGCGCACGGTCGCCTCGTCGGGTGCCTCCCCGTCGGCCAGGCCGGCGAGACGGCGTACGTCGACGGGCTCGCCCACGGCGACGAGCACGCGCGGGCGCAGGATCGTGTTGCGCAGCAGCCGGGCGAGGATCCCGCGACGACCCACGACCTGCTGGGCGCCTACGAGGGCGACCGGCACCACCGGTGCGCCCGTGCGGATCGCCAGGCGCACCGCGCCGGTCCGCGACCGCTCGGGCCAGTGCTGCGCGTCGCGGGTGATCCGTCCCTCGGGGAAGAGCCCCACGGCCTCGCCCGCGTCCAGCGCGGTCGCCGCGGCGTCCAGCGAGCTCGCGGCCGCGTCGGTCCCGCGCAGCACGGGGATGAAGCCCAGCCGCCTGGCCAGCGGGCCGACCAGTCCGGAGCGGAAGACCCCGCCGGTCGCCATCAGTCGCAGGGAGCGGCCCAACCGCCGCCCGACGAGGGCGAGCAGGATGCCGTCGGCGAAGCTCGTGTGGTTGGCGACGACGATGACGGGCCCCTCGGGCAGCCGGCCGGTGGGGACGGCTCGACGGGTGAGCTCGAGGCGGCTGACGCTCGACACAATCGTGCCGAGGAGTCCGGCGGCGACGGCGTAGAGGAGGGCGGCGCGGAGGCCGGGGCGCTGCCAGGTGTCGGGGGACGGGCTGGAGGTCATGGCGTGAGTCTGGAGGACCGCCGCGGCTCCCCGCATGAGTATGCGCGCCCGTCACCGGTCGCCCGGTGAGCGCTCAGGCCGGCCAGTGGCCGGGACGCGTCAGTCCCGGAGGCAGCTTCGTCGTGCTGTCACCAGCGGTCGAGTTGACCTGCGACTGGGTGAGGAAGAGCGCACCGGACAGGTCGCACCCGCGTACGTCGGCGTCGCGGAGGTCGCAGCCGAGCAGGTCGGCCTCGTCGAGGTCGGCGTCGCGCAGGTCCGCGCGGATCAGCACGGAGGCGCGGAGGGTCCAGCCGCGGTGGTCGCCGGCGAGGCGCCGACCGGCCAGGTCCTGGCGCGAGAGGTCGCCGGCGTCGGGCCACAGGCGGCGTACGCGCGTGCTGGCCTCGGCGAGCAGCCGACCGACCCGGTCGTGGAGGGCGTCGATGTCGAGCCGCAGGAGCGTGTCTGGGTCGGCCGCGGTGAGCTGCTCGACCTCCGTGCTCGCGGCGCGGGAGCCCTCGTCCGGCGAGCGGCGCTCCACCTCGTGGAGGTGCACGAGCATCTCGTGCAGCTGCCGCATCACCGACAGCACGGCCGCCATCTCGGGCAGGTTGTCCTGCTCACGCCAGGACACCCCGGCGTAGGTGACCTGCGAGACCTGCTGGCCGGCGCCGAAGCACTCGAAGACCGTGCAGCCGGGCCAGCCCTTCTCGCGCAGGGAGTCGTGGATGCCACAGCGGTCGTCGTCGAGGAGGTTGAGGCAGGCGCGCCCGCTGGGCTTGTCGACGCCGAAGCCGGCCGAGGCCGAGAAGGGCAGCAGGACGCAGCACAGCCCGAAGCAGGAGGCGCAGTCAGATCTCAAGCCGGGTGTCGCCACCCGGGGATCGTGTCATGCAGGTGGTGAGGCCCTGCGTCAGGCGCCGTACCAGCCGCGCTGGATCGCGAAGGCGTTCACGAAGAGCAGCGCGACGAACAGGACCGCGATGAACCGGTTGTCGAAGATCAGCTTGCTCATAGCATCCAGCATGCCCGCTTGTTCGCGGAATCAAACAGTTGGAAGGTAAAGATTGCGCAGGGTCCTCTCCTTCTCGCTGGTCGAGTAGCGAGCGCCAGCGAGCGTATCGAGACCCACCCCTAGGCTGACGCCGTGAGCGCGCTGCTGGTGGCTGGGACGACGTCGGACGCCGGCAAGACGATCGTGACGACCGCCCTGTGCCGGGCGTACGCACGCCGGGGCGTGAAGGTCGCCCCCTTCAAGGCGCAGAACATGTCCAACAACTCGATGGTCTGCGCCACCCCGGACGGCCGGGGCGTCGAGATCGGCCGCGCGCAGTGGATCCAGGCGGTCGCGGCGGGTGCGGAGCCCGAGGCGGCGATGAACCCGGTGCTCCTCAAGCCCGGTGGCGACCGCCGCAGCCACGTCGTGGTGATGGGTCGGCCCGGCGGCTCGATCGACTCCAAGGACTTCGTCGGCGGCCGCACCCACCTGCGCGACGCGGCGTACGCCGCCTTCGACGACCTCTCCTCCCGCTACGACCTGGTCGTGGCGGAGGGCGCGGGGAGCCCGGCGGAGATCAACCTGCGGGCCGGCGACTACGTCAACATGGGGCTGGCTCAGCACGGCGCGATCCCGACGGTGGTGGTGGGCGACATCGACCGCGGCGGCGTCTTCGCGGCGATGTTCGGCACGCTGGCGCTGCTGGGCGCCGCGGACCAGGCACTGGTCGCGGGCTTCGTGGTCAACAAGTTCCGCGGTGACGTCGACCTGTTGCGCCCGGGGCTGGCCGAGCTCCGGGAGCTGACCGGCCGCGAGGTGTACGGCGTGCTGCCGTGGCACCCGGACCTGTGGCTCGACTCCGAGGACGCGCTCGACCTGAGCGGCCGGCGGGCGAGCGAGGAGGAGGCGCGGCTGCGGGTGGCCGTCGTACGCCTCCCGCGGATCTCGAACTTCACCGACGTCGACGCGCTGGGCATCGAGCCGGGCGTCGACGTGGTCTTCGCCTCGGACCCGCGGGCGCTCGCCGGTGCGGACCTCGTCGTGCTGCCCGGCACCCGCGCGACGCTGGCGGACCTGGCCTGGCTGCGCGCGCGCGGGCTCGACCGGGCCGTGCTCGACCACGCCGCGGCCGGCAGGCCGGTGCTCGGGATCTGCGGCGGCTTCCAGATGCTGGGTCGGCGGATCCTCGACCCGACCGGTGTCGAGGGGGTGGCCGGCGCCGACGAGGTAGGGCTCGGGCTGCTCGACGTGACGACGACCTTCCGGGCCGACAAGGTGCTGCGGCTGCCGGTCGGCTCGGCGCTGGGGGCCGACGCCCACGGCTACGAGATCCACCACGGCCGGATCACGCGGCACGGCGGCGAGGAGTTCCTCGGCGGTGCGCGCGAAGGCGCCGTCCTCGGCACGATGTGGCACGGCAGCCTGGAGGGCGACGACCTGCGTCGCGCGCTGCTCGCCGAGGTCGCTGCGGCCGCCGGGGTGGCGTACGAGCCCTCCGACGTGAGCTTCGCCGAGCAGCGCGAGCGGCGGCTTGACCTCCTCGGCGACCTCGCCGAGGAGCACCTCGACCTCGACGCGCTGCTCTCGCTCGCACGGGAGGGCGCACCCGCCGCGATGCCGGTGCTGGAGCCGGGGGCGTCGCGATGACGGTGCTGCTGCTCGGCGGGACGAGCGAGGCGCGCGAGCTGGCGGTGCTGCTGGACGAGGCGGGGGTGGACTTCGTGTCGTCGCTGGCCGGTCGGGTCGAGCGACCGCGCCTGCCGGTCGGTGAGGTGCGGATGGGTGGCTTCGGCGGGGTCGAGGGTCTGCGCGCGTGGCTCGCCGAGCACGGCGCCACGGCAGTCGTGGACGCGACGCACCCCTTCGCGGAGGGGATGTCGGCCAACGCCGTCGCCGCCTGCACCGCGTCGGGCGTGCCGCTGCTCCGCCTGGCCCGGCCTGGTTGGGGCGACGCCCCGGGTGCGGACGGGTGGCACTGGGTCGACGACCACGCCGCTGCCGCCACGCTGGCAGCATCGCTGGGTCGGCGTCCGCTCCTGACGGTCGGGCGCCAGCCGCTCGACCACTTCGTCGGCCCGCTGGCGGGCCACCGGGCCGTGGTGCGCGTCGTCGACCCGCCCGAGATCGTGGTGCCGGCACCGTGGTTGGTGATGCTGGACCGGGGACCGTACGACCTCGCCGGCGAGCTCGAGCTCCTCGCCGAGCACGCGACCGACGTGCTCGTCACCAAGGACTCCGGCGGCTCCTACACCTGGCCGAAGATGGCGGCCGCCGACCAGCTCGGCGTGCCGGTCGTGGTCGTGCGTCGACGTGCGGAGGTCGACGGTGTGGAGACGGCTCCGGACGCGGCTGCGGCGCTGGCGTGGGTCGTATCGTGAGGGCATGTCGACCCCGGGCCTGACCCCCGCCTCACCGCTCAAGCTGAAGTTCCCGCAGTCGCTCGCGGTCTACGACGACTACGCCAAGGCGCAGAAGAGCGTCGACTTCCTCGCCGACGCGGAGTTCCCCGTCAACCAGCTGATGATCGTCGGCACCGACCTCAAGCGGATCGAGCGCGTCACCGGGCGACTGACCTGGTCGAAGGTCGCGGTCGGCGGCATCCTGTCCGGCCTGTGGTTCGGCATCTTCATCGGGCTTGTCTTCGCGCTCTTCACCGAGGAGAACCTCTGGCAGGTGCTGCTCAGCACCGCCTTCATCGGCGCGACCTTCGGCCTCGTGTGGGCGCTCATCGGCTACGCCTTCACCCGTGGGCAGCGCGACTTCTCCTCCATCACCCAGGTCGTGGCGACGAAGTACGAGGTGCTGGTGGAGCACAAGGACGCCGCCCGGGCGCGCGAGCTGCTGGCCGGGCTTCCGGGGGCGCTGCCGGACCCGTTCGCCTGAGCGCTAGCGCCTGAGCGCGACGAGCACGGCCACGACGACGGCTCCGGTGCCGACCGCGTCGGCGAGGCGTACGGCCCTCTCGATGTCCGCGCGGTCCGGAGGTGGGCCGTCGCCGAGGACTACCCGGTCCTCGGTGCCGTGGGCGTAGTGGTTGCGGCCCCCCAGCCGTACGCCGAGCGCGCCGGCGAAGGCCGCCTCGACGACGCCCGCGTTGGGGCTGGGGTGGCGGTGGGCATCTCGACGCCAGGCCTGCAGCGCAGCTGACGGATGGCCGCCGACGGTGGGGGCGAGGGCCGCGGCGAGCAGACCGCTGAGCCGGGCACCGGGCAGGTTGAGCAGGTCGTCGAAGCGGGCGGACGCCCAGCCGAACCGGCCGTAGCGCTCGCCCAGGTGGCCGACCATCGCGTCGAGGGTGTTGGCCGCGCGGTATCCCAGCAGCCCCGGGACGCCGAGGAGCGCGCCCCAGACGAGCGGGGCGACGACGGCGTCGGAGGTGTTCTCCGCGACCGACTCGACGACGGCGCGGCTGACCTCCGCCTCGTCGAGGACCGAGGTGTCGCGGCCGACGAGGTGGGTGAGGCGTCGCCGCGCGCCGGGCAGGTCGTCGTCGGCGAGCAGGTGGTGGACGGCGCGTGCCTCGCGGGCGAGCGACGTACCGCCGAGCACGGTCCACGTCGCGGCCGCGGTGACGAGCGTGTGGGCGACGGGGTGGTGCCTCGTCCGAAGCTCCAGGCCGAGACCGCCCCCCGCGGCGGTCCCGGCCAGGAGGGCCAGGTGGAGCAGGCCGCGCGCCCGCGAGTCGGCGTACGTGCGCCTCTCGAGGGCGGCAGCGGCGCTGCCGAAGATCGCCACGGGGTGCCCGCGGCGCGGGTCGCCGAGGCGACGGTCGGCGAGGTGGCCGAGCGCTATCCCGAGTGCTCGGCTCACCCCGACCGACATGTCAGAGCGCGGCGGCGAAGGCGCGCTGCGCCTCGACCGCCTCCTGCCGGCGCCAGGTGCGGTCGACCAGCGCCGTGAGGGCGGCGCCGATCACCGCCCACATCGCCAGCAGGGTCAGCAGCGACGAGATGCGGAAGTCCCACAGGATGCTCGCGGGGAAGCCGCCGAGCTCGTCGACCTTGGGAAAGGCGAGCGCGGCGACGGCGACCACGACGGCGTACGCCGTGGCGCCGGCGATCGTGCCCGGCACCCCGCTCCACCGGCGGGCCGCCCAGCGGGCGACCGCGACGGCGGCCAGCACGCCGAGCACCGAGACGGCGACGAAGCCGAACCACAGCGCGGTGCGGCTGTCGATCGTCTCGCCGGAGCCGACGGCGGGTGGCGTGGCGGGGTACTTCAGGAACGGCACGACGCTGAACGACACCGCTCCGAGCAGCGCCACGAGAGCAGTGCTCGCGGCGGGGCGGAGGCTGCCGAGACGGCCGAGGCCGACCGCGGACAGCAGGCCGGTCAGGCCACCCAGCACGACGCCGATGGCGAGGGTGCCGGTGGCGAGGCCGAGCGTCGACTGGGTGGCGCGGGAGACGGCAGCGTCGTCGTGGGAGTGCGAGTGGGAGTCGGAGGCGGTGGCCCCGTCCTCGTGGTGGTGGTCTGCAGTGGCGCCTGCGGACTCGAGCGCGATGGCACGGTCGACCTGCGGCTCCCCGACGGTGTACGCCACGACGAACGCGGCGACACCGGCGAGGAGACCGGCGAGGAGACCGTGCACCAGGAAGGTGCGGGTGGTCATCGGTGGATCAGTGGCAGGGGAAGCCGAGCAGGTGACGGCCGTCGTGGACCCACTCGTGGATCGCGGTGCCCTCGGGGATGGTGATCGCGCCCTGGACCGAGCTGATCAGCACGAGGACCGACATCGCGAAGAGCGTGCCGAGGACCAGCCAGGGAGCGAGCTCCCGCAGCGGGATGGCGAGGTCGGCCGGAGTGACGGTGGACGAGGTGGAGCTGGAGATGGCATGCGCCATGGTGTTCCTCCTACGGGATGAAAGCGTCCCGGGTTGATGGGGAGTGACTTCCAGTCCGTCGGGTCTGACTTCACCGCTCGGTGTGGCTGAGCGATGTCACAGTAGCGCCACTGCGCCGGATTCCCACCGGCTTCCTCAGGACTGGGTGCGTGGAGCGTAGCGCACCCAGGAGGTCGTCGGTGACGGCCTCGCGGCGAGCGCTGATCCGGACCCATTCGTCGCTCAGTCCGGGGAACGTGTCGGCCCGCCGGACCGCGAAACCCCTGTCCCGTAGGGCTTTCCGGCTCCCGACCCCGGTGCGGGCGAGGACGTACGGCGCGGTGCTGGGCACGGTCTCGATGCCGACGTCGTGCAGCCCGTCCTCGAGGTGCCGACGTCGCCGCTCGAGCTCTGTTGCGCGCGCGCTCGCTTCGTGCTGCGCCTCGTCGCTGCTGGTCGCGAGGAGCGCGGCGATGGCTGGCGCGGAGACCGACCACGGTGTCTGGAGGTCGCGGAGGGCGCGTACGACGTCGGGCGCGGCGAGGACGTAGCCCGCGCGGATGCCGGGGATCGACCAGATCTTGGTGAGGCTGCGCAGCACCACGATCCCGTCGTGGCGCTCGTCGGCCAGCGTCTCGACGTCGTCGTCGAGGAAGGCCTCGTCGACGACGACCAGCCGCCCCGGTCCGGTGAGGCCGCGGATGACGGCGGCGGGGTGGCGTACGCCGGTGGGGTTGGTCGGGTTGCCGATGACCACCAGGTCGGCATCCTCAGGCACGTCGTCGGGGTCGAGGCGGAAGCCGTCCTCGTGCCGCAGGACGACCTGGCCGACCGTGTGGCCTGCCGTGCGCAGCGCGACCTCGGGCTCGGTGAACTGCGGTTGCACGACGACCGGGTGCCGCCACGGTCGCAGTCGCGCGAGCAGGGTGAAGGCCTCGGCGGCGCCGGCGGTGGCCAGGACGTCGGCCGCGTCGCGTCCGTGGCGCCGGGCGACCGCGGCCTCGGCGTCGGTGGCGTCGGGGTAGGAGTCGGCGTCGGCGAGGCTGTCGGCGAGCGCGCGGTCGAGCCACCTCGGGCGCGGCCCGTCGAAGACGTTGACGGCGAGGTCGACCAACCCGGGTCCGGTGTCCTTGTCACCGTGGTGACGCAGGTCCGGGCCCCGGTGGGTGCGAGCCGCCTCGACGAAGCGCGCGGCCAGCTGGGGGTGGCCGGCCCAGTGGGTGTGGAGGTAGGACGCGTGGAGGGTGGCCGTCGCGACGCCGGCGGGGTCCGGCATCAGCCAGGCGGGATCGCCCGTCGTCGCCCGCGTCAGGTGCGTGCGGTGGAACTCGTGCCCGGTGACGACCTCGCCGACGCGGGCCAGGAGGTTGTCGGTGGGGGACGTGGCGGTGCGGTAGGACAGCGTGAGCCGCGGCGCCATCTCGGCCGTCGCGTCGATCGCGCCGACCATCGGGAGCGCCGGCCCGTCCGGCCCGCGCACCGACTCGCAGAGGTAGAGCAGCCCGGCGCACTCCGCCACCGTCGGCAGCCCCCGCGCGATCGCCGTACGCAGCTCGCGCCGCAGGCGCTCGTTGGCCCCGAGCTCGGCGGCGTGCATCTCCGGGAAGCCGCCGCCGAGGTAGAGCCCGGTCGTGCCCTCGGGCAGCCGGGTGTCGGTGAGGGGGTCGAGCTCGACGACCTCGGCGCCGGCGGCCTCCAGCAGCGCAGTCGTCTCGGCGTAACGGAAGGTGAAGGCCCGCCCGCCCGCGACGGCGATCCTCGCCCCACCGTTGGTTGAGGTGCGAGCCGACCCCTCGGTGGTTGAGGTGCGAGCGAAGCGAGCCTCGAAACCACGTCGGCCGGAGGTTTCGAGGCTCGTCGCTGGCGCTCCTCGCACCTCAACCACCGAGGAGTACGGGTCCCAGAGAGCCCCCTCCAGCCCCGGCGCCGCCGACGCCAGGCGTACGACCCGCTCCAGGTCCACCCGCTCCGCGATCTGCGCCGCCAACCGGTCGAGCGCCGCCGAGGCATCCGCCCGCTCGGCTGCCGGCACCAGCCCGAGGTGCCGCGAGGGCGCCTCGATGCCGTCGTCGCGCTGCAGGATCCCGAGCACCGGCAGCTGGTCGCCGATCGACCGGACGACCTCGTCGGCGTGCCGCGCGGACCCCGCCTTGTTGAGGATCACCCCGACCACGTCGACCGGCGGCTGGGCCCAGGTGCGGAGGCCGTGGATGGTGGCGGCGATGGTGCGCGAGGCGGACGAGATGTCGACGACCAGCACCACGGGCGTACGCGTCACGGCGGCGACGTGCGCGGTCGAGGCGAACCCGTCACCACCGATCTGCCCGTCGTACAAGCCCATCACGCCCTCGATGACGGCGAGGTCCGCGCCGGCGGCGCCGTGCAGCAGCAGCGGCACGAGGCGTTCCTCCCCGACCAGGTGCGGGTCGAGGTTGCGGCCGGGGCGGCCGGTGGCGAGCGCGTGGTAGCCGGGGTCGATGTAGTCGGGACCGACCTTGTGGCCGCTGACGGTGTGGCCGGCGCGGGCGAGCGCGGCCATCAGCCCGGTGGCGACGGTGGTCTTGCCGTGGCCGGAGGCGGGCGCGGCGACCATGAGCCGGGGGAGGGCCAACGCTCGTCTCACCATTCGATGCCTCGCTGGCCCTTCTGGCCGACCTCCATCGGGTGCTTGACCTGGCCCATCTCGGTGACGAGGTTGGCGGCCTCGATGAGGCGCGGGTCGGCGTGGCGACCGGTGATGACGACGTGCTGCCGGCCGGGCCTGCTGGTGAGCGTCTCGACGACTTCGTCGACGTCGACCCAGCCCCACTTCATCGGGTAGGTGAACTCGTCGAGGACGTAGAGGTCGTGGCGCTCCTCGGCCAGCGCGCGCTTGATCTCGGCCCAGCCCTCGGCGGCGTCGGCGGCGTGGTCCTCCTCGGTGCCGGCCTTGCGCGACCACGACCAGCCGGAGCCCATCTTGTGCCAGGTGACGGGCCCGCCCTCGCCGGTCTCCTCGTGCAGCTCGCCGAGGCGCTCGAGCACGGTCTGCTCGCCGATGCGCCACTTGGCGGACTTCACGAACTGGAAGACCCCGATGCTGAAGCCCTGGTTCCACCCGCGCATCGCCAGGCCGAAGGCGGCCGTCGACTTGCCCTTGCCGGGACCTGTATTGATGACAATCAAGGGCCGGTTGCGGCGCTCGCGCGTGGTCAGCCCGTCGTCGGGGATCGTGGTCGGCACTCCCTGCGGCATCAGGCCCTCCAGCCCTCGACGTGGATGGCCTCGTCGAGGGTGCGGCCCCCGCGCCAGCCGTGCCGGACCAGGTCCGGCACCTCCTGCAGCTCGGTGATCGGCCCCAGGCAGAGCCAGGCGACCGGGCGTACGCCGTCGGGCAGGCCGACGAGGTCGGCGAGGAACTCCTCGCGGTAGAACGACACCCACCCGACGCCGAGGCCCTCCGCGGTGGTGGCGAGCCAGAGGTTCTGGATGGCCAGGCAGGTGGAGTAGAGCCCGGTGTCGGCGATCGCGTGGCGCCCGAGCACGTGCTGCCCGCCGCGGTCGGGGTCGTACGTCACGACGACGCCGAGGCCGGACTCGCGGATGCCCTCGACCTTGATCCGCTCGAACCTCTCGCGGCGCTCGCCGTCGAGCTGGGCTGCGAAGGTCTGCCGCTCGGTCTCGACGTGCTCGGCGAACGCCTCTCGCGTCTGGTCGTCGAAGACGAGCACGAAGTCCCACGGCTGTGTGTGCCCGACGCTGGGCGCGTGGTGGGCGGCCTCGAGCACGCGGCGCAGCGCCCCGAGGTCGACGGGCTCGCCGCTGAACTCTGCTCGTACGTCGCGTCGGCGGGCGATGACGTCGTACAGGTCCTGGCTGAGCGTCTGCGCGGTCATGCGGCGTGCGCCAGGCTCGTCAACGCGCTCGCGCTGACGTCGGCGATCGGCAGGTGGGTGGCCTGCATGGCCTGCGCGAGCGAGCCGGCGAGGCCCATCCGCATCGGGCCCTGCTCGCAGTCGACGACGACCGCGGTCGTCCGGTGCTCGGCGATCCACTGTGCGGCCTGCCGGCTGCGCGCGACGGCGTCCGCGCCGTGGGTGGCGCGGCCGTCGGTGATCACGATGAGCAGCGGTCGCCGTCTCGGGTCCCGGACCGCCTCGACGCGCAGCACCTCGGCCGCGGTGAGCAGGCCCTCGGCGAGCGGCGTACGCCCTCCCGCCGGCAGCTCGGCCAGGCGCCGGGCGGCGATGTCGACCGAGTGCGTCGGCGGCAGCGCGACCTCGGCGCCGTCGCCGCGGAAGGTGACCAGCCCGACCTTGTCGCGGCGCTGGTAGGCGTCGAGCAGCAGGCTGAGGATCGCGGTCTTGACCTGCTCCATCCGCTTGCGCGCCGCCATCGAGCCGGACGCGTCGACGCAGAAGAGGACGAGGTTGGCCTCGCGCCCCTCGCGCCGGGCGGTCCGCAGGTCGGCGTGCTCGAACCGGAGCCGTCCACCGGTCCGCCCGCGCACCAGCTGGTGCGGGGCCGCGGCGCGGATCGTCTCGACGAGGTGCAACCCGCCCTGCCCCGTCGGGTCGACACCGGCGCGGCGCCCGTTCGACGTCAGGGCGCGGGACCGCTTGCCCGACTCGCCCGCTCCCGTGCCGGAGACCTCGAAGCGGCGAACCTTGTAGGGGTCCGCGGCAGCAGCGACCATCGCTGGTCGAGTAGCCCCCGAGGAACGAGGAGGCGTATCGAGACCCTGGTCGTCTTCCTTCGGTGGTCGATCAGCCCCGTCTCCCTCACTCGGTGGTCGAGTAGCCCCCGAGGAACGAGGGGGCGTATCGAGACCCTCACCCTCGGAGTCCCCCTCGCCGTCCCCCTCACCCTCTGGCTCCGGCGGAAGCGGCGGCTCGGGCTCCGGCTCCTCGTCCCCGAGCACCGCGTCGAGCAGGTCCTCGTCCAACCCCGGCGCGTCGAACGGGTTCCGCCGCCGCCGGTGCGGCAGCGCCAGCAGCGCGGCCTGGCGGATGTCGGCCCGGGTGACGGTGGTCCGACCGTTCCACGCTGCGTGCGCGACGGCCGTACGCGTGGTGACGATGTCGGCGCGCATCCCGTCGACCTCGAAGGCGGCGCAGACCTCGGCGACCTTGGTGAGCACTGCGTCGGTGAGATCGACCTCGGGCAGCAGCTTGCGGGCGGCGGCGATGCGGTCGGTCAGCGCGCGCTCCGCGTCGGCGTACGCCTCGACGAAGGTGTCCGGATCGGCGTCGAAGGCGAGCCGGCGGCGTACGACCTCGGCGCGCAACTTCGGATCACGTGGCGCGGCGATCTCGACGGTGAGCCCGAAGCGGTCGAGGAGCTGGGGGCGGAGCTCGCCCTCCTCGGGGTTCATGGTGCCGACGAGCACGAAGCGCGCGGCGTGGGCGACCGAGACGCCGTCGCGCTCGACGGTGGAGCGGCCCATCGCCGCGGCGTCGAGCAGCAGGTCGACGAGGTGGTCGTGGAGGAGGTTGACCTCGTCGACGTAGAGCAGGCCGCGGTGCGCGCGGGCGAGGAGGCCGGGCTCGTACTCGGCGACGCCGTCGGCCAGCACCTTGGACAGGTGCAGCGAGCCGAGCACGCGATCCTCGGTGGCGCCGACGGGGAGCTCGACGAGGCGTGCGGGGCGCGTCTCGGTCTCGGCGTCGAGTGGCCAGTCTCCATCTGGAGACGTGTCGCCCGGCCGGCTCGAGAACCGGTCGCCGGCGACCACCTCGATCGGCGGCAGCACGGAGGCGAGGGCGCGCACGGTGGTGGACTTCGCCGTGCCCTTCTCGCCGCGCACGAGGACGCCGCCGACCTCGGGGGAGATCGTGGTGAGGACCAGCGCGAGGGTCATGTCGTCGCGGTCGTCGGCCTGTGAGGGGACGATCGCGGACAGGGGGTACTGCAGTGGCATGGGGGCTCCCGCTCTCGTTGCCAACTTCTGGTGGATGGCGGGAGGCCGGTCTTCGGACTTCTCGGAACGCCATTTCGACGTCTCGAGTCACCGCAGCGGGCCCTGTGCCGGATTCTCACCGGCTTCCCAGATTCTCCCCAGACTTCGGGGCACCTCTCGCCTTGTCCGCGTCACGATAGCGTCTGCGGCCATGTCGTCCACCGGGGTGCCCAGCGAGGTCGTCGTCGTCGGGATCGGGGCCGACGGGTGGGCCTCGTTGCCCGCGTCGTCGCGTTCGCTGGTGCTGGAGGCGCCGGTGCTGTGGGGTGGTTCGCGGCACCTGTCGCTCGTGCCAGACGCGCCCCGTCAGGTGCGGGTGCCGTGGCCGTCGCCGCTGTCTGCAGGCCTGCCGTCCCTGCTTTCGGAGTACGCCGGGCGTCCCGTCGTCGCGCTGGCGTCGGGGGATCCGCTGGTGTCGGGGATCGCCTCGACGCTCCTCGATCTGGGTGCGCCCGTACGCGTGGTGCCGGCCGTGTCGTCGGTGGCGCTGGCGCGGGCTCGGATGGGTTGGTCTGCCGAGTCGTGCGTGGTCGTGACCGTCGTCGGGCGTTCGCTGTCGCGGGTGCTGCGCGAGTGCGCGCCGGGGCGGCGGGTGCTGGTGCTGTCGTCGGACGCGTCGACGCCTGGTGCTCTTGCCGAGCTGCTGACGTCGTCGGGCTGGGGAGCGTCGCGTCTGACCGTGCTGGGGGACCTGGGTTCGTCGTCGGAGTCATCAATCTCGGCTGTCGCCTCGTCCTGGTCCGAGTCGTCGCCGGCACTGAACGTGATCGCCGTCGAGGTCGTCGGGAACGGCCTCGCCTCCTGGGCGCCGGGCCTCCCTGACGACGCCTTTGAGAACGACGGCCAGCTCACCAAGCGCGACCTCCGCGCCTCGGCCCTCGCCCGCCTGATGCCCGCACCGGGCCAGCTCCTCTGGGACGTCGGTGCTGGCGCGGGTTCGGTCGGCATCGAGTGGATGCGCGCGCATCCGACCTGTCGCACGATCGCCATCGAGTCGGACCCTGGCCGGGCTGCGCGGATCGCTCGCAACGCGTCAGCGCTGGGCGTCCCGGACCTTGAGGTCGTCGAGGGCCGAGCGCCGTCAGCCCTTGCCGGCCTCGAAGCGCCGGACGCGATCTTCATCGGCGGCGGCGCTACTCGCGAAGGCGTCCTCGACACGTGCCTCGCGGCGCTGAAGGCGGAGGGCCGCCTCGTCGTTCACGGCGTGACGCTCGAGACCGAGACGCTCCTGGCCAAGGCGTACGCCGGGCACGGGGGTGAACTGAATCGCACTAGGGTTGAGATCGCGGATGAAATCGGCAACTTGACAGGCTGGAGGCCGTCCAGGTCGATCGCTCAATGGGTGTGGATCAGTGGCGACTAGTGCACAGGTCGCTTGTCGATCAGCTGCCGGCGCCCGGCTGGTTGGCCGGCCGATCGCTCCCGTACGGATCGGTCATGGTGCCAATCATGCCGCCGCGCCTCGTCGCGTCAGGGCTCGGGGCGGGCGGGCGGGGCTGGGTGGCTGCGGTGGCGTTCTCAATGATCATGACTGGTCCCCCACGGGTTGAGGTCTTGGGGATAGTAGTGCTTGCGGTTGATCCAGCGGAATCCCTCGTGGCGACTGATGGCCGCTACGTCGATGACACCACCTACGGTATCCGGACCCATCAGAAAGTGGCTGTACTGGGCTGTGGTGTGAACAAGGAACTTGGCCAGTTGGATCGCATCATCGATCGGCATGGGCGCGACCACCGGCAAGCGGCTGGCCTGACTGACAAGTGGCTCGATCTGTGAGCTCCAGACGGGCTCCCCGACGGCGGCCTTGATGGCATGAAGCAAGCCCTGGTCGATCCCGCCAAAGAGACGCTCCGTGGCGTCGGGTTGAGCGAAGGCTTGCCATCCATACCCGGGAACACCGATCAGCATCTCTGGTGTGGGGCTCGTCGTCGGGTCTGTGATCAAGACCTGCCAAGCCTCCGCCTGTTTCTCTCCGCTGGAGTATCCAGCGATGAGCATGCCCAACTCTGGCGTGCCCGTCGCACCGCCAAAGGACTTCGAATACAACTCCCCGTGAAACATCTCAACATACCGGGCAGCGACTTCTTGGATCGTGTAGGAGTCAGGATTTAGGGACCAGTCTTGGTGGTCGGGATCATTTCCCATGAGCCGTCGGCGCAGATCCTTCGTGAGGGTCGCGATGCTGGCTGACTCGATGGCGCCAAGACCCCAAGTCATGGCTGCAATGGGTAGGTGGCGGTGGAGGTGAAACACCTTATTTGCGCTGTTGTACACCTGGTGCAGGTCGCCCCCGCCCGCAAGCGGGATGGTGAGCGTAGTCGCGGAGTCCGCGGCCAAGACGATGCCATCAAAGACCTTGACCACCACGGCGACTGTCACGCCGTCATGGTCCCACGGCCAAGAGTCGCGTAGTGGCATCATCGGCGACTGCGAGTCGCGCGTTCCGAGTTCGAACCTCTTGGCGGCCTTGCCCATGCGTGGTGTATCCGCCTCAAGCCCTACCTGCAAGTTCCGTGCAGAGGTCCGTCGAGAGTCATTTTTTGTGCGCACGAAAGAACCAAAAGTGCGGCTTCTTCCATTTGACCCCCGTAAGGCGCTGGACACTTGGTTCCATCATTGGTTCCCAAGTTTCGACTTTTCCAAAACCGGAATCAGAGAATGCGTCCAGATACATGGACGTAGGTCGATGGACGTGCAAGGTCTTCACGCCAGTCGCCGAGAGCGAGGTTCGGAATTCGGACTGAATGTAGATCTCTTTTTCGTAGTCGAACCACGGAGACTGGCTGTAGCCCCAGTATTCCGGCCAGTGTCGTGGATGGGTCACTGCGCCTATCAGTGGTGCGCCTTCTCGTAGCGTTCTTGCGCTGGCGTGCAGGAATCCAGAAAGGTCAACGACGTCCTGCAACACCATAAGTGCGACGGCGGCGTCGTGCTTAACGGCGTTGCTCAACGCGTATTGGCTGATGGTCACGTTCTGAATTTGAATATTCGATAACCGCATCACGTGCTGGCTAGCGATTCTTGCTGAGACGGCACTTGGGTCGATGCCGACTACCGACTTCGCAAAGCTGCGCAGCGTTTTCGTAAAGCGTCCGACGCCACATCCAATATCGATCACCGAGCCGCAGTTTGGGGGCATGAGGCTTGTAACGCCAGGAGCAAGGACGTACCGGTAGCTTGGGTCTCGGTCGCCGTCAAGGTCCTGGGCGCGCCGCTGGGCAACCAGATCCCATGCAGCTACTTCGAGTTCTTGCGCTCGAGTCTTCGAGATCGGATTCGCAGTCATGGTGTCGGCCCGCCTTTGGGGTCGCCGTGGGGCCCGTCTGGGATAATCGTCGATGGGAGTCGTCTGGCAGCAGACGCCTTCGCGGCGTCCAGGCTGGCCTTGGCCAACCTGTACACAGGATCCTTCTTGTCATCGGTGGTTCGGATCACGTGCTTTCGGCCCTCGGGAAGTGCCACCGCGTAGTAAGAGTTCCCTCCCGACTCAAACTTCGTGAACCGTGCCTTGCTGGCGATCCGCACTCGAACTACGTGACAGCCCGTCGAAGCCATAGCTGCTAGGTGGTCGACCTGCGAACTTGTGAGCTCGTCTTTAATGCACGCGATAATCGTGAACTGGCTTCCCCTGCTGACGAAGACATCGTCCTCGGGCTTGGCCCATGACAAGTCGCGGGTGAAAATGGTCGCTGAACTAGACCTTTCGAGTTGCCGAAGCATCCATTGCCGGATCTCCTCGTCAGTTTCCGCAACCTTCTTCTTCCTTCGATCGGCGAACCATCCCTCGGTGACCTCATGCGTCCCAGCGGCAATCGTCCCACGCGGGTATTTGAAGGACACCTCTTGGTACTTCAAGGGCCGCTTCTTTAAGCCCAGCAGCGCGAGAGTTAGGAAGAGGATTAGCAGCGGCAGGTAGATTCCGATTGAAATCCAGTCCGATGTGGAACTGGTGTCGAAGTCTGCCAAGATTGGCGCCGATACGGCGATGATTCCTACCACTACGATTGTGTACTCGCCGGTTGCTTTTAGATTCCGCACGCGATCTCTCTACTGTAGACACTGCCAGGCAGCTGGGCGCTGTTCCAGTCGGCAATCATTGTGCCAGTTCAGAGCTGATCCGTTCCGTTCTCTGGCGATTCGGCAGCCTTGATCTCGGAAAGTGGGGTGCCCTCAACGCATCCCTCCCACTCATCGTTGGGTTTCGACACAGACATGCTGGACGCCGCCGGACCCTTTGGCCCGGCGGCGTACAGAGGAAGCGGTCAGTTCCGCTTCCCCGGCGAGAAGATCAGCACCGTGAACACCACGGTGAGCACGACCCCCGCAGCCACGAGGATCTTGATCCCCGCCGGCACGTCCACGAAGAAGGCCGGCAGCGAGGTCAGGGTCACGATGATCATGCTCGCGGCGGTGAGACGGGCGGCCGGACGGCTGCCGTTGCGCCAGGCGACGATGCCGGCGACGATCGCGACGGCCGAGAGGACCGAGCAGGCGACGAGGATCGACATCGGCGGACCGGCCTCGGCACCCTCGGGCGTGGGCAGGATCGCGCTCGGCAGGTTGGTCAGCGCGTAGGCCATGGCCAGGCCGAGGCCGACCTTGTTCTTGGTGCTCCACGGAGCGCGGGTGGTGGTGTCGGTGGGTGCGGTGGTGGTCATCAGAAGCTCCTTGTGAGGTGGTGGTGCCTCCAGAGTCGTCGCGCGCCCACCGGACGGGATCGGCGTACGCTCCCCATCATCAGGGAGGAATCCCGGCTCGGGTAGGAGCAGGATCCCGGGTCACGGACCCTTGCAGGCAGGACGATGAGCTCATGGCCCCGATCCGCGTCGTACTCGTCGACGACCACCCGGTCGTGCTCGGCGGGCTGCGCGCGCTGCTCGACTCGCTGCCGGACTTCGAGGTGGTCGGCACGGCGACGGACGGCGAGGCGGGCGTACGTGAAGTGGTGCTGACAAAGCCCGACGTCGTGCTCATGGACATCCGGATGCCCGGCATCGACGGGCTCGAGGCCACGCGGCGGATCCGGCAGAGCGCCAGTGGGGTCGCGGTGCTGGTGCTGACGATGTTCGACGACGACGACACGGTCTTCGGGGCGATGCGCGCGGGCGCGCAGGGCTACCTGCTCAAGGGGGCCGACCAGGCCGAGATCGACCGTGCGATCCGGGCCGTCGTCGCGGGCGAGGCGATCTTCAGCCCCGGCGTCGCGCAGCGGGTGCTCGGCTACTTCGCGGCACCGCCCCCGGTCGCCGACCCGTTCCCCGAGCTCACCGCCCGCGAGCGCGAGGTCCTCGACCTGATGGCCGCCGGCGAGCGCAACCAGATGATCGCCGACCGGCTCTTCCTCTCGCCGAAGACCGTCGCCAACCACATCTCCTCGATCTTCGTGAAGCTCGCCGTCGCCGACCGGTCCGCCGCCATCGTGCGCGCACGGCGGGGAGGGCTGGGCGGGTCATGACCCCCGTCCTCGCGGCCACGGCCTTCCTCGGTGTCGTGACGACGGCGTCGGGGTGGTTCGTCCGGCAGAGCGGCCGGGCGCAGTGGTCCGCTGTCTTCCTCGTGCTCGGCGGCATCGCGCTCCTCCTCGGATGCGCGGCCGTCGTGCTCGACCTCGACGGTGCGGCCTCCCCGGTCCTCCGGCTCGCCGGCTGCCTGCTGCTGCCGCTGGCTGTGCTGGCGTACCCCCGACTCGCCTGGCGCGAGCCGGTCTCCTTCGTGTTGCTCGTGGTCGTCGTCGCCGCGGGCGTGCTGGGCGTCGCGTGGGAGGAGTCGTTCGAGCTGATGGGGTTCGTCCTCGTGGGTGCGCTCCTGGTCCACGTGTGGTGGGCGCTCGAGCGCGGGGACGCCGAGGACCGCCGTGCGCTGGCGTGGAGCTCGCTGGCGTGGATCGGCGCCGGGCTGGCGGCGGCGTTCGTGGCGTTCCTCAGCGAGTCGCTGGGCAGCGCGAGCGTCCCGGAGCTCGACGCTGTCTTCGTCGCGGTCCTCGCCGTCGGACCAGTGGCGATGGCCGTCGGGGTGGTGCGCCCCGAGGTGGTCGACGTACGCGGTCTGGTGACGCGGGCCGTCGTCGCGGCGACCGTCCTGACGACGTACGTCTCTGTCGGGGTCGGGCTCACGTCGACCGTCGAGCAGGTCAGCGGACGGCCGCTGGAGCCGACGCCGATCGTCGTCATCTGCGCGGTGCTCGCGTTCGGCGTACGGCCCCTGCAGGTGCTGCTGCGCGGTGTCGTCGACCAGCTGCTGTTCGGGGACCGGCCCGACCCGCTGGCGGCGGCGACGTCCCTGGCCGACCGGATCGGTGACGACCCGGCGCTCGCGCTGGCCGCGGTGCGCGAGGCGCTCGTCCTGCCGTACGCCAGCATCCGCGCGGGCGGGGAGGTACTGGCGTCGTCGGGGGCCGAGGTGACGCACACGCGGGTGCTGCCGCTGCGGCTCGGCGAGGACGAGGTGGGGGAGGTGGTCGTCGGGCTGCGGGCGGGCGACCTCGGGCTGTCGCGCGCCGACGAGGACGTGCTGAGGATCATGGCACCTCTGCTGGCGCAGACCCTGCGCGCGCGGCAGATGAGTGCGGACCTGCAGCGGTCGCGGGAGGCGGTCGTCGCCGCCGTCGAGGAGGAGCGCCGCCGGCTGCGGCGCGACCTGCACGACGGGCTCGGGCCGACGCTCAGCGGCGTGGCCTTCGCGACGGACGCCGCGCGCAACCAAGTGCGGTCCGACCCGGACAAGGCCGATGAACTGCTGGTGCAGCTCCGGTCCGACACCGCGCACGCGATCACCGAGATCCGCCGGCTGGTCGAGGGGCTGCGGCCGCCCGCGCTGGACGAGCTCGGCCTCGAGGGGGCCGTTCGGCAGCACGCGTCGACCTTGCACTCGTCCGCCGGCCTCCCGCTCCCGGTCTCCGTCTCGGTGCCCACCGCGCTGCCTGCGCTGTCGGCTGCGACGGAGGTGGCGGCGTACCGCATCGTCGTCGAGGCGCTGACCAACGTGGCCCGTCACGCCTCCGCCACGTGTGCCTCTGTCTCGTTGGAGGTCGGGGACCGCGGGCTCGTGCTGACGGTGCGCGACGACGGTGGCGCCGGCGGCGCCTGGACACCCGGGGTGGGGATCGCGTCGATGCGCGAGCGCGCGCTGCAGGTCGGCGGGACGCTCACGGCGTACGCCACCGACGCTGGCGGGGTGGTCGAGGCGGCGCTCCCGCTGGGGGTTACGGAATGACCCACCTCTCGCCCACGTGGGACCCGGCGGCGCGCGGTGTCGTCGAGCTGCCGTCCGGCCGCCTGGTGCGCGGGCGCGCGTTGAGCTCGTCGCTGCCCGAGGGCACGGTTCCCGAAATGGGTGTGTACCTGCTGGGCTCGCCGCCTCCCGCGGTGCCGTGGGAGAGCCGGTGGATCCGGTGGCCCGACTTCCGCCTGCCCGCCGACCGCGACGCCGCGCGCGAGGTGCTGCGTGAGGCGTGGGAACGGGCGGCTGACGAGCGCGTCGAGGTGGCGTGCGCCGGCGGACGCGGGCGTACGGGGACCGCCCTCGCCTGTCTCGCCGTCCTCGACGGCGTCCCTGCTGAGGAGGAGGCGGTGGTGTGGGTGCGCGAGCGCTACCACCCACGGGCGGTGGAGACGCCGTGGCAGCGACGGTTCGTCAGGCGGTTCGCGTGAGGCCGAGGTGGTGGGCGACCAGTCGGTCTGGTCTCACCATGTGCCCGCTGCCGCTCGGCTGCGTGAGCGAGCACCTTCGGGCACACGGTGAGCAGGTCTAGGTCTACCGCGGGGTTCCGGGTCCGCACAACCGTGGTTGAAGGCGCTACTTCTTCCACCTCCACTCCGTCAGACATGAGCCTCCTCCGAGGGGGTACTGGTGGGCACTGCACGTCGCGGGCACGAGGCTCAAGCCCATGGGCACGCCTGCTTCGAGAGCCACCACACGGAGACACATCCATGTCGACCACCAGCACCTCGCTGACCATCCGATGGACGTTCAGCCGCACCGACCCGAGCTGCCGTCATGAGTGAGGACCGCATCGTCGAGGCCTCCCGCCGTCTGGCCGCCGCGCTCCGGCCCGGCGACCTCGACCAGACGCTCGCCAACATCACGGCGGCCGCGGTCGAGGTCCTACCGGACGTGCAGTGGAGCAGCCTGTCCGTCAAGCACGCCGACGGCAGCCTTGAGACCGTGGCGCCGACCCACGACGTCCTCCGCGACGTCGACGCGGCGCAGTACGAGCTGCAGGAGGGGCCCTGCTTCGAGGCCGCGGTCGACACCGTCCACATCGTCTCGTCGCACCTGGCGGCCGATGAGCGCTTCCCGCGGTACGCGCCTGTGGCACTGGAGGCCGGCATCCGGGCGCAGGCCGGCATCCGGCTCTTCGACGCCCAGCACTCCAACGGGGCGCTGAATCTCTACTCCGACAAGGTCGGAGCCTTCGAGGACCTGGGCGTGCTGGCCGAGCTCTTCGCGCACCAGTCGGCCGTCGCGCTGGAGTACGCCCGCAGGATCGACCAGCTCCAGGAGGCGGTCACCGCGCGCCAGCTGATCGGTCAGGCCGTGGGTGTCGTGATGGAGCGCTTCGGGGTCGACGACGCGCGCGCGTTCGGATTCCTGACCCGCCTGTCGAACCAGGAGAACCTCAAGCTCCGACTCGTCGCCGAACGGCTCCTCGCCACGCCACGCGACACCCCCGGCGGCTGACCGCACCGCCGCCGACTCGCGCAGCGACGGTCTTTTCGGCTTCCTGCAACGATTCGTCTCGTGATGTCTCGGACCCACGTCGCCCTCCTCGTCGCCACGCTCGCGCTGACGACCGCGTGCGGGTCCGACGACCCCGCCGGGTCGCCGGCCTCCTGGCCGACCACCACGACCCCCGTCGCGACAGACGGGCTGATCTGGGCGAGCGGCAGCACGGTCCACCTGCCCGACGGCTCGACGATCGACACCGGGGACCTCGCCGGGGCGTACGTCGTCGCGGGCGCCGGGGTCTGGTTCGCCTCCGCGGACCCGAGCGAGCGGGAGGGCAACGCGCTGCCGGAGCTGCGCGTCGCGACCGCCGACGGGGTGGAGGACCTCGGCGTGCACCCCGGCATCGGCAGCCTCACCACGTCCGCGGACGGACGATGGCTGGCCTTCATCGACCGGCTGGAGGAGGGCGCCGGGTCGGCCGAGGCGGTCGTCGTCGACCTGACCACCGGCGAGGAGGTCGTGCGCAGCAGCGAGGGACTCCTGCCGAAGGAGACCGAGGGCGCCGACTGGACCGACCTCTACGAGGACGCGCCGGTCGGCATGCTCGGCGTCGTCGACGGAACGGCGTACGTCCAGGGGCTCAACGCCCTCGTGAGCCACGACCTCTCGACCGGCGAGGCGACGTCCGAAGACCTCGACTGGGAGGCGATCCGCGCGTCGGACTGGTGGCAGTCGCTGCACCTCACCGCCCCGCTCCCGAACGCCGACCGCACCTGGCACATCCCAGCGCAGGCGTTCGGCGCGAGGCCGGTGCTGGAGTCCGCTGACGGTGAGCGCGTCACCACGACGCGGCCGGACGCCACCGGCCCGCTCGGCTCGCCCGACGTCACCGGGCCGCCGCTGGAGGAGTGGAGCCTCGGCGGCTGGAGCGACGCGACGACCGTGGTCGGGAAGACGCCGTCGCGGGACGGGTCCTCGGTCGACTGGCTGTCGCCCGTCCTCATCACCTGCGTCGTCCCGAGCGGCGAGTGCACGGTGGTGGAGGGCACGGAGGAGGGTATCAACCTTCCCTCCGACAGGCCCTTCGGGTTGCCGCGGGAGAGCAGCATCGACCCGGACGCTTAGGTCGGACCAGCGGGTTGCGAGGCTCGTCGCTGGCGCTCCTCGCGCCTCAACCAGCGGACGGCTGACGGTGTCGGTCGGGCGTGTAGAGCCACGACTCGCCACCCCCGCGCGCCAGCGCCCAGCCAACGAGGATGACCGCAGCCTGCCTGAGGCCCGCCTCCTCGACCCGGTCGGCCATGTCCGCGAGGGTGCCGCGGAGGACGAGCTCGTCCGGCTGCGAAGCCCGGTGGACCACGACCACCGGGCAGTCGGCGCCGTACTCCTCGACGAGTTCCTCGGCCAGCGAGCGGGTTCGCCTGATCGCGAGGTGCAGCACCAGGGTCGCTCGTGTGGCCGCGAATGCGGCGAGCGACTCGGTCGGTGGCATCGCGGTGGAGCGGGCCTGCGTCCTGGTCAGCACCACGCTCTGCGCGACGAGCGGGACGGTGAGCTCGCGGCCGACGACAGCGGCCGCAGCGGCGTACGCCGGGACTCCCGGGCACACGTCCCACGCCACCCCGGCGGCGTCGAGGCGCGCGGTCTGCTCAGCGAGGGCGGAGTAGAGCGACGGATCGCCGGAGGTGAGGCGTACGACCTCGCATCCCTCCGCAGCCGCGTCCACCATGACCGACGTGATCTGGTCGAGGTCGAGTGACTGGGTGTCGACCTGGCGGGCGTCGGGGCAGTGGGCGAGGACCTCGGCGTCGAGGTACGTCCCCGGGTAGAGCACGACGTCGGCCGCCGCGAGCAGCGACGCGGCGCGCAGGGTGATCAGGTCGGCCGCGCCGGGGCCGGCGCCGACGAAGTGGACGGTCACTCCACGAACCTCGGCGTCCACACCCGGCCGGTCGCGGTCACGGTGGTCGACGAGGCGCCCACGATCAGCAGGCACTTCATGTCGACCGTGTCGGCCTCGAGCTCGGCGAGGGTGGTCACCGTCAGCGACTCCTCGGCGCGGCCCACGTCGCGGCCGACCACGACGACCGTGTCGGGGCTGCGGTGCTCGAGGAAGAGCTTCTGGAGGTCGGCGACCTGGGTGGTGCGGCTGCGTGAGGCCGGGTTGTAGACCGCGAGCACCAGGTCGGCCTCGGCGATCGCGTGCAGCCGTCGCGCGATCACCGGCCACGGCTTGAGCCGGTCGCTGAGCGACACGACCGCGAAGTCCGCGCCGATCGGTGCGCCGGCGCGGGCCGCGACGGCCTGGACTGCGCTGACGCCGGGGAGGACCTCGACGGGTACGTCGGGATAGTCGGAGGCAGCCTCGAACACCGCGCTCGCCATTCCGAAGACGCCCGCGTCGCCGCCGGAGACGACCGCCACCCGGTGTCCCTGCTGGGCGAGGTCCAGCGCGAGCCGGGCACGGTCGACCTCGACGGTGTTGCCGGAGGCGTGGCGGGTGAGGCCCTCGCGCTGGGGGACGCGGTTGACGTAGGGGGCGTAGCCGACGACGTGGTCGACGTGGGCGAGGGCTTCTCGGGCTTCGTCGGTGAGCCAGGCGTCGAGGCCGGGGCCCAGGCCGATGACCTGGAGGGGGTGGGGTCTCGATACGCCCGCTCGTTCCTCGCGGGCTACTCGACCACCGAGGGAGGGGGAGTCCTTGCGGGCTACTCGACCACCGAGGGAGGGGGATTCCTGGCGGGCTACTCGACCACCGAGGGAATGGGAGTCCTCGCGGGCTACTCGACCGGCGAGGGGCGGGCGGCGGCCGCCGGGATCCTCCGCAACGCTGTCGCCGGGGACGACGATCAGCGAGAAGTACGGCACCGAGGCGGGGTCGACATCGACCACGGGCATCCAGCGCTCGGCGGGCATCGACGCGCGCTCGACGTACATCGCGTGCTCGAGGCGGCCGGCCTGGCGCAGGGCCTCGACCACGCCGGGGAAGCGGCGGCCGAGCTTCATGATGATCGCGCCGTCGGTGTCGGCGAGGCGGCGCGCGAGCTCGGGGACGTCGAGGGTGCCGGGGAGCACGGTGAGCACGTCGGTCTGCCGGACGAGCGGCGAGGCGAGGACGGCGGTGGCGGCGGCGAAGGCGGGCACGCCCGGGACGACCTCGGTCTCGAAGCGCGGGGCGAGCCGGTCGTGGAGGTACATGAACGAGCCGAAGAACAGCGGGTCGCCCTCGGCCAGCACCACGACCGTACGGCCCTGCTCGAGGTGGGCACTCAGGCGCGAGGCGCACTCCTCGTAGAACTCGGCCATCGCGCCGGCGTACCCGCCCGGGTGCGCGGTCGGGCCGGTTGTGACGGGGTAGCGGAGCTCTTCCTCGATCGCGCTGCGCGGGATGAGGTCGGCGGCGATCCGGCGCGCGTTGGACTGCTTGCCGACGCCGGCGTGGAAGGCGATCACGTCGGCGTCGCGGATCAGCCGCGCGGCCTTGAGGGTGACCAGCTCGGGGTCGCCCGGCCCCAGCCCGACGCCGTACAGCCGGCCGGTCACTCCCGCTCCTGGGCCAGTGCGTTGAGGGCGGAGGCGGCCATCGCCGACCCGCCGCGACGGCCGCGGACAGTGAGGAAGGGGACGTCGAGGCCTTGCAGGGCGACCTCCTCCAGCGCCTGCTTGGACTCGGCGGCGCCGATGAAGCCGACCGGTACGCCCACGATCGCGGCCGGTCGCGGCGCTCCGTCGAGCAGCATCTCGAGCAGGTGGAACAGCGCGGTGGGGGCGTTGCCGATCGCGACCACCGCCCCTTCGAGGCGGCCCTCGAGGAGCGAGAGCGCGGCGGCCGAGCGGGTGGTGGCCATCAGCATCGCGAGGTCGGGCGTACGCCGGTCGTGCAGCGCGCAGAGCACCTCGTTGTCGCGGGGCAGCCGGGCGCGGGTGACGCCGGACGCGACCATGTGCGCGTCGGTGATGATCGGCGCACCGGCCTCGAGGGCCTCGCGGGCGGCGCTCACCAGACGCGGGTGGATCACGAGGTCGTCGGTCAGGTCGACCTGTCCGGTCCCGTGGACCATGCGTACGGCGACGCGCTCGGCGTCGGCCGGCAGGTGGTCGAACCGGGCCTCGCGGCGGATCGTCGCGAAAGACTCGTCGTAGATCGCGGCCCCGCGGGCGATGTAGTCGTAGCGACGGGTCGGTCGGGCAAGCAGGGTCATCACGGCTCCTCGGGGTTCGCGCCCCTGGGTAGGCAGGTAACGCCGCGCGGGCAGTGTCTGGCTCGCCCCCGATGTGGCTGGGGGACTGACAGTGGCGGAACCGCCCCGGACTTGCACCGGGTTCCTGCGTCGCGTGACGGGGGCAGCCTAGGGCAGGTCGGGCTGGTGTGGATGTCCGGATACGGTGCGTTCGCCATGGATCCCGTCGACCGCACCGTCAAGCAGCTCGAGCTCAACCAGCTGCTGCGCAGTGCCCTGCCGCTCATCGCGGCGGGCCTCGGTGTCGCCGGTCTCTACACCTCGCTCGCGATGACCAGCGACCTTGCCGTGTTCTGGATCGGACCGCCGCTCGCACTGGCGGGCAGTGTCTTCGCGGCGATCGGCTACCGGGGTCGGCTGCGCGAGATCCGCAGTCCGGTGCCCTCGACGGGACGGCACTACCCGTGGCTCTTCCTCGGCTGGGCGTGCGTCGTCGCGGGAGCGCTCATCCCGCCGTACGCGTACGCCTGACCGGACTTGGCCGTCGTCGACCAGCGGTCGTGTGGGGAACCACCTGCAGGTCGGCAGAGCGCTGTGGCCTGCGTCTCGTTCCCCACGGCACCCGCTACTCGACCAGCGAGACCAAGGACTTCCATGGCGTGACGACCAGGTGCTCCGGGAGCGTGAGCGAGAACCCTCGATCGAGCACCCCGCCCGCCACCTCGACGTGCGCGATGCCCCGCGCGACCTCGCCGTACGCCGGCGGCTCGGTCGTCGCGGGAAGGCGGGGGTCGGGATCGTGAGTGTGTGGGACGGCGGGCAGCTCGTCGACGTGCCAGGCCGCATCGTCCCCACTGCCACGCACCTGCTGGAACGCGCGGGCCAGGCCGGTGAGGCGAGCCGCCGCCTCCTGCAGCGGGACGACCGGACCCCAGTTCGTCGACCCGACCCGGAGCTGGACCTCGTCCGCCGAGAGGGCGACGAGGCCGAGGTCGCAGGTCCGCGAGACGAGGTCGCCCCGGCCGTCGTCGAGGACCACCAGGAAGCGGCCCGGGAGCTTCGCGAGGGACGGCGTGGCGCAGATGCGCTCGTCGAGCTCTTTCGTGACGGGGCGGAGGTCGGCGCGGCCGCCGTCCAGCCCGGTCAGCGGTGAGACGAGGACGTTGCGCACCAGCTCGTGGTCCGAGTGCGGGAGCAGGCCGGTGGCGCGGATGGCCTCGACGACCTCGCGCGGGACATTGCCGTTGATCAGTGGGAGCGCGCGGAGCTGGAGGTTGGCCCGCTTGGTCAGGTGCACCTGCCCGTCGCCGTACGCCTCGGCGACGTCGAGCAGCGCGAGCAGCGTGGTGCGGGTGAGGTGGCCGCCGGGGATGCGGAGGCGTACGAGCGCTCCGTCGTCGGCCGGCCAGGGACGGAAGACGCCGGGGCAGAGGTCGCCTCGGGTCCGGTCGGTCACGGGGGCGATCTTGGCATGGGGTCGAGGTCTCGATACGCCCGCTCGTTCCTCGCGGGCTACTCGACCAGCGAGCAACAACTGCCGCTAGGGTCGTCGCACCACTCCGCGTGGGACCCAGGAACCCGGTGACATTCCGGGGCGGTTCCGCCACTGTGAGGGCCTGCGTGCAGGCCCGTAGCCAGATACTGGCCCACGCGGATCCCATCAGAGGGGCGAGAACCCCGAGGAGGATCCGTGCGCATCGCACTGCTGTCCACGTCCGACACCGACCTGCTGAGCGCGCGGGAGTCCGGCGCCGACTACGTCCTGGCCAACCCGGCGCGACCCGGGCACCAGTCGATGGCCCAGGTGATCGAGGGCTGCGACCTCGTCGTCGGCCGGCTGCTCGGCTCGCCCCAGGACCTCTGCTCCGGCTTCACGCGCGTCGCCGCGACCGGGATGCCCGTCGTCGTGCTCGGTGGCGAGCAGTCACCGAGCGCCGAGCTGATGGAGCTGTCGTCGGTGCCGATCGGCGTCGCGGCCGAGGCGCACCGCTACCTCGCCGAGGGCGGGCCGGCGAACCTCCGCCAGCTCCACGCCTTCCTCTCCGACACGGTGCTGCTGACGGGGGAGGGGTTCGAGCCGCCGCAGGTGCTGGCTCAGTGGGGGGTCTCGATACGCCCCTCGTCCCTCGGGGCTACTCGACCAGCGATGGAGGAGGGGGCTACTCGACCAGCGATGGAGGAGGCGCCCGCTCGACCGGCGATAGGGCTGCCGCGGGTGGGGGTGCTCTACTACCGCGCCCACGAGGCAAGCGGGAACACCGCCTTCGCCCACGCCCTCGCCGACGCGATCGACGCGACGGGCCACGCGGTCGGCGTACCCATCTTCGCGGGGTCCCTGCGCTCCGCGCCCGACGAGCTGTACGACGCGCTCGGCACGCTCGACGCGCTGATCGTCACCGTGCTCGCCGCCGGTGGCAGCGTGCCCGCGGGCGCGAGCGCGGGCGGCGACGACGAGTCGTGGGACGTCGCGCGGATGTCGGCGCTCGACATCCCGATCATCCAGGGCCTCTGCCTCACCTCCAGCCGTGCCGAGTGGGAGGCGTCCGACGACGGCGTCAGCCCGATGGACTCCGCCACCCAGATCGCGATCCCGGAGTTCGACGGGCGCATCATCACCGCGCCGTTCTCCTTCAAGGAGGTCGACGCCGACGGCCTGCCGCGCTACGTTGCCGACCCCGAGCGCTGCGCCCGGGTCGCGGGCATCGCGGTCCGGCACGCGCGCCTGCGGCACATCCCGAACGCCGAGAAGCGGCTCGCCCTCGTGCTGTCGGCGTACCCCACCAAGCACGCGCGCATCGGCAACGCCGTCGGGCTCGACACCCCCGTCTCCGCGATCCGGATGCTGCAGCGGCTCCGGGCGGAGGGGTACGACCTGGGTGACGGCGAGGTCGTGGAGATCCTCGACCGCGAGGCGAGCGACACCGAGAAGGGCGATGCGCTGATCCACGCGCTCATCGCTGCCGGCGGGCAGGACGAGGAGTGGCTGACGCACGCGCAGCTGACCGACGCGCACGTGCGGATCACGCCGGAGCAGTACGCCGCGTGGACCGCCGACCTGCCCGCGGACCTGCGTGCCGACATGGTCGAGGCCTGGGGCGAGGCGCCCGGCTCGCTCTTCGTCAACGACGCCGGCGAGCTCGTGCTCGCGACCGTGCGCGCCGGCAACATCGTGCTGCTCATCCAGCCGCCGCGTGGCTTCGGGGAGAACCCGATCGCGATCTACCACGATCCCGACCTCGCGCCGACGCACCACTACCTCGGTGCCTACCGCTGGCTGGAGCACGGGTTCAAGGCAGACGCCGTCGTCCACCTCGGCAAGCACGGCTCGCTGGAGTGGCTGCCCGGCAAGAACGCGGCCCTCTCCGCCAGCTGCGGCACCGACGCCGCGCTCGGCGACCTGCCGATGGTCTACCCGTTCCTCGTCAACGACCCCGGCGAGGGCGCGCAGGCCAAGCGCCGCGCCCACGCGACGATCGTCGACCACCTCATCCCGCCGATGGCGCGCGCCGAGTCGTACGGCGACATCGCCCGCCTCGAGCAGCTCCTCGACGAGCACGCCAACATCGCCGCGATGGACCCGGCCAAGCTGCCGGCGATCCGCGGCGAGATCTGGCAGCTCATGCACGCCGCCGAGATGCACCGCGACCTCGGGCTGGACGAGCAGCCGGACGACGAGGAGTTCGACGACTTCATCATGCACGTCGACGGGTGGCTCTGCGAGATCAAGGACGCCCAGATCCGCGACGGGCTGCACGTGCTCGGCGAGGCGCCGTCCGGGGAGGCGCGGGTCAACCTGGTGCTGGCGATCCTGCGCGCGGCGCAGGTGTTCGGGGGGCAGGCGCAGGCGGTGCCGGGGTTGCGGGCGGCGTTGGGGTTGGGTCTCGATACGACCCCTCGTCCCTCGGGGTCTACTCGACCACCGAGTGAAGACGACGAGCGGCGTATCGAGACCACCGCCGACGTCGACGCGATCGAGGCGATCGCGCGCGACCTCGTCGAGCAGATGGACAAGGCCGACTGGGATCCCGCCCGCGCGGCAGAGCTACACGACGACCCCGAGGTGCAGCGGGTCCTAAAGTTCGCTGCCACCCAGGTCGTGCCGCGCCTGGCGCGCACCACCGACGAGCTGGACGCGGTCGTCCACGCCCTCGACGGCGGCTTCATCGCCGCCGGGCCGTCGGGCTCACCGCTGCGCGGACTGGTCAACGTGCTGCCGACCGGCCGCAACTTCTACACCGTCGACCCGCGCGCCGTCCCGTCCCGCCTCGCGTGGCAGACCGGGCAGGCGATGGCGGAGTCGCTCGTCGCGAAGTACGTCGACGAGACCGGCACGTACCCCGAGTCCGTCGGCCTGTCGGTCTGGGGCACGAGCGCGATGCGCACCAGCGGCGACGACGTGGCGGAGGTGCTGGCGCTGCTCGGCGTACGCCCTGTCTGGGACGAGGCGTCGCGACGCGTCAGCGACCTGCAGGTCATCCCGCTCGACGAGCTCGGTCGACCGCGCATCGACGTCACCGTGCGGATCTCCGGGTTCTTCCGCGACGCCTTCCCGCACGTGGTCGCGATGCTCGACGACGCCGTACGCCTCGTGGCCGGCCTCGACGAGCCCGACGAGCACAACCACGTCCGGGCGCACGCCCGCGCCGACCTCGCCGATCACGGCGACGAGCGGCGCTCGACGACGCGGATCTTCGGCTCCAAGCCCGGCTCGTACGGCGCCGGGATCCTCCAGGTCGTCGAGTCCGGCAACTGGCGCAGCGACGACGACCTCGCCGAGGTCTACACGGCGTGGGGCGGCTTCGCCTACGGCCGTGACCTCGACGGGGCGCCCGCCGCGGACGACATGCGCACCAACTACCGCCGGATCAAGGTGGCGGCAAAGAACGTCGACACCCGCGAGCACGACATCGCCGACAGTGATGACTACTTCCAGTACCACGGCGGCATGGTCGCCACGGTCCGCGCGCTGACCGGCAGCGACCCCAAGGCGTACGTCGGCGACTCGACGACCCCCGACGCGGTCCGCACGCGGACGCTGCAGGAGGAGACGAACCGCGTCTTCCGCTCGCGCGTGGTCAACCCGCGGTGGATCGCGGCGATGCAGCGCCACGGCTACAAGGGCGCCTTCGAGCTCGCCGCGACCGTCGACTACCTCTTCGGCTTCGACGCCACCGCGGGCGTCGTGCACGACTGGATGTACGAGTCGCTGGCCAAGGAGTACGTCCTCGACGAGACCAACCAGCAGTTCCTCCGGACCTCCAACCCGTGGGCGCTGCGCGGCATCGTCGAGCGGCTGCACGAGGCCGCCGAGCGTGGGCTGTGGGAGGAGCCCGACGCCGAGGTGGTGGCCGCGCTGCAGCAGGTCTACCTCGACGTCGAGGGCGAGCTGGAGGACCGGTGACGCGCGTCCTCGCGGGTTTCGAGGCTCGTCGCTGGCGCTCCTCGCACCTCAACCAGCGACGCCGTCCCGGTGGTTGAGGTGCGAGCGGAGCGAGCCTCGAAACCCGCCAGGGTGCGCGTCGTCGGGATCGGCTGCCACCCCGGTCAGCTGACCCTCGAGGCGCGCGAGGCGATCGCCGGTTGCGACTACGTCATCGCCGCCGACAAGGGGCCGGACGATCCGTTGCTGGCCCTGCGCCGGGCGATCTGCGCCGACCTCGGCGTCGAGCTGGTCGCCGTCCCCGACCCGCCGCGCGACCGCGACGACCCCACCGACTACGACGGGGCGGTCCTCGACTGGCACGACGCGCGCGCGACGGCGTACGGATCCGTCCTCGACCAGCGGCCGGGCACCGTCGGGTTCCTGGTGTGGGGCGACCCGGCGTTCTACGACTCGACGATCCGCGTGGTCGAGAGGCTCGGAGTGGCGTACGACGTGCTGCCCGGCGTCTCCGCGCTCTCGCTGCTGGCGGCCCGGCACCGCGTCGTGCTCCACGAGGTCGGCCGGCCCGTGCTGGTGACGACGGGCCGCCGGCTGGCGGCCGAGGTCGCAGCCGGGCACGACAACCTCGTCGTGATGCTGGACGGGAAGCTGCAGGCCACCTCTCTCACCGGCGACTGGGACATCTGGTGGGGCGCCAACCTAGGCAGCCCCCACGAGGAGCTCGTCGCGGGGCCGCTGGCGGACGTCGTCGACGAGGTCCGCACGGCCCGGGCGCGGGCGAAGGAGGCCGACGGCTGGGTGATGGACACCTATCTCCTGCGCCGACGCTGACCCTGCGTCATACGAAGTGGGAGTCATGGGTGCGGGTTCGTATGACGCAGAGAGGGGCGGAAATTCACAAAGTTGAGGGGAATCGACTCAACTTCTGGCGCGTTGTGACGAGTGAGGGCCAGAGTGGTCCGAGACACCCACCACGAAGGAGCAGAGTTGAGCGCGTTCGGTGCCGAGAAGTTCACCACCCGCAGCCGCGAGGTCATCGAGGCTGCCCAGCTGGCCGCCACGTCCGGCGGCAACACCCACACCGAGCCCGTCCACCTCCTCGTCGCGCTGCTGCGCCAGGAGGACGGCAGCAGCCGCAGCCTGGTCCAGAAGGCCGGCGTCGACCCCGCCACTCTGCTGGCGCAGGCCGAGCGCGTGCAGCAGCAGCTGCCCCGGGCAACCGGCTCGACGGTCCAGCAGCCCAACGCGTCGGCAGCGCTGACCCGCGTCCTCGCCTCCTCGCTCGACCTGGCCGGCTCGATGAAGGACGACTACGTCGCCACCGACCACCTGCTCGTCGCCACCGCGACCGTCGAGTCGCCCGCCCAGAAGGTGCTGACCGACGCCGGACTGACGGCCGACGGGCTGCGGGAGGCCATCACGGCCGTCCGCGGCAACCGCCGGGTGACCAGCGAGAGCGCCGAGGCGTCGTACGAGTCGCTGGAGAAGTACTCCGTCGACCTCACCAGGGCCGCCGAGGACGGGCGCCTCGACCCCGTGATCGGGCGCGACGCCGAGATCCGCCGCGTCATCCAGGTGCTGTCGCGCCGCACCAAGAACAACCCCGTGCTCATCGGCGAGCCCGGCGTCGGCAAGACCGCCGTCGTCGAGGGCCTCGCCCAGCGCGTGGTCGCCGGCGACGTGCCCGACTCACTGAAGGGCCGCCGCGTGCTCTCGCTCGACCTGGCGGCGATGGTCGCGGGTGCGAAGTACCGCGGCGAGTTCGAGGAGCGGCTCAAGGCGGTCCTCGAGGAGATCAAGGACGCCGCCGGGCAGGTCATCACCTTCATCGACGAGCTGCACACGGTCGTGGGCGCGGGCGCCGGCGGCGACTCCGCGATGGACGCCGGCAACATGCTCAAGCCGATGCTGGCCCGCGGCGAGCTGCACATGATCGGCGCGACCACCCTGGACGAGTACCGCGAGCGCATCGAGAAGGACCCAGCGCTGGAGCGTCGCTTCCAGCAGGTCTTCGTCGGCGAGCCCAGCGTCGAGGACACGATCCAGATCCTGCGCGGCATCCAGGAGAAGTACGAGGCGCACCACGGCGTACGCATCACCGACGCCGCGCTCGTGGCCGCTGCCACCCTGTCCGACCGCTACATCACCGGGCGCCAGCTGCCCGACAAGGCGATCGACCTCATCGACGAGGCGTCCTCACGGCTGCGGATGGAGCACGAGTCCTCGCCCGAGGAGATCGACCAGCTCCGCCGGCAGGTCGAGCGGCTGAAGATGGAGGAGTTCGCGCTCGCCAAGGAGACCGACGACGCCTCCGTCGAGCGCCTCGCCGCGCTGCGCAAGGACCTCGCCGACCGTGAGGAGGAGCTGCGCGGGCTCGAGGCGCGCTGGGAGCGCGAGAAGGACCAGCTCCAGGGCGAGGGCGAGCTGCGCCGCCAGCTCGACCAGCTCAAGATCGAGGCGGAGAAGAAGCTGCGCGAGGGGGACCTCGCGGGCGCTTCGGAGATCCAGTACGGCAGGATCCCCGAGCTCGAGAAGCAGATCGCCGAGGTCGAGCGGGCCGAGGCCGACGCGCTCGGCGACCTCGAGCCGCTGGTCGGCGAGGAGGTCGGCGCCGAGCAGATCGCCGACGTGGTCGAGGCCTGGACCGGCATCCCCACCGGCAAGATGCTTCAGGGCGAGAGCGCCAAGCTGCTCGAGATGGAGTCGGTCATCGGCGAGCGGCTGATCGGCCAGCGCGAGGCCGTCACCGCGGTGAGCGACGCCGTACGCCGCTCGCGCGCCGGCATCGCCGACCCCAACCGGCCGACCGGGTCGTTCCTCTTCCTCGGCCCGACCGGCACCGGCAAGACCGAGCTGGCCAAGGCCCTGGCCGACTTCCTCTTCGACGACGAGCGCGCGATCGTGCGCATGGACATGAGCGAGTACAGCGAGAAGCACTCCGTCTCGCGGCTCGTCGGTGCCCCTCCCGGCTACGTCGGCTACGACGAGGGCGGCCAGCTCACCGAGGCGGTGCGACGCCGGCCCTACAGCGTGGTGCTGCTCGACGAGGTCGAGAAGGCGCACCCGGAGGTCTTCGACATCCTGCTCCAGGTGCTCGACGACGGCCGGCTGACCGACGGCCAGGGCCGGACGGTCGACTTCCGCAACACGCTGCTGATCCTGACCTCCAACCTCGGCTCGAACTTCCTGGTCGACCCGATCCTGGAGCCGCTGGCCAAGAAGGAGTCGGTGATGGGCGTGGTGCGCGCGCACTTCAAGCCCGAGTTCCTCAACCGGCTCGACGAGGTCGTCATGTTCGACGCCCTGTCGAAGGACGACCTCACCCACATCGTCGACCTCCAGCTCGCACTGCTCGAGAAGCGCCTCGCGGTGCGCCGGATCACCATCTCGGTGACCGACGCCGCGCGGGCGTGGCTGGCCGAGACCGGTTACGACTCGGCGTACGGCGCCCGTCCGCTGCGGCGGCTCATCCAGAGCGCGATCGGCGACCCGCTCGCCCGGCGGCTGATCGCCGGCGAGGTCACCGACGGCGGTGCGGTGAAGGTCGACGTGGGCGAGGACGGGCTCGTGCTCGGCTGACGGGTCCCGCTGTAACGCCGGGTTGGTGCTTGTACCGCCCTGGATATATCCGGGTGGGTGCAGCAGCTAACCCGGCTTGAGTTCGGAGGGTCGTTGCACCACTCGTCGTGAGGAGTGGTGATGGTTCGGATGCTTCGAGCTGAGCGGCAGGCGTTCTGGGAACAGGTGCGGTCGGGGAAGTGGGCCTGGCAGGCGGCTGAG
>NZ_JADHZD010000050.1 GCF_020102855.1 Nocardioides lacusdianchii
CGCGGCGCCCGTAACGCGCGGCCGGTGCGCAGGCACCAGACCAGCTCGCGTTTCAACGCGCCGCGGCCCTCGATGTAGAGCGACTGGTAGATCGCCTCGTGGCTGATGCGCATGGATTCATCATCGGGGAAGTCGACCTTGAGCCGGTTGCTGATCTGTTCCGGGCTCCACGCCGCGGACCACCCGCGATGCTTGCGATGGGGCTTGTTGATGCCGGTGAACCGTGGCGGCTCCGGACCCCGGATGACCTTGCCATCAGGAGTCTTGATCTGTCCCGACAGCCGCTCCTGCACGTAAGCATGCAGCCGAGGATCCGCGACGAGCTTTGCCGTCTTGGGCCTCTTGGCAGCCATGTCGGCCTTCCACTGCGCCACCGATGCCCGGTACTCGAGCTTCCCGCCCCGAGTGGCGGCGTTGCGGCGCAGTTCGCGTGACACCGTCCCAGGGTCGCGCCCGATCTCACGAGCGATCTCGCGCACGCCCTTGCCCTGGGCCTTGAGCACCGCGATCTC
>NZ_JADHZD010000006.1 GCF_020102855.1 Nocardioides lacusdianchii
AACTCCGAGTCAGCCCGACTCGCGGCTCTGCCAGCATGGGTCCACGAGTACAACCACCACCGGCCCCACTCAGCAATCGGGAAGGCCACACCCATCACCAGGTTGGACAACCTGGCTGGGCATCACAACTAGCTCGCGCAGGGCGGCGCCCCAGGGGTAGCGCGCGACGACGATCGCGTCGAGCTCCGGCACGATCCGGGTCAGCGCGCGCAGCTCCTCGTCGCAGAACCACGCCGCGCGCAGCCGACCGCCGGGGGTGCGGTTGAGCGCGTCGACGGTGTTGGCCACGCGGTAGCGGAACGTGCTGGTGTCGGGGGTGCGGTAGAGGAAGGCCACCCGGTGCTCGCCGTCGAGCATCGTGCCGACGCGCTCGGCCATCGAGCTGTCCCAGAGGTCGCGGACCTCGTCGGGGGGCTCGGGCAGGTCAGTGAACATCCGGGACGATGCTCTCTTCGCCGGCGCCCTCGGGACCGATCACGGTGCGGAAGCGCCTCTCCACCCAGTCGACGACCGGGACGAGCGTGGCCTCCCAGTCGCGGTTGATGTGGTCGGCGGCGACGTTGGCGGCCCGCTGCTCCGGGTCGCGAGCGAGCTCGACCATCTCGCGCAGGCCCTCGAGCAGCCCGTCGACCGTCGACGGCGCGACGACGATGTTGTCCGAGATGTCGGACAGGTCGGTCTTGATGCCGTGGGAGTTGGTGAGCACCGCGGCGCCCACCGACGCGAGGTCGTAGGGCGGGTACGACGGGTGCGGGGTGTCCATCAGGACCAGGGCGGCGTCCATCGAGGCGACGAAGTCCTGGTAGTCGGTCCAGCCCATGCCCTCGGTGATGGTGACGTGGACGTCGCGCGGCAGCGTGAGGTCGGGGGTGCCGCGACCGACGAAGTGGAACTCCCACTCGTCGGGGTCGAGGATCCGGGCCTCGACCGCACGGGCGATGACCTGGGCGCCGCGCCAGAACAGGTTGCGGGCGTTGAGCGGGCGGGAGTAGAAGAACAGGTTGCGCTTCGCGGTCCCGGAGCCCGCGGGCACGACCGAGGCGTCACGCGTGGGGAAGGCCGGCTCGAGCGCGATGGCGCTCTCGCGCAGGTGCGGCAGGCCGCCGGGGCCGGAGAGGTGCTCGAGCAGCCGCGAGGTGTTGACCACGACCGCGAGGTCCGGCTCGGCGAGGGTCTCCTGGCAGAGCAGGCGCTCGTCGCCGTAGGCGTAGAACATCCGCTCGTCCTCCTGGAGCAGGTAGAGCACCTGCTCGCGGGGGATGTCGCTGTCCAGCACCGCGCGGGTCGTCCACCACGACGTGGTCATGACGATGTCGCGGTCCGTGAACTGGAGCCGCTGGCTGCCGTCGACCGAGACCTGCTCGAGCTCGAGGATGCCGTCGAGGCGGATGCCGGTGGCCTCCTCCAGCAGCGCGATGACCTGGCCGTCGGGCTCGTCGGTGCGCGTCACCAGGCGCAGGGTGCCGTTGCCGAGGCGGTTGGCGATCTGGACGCCCAGGATGATCGCGGTGCCGACGCCGCCGAAGAGGCTGTGCGGGGCGACGCTGTCGGTGACGATGCTGATGCGGTGCTCGCCACCCGGCAGCCGGGTCACCGGCATCGGGGCGATGGCCTGCCAGCGCTCGGCGTAGAGCGCGTCGACGTACGGCTCGCGCAGGGCGCCGCGGGGGGCGATGCGGCCCTCGGCGCGGCCGTGGCGCAGGTAGTGGACCAACGGGTTCCAGTGCGTCTTCGCGACGTCCGGGTTCTGGCGCATGTAGCCGGAGGTGGAGAACTTCTCGCTGGGGTCGAGGCCCTCGCGCGCGCCGAAGCGGATGAAGTGCTTCACCACGTCGCGGTCCGCCGGGAGGTCGGGGCGGAAGTGGCGGTAGTAGTCCTCGTCGAAGAAGCCGGACTCGCGCACCAGGCGGGCGTCGTCCTCGGCGGGGTTCAGCGAGCGGCCCTGCGCCTTGCCGTGGCGCAGGTAGTGCACGAGCGGGTTCATCTCGCCGACGTCGGGGTTGCGACGCAGGTAGGCGTTGGTCGAGAACTCCTTCGACGGGTTGCGTCCGTCGCGGGCCCCCTGGCGCAGGTAGTGCAGGACCGGGTCGATGCCGGACGTGCGGACGTCGGGGTTCTTCCTGAGGTAGAACTCGACGTCGAAGAGATCGGATGCGCGTACCAGGTCGGCGTCGCTCGTCTTGTCGCTCAAGTCCTGCCCTCCCGTGGCCTTCACGTGCCGGGCGAGCATAGTCGAACCCCGGGTCGGTCCTGTCAGTCGATGGCGTCGAGGAGCGCGGGCTCGAGGTAGGGCGCGAGCGTCGTGACGTAGGTCGCCGACAGGTGGTTGTAGTCGGCCCACACGATGACGCCGCCCACCACCGGCTGGCAGGTGTCGGGCTCGCAGACGTGCTCGTTGAGGTCGAGCGTGCTGACGGCCGGGTCGTCGAGGGCGACGGCGGCATCGGTGAGCGGGTCCTGGCGGATCCAGTCGGCCGGGCTGCCGGCGCAGGCCTCCGGGTCGTCGAGGTGGTAGGCCAGGCAGGTCGGCGTGTCGTTGGCCGGGTCGAGCGGCGCGGGGGTGTCGCGGACGACGAGCACCTCGCGGCCGGCGTCGACGAGCTTCTGGAGCGTGCGCTCGTAGACCGCCGGGTCGGCGGTGTCGTGGTCCATCGTCGACATCACCACGAGGTCGTACGGCGTCTCCGCGATCGTGTCGAGCACGTCGGCCTCGAGCCGGTCGCAGTTGTCGATCTCGCTGGGCATGACGCTCGGGGTGAGGTCGTTCTCGGTCGTGGGCTGGCACACGCCCACCACGAAGGTGTCGACCTGCCACTGGTTCTCGCCGGCGATCCGCTCGAGTGCCGGCTGCCACTGCCCGGCGTGGGAGTTGCCGTAGAGCGCGATGCGCACCTTCGGGGCCTCGGTCTCCCCGAGGGAGCACGACACCACCTCGCCGAAGGGGGGCCAGTTGAGGCACTGGCCGACCCTGACGCTGCTGGGCAGGTCGGTCTTGGCGAACTCGGGCGTGGTGACCAGGTCGGGCTCGGCCGGGCAGTCGAGGGAGTCGTCGAGCGCGCCGGCGCCCAGGCAGGTCACCTCGAGGCCCGAGGTCGGCAGCGCCTCGACCGCGCGGGCGTTCGCGCCGGTGGCGAGCTCGACCCGCAGCAGCATGGCCGCGCAGAGGGCGACCACGACGACCGAGGAGACGCCCCAGACCTTGCCGGCCCGCCGCAGCAGCCCGGCGCTGTCGCGACCGGGGCGCAGCGGGTTCTCGACGAAGGTCGTGCTGAGCCACGACAGCACCAGCGCGATCGGCAGGAGCAGCAGGGCCAGCCACCACGTGCGCTCGACGCGCAGGCACAGCGGCACCAGCACCAGCAGCGGCCAGTGCCAGAGGTAGATGGCGTACGACGTGTCGCCGACGAGCTGCACGGGCCGGGCGTGCGTCACCGGTCGCAGCGACCAGCGCCCACCCGGGTCGGCGGCAGCGATGAACAGCACGGCACCGACGGTCGGGAGGAGGGCGTTGTAGCCGGGGAAGACCGACTCGCCCGACAGGACGAACCCGGACGCCAGCATCATCGCGACACCCAGCAGCGCGACGGCGTTGCGGCGCGCTGCCGAGCCGAGCCGCTCCGCCACGGTGGCGCCGCTGACCGCGAGGAGGCCGCCCAGGCCCAGCTCCCAGACGCGGGCCGGGGTGGAGAAGTAGGCCAGCGAGGGGTTGGACCACGAGATCGACAGGCCGTAGAGGAAGGACGCGACCACGGTCAGCGCGACGCCCGCCAGCAGGGTGCGCCGCAGGTCCAGGCCGGCGCGCCTCGCGAGCAGGGTCAGCAGCCCGATGACCAGCGGCCAGCCGACGTAGTACTGCTCCTCGACCGAGAGCGACCAGAAGTGCTGGAAGGGCGGCTCGGCACCGTTGGCGGCGAGGTAGTCGGTGGAGATCAGCACCAGGTGCCAGTTCTCCAGGTAGAACATCGACGCCAGCGCGTGGCGACCGCCCGAGCGCCACTCCAGCAGCGGCAGGAAGGCCGCGATCGCGACGAGCGACACCACCAGGGTGAGGACGACCGCCGGGACCAGCCGCAGGATGCGCCGCGCCCAGAACTCGGCGAGGTGGCGCCACCGCGACGGCGGGCGGCGTACGAGCGCGCCGGTGATGAGGAAGCCGGAGATCACGAAGAAGATGTCGACCCCGACGAAGCCGCCGGGCAGCAGCGAGGGCCAGAAGTGGTAGACCACGACCATCGCCACCGCCAGTGCGCGGAGCGCCTGGATGTCGAGGCGCGGGGCGTGGCCGTCGCGCTCGACGGCCGAGGCGTGGTGCGCGTCGACCGGCTGGGGCGGGTCCGGGTGCGGCGAGGGCTGGACGTGGGTCACACGCGCTCCTCCGCGTGGCGGCCCTCGGGGGCGTGGTCGGTGGTGGCGGGCGAGGGCACGGCCACGAGCGGGCGCAGCACGGCCCAGGTCACGGCGGCGAAGCACGCCGAGCCCACGAGCCAGAAGAGCGTCGGGGTGGGCAGGCCGTCCCACCACCACTCCTGCTGCTTGCCCAGCCGGAGCCACGAGACGTCCTGGCCGGAGATGTAGCGCCGCATCTGCACGTGCAGCGCGAGGGAGTGGGCCACGCCGAGGGCGGCGACCGCGGCCCACAGGCCGGCGGGCGTGAGCCGCAGCGCGACGCCGCGCGGGGCGAGCAGGACCAGGCCGGTCAGCAGCACGAGGAGCGGCAGCAGGTAGCGCGGCTGGACCGCCTCGCCGACCAGGACGTGGGTCTGCACGAGCAGGTAGAGCGGGTGGACGAAGAGCGCGGCCACGACCAGTCCGACGCCGAGCGCCTTCGCGGGGAACATCCGTCGCAGTCCCTGGGCCACGACGAGGAACCACACCGCGATCACCAGGACCGGCACCAGCTGGGGGAAGCCGGTGTCGAGCCAGCCGGCGCGGCCCATCGGGCCGGCGGCGAAGCTGCCGAGCCAGAGCACGGGCAGCGCCCCGGTGTTGACCATGACGAGCTGCCACTTGGTCAGCACCGCCGCCGCGGTCTCGGCGGCACGCATGTCGCCGTTGATCACCACGGCCTGCCCGGCGCTGAGGAAGTAGTAGGCGGAGATGCCGAGCGCGACGAGCGAGGCGGCCACCAGCACCGGCGACGTACGCAGGTGGCGCACGCGCAGCATCAGCACGAGCACCACCGACATCGCCGCGAACAGGCATCCGTCGGCGCGCGCACCGCTGGCCAGCGTCGCGGAGAGCACCGCCACCGCGGCCAGGCCCCACTGGCGGGGGCCGCGGGTCTCGAAGGCGACGTAGAGCGCCGGCCAGAGCGTCGCGATGCCGAGGATCGTCCAGCCGCTGGGGTTGGTCGAGGGCAGCAGCGACATGCCCAGCGGGATGCTGGTCAGCAGCAGCGGCACCGTCGCGAGCGGGCGGCGGCGCCGGGGCAGCAGCCCGGCGAGGAGGGCGACGAGCCCGACGGCCAGGGCGGAGGCCACCAGCCGCATGACGACGATCGCGCGGGGCACGTCGACGCCCACGAAGGTCGACATGAACTCGTAGTAGAGCGGGGGATAGGCGCCGGTCCAGTTGCCGTGGACCGCCGGGTAGTCGGCGCCGGAGTCGGGGAAGGCGTCCTGGCAGGCCGCGCTCGCCGACGGGTCCGTGGCGTAGCAGAGGCTCGCGCCCGACGCCCGCGTCGGGACCACCCGCACGTCGTCGGTGTCGCCGGCCTCGCAGCGGCCGGCCTCGAAGCCGTCGGCGCACCAGATCGACGCCATGTGGTAGTCGTCGTCGGGCGAGGAGCCGGGCGGGGAGGCGAGCGACCAGGCCGCCAGGCAGCCCCACGCCGCCAGCGTCACGAGGATCCAGGGCAGGACGCGACGCACGGACATGGCGGGCACACTAACCGCTGACGCGCGACCGACCGGAAACGCCGGGACCCCCGATCCGCCTAGGATGAGCGCGACGACGGGTCCGTCGACCAGGAAGGCCACACCTCCATGTCCTCACGCTGCCGCGTGTGCCGCACCGCGACCGTGCCGTTCGCCGAGGGCCAGGTGCTGGGCCACGTCGAGGTGACCTACGAGCGGTGCCCCGCGTGCGGTCTCGTGATGGCCCTCGAGCCCACGTGGCTGGAGGAGGCCTACGGCTCGGCCATCGCCAAGCTCGACATCGGTCTGCTCGACCGCTGCCAGATCCTCGCCAACGTCACCGGCACCGTGCTGCGCGCGGAGCGGTTGCGCGGCGGTCGCTTCCTCGACTGGGCGGGGGGCTACGGCACGCTCACCCGCCTGATGCGCGACCGCGGCTACGACTTCACCCATTCCGACCCGCTCGCCTCCAACGTCTTCGCCGAGGGGCACGAGACCGCGGCCGTCGCCGGCGAGCGCTTCGACCTCATCACCGCCTTCGAGGTGCTCGAGCACCTCGTCGACCCGGTCGAGGCGCTGGCGGACGTCGCCCGGGCGACCGATCGGCTGCTGGTGACCACCCAGGTGCTGCCCGACCCGGCACCACGGCCGGGGGAGTGGTGGTACTACACCCCCGAGTCCGGCCAGCACATCACCTTCTACACCCCCGCCTCGCTGCAGGCGCTCGCGCGCGAGCTCGGCTTCGACGGCGTGGTCACCAGCGACCTCGTCCACTACTTCTTCCGCGGCAAGGCCTCGCCCGTCACGCGTGCGGCCGTGCGCCGCCCGGCGGTGGCCTACGGCGTGGGGCACCTCGCCGCCGTCCTCGACCGCCGTCACTCGCTGCTGCAGTCCGACCTGACCCGGATCACGGGCTGAGCGCCCCCGGAGGGCCGTCCGAGCCGGTGCCGACGCCCGGCCTAGGATCTTCTCCCGTGCCCCACGACGCCCCGGCGCGCCCCCGCTCGACGCTGTCGGTCCTGGCGGCCGCAGTCACGAGCGGCCTCGCGGGATACGTCGTCCTGGTGCTGGCCGCGCGCGGCCTCGAGCCGGCCGTCAATGCCCAGTTCCTCGTCTTCTGGGGCGCGGTCTTCGGGTTCTTCGGCGTGCTGATCGGCGTCACCACCGAGACCACGCGCACCGTCTTCGCCAGCCGTGGCACCACCGGGACCACGCGGGTCTTCCCCGTCGTGCTCGGCGCCGGCGCGGTGCTGGTCGCCGTCGTCGCGGCGTTGGGCCCGGTCTGGGCGCCGCCACTGTTCGGCGACCCGTGGCCCGGCCTGCTGGCACCCGTCGTCGTCGGCATCGTGCTGTTCCTCGTGCACGCGACGGTCGCCGGTGCGGCGGCGGGCACCGGGCAGTGGGACTCCTACGGGCTGCTCGTGGGCCTCGAGTCGGTGGCGCGGCTGGTCGCCGTCGCCGCCGCGGTGGCCCTGGGCGCGCACGTGGTCGGCCTCGCCTGGGCGGTGGTCGGCGCCTGCGGCACGTGGCTGCTGCTGTGGCTCGCCTCCCCGCGCCAGCGCGCCCTCTGGCACGTCCGCGCCGACGTCACGCCGGGAGGGCTCGTACGACGCCTCGCCGCCGCCGCGACCGCGTCCGGCGTATCGGCGCTGCTGCTGGTGGGCTACCCGGTGCTCCTGAAGCTCACCACGCCCGAGGACGTGTTCGCAGGCGCCGCCCCGATCATCCTGGCCGTCTCGCTGTGCCGCGCGCCGCTCATGGTGCCGCTCGGCGCCTACCAGAACGTGGTCGTCACGCGGGTCGCCGCGCACGGCGTACGCGCCCTGGTGCCGGTCGCGACGGGACTGGGTGTGCTCACGGTCGTGGGGTCGCTCGCTGCGTGGCCGATCGGCCCGTGGGCCCTGCGGGTCGTCAACCCGGCCTACCACGTCGACGGGCCGGTCTTCGCGGGGCTGGTGCTCGGTGCCGGCCTCGTCGCGCTGCTCACCGTGACCGGCGCCGCGGCCGTCGCGCTCGACCACCACACCGTCTACCTCGTCGGCTGGGTCTGCGCGACGCTGGCCGCGATCGCCGTCCTGCTCACGCCCTGGTCGCTGGAGACCCGCGTGGTGGTCTCGCTGCTCGTCGGTCCCGTGGTCGGGGTCGCGGTGCACCTCGCGCTGAGCCGCCAGCGGATCGGTTAGGCTCGCGCACCCTGCACCCACCCGGGAGGAACCACCGGTGCCGAAGCGCCCCCTCGTTCTCGTCGACATGCTGTCCTACACGGGCACCAAGGGCGGGATGGAGACCTACACGCGCGAGCTCTACCGCGCCCTCGGCCGGATGGACACCGGGCTCGACTTCGTCGCGCTGGCCAGCAAGGAGGGCGCGCGCCTGGACCTGTCGTGGTTCCCCGGCGAGGTGATCGAGTCGCGCATCAGCGGCGAGAACCGCTTCGTGTGGGCCTTCGGCGAGCTCGTCGCCTCGAGCTGGACGGCCCGGCGCCGCCGCGCCGACCTCGTGCACTCGCCGGCCACCCTGGGGCCGGCGTGGACCTCGATGCCCACCGTGATCACCATCCACGACATGCTCTACTGGAGTCACCCAGAGCTGATGACGACCCCGCTCTACACGCGGCCGGTCATGTGGATGGAGAAGCGCGGAGCGGCCAACGCCGCCCACGTCATCACCGACAGCCAGGTCTCGGCCGACGAGATCGTGAAGTACCTCGGCTTCCCGCGCGAGCGGCTCCACGTCGTTCTCCTCGCCGCCGAGCACCCCGCGACGGACCCGGTCGTCGCGCCGCGGACCGAGAACCTCGTCGTAGCCAGCGGCCAGCGCCGTCCGCACAAGAACTGGGACCGCCTCATCCGCGCGCTCGCCCTCGTCGAGGAGGACGTGCGACCTCGGCTGGTCATCACCGGCGCCCGCGGGGAGGACCCGCTGGCGCCCGTCGTCGCCGAGACCGGCATGGGGGACTGGGTCGAGCTGCGCGGCTGGGTGGACGACGCCGAGCTGGCCGACCTGCGCTCGCGCGCCCGGGCGATGGCGTTCCCGACGCTCGCCGAGGGGTTCGGCCTGCCCATCCTCGAGGCGATGGCCGAGGGCCTGCCGGTGATCGCCTCCGACCTGCCGGTGCTCCGCGAGGTCGGCGGCGACGCCGCCCTGTGGTTCGACCCGCTGGACCTGCACTCGATCGCCGACGCGCTGCGCACCGTCGCGGTCCGCCCCGAGGTCCTGCCCGGCATGGCCGCGGCCGGCATCGAGCAGGCCCGCCAGTTCAGCTGGGAGCGCGTCGCGCGCGAGACGCTCGAGGTCTTCCGGACCGCGCTCGCCACGTCCCGCTAGGAGCTCAGCGCTCCAGCGCGTGCGCGAGCAGGGAGCGTACGGCGGTGCGCTCGCGGCGACGCGCGGCCGTGGGCAGCAGCGTCACGGCGTGCAGCCGTGAGGTCCAGCGGATGCGCGCGGTCCGCGCGGCGCGGGTCCAGCCCCGTCCGGCGGCCTGCTCGGCAGCCGCGGCGTAGTAGCGGCGCTCGTCGGAGAAGCGGTTGCCGTGCAGCAGGCTGGTGGCGGACGCGCTCTGCGTGTGGCGGCGGTAGGAGAAGCACACCGTCGGGTCGACGACCAGCGTCTCCCCGGCCACGGTCATGTCGATGAGCAGGGCGAGGTCCTGGATGATCGGCAGGCCCTCGCGGAACGGGTAGGCCCGCACCCGCTCGGTGCGGAACACCAGGGCCGGCCAGTAGTGCCACGCGCCGCGCAGCAGGCTCGTCGCGAGCGCCTCGCCGCCGAGCTCGGTGCGCTGCGTGATGCGTCCCCGCACGGCCCGCTTGACCTTGTCCGTCAGTGGGTCGATGGGGGCGTCGTGCTCGTCGATGACGCGTACGCCGACCTGGATCGTCGCCGCGTCCGGGAACTCGCGGTGGGCGGCCTTCACGGTCTCCACGAAGGTCGGGTGCATCAGGTCGTCGCAGCCCATGAACATCATCAGCTCGCCGCTAGCGAGGTCGCGGCAGCGCTGGTAGTTGTCGGTGATGCCGAGGTTGGTCTCGTTCCGGACGTAGCGGATCCGGGGGTCGGTCTCCGCGGCGAAGTGCTCGGCGACCGAGGGGTCGGGGTAGCAGTCGTCGACGACCACCACGGTCCACTCGGGGTCGGTCTGCGCCTTGACGCTCTCGACCGTGGCGTAGAGCAGCGCGGGGTCGCCCCAGAACGGGACGAAGACCTCCAGCGGCCCGGGGTCCGGCGCGCTCACTCGCTGCGCTCGTCGGTGGGCTCGACGGGGCGTACGCCGCCCGTGGCGTGGCGGTGCTCGTCGATCTCGAGGCGCAGGAGCGCGATCTCCTCGGCGAGGGTGCGGGTGCGCTCCTCGAGCCGGCCGAGCTCGGAGCTGTGCTGCAGCGTCAGCACCATGATGACCATCGAGGCGACGAAGAAGAGCAGGTTGGCCGGCACCTCGAGGCCGATGGCCTCCGAGACGCGGATCAGCAGCGACGGGAAGGCGGCCACGGTCACGATCGCCAGCGCGACCAGCGCCCAGATCAGGGCGTACTTCTCGCGCAGGCGGTGGCGGCGCATCATCTCGAAGAGCGCGAGCAGGATGAGGACCGAGCCGGTCAGGCCCAGGATCGTGACGCCGCTCATCGGCCGACCTCCCCGGTCGCGATGTCGACGAGCGCCTCCTCGGAGGTGCCCTCCTCGAGCTGGGAGGGCCAGTCGCGCACGAGCGCGAGCAGCAGCGCCACGATGGCGCGGAAGAGGTAGACGGTGGCCTTGATGGGGGAGTGCGAGGCGCGTCCGGCCACGCGGGCGCGCATGGTGACCGGCTCCTGCGTGATGACGAGCCCGGCGCGCGCGGCGATCACCAGCGACTCGACGGTGTCGCCGAGGTACTCGGCCGGGTAGTGGGTGGCGAAGACCGAGATGGCGCGGCGGTTGGAGACCCGGAACCCCGAGGTCACGTCGGTGAGGCGGGTGTGGGCGAGCCGCGAGAGGACCCACGCCAGCAGCACCATCGCCCAGCGGCGCGGCCCGCGGACCTTGTAGGGGTCGTCGGGGGTGGCGAAGCGGGCGCCCACGACGATGTCGGCCTTGTCGTGGCCGTCGAGGCGCTCGAGCAGGCGCGCGAGGTAGCGCGGGTCGTGCTGGCCGTCGGCGTCGATCTGCACGGCGGCGTCGTAGCCGTGGCGCAGGGCGTAGCGGTAGCCGGTGCGCATCGCACCGCCGACGCCGAGGTTGAAGGGCAGGGGGCACACCGTCGCGCCGGCCTCGCGGGCGCGCTGCGCGGTGCGGTCGACCGAGCCGTCGTCGATGACCAGCAGGTCGGCGTCGGGCACCACGGCCCGGATCTCGCGGATCGTGCCGGTGATGGCGTCCTGCTCGTTCCACGCGGGGACGATGATGAGCACGCGATGACGTGAGGGACCCCCGGACATGCGCCCGATGCTACTCGCGGCGGGCCGTCCGGCTGGTGTCGGGGACGCGCGCCGCCCGTGCGCGTCGGGGCCGCCGCCCCTGCGTGCCTATAGTGACGCGTCCGTCCGCGCGCTGAGGAGCTGAACAGGTGTCGATCGACCGCCCCGCGGAGGCCGGGACCGTACGCCGCAGCCTCGCCGCGACGCGCTGGGAGGTCGTCGTCCCGATCGTCCTCTACGTGCTCGTCTCGCTCGCCGGGATCTCCCTGTCCTCCATCGGCATCTCCGAGCTGCGCGAGGACCCCGCCGAACCCACCGGCGTGATGCTGGGCGACGCCCAGGCGATCCGCGCCGACGAGTTCCTGACCGGCACCCCGATCCTGCTCGGCGTCGAGGCCACCGGCCGCACCGACGACCTCAACCCCCTGACCGCGCCCCAGCAGCTGCTGGCCGTGCTGCCGGCGGGGCCGGTGACGTCCGTGCTCTACCCCGACGGCACCGCCCTGCGCCTGGGGCCGTACCTCCCCGACAGCGTGCTGCACTCGGCCCGCGCCTGGCTCGGCACCCTCCTGCTGCTCCTCGCCGCGCCGGCGTGGTTCCGCCGGCTCACCGGCAGCCGGTGGATCGGCTGGTTCGCCGTCGCCCTCGTCGTCTTCTCGCCGGCCAACGCGTGGTGGTCCAACAGCCACGCCTCGATGCTGGGCTTCGCCTTCGCCGGCGCGCTCGCCCTGGCCAAGGCCGTGGACGCCTCGCGCGCCTCGCGGTGGCCGGTGGCCGCCGGGTGGGGCCTGCTGAGCGCCGCGCTGCTGGTGCGTACGCCGCTCATGTACCCGCCGTGGGCCGTGGTCCTCGTGCCGACCGTGGTGCTCGCGACGGTGGCCGCCTGCCTGGCCCGACCCGAGGCGCGCCGCCGGACCGTCGCCACGATCGCCGCCGTGGGCGCCCTCACGCTCACCTTCCTCGCGCTCGTGCTGTGGGAGAGCTCCGCAGCCCTCGAGGCGGCCGGCGGCACCGTCTACCCCGGGGACCGTGCCTCGTCCGGGGCGGCGAGCGCCTTCCAGCTGCTCTTCGGTGCGACCAGCCTCGACGAGCTCGCCGACGGCGCGGCGGTCGTCGGGTCGAACGCCTCCGAGATCTCGTCGGGCTTCACGATCGCGCTCGTCCTGGCCGTCCTCCTGCTGGTGCGGGGGATGCGCTGGCAGGTGCCGGGCCAGCACTCGGCCGTGGTGGCCGCGGCGGTGCTCACCGGCTTCTGGACGCTGTGGGCCACGGTCGACCTCGGCGACCTCGGCGCCCGGATCCCCGGCATCAACATCGTCCCGCCCGCCCGCGACGCGCAGGTGCTGGGCCACCTCGGGGTGATCCTCCTGTGCCTGGTGCTCCCGGCGGCCCAACGACGCGCCTCGCTCGCCGTGGCCGCCCTCGCGGGCGGCACGACAGCCGTCGTCGCGGCGCACGCAGGGTCGCTGCTGCGCACCCAGAACCTGCCGGAGATGTCGCTGGCGGACGTGTGGCTCGCCGCCGCAGCGGTGGGCGTGGTCGTCCTGGTGCTCGTGCGGTGGCCGCGGCGACCCGCGGGCTACGTCCTCGGCTCGGTCCTGGCCCTGTCGCTGGTGTGGAACGTCAACCCGGTGCTGTTCGGCCTCGGCGACCTGCGCGGCACGGAGGCGGCCGACGCGATGCTTGCCGACGGCGAGGACGCCCGTGCCGACGGCACCGTATGGGCCTCGGACCACTACTCGGTCGACGCCCTGATGATCGCCACGGGGGTCCCTGCCCTGTCCGGGCGGCAGATGTCGGGGCCTGACCGTGCCGTGTGGGAGCGGCTCGATCCCGGGGGAGTCCACGAGGAGGTGTGGAACCGCGGCGGCGCCTACATCTGGTTCTCCTGGTCCGGGCGCAAGGAGCTGGTGATGGACAACCCCAGCCCCGACGTCATCCACGTCACCGGCTCGCCGTGCGAGGTCGCCGAGCGGCTGCCGCGGCTGGGCACGATCGTCGCCCGCCAGGAGCTCGACCTCGACTGCTTGCGCCCGGACGGCACCTTCACCTGGGGGGGCGCGACCCGCTGGGTCTACGCGATCGACGGCTGACCGCGTCCGCGGCGACGGCCCCGGATACGGTTGCGCGGTGTCACGTCAGCAGCCCGAGCAGCAGGCCCCGCCCGTCCAGCGCCTCCGGGTGCGCTACGCCAAGCGCGGCCGGCTCCGCTTCACCAGCCACCGTGACTTCAGCCGCGCCTTCGAGCGCGCGGTCTTCCGCGCGCGGATCCCGATGGCGTACTCCTCGGGCTTCAACCCGCACCCGCGCATCTCCTACGCCGGCGCCGCCCCGACGGGCTCGGCCAGCGAGGCGGAGTACCTCGAGCTCGCGCTCGCCCAGGTCGTGGTGCCGCGCGACGTCCACGCGATGCTCGACGAGGCGCTTCCGCCCGGCCTCGACGTCCTCGAGGTGGTGGAGTCGTCCGGCGGGTCGCTGTCGGACCTGCTCGAGGGCAGCCGCTGGCGCATCACGGTCGACGCCGACTCGGCCACGGCGACTGACGCGGTCAGTCGCTTCCTCGCTGCCGACGAGGCGCTCGTGGAGCGGATGACCAAGAAGGGCATGCGCGAGTTCGACGCCCGCGGCGCCGTGGTGTCGCTGGTGGTGCTGGACCCCGAGAAGGGCGACGCCGGGCGTACGACGCTCGACGTGGTGCTGCGCCACGGCACCCCCTCCGTACGCCCCGACGACGTGCTGCGCGGGCTCGAGACCGTCGCCGGGCTGGTGGCGGGGGAGGCTCCGCTGATGACCCGGCTGGCCCAGGGGCCGCTGCTCGACTCCGGCGACGTCGGCGACCCGCTGGCGCCTCGGGCATAGCGCCGGGCCGGGGTCGGTGTGCGATACTCGCCACGTTCGACGCCCTGGCAACCGTCAGGATCCGTCGAGCCGACGACGTTCTCGCCGGTCACTCCGATGTGGTCGGCACCCCGGGTGGGTGGACGTCACCGGACCGCGACGCGGCCACTGAGTCGGTGACAGCGACTCAGCAGTGGCCCGGCGACCGCGGCAGGTGGCGGACAGCCTCTCGGAGACGCACACGCGGAGGGTGTCGCCGCCACAGAAGCTTTGCGTCTCCCGTGATCGCCGATCGAGAGCGGTGGACGCCGTATCGGCACCACCTCGGTGCCCGAGGAGCACCACATGCTCGATGACGACCAGCCCGACCGCACCACTGAGACCGGCGCCGACACCGGCGCGAGCACCCCGGAGGCGCCACCCGCGCCCGTGGTGACGAGGCGTACGCGCAAGGCGCCCGTCAAGAAGGCCGCTGCCGCGCCTGCGGCCGCTGCCCCGGCCGAGGCCGCTGCGCCCGCCACCGAGCCCGCCGTCGAGGCGGCCGAGGCCTCCCCCGAGGCCCCGGTGGTGAAGAAGACCGCACGCCGGGCGCCCGCGAAGAAGGCCGCGCCCCGCAAGGCGGCCGCGAAGAAGACCGCCGCCGACGAGGCGCCGGCCACCGAGGCCGCTGCGCCCGAGACCGCTGCTGCCGGCGACGAGGCCGCTCCTGCGGTCGCCCCTGCCAAGCGCGCCCCGCGCAAGCGCGCCGCCAAGAAGACCGCCGCGCCTGCCGCGGAGTCCGCTGCTCCGGCCGACGCCCCTGCCGCCGCCGAGGAGTCCGCCGACGACGCGGCCCCCGCCGTGCTGTTCCAGGCCCCGGTGGTCACGACCACCACGCGTCGTACGCGCAAGAAGCCCGCGCCCGCTCCCGTCGAGACGGTCGAGGGCGACGAGCCCGCGACCGCCGAGGCCGGCGAGGCCCCCGCCGAGGAGGCGGCCGCCCAGCGCCCCGCCAAGAAGGCGGCAGCCAAGAAGTCCACGAGCAAGGCCGCCGGCAAGAAGGCGTCCGGGTCCGGCAAGGGCAGGGGCAAGGCCGCGGAGCCGGTCGCCGAGGCCACCGCTGCCGAGGTGCCCGAGGACGAGGAGGCGACCGAGGAGGCCGCGGCCGCCGAGGGCGTGACCGAGGAGACCACCGAGGAGACCACCGCTGCCGACACCGACCAGTCGGCCTCGGTCGACGACGGTGACGACGGCGAGGGCGGTTCCGCCCGCCGCCGCCGGCGCCGCGGTGGCCGTCGCCGCCGCAAGTCGTCGGACTCCTCCGCCGACAACGGCGACACCGGCGACCAGGACGCATCCGACTCCTCCGACGACGCAGGGGACGCCACCGCGTCGGGCGACGGGGACTCCGGCTCCGACTCGGGCCCCGACTCGGGCCAGGACTCGGGCGAGGGCAACGGCGAGGGTTCCTCGCGTCGCCGTCGTCGTCGCCGCCGCTCGGGTGACGACGGCGAGTCGTCCGACGACGAGCCCAACACCGTCACGCGCGTGCGCCGTACGCGCTCCGCCGAGGACCAGATCACCTCCGTCCAGGGCTCCACCCGTCTCGAGGCCAAGAAGCAGCGTCGCCGCGAGGGCCGCGAGGCCGGTCGCCGCCGTGCGCCCATCGTGAGCGAGGCCGAGTTCCTGGCCCGCCGCGAGTCCGTGGAGCGCGTCATGGTGATCCGCCAGCGCGAGGACCTGACCCAGATCGGCGTGCTCGAGGACAAGGTGCTCGTCGAGCACTACGTCGCCCGCGAGTCGCAGACCTCGATCATCGGCAACGTCTACCTCGGCCGCGTGCAGAACGTGCTGCCGTCGATGGAGGCCGCCTTCATCGACATCGGCAAGGGCCGCAACGCCGTCCTCTACGCCGGTGAGGTCAACTGGTCGGCGCTCGGTCACAAGGAGGGCGCGCCCCGCAAGATCGAGTCCGTGCTGTCCAGCGGCCAGATGATCCTGGTCCAGGTCACCAAGGACCCGATCGGCCACAAGGGCGCCCGCCTCACCAGCCAGGTCAGCCTGGCCGGCCGCTTCCTCGTCTACGTCCCCGACGGCACTACCTCGGGCATCTCGCGCAAGCTGCCCGACACCGAGCGCAACCGCCTCAAGAACCTCCTCAAGGAGATCGTCCCCGACACCGCCGGCGTGATCGTGCGCACCGCGGCCGAGGGTGCCAGCGAGGAGGAGCTCACCCGCGACGTCGAGCGGCTCAAGGCGCGCTGGGAGGACATCGAGAAGAAGTCCTCCAACCGCGGCTCCGGCCCGCAGCTGCTCTACGGAGAGCCCGACCTGACGCTCAAGGTGGTCCGCGACCTCTTCACCGAGGACTTCGCCAAGCTCGTCATCGAGGGCGAGGCTGCCTGGGAGACCGTCTCGGCCTACGTCGAGTCGGTGGCCCCGGACCTCGCCGAGCGTGTGCAGCGCTTCGAGCGCGGCAGCACCGGCGGCGACATCTTCGCGACCTACCGCGTCAACGAGCAGATCCAGAAGGGCCTGGACCGCAAGGTCTGGCTGCCCTCCGGCGGCTCGCTGGTCATCGACCGCACCGAGGCCATGACGGTGGTCGACGTCAACACCGGGAAGTTCACCGGCTCCGGTGGCAACCTGGAGGAGACGGTCACCAAGAACAACCTCGAGGCGGCCGAGGAGATCGTGCGCCAGCTCCGGCTGCGCGACATCGGCGGCATCATCGTGGTCGACTTCATCGACATGGTCCTGGAGTCCAACCGCGACCTCGTCGTGCGTCGCCTGGTCGAGTGCCTCGGCCGTGACCGCACCCGCCACCAGGTCGCGGAGGTCACCTCGCTCGGCCTGGTCCAGATGACGCGCAAGCGCATCGGCACCGGCCTGCTCGAGTCGTTCAGCGAGAACTGCGAGCACTGCCACGGCCGCGGCGTCGTCATCAAGGACCAGCCGGTCGACCCCGACGCGAAGTCCGACGACGGCGAGGGCCGCCGCAGCGGACGCCGTCGCGGTCGCCGCGGCGCCAACGACGACAACGGCAACGGCAACGGCGGTGGCAACGGGGGAGGCAACGACTCGTCCTCCGACCAGCACAGCCACGCCCCGTCGCCCAAGGACGTGGCCGCGATGGCGCGCCACGAGAAGCCTGCGGACGACCAGCCCGAGGACGAGAAGCCGGCTGACGAGAAGCCGGCCGACGAGCCGGCTCCCTCCGCGGAGGAGCCGACCGTGGCCACCGCTCCCGAGGCTGCTCCCGAGGTCCCGGCCGAGGCCGCCGCTGAGCCTGCTGCCGAGACCCCTGACGAGCCGGCTGCCGAGACCCCGGTCGAGGCGCCTGCCAAAGGGGCTGCTGAGGAGCCTGCTGCGCCGGCTCCCGTCGAGGACGAGAAGCCGCGCGTCGTCACCCGCACCCGACGCCGCTCCGCGAGCCGTCCGGCCGGTCCGCCGGCCGCCGTCGCAGTGACCGAGCCGGTCACGGTCCCGGGCGTGCTCTCCGGCGCTGCCGGCACCGTCCCGGAGTCGGGCGCGGTCGAGCCCGGCACCGCCGACTCCGAGCCCGGCGACGCACCCGTTGTCGAGCACGTACCGGTCAAGAAGAGGGGCTCGCGCAAGCGCTGAGCACCGGGGGACGGGGACGGCCGGACGTCGTTTTGCCGGTCGTCACCCGATCCCGTAGTCTTGACCCTCGGTGTTCGACACACCATCCCTGCGCGCCCGCCACGCGGCGTACTCGCCCTTCCAGGCGGTGTCGTGCGCAGGTAGAAGTTCCCCCAGTTTTCCGCAGTCTGATGAGGAGAGTGGCCGTGTACGCGATCGTGCGCGCTGGCAGCAAGCAGCAGAAGGTTGCCGTGGGCGACGTCATCGAGATCGACGCGATGGGCGCCGCGGGCGACACCCTCACCCTTCCGGTGGTGATGGTCGTCGATGGCGAGAAGGTCACCGCGACCGGCCTCGACAAGGCGAGCGTGACCGTCGAGGTCACCGGCCGGACCAAGGGTCCCAAGATCATCATCCAGAAGTACAAGAACAAGACCGGCTACAAGAAGCGCCAGGGTCACCGCCAGAAGTACACCCAGGTCAAGGTCACCGACATCTCCCTCTGAGCGTTCGCTCGAGGTCGACACGTCTCCCAGCTCAATTCGTCAAAGGACTGAACAATGGCTCACAAGAAGGGTGCCGCGAGCACCAAGAACGGTCGTGACTCGAACTCGCAGCGCCTCGGCGTGAAGCGTTTCGGCGGCCAGGTCGTCGGCGCCGGCGAGATCATCGTCCGCCAGCGTGGCACCCACTTCCACCCGGGCACCGGTGTGGGCCGTGGCGGCGACGACACCCTGTTCGCCCTGCAGGCCGGCGCCGTCGAGTTCGGCACCCGCCGCGGTCGCAAGGTCGTCAACATCGTCCCCGGCGAGTGACCTCCCCGCGACACTGAGCACTTCTGCGAAGGGCGTCCCGATTCCGGGGCGCCCTTCGTGCTTTCACCCACCGATGCAAGGAATCTGATGGCCATCCCCACGTTCGTCGACCAGGTCACGCTGCACCTCGCGGCCGGACGAGGTGGCAACGGCGTGGCCTCCGTCAAGCGCGAGAAGTTCAAGCCGCTCGGCGGTCCCGACGGCGGCAACGGCGGCCAGGGCGGATCGATCATCCTGCAGGTGGACACCAGCGTCACCACGCTCGTCGACTACCACCACAGCCCCAAGCGTCGGGCCGACAACGGCGGCCAGGGAGCCGGTGACCACAAGAACGGCGGCAACGGCAAGGACCTCGTGCTCGTCGTCCCCGACGGCACCCTGGTCAAGGACGCCGACGGCAACGAGCTCGCCGACCTCGTCGGCCACGGCACGACGATGGTCGTCGCCCAGGGCGGCCGCGGTGGCCTCGGCAACGCGGCGCTGGCCTCCTCCAAGCGCAAGGCCCCCGGCTTCGCGCTGCTGGGCGAGCCCGGCGACGAGCTCGTCGTACGCCTCGAGCTGAAGGTCGTCGCCGACATCGGCCTCGTGGGGTTCCCGAGCGCCGGCAAGTCCTCGCTCATCGCCGCGATCTCGCGGGCCCGGCCCAAGATCGCCGACTACCCCTTCACCACCCTGATCCCCAACCTCGGCGTGGTCACCGCGGGCGAGACCACCTTCGTGGTCGCCGACGTCCCCGGCCTGATCGAGGGTGCCGCGGAGGGCCGTGGCCTGGGCCACGACTTCCTGCGCCACATCGAGCGCTGCGCGGCCCTGGTCCACGTCGTCGACACCGCGTCCATCGAGCCCGGCCGCAACCCGCTCGACGACCTGGAGGTCATCGAGGGCGAGCTGGCCCGCTACGGCGGTCTCGAGGACCGCCCGCGCCTGGTCGCGCTCAACAAGGTCGACGTGCCGGACGGCCAGGACATCGCCGACATGGTGGTCGAGGAGCTGCGCGGCCGCGGGATGCGTGTCTTCGAGGTCAGTGCCGCGTCCGGTGCCGGCCTGCGCGAGCTGACCTTCGCGATGGCCGAGATCGTCGTCGCGTCGCGCGAGGTCGCGCCCGACGCCGCGCCCGAGCGGATCGTGCTGCGGCCGAAGGCCGTCGATGCCAGTGACGACTTCGAGGTCGTCCGGACCGACGACGGGTGGCGCGTGCGCGGCACCAAGCCCGAGCGCTGGGTGCGCCAGACCGACTTCAGCAACGAGGAGGCGGTGGGCTTCCTCGCCGACCGTCTCAACCGGCTCGGCGTGGAGATCAAGCTCGCGCGCATGGGTGCCGAGGAGGGCGACGCCGTCATCATCGGCCCGGAGAACAACTCCGTGGTCTTCGACTTCAAGCCCAGCATCGAGGCGGGCGCCGAGATGCTCGGTCGCCGTGGCGAGGACGAGCGGCTCCGGGAGAACCGCCCGGCTCGTGAGCGCCGCCGCGACATCGCCGAGGCGATGGAGACGAAGAGCGAGGAGGAGGCGCGCGCCGACGTCGCCCGCCGCCTCGACGAGGAGCGCAAGAAGAAGGGCCCCAACCGCAGCAGCGGCAGCTCGGGAGTCGGTCCCATGTCCTACGAGATCGGCAGCAAGGACGACCCCGACTGGGACGGCAGTGACGACTGACCGCTCGACCCTGGTCCGCGCCGCCCGGCGCATCGTGGTCAAGGTCGGGTCGTCGTCATTGACCACGGCCGCGGGCGGGATCGACCCCGCTCGCGTACGCCGTCTCGTGGAGGTCCTCGCGACGGCGCGAGGCACCGGCGCCGAGGTGGTCCTCGTGTCGTCGGGCGCCATCGCGGCAGGCCTCGCGCCGCTCGGTTTCAGTGCCCGCCCGCGCGCCCTGGCGGCGCAGCAGGCGGCGGCGTCGGTGGGGCAGGGCCTGCTGGCCCACCGCTACCAGGAGGAGTTCGCCCGGCACGGCATCGTGACCGGACAGGTGCTGCTCACCGTTGACGACGTGGTGCGCCGTGCCCACTACCGCAACGCCCACCAGACCCTCGCCAAGCTGCTCGAGCTCGGGGTGGTACCGATCGTCAACGAGAACGACACCGTCGCCACGTCCGAGATCCGCTTCGGCGACAACGACCGGCTGGCCGCGCTGGTGGCGCACCTGGTGCACGCCGACCTGCTCGTCCTGCTCTCCGACGTGGACGGGCTCTACGACGGTCCGCCGAGCCGTCCCGGATCGACGCTGCTGCCCGTGGTGCGCTCCGAGGACGACCTCGCGTCGGTGACCATCGGCGCGGCCGGTTCGTCCGGCGTCGGCACCGGGGGCATGACCACCAAGGTCGAGGCTGCGCGGATCGCGACCGGCGCCGGCATCCCGGTCGTGCTGACCTCTGCCGAGCAGGGTGCTGCGGCGCTCGCGGGTGCCGAGGTCGGCACCCTCTTCGAGGCCACCGGCAAGCGTCGCCCGGCACGTCAGCTCTGGCTGGCGCACGCCACCACGGGCCTCGGCTCGCTGACCCTCGACGCCGGAGCCGTACGCGCCGTGGTGTCCCGCGGCGCCTCGCTGCTGCCCGCCGGCATCACGTCCGTGGCCGGGAGCTTCGTGGCCGGTGACCCGGTCGACCTGCTCGACCCGGACGGGGGAGTGGTGGCCCGGGGCCTCGTCAACTTCGACGCCGACGAGCTGCCCGCCCTGCTGGGGCGTTCGACCGGTGACCTGAAGGAGTCGCTCGGAGCGGCGTACGAGCGCGAGGTCGTGCACCGCGACGACCTGGTGCTGCTGCGCTAGCAGGCTGCATCACTCACGTTCGTCACCGCGGGTGAGCCGTCCACGTGCCGCTCCCGGGATCGGGCAGGGCGAGGTCGTCGGGCAGGGTGTCCGTGGTGGACGGGTCGAGGCAGTAGTCCGAGTAGACGGCGAAGCCCTCGTGCGGCCGCAGCGCGAGCAGCGTCTGCTTGACCCGGTCGAAGGCCGCGTCGACGCTGCCGTGGGCGACGCTGAACATGTCGCCCACTGCTCCGGCGTCATCACGATGGTCACCGGTCGGCGTCCGCCACCGTCCTTCGGTATCAGCACCCGGATGCGCCCGGGTGCCACCTCGGTCGCGGAGGACCATCCGTCGAGGTCGCGGACGAGACGTCTCCAGTACTTCATGGGGTCCACATGAGAAGCATGACGGATGTGCGGCGGATCCCGATGGGTTCTTGATCGAACATGTGTTCTATGTATGCCTTGGGTGGCGTAGGGTGGGCGTCACGTTCCACAGTCACCGGGTAGTCGTGATGCCGAGCTGGTGGGGCGAGTTGCGAGGGTGAGTAATAGTCCGGTGATCCGGGCCTCCAGGAGCGACGACCGTTGGTTCTCACGCATGTGCGTGAGCCGAGTCGTCGTCGAGAGGAGGCAGTCCGTGAACCACCCGATCTTGGCTGCTGCCTCCGACATCCGGAGTCTGCTGAAGGGCGTGGCGGGTGCAAACCCGACGTTCATGTCCACGACCGACAAGGCAGCAGCACTGCGTGAGCTGGTCGCAGCGGAGGCGCAGCTGGTGGAGCTGCGGTTGCGGGTCCTGGCCGACGCCGGCGACCTGGCCGACGCCACCGGCGCGAAGGACGCCGCGGGGTGGCTCGCGCACCAGACGCGTACGCGGTTCGCTGACGCGCGCGCCGATCTCGCGCTCGCGTGTGCGCTGGATCGCGAGCGGCCGGTGCTCGCGTCGGGGATGCGCCACGGCTCCGTGACGCTGGCTCAGGCGCACGTGATCCGCCGGTCCCTCGATGCACTTCCTGCGGCGGTGGATGCGGACACGGTCGACCGTGCGGAGGTGCACTTGGTCGTGTGTGCGGGTGAGTTCGGGCCGAAGGAGCTGGGTCGGATCGGGCGTCGGGTCCTCGACGTGGTCGCCCCGGAGGTCGCCGAGCAGGCCGAAGCGACCCGGTTGGCCGACCTCGAGACTGCCGCGGCGGAGCGGACGCGGATGACGATGCGTCGCCATGGTGACGGCACCACCCGCATCAGCGCGCTGGTGCCGGATGCGGTCGCGACCCGGCTCGCGACCTACCTCGAAGCGTTCGCCAACCCCCGCGCCCAGCGAGACACGACCCTCAGCAGCGAGATCCAGGACGCCGGGGATCCGTTCATCCGGTTGCCCTACCCGCGCCGCATGGGCGAGGCATTCGCCCGCTTCCTCGAGACCGCCGACCCCACCCGGCTCCCGATCCACGGCGGCGACGCCACCACGGTCATCGTGACCATCCCCCTGGCCTCCCTGCGCGCTGAGCTCGCGACCGCCGACCTCATCGGCGCCGGACTCGTGTCCGGTGATGACCTCACCGGCGACCGCATCACCGCCAGCGAGGCGCGCCGGCTCGCGTGCACCGCGAAGGTCCTGCCCGCGGTCCTCGGCGGCACGGGCCTCCCGGTCGATCTCGGACGTGCGAAGCGGCTGTTCACCCCGACCCAGCGCAAGGCGCTGCTGATCCGCGACCGCACCTGCCGAGCCGAGGGCTGCGACACACCCGGCACGTGGTGCGACGCCCACCACCTCGATCCCTGGCACAACAACGGTCCCACCGACCTCGACAACGGGATCCTGCTCTGCCCGCACCACCACCATCGAGCCCACGACACCGGCTACCGCACCGACCGCCTCCCCAACGGCGACCTCAGGGTTCCACCGACGGACGTAGGAGCCGGCCTTCCTGCGGAGATCTATCGGCTCGTCCGCGGATCAGCGCCGGCCGCAGCTGGCATCCGGCTTGAATTAGTCTCACCTTGTGAGCGAATTCATCTCGAACAGTGGTCACCAAGGTCGATACACGCACGGTCATGAGCAGGCCACGCTCGCATCGCACGGTGCCCGGACTGCCGCAAACTCCGCCGCATATCTTCTCCCGGTCCTCAAGCCGGGAATGGCCTTGCTTGATGTGGGGTGCGGTCCTGGGACGATCACTCTTGACCTCGCCGAGGCCGTGGGTCCGGGGATCGTGATCGGAGTTGAAGATGTCGAGGAGCCGCTGACGGCTGCACGAAACGCAGCGACGCGACGAGGGGACCAACGAACTCGGTTCGAGCTGGGCGACGCAATGGCACTGCCGTTCGAGGACGACTCCTTTGACGTGGTGCACGCCCATCAGGTACTCCAGCACCTGGCTGATCCGGTCGGGGCGCTGAGGGAGATGGTGCGCGTCTGCAGGCCCGGTGGCTGGATTGCGGCCCGCGATGCCGACTACGCCGCCATGACCTGGTTCCCAGAACTGCCCGAGCTCGAGGAGTGGCGCACGATCTACCGAGCCGCAGCTCGGGCGAACGGCGCTGAGCCTGATGCTGCGCGCCGCATGCGCACGTGGGCCATGCGTGCAGAACTGTCGAGTGCTCGCTACACCTCCAGCGTGTGGAACTATGCCGACTCAGAGATGTGCCGCTGGTGGGGCTACAGCCAGGCGGACCGTCTGGTTGGGACAACCTTCGCCCAGCAGGCGGGCGAACAAGGAGCCACGTCGCTCGACCTTCAGCGGATCGCCGACGGATGGCGAACGTGGGGAGACGCTCCCGACGCCTGGTTTGCCATCCTCCATGGCGAGGTTCTCGCGCAGTTGCCCGCCTGAGGGTCGTCGCGCGCTGTAGTCAGTCCGCTGGCGCCGACAGGCTCTCCTCGAGCTCGTCCATCGTCGAGGTGAAGGCACCGGCGAGGTCGACGTCGTACGCGTCGGCGAGCGTCAGCACGCTCCACAGGCAGTCGGCCAGCTCGTGGGCGAGTGCCTCGTCCAGGTCCTCGCGCGGGCGCACGCCGGCCTTGCCCTGCACGAGCTTGGCGAGGTCGCCGACGTCGCCGAGGAAGCCGAGCATGATCTCCTCGGTGGTCCACGAGCGGCCGTAGGTGGCAGCCTCGGCCTCGGCGTAGCGCGAGCGGACGGCGCGGGCGCGGTCCTGCATCTGGTGGAAGTCCATGCCGCGATCCTGCCTCAGGCGAAGGTGCGGGGGAGGCCGAGCGCCCCGGCGAGCCGGTCGGCGTACGGCTCCCGTTCCTGCGCCGTCACCCACCGCGTCGAGCGGTGCTGCTCGTAGAGCCGGTCGTCGCCGTGGCGCGGGAAGACGTGGACGTGCAGGTGCCACACGTCCTGGTTGCCGGCGGGCTCGTTGTGCTGGCGCGTCGAGGTGCCCTCACAGTCGTACGCCGTCCGCATCGCGACCGCGACCCGCTGGGTCAGGTCCCAGACGGCGTGGCCGACGTCGGTGGGGATGGAGTAGAGGTTCTCGTGGTGGCCGCGGGGGATGACCAGCGCGGCGCCGGGGTTGCCCGGCCACCACTTCGGCGAGATCCGCGCGTAGGCGAGGTCGGTGACGGCGACGACGTCCCCGGGCTGGTTGTGCTCGTCGTGGCCGCCCCGCTGGATCCGGCAGAAGGGGCAGTCGTAGTCGTCGGGCTCGTGGGTGCGCACGCAGAGACCCTGCCACGGCGTCGACCGCTAGCGTCGGCGCATGGACGACGCGCGCGAGCCGCTGCAGCGGACAGCGGAGGAGATCGCGGAGGACGAGGAGTTCTTCCGCCGGTACGGCCCGTGGGCGCCGCTCGACCCGGACGGACTCGTGGACTTCATGGCCGGCTTCGACCGTCCGTGGTGGATCGTCGGCGGCTGGTCGATCGAGGCCTTCACCGGTGTCCGGCGCGAGCACGAGGACGTCGACCTGTCCCTGCTGGCCTGCCACCTGGGGGCGTTCCGCGAGCACGTCGGCGACCGGTGGCACCTCTGGAGCAACCACGGTGGCACGCTGCGTCCCTTCGACGACCGCCACCCCGAGGTGCTCGACGTACGCAGTCAGGTGTGGGTGCGGCGCAGTGCGCTCGACCCGTGGGTCATCGACCTGGTCATCACGCCCGACCGGGACGGGCTGTGGACCAGCAAGCGCGACCCCGACCACGTGGCGCCCCTCGACGACGTGACGTGGGTCGACGACGGGGGAGTGCGCTGGCTGAGGCCGGAGATCGCTCTGCTCTACAAAGCCGCGCTGCACCGACCGAAGGACGACCGCGACCTGGCAGTGACCTGGCCGCTGCTCGCGGCGGCCGAGCGGGAGTGGCTGCGTGAGGCCGTCGCACGGCTCTACCCCGGGCACCTGTGGCTGGAACGGATCGGGTGAGCCGGCTCAGGCGGACCGGGCCCAGGCCAGGGCCTGGGTGCTGAGCTCACCGGTCGAGAGGCCGAGCTCGCGCCGCACGACGTCCTCGGACTCCGCCCACGGGGAGAACCGCGCGGTGCGGAAGGTGCGGACGAGGTCCCACAGCACCGCCTCGCCGCGGGTGGTGGCGAGGTAGTCGCACACGAGCGAGGCCAGTGCGTAGTTCACGAGCGGGTCGCGGGTGTAGAACCGTTGGCTCGCCTCGAGCGTGCGACCGACGACGCCGCCGAGCTCGAGGGCCGCGATGCGGCGCCGGTCGTCGACCGGGAACGTCGAGCGGGCGACGTACTGCGCGACCCCCTCCACCAGCCAGAGGGGGGACCGGTCGTCGGTGGTGCCGAGGGCCACGTGGACCAGCTCGTGCCGGAAGACCTCGCCACGCGAGATGACGTCGCCGACCACGGTCGGGTTGACGGCGAAGCGGTAGGCCACGACCGGTCCGCGCTCGTCGGCCATCACCGGGAACGCCACGGCGGCGGTGTCGTCGACCGTCATCGCGCTCATCCGGTCGATCGCGGTCACGTCGGAGATGCCGTAGGCCACGAACTTCCCCGACCACTGCGGCAGGTGGCGGCGCACGACCCGGGTCGCCTCGGCGAGGTCGCTCATCACGTAGGTGCCGTGCTCCGCGGTGTCCTCGTCGAACACCGCGAGGATGCCACCGGAGCGGCGTACGTCGATGTGGGCGAGGTCCCACGGCGCCGGCGTCCAGCCGGTCTGCGCGTCGATCTGGGTGTTGCGGTCGTCGACGAGGAGCGCCTCGTCACCGCTGCGGACGAAGGTCCACACCATCCGCTGGGTCACCGGCCGCCGGTCGAAGCCGCGCAGCCGCATCGTGAAGTCGACCGGGAGCTGGAGGTCGCCCTCACCGGAGACCCGCGTCATCACGTCCTCGTCGCCGAGCTCGTAGGACACGTCGGTCACCGGCAGCTGCGCCAGGTTGTCGAACCAGCGCGCCTGCGTGGCGGAGAAGCCGAGCTCGTCGGGGTCGACGGTCGCCAGGAACGCCTCCCGGTCACCGGCGACGAGCGCGCGCTCGCGGGCCTCGACGACCTCGAGCGCGGCGTCGCGCAAGGATTGGTCCATCCCGGCCGGTGCCCCGCTGCTGTCCGGCAGGTCGCGGGGCGAGGGACCGTCGTCGGCGGGTGCCTGCGCCTGGCAGGCCAGCAGCGGCACCAGCAGGAGGCTGCTCAGCCAGGCCCGGGACATGCGCACGCCGCGAGCCTAGGCGCAGGCGGGGACATGCGGGGCGGGTTCGCGCAGGGAGGCCCCGTAGGCTTGGCAGGTCATGACCCAGCCGCTCGTCTACCTCGACCACGCCGCGACCACGCCCATGCTGCCGGCCGCGATCGAGGCCATGACCCGGCACCTGACCGGCGTGGGCAACGCGAGCTCGCTGCACGCGTCGGGGCGCGGGGCGCGACGGATCGTGGAGGAGTCGCGCGAGACGATCGCGGGCGTCGTCGGCGCGCGGCCGGGCGACGTGGTCTTCACCTCCGGCGGCACCGAGTCCGACAACCTCGCGCTGAAGGGCATCTTCTGGGCCCGGCGCGAGCAGGACCCGCGCCGCACGCGCATCCTGTCCACCGCGATCGAGCACCACGCCGTGCTCGACCCGCTGGACTGGCTGGCGACCTACGACAACGCCGACGTCGAGCTGCTGCCCGTCTCGTCCGAGGGGATCCTCGACGTCGAGGCGCTCCGCGCCTCGATCGCAGGCGACCCCGAGTCGGTTGCCCTCGTCTCGGTGATGTGGGCCAACAACGAGGTGGGCTCGCTCCAGCCGATCGACGAGGTGGTCGCGATCGCGGCCGAGCACCAGGTCCCCGTGCACACCGACGCCGTGCAGGCGCTCGGGCAGGTGCCGGTCGACTTCGCCGCCTCGGGCGTCGACGCGCTGACCTTCACCGGCCACAAGGTCGGCGGTCCCTACGGCGTGGGCGCGCTCGTCGTACGCCGCGACCTGGCCGTCAGCGCGCTCGTGCACGGAGGCGGGCAGGAGCGCGACATCCGGAGCGGCACCCTCGACGTCCCTGCGATCGCGGGCCTCGCGGCCGCGGTGGAGGAGTCGGTGAAGCACCAGCACGACCATGCCGCCCGCGTCTCCGCGCTGCGCGACAACCTGCTGCGCCGGGTGGTCGAGGTCGTCCCCGACGCCCACCTGCACGGCGCTCCGACGGGCCCGCTCCGCCTGCCCGGCAACGCCCACGTCGGCTTCCCCGGCTGCGAGGGCGACTCGCTGCTGATGCTGCTCGATGCGCGCGGCATCGAGTGCTCCACGGGGTCGGCCTGCTCGGCTGGAGTCCCACAGCCCTCCCACGTCCTGCTCGCGATGGGGTGCGACGACGACCAGGCCCGCCACTCGCTGCGCTTCTCCCTCGGCCACAGCACCACCCCCGCCGACATCGACCGCCTCGTCGAGGCGATCGGCCCCGTGGTGGAGCGCGCGCGGGCCGCCCGGGCCCGATGAGGGGGCTCCGATGAGGGTCGTCGCCGCCATGTCCGGCGGGGTGGACTCCGCCGTCGCCGCGGCGCGTGCCGTCGAGGCCGGCCACGACGTCACCGGCGTGCACCTGGCGCTGAGCCGCAACCCCGCGTCGTACCGCTCCGGCGCGCGCGGCTGCTGCACGATCGAGGACAGCAACGACGCCCGGCGCGCGGCCGACGTCATCGGCATCCCGTTCTACGTCTGGGACCTGTCCGAGCGCTTCCACGAGGACGTCGTGGAGGACTTCATGGACGAGTACGCCGCCGGGCGCACGCCCAACCCCTGCCTGCGGTGCAACGAGAAGATCAAGTTCGCCGCGGTGCTGGACCGGGCCCTGGCGCTGGGCTTCGACGCGGTGGCGACCGGCCACTACGCGCAGCTGCGCACCGGCGCCGACGGCCTCGTCGAGATGCACCGGGCCACCGACCACGGCAAGGACCAGTCCTACGTCCTCGGCGTGCTCGACCAGCAGCAGCTGCGGCACTCGCTGTTCCCGTTGGGCGACACCGCCAAGCCCCTCGTGCGCGAGGAGGCCGCCCGGCGCGGGCTGCTCGTGGCCGACAAGCCCGACTCCCACGACATCTGCTTCGTCGCCGACGGCGACAACGCCGGCTGGTTGCGCGAGAAGCTCGGCGACCGGGCTCCCAACCACGGCGGCGACATCGTCGACGCCACCACCGGCGAGACCGTGGGCACCCACACCGGCACCTACGGCTTCACCATCGGCCAGCGCCGCGGCCTGCGCCTCGGCACCCCGGCCCCCGACGGCAAGCCCCGCTTCGTGCTCGACATCGAGCCCGTCAGCGGCACCGTGACCGTCGGTCCGCGCGATCAGCTCGCCGTCGACCGCGTCGAGGGCATCCGGCCGCGCTGGTGCGGGACGGTACCCGAGCGGGTCGAGGGCACCGTGCAGCTGCGCGCCCACGGCGCCGAGCACCGCGCGGTGGTCGTCGTCGAGGGTGACCACGTCGTCGTCGACCTCCTCGACCCCGCCGAGGGCATCGCCCCCGGGCAGGCCGTGGTGATCTACGACGGCACCCGGGTCGTCGGCTCGGCCACCATCGCCGCCACCCGCCCCGTGGGGGCCCGCGCGTGAGCGCCCTGGGGGAGAGGGCCGGTGAGCTGCTCGGACCGAAGCACACGACGTACGTCGTCGCGCGGGTCACGCCTGCCGGCGCCGAGGTCGACGCGGTGGGCGCGGGCGTGCACGACGACGTCGAGCTCGGGTCGGTCTCCAAGGGCGTCACCGGATTCCTGTGGCGCGACGCCGTCGCCCGCGGGACGCTCGGCGAGGAGGCGCGCCTGGGCGAGCACCTCGCCGTCCCGCCGGCGCTGGCGGACATCCGGCTGTCCTCTCTGGCCACGCACACCTCCGGGCTGCCCCGCCTGGCGGGCGGCTCCGAGATGCTCCGGCGCACCTGGGACCTCTGGCGCGCCGGGCGCAACCCCTACCGCGAGGACCTGACCGGCCTGCTGGCGCAGCTCGACGGCGTGAAGCTCGGCAAGCCCAGGCCGGCCTACTCCAACCTCGGGTTCGAGCTGCTCGGGCACGCGGTCGCGTCCGCCACCGCGACGCCCTACCCCGACCTCGTCGCCCAGCGGATCGCCGAGCCGCTCGGCCTGGTCGACACCTACGTCCCGACCTCCGCCGACCGGCTGCGCCCGGGCGCGGTCACGCCGCGCAACCGCGGTGGCCGCGTGGTCGAGCCGTGGGCCAACGAGTCGATCGCCCCGGCCGGCGGCGTACGCGCGTCGGCCACGGACCTGGCGATGCTGCTGCGCGCGATGCTCGACCGCGAGGTCGCTGGCGCCGAGGCCCTCGAGCCGGTGGCGCCGTTCGTGGGCAAGCAGCGGATCGGGGCGGGCTGGCTCACCGGGCCGATGCTGCGCCGCACCGTCACCTGGCACAACGGCGGGACGGGTGGCTTCCGCTCCTTCGTCGGGATCGACCGCGACCACGGCGTCGGCGTCGCGCTGGTCAGCGCCTCGACCCGGTCCGTCGACGGCGCCGGGGCGCGGCTGCTGGCCGAGGCAGGTGACGCATGAGCACCGCGACCGGCGTCGGGTCCATGCCCGGCACGTCCGACGACGACTTCGCCGAGACGACGCGGCTCGTTCTCGGCGAGCTGCCCGGCCTCCCGCACGTGCCGGAGCTGCCGGGCCGTGGGGTGGGCGCCCAGATGACCGGTCGCAGCCTCGCCGTGGTGGCGGGCCTGGCTGCCGACCTCCAGCCCGCCGGCTGGCGGCTGACCGACGCCAGCGGTGCCGACCACCGCCGCGCGCGCTCGCTGCTCGCCCAGGACCTCGACACCGTCGAGGAGCTCGCGCAGGACTACGTCGGTGCCTTCAAGACGCAGGTGGCCGGGCCGTGGACGCTCGCGGCCACCGTCGAGAAGCCGCGCGGCGACAAGGTCCTGAGCGACCACGGCGCTCGCCGCGAGCTCGCCCAGGCGCTGGCCGAGGGCATCGGCGAGCACCTCGCCGACCTGCGCCGGCGCCTGCGCGGCGTCGATCGCTGGGTGGTGCAGGTCGACGAGCCCGCCCTCGCTGCAGTCGTCCACGCCCAGGTCCCGACCGCCAGCGGGTTCGGTCGTCACCGCAAGGTCGACCTCCCCGAGACGTCGGCCCACCTGGAGTGGGTCGTCTCGGCGATCATCGCCGCCGGTGCCGAGGCCTGGGTGCACTCCTGCGCGCCGCAGGTGCCGTGGTCCCTGGTCGCCGGCACCGGGGTGAGCGGGCTGTCGGCCGACCTCGACATGCTCGGGGCGGTGGACCTCGACACCTTTGCGAAGGTGCTCGAGTCCGGCGGGACGGCCGTCCTCGGCGTGGTGCCGTCGGCCGACCCCGGGGCGACGCCGTCCGACGCCCGGATCACCGGGCGGGTCCAGCGCTGGCTCGACATGCTGGGCCTGGACCCGGAGGTGGTGGGGGAGCAGATCGTGGTCAGCCCCACCTGCGGGCTCGCGGGGGCGACACCGACCTGGGCGGCTCAGGCCGTACGCCTCTCCGCGACGGTCGCGCGCAACCTCTGACCGGTCGAGGAGCCTGACGGAACGGGTGACGCCCGACCCGGACGTGCGTCAGTGCTCGGGCGAAGGGACGTGGCTGCCCAGCACGTCGAGCGTGGCCCCGATCGCCCAGTCGTGCCACCGGCGAGAGCCGGTCAGCATGTAGTGGCCCAGGGCGCCCATGTCCTGGAGGTCGGCGCCGACGGCGACGGACCGCGCCCGCTCGACGTAGCGGGCGGTCTCGTGGAACGACGTGATGCGGTCGCGGCGGCCGTGCGCGGCCCGGAGCGTGCGCCCGGCGAGCGTGTCCACCGGGTCCTCCGCCGACCACCACGGGGCCAGGCCGACGACGCCGACCACGGACGGGTCGTCGGCGACGTGCACGGCGACCCGCGCGCCCATCGAGTGGCCCAGCAGCACGACGGGAACCTCGCCGTGCGCCTCGCGCACCGCGTCGAGGGCCCAGCGGGCGTCGGCCGCACGGTCGACACCGCCGTTCCAGCCGCGCTGGCGGTAGCGCACGAGCCAGACGCCGGCCCCGGCCTCGTGCGCCCGGTCGGCGATCTCGCGCTGCAGCCACAGCGCACGACGCCACGACGCGCTGCGCCCGTCGATCGACTGCGCCGAGCGCGGCTTCCCGCCGTGGAGCACCAGGATCATCGCGCGGGCGCGTCCGTGGGCGTCGTACGTCGTCAGGTGCGGGTCGGTCACGACTCTCCTTCGGTGCCGATGGCCGGTCGGATGGGGAGCGACGACGCCGACCCGCCCGCGCGTGGCGAGGGGTCGGCGTCGGTCGCGTGGGTGCTCAGCCGACGTGTACGCCCTCCGGGCCGTCGGTCGCCAGCTCCTGGTGCTTGACGTCGAGGAAGACCCAGATCACCACGGACGCCGCGAGCATCAGGATCGAGCCGACCAGGAAGGCCTGCGTCGATCCCTCGGTGAAGATCTGGTTCTGGGCGATCAGCTGGAGCTTCTCGAGCTGCTCGGGCGACGGCTGCGGGCCGCCCGCCTGCGCACCGGCCTCGGCGAACTCACGGCCGCGGTCGGTGAAGGTCTGCGTCGCGACCGTTGCGAGGACCGCGAGGCCGAGGGCGCCGCCGACCTGCTGGGCGGTGTTGAGCACGCCCGACCCGATGCCGGACTCCTCCGAGCGGAGGTGGTGGACGGCTGTCAGGGTCACCGGCACGAAGGTCAGGCCCATGCCGAAGGCCATCAGGACGATGAAGGGCATGATGTCGGTGACGTAGGTCCCGGTGACCTCGGTGGCCGGGAACGTGGTGTCGTAGGGCAGCCGGGAGAAGCCGAACAGCGCGCCGGCCGCGAGCAGCGTGCCCACGCCCGAGATGTAGCGCGGGTCGATCCGGTTCACGAGGTTGGATGCCAGCCCGGCACCCACCACGATGCCCACGGTGAAGGGCAGGAACGCCACACCCGCCTTGAGCGGGCTGTAGCCCATGACGTTCTGGATGTACTGGCTGAGGAAGTAGAACATCGCGAACATCGCCGCAGGAGCGAGGAACATCGCCACGAAGCTGGAGGCGCGGGTGCGGTTGGTGAAGATGCGGAACGGCAGCAGCGGGTGCTGGACGCGCATCTCGACCACGATGAAGAGTGCCAGCAGCGCCACGCCCGCGACGAGGCTCGCCACGGTCCAGGTGTCGGACCACCCTTCGGTGCCCGCGCGGGTGAGGCCGTAGACGATGCCGAGCAGGCCGAGGGTTCCGGTGACCGCGCCGGGCAGGTCCAGCTCGCCCTCGTGCGACTCCGACTCGTTGAGGAAGCGCGGCGAGAGCAGGGCGGCGACCACGCCGATCGGCACGTTGATGAGGAAGGTGAGGCGCCAGCCGTCGATGCCGAGCGGTTGGTCGAGGCCGGTCAGCCAGCCACCGAGGATCAGACCCACCGCGGCGCCGGCGCCGGACATGGCGGCGTAGACCGCGAAGGCCCGGTTGCGCGCGGGGCCGGCCGGGAAGGTGGTGGTGATGAGCGCGAGTGCCGCGGGAGAGGCCAGCGCGGCACCGAGGCCCTGCAGGCCGCGAGCCGCGAGCAGCAGCGGCTCGTTGGTGGCCAGACCGCCCAGGAGCGAGGCCACGGCGAAGATGACCAGGCCCACCATGAAGATGCGGCGGCGGCCGTAGAGGTCGGCAAGGCGCCCACCCAGGAGCAGCAGGCTGCCGAAGGCCAGGGCGTAGCCGGTGACGATCCACGACAGGTTGGCGTCGCTGATGTCGAGGTCACGCTGGATGTAGGGGAGGGCGATGTTGGCGATCGTGGCGTCGAGCACGACCATCAGCTGCGCGATCGAGATCAGGACGAGCGCCCACGTGAGGTTGAGCTCACGCTGGGGCGGCGAGACCGCTCCCGGGGGCGGGGTGGTGCTGTCGGTGCTGGTCATGGGAATCCTTCGGAGGAGCGGGTCGGGTACGAGTGGAGCAGGAGGGTCCGACAGTCGGTCGGACCACGTGGTCAGGCGACGGGGCCGTGGAGGGCGGCGGGAAGGATGACCTCGTCGAGGATGCGGCCGACGAGGTCCGGGGTGACCTGGTCACCGAGCAGGAACGCGCGGTGCAGCACGATGCCGGCCAGGGACGGGGCGAGGATCTCGAGGTCGGAGTCCGGGTGCACCTCGCCGCGGACGCGGGCCCGTTCGTAGATGACACGCGAGACCGCGACCTTGGGGCCGATGAAGTCACGTCGGTAGACCTCGGCGAACTCCGGGTCGCGTCCCATGGCGATGACGACGGCCGAGAGCACGGACTGCGCACGACGATCGTCGATGCCGCCGGTGCCGCAGTAGGCCGCGAGCAGGTCCCCGCGGAGGGTGCCGGTGTCGGGCACCTCTGCGGTACCGCTGTGGTGGCACATCACGGCTGCCACGACGAGCTCGGGCTTGCCGCGCCAGCGTCGGTAGAGAGTCGCCTTCGACGCCTTCGCGCGGGTGGCGACGGCATCCATGGTCAGCAGGTCGTAGCCGACCTCGGCGAGCACCTCGAGGGTGGCGGCCAGGATCTCCTGCTCGCGCTCACCCTCCACGCGCGGTCGCGTGCCGGCCTCGGTCGGGGTCATGTCTTCCTCTCGGGCTCTCCAGGTGACGATGGTCACGATGGAACGAAACGGTTTCGTTCCCACCAACAGGACGGTAGCCCGATCTATTCCGATGGAACAAGGGAGTTTCATCCGGTCCAGACCGGCCTCGCGGCGCGCGGCCGGGCCCGCCGGTTAGTGTCGGTCGCGACCGGCACAATGACCGCATGAGCACGTCCGACGCAGCTGACCGCGACACCACCGTCGCCTCCGCTCCTCCCGAGGCTCGTGAGCGCCACCGGGAGCTCAGCGAGCAGGTGGACGACGCCCGCTGGCGCTACTACGTCCTCGACGACCCCACCCTGTCCGACGCCGACTTCGACGTGCGCCTGCGCGAGCTCGAGGCGCTCGAGGACGACTACCCCGAGCTCCGCACCCCCGACTCGCCGACGCAGAAGGTCGGGGGAGCGGTCTCGACGGAGTTCACCGCGGTCGACCACCTCCAGCGCATGGAGTCCCTCGACAACGCCTTCTCCTTCGACGAGCTCGCCGCCTGGCACGCGCGCATCCTCCGCGAGGGCATCGACGCCCCTGCCCTGCTGTGCGAGCTCAAGGTCGACGGCCTCGCGATCAACCTCCTCTACGAGCAGGGCCGCCTCGTGCGTGCGCTGACTCGCGGCGACGGGCGTACGGGTGAGGACGTGACGCCCAACGTCAAGACGATCGCCTCGGTGCCGCACCGCCTCACCAGCACCGACGAGCACCCCGTCCCGGCGCTCGTCGAGGTCAGGGGAGAGGTGTTCCTGCCCACCGACGCCTTCGAGCGGCTCAACGCCTCGATGGTCGAGGCAGGCAAGCCGATGTTCGCCAACCCCCGCAACGCCGCCGCCGGCTCGCTGCGCCAGAAGGACCCGCGCGTCACCGCGACGCGCGACCTCGGCATGGTCTGCCACGGCATCGGTGCGCGCGAGGGCTTCGAGCCCACGGCGCAGAGCGCGGCGTACGACGCCCTGGAGGCCTGGGGGCTCCCGACCTCCGAGCAGGTCCGGGTGGTCGCCACGCTGGCGGAGGTCGAGGAGTTCATCACCCACGTCGGGGAGCACCGCCACACCATCGTCGGCCACGAGATCGACGGGCTCGTGGTGAAGGTCGACGACGTCTCGCTGCAGCGCCGACTCGGATCGACCAGCCGGGCGCCGCGGTGGGCGATCGCGTTCAAGTACCCGCCCGAGGAGGTCAACACGCTGCTCAGGTCGATCGAGGTCAACGTCGGCCGGACCGGCCGCGTCACCCCCTACGGCGTCATGGAGCCGACGAAGGTGGCGGGCTCGACGGTCGAGAACGCGACCCTCCACAACGCCCACGAGGTCAAGCGCAAGGACGTGCGCCCCGGCGACACGGTGATCCTGCGCAAGGCCGGTGACGTGATCCCCGAGATCCTCGGACCGGTGCTGGCCCTGCGACCCAAGGGGCTGCGGCCCTGGCGGATGCCGACGAGGTGCCCCGCCTGCCGCACCCCGCTGGCCCAGCAGAAGGAGGGCGACAAGGACCTCCGCTGCCCCAACCACGAGAAGTGCCCGGCGCAGGTGCGCGAGCGGGTCTTCCACGTCGCGGGCCGGGGTGCGTTCGACATCGAGGGCCTCGGCTACGAGGCGGCGGTCGCGCTGCTCGATGCCGGCGTGATCACCAACGAGGGTGACCTGTTCGACCTCGACGAGGCAGCCCTGCTGCGGGCGCCGCTCTTCACCCGGGCACCGAAGAAGGGCGAGGAGGGGCAGCAACTGTCGGCCAACGGTGCGCGCCTGCTCGCCAACCTCCGCGAGCGCAGGGCCGCCGTGCCGCTGTGGCGGGTGCTGGTGGCGCTCTCGATCCGCCACGTGGGACCCACGGCGGCCCGGGCGCTGGCCACCGAGTTCGGCTCGATGACCGCGATCCGCGAGGCGTCGGAGGAGGCGCTGGCGGCGACCGACGGCGTCGGGCCGACCATCGCGGCGTCGGTGCGGGAGTGGTTCCACGGCGCGAGCGTCGGCGACGCCGAGTCCGAGGAGGTCGGTGACAACGCCGACTGGCACAACGCGATCGTCGACGCCTGGGCCGCCGCCGGGGTCTCGATGGCAGACGAGCGGGACGAGTCGGTGCCCCGCACGCTCGAGGGCCTGACCATCGTCGCCACCGGCTCGCTCGAGCACTACACGCGCGACTCGGTCAAGGAGGCGATCATCAGCCGCGGCGGCAAGGCGGCCGGGTCGGTGTCGAAGAAGACCGACTACGTCGTCGTCGGCGAGAACGCCGGTTCGAAGGCGGACAAGGCCGAGCAGCTCGGGGTCCCGGTGCTCGACGAGGACCGGTTCACGGTGCTGCTGGAGCAGGGGCCCGCGGGCCTGGGGTGAACCGGACCCGGATCCGAGGGCCGATCGAGGTTTGGGACGGCGCCATCGGGGTCAGGAGACCCTGAACGATCCAATCAACGGGAGTCAGCATGCGCATCGTCCGATCACTCGTCCCGGCCCTCGTCGCTGCGGCCGGCCTCGCCGCCCCGCTCGCGGTCGTCCCGGCCGCGCAGGCGGCCGTCACCTGCGGTGGCCTCAAGGCGACCATCGTGGGCAACAACAAGGCCAACGTCCTCACCGGCACGGCGCGGCGCGACGTGATCGTGGCCCGCGGCGGCAACGACACCATCCGTGGTCTCGGCGGCAACGACGTGATCTGCGCCGGTGACGGCGCGGACACCGTCAACGGGGGCGACGGCGACGACCGCCTCTTCGGCGAGACCGACTCCCTGCGCATCGACCAGTTCGGCCGGGTGCTCAAGAAGGGCGACACGATCACCGGCGGCGCCGGCGACGACACCATCGACCTCGGCTACGACCCGCGGGCCGCCTCCGACGGGACCCGGGTGGTCCTCGACGGGGTGTCGTACGCCGACGCCCCCGCCCCGGTCGTGGTCGACTTCCGGGCCGCCACCACCGTCCCGATCGCCGCCGACGGCAACGACACCGTCACCGGCTACAACGGTGGCGTACGCATCGTCGGGACCGCGCTCGGCGACACGATCAAGGGCACCAACTCCGACGACGCGATCTTCGTGCGCGGCGGTGACGACACCGTCTTCGGCCGTGGCGGGGACGACACGATCGCGGCCGACGCGTCCGGGGCCACCGGCAACGACCGGCTTTACGGCGACGCCGGGGACGACGACCTCAGCGGCACCCTCGGCAACGACCAGTTCGTCGGCGGCAGCGGCAACGACACGATCACCTCGGCCTCCGAGCTGCACCAGGTGATGCGGGGCGGGAGCGGCCTCGACACGATCACCTTCCCGATCCCGGCGGAGTCCGGCTTCATCGCCAAGGGCTACGGCGGCCAGGACAAGCTGCGCCTGCTGCCCAACTCCAACCCGGCGATCAAGCCCACGGTGCGCATCGACCAGACGAAGAAGACCAGGATCAGCGACCTGCCCTTCACGATCGAGGGCGTCGTCAACGGCTTCAGCGACGTGGTCCTGCCGGCGCGGGCGCTGTCGATCTTCAAGGGCAGCAACGAGTCCGAGGTCGTCACCGCGCACCCCGACTACCGCGCGATGATCTACGGCCGCGGCGGCGCGGACGTGCTGACAGGCTCGGACGAGCCCGACCGCCTCGAGGGGGGCAACGGCTTCGACATCGTCCGAGGCCGCGGTGGCAACGACACCTGCAAGTCGGCCGAGAAGCGCTCCAGCTGCTGAGCCGCGCCGGTGCCGCGCCACGGCACCGGAGCGGCGTACGCCCCTCCGCCCGGGTCCCCGCGGGAGACCCGGGCGGAGCCGCGTCGCGAACCTCCCTAGGATTGGCCCCATGCCCGAGATCACTCGCGAGGAGGTGGCCCACCTGGCCACCCTCGCCCGCATCGACCTCTCCGACGCCGAGCTCGACCACCTGGCGCCCCAGCTGAGCGTCATCCTCGAGTCCGTCGCCTCCATCAACGGGGTCGCCGGGGACGACGTGCCGCCGACCTCGCACGCGATCCCGCTGACCAACGTCTTCCGCGAGGACGTCGTCGTGCCCGGCCTCAGCGCCGAGGAGGCACTCTCCGGCGCACCGGCCGTGGAGGAGCAGCGCTTCTCGGTCCCGCGGATCCTGGGCGAGGAGGCCTGATGAGCACCCACGACAGGACCCGATCGACCGCGGCCGAGCTGGTCGACGAGCTCGCCGCCGGCACCGTGACCTCGGTCGAGCTGACCGAGGCGCACCTCGACCGCATCGACGCCGTGGACGGCGCGGTGCACGCCTTCCTCCACGTCGACCGCAACGGCGCGCTCCTCCAGGCTGCTGCCTCCGACGAGCGTCGCGAGCGTGGCGAGGCCCGCGGTCTCCTCGACGGCGTACCGATCGCCGTCAAGGACGTGCTGGCCACCCGCGGCCTGCCGACCACCTGCGGCTCGAAGATCCTCGAGGGCTGGATCCCGCCCTACGACGCGACCGTCGTCGAGCGGCTGCGCGCAGCGGGCCTGCCGATCCTCGGCAAGACCAACATGGACGAGTTCGCGATGGGCTCCTCCACCGAGCACTCCGCCTATGGCCCGACCCGCAACCCGTGGGACCTCGACCGCATCCCCGGCGGGTCCGGCGGTGGCTCCGCGGCCGCGGTCGCCTCCTTCGAGGCGCCCCTGGCCATCGGCACCGACACCGGCGGCTCCATCCGCCAGCCGGGTGCCGTCACCGGCACCGTCGGCGTCAAGCCGACCTACGGCGGGGTGTCGCGCTACGGCCTCGTCGCGCTGGCCAACAGCCTCGACCAGGCCGGACCCGTCACCCGGACCGTCCTCGACGCCGCGATGCTGCACGACGTCATCGGCGGGCACGACCTGCGCGACTCCACCTCGATCAAGACCGAGTGGCCCTCCTTCACCGAGGCCGCGCGCCACGGTGCCACCGGCGACATGACCGGGGTCAAGGTCGGTGTCATCACCGAGCTGGCCGGCGACGGTTGGCAGGCCGGGGTGATGAACCGCTTCGACGAGTCGGTCGAGCTCCTCGTGCAGGCGGGAGCCGAGGTCGTCGAGGTCTCGTGCCCGTCCTTCGTGCACGCGCTCGCCGCCTACTACCTGATCCTGCCGGCGGAGGCGTCGAGCAACCTCGCGAAGTTCGACGCGATGCGCTTCGGCCTGCGGGTCACCCCGGAGGGCAACCCCAGTGCCGAGGAGGTCATGCGCGCCACCCGCGACGCCGGCTTCGGCGACGAGGTCAAGCGTCGCATCATCCTGGGCACCTACGCGCTGTCCAGCGGCTACTACGACGCCTACTACGGCCAGGCCCAGAAGATCCGCACGCTCATCAGCCGCGACTTCGACGCCGCCTTCGCCCAGGTCGACGTCCTGGTCTCGCCGACCGCGCCGACCGCGGCCTTCCGGATCGGCGAGAAGCTCGACGACCCGATGGCGATGTACCTCAACGACCTCGCCACCATCCCCGCCAACCTCGCCGGCGTGCCGGGCATCTCGGTGCCGAGCGGTCTGGTCGACGAGGAGCCGCTGCCCGCGGGCTTCCAGGTGCTCGCCCCGGCGCTCGCCGACGACCGCGTCTACCGCGTCGGCGCCGCGCTGGAGAAGCTGCTGACCGACAGGTGGGGCGGACCGCTGCTCGACCGGGCGCCCGCCCTCGACACGAATGAGGTCGTGCGATGACCGAGAACCTGATGTCCTTCGACGACGTGCTGGCGGCGTACGACCCGGCGCTGGGCCTGGAGGTCCACGTCGAGCTCAACACCGCGTCCAAGATGTTCTGCGGCTGCCCGGCGACGTTCGGCGGCGAGCCCAACGCGGGCGTGTGCCCGACCTGCCTGGGCCTGCCCGGCGCGATGCCGGTGGTCAACGCCAAGGCCGTCGAGTCGGCGATCCGGATCGGCCTCGCACTGCACTGCGACATCGCCGAGTGGTGCCGCTTCGCGCGGAAGAACTACTTCTACCCGGACATGCCGAAGAACTTCCAGACCTCGCAGTACGACGAGCCGATCTGCTTCGACGGCTGGATGGACGTCGACCTGCCGACCGACGACGGCGGGACCGAGACGTTCCGGGTCGAGATCGAGCGCGCCCACATGGAGGAGGACACCGGCAAGTCGCTGCACGTCGGCGGCTCCACCGGTCGGATCCACGGCGCCGACTACTCCCTCGTCGACTACAACCGCGCCGGCATCCCGCTCATCGAGATCGTCACCCGCCCGATCATGGGCGCGGGGGAGCGCGCACCCGAGGTCGCCAAGGCGTACGTCGCCCAGCTCCGCGAGCTGATCGTGGCGCTCGGCGTCTCCGAGGCCCGGATGGACCAGGGCAACCTGCGTGCCGACGTCAACCTCTCGCTGGCCCCCAAGGGCAGCGGCACCCTCGGCACGCGCACCGAGACCAAGAACGTCAACTCGTTCCGGTCCGTCGAGCGGGCCGTGCGCTACGAGATGCAGCGCCACGGCGCGATCCTCAGCGGCGGCGGCACGATCCTGCAGGAGACCCGCCACTGGCACGAGGACACCGGCATCACCACCAGCGGGCGCGAGAAGTCCGACGCGGAGGACTACCGCTACTTCCCCGAGCCCGACCTGGTGCCGGTCGCCCCGAGCCGCGAGTGGGTCGAGGAGCTCCGCGGCACGCTGCCGGAGAACCCGACCGCCCGTCGCGCGCGGCTGCAGGCCGAGTGGGGCTTCAGCGACATGGAGATGCGCGACACCGTCGGTGCCGGTGCGCTCGGGCTGGTCGAGCAGACCATCGCCGAGGGCGCGGCCCCGCAGGCCGCCCGGAAGTGGTGGCTCGGCGAGCTGGCCCGCCGCAGCAACGAGGACGGGGTCGACATCGTCGACCTCCCCATCACGCCCGCCCAGGTCGCCCGCATCCAGGCGCTGGTCGACGAGAAGGTCGTCAACGACAAGCTCGCCCGTCAGGTCTTCGAGGGCGTGCTGGCAGGTGAGGGCAGTCCCGACGAGGTCGTCGAGAAGCGCGGCCTGGCCGTGGTCTCCGACGACGGCGCCCTGGGGGCGGCCGTCGACAACGCGATCGCGGCCAACCCCGACGTCGCCGACAAGATCCGCGACGGCAAGCACGCGGCCGCCGGTGCGCTCATCGGTGCGGTGATGAAGGAGATGCGCGGACAGGCCGACGCGGGCCGGGTGCGCGAGCTGATCCTGGAGAAGCTGGGCTGAGCCGACCCCCCGGGGGAACTTCTCGACCTGTCTAGACAACTTGTTAGGGTCGAGGCGAGTCACATTGGTCACATCACCAACCAACGCTCGCACCACCCGGGGGACGGCGGCGTCGTCAGACGTCGACGTGCGCCTTCCCCTCGCGAGCGGGAAGGACGTCATGCACCATCGCATTCGACCCATCCGATCGGCCGCGGTCGCACTGTCGACCGTCGCCCTGGGCGCCGGCCTGCTGGCCGCCCCGCCGGCCTCCGCGGAGCCCTCGCCGGCCCTGCGGTCCGCCAAGGCCGCCGTCAACACCGACAGCACGCCGTCGACCATCGCCGCCGAGTGGATGGCCGGGGAGCTCCAGAACGGACTGGTCGAGACCGGCTCCGGCCCGGACTTCGGCCTCACCATCGACACCGGCATGGCCCTGGCGACCGTGGCCGCCCAGAGCGGCACCGTCACGGCGATCAACAACTCCCTCGAGCCGCGCATCGCCGAGTACGTCGGCGACGGGACCAAGGAGTCCTACGCCGGCCCGCTGGCCAAGGCAGCGGCGTTCGCCCGGGTGGCCAAGAAGAACCCCACGAGCTACGGCGGGATCAACCTGATCACCCGCCTCGAGGAGCGCACCGCGGACGTGCCGGCCGACCCGGCCGCCGAGCCGCAGGCCGCCGCCTTCGCCGGACGGATCTTCGACAAGTCCGAGTTCGGCAACTTCGCCAACGTGATCGGGCAGTCCTACGCCGTGCGCGCCCTGACGCTCGCCCGGTCGACCGAGGCGGCCGCGGCGCGTGACTTCCTGCTCAAGCAGCAGTGCGCCGACGGCTTCTTCCGCGCCGGGTTCGACAAGGCCGACGTGCCCAACCAGTCGTGCACCCAGGGAGTGGCCGGGAGCGAGGCCGACCCGGACACCACCGCACTCGCGGTGATCAACCTGGTCGAGTCGGGTGACAAGAGCCCGGCCGTGGCGGGCGCCCTCGCCAAGGCCGGCACCTGGCTGGCCGACCGGCAGCGCAACAGCGGTGCCTTCCGCGCCGCTGCGCCGGTCAGCAAGATCAACACCAACTCGACCGCGCTCGGTGGCTACGCCCTCGGTCTGCTGAAGAACCGCGACGCCGCCCTCAAGGCAGCGCTGTGGATCCGCAAGAACCAGCCGGTCGACAAGTACAAGTGCCGCACCGCCCTCACCAAGGACACCGGAGCCGTCGCCTACCGCAAGGACCGGGTCAAGGACTCCTCCACGACCGGGATCCCGGCCGCGGCCCGTGACGAGTGGCGCCGCGCCACCGCCCAGGCCATCCTCGGCCTGCAGTTCGCGCCGGCCAGCAAGGACGACCTCAAGATCGTCTCGGTGCGCAAGAGCGCCCGTGCCGGTGAGCGCGTCCAGTTCCGCGTCTTCGGCCTGGCTCCCAGCGAGAGCGCCTGCATGCAGGTCAAGGGTGACTTCGTCCGCGTGAAGGGCAAGAAGTCCGGCGAGAAGATCGTGCGCAAGCTGCAGCTGCCTGCCGGCAACCAGCGACGCGTCGGGCTCGTCAAGACCTCGGACGACGAGGCGCGTACGTCCCTCCGGGTCCGCAACTGACCCACCTGCTCCACCTGTCACACCGCCTCGGCCCGGCGTCCACTGGTTTCATCCCGTGGCGCCGGGCCGAGGTGCGTCCGGGGCAGGACGGGGGTTACGCTGCGACCGTCGCACCCGTCCGGGTCGGCACCACACACGCCCGAGGTGGGGAAAGCCGGTCCGAATCCGGCGCTGACCCGCAACCGTAGGCACGGGAGAGATCCCGTGCGAGCCGGAACACCCGCCCCGACGCGTCATGACCACCATCGCTGTCGAGGAATGCAGCGGGGCAGACCGGCGCACGCCGTCCTCCCTCGCTGTCGCAGCGAGGAAGGAACCATGAAGCTCACCTCGTCGTCCGTGCTCCGTCGAGCCGGCGCACTCGTGGTCGCCACTGCGATCACCTCCACCACCCTGCTCGCCGGCACCGCCCCGGCGCAGGCGCACCCCGCGGGTACGCGCGCCCTCAACGTCGGCGGGGCGTGGCTCGCGGCCCAGCTCGAGGACGGCCTGCTCATCGGGGAGTTCGGCCCGGAGTACGGCCCCTCGATCGACGCCGGCCTGGCGCTCGCCGAGGCCGGCAACGCGACGGGCCTGTCCGCCGTGGACACGGCCCTGCGCGGCGCCATCACCAGCTACATCACCGGCGAGGCCTACGGCGACGTCGGCAGCACCTACGCCGGCGCGACCGCCAAGGCCGCGACGTTCGCGACGGTCGCGGGTTCCGACCCGGAGTCGTACGGCGGCGTCGACCTGGTCTCCCGTCTCGAGGACGTCGTCAGCACGACGGCACCGATCACGGGGCGCATCGAGGACGTGTCGTCCTACGGCGACTACGCCAACGTGATCAGCCAGTCCTTTGCCTCCCGCGCCCTGACGACGGTCGGCTCGGACCTCGCCGACGAGGCGACCGCCTTCCTGCTCGACCAGCAGTGTGGCGCCGGGTACTTCCGCTTCGGCCTGACCACGGACAAGACCAGCCCGCAGCAGGGCTGCGTCGCGGGCGCCGCCGACAGCGCCGCCGATCTCGACGCCACGTCGATCACCGTCATCAACCTGCTGTCGACGCCCGGGGCCTCCCCGGACGCGATCGCGGCCGCCCGCTCCGGCGCGGCCTGGCTCGAGACCCAGCAGGCGGCCGACGGCTCGTTCGGCGCGGGCTCCGACGACGGCGTCAACGCGAACACGACCGGCCTGGCCGGCTGGGCGATGGGCGAGGCCGGCAAGGCCTCCGCTGCGACGGCTGCGGCCGGGTGGCTGCGGGGCGTCCAGGTCGCGGACCTCGCCCCCTGCGCCACGACCCTCGCGGCTGACAACGGCGCCATCGCGCCGAACCCCACCGATCTGGCCGCGATCCGGACCGCCGGTGGCATCCCCGTCGAGAAGCGCTTCACCTATGCCTTCGCGACCGCGCAGGCACTGCCCGCCCTTGGCAACGTGCCCAGTGGTGCGGCCGTCGCCCTGTCCGCCCCGTCCACCGCGGTAGAGAAGAGCGCCGTCACCGTGACCGTCACCGGCCTCGGTGCAGGCGAGCCCGGCTGCGTCACCTTCGGCTCGGACGCGAAGAAGGTCACCGGCACGGGCTCGCCCGTCCCGGTCACGTTCGCGCTGCCGGCGGGTGCGGCCACGCACACGTTCCGCGTCGCCACGCTGACCGGTTCCACCACCGCCACCACGGTTGCGACCCTCACCCCGGTAACGCCCCCGGCGCCGGTGGAGCCCACGGTCGGTGACCTCGCCGTCGCGAAGGTGGTCAAGGTAGGCAGGAAGAACACGCTCAAGGTCGCGATCGACTGCGACTCGACCGTGGACTGCGTCGGCAAGGTCAAGGTCCGCACGGTCGGCAAGATCATGCGGCCCAATGGCAAGAAGAAGGTGCTGCTCGTCGCGAAGTCGGCGTACAGCGTCGACGCCGGTGACACCGCGAAGCTCACCCTGAAGCTCACCAAGCCGGCGCGAGCCGTCCTCGGGAAGAAGCGGATCCGCGTGGTGGCCACCCAGTCCGTCCGCGGTGCCGAGCCCGTCGCCACGAAGTTCTGGCTGCGTCGGAAGTGACATCGATGGGTGCCCTCGTCCGGCGGGTCGCCGCCACCTTCACCGTCCTGGCCGCGGGCCTGGTCGGTGGCGGCGTGGTGCTCGGTCTCGGGCCGGTAGCCGTCCTGCCCGCGGCCGGAGCGGCCACCTGCACCTCCGGTGGGGGCGTCAGTGTCGTCGTCGACTACCGCGAGCTCGGCGGGGGAGCGACGGCGGCCTGCGCAGCGGACGGCGGCGGCAAGAGCGCCACGGCGATCGTCGCGTCCGTCGGGGTGAGCCTGACCTACGCCCAGCGCCAGCCGGGGTTCGTGTGTCGCGTCAACGGCGTCCCGACCAGCGACCCCTGCCAGAACGCCTCGCCGGCCGACGCCTACTGGGGCCTGTGGTGGTCCGACGGGACGTCCGGCTCGTGGGTCTACTCGTCCTCCGGCTCGGGCTCCCTGACCGTCCCGGCCGGGGGCTCGGTCGCCTGGGCGTGGAAGCAGGGCAGTGGCAGCGCCGCACCACCTGCCGTCGCCCCGCCGGTGTTTGCGGCCTCTCCGTCGCCGACACCGTCTCCGTCCTCCGCGCCGACGAGCGCGCCGTCCTCCTCGCCCACGTCCTCGCCCACGTCCTCGCCCACGTCCTCGCCGACGTCGGGCAACGGCGGCTCGAACAGCGGGCCGGGGGGCGGGTCGCAGTCCAGCAGTCCGTCGCCCAGCGCACCGACCTCGGCGCCCGCGGCGACGCCGTCGGAGTCCGCAGCAGCCGACCCGTCCGAGTCGCCCCTCGCCCCTGAGTCTCCCAGCGACTCACGCACCGAGAAGGGCTCCGAGAAGCGGTCGGAGAAGGAAGGGCGCGAGGGTGGCGAGAGCCCGAGCGCGGACCCCGAGGACCCCGAGGTCGGGGCTGAGTCTCCTGGAGACTCAACCCCGAGCGGCCCCGCCGACGCGGCCGCGCCGACCGCCGACCAGCCGGCCCGCGTGCCGGCCGCGGTCACTTGGGGAGTCGTCGCCCTGATCGCTGTTGCGATCGCGGTCAGTGGCGTCGTGGCGCGTCGCAGACGGGGGGTCTGACGCGTCGTGACCGGACCGGCTGCGCCGTTGTCGGGGCTGCCGCGTGACCTGCACCCGATCGCCTGGTGGACCTGGGCGATCGGGCTGGCCACTGCGGCATCCCTGACGACCAACCCGCTGTTGCTGCTCCTCGTCATGGGGTCGGTCACGGTCGTGGTGATGGCGCGCCGGTCCGGTCATCCGTTCGGCCGCTCGTTCCGCCTCTACGTCTGGCTCGCCGTGCTCACCGTCGTGCTGCGGGTGGTCTTCCGCATCGTCTTCGGCGGCCAGGAGCTCGGTCACGTCCTGCTCGACCTGCCGGAGGTCCCGCTGCCGGACTGGGCTGCGGGCGTGCGACTCCTGGGGCCGGTGACGCAGGAGGCGCTGCTCGCGGGGCTGTACGACGGGCTCCGGCTCGCCGCGGTCATCCTGTGCGTCGGGGCCGCCAACTCGCTCGCCAACCCCAAGCGCCTGCTGGCCTCCGTGCCGCCCGCGCTCTACGAGATCGGCACCGCGCTCGTGGTCGCCGTGACGATCTTCCCCCAGCTGGCCGACAGCGCCCGACGCGTCCGGGCCGCCCAGGCGCTGCGCGGAGGTGCGACCTCCGGCGTCGGTCGGCTGCGCCGATTCCTCGTCCCGGTGCTCGAGGACGCGCTCGAGCGCTCCCTGTCCCTGGCCGCGGGCATGGACACCCGCGGCTACGGTCGCTCCGGCGGAGCGACCCGGAGCGAGCGCCGGGTGACGGGCTCGCTGCTCCTGCTCGCGCTCATCGGCATCTGCGTGGGGACGTACGCCTGGCTCGACCCGACCGCGCCGCAGGTGCTGGCCCTGCCCATGCTGGGCGCCGGGGTCGTCGTCGCGGTCCTCGGCATGCTGAGCGCCGGGCGTCGCGTGCACCGCACCCGCTACCGACCCGACCCCTGGCGTACGCCGGAGCTGCTCACCGTGGGCACCGGCCTGGTGGTCGCCGTCCTCGGCTGGTGGGTCGGGCACGCTCAGGTGGTCGTGGCCTACCCCGGCGTGGACGTCGCGCCCTACCTGTCGCCCGCCGCGCTTCTCGTCGGCGTCCTCGGCATGGTCCCGGCGGTCGCGACCCCGGTCCCCGCCAGCGCCCCGACCCGTGCGCCGGTCCGCCGGGAGGCGCTCGCATGATCGAGCTGCGCGGCATCGGCCTCCGCTACGACGAGCGCGAGGTGCTCCGCGACGTGGACCTCACCCTCGAGGAGGGCGAGCTGGTCCTCGTCGCCGGGCGCACCGGCGTCGGCAAGTCCACGCTGCTCGGGGTCGTGACCGGGCTGGTCCCGCGCTTCACCGGCGGCGTGCTGACCGGGGACGTGCTCCTCGACGGCACCAGCATCGTCGAGCAGCCGCCGCGCGAGCGCGCGCACCTCGTGGGATACGTCGGTCAGGACCCGCTCGCCGGGTTCGTGGCAGACACCGTCGAGGAGGAGCTCGCCTACGGGATGGAGCAGCTCGCGATCGCGCCGGAGACGATGCGCCGCCGCGTCGAGGAGACGCTCGACCTCCTCGGCATCGCCGACCTGCGCTCGCGCGACCTCCGCACGCTGTCGGGAGGGCAGCAGCAGCGAGTCGCGATCGGCTCCGTGCTGACCACCCACCCGCGGGTCCTGGTGCTCGACGAGCCGACGTCTGCCCTCGACCCCACGGCGGCCGAGGACGTGCTGGCCACCATCACCCGCCTCGTCCACGACCTGGGCCTGACCGTCCTGCTGGCCGAGCACCGCCTCGAGCGGGTCGTGCCGTTCGCCGACCGGATCGCCCTCGTCACCGGTGACGGGAGCATCCGCGTCGGCGCCCCCGAGCAGGTGCTCGCCGACTCGCCCGTCGCCCCGCCGCTGGTCGAGCTCGGCCGGCTGGCCGGCTGGGAGCCGCTCCCGCTGACCGTGCGCGACGCCCGGCGTCGTGCACGCGAGCTCCCGCCGCTGGCCGCACCGGAACCCGTCGCGGCCCGCGAGTCCGCACCGCTCCTGACCGCCGCAGGTGTCACCGTCGTCCACGGCGGCCACGTCGCGGTCCGCGAGGTCGACCTGACCCTGTCGGTCGGACAGGTCACCGTGCTGATGGGCCGCAACGGCTCGGGCAAGTCGAGCCTCATCTGGGCGCTGCAGGGGACCGGCCGGCGCTCCTCCGGCAGCGTCGACGTCCACGGCGAGGACCCCGCCGCGCTGGCGCCGGCGCAGCGGCGTACGCACGTCGGGCTGGTCCCGCAGACCGCCGCCGACCTGCTCTACCTCGAGACCGTCGCCGACGAGTGCGCTGCCGCCGACACCGGCGCAGGATCCGCGCCCGGCACCTGCCGCGGGCTCCTCGACCGCCTCGCGCCCGGGATCAACAACGCCACCCACCCGCGTGACCTCTCCGAAGGCCAGCGCCTGGCGCTCGCGCTGTCGATCGTGCTCACCGCGCGTCCCCCGGTCGTGCTGCTCGACGAGCCCACCCGCGGGCTCGACTACGCCGGCAAGGCCGAGCTGGCGCGGATCGTCGCGGACCTGGCCACCCACGGCCGCGCGGTCCTGGTCGCCACTCACGACGTCGAGTTCGCCGCCCACGTCGCCGACGAGGTCGTGGTCCTGGCCGACGGTGAGATCGTGTCCAGCGGTCCGCCGCGCCGGGTGCTCGCCGAGTCGCCGTCGTTCGCCCCACAGGTCACCAAGGTGCTCGGCCCCCCGTGGCTGGTCGTCGAGGAAGTGGCTGCCGCCCTCGCAGGAGGTGCCCGATGAGTGCGCTCCAGAACCGCCCGAAGACCCTCACCGACGTCGCGATGCCGATCGGACCGCGGACGGCGGCCGTGCTCGTCGTCGCCTCGCTCGCCGGCCTGATGATGCTCTGCTGGCCGCTGCTCCTGGTGGCACAGCCGGGCGAGCGGGTCGAGCCGCCGTTCCTCTTCCTGGCCCTGCTCCCGCTGGTCGTCGTGGTGGTCCTCGCCGAGATGGGGGAGGGCGGCATGGACTCCCGGGTCCTGGCGGTCCTGGGCGTGCTGTCGGCGATCAACGCGGTCATGCGCGGGCTGGGCGCGGGGACCGCCGGCATCGAGCTGGTCTTCTTCCTGCTGGTGCTCGGCGGGCGCGTGTTCGGGGCCGGCTTCGGCTTCGTGCTCGGCTGCACGTCGCTGTTCGCGTCGGCGCTGCTGACCGCCGGGGTGGGCCCGTGGCTGCCGTTCCAGATGATCTGCGCCGCGTGGGTCGGGATGGGCGCCGGCCTGCTGCCGCGGCGGGTCGGCGGACGTGCGGAGATCGCGATGCTGGTCGCCTACGCGGTCGTGGCCTCCTACCTCTACGGCCTGCTGATGAACCTCAGCTCCTGGCCGTTCGCGTTGGGCATCGTGGTGCCCGGCCACGAGGGCTCGCTCGCCTACGTCGCGGGCGCACCGGTGCTCGAGAACGCCCACCGGTTCCTCGTCTACACCCTGCTGACCTCGACCGGCGGCTGGGACACGGGCCGCGCGATCACGACGGGGGTCGCGATCGTCGTGCTCGGACCGGCGATCCTCACCACGCTGCGCCGGGCGGCGCGTCGCGCGGTCGTACGCCCGGGCTGAGCCCGTCCGGCCTCGTCAGGGTCGGACGAGGATGATGCGGTCGTCGGCCGGCGTCGGCTCGCCGCGTCCGTCCTGGTTGGACGTGGTGAGCCACAGCAGGCCGTCGGGCGCGGTGACGACGGTGCGCAGGCGTCCGTAGTCCTCGGTGAAGAAGGCGGTGGGGGCCGACGCGCGGCCGCGGGCCGAGACGGCGATGCGCCACAGCCGCTGCCCGCGGAGCCCGGCCATCCACAGGTGCCCGTCGGCGTACGCCAGTCCGCTGGGGGAGGCGTCCTCGACGGGCCAGACGACCTGCGGGTCGACGAAGCGCTCGTCGTCGCCCTTGCCCTCGACCTCGGGCCAGCCGTAGTTGCCGCCCTTCTCGACGAGGTTGAGCTCGTCCCAGGTCGAGTCGCCGAACTCCGAGGCCCACAGCCGCCCCTCGTCGTCCCATGCCAGGCCCTGCACGTTGCGGTGACCGAGGGAGTAGACGGGGGAGTCGGGATCGGGGTTGCCGGGAGCGGGCTCGCCGTCGGGCGTGATGCGGAGGATCTTGCCCGCCAGGCTCTCGGGGTCCTGGGCCAGCGCGGGGTCGCCCGTCTCGCCCGTGGTGACGTAGAGGTGGCCGTCGGGTCCGAAGGCGATGCGGCCGCCGTCGTGGATGAAGCCGGCGGGGATGCCGTCGAGGACGACCGTCGGCGTCGCGAGCGACGACCCGTCGAGCTCGGCGCGCACGACCCGGTTGTCGGTGCCGGTCGTGAGGTAGAAGAAGAGCGCGCGGTCCTGCTCGAAGTCCGGGGAGACCGCCACCCCGAGGAGCCCGGCCTCACCCTGCGGGACGACGGCACCGATCGCCCCCAGCCGGCCTAGGTCACCGTCAGACGTGACGCGCAGGACCCGACCGGTCATCCGCTCGGTCACGACCGCCGCTCCGTCGGGGAGGAAGTCGACGCCCCACGGCACCTCCAGCAGGTCCACGAGTGTGCCCTCGGCGCGCGGCGGGCCGTTGCGTCCGCCGCCGTCACCCTCGGTCTGCTCGGGCTGCTCGGTCGGGGTCGGCTGGCTGGGCAGGTCGGTGGGCTGGGTGACGCGGGGGATCGGCTCCTGCGTGTTGCCGGAGCAGCCGGTCGCGGCGAGGGCGACCAGCGTCAGCGAGCACAGGGCCAGGCGCGGTCTCATGTGGCGATTGTGCCGTGCGCCGCCGAACGGTCCTCGTCCGTGGCCCCCGGTGGCTCGCCCGGCGAGGCTCCCGAGCGGGTCGCCCCGATCGACGCGGCCACCACGCAGGCGATGGCGAGCCACTGGAGCGTCGAGAGGTGCTCCTCGAGCACGACGATCGCCGCCAGCGCGGCGGCGGCGGGCTCGAGGCTCATCAGGATGCCGAACACGGCGGGCCGCAGGCTGCGCAGCGCGACGAGCTCGCAGCTGTAGGGGATCACCGAGCTCAGCAGGCCCACGAGCGCACCGATCAGCAGCACGCGGGCGTCCCAGAGGCCGGCGCCCGCGCTGATGAGCGCAGGGAGCGTCATCGCCGTCGCCCCGACGATGCTCGCGACCGCCAGCCCGTCGAAACCGGCCCAGCGCCGACCGGTGCTCGAGCTGAGCAGGATGTAGGCGGCCCACGCGACGCCGGCGAGCAGGGCGTACGCCACGCCGACGAGGTCGAGGTCGCTGCGCTGGAAGCCGAGCAGGGCGACGCCCACGGCGGCGAGCCCCACCCAGACGACGTCGCGGGCGCGTCGCGAGCCGAGGACGGCCAGCGTCAGCGGTCCGATGAACTCGATGGTGACCGCGATGCCGAGCGGGATGCGCGCGAAGGACTGGTAGATCGCCCAGTTCATCGTGGCCAGGCTGGCGCCGAAGCCGAGCACGACGACCCAGTCCTGCCGGCTCCGGCCGGAGAGCCGTGGCCGGGCGAGGGCGGCGAGGACGAGTGCGCTGGTGGCCAGGCGCAGCCACACCATCGCGGTCGGGGAGATCTCCCCGAAGAGGCCCTTGGCGATGGCGGCGCCGATCTGGACCGACAGGATGCCGACCAGCACCAGGCCCACGGGGCCGAGCAGGGCGGAGCTCGGTCGGGTCGTCACCACGCCAGCCTAGGCAGTGGCGTCGGTGTCCCCGGGACCGGTCTCACCGAGGCTCGCCAGGGCCCGGTGCGTGTGCCGGCGCTCGGCGTCGAAGTAGTCCAGCCCCCACTCGGCGACCAGCGACGGGAACCTGAACGGCTGTCCCGGCTCGTCAGCCCCGCGCAGGCTCTCGCGCACCTGGCCGAGGTCGACGAGCGCCTGGTCGAGCTCGGCGACGTACTCGCGCAGCATCTGGCGGGTCTGCTCGGGCTCGGTCACGTGGCCGACCAGCAGTCGGAGCAGCACCGGGTGCTTGAGGACGGGGAAGCCGGCCGGGGTGGTGTCCATCCATGCGCGCAGCGCGGCCTGGCCTGCACCGGTGATCGCGTACGTCGTCACGTCCCGCCCGCCGTCGGTGCGGACGTCGGCCGTGACGAGGCCGTGGTCGCTGAGCCGCCGGAGCTCGGTGTAGATCTGGCTCATCGCGGGGGAGACCCAGTAGAAGCGGAGCGTGACGTCGGCGCGCTGCTTGATCTCGTACCCCGTCAGCTCGTCGCCGAAGGTGAGGAGGCCGAGGATCGCGTATCCGGTCACCGGGATGTCTTGACTCATCTCCCGTCGAGAGTAGTGTTCCTAATCGGAATAGTCACGGCGGCTCCCCGCTCAACCCGGTCCTGGAGGTCCGATGTCGCGCACGCTGCTCATGGTCGGGACCCGCAAGGGCATGTGGCTCGGCACCTCCGACGAGGCGCGCACGTCGTGGGAGTGGAGCGGTCCGCACTTCCCGATGGAGGAGGTGTACTCCGTCATGGTCGACACGCGCGGCGGGGCTCCGCGGCTGCTGGCAGGGGCGTCGTCGAGCTGGCTCGGTCCGCAGGTGTGGCGCTCGGACGACCTCGGGGCCACCTGGGACGAGACCCCCAACGGTGCCGCCCGGTTCCCCGAGGACACCGGCGCGACGCTCGCGCGGGTCTGGCAGCTGCAACCCGGCCTGTCCGCGGACGGCGGCGACGAGGTGGTGTGGGCGGGCACGGAGCCCGGAGCGGTCTTCCGGTCCGACGACCGTGGGGAGACCTTCTCCCTCGTCCGCGGGCTGTGGGACCACCCGCACCGCGAGGAGTGGAACGAGGGCTTCGGTGGCCAAGCCTTCCACACGATCCTGCCCCACCCGAAGGACCCCGACCGCGTGCTGGCCGCGCTGTCCACGGGCGGCGTCTACGTCACCTCCGACGGTGGGGAGAGCTGGACTGCCTCCAACACCGGGGTGAGGGCGGAGTTCTTCCCCGGCGAGCGCAACTACCCCGAGTTCGGTCAGTGCGTCCACAAGGTCGCCCGCGACGCAGTCGACCCCGAGCGGCTCTACCTGCAGAACCACGGCGGCGTCTACCGCTCCGACGACGGCGGTGCCTCCTGGCAGGACATCGCCCCCGGGCTGCCCACCGAGTTCGGCTTCGCGATCGTGGGGCACCCCCACCGCGCCGACACGGCGTACAACTTCCCGATCACGGGCGCCGAGGCGCGCTGGCCGGTCGACGGCAAGGCGCGGGTGTACCGCACCACGGACGCGGGCGCGTCCTGGGAGCCGCTGGGCGAGGGCAACCTCCCCGACGGCTACTACGCCGCCGTCATGCGCGACGCGATGTGCACCGACGACCACGAGCAGGCCGGGCTCTACTTCGGCGGACGCAACGGCGGCGTGTGGGCGTCCCCGGACGAGGGCGCCACGTGGCGCGAGATCCACAAGGACCTGCCGGACGTCATGGTGGTCCGCGCCGCCCGGATCGACTGACGACCGAATGGCCGACTTCTCCCTCTCCCGCAGCACCCGCGTCCGCGCCGACCCCGCGATGGTCCACGCCCTGGTCGATGACTTCCGAGAGTGGACGAAGTGGTCACCCTGGGAGAACGTCGACCCCGACCTGCGGCGCGACTACACCGGCCCCGTGAGCGGAGTCGGATCGACGTACAGGTGGTCCGGCAACCGCAAGGCGGGCGAGGGCATGATGCGCATCACCGGGTCGACGCCCACCTCCGTCGTGGTCGACCTCGAGTTCCTCAAGCCGTTCAAGGCCACGAACGTCACCACCTTCGGCCTCGTGCCGGCCGGCGATGCCACCGACGTGACGTGGACGATGACCGGGACCCGCAATCCGGTGATGGGTCTGATGGGCAGGCTCTTCTTCGACAAGGCCATCGGCCGGGACTTCGAACGAGGTCTCGCCTCGCTCAAGGCCGAAGCCGAGCGAGCCTGATCCAGCCCGGCCCTGTCTGGGCTCGGACGGCTTCTCGCCTGCTCCTCCCTGCAGCTCCGGGTCGAGTCGCTCAGAGACTCAACCGCCAGTGGGGCGAGTCGCGCTGACGCCCGGCCGTGTGTGACCACGAACCGTCCACAGGCTGGCCGTTCCCCGCGCGGGCAAGGCGGCCTGTGGACGACGAGCGCGACGTTGTCGCCACCCCTCGCTGGGATGGAGGGAACGACACACACGCGACCAGCCAGGGGGCAACGATGGACACGACGGGGACCGTCACGCAGTTCGCGACGAAGGAGGAGCTCGAGTGGCTCGAGATGGGGCCGTTCGACGGGGGCATCCCCGGGCTCGTACGCCGGATCAGGCGGATCCTCGACGTGTCGCAGCGGGGGCTGGCCGCGCGGATCGACGTCTCCCAGTCGGTCGTGGCGCGGTGGGAGACCGGGCGCACCAGCCCGCGGGCGAGCGTGCTGCACGCGCTGCTGAGGCTTGCCGGTCTGGTGCCGAGTGTCCACAGCGCCGAGACCGGGGAGGAGGTCGGGCCGATGCGCGACGACGGTGCCCGGCAGCACGGCGGCAACAGGTACCCCGCCCACACCGACCTGCGGGTGACCGGGTGGTGGGTGCCGTCCGGGGTGCCGTCGACGTCGAGCAGCTACTACGACTGGATCGACCGGTCTCGGGCGGCGAAGGACCCGATGATCAGGTTCCGCACCTGCGCCCACGACCGTCGGCTCGAGCGCATGGTCCGGGGTACGCCGGTCGACCATCCGTCGCTCCGCCAGCTGGCGGCCGAGGCGGAGCACCTGGACGAGCAGCGGGAGTCCATGCGAGCCGTGTGGGCCCGCAAGGCGCCTGCGGCGTGAGCGCACGTTGAGACGCTGCTCCCCGGGCCGGGAGCCGCGCACTAGCCTGACGGCATGACCCATGCCGCCAACGGACCCGACATCAAGCCCCGCAGCCGCGCCGTCACGGACGGCCTGGAGGCGACCGCGGCACGGGGCATGCTCCGCGCGGTGGGCATGGGTGACGACGACTGGGAGAAGCCGCAGATCGGCGTCGCGTCGAGCTGGAACGAGATCACTCCCTGCAACCTGTCGCTCGACCGGTTGGCCAAGGCAGTGAAGAACGGCGTGCACGCGGCCGGCGGCTACCCGCTGGAGTTCGGCACCATCTCGGTCTCCGACGGCATTTCCATGGGCCACGAGGGCATGCACTTCTCCCTGGTGAGCCGCGAGGTGATCGCGGACTCGGTGGAGACGGTGATGATGGCCGAGCGACTCGACGGGTCGGTCCTGCTGGCCGGGTGCGACAAGTCGCTGCCCGGCATGCTGATGGCGGCTGCCCGTCTCGACCTGGCCAGCGTCTTCCTCTACGCCGGGACGATCATGCCGGGTCAGGTCGACGGCAAGGACGTCACGATCATCGACGCCTTCGAGGCCGTCGGCGCCTGCCTGGCCGGCAGGATCACCCGCGAGAAGGTCGACGAGATCGAGCGGGCCATCTGCCCCGGCGAAGGTGCCTGCGGTGGCGCGTACACCGCCAACACGATGGCCAGCGTCGCCGAGGCGCTCGGGATGAGCCTCCCGGGCAGCTCCTCGCCGCCGGCGGTGGACCGTCGCCGCGACGGGTTCGCGCACAAGTCCGGTGAGGCCGTCGTGGAGATGCTCCGCCAGGGCATCACCGCGCGCCAGATCATGACCAAGCCGGCCTTCGAGAACGCGATCGCGATGGCGATGGCCCTCGGCGGCTCCACCAACGCCGTCCTCCACCTGCTGGCGATCGCCCGCGAGGCGGAGGTGGACCTGACGCTCGACGACTTCACCCGCATCGGCAAGAACGTCCCGCACCTGGCTGACATGAAGCCGTTCGGCCGCTTCGTGTGGACCGACTTCGACCGCGTCGGCGGCATCCCGGTGCTGCTGCGCGCCCTGCTCGACGCCGGACACCTGCACGGCGACGTGCTCACCTGCACCGGCAAGACGATGGCGGAGAACCTCGCCGAGATCGACCCGAAGCCGCTCGACGGCGAGATCCTGCGCCAGCTCGAGCGCCCCATCCACGCGACCGGCGGTCTGACCATCCTCAAGGGCTCGCTCGCCCCGGACGGTGCTGTGGTCAAGAGCGCCGGGTTCGACGACTCGACCTTCACCGGCACCGCCCGCGTCTTCGACGGCGAGCGCAAGGCGCTCGACGCCCTGACCGAGGGGCAGATCAAGGCCGGCGACGTCGTGGTCATCCGCTACGAGGGCCCCAAGGGCGGTCCGGGCATGCGCGAGATGCTCGCCATCACCGGCGCGATCAAGGGCGCCGGCCTCGGCAAGGACGTCCTGCTGATCACCGACGGGCGCTTCTCCGGCGGCACGACCGGGCTCTGCGTGGGCCACATCGCCCCCGAGGCGAGCGACGGCGGCCCGATCGCCTTCCTCGTCGACGGCGACCAGATCACGCTCGACGTGGCCAACATGACGCTCGACGTCCACGTCGACGAGGCCGAGCTGGCCCGGCGGGCGGAGGGCTGGGAGCCGCTGCCGCCGAAGTACACCCGCGGCGTGCTCGGCAAGTACCGCAAGGTCGTGCAGTCCGCGGCCCACGGCGCGGTCTGCTACTGACGCGGGGCGGGACGTCGCGGCGTCGACGGATAGGTTGCGGAGCGTGAGCACCGCAACCGACCTCGACGTCGCCGACCCGTTGGCGCACTTCCGCGAGCGCTTCGTCGGCGCCTCCTCCGACCTCGTCTACTTCGACGGCAACTCGCTCGGACGTCCCGTCGCGGCCACGGCCGAGCGACTCGGCGCGTTCGTCGTGCAGGAGTGGGGCGGGCGCCTGATCCGCGGCTGGGACGAGCGCTGGATGGACCTCCCGACCACGCTCGGGGACGACCTCGCTCGCATCTGCCTGGGTGCCGCGGCCGGCCAGACGGCGATCGGCGACTCGACGACCGTCTGGCTCTACAAGCTGATGCGCGCGGCGGTCGACCACGTCGCTCGCACCGAGCCGTCCCGCACCGAGATCGTCATCGACACCGACAACTTCCCGACCGACCGCTACGTCGCCGAGGGGATCGCCGCCGAGCGCGGCCTGTCCCTGCGCTGGATCGAGGTCGACACCTCCGCCGGGGTGACGCCCGAGCAGCTGCGCGAGGTCGTGGGGGAGCGCACGGCCCTCGTCGTGCTCAACCACGTGGCGTATCGCTCGGCGTGGCTGGCCGACGCTCCCGAACTCACCCGGATCGCCCACGACGCGGGCGCGCTGGTCCTGTGGGACCTGTGCCACTCGGCCGGCGCCGTCGAGGTCGAGCTCGACGCGTGGGACGTCGACCTCGCCGTCGGCTGCAGCTACAAGTACCTCAACGGCGGCCCCGGCTCGCCCGCCTTCGGCTACGTCGCGGAGCGCCTCCAGGGCGAGCTCACCCAGCCGATCCAGGGCTGGATGGGCCACGCCGACCCGTTCCTCATGGGGCCGGGCTACACGCCGGCTGGCGGCATCAGGCGGTTCATCTCCGGCACGCCCCCGATCCTCGGCATGGTCGCGATGCAGGCGATGCTCGAGCTCGTCGAGGAGGCCGGCATCGAGGCGATCCGCGCCAAGTCCGTCGCGCTGACGTCGTACGCCGTCGAGCTCGCCGACGCACACCTGCCCGAGGTCACCCTCGCGTCGCCGCGCGACCCGGCCCGGCGCGGCGGCCACGTCACGCTCCACCACGACCAGATGCGCGAGGTCACCGCACGCCTGTGGGAGCGCGACGTCATCCCGGACTACCGGGACCCCGGCGGTCTGCGGATCGGCCTGTCGCCGCTGTCCACGTCGTTCGACGAGGTCGAGCGCGGGATCGCCGCGGTTGCGGAGGCACTGCGATGAGTCAACCCGTGGGAGTGCGGCTCTCGGCGACCCGGACCCGGAGCACCAACGACCACGGCCAGCGCATCGGCCGCCCCGTCGACTGGACCCCGGCGAGGGTCCCGGCCGGGGACACGGTCCTCGAGGGGCGCGGCGTACGCCTCGAGCCGGTCGGCCCCCAGCACGTCGACGACCTGTTCGCGGCCCTGTGCCGCTCCGACGACGACCCGGTCTGGACGTACCTCTTCTGGGAGCGCCCCCGCGACCGCGACGAGCTGGCGCGGATCCTCGACGCGACCCGCGAAGCGGGCCAGGTCACCTTCGCCATCGTGGCCGCCGAGACCGACCGCGCGGTGGGGTTCTGCTCGCTCATGCGCATCGATCCCGCGATGGGCTCGATCGAGGTGGGCGGGATCGCCTTCGGCCGCCAGCTCCAGCGCAGCCGTGCGGCCACGGAGGCGATGGCGCTGCTGATGCGCCACGTCTTCGACGACCTCGGCTACCGGCGCTACGAGTGGAAGTGCGACAGCCTCAACGCCCCGTCGCGGCGCGCCGCGATCCGGCTCGGCTTCATCTGGGAGGGCCGCTTCCGCAACGCCGTGGTCTACAAGGGCCGCAACCGCGACACCGACTGGTTCTCGATCACCGACCTCGAGTGGCCACGGGTCAGCAAGGCCCTCGACGACTGGCTCGACGACAGCAACTTCGACGACGCGGGACGCCAGCGCGCACGCCTCGCCGCACGCCCGCCCGAGAAGACGGAGGACTGACATGGACCAGCGCGTCAGCTTCATCACCCTCGCCGTGGCCGACCTCGGTGCCTCGCGGCGCTTCTACGTCGAGGGGCTCGGGTGGGAGCCCGAGATCGACGAGCCGGACGAGGTCCTTATGTTCCGGGTCGCCGACAAGGTCGTGCTGAGCCTGTGGGACGAGCGCGGCTTCACCGCCGAGATCGGGCACCCGCCGGCGCGCGGCGGCGTACCCCCGATCACGCTCGCCCACAACCTCGCCACCGCCCGCGGCGTCGACACGGTGCTCGAGCAAGCCCGGGTCGCCGGGGCGAGCGAGGTGGGCGAGGCCGCGGAGCGCGAGTGGGGCGGCTACACCGGCTACTTCGCCGACCCGGACGGCTTCCGCTGGGAAGTCGCCTACAACCCCGGCGAGATCGGGCAGTCTGTCCTCCCGTGAGCCAGCCCCCGACGGTCCCCGGCTGGGACGACTACTTCCTCGGCATCGCCTCAGCCGTCTCGGCGCGCGCGAAGTGCACGCGCCGCCGCGTCGGCGCGGTGCTGACGATCGAGCACCGCATCATCGCCACGGGCTACAACGGCGCTGCGCCCGGCGAGGACGACTGCCTGGCCGGCGCCTGCCCGCGCGGCCGCCTCGGGTACGACGACGTGCCCGGGCTGGGTGACTACGACCGGCCCGGCACGCCCGGGTTCTGCATCGCCATCCACGCCGAGGTCAACGCGCTGCTGTTCGCCACCCGCGACACCAAGGGCGCCACGGCCTACATCACCGACCCGCCGTGCCCCGGCTGCCGCAAGGCGCTCGCCGCGGCCGGCGTGGTGCGTGCGGTGTGGCCCGACGGGGAGCACGACCGCGAGGGCCTCACTGCCTGGTGACTACCGCACCCAGACCAGCTCGTCGGACTCCCACTTCGCCAGCGCCACCGGCACCAGGCTCGCCATCGCCTCGCCGGGGGTGAGCGGCCGGAGGTCGGCGGCGTGCTCGGCGCCGTAGGCCTGGCCGACCTCGTTGTTGTGCGCGTCCACCCGCGAGTCCTTCCGACTCGGAGTGCCGGCCTCCTGCGCGGCCGCGATCGTGCGGGCGGCGTCGAGCCCGAAGCGCGCCGTCAGGACGGCCTGCCACATGAAGTGCCGCATGGCGTTGGCGCGTCCGGGCACGCCCCGCCCGTGCTGGGCGGCGCTGGTCATCGCGTCGCGGGAGATGCGGAGCGCCTTGAGCGCGTCCGAGGTCCCCAGCCCTGCCTTCCGTGCGGCGACGTAGAGGCGCGGCACCGCGCTGGAGGAGTGGATGGCCTGGCCCAGGACGTCACCGAAACCCATGGACACAGGGTGGCAGACTCCGGGGATGGACATGCCGCTGCGCTTCCCGCGCCCGCTCCGTCCCGGCGACCGCATCGGTGTCACCTCGCCGTCGGCCGGGGTGGCGGGCGCTGCCGCTGCGCGCATCGACTTCTGCGTCGGATGGCTCCGCGAGCGTGGGTACGACGTCGTGGTGGGGGAGTGCATGGACGGCACCGGCCTGACGTCCGCGCCGGCGGCTGCGCGCGCCGCCGAGCTCACCCGGATGCTCGCCGACCCCGACGTCGCGTGCGTCGTCCCCCCGTGGGGCGGCGAGACCGCCATCGACCTGGTCGACCTCCTGGACTGGGACACCCTCGCTGCGGCCGAGCCGACGTGGCTGGTCGGCTTCTCGGACCTCTCCACGGTCCTGCTCCCGATCACCACCAGCCTGGGGTGGGCCACGGTCCACGGCGACAACCTCGCGGACACGCCGTACGCCGTCCCCGACGGGCTGCTGCACTGGCTCGACCTCGTCAGCGGCCCGGGCCCGTTCGTCCAGCGCGACTCAGGGGTCGTCACCGACTGGTGGCGCTTCGAGGAGGACCCGCTCGCCACGACGTGGAAGCACGTGGGCACGGGCGCCTGGGAGCTCCACGGGGGTGGCAGCCTCGACACGTCGGCGAGGCTCGTCGGCGGCTGCATCGAGACGATCGGCCACCTCGCCGGGACGCCGTACGGCGACGTGCGGGCCTGGGCGGAGGCGCTGGACGAGCCGACGATCGTCTACGTCGAGGCCTGCGAGGACCACGCCGTCGACATCTGCCGCTTCCTGCACGGCATGAGGCTGGCGGGCTGGTTCGACCGCGCAGCGGCGGTGCTGGTGGGCAGCACCAGGGCGCCCGACCACCCCGACCTCACGCAGCGGCAGGCGGTGCTCGACGCGTTGGGCCGGCTCGACCTGCCGATCGTGTGGGACCTCGAGATCGGGCACGTGCCGCCGCACCTGCCGCTGGTCAACGGCGCCCTGGCGCGCGTGGTGGTCGACGGTGACCGCCACGAGATCACCCAGACCCTGGCCTGATCCCGGCGGGGGTGGCCGCTGTCGGTGGCCCGTGGCAGGGTCGGTCCCATGAGCGACCCGACCGCTGACCCGAAGGCACGCCTGTCCCACGACGACCTCCTCGCGGCAGGCCTCGACGACTGGCGCGTGGTGCTCAACCGGCTCCGGGCACGCTTCCGCACCGGCGACTTCGCGACCGGTGTGGCCCTGGTGGACCGGATCGGCGCGGCCGCCGACGAGGCAGACCACCACCCGGACGTCTCGCTGACCTATCCCGAGGTGATCGTCACCCTGTCCAGCCACGACGTCGGCGGCATCACCAGCCGCGACGTCGACCTCGCGCGTCGGATCAGCGGCTTCGCCGCCGAGCTGGGCGCCACGGCGGACGTCTCCGGGCTGACCCAGGTCGAGCCCGGGCTCGACACCGTGGACGGCGAGCGGCTCGCTCCGTTCTACGCCGCGCTCATCGGTGGCGAGGTCAAGGACGGCGAGCCCGTCGACCCGAGCGGTCAGGTCTCCACGCTGTGGTTCCAGGAGCCCGCGACGAGCGAGGACGAGACCGGGCCCGAGCTGCCCGAGCAGGACCACGACCAGCGCTGGCACCTCGACGTCTGGGTGCCGCACGACGAGGGGGAGCGGCGGCTGCAGGCCGTCCTCGACGCCGGGGGACGGCTGGTCAGCGACGCCGCTGCCCCGTCGTACTGGGTGATCGAGGACGCAGACGGCAATCGCTCGTGCATCTGCACCCCGCTGGACCGCTGACCACGCCCGCCTTGCCACATCGTGGGACTCGTGTTCCACATGTTGGGACGACTGTCACACTTGCTTGACGCCGGAGGCTCCCGGCGACGACGGTTGTCGCATGCGCACCGAGATTCTTGTACGCACGCGACGCGTGAGCTGAGGCCCCAGGCCGCAGGCACACGCGTCACCCCTCGTCGCCCACCGGGCCGAGGGGTTTTTTGTTGGGCCGAACACGACGGAAGAAGAACCATGACGGAGCAGGGCGGACAGGGCAGCGGATCGGTCACGGGAGCGCAGAGCCTCGTGACGTCCCTGGAGGCGGCCGGCGTGACCGACATCTTCGGCATCCCCGGCGGCGCGATCCTCCCGGCGTACGACCCGCTGATGGACTCCACGCGGATCCGGCACATCTTGGTCCGCCACGAGCAGGGTGCCGGGCACGCCGCGCAGGGGTACGCCTCGGCGACCGGACGCGTCGGGGTCTGCATGGCCACCTCGGGGCCGGGCGCGACCAACCTGGTGACGCCGCTGGCCGACGCGCACATGGACTCGGTGCCGATGGTCGCCGTCACCGGCCAGGTCGGCGCCGCGATGATCGGCACCGACGCCTTCCAGGAGGCCGACATCCGCGGCATCACGATGCCGATCACCAAGCACAACTTCCTGGTCACCAACCCGGCCGACATCCCGCGCACCATCGCCGAGGCCTTCCACATCGCCTCCACCGGTCGCCCCGGCCCGGTGCTGGTCGACGTCGCGAAGTCGGCGCTGCAGGCGCAGACCACCTTCGCCTGGCCGACCGAGCTGCAGCTGCCGGGCTACCGGCCCGTCACCACGCCCCACGCCAAGCAGATCAAGGAGGCCGTGCGCCTGATCCGCGAAGCCCGGCGCCCGGTGCTCTACGTCGGCGGTGGCGTCATCCGCGCCCGCGCATCGCGCGAGCTGGCCCAGCTGGCCGCGCTCACCGGCATCCCGGTCGTCACCACGCTGATGGCGCGCGGCGCCTTCCCCGACAGCAACCCGCAGCACCTCGGCATGCCCGGCATGCACGGCACGGTGGCGGCGGTCGCAGGCCTGCAGAAGAGCGACCTCATCATCAGCCTCGGAGCGCGCTTCGACGACCGGGTGACGGGCAACCTTGACTCCTTCGCCCCCAACGCGCTGGTCATCCACGCCGACATCGACCCGGCCGAGATCGGCAAGAACCGCCACGCCGACGTGCCGATCGTGGGCGACTGCCGCGAGGTCATCGCCCAGCTCGTCGCGCTGCTGCAGGCCGAGGGCGCCGACGGTGACTACGAGTCCTGGGTCGCCTTCCTCGCCGGGCTGAAGAAGAGCTACCCGCTCGGCTACGACGCCCCCGCCGACGGCTCGCTGTCCCCGCAGTACGTCATCGAGCGGCTCGGTGCGATCGCCGGGCCCGAGACGATCTTCACCTCGGGGGTCGGCCAGCACCAGATGTGGGCGGCCCACTTCATCGACTACGAGCGGCCCAACACGTGGCTGAACTCCGGTGGGCTCGGCACGATGGGCTTCTCGGTGCCGGCGGCCATGGGCGCCAAGGTCGGGATGCCCGACTCCACGGTCTGGGCGATCGACGGTGACGGGTGCTTCCAGATGACCAACCAGGAGCTCGCTACCTGCGCGATCAACGACATCCCGATCAAGGTCGCGATCATCAACAACGAGTCCCTCGGCATGGTGCGCCAGTGGCAGACGCTGTTCTACAACGAGCGCTACTCCAACACCGACCTGCACTCCAAGCGGATCCCCGACTTCGTCAAGCTCGCCGACGCCTACGGCTGCGTGGGCCTGGCGTGCGAGTCTCCCGAGGAGGTCGACGCCACGATCGAGAAGGCGATGGCGATCGACGACCAGCCGGTCGTGGTCGACTTCCGCGTCCACCGCGACGCGATGGTGTGGCCGATGGTCGCCGCCGGCAGCAGCAACGACGAGATCCAGTACGCGCGCGACCTCGCGCCCCAGTTCGACGAGGATGACCTGTGATGAACAAGCACACCCTGTCCGTCCTGGTCGAGAACAAGCCCGGCGTCCTGGCCCGCATCGCGGGGCTGTTCTCGCGCCGCGGCTTCAACATCGACAGCCTCGCCGTCGGCCCGACCGAGCACCCGGAGATCTCGCGGATGACCATCGTGGTCAACGTCGAGGAGTCCCCGCTCGAGCAGGTCACCAAGCAGCTCAACAAGCTGGTCGAGGTCATCAAGATCGTCGAGCTCGACGGCTCCGCCTCGGTCAACCGCGAGCTCCTGCTCGTCAAGGTCCGCGCCGACGCCACCACGCGCGGTGCGGTCCTCGACGCCGTCCAGCTGTTCCGCGCCAAGGTGGTCGACGTGGCGCCGGACGCCGTCACCGTCCAGGCCGTCGGCAACGCCGACAAGCTCGCCGACCTGCTCCGCGTGCTGGAGCCCTTCGGCATCCGCGAGCTCGTCCAGTCCGGCATGGTGGCGATCGGTCGCGGCTCGCGCTCGATCAGCGAGCGCCCGCAGCGCACCGTCACCGTCCCTGCCCCCGTTTCCGCGATCACGATCGCTGGTTGATCCGATCTCCACACGCCGCTCCGCGCGGCTGCTCGATCACGAGTTCCACCCCAACCCATGAAGGAGAGCCCCCAGTGGCTGAGATGTTCTACGACGACGACGCCGACCTGAGCCTGATCCAGGGCAAGAACGTCGCGGTGATCGGCTACGGCAGCCAGGGCCACGCCCACGCGCTGTCCCTGCGCGACTCCGGCGTCGACGTCCGGATCGGGCTGCAGCCCGGCTCGAAGAGCCGCGACAAGGCCGAGGCCGAGGGCCTGCGCGTCCTCACGCCCCGCGAGGCCGCGGAGGAGGCCGACCTGATCGTCATCCTCGCGCCCGACCAGCACCAGCGGAAGCTCTACGCCGAGGAGATCGAGCCCGCCCTCACCCCCGGCGACACCCTCGTGTTCGGCCACGGCTTCAACATCCGCTTCGGCTACATCACCCCGCCCGCCGGCGTCGACGTCTTCATGGTCGCGCCCAAGGGCCCCGGACACCTCGTGCGTCGTGAGTACGTCGACGGGCGCGGCGTGCCGGTCCTCGTCGCGGTCGAGAAGGACGAGTCCGGCAAGGCCTGGGACCTGGCGCTGTCCTACGCCAAGGCGATCGGCGGCCTGCGCGCCGGCGGCATCAAGACCACCTTCACCGAGGAGACCGAGACCGACCTGTTCGGCGAGCAGGCCGTGCTCTGCGGCGGCGCCTCGCAGCTCGTGCAGTACGGCTTCGAGGTGCTCACCGAGGCGGGTTACCAGCCCGAGGTGGCCTACTTCGAGTGCCTGCACGAGCTCAAGCTCATCGTCGACCTGATGTACGAGGGCGGCATCGCCAAGCAGCGCTGGTCGGTCTCCGACACCGCCGAGTTCGGTGACTACGTCTCCGGCCCGCGCGTGATCACCCCGGACGTGAAGAAGAACATGGAGGACGTGCTCGCCGACATCAAGAACGGCGCGTTCGCCGAGCGCTTCATCACCGACATGGACAACGGCTCGCCGGAGTTCACCGAGTTCCGCAAGAAGGGTGAGTCCCACCCCATCGAGCAGACCGGTCGCGAGCTGCGCAAGCTCATGGCGTGGGTGAAGTCGCACGACACCGACTACGTCGAGGGCACCGCCGCGCGCTGACGCGACACCCGCGCACACCTCGTACGGCGCGCCGGGCAGGACCGACCTCCTGCCCGGCGCGCCGTCGTCGTACCCGGGCCTACGATTCAGCCATGAGCGACACAGCGACCAGCGGCACGGGCCTCGAGCAGACCCGCCGTCTCGGCTTGGAGACCACCGGGATCGAGATCATCGAGGAGTCGGCGCGGACCGCACGGCCCCGCGACCTGTTCTGGCCGTGGTTCGCCGCCAACGTGTCGGTCTTCGGCCTGAGCTACGCCTCGTTCGTCCTCTACTTCGGGATCTCGTTCTGGCAGGGCGTGCTGGTCTCGGTGGTCGGCATCGTGGTGTCCTTCGCCCTGTGCGGGGTGATCGCGATCGCGGGCAAGCGCGGGTCCGCGCCGACGATGATCCTGAGTCGCGCGGCGTTCGGCGTGCGGGGCCAGAAGGTGCCCGGCGTCATCTCGTGGCTGGTCTCGATCGGCTGGGAGACCTTCCTCGCCATCCTCGCGGTCCTGGCGACGTCGACGATCTTCACGCGTCTCGGGTGGGGCGGCGGCACCGGCACCAAGATCGTCGCGGCCGTCGTGGTCGCTTCGCTGATCGTCGCGGCGAGCGTCGCGGGCTACCACGTCATCATGCGGATGCAGTCGGTGCTGACGTGGATCACCGGCGCCGTGACCGTGCTCTACATGGTGCTCACCCTCGACGACATCGACTGGTCGGCGGTGCAGGCCATCCCGGCCGGCTCCACGCAGGCGGTGATCGGCGCGCTGGTGATGGTGATGACGGGCTTCGGCCTCGGCTGGATCAACATCGCGGCCGACTGGTCGCGCTACCAGAAGCGCACCGCCTCCGGGCCCTCGATCGTCGCGTGGAACACCTTCGGTGGCGCGCTGGCGCCGGTCGTGCTGGTGCTCTTCGGCCTCGCCCTCGCGGGCTCCTCGACCGAGATCCTCGACGGGGTCGCAGGCGACCCGATCGGCACGCTCGCCACCCTGCTCCCGACGTGGTTCCTCGTCCCGTTCCTGCTGGCCGCGGTCCTCTCGCTGGTCAGCGGCGCCGTGCTCGGCATCTACTCCTCGGGCCTCACGCTGCTCTCGCTCGGGGTGAAGCTCACGCGGCCCCAGGCCGCTGCCGTCGACGGCGTGCTGCTGACGCTCGGCACGTTCTACGTCGTGTTCGTCGCCGAGGACTTCGCCGGCCCGTTCCAGAGCTTCCTCATCACCCTCGGCGTCCCGCTCGCGGCCTGGGCCGGGATCATGATCGCCGACCTCGCCCTGCGTCGCCGCGACTACGACGACGAGGCGCTCTTCGACGCCTCGGGCCGCTACGGCGCCGTCGACTGGACCTCCATCGCCACGATGGTCGTCGCCTCCGTCGTCGGGTGGGGGCTGGTCATCAACTCGTTCAGCGACGACGCCTCCTGGAACAACTGGCAGGGCTACCTCCTCGGCCCGCTCGGCCTCGGCGGTCGCGACGGCGCGTGGGCCTTCGCCAACCTCGGCGTCCTGTTCTCGCTGGTCATCGGCCTGGCCGGGGGCTACCTCCTCCGTCGGCGCACCGTCGCCCGTCAGGAGTCCTGACCTCCGCCTCCCGGGCGCGACACGCCCGGGATACGGGTTGAGTCTCCCAGCGACTCAACCCCGAGGACGCGCGGGAACACCCGGGCCGACGCCGGTGTTGGGGCACACGTGTTGATCGAGATCTGGTCCGACGTCGTCTGCCCCTGGTGCTACATCGGCAAGCGCCGCATCGAGAACGCCCTGGCCGCGTTCGACCACGCCGACGAGGTGGAGGTGCGCTGGCGCTCCTACCAGCTCGACCCCGGCGCACCCACCGAGCCGACCGAGCGGGCGGTGGAGATGATCGCCCGCAAGTACGGCCAGTCGGCCGCCGGCGCACAGCAGATGCAGGACCGCGTCGAGGCCGTCGCGGCCGAGGAGGGGCTGGTCTACCGGCTCTCGCAGACCCTCCACCTCAACACCGTCGACGCGCACCGCCTGATCCACCTCGGCCACGCCGAGGGTGGCAACGAGCTGCAGGGGCAGGTGAAGGAGGCGCTGCTCGCGGCGTACTTCACCGAGGCACGCAACGTCGCCGACCACGTGGTGCTGCGCGAGGTCGCGGTCGGCGCGGGACTCGACGCCGCGCGCGTCGACGAGGTGCTGGCCTCGCGTGAGTTCGAGGCCGACGTGCACGCCGACGTCGAGCAGGCGCAGGCCTACGGCGCCAGCGGGGTGCCGTTCTTCGTCATCGACCAGAAGTACGGCGTCTCCGGGGCGCAGCCGACCGAGACGTTCACCCAGGTGCTCGAGCGGGCCTGGTCGGAGTCGCACCCCCAGATCGAGGTGCTCGCCGCCGGCGGCGACGGCGCCGCGGAGTGCGGCCCCGACGGCTGCCCCGTCTGAGGCACGGCCGAGGAGCCTAGGGGCGGGACTTCTCTCCCCGGGCCGCCTTCTCGGCCGTGGCGGCCACGCGCGCGGCCCGGGTCTCGGGACGCTTGGCCAGGACGACCCACGTCAGGATCATCTTCTGCGCGGCCGCCGACCACGAGTCCCAGTGCGCGCGCGAGCCCGGGTGGCGGTCGAAGGCCGCGGCCAGGTCGTCGGGCACGACGCAGTCCTCGACGGCGTCCATCAGCGTCCACATGCCCGTCTCCTTCGCCACGGTCACGGCAGCAGCACCGGCCGGCTCCATCAGTCCGGCCTCCTCGAGGCGCGCGACCCGGCCCTTGTTGATCCGCGTCCACATGCTGCCGGAGCGTCGTGGGGCGAACCACTGCATCGAGCGGTGCTCGTCGACGGGTCGGACGGTCGAGTCGACCCAGCCGAAGCGCAGCGCCTCCACCACGGCCGCCTCGTAGGAGAAGGGGCGGTCGCCGGCGCGGCGAGGGCTCACCAGCCACACCCCGGACGGCTGGGTGTGGTGGTCGCGCAGCCAGGCGCTCCACTGCTCGACCCCCGCCGGCTCGAGCTGCTCGGCGTCGTCCATCGCACCCATCCGGTCATCGTAGGAGCGCCCACCGACAGCGGTGCGGGACCGACATGACGGGCCCCGCGACCTGAGGAGTGGGACGGGTTCGGCCCGCACCGGACTCGCGGGTAGTGTGGGCCGGGCACAGCGTCGTGCAGTCCCGGATCTTCCATGATCGTCCGTGATCTTCCACTGAGGAACCCGCTGTGAACGCACCCGCCAAGCCCGTCGTACTCATCGCCGAAGAGCTGAGCCCCGCCACCATCGAGGCGCTCGGTCCCGACTTCGAGATCCGCCACTGCAACGGCGCGGACCGCGCCGAGCTGATCCCCGCGATCGCCGACGTCGACGCGATCCTGGTCCGCTCCGCGACCAAGGTCGACGCCGAGGCCCTCGCCGCGGCAGCGAAGCTCAAGGTCGTCGCCCGCGCCGGCGTCGGCCTCGACAACGTCGACGTCAAGGCCTCCACCCAGGCCGGCGTGATGGTCGTCAACGCGCCGACCTCCAACATCGTCAGCGCCGCCGAGCTCGCCGTCGCGCTGATGCTCGCCGCGGCCCGCCACATCAGCCCCGCGCACGCGGCGCTGAAGAACGGCGAGTGGAAGCGCTCGAAGTACACCGGCATCGAGCTCTACGAGAAGACCGTCGGCATCGTCGGCCTCGGCCGCATCGGCGTCCTGGTCGCCCAGCGCCTCAGCGCCTTCGGCATGAAGGTCATCGCCTACGACCCCTACGTCCAGGCCGGCCGCGCCGCGCAGATGGGCGTACGCCTCGTCGACCTCGACACGCTGCTCGCGGAGTCGGACTTCATGAGCGTGCACCTGCCCAAGACCCCCGAGACCGTCGGCCTCATCGGCGCCGAGCAGCTCGCCGCCGCCAAGCAGAGCCTCGTGCTGGTCAACGCAGCCCGCGGCGGCATCGTCGACGAGGCCGCCCTCTACGACGCCCTCAAGACCGGCCAGATCGCCGCCGCCGGCCTCGACGTCTTCGCCAGCGAGCCCTGCACCGACAGCCCGCTCTTCGAGCTGGAGAACGTCGTCGCCACGCCCCACCTCGGGGCGTCCACCGACGAGGCGCAGGAGAAGGCCGGCATCGCGGTGGCCCGCTCGGTGCGCCTCGCGCTCAGCGGCGAGCTCGTGCCCGACGCGGTGAACGTCCAGGGTGGCGTCATCGCCGAGGACGTACGCCCCGGCATCCCGCTGACCGAGAAGCTCGGCCGCGTCTTCACCGCGCTGGCCGGCGAGGTCGCGAGCGCGCTCGACGTGGAGGTGCGCGGCGAGATCACCGAGTACGACGTCAAGGTGCTCGAGCTGGCCGCACTCAAGGGCGTCTTCGCCGACATCGTCGAGGAGCAGGTCTCCTACGTCAACGCGCCGCTCCTCGCCGCCGAGCGTGGCACCGAGGTGCGCCTGGTGACGGAGTCGGAGAGCCCCGACCACCGCAACCTGATCACGCTGCGCGGCACGCTCGCCGACGGCACCCAGGTCTCCGTGAGCGGAACCCTCGTGGGTCTCGCGCAGAAGGAGCGCCTGGTCGAGGTCAACGGCTTCGACGTCGACATCGAGCCCACCACCCACCTGGCCTTCCTCACCTACGAGGACCGTCCGGGCATGGTCGGCACCGTCGGCGGCATCCTCGGCGCAGCCTCGGTCAACATCGCCGGCATGCAGGTGTCGCGCCAGGACAAGGGCGGCGCCGCCCTCGTCGCGCTCAGCGTCGACTCGGCCATCCCGGCCGAGACGCTGGCCGAGATCGAGACGGCCATGCAGGCCGCCTCGGTGCGCGCGGTCGACCTGACCTGACCTACGCGACCATCACCCGGCCGGCACCTTCGCGGCGCGAGCGGCTCGACGCCGGCCGGGTGGTGGTCGACACGTGCTCCCACGCGCCGGCAAGTCGGCGTACGGCCTCGGTGAGGGTCTCCGGCGACGCGGTCCACGGGATCCGGACGTAGCGGTCGAGGCCGCCCTCGACGGCGAAGACCGGCCCGGGGGCGACCACCACGCCCCGCCGCTCGGCCTCGGCCGAGGTCGCGGTGCCGAGCGCCTCGGGCAGCTCGCACCACAGGGCGAGACCACCGTCGGGGACGCGGAAGCGCCACTCTGGGAGGTGCTCGCGCACGGCCGCCACCAGCGCGTCGCGCCCGGCGACCAGGCGCTCGCGGTGCAGGGGGAGCACCTCCTCGGAGTGGTCCATCAGGTCCGCCAGCACGAGCTGCTCGAAGACCGGCGCGCCGAGGTCGAGGCCGATGCGGGCGTGGATGAGGCGGTCCATGTCGGCGAGCGGCGCGCGCACCCAGCCCAGCCGAAGCCCGCCCCAGAAGGACTTGCTCGCGCTGCCGATGGTGATCGCGTCGTCGGCGTACGCCGCCAGCGGCCGCGGCATCGCCGCCGCGAGCCCGGGCGTGAGCGCGAGGGCCTGGTGCGCCTCGTCGGCGACCACCACCGTGCGGGTGCGGGCGAGCGCTGCGGCGAGCTCCTCGCGCTGCGCCTCCGACATGAGGTGGCCGGTGGGGTTCTGGAAGTCGGGGATCAGGTAGGCCAGCCGCGGCGACGACTGCCGCAGCGTCGCCGCGAGCGCGTCGAGGTCCCACCCGTCGGGGTCCACCGCTGCGGGGACCAGTCGCGCACCCGCGTGGCGCACGGCCTGGGTGGCGTTGGGGTAGGTCGGCGACTCGACCACGACGCGGTCGCCGGTGGAGGTGTAGGCCTGCGCGACGATGGACGCAGCGGCGAGCGCGCCGGCGGTGACCATGACCTGCTCGGGCACCGTCGGCAGTCCGCGGGCGTCGTACGCCGCCGCGATCCGCGCCTGCAGCGCCGGCACGCCGAGCGGGAAGTACCCCGGGCCGCTGAGGTAGGCCGGCAGCTCCTCGGTCGCGCGCTGGTAGGCCTCCACGAGCCCGGGCGGTGCGGAGTGCGCGGCGCAGTTGAGGTCGATGATGTCCTCGCCGCCGGTCCCGGGCAGGAGCGATCGGTCGTGGGCGCGACGCTGCCCGCCCGGCACGGTGGTGAAGGTGCCCGACCCGCGCCGCGCCTCGGCGTACCCCGCCTCGCGCAGCACCTCGTAGGCCCGCGTCACCGTCGTGCGCGAGACGTCGAGCGCCCCGGTGAGCTCGCGCTCGCTCGGAAGCCGTACGCCGATCCCGATCCGTCCGTCGCCGATGAGCACCCGCAGGCTCTCCGCGAGGCCGAGGTAGGCGGGGGAGCGGGGGAAGTCGCCGGCCAGACTGGCTACGCGCTGGGCACTGATCACCGGACTCATGCAGGCCACTGTTCCACGATTGGCTATGTCGGACAAGGCCAATCGCGTCCATGATGGAGGCATGAGCACCACGCCCTGCGACGTCCCCACCGGCACCGTGATCGCCCCCCGCGGCGGGCTGGTCGACCTCGGCCCGCTCGCGCAGCTGCGCGCCGGACGACTGGCGCGACGCCTGCCCCAGCTCTACGTCGGGCTGTTCCTCTACGGCGTCTCGCTCGCGATGATGGTGCGCGGTGCCCTCGGGCTCGCGCCGTGGGACGTCCTGCACTCCGGCTTCGTGCGCCACGTGCCGATGTCGCTGGGCCTGGCCGTCGTGCTCTTCAGCTTCGTGGTGCTGCTGCTCTGGATCCCGCTGCGCGAGGTGCCCGGGCTGGGCACCATCAGCAACGCCTTCGTCGTCGGCCTCTCCGCCGACGCGACGCTCGCCGTGCTCGTCGAGCCCGACGCGATCGCGGCGCGCATCGCGCTCATGGTCGGCGGCGTGGTGCTCTGCGGGATGGCGAGCGCCCTCTACATCGGCGCCCAGCTCGGCCGCGGACCGCGCGACGGGCTGATGACCGGCCTGGCCCGTCGCACCGGTTGGTCGCTGCGGCTGGTGCGCACCGGTCTGGAGGTCACCGTCGTGGTGATCGGCCTGCTGCTCGGCGGGGTGCTGGGGATCGGGACCGTCGCCTACGCCCTCGCGATCGGTCCGCTCACGCAGCTGATGCTGCCGTGGTTCACCGTCGACCTGGACTGAGGCCTAGCGTGCCGCCCAGTGCGCCGCGACCCGGGTCGCCGGCAGGGTGGAGTGGTAGATCGCGACGTTGTCGAGGTCGCCGTTGAACGCCGGGGTGTTGAGCCACCCGATGCTTCCCTGCCCGACCCGCCAGAACCCGGAGTAGCTGAGCAGGGTGGACGTGGTGCCGCTCGCGACCGCGGCGCCGTCGACGTAGATCGTGGTGGCGCGGCCGGCCGTGCTCGTGACGACGAGGTGGTGCCACGCGCCGTCGTTGTAGGGACGCGGCGTCGTGATCGCCGTGCTGCGTCCGGGCCAGGTGCCGAAGGTGAGCCTCCCTGACGACTCCATGGTGACCGACCGGTCGGCCTCGGAGCCGAACAGCGAGTAGCTGGCGTCGCGGTCGTCCTCGAAGCCGGCGAGGTAGCTGCGCGACGTGGAGGTCGTGCGGAACCACAGCTCGATCGAGTACGCCGACGGCGCGGCGACCGCCTGCGTGCCGAGGACCGCCCGCCCGCCGGTGTTGTCGACCGCGGTGCCGGGGTTGCGAGGGAGCCCACCGGGGGTGCCGAGTTGGAGCGAGCCGTAGAACTGGCCGGTGCGGTTGTTGCCCGAGCGGTCGGCGGCGTAGGTGGCTCCGCGCGGCTCGTCCATCAGCCAGAAGCCGTACGGCGCGTCGGCGAGGACCGCGCTGACGTAGGGCTGCGCCCAGGGGCCGGCGGTCCACGTGGACCCGCTGTTGCGGGTGTGGCCGGTGAAGCCGGCGCTGGCGGTCGAGGCGAGCGTGCCGACGACGACCAAGGAGGCCACGGCCAGGAGCGGGGTGCGCGAGCGGCGTACGCCGTCCCGTCCGTGCGTCGTGGTCGCGGACCCGCCCGGACCCGACGGCCGGCCGGAGCCGGACGGCCCGTCGGGAGGGGGACGAGGGGAGAAGCGGTCGCGGACGAGCCGCAGCAGCCGCCACCGCGGTGGCTCGCCCTCCAGCCTCCGGCTGGCGAGCGCGAACGCCGCCGCCGTCAGCAGCAGCCAGGCGGCCAACGGGAGCCACTGGCCGGTCTGGAACCACGTCACGGGCAGGCCGACGTGCGGGACCAGGAGCACGGCGGTCGCGCGGATGTCGCTGCGGGGGAGCGGGGTGACGTCGGTGAGATCGTTGGCGTCGCCCGCGGTGGTGTAGTCGCCGTCGTCGCGCAGCTCCACGATGCGGTGGACCATCAGGTGCGGTGTGGTCGCGGCGGGGGCGTCGTAGACGAAGACCCGCCCGACCCGGACGCGCTGGTCCTCGGTCCAGGGCTTGGCGACGACGACGTCGCCGACCTGGATGGAGGGCTCCATCGACCCGGACCGCACGACGTAGGACCCCCACCCGAGCACGACGGGAGCGACCGCGATGAGCGCCAGCCCGAGCAGGAACGTCCGGTACATCCGGGCCAGGAGCACCGCCGCGAGACGGGTCCAGTCGCGGACCTCCGACGCGTGCCGCGGCGTGGCGGCAGGGCGCTGGAGGTCCGCGTCGAGGACGGACGTGGCGGTCATGGGAACGTCAGGGCAACGGGCGCGGTGCCGGTCAGTTGCTCTGCATCTCCCACTGCATGTCGATGCCGGTCTTGGCTCCCTGCATGGCGTCGACCTGGGCCTGGGTCATGCCCTCGGTGTCGAAGCGCCACGTCAGGCGGTAGGTCTTCGACGAGACGCCCGTGGGGACCGCCCAGCCGCCGAAGCCGGCCTCGAAGGTGTTCACCTGCGCGATGCTCGACAGGGGGACGTCGCTCACGTGGGGTGCGCCGACCGCGGCGAAGCCGGTGCAGTCGGCGAACGACCCGCCGTTGCCGGACTCGATGGTGACCTTGACCCGGTCCTCGAGCTTCGCGGTCGACGTGACGGGGTTGATGGCGTAGCCCTTGACGGTGCTCGGGACCGAGGCGTCGGCGGTGACGGTGATGCACTTGGTCTGGGTGTCGCCCGGCAGCATGTTGGCCACGCGGAAGCGGGCGGCGCCGTTGTCGTCGTCGGTCAGCTTCACCGAGCCGGTGGCCCACTCGTTGCCCGAGTTGCGGGTCTGGCCGGTGAAGGCGGCGTACGACGCCTGGTAGACGGACGCGCCGAGCGCGACGAGGGCGAGGGGGGTGGCGACGACCGCGAGGACCTGGGTCGTCTTCTTGCCGGGGGACTTCATGGTGGCGGATTCCTTCGTGACGCGGATGGCGGCAGCCGGTGCTGCCCGCCGGGGCAGCCACACCCTAGGAACGGGACGGCAAATAAATCCGCCGAATGAGTAATAAACGTCACATCGGACTTGACAACGACCCACCCGGTCCGGCGAGCCCGGGTCGCGGGTGCTAGCGGCGGATGAGCCGGGACACGCCCTCGCGCCGCGGGTCCGCAACCGCTTCGAGGTGCCCGTCGGCGCCCGTGAGCGCCGCGCCCACCCCGCCGTAGTACATCGACGGCTCGTCCTCGACGCGCACCTCCTCGTCGGGCAGGCCGGCCCGGTGGACGTGCACGCGCGGGTGCGCGACGGCGGCCGCGAGGTCGAGGCCTCCGTTGACGAAGCCCGCGAGCGCCGACACCACGGCCGTCGTGATCCGGTCCGCACCCGGCGAGCCGATCGCCAGGGTGGCGCCGTCGTCGTGCCGGCCGACGGTGGGCGCCATGTTCGACAGCAGCCGGGACCCGGGTGCCACCGGGCGTCCGGGCGGGTTGAGCTCCTGCTCGCCGAGGCAGTTGTTGAGCCAGATGCCGGTGCCGGCGGCGATCATCCCGGCGCCGTAGCCGGACGACACGGTGATCGAGCAGGCGGCCCCCTCGGCGTCGGTGACCGACACGTGCGCGGTCGAGCCCGACTCCAGCACCGCCCGGTGGTCGGCGTCGACGCGGTCCAGCCACGCCCGCGACGCCGCGTCCAGGTCGGACGCCGTCTCGAGCACCTCGCGTCGGTGGCCCAGCACCGCGCGCTGCACCCGCACGAGGTGCGCCACGTCGGCGTCGTCCCACCCGGCGAGCGGGTGGCCGTCGAGCAACCGCAGCATCGAGGCCACGACGACGCCGCCCACCGACGGGGGAGGGGTGGTGGCCAGGCGCCAGCCGCCGACGCGGGTCGTCAGTGGCGCGCGCACGACGGGCGCGTACGCCGCCAGGTCGGCCGCGCCGAGCAGCCCACCGCGTGCCTGCAGGTCCGCGGCGAGGAGAGCGGCGAGGTCGCCCTCGTGCATCGCGCGGGCCCCGGCGTCGGCGACGTGCTCGAGCGTGCCGGCGAGGTCCGCGACCACGACCCGGTCTGCGGTCACGCGTCCGTCGGCGTCGTGCAGCGCGTCGTGGCTGGCCGGGTCCCAGCCGAAGACGGTCTCGTGGACGTGGTCAAGGTAGTAGCGCGACGCCGAGCCCAACCGGAAGCCGCCGCGGGCCACGTCGACGGCGGGCGCGACGAGCTCGCGCCACGGCAGCCGTCCGTCCCGCGCGTGCGCCTCGCCGAAGGCAGCGAGGGAGCCGTGCGTGGCGACCGACCCCGGTCCGATCGTGATCGTCACCCCGCCGCCGTACGCCGTCGTCACGTCCCAGGTGCGCGCCTTCTCCGCGTCGGGCGCCCGCCCGATCCCGGGGCGGTCGACCCAGCCGTCCACGGTGTACGCCGACCCTCCCGCCGGCTGGACGGCGACGAAGCCGCCCGAGCTGAGCGAGACGAGGCCGACCTCGTTGACCATCGCGACCAGTGCGGCGGCGATCGCGGCGTCGACCGCGGAGCCCCCGGCCCGCGCGACCTGCTCGGCGGCGTCGGCCGCGGCGGGGTTGGGGGCAGCGATGGCCAGCCCGGTCATGGTCCGGTCACGGTGCGGTCAGCGACGCGTCGCGATCACGGCCGAGGCGTCGGGGGCGACCATCACCTCGACCGCGGTGAAGCGGTCGTCGGTGAGCCACTGCTCGCGCAGGGTGTCGACGCGGCCGTAGGTGATCGGCGGCCACGACTCGCAGGGCGCGAAGTCGTCGAGCACCACGATGCCGCCGGGCTCGACGAGGTCGATCACCGACTCCACGCCCACCTCGGACGGGGAGCCGGAGTCGAGGAAGAGCAGGGAGAAGGGGCCGCGGTCGCGCAGCACGTTCCAGTTGGCCGCGAGCACCTCGACCTTGGCGTCGTCGTCGAAGATCTTGGCCGCGGCGCCGGCGAGCGACTCGTCGAGCTCGGCGGTCAGGATCCGCGCCCCGTTGCGTACGCCGCTGCGCAGCCACGCGGTGCCGACGCCGCAGCCGGTGCCGAACTCGGCCATCGTGCCGCCGCGCGTCGCGGCGAGCGTGGCCAGCAGTCGACCGGTCTCGTTGCGGCAGAAGGCGACGTAGCCGGCCTGGCGGCACACGTCGAAGGCGCGCTGGACGACGTCGGGGAGATCCGGGGGAGCAGACATGAGGTCGCCGAGTCTGTCACCCATCAGCGCCCATCTCGGTGACCGGGCGTGAGTCTCACGATCTGACACATTCCCGGAAAACGGATGCGCGCGTCCGCTGGGCGGTCGTACAGTCGTCCCACCATGCGGAGCGTCTTCGTACTTATCGTTCGCCGCGGCGGGGCCTGACAGAAGGCCACCTCGTCGCGGTGTTCGGCGTTGACGAGGTTCCGCCGCCCGGCCTTCTTCGACTCAGTCGAGCTCGAAGCCGCCGCCTCTGCGGCGGGTCCGCCAGTCACGCGTGATCCGCCCTCCTGCCGGCCGGCAGCCGGGTGTCCGGGCGATCCCCGCACTCCCGCTCCCTCACCCGCCGCGGTGTCGGTGGCTTCGGGCTCACGACCTTCCAGGAGTGAGACCCATGTACGACCTGTATCCCGACGCTTGGGGCCCGGCGGCCCACGACCCCGAGAACCCGCGCAGCCTCGAGAACACCGCGGCCGCGCTGCAGACCGCGCTTGACCTGCGAGACAACGGCGGCATGCGCCCGGACGACAACTAACGTTCGCCGCATGCCAGACACCCCGCAGACCGTGTCCGACACCGACAGCCCCCGGAGCCAGACCCTCGCCGTCATCCCCGGCGACGGGATCGGCCCGGAGGTGACCGCCGAGGCCCTCAAGGTCCTCGAGGCGGCCTCCCCGGTGACGTTCGAGTCCACGCGCTACGACCTCGGCGCGGAGCGCTACCTCGCCACCGGCGAGGTGCTGCCCGACTCGGTGCTCGCGGAGATCCGCGAGCACGACGCGATCCTGCTGGGAGCCGTCGGCGGCAAGCCCAACGACCCGAACCTGCCTCCCGGCATCCTCGAGCGCGGGCTGCTGCTCAAGCTGCGCTTCGAGCTCGACCACTACGTCAACCTCCGCCCGTCGCGGCTCTACCCCGGCTCGGCCTCACCCCTGGCCGACTCCGTCCTTGAGCGCGGCGAGATCGACTTCGTCGTCGTGCGCGAGGGCACCGAGGGCCCCTACACGGGCAACGGCGGTGCCCTGCGCGTCGGCACCCCGGCCGAGATCGCCACCGAGGTCTCGGTCAACACGGCGTACGGCGTCGAGCGGGTCGTCCGCGACGCCTTCGCCCGCGCCGAGAAGCGGCCGCGCAAGAAGGTTACCCTGGTCCACAAGACCAACGTGCTCACCAACGCCGGCTCGCTGTGGTGGCGCCTGTTCCAGTCGGTCGCCGCGGAGCACCCCGACGTGACGACCGACTACATCCACATCGACGCGGCCATGATCTTCATGGTCACCGACCCCGCCCGCTTCGACGTGATCGTCACCGACAACCTCTTCGGCGACATCGTCACCGACCTCGCCGCCGCCATCACCGGTGGCATCGGGCTGGCCGCCTCCGGCAACGTCAACCCCGACCGGACCGCGCCGTCGATGTTCGAGCCCGTCCACGGATCCGCCCCCGACATCGCCGGGCAGCAGAAGGCCGATCCCACCGCCGCGATCCTCTCCGGCGCGCTGCTGCTCGACCACCTCGGCCACCCCGAGGCCGCGGCGCGGATCGAGACCGCCGTGCTTGCCGACCTCTCCGAGCGCACGCCCGGCACCACCCGGCGTACGAGCGAGGTCGGGGACGCCATCGCCGCCCGAATCTAGGCATCGTCGGTCGAGTGGCCCGAGGAACGAGGGCCGTATCGAGACCAACACCCTTGGAATAGGTTGATCCCCATGCAGATCAGCACCACCGCGACCACCACGCCCGTCGACGACGCCCGCCTGGCCGAGATCCTGGCCAGCCCGGGCTTCGGCCAGCACTTCACCGATCACATGCTCACTTATGTGTGGACGCCGGAGCAGGGATGGCACGACGCGCGCATCACGCCCTACGGCCCCCTGACGCTGGACCCCGCGACCGCGGTGCTGCACTACGCGCAGGAGACCTTCGAGGGCATGAAGGCCTACCGCCACGACGACGGCTCGGTCTGGACCTTCCGTCCCGAGCAGAACGCCGCGCGGATGGTGCGGTCCTCGCAGCGCCTGGCCTTCCCCGAGCTGCCGGTAGACGACTTCGTGGAGTGCGTCGACGCGCTCGTGGCGGCCGACCAGCGGTGGGTGCCGGGCAGCGAGGGCGAGAAGTCGCTCTACCTGCGGCCCTTCATGTTCGCCTCCGAGACCTTCCTCGGGGTGCGCCCCGCGCAGCACGTGACCTTCATGGTCATCGCCTCGCCCGCTGGCGCCTACTTCAAGGGCGGCGTCAAGCCGGTCAACCTCTGGCTCTCGGAGACCTACACGCGTGCGGGTCGCGGCGGCATGGGCGCGGCCAAGACCGGTGGCAACTACGCCGCGTCGCTGGCCGCGCAGCGCGAGGCCATCGAGCAGGGCTGCGACCAGGTGGTGTTCCTCGACGACCAGGAGTTCCGCTACATCGAGGAGCTCGGCGGGATGAACCTCTTCTTCGTCCACGCCGACGGTCACATCGTCACCCCGGAGACCGGCACGATCCTCGAGGGCATCACCCGCGCCTCGATCATCGAGCTCGCAGGCAAGCTCGGCCACGCGGTGGAGGAGCGGAAGTTCTCCCTCGACGAGTGGCGCGACGGGGTCGCCTCGGGCGAGATCACCGAGGTCTTCGCGTGCGGCACCGCCGCCGTCGTGACCCCGGTCGGTGAGCTCCGCTCGCCGCAGGGCGTGACCCCCGCGCCGGCCAGCACCGAGCTGACGATGCGGATCCGCGAGGCGCTGGTGGGGATGCAGTTCGGCCGCGCCGAGGACACCTTCGGCTGGATGCACCGGGTGGTCTGACCCCCGGGCCTGCCCCTCGGCGGTCGAGGTGCGAGCGGAGCGAGCCTTGAAACCACCTCGTCCGATCGGCCGATCCTCCTCCGGCCTCGAGGCCGATGCGCCGTACGCCGGTCGCGACGAGGCTCGTCGGTATGACGACCACGACCGCCCGCCCCACCACCCCTACCCGCGCCCGGCGCGACTGGTGGATCCCGGCGAGCCTGCTGCTGCTCGCCGCGGTGCCGTCGGCGTCCGGCGTCGCCCGCCTGGTCGACCTGTCGGGCGGGCGGACCGAGGAGAACGCGCGCTTCTTCGACCTGCCGCTGCCGATCCTCGTGCACATCCTCGGCGCGACGACCTACCTCGTGCTGGGCGCCTTCCAGCTGATGCCGTCGCTGCGGCGCAGGAGGCCGCGCTGGCACCGGTGGAGCGGCCGGGTCCTCGTCCCGGCAGGCGTGGCCGGCGGGCTGAGCGGCATGTGGATGGCGGCGTGGTCGGACCTCCCGGCCTACGACAACGAGGCACTGATGTGGCTGCGGCTGCTCTTCGGCGCGGTCATGGTCGGCGGACTGGTGCTCGGTCTCCTGGCGATCCGTCGCCGTGACGTGCGCACGCACCAGCGCTGGATGGCACGGGCGTACGCCGTCGCGCAGGGTGCCGGGACCCAGGCGCTCGTCCTCGGCCCGGTCGTCGTGGTCGCCGGCCAGCCGAGCGGCAACCTGAAGGCCGTGGGCATGGGTGCCGCATGGGTGATCAACCTCGCCGTCGCCGAGTGGCTGGTGCGGAGGTCGGAGGCGAGCCGCCGGGGCTGACGGGCCGGGTCAGGCGCCGTCGTCGGTCAGGGTCGTGGCCGGGAGCCAGTCGGCGCCGAGGAGCCGGGCGACGTCGGCGAGGCCGGTGGTGTCGCCGCCCACGGTGTCGGAGGCCGCGGCGATCCGCTCCACCATCACCTTGCCGACCTGCTCCTCGACGGTGCCCTCGGCATAGGCGATGTGCCACGGCGAGACCTGGTGGTCGCGGTGGGTGCGGCCGGTCACCTGCCGGCCGGCGATGCCCGAGAAGCGGGCCTGGTGGAAGACACCGACCCGCGGCTCCCCGGTTGCCCGGCGACCGTCGGCGAGGGTCTCGCCGGCGTGCAGGCTCATCGACGCGACCGCGGTGAAGACGCACACCTTCGCCTCCCCGGTCTGGAACCGGAGCCGCTCGGCCTCCGGGTCGAACCGGTCACGGCCGTAGATCGTGGCGACCTCGATGCCGGAGTCACGCAGCCGGTCGGCGATCGGGTCGGCAGCGGTCCCCACGAACTCGACCGAGCACGCTACCTGGCGCTCAGCCTCGACCTGCTGGGCGATCCACGCGACCGTCGAGTCGACGCGCAGCAGCCCGGCCTTCTGCCGGAAGCGCAGCAGCGCGGCCCGTCCCTTCGCGACGTTGCGCCCCCGTCGGGCGATGTCCATCTCGCGGCAGAACTCGCCCCACTCCGCCTCGTACGCCGTGCGCTCCGACGGCGTGAGCGTCACCGGCATCCCGGAGATCGGCACCGGACCCCACGGTGCCGCCCGGTGCAACATCGCCGCGGGCCGCTCGTCGGCCAGCCACCCGCGCACGAGCGTGAGGTCCGCGGCACGGCGCTCGGGGTCGGTCGTCCACGCGGCGCCGTAGCGTCCGCGCTCCACCCCGACGCCGTGCCGTTCGAGCGCGTCGGCGAACGCCTCACCCGGCCTGGTCGCGGAAGTCCACTCCTTCACCGGCTCGCCCAGCACCTGGGCGTACGCCGGGGCGAGGTAGGGCAGCTCGAGCGGCGTGTGGCCGGGCGTCGCGGTGGTCGCGATGACGAACGGCGCCCGGTCGTGCGGCTTCCCGTGCCCGGAGATCCGTGCCCACAGCTTCCACCGCTTCGTCGTCGTACGCCGCAGGGCGTGGGCCTCGTCGGCGATGATCACGTCCCAGGCGTGGTCCACGACCTTGTCCAGCCGGTCCCACGTGATCACCACCCACTCCAGTCCGCCGCTGCCGAGCGCGGTGATCGTGCGGCACCAGTGGCCGATGGTGATCGCCGCTGGCCGGTCGGCCACGACGAGCACCCGCCGCGCGCCGCGGAGGTCGCCGACCGCCGTCGCCCCGAGCACCGCAGAGATCGTCTTGCCCACGCCCGGCTCGTCGGCGAGCAGGAAGGCCCGTCCGCCCGCGGCGGCACGCTCCGCGATCGCGTCGGCCGCCTCGAACTGGATCCTCCGCGGCTCGAGCGCGTCGGTCGGCTCCGGCTCGGGTGTCGGACTGTCGGGGTTCAGGGCGTTCTCGACGAAGCGGCCGAGCGTCCAGGGGCCCGGGGCGTAGGGCTGGAGGTGCGAGGGCAGCGCCCGCCCGACGTGGAGGTGGGTCCGGACTGCGGGGTGCCAGGTGGCGCCGTCGACCTGCGTCCCGTAGGGGACGTCGAGCACCCACAGCCGCTCGCCCGGCCCGGCGACCGGCAACGGCCGATCCTGCCGTCGGCTGCCGCCTCGTCGAGCCGTGGTTCGCCGGGAGCTGGTTCGCCGGGAGCTGGGCACCCGCGGACGCTACCGGGCCCGGCTGCGGGGCGAGGGGCGGCTCACCCGGCCGCCGCGCAGCGGATGCAGAGCCGCGCAGCCGGGAGCGCGTCGAGCCGGGCGGCGCCGATCGGTGCGCCGCAGCGCTCGCACGTGCCACAGGTCCCCGCGTCGACCCGCTCGAGCGCCGCGTCGACCTCCGCGAGGTGGTGGCGCACCTGTCGGGCGAGGGAACCGATCTGCGACCGCTCGAAGGCGATGGTGGCGCCCTCGGGGTCGTGCTCGTCGTCGGCGTTGGTGTCCAGCGACGCCGCGACCACGGCGTCGTGGTCGGCGGTCAGGCTCGCCAGCCGCGCGAGGGTCGTGCTGCGCTCCTCGGCCAGGCGTCGGCGTACGTCGTCCACGACCCCATCCTCGCGCGCCCCTCCGACAGTGGTCACGGCGACAGCGCGCCGGATGAGGGGCTCCGGGGCCCTCCGGCCGTATCCTCGTGGGCGTGACGACGTCCCCGAAGGCGCCGCCGCCGGGTCTGACCGTGGGCGGCTACGCGCTGCGTGCCCGCCTCGGCGAGGGCGGCATGGGCGTGGTGCACCTCGGGCAGAAGCCGGGGGAGCGGCCTGTCGCGATCAAGGTGCTCCGCCCGCACGTCGTCGGTGACGACGAGGCCCGCCGCCGGCTGGCCCGCGAGGTCAGCTCGCTGACCCGGGTCCGCAGCCGCCGCATCGCCGAGATCGTCGACGCCGACCCGTGGGGCGAGATCCCGTTCGTCGCGACGCGCTACGTCCCCGGCCTCTCGCTGCACGACCACGTGCAGGAGGAGGGCGCGCTCGCCGGCGACGACCTGCTGTGGTTCGCCGACTGCCTCGCCGAGGCCATCGAGGCCGTCCACGCCGTCGGCGTCCTGCACCGCGACATCAAGCCCTCCAACGTGATCATGGAAGGGCGCACCCCGATCCTCATCGACTTCGGGCTCGCCCGCGTCGCCGAGGACTCCCGCATCACCATGAACGGCTGGCTGCTCGGCACCCCGGGCTACCTCGCCCCCGAGATCCTCTACGGCGACGACGCCTCGGCCGCCTCCGACGTGCACGCCTGGGCCGCGACGGTGGCCTACGCCGGCACCGGCCGCGCACCGTTCGGCCGCGGGCCGTCCGTGGCGATCATGGACCGCGTGCGCCGCGGCGAGCACGACCTCTCGGGCCTCGACCCGCAGGTGCGGCCGCTGGTCGAGGAGGCGCTCGCCCCCGCCGCCGAGGACCGCCCGTCGCTGGAGGAGGTCCGCGACTGGCTCGAGGACCTCGCCGACCCCGAGGCCCTGGTCGAGGACGACCGGCCGCGCGAGCGCTTCGCCGCCAGCCCCGTCACGCTGCCGTACGCCGCCGTGGCGCACGAGGACGCCGCCGCCCCGACCCGCATCGGCACGGGCATCGTGCCCCGCGAGGCAGGACCTCTCCCGTCCGAGCCGGTGCACTGGTCGGACGAGTGGGACGAGCAGGACGACGACACCCACCACGACCTCCCGGCCCACGGCTGGGGTGACGACGGGACGGTCCCGCACCGCCAGACCCGCGTGCTGCCCGACGGCACCACCGAGTACGTCACCGACTACGGCCCGCCGCCGCGCGAGCGTGCCCCGGCAGGCGAGCGGCTGCGCCGTTCCGGCACCCTGCTCGCCCTCGGCGGGGTCGTCGCGGGCGGCATCACCGTCGCCCCCTACGTCGCGCTCGCCGTCCTCTTCATCGGCGTCTGGCTGCTGCGCAGCGGGTCGATGGCGGCCAGCTCGGTCGGCAACCGCCGCAGCCGCCGCGGGATCAAGTGGTACGACGGCATCCAGCTGCTGCTCGCCGCGCCGTGGCACGTGGTGGCCGGCCTCGGCGGGACCGTGCTGCTCTTCCTGTGGAGCCTGGGCATCGCCGCCGCGATCGCCCTGCTCTGCTTCGCCGCGTCCCTCTCCATGCTCACCTCGCTCGGCGCCATCGGGGTCTCCTTCGCCGTCGGCCTGTGGTGGGGCCCGGGCTCGGAGCGGCTGCGCTCGCCGGTCCACCGGGTCGTCGACCCGCTCGCCCGCCAGGGCGTCCCGTGGCTGCTCGTCACCCTCCTCGTCGCCGCCGGTGCCTCCGGGCTCGGAGCCGCCGCCTCGGCGCAGGGGACCTCGTGGGCACCGGACGACGCGGCGCCGCTCAGCGACGTACGACTGCCCGGCTGGCTCTGAGCCGGTGGCGGCGCGCAACAGCCGACAGGTGCGATCGGCCCGGCGCCGCAAGCGGCGCATGGACAGCGTGGTCCACGACCTGGGCGTCGATCAGTGGGAAGCCCTCCAGGCGGCGTGGGTCGGCTGCGCCTACTGCGGCAGCACCGACGGTCCGCTCCAGCGTGACTGCGTGCTGCCGATCTCGCGCGGCGGGCGCTACACGCTCACCAACGTCGTGCCGGCGTGCCGGTCCTGCAACGCCAGCAAGTGCAACGACGAGGTCACCGGCTGGCTGCGTCGCAAGAAGCTCGACGAGCGGGCCTTCCTCGTGCGTCACGCCGAGATCCAGGCCGGTCTGCGTGCCTGAGGTGGCGATGAAGAAGGCGCTCTACGGCGACAGCACGTCGGAGACGCTCAACATCTACTCCGCATCCCTCGGGCAGTCGCTCCTCGGCTGGGCCTACTTCCCGTCCGACTTCGACTCCGAGTACACCAAGGGCAACCCGCTGCCGCAGTACCGCGACGGTGTCGTGGTCGACTTCCGCAGCCTGCCGACGGTGCCCGGCGACAGCGGTGACAGCTCGGCCTACGCCATCTACGGCGAGGGCGACACCGCCACGCACGAGGTCGGCCACTGGCTCGAGCTGTTCCACACGTTCCAGGGTGGGTGCGAGGGCGGCGGTGACTTCGTCGACGACACCGCGCCGGAGGCGTCCCCGGCGTTCGGGTGCCCGGAGGACCGCGACACCTGCGAGGGCGGCGGGCTCGACCCGATCACCAACTTCATGGACTACACCCAGGACTCCTGCATGACCGAGTTCACCCCGGGCCAGGCGGCGCGCATGCAGATGGCCTGGACGGAGTTCCGCGCCCTCGGCTGAGGCCTCCGCGATGCGGTCCCGACGCAGCCGTCGGGACCGCATCGCGAGACGCGCGTCTCAGCGCGGACGCTCGAGTGGCACGATTCCCTCGTGAGCACCAGCACGACCATCATTTCCTAGCGCGACGGGACACCCCGTCGCGCCGACCTCCTGCACCCCAGGAGGTCTTTTTGTTTCCCGAGCACGCAGCAGCCCGACCGAGAGAAGACCGATGGACCTCCACGGCGCGTTCCACGTCTACGACACCACCCTGCGCGACGGCGCCCAGCAGGAGGGACTCAACCTCTCGGTCGCCGACAAGCTGGGCATCGCCCGGCAGCTCGACGACCTCGGCGTGGGCTACATCGAGGGCGGCTGGCCGGGCGCCAACCCCAAGGACACCGAGTTCTTCCGCCGCGCCGCAGCCGAGCTCGACCTGCGGCACGCGCGGCTCGCCGCCTTCGGCGCGACCCGTCGCGCGGGCGTACGCGCCGCCGACGACCCGCTCGTCGCCGCGCTGCGCGACAGCGGCGCCGGGGTGGTCACGCTGGTCGCGAAGTCGCACGACCGCCACGTCGAGCTCGCGCTGCGCACCACGCTCGAGGAGAACCTCGCGATGGTGCGCGACACCGTGACCCACCTGCGCGAGGAGGGGCAGACGGTGTTCCTCGACGCCGAGCACTTCTTCGACGGCTACCGCGGCAACCGGGCGTACGCCCTCGAGGTGCTGCGCACCGCCGCCGAGGCCGGCGCGGAGGTGGTGGCGCTCTGCGACACCAACGGCGGCATGCTGCCCGACTGGGTCTCCGACGTGGTGCTCGACGTGATCGAGACGACCGGTGCGCGCGTGGGCATCCACGCCCACAACGACAGCGGCTGCGCGGTCGCCAACTCACTGGCCGCGGTCGCCGCCGGTGCGACGCACGTGCAGGGCTGCATCAACGGCTACGGCGAGCGCACCGGCAACGCCGACCTCGTCACCGTCGTGGCCAACCTCGAGCTCAAGCTGGACCGCCGCGTCCTGCCCCAGGGCCTGCTGCGCGAGGCGACCCGCATCGCCCACGCCGTCGCGGAGGTCACCAACGTCCCGCCGGCCTCGCGCCAGCCGTACGTCGGCACGTCGGCCTTCGCGCACAAGGCCGGGCTGCACGCCAGCGCGATCAAGGTCGACCCCAACCTCTACCAGCACATGGACCCGGTCGGTGTGGGCAACGACATGCGCCTGCTCGTCTCCGACATGGCCGGTCGTGCGTCCATCGAGCTCAAGGGCAGGGAGCTCGGCTACGACCTCTCCGACGGCTCGCCCCGCATGAAGGAGCTCGTCACCCGCGTGACGGCCCGCGTCAAGGAGATGGAGCAGAACGGGCACACCTTCGAGGCCGCCGACGCGTCCTTCGAGCTGCTGCTCGCCGAGGAGGTCGAGGGCGCGCGGCCGTCGTACTTCGACGTCGAGTCGTGGCGCGTCATCACCGAGACCCGCACCGACGGCGAGGCCATCTCCGAGGCGACGGTGAAGCTGCGTGCCGAGGACGTGAGGTACGTCGTCACGGGCGAGGGCAACGGTCCGGTCAACGCGCTCGACGCGGCCCTGCGCGAGGCCATCGGGCAGGCGTTCCCCGAGGTCGCCAAGTTCGAGCTGATCGACTACAAGGTGCGCATCCTCGACCAGGGCCACGGCACGGACGCGATCACGCGCGTGCTCATCGAGACCACCGACGGCGAGTCCTCGTGGGTGACCGTCGGCGTGGGAGCCAACGTCATCGAGGCGTCCTGGGGCGCGCTCGTCGACGGACTGACCTTCGGGCTGCGTCGCCACCACCGCTGAATGACCTAGGGTCGCGGACGTGACCGAACAGACGACGTACGCCGACGAGGCACCCGCGGTCGCGCCCGTCGACCGCGTCGTCACCGTCCTGCTCCTCGTCGGTCTCGCGGTGCTCGTGCCGATCTCGGGCTTCATGGGCCTGCTCACCTCGATGGCCTCCGACGGCTGCATGGCGAACGCCTGCAACGCCGACCTGATGTCGGTGGGGATCTTCACCTCGGCGCTCTCGCCTGCGGTGGTCTTCCTCGTGGCGCTCGCGTGGGTGGTCAAGCGGTGGCGCCGCGGTCGCTCGACGTGGTGGATCCCGCTCGTCGCAGTGGTGGCAGGCGTCGTCGTCTGGTTCGGTGGCGCGCTGATCACCTTCAGCGCCGTCGGCTGAGGCGGGGCCTCAGCCCACCACGCGCCGGACCAGGTCGTCCCAGCCGGCCTCGATGCGCTCGAGCGAGATGTCGTCGGCCTGCTGTTGCTCGACGACCACGACGTCGAGCGGGGCCAGGAGTGCGATCGAGAGCAGGAGCAGGTCGCCGCTGACCCCGAGCTCGCCGAGCAGGTGGCGCACGTGCATCACCGCGAAGGACGCCGCCGCCCGCGAGCGCGCCGAGCTCGACCCGGTCGCGGCCTTGATGAGCGCGGCGTGGGTGACGTTGGTGCGCAACCGGGAGTGACCGAAGGCCAGCAGCCGTTCCAGCGGCGGAGCGCCCGGTCCGAGCGGCGGAGGACCGGAGATCACGCTCGCCTGCCACGCGGTCTCGGACTCGTTGAGCAGGGCCGCCATCAGGCCCTCGCGGGTCTCGAAGCGCCGGAAGACGGTGCCCTTGCCGACGCCCGCCTCGGAGGCGACCGTCTCCATCGTCACGCAGTCGACCCCCCGTGCCTGCACCAGGCGCAGCGCCGCTGCGAGGATGGCCTCGCGGTTGCGCGCGGCGTCGGCCCGCTCGGGAGCGGGCTCGCCGGCCATGGGGAGCAGTCGGGTCACACGCGCCAGCCTAGGTGGAGCAATCCCGCAGCCGGCGGAATAGAAGCGGACCGCGGTCCGTTTAGGCGGTCATGACCACTGACAAGCAGACCCGCGTCGCCGTCCTCCTGGGCTCCACCCGCGCCGGGAGCCTCAACCGCCGCATCGCCGAGCACCTGCGCGACCACGCGCCCGCCGGCGTGACCGTCGACGTCGTCGAGGGCCTCGACGCCGTCCCGTTCTACAACGAGGAGATCGACGGCGAGACCGCTCCGGCCAGCGCCACCGCGCTGCGCGAGTCGGTCGCATCCGCCGACCGCGTCCTCGCCGTCACCCCGGAGTACAACGGCACCATGCCCGCGGTGCTCAACAACGCCATCGACTGGCTCTCGCGCCCCTACGGCCAGGGTGCCATCGTCGGCAAGCCCTTCGCGGCCATCGGCGCCACCCCCACGCCGTACGGCGGCAAGTGGTCGCACGAGCACGCCCGCCACTCCGCCACCATCGCCGGCGCGGTCGTCGTCGAGGGCATCGTCGTCGACGAGTCGGCCGTCGCGGGCGACCCGCTGGAGGACGAGGCCGCCGTGCAGCGCTTCCGCGGTGCGCTCGACGCGCTCGTCGCGCACGAGGTCGAGGTCGCAGCCTGACGTCCCCGGGTCTCGATACGCTCGTCCCTCGCTACTCGACCACCGAAAGCGAGGGGCGCACGTGCTCCACGACCTGACTGCGCTCGAGCAGGGCGACGCCGTGCGCAACGGTGACGTGTCGCCACTCGAGCTGGTCGAGCACTACGCCCGGCGTGCCTCTGATCCCGTTCGTGGGGCCGTGGGTGCGTTCACCACGACCACCCACGACCAGGCACGCGAGCACGCCCGCCGACTGATGACGGCGGGACGCCCCACGGACGCAGGTCCGCTCTGGGGCGTCCCGACCGGCATCAAGGACCTCCACCCCACCGCGGGGGTGCGCACCACCTTCGGCTCGGCGGCGTACGACGACTTCGTGCCCGACGCGTCCGACGACCTCGTCCTCACCGTCGAGGCCGCCGGGATGCCGAGCCTGGGCAAGACGAGCACGCCGGAGTTCGGGTCGCCCTGCTACACCGAGCCCGACGTCGCCCCGCCGTCCGTGACGCCGTGGGACACCTCCCGCACCGCCGGTGGCTCGTCGGGCGGGGCCGCCGCCGCGGTCGCCGCCGGCCTGCTGCCGGTCGCGCCCGGCTCCGACGGCGGCGGGTCGATCCGGATCCCGGCCTCGTGCTGCGGGCTGGTCGGGCTCAAGCCCTCACGCGGGCGGATCAGCGGCGCACCCCGCTACGGCGACCCGGTCGGGCTCGCCACGCCCGGCACGCTCGCCCGCACCGTCCGCGACGCCGCCGCGCTGCTCGACGTGCTGGCCGGCCGGCGGGTGGGCGACCCCTTCTGGGCGCCACCGCCCAGCGGCACGTTCCTCGAGGCCTGCGACCGGGAGCCGGGCCGCCTGCGCGTCGCCCGCTTCGTCGCCCCCGTCATCGCGGACGTCGAGGTGCATCCCGCGTCGGTGACCGCGTGGGACGACGCCTCCCGGCTGCTCGAGCGCCTCGGCCACGACGTCGAGGACGTCCCCGTGCCGATCCCGCACGACGCGGTCGCCGACTTCGAGACCTGCTGGGCGGTGCTCACCGCCCTGTCCGCCGCACCTCCCGGACGCGAGGACCGGCTGCGTCCGCTGACCCGCTGGCTCTCCGCGCGGGGCCACGCCGTCAGCGGCCCGGAGTTCGGCCTGGCCATCGGCCGGCTGCGCCAGCATGCCGCTGCGGCGCTCGCTGCGCTGGCGGCGTACGACGTCGTCCTCACGCCCACCCTCGCGAGCCCGCCCGTGCTCGTGGGGGCGCTGCGCGACGACGCCGACCCCGAGCGCGACTTCGAGGCGCAGAAGGCCTTCACCCCGTGGACCAGCGCGTGGAACGTCACCGGCATGCCGGCGGTCTCACTGCCGCTGCACTGGACCGCCGACGGCCTCCCGGTCGGCGTGATGCTGGCGGCCCGTCCGGCCGAGGAGGAACTGCTGGTCTCGGTCGCCGCGCAGGTCGAGGCCACGGCGCCGTGGGTGGACAGGCGTCCGCCGGGCTGGTGAGGTGCCGTCCCGGTGCATTTCCACGCGTACGAGTGGAAGTTCCGGCCAGGATCCCGGCGTCCACGCTCGACCCAAGATGAAGATCCACGCGCACGAGTGGAAGTCCATCGCGACCTGCGGGCAGGACCCTCAGTCGTCGCCGATCCCGCGCGCGTGCAGCGCGTCGCCCGACTCGTGGGCGCGGGCGACGACCCGGATGACGAAGGGGGAGAGGTACGCCCGGGGGTTGCGGTCGAGGCCGCGTGCCCGCGCCGCGTCGCGGGTCTCCCGCGCGATCGCGATCGTGCCCGGCAGGGCCCCGATCGTCAGCGCGACGGTCAGCGCCACGCGGTCGGGGTCGACCCCGAGGACCCGCAGCGGTCGCGCCCACCGGGCGAGGGCGTCGACCATCTCGTTGACCTCGGTGGTGGCGGTCAGCGCCAGCGCGGCCAGGCCCAGGCTGAGCAGGTCGAGGAAGGTCTCCGCGGCCTTGGCGCCGCCGTACCACCACCACTGCAGGAGGCCCGCGACCACCGCGATCACCAGCACGCCCCGCGCCGCGCGCCACACCGACCGCAGCGGCACCCGGGCGAGCGCCGCGAGCAGCAGCGTGACGACCAGGAATAGCGGGGCGGCACGGACGTCGCGCACCACGACGATGGCCAGGCTCAGTGCCGCCAGCCCGAGGACCTTGGCGCCCACGGGGAGGCGGTGCAGGACGGTGTCGCCCGGCTGGTGCAGCCCGGCCATGAGGTCCGTCATGAGGTGCTCATCGGTCGACCAGGCCGGTGTAGTGCGCGATGGAGTCGGACGGTGGGCCGTCGGCGACCACGCGCGCCGCGTCGACCACGAGCACCCGGTCGCAGCGCGCCGCGAGGTCGAGGTCGTGGGTGACGAGCACGAGCTGCTGGTCGAGGCCGAAGAGGGTGTCGCCGACCCGGCGGGTGTTGGCGCGGTCGAGCAGCGTGGTCGGCTCGTCGGCGACGACGACCGTCGGCTCGAGGGCGAGCACGCCGGCGAGGGCCAGGAGCTGGCGCTGGCCGCCGGAGAGCGAGTGCACCGAGTCGTGCGCATGGTCGGCCAGGCCGTTGGCGGTGAGCACCTCCATTGCTCGCGCGCGCCGCGTCGACCCGTCGGCGACGCGGCGGCGCAGCGAGAGCTCGATGTCCTCCACGCACGTCGGCATCACCAGCTGGGCGGCCGGGTCGGTGAAGCAGAAGCCCACCAGACGTCGTACGGCCGCGCCCTCGCGCACCACGTCACGGCCCCCGACGCTCACCCGGCCCGAGGTGGGCCGGACCAGTCCGTTGAGCAGTCGCGCGAGCGTCGACTTGCCCGAGCCGTTGGCGCCGATCACCCCGATCCGACGCTCGGTGAGCGTCAACGTCGTGGGCGCGAGCACCTCGCGCTCGCCGCGACCCGGCAGAGGGACCCGGACGCTGGCCTCGTCGAGCTCGATCGTGGGCAAGGACGTTCAGCCGCGCTGCAGCAGCTGCGGGAAGGCGCGGTGCACCTCGGCGGCGATCATCGCCACGAGCGACGTCTTCACCACGTCGCCCAGCCAGAACGGCATGTCCCACGCAGCGGCCTCGAGGAACGAGACGTCGAAGTGCAGCATCATCCCGAGGATCCCGAGCGGGTGGATCACCAGGATGCTCGCGGCGATGGAGCACGCGAAGACGACCAGCGCGCGCGTACGCCGCTCGCGGGCGACGTGGGCCACCAGGAACCCGCCGAGCGCCGCGGCGATCGGGAACGACAGCAGGTAGCCGCCGCTCGGGCCGGTGAAGACGCCGATGCCCGAGGAGTGCTCGGCGAAGACCGGCAGGCCGACCGCGCCGAGCGCGAGGTAGAGGGTGACGGCCGAGAAGCCGCGGACCGGGCCCAGGATGCAGCCGGCCAGCATGACCGTCAGGGTCTGCAGGGTGATCGGCACGCCGGCGCTGCCGACCGGGATCGCTCCGACGTAGGCGCTGGCGCTGATGAGCGCGGCGAACGCGGCGACCAGGGCGATGTCGCGCGTCGGCGACGAGGACCCGCCGGTGGTGTCGGGGCGGGTCTCGGGCTGGGTGGTGGCAGTCATCGGGGGGTCCTTGCTGAGCGCTGCGGGCAACCTGAACGGTGTTCAGGTTAGAGTGGCGGCGAAGCCAGCGTCAACGTCGTCCGAGGACCGGGAGGGTGCGTGGCCCACCACCGCAGCGACGTGCTCGCCCACGCCGTCACGCTGCTCGACACCCACGGCCTCTCGGCGCTGACGATGCGCCGCCTCGGCGCCGAGCTCGGCGTCCAGCCGAGCGCGATCTACCACCACTTCGCCAGCAAGCAGGCCCTGCTCGCCGCGGTCGCCGACGAGATCCTCGCGCGCGGGGCACGACCGCGGCAGGCGGTGGCGTGGCCCGACCGCCTGCGCGAGGTGTGCGCCGAGTTGCGCCACGCGATGCTCGCCGTGACCGACGGCGCCGACGTCGTGGCCACCGTGTGGGCCTTCGGGCTCGGCGCCGCCGCACCGGTGACGGAGATGGAGGAGGTCCTCGCCGACGCCGAGGTGCCCGACGAGCTGGTCGCCGTCGCGTCGCGCACGCTCGTCCACTACGTCTTCGGCCACGCCTTCGAGGAGCAGACCGCGCGGCAGGCGGTGAGCCTCGGCGCGGTCGAGCGCTCGCTGGAGTCGCTGCCCGACTTCGACCTCGGGCTCGACCTCGTCATCGACGGCCTGCGGGCGCGCCTGTCCTGAGCCGGGCTCAGGTGGAGGTGTCCACGTCCGCCCCGTGCAGCTCGGCCAGCAGCACCGCGCCCGCGAGGTCGAGGTGGGTCCGCTTCAGCACCGCGGACGCGAGGTCCACGCCGTCGAGGCTCGCGCCCCGCAGGTCGGTGCGGTCCAGCACGGACTGCCGCAGCAGCGCGCGGTCGAGCCGCGCCCGGGCCAGCGAGGTGAGGGTGAGGTCCGACATCGAGAGGTCGGCCTCGCGGAGGTCGACCCCGGCGAGGTCGAGCCGGGAGAGGTTGGTGCCGCGGATCGTCACCCCGAGCCACGAGCCGCCGATGACCGTGAGCGGTCGCATCGTGCACTCGGAGAAGGTGCTGCCGACCAGCTTGCAGCCGTCGAGCGTGGTGTCGAAGAACGACGTACGCCGGAAGTCGCAGCCCACGAACGCGGTGGCGGTGTGGGTGGAGGCGTTGAAGCGACCGCCGTGGAAGGTGCACCGCTCGAAGACCGCCCCGGAGGTGGTGGCCTCGGACAGGTCGACGTCGGTGAAGGTGCACTCGACGAACCGCGCGGCGCCGAGGTCGTCGCCCCACCAGTCCTCGCCGCGGAAGTGGGTGCCTGTCGATGTCTGGGCCTCGGTCACGGCAGCCACCGTATCCGCGGCCGGACGGATAGGGTTCTGCCCGTGATCGCGTCCCACCAGCACCGCTTCATCTTCCTCAAGACCCGCAAGACCGCGGGCACGAGCGTGGAGATCGCGTTGTCGAAGGTGTGCGGGCCCGACGACATCATCACCGAGATCAGCCCCGAGGACGAGGCGCTGCGCGCCGCCGCCGGGGGCCGTGCGCCGCAGAACTTCGCGTCGCCGCCGCTGCCGCGCAAGGCGTACAACCACATGGGCGCCAAGGCCACCCGCGACCTGGTCGGGGCGCAGGCCTTCGACGACTACTACACCTTCGCGATCGAGCGGAACCCGTGGGACGCGGTGGTCTCGCTCTACTTCTGGAAGTACAAGGACCGCCCCGAGCTGCCGGACTTCGAGGCCTACGTCCAGGAGATCTGGATCGAGCAGCTCGCCAACAACCGCCGCCTCTACCGCATCCGCGGCCAGATGGTGCTCGACCGGGTCCTGCGCTACGAGAACCTCGACGCCGAGCTCGGCGAGGTCTGGGACCAGCTCGGCCTGCCGGGGGAGCCTGACCTGCCGCGCGCGAAGGGCAACGCCCGCCCCGCCGGGCACTACCGCGAGCTCTACTCCGACGCCTCGCGCCAGCGGGTCGCCGACGTCTTCGCCGACACGATCGAGGCCTTCGGCTACGAGTTCTGACCCGCTCCTGGGTCGAGGCCGCCCCACCGCCGGGGCCGGGGGACGTCGCGGGCACCTAGAGTCCGCACCATGACTCCGTCCGCCAGGCCGCAGGGGCTCACGACGTGGGCCGTCCTCGCAGCGATCGCCCTGCTCTTCGCCGCGGCCACCCCGCTCGTGCTGGCACTCGACTCCCGCATCGACCGGACCCGGCCCATGCACCACGACCGGGTCGAGATGCTGTGGCTGCAGCACCTGGCCGTGCAGACGACCGGAGGTTCCGTGCCGGTCGAGCTGTCCGACGACGAGTCGGTGGAGCTCGCGGGCGAGACGTTCACGCCCTCGGAGGGGGTGAGCGTCGAGGTGCGTGCGGACGAGCCGACGCGTCCCTGCGTCCGCACCAGCAACGAGCACGGCGACGTCACCGAGTGGGCCTGCCTCGACCCGGCCGCCCCGCCGGCCGACCCGGACCCCGAGGACCCGGACCTGGGCGTCGGTTAGCCGCCCGCGCGGTCCGCCGCGGCGAGCAGGCGCTCGCACTCGGCGACCAGTCGCGCCCGCAGCGGCGCGCCGCGCTCGGCGAGCCCGCGCTGCGCCTCGACGTACGCCGCCTTGCCCTCGGCCGTCTCGATCCGCACGGGCTCGAAGCCGAGGTCGGCTAGGTCGTACGGCGCCGCGCGCATGTCGAGCACCCGGATGTCGCGGGCCAGCTCGAAGCAGTCGGCGACCAGGTCGCTGCCGATCATCGGCGAGAGCCGGAAGGCGTGCTTGTAGAGGTCCATCCCGGCGTGGAGGCAGCCCGGCTGCTCGAAGGCCGGCCGGTCGTCGCGGCCGGGCTGGAGGGTGTTGAGGCCGCGCGCCGACGGGGTGAAGAAGCGGAAGGCGTCGAAGTGCGAGCAGCCGATCCGGTGTGACTCCACGACGGCGTCGGTGCCCTCCTGGCCGAGCCGCAGCGGCCAGTCGTGGCGGGTGCCGTACTCCGCGGCGCGGTGCACCATCGCCCACTCGTGCAGGCCGAAGCAGCCGAGCTGCGGCGCCCGGGCGGCAGTGGCCGACAGCAGGGTGTGCAGCTGGGTGAGCAGCGAGCGCTGCGAGACGACGTACGCGTCGAGGACCGCGACCGGGTCGGCTCCGTAGCCCTTGAGGCCTGCGTGGTCCGGGGCGTCCTCGAGCGCGACGCCGAAGCCCGGGTGCCAGCGGCGCAGCTGGGCGGGGCGGTGGGAGTAGTAGGTGAAGAGGAAGTCGTGGACGGGGTGCTTGACCTGCTCCGAGCGCCGGGCGAGGTGCGGCTCGACGAACGCGTCGACGCGCGCCGCGTGGGCGTCGGCCAGGGGACGCCACTCGGTCGCGGGAAGCACCTTCACCGGCCCGAGGGTAGTGGCGCCACCGCCACGGCCCACCCTCGACGACGTCGATCGTCCGTCTCGATGCGCTGCGGCGCGCGGCCGCTCGATAGGCTCGGTGCATGCGCATCTGTCGGTTCAGCACGGGCGAGGAGCCGCGGTTCGGCGTCGTCACGGGGGAGGTCGACGAGTTCGGCCAGCCTGCCGAGGACTCCGTCGTCGTCGCCCTCGCCGGCGACCCCCTCTACGTCGGGATCAAGGTGCTCGAGGAGCAGTACGCGCTCAGCGACGTACGCCTCCTCGCGCCGATCATCCCGCGCAGCAAGGTGGTCGGGATCGGCAAGAACTACGCCGCCCACGCAGCCGAGATGGGCGGGGAGGTGCCGGCCGAGCCGCTGATGTTCCTCAAGCCCAACACCACCGTCGTCGGGCCCGGCGACCCGATCCAGTACCCGTCGCAGACCAGCGACCTCCACTACGAGGGCGAGCTCGCCGTCGTCATCGGGCGCATCTGCCGCGACGTCCCGGTCGAGCAGGCCACCGACGTGATCTTCGGCTACACGATCGCCAACGACGTGACCGCACGCGACCTGCAGAAGTCGGACGGGCAGTTCACCCGCGCCAAGGGCTTCGACTCCTTCTGCCCGCTGGGGCCGTGGATCGAGACCGACCTCGACCCGCAGGACTTCGTCGACGGTCGTGCCGTGCAGACCTTCCTCAACGGCGACGTGGTCCAGGACGGCACCACCGCCGACATGATCTTCGACGTGCCCGCGCTGGTCGCCCACGTCTCGTCGGTGATGACGCTGCTGCCCGGCGACGTCATCCTCACCGGCACCCCCGAGGGTGTCGGCCCCATGCAGGTCGGTGACGAGGTCGAGATCTCGATCGCCGGCATCGGCGCCCTGACCAACACCGTCTCCAAGAGGAACTGACACCCCATGACGAGCCCCGTCCGCGTCCGCTTCTGTCCCTCGCCCACCGGGTCGCCGCACGTCGGCCTCGTGCGCACCGCCCTGTTCAACTGGGCCTTCGCGCGCCACCACGGCGGGTCGATCGTCTTCCGGATGGAGGACACCGACAAGGAGCGCAGCACCCAGGAGTCGTACGACGCCATCGTCGAGCTGTGGCGCTGGCTCGGCCTCGACTGGGACGAGGGCATCGAGGTCGGCGGTCCGCACGGCCCCTACAAGCAGAGCGAGCGCGGCGACATCTACCGCGACGTGCTCGCGCAGCTGCGCGACTCGTCCTACTCCTACGACTGCTTCTGCACGAACGACGAGGTCACCGCCCGCCGGCAGGCGTCGGGCTCGAAGATGCAGGGCTACGACGGCTTCTGCCGCGACCTGTCCGCCGAGCAGTGCGCCGCCTTCGAGGCCGAGGGTCGTGCGCCGATCGTGCGGTTCCGGATGCCCGACGGCTCGATCACCTGGACCGACGCGGTCCGCGGCGACATCACCTTCGAGACCGAGAACGTCCCCGACTTCGCGCTCTCGCGCGCCAACGGGGACCCGCTCTACACGCTGGTCAACCCGATCGACGACGCGCTGATGGAGATCACCCACGTCCTGCGCGGCGAGGACCTGCTCTCCAGCACCCCGCGCCAGCTGGCGCTCTTCGAGGCGCTGGTCGCCCTCGGCGTCGCCAAGGAGGTGCCCGTCTACGGCCACCTGCCCTACGTCATGGGCCAGGGCAACAAGAAGCTCTCCAAGCGCGACCCCGAGGCGCACGCGCTGGCCTACCGCGAGCAGGGGTTCCTGCCCGAAGGCCTGCTCAACTACCTCGCACTGCTCGGCTGGGCGATCTCCGGCGACCGTGACGTCTTCTCGATGGCGGAGATGGTGGAGGCGTTCGACATCAAGGACGTCAACCCCAATCCCGCCCGCTTCGACCTCAAGAAGGCCGAGGCGATCAACACCGCCCAGATGCGGCTGCTTCCGCTCGACGACATCACCCACCGGGTGCTGCCGTTCCTCAAGGACGCCGGCGTCGTCGGGGACCCGGTCAACGACGCCGACACGCAGCTGCTGGAGCTGGCGATGCCGCTCGTGGGCGAGCGCATCAACAAGCTCACCGAGGCCGCTCCGATGCTGGGCTTCCTCTTCGTCGACGAGGCCGACTTCGGGCGCGACCCCGACGACGTCGCCAAGCTGCTCGACGAGACCGGCCGCGGCGTCGTCCGGGCGGCGTACGACGCCCTCTCGGGGCTGCACGAGTGGTCGACCGCCGCCATCGAGGAGGCGCTGCGCGTGGCGCTGATCGAGGGCATGGAGCTCAAGCCTCGGGTGGCCTTCGGGCCGGTGCGGGTGGCGGTGTCCGGCAAGCGCATCAGCCCGCCGCTGTTCGAGTCGATGGAGCTGCTCGGCCGCGAGCGCAGCCTGTCGCGGCTGCAGTCCGCGCTGGCGTGACGACGTCATGACCACTGAGCTCGCGCCCGACTTCCGGCCGCGCTACCACGAGCTCCACCGCGTCGGGCGCGGCGGCTGGTGGCGCTCCCTGGTCGGGTCCGCGGTGCTCCTGGTGATGGTCTTCGGGATCGTGCCGGCCGTGCTCGGCCTGGTCGCGCTGGTGGCCCTGATCGCTGGTGGCACCAGCGTCGAGGACGCCGGGTCCCTGCTCGACGTCACCCAGGGGGTCACGCCGATGGGCCTGGCGGTGCTCAACCTCCTGCTCGGCTCGGCCATCGCGTCCAGCTGGCTCGTGCTGTGGCTCTTCCACCGGCTCAAGCCGCGCTGGCTCTCGTCGGTGGCGCCGCGCCTGCGCTGGCGCTTCCTGCTGGCCTGCCTGCCGCTCTCGGTGGTCGCCCTGGTGGCCAGCCTGGGTGTGGCGCTGTTCCTGCCGGTGGCGGACGGCGCCGAGCCCGTGGGGGCGGTCAACGACTTCACGACCACCACCCGCGACTTCCTGCTGGTGATCGCCCTGCTCACGCCCCTGCAGGCAGCGGGGGAGGAGTACGTCTTCCGCGGCTACCTCACCCAGGCGTTCGGCTCGCTGCTGCGGTGGCGGCGAGTGTCGCTCGTGCTGGCGGTGGTCGTCCCGTCGCTGCTCTTCGCCCTCGCACACGGCGTCGGGCAGAGCGCCCCGGTCTTCTTCGACCGGTTCGCCTTCGGCGTGGTGGCGGGCATCCTCGTCATCCGCACCGGTGGCCTCGAGGCGGCCATCGCGATGCACGTGCTCAACAACTTCCTCGCCTACGGCATGGCGCTGGCGTTCGGCGACATGACCGAGGCGCTCAACGCGACGGGGCCGGCGAGCCCCTGGATGATCGTGTCCACGCTGGTCCAGTCGCTGGTCTACCTCGGGCTCGCCTCGTGGGTCGCGAAGGCGATGGGCCTGGTCGACGTCGGGCCGCCGGTCGGGGGAGTGCCCGCCCGTGCGGAGGACCCCGTTTTGGAGGGCTCGCCCCCGCGCGTGTAACGTTCGGGATCGGTTCCGCAAGGAACTGCGTGGTGGTCGGGATGATCGCAAGCGATCGACTCGATACCCCCATGGGGTATGGTGTAATTGGCAACACGGCTGGTTCTGGTCCAGTTGTTCTAGGTTCGAGTCCTAGTACCCCAGCGAATTCGGACCGCAAGGCCCGGATTTGGAGCGGGACATCATCTTCGATAATGTTCTCTCCGCCGCTCAGTGAGCGGCATCTGCAAGCCCCCGTCGTCTAGCGGCCTAGGACGTCGCCCTCTCACGGCGGTAACGCCGGTTCAAATCCGGTCGGGGGTACCAACGCAGAACGAAGGGCCCGGTCTTCGGACCGGGCCCTTCGTCGTTGGTCGACCTTCCTCCGCGCTGCCGCCCTGGTCCCGCGCTTCGCCCGAAGCACCGCCTACGTTGGCCCCGTGACCCAAGAGACGAACCCCACCGCGCCAGCCCGACTGCGACTGGGCATCGCCGTCGCCGTCGTCGCGTCGATCGCGCTGCTCGCCCTGGCGGTGACCGTCGCCCTCGTCGGTGGCCGCGACCCGGAGGTCGCGGGATCGTTCGTCCTGACCTTCCTGGCGTTGCTGCTGCTCTCCGGGGCGGCGATCGGGGTGGCACGGCTGAGCCACGGCGACGACCCCGAGACGGTCGACGTGGCCGCGGGGAGGGCCACGACGAGGCGGCTGTTCGGTGCGATCGCACTCCTCGGTGGCGTGCTCACAGCGTTGCTCGCGATCCTGACGCCCTTCCCGCACGTGCTCGCCGCGGCCATCCCGCTCGTCATGGTGGTCGTGCTGGCCCGCGGGGCGCTCGCGCGCACGGAGCCCGGCTGAGGTCGTCGGCACACCGAGGACGCACGAACGAAGGGCCCGGTCACCAGACCGCCCCTTCGACGTCGCGCAGCAGGAGCGATCAGTGCGGAGGCTTGACCGCCAGCACCGCGCACTCGGCACCGAGCAGGATGCGTTGCGCCACGCTGCCCATGAGCAGCTTGCCCACCGGCGAGCGACGGCGCAGGCCGATGACGATCAGGTCGGCGGACACGTCGCCGGCGACGGCGAGCACCTGGTCGCCGACGTCGGCGCCCATCGAGCGGCGTACGTCGACCTCGACGCCGCTCGCGGCCAGCTCGGTCGCCAGTCGGGCGAGCTGGTCCTCGTCGGCGTAGCGGTCGTCGACGAGCGCGTCTCCGCGGGTGGCGTTGACGACCACGACCCTGCCCTGGCGCAGCCTCGCCTCCTCGACGGCCCGCGCCAGCGCGGCCTCCCCGAACTCGTCGGGGGACCAGCCCACCACGATCACGGTCGCACGGTCGTTCATCGCACCTTCTCCTCTTCGTCGACGGACAGGTCCAGGTCCTGCGCCACGGCGGCGGGTGCCGGCCGGACGGAGCGGACCACGATCGGCGCGATCACGAGGAGCGCCACGATCACGTAGATCACCACGGCCAGCGGCTCGCTCCACAGTGCCGAGACGTCACCGCCGGAGATCGCCATCGCCTCGCGCAGCCGGAACTCCATGAGTGGGCCGAGGATGACACCGAGGATCAGGGGCAGCACCGGGAGGCCGAAGCGCCGCATCAGCAGCCCGAGCAGGCCCAGCACGAGCAGCAGGAACAGGTCGAACGCCTCGAGGTTGCTGGCGTAGGCGCCGAGCGTGGCGAAGAACAGGATGCCTGCGTAGAGCTGGGGCCGCGGGATGCGCAGCAGCTTGGCCCACACGGGGGCGAGCGGCAGGTTGAGCACCAGCAGCAGCAGGTTGCCCACCAGGAGGCTGGCCAGCAGGGCCCACACGAGCTCGGGCTGGTCGGTCATCAGGCTCGGGCCGGGCTCGATCCCGTAGCCCTGGAAGGCGGCCAGCATGACGGCGGAGGTCGCCGTCACCGGCAGGCCGAGGGCGAGCAGCGGCACGAACGTGCCGGCGGCCGAGGCGTTGTTGGCCGCCTCGGGTCCCGCGACGCCCTCGATCGCCCCTCGGCCGAACTCGTCCTGGCCGCGACGGCCGGCGAGCCTCTTCTCGGTGATGTAGGACAGGAAGGTCGGGATCTCCGCTCCACCCGCGGGGATCGCGCCGAAGGGGAAGCCGAACGCAGTCCCGCGGAGCCAGGGCCCCCACGAGCGCTTGAGGTCGGTGCCGCTGAGCCACGGCTGTCCGACCGGGATGATCCGCACCGGGCTGCGGCGCAGGTGGGCAGCGACCCAGAAGGCCTCGCCGAGTGCGAAGATCGCCACGGCCACGACGACGACGTCGATGCGTCCCGCGAGCAGCGGCTGGTCGAAGCTGAGCCGCGTCTGACCGGTGTTGAGGTCGAGCCCGACGAGGCCGATGGTGAGGCCGAGGAACAGGGCGATGAAGCCGCGCAGCGGCGAGCCACCGAGCACGCTGGTCACCGAGACCATCGCCAGCACCATGAGGGCGAAGTAGGACGGGGCGCCGATCTCGACCGCCACCGACGCGAGCGCCGGAGCGAAGAAGGCGACCAGCATGGTGCCGATCGTGCCGGCGATGAAGGATCCGATGGCGGCGGTGGCCAGGGCTTGCGAGGCACGCCCCGCCTTGGCCATGAGGTTGCCCTCGAGTGCCGTCATCACGGAGGCCGACTCACCCGGGGTGTTGAGCAGGATCGCGGTGGTCGAGCCGCCGTACATGCCGCCGTAGTAGATGCCGGCGAACATGATGAACGCCGGGATCGGGTCCAGGCCGTAGGTGACGGGCAGCAGCAGCGCGACCGCCATGGCCGGGCCGATGCCCGGCAGGACGCCGACGAAGGTGCCGAGCAGCACGCCGATCGCGGCGAAGAGCAGGTTCTGCGGGGTGAGGATCGAGCCGAAGCCGTCCATCAACAGGTTGAGGCTGTCCATCAGAGCACCCCGTCCAGGATCCCGGCGGGTAGGATGACACCCAGCACCTCGTGGAAGAAGTACCAGCTGCTCACCGACAGGACGAGCCCGACGATGACGTCACGCACCAGCGTGCGGCTGCCGAGGGACCAGGCGGAGCCGACGAAGAGCACGGCCCCGCTGAGGGCCCAGCCCACGAACGAGATGGTCAGCACCGTGAAGAGCAGGACGCCGACCAGCTTGAGGACGGTGACCCAGTCAGCGGGCTGGCGCAGGTCGATGTCCTCGCCGCCCTCGGCCTGGGGGACGTCGCCGCGGAAGGTGGCGACGACGAGCAGCAGCCCGAGCAGCACCGTGACCGCGCCGATGACGTAGGGGAACAGGCGCGGGCCGACCGGGTCACCGAAGCCGATCCGGAGGGTCGTGGCCTCGTAGAAGGTGTAGGCGCCGACCACGACGAGCATCGCGGCGAGGCCGAGCTGCGCCATGTCGCGGTCCGGGGGCGTGTGCTCCGCGGACGTGCGAGCGTCAGGGGTTTCCAGTGATGTGCTCACAGCAGGTCCAGCTCCTCGAGGGTGGTGGCGACGCGCTCGTCCTGCTCCTGCAGGAACGTCGTGAAGTCGTCGCCGGTCTTGAACTCGTCGATCCAGCCGTTGTCCTCGAGGGCCTGTTGCCACTCGGGGGTCTCGTGCATCTCCTCGAGCATCGCGATCAGCTCTTCTCGACGCTCGTCGCTGATGCCGGGGGGCGCGAAGACGCCACGCCAGTTGGTGAAGACCAGGTCGATGCCCGACTCGGTGAGGGTCGGGGCGTCGCTGATGCCCGCGCCCTTCAGCCGCTCCTCGCCGGACACGGCGAGCAGCCGCAGCTCCCCGGAGGACAGCTGTCCGGTGAACTCGCCGACGCCGGAGAAGCCGACATCGATCTTGCTGCCGAGCAGCGCGCTGGTGAGCGGGCCGCCGCCGTCGTACACGACGTAGCGCACGTCGCGGGCGTCGATGCCGACCGCCGTGGCGAGCTGCATCGGGAAGAGGTGGTCGGGACCACCGGGCGAGGATCCGCCGCCGACGACGATGGACGACGGGTCGTCCTGCCAGGCCTTCACCAGGTCCTCGATGGACTGGTAGGGCGAGTCGGCCGGGACCAGCACGCCCTCCTGGTCCTCGATGAGCTGCGCGAGCGGCGTGGCGTCGTCGAGCTTGTAGGGGGCGCCGAAGGAGTAGAGCGAGCCGACGACGCCGAGCCCGGCGGTCATCATGGTGCGCTCGTCGCCCTCGGCGTTCATCAGCCGGGTCATCGCGACGGAACCGCCGGCGCCGATGACGTTGGTGACCTCGAAGGAGCCGCCGGTGATGTCGTCGTTCTCCATCACCGCGATCGCGGCCCGGCCGGTCTGGTCGTAGCCGCCGCCGGGGCTGTTGGGGATCAGCATCGTCATGTCGTTGCTCGCCGCACCGCGGGTGACCCCGCAGCCGGTGGCGAGCAGCAGCGCGCTGCTGAGGGCCACGACGGTGGCGACCACCCGCCTCGTCCTTCGGCGCATCATGTGCACTCCGATCTCTCAGGTCTCTCGGGCCGGTCCCGGCAGGGGCCGACCCGTCGATGGTGGAGACTGCGTGTGGTGCTCGTCACGCTTGGGAAAGCAATGGAGGTTGTGGAACTTGTGGTCACGCTCGCGGCTGTGGCCGGCGACCCTCGCCGGCCAGTTCCTCGTGCTGCAGCTGACGGTGTTGCTCGTGGTCGTCGCCGTCGCGAGCGTCGTGTCGGTGCAGCAGAGCGACGCCGACTTCCGTGACACCCGCGGGGCGGCGCTGCGGGAGGACGCCGAGAACCTCGCCAACACCAAGATCGTGCGCCTCTCCTTCCGCACGGGCACGGTCGAGACCAACCGCTCCTCGCTCACGTCGTCGACCCAGCGCTTCCAGGCCAGCGGCGTCTACCTCACCGATCCCGATGGCGTGGTGCTGGTCAGCAGCGACTTCGACGGCCGCGGCCGCCGCATCGACCTGTCCGGCAGCACCGTGCAGCGGTTGCGTGCGTGGACCGGCGACGTCGACGACTTCGGTACGCCGTCGATCGCCGCGCAGGTGCCGATCATCAACCGCAAGCTCGAGCTGGTCGGCATCGCGATGGTGGCCGAGGAGTACCCGACGTGGGGCGAGCGCGCCCGCAGCATCCTGCCCGACCTGCTGACCTTCGCGGGCCTCGGGCTCGGCCTCGGGATGGCCGGCTCCTTCCTGCTCTCGCGCCTCATCCGGCGGCGTACGCGCGGCCTGGAGCCTGCCGACATCGCGGCGCTCGCCGACCAGCGCGAGGCACTCCTGCACTCCATCCGCGAGGGCGTGGTCGCCGTCGCGGACGACGGCACCATCACGGTGCTGAGCGACAGCGCGCGCGAGCTGATCGGACTCGAGGGCGACGTCGAGGGACTCCGGGTCGACGACCTGGCCCTCGACCCGGCGATCCGCGCGCTGCTCGCCGACGACGCCGAGATCCGCGACCACGTCGTGGTGATCGGTGACCGGGTCCTGGTGGTCAACCGCAACCCCGTGGTCGAGCGTGGCCGTCGCGTCGCGTCGGTGACCACGCTCCGCGACCGCACCGAGCTGCTCGCGCTGCAGAGCGAGCTCAGCGCGCGCCAGTCCATCACCAACACCCTGCGCGCGCAGACCCACGAGTTCCACAACCAGCTCCACACCATCTCCGGCCTGGTGCAGCTGGGGGAGTACGACGAGGTCTTGCGGCTCGTCGGCACCCTGAGCCGCCGTCGTGCCGAGATCTCCGACGCGGTGCTCGCCCACGTCGAGGATCCCGCCGTGGCTGCGCTGCTGATCGCCAAGACCAGCCTCGCCGCCGAGCGCGGGGTGGACCTCCGCGTCCGCAAGGACAGCGACCTGCCGCGTCTGGACCCGGAGTCCTCCACCGACGTCGGGACGGTCCTGGGGAACCTCGTCGACAACGCGGTGGACGCCTCGGTCTCGGTGGGCGGCGCGAGCGTCGAGGTCGCCCTGCTGCTCGGCGACGACGCGGTGCAGATCACGGTGGCCGACACCGGCCCCGGCGTCCCGGCGGACCAGGTCGGCGCGATCTTCGAGCGGGGCTGGAGCTCCAAGGCATCCACTGACGAGGGACGGGGTGTCGGGCTGGCGCTCGTGCAGGTCGTCTGCGAGCGTCGAGGAGGCGCGGTCACCGTCCGCGCCGGTGCCGACGGCACGGGCGCGGTCTTCGAGGCGGAACTGCCCGGGGCGCAGGCAGGGATCCGGACAGGCGTGGAGGCGACGTGAACGAGGTCGGCGTGCTGGTCGTCGACGACGACTTCATGGTCGCGCGCATCCACACCCAGTTCGTCGAGCGCACCTCCGGCTTCCGGGTCGTCGGGGTCGCCAGCAGCGGCCAGGCCGCGCTCGCCGACATCGCCCGGCTGCGGCCCGACCTCGTCCTGCTCGACGTGCACCTGCCCGACATGACCGGCATCGAGGTGCTGCGCCGCCTCCGCGCCGACGGCGACGACGTCGGCGTGCTCGTGGTCACTGCGGCCCGCGAGGCCGACACCGTGCGCGCGGCGGCGTCCGGGGGAGCGGTCCACTACCTCGTCAAGCCCTTCGACTACGACGACCTGCGGGTGCGCCTGGAGTCCTTCCGGTCCGCTTACCTGGCCCTGTCGGGGTCGGCCGCACCGGGGCAGCAGGACATCGACGCCGTCTTCGGGGTGGCCGCGCCCGCACCCGCGGCGACGCTGCCGAAGGGACTGAGCCCGCAGACGGCCGACCTGGTCGCGTCGGCGCTGGAGGAGGCCGGTGAGCTCTCCGCGGCCGAGTGCGCCGACGTCGTCGGCATCTCCCGGGTCTCGGCCCGGCGCTACCTCGAGCACTTCGTGGCCCGCGGGTCGGCGTCGGTGCGCCTGCAGTACGGCGGCGCCGGGCGTCCTGAGCGCCGCTACCGCCCCGGCGCCTGAGCGCAGACGGCCGTGTCCGATTTCCGCTGGTCTCTCATGCCCCGAGTCGTCAGACTCGGGGCATGACGCCGTCCGGACACCTCGACACCGACGCGTGCTACCGCGCGGTGCAGAGCCGGGACCGGCGCTTCGACGGCGTGTTCTACACGGCCGTCCGCACCACCGGGATCTACTGCCGGCCCTCCTGCCCGGCGCGCACACCGGCGGTCGCCAACGTGACCTTCCACGCCACGGCCGCGAGCGCCCACGCCGCCGGCTACCGCGCCTGCAAGCGCTGCCTGCCCGACGCCACACCGGGCAGCCCCGAGTGGGACGTCGCCGCCGACGTCGCCGGGCGCGCGATGCGGCTGATCGCCGACGGGCTCGTCGACCGCGAGGGGGTGGACGGCCTGGCCCGTCGGGTCGGCTACACCCCGCGGCACCTCGGCCGGCTGCTCAGCCAGGAGCTGGGTGCCACGCCGCTCGCCCTGGCCCGCGCCCGTCGTGCCCAGACTGCGCGGATCCTGCTCGAGACCACCGACCTGGCCATCACGGACGTGGCCTTCGCGGCCGGATTCGCCAGCGTGCGGCAGTTCAACGAGACGGTCCGCGAGGTCTACGACGCCTCACCGACCCTGCTGCGGGGGAACCGGCGCACACCGCGTGACGGCCGGGCGTCGGGCTCCCTGGCCATGCGGCTGGCCGTGCGCACGCCCTTCGCCGGGGGACGGCTCCTGGACTTCCTCGCCTACCACCTCGTCCCGGGTGTCGAGGTGGCCGCACCCGGCTGCTACGCCCGCACCCTGGACCTGCCGCACGGGCCCGGCACGGTCCGTCTCCACCTCGAGGACCTGCCGGGCGAGGGCGGCACCGGCTTCGTGGAGGCCGAGTTCTGGCTCGCCGACCTGCGCGACACCGCCGCGGCCAGCGAGCGCGTACGCCGCCTGCTCGACGCCGACTGCGACCCCGGGGCCGTCGACGCGCACCTCGGCGCCGACCCCGTGCTCGGCGACCTCGTCCGCGCCACACCGGGGTTGCGCGTCCCGGGCCAGGTCGACGGCGACGAGACCGCCGTGCGCACGGTCATCGGCCAGCAGGTCAGCGTCACCGGCGCGCGCACCGTGGCCGGGCGCATCGTGGCCGCCCACGGCCGCCCGGTCGACTCGCCCGTCCCGGGCCTCACCCACCTGTTCCCCGATGCCGTCACGCTGGCCGGCGTCGACCCGAAGACCCTGCCGATGCCACGGGCGCGCGGTCGCGCGCTCGTCGGGTTGGCGAGCGCCCTGGCGGGCGGCGAGGTCGTGCTCGACCGCGGCCCCGACCGCGACGACGTACGCCGCGGGCTGCTCGCGCTGCCCGGGATCGGGCCGTGGACCGCGGACTACGTCGCCATGCGGGCGCTCGGCCACCCCGACGTCTTCCTGCCCACCGACCTCGCCGTGCGGCGGGTGCTGGCGGACCTGGCTGCCGGCGGCACCGCGCCGGACCCGCACGCCTGGCGACCGTGGCGGACCTACGCCCTGATGCACCTGTGGAACCCGCTCATGCCGCCGACCCCTGCACCCGACCACCATCCGACCGCGGCGCCCCGCCCGGCGAAGGAGACCTGACATGTGGACCGTGCTGCCCTCGCCCATCGGCGACCTGCGCGTGGTCGAGCGCGACGGCTCGATCGTGGCGATCGAGTTCTCGCCCTTCCGCCCGCCCGCCGACGGGCGCCCGCTGGGAGCCCGGTCGGACGACGAGCCCGTGCTGGCCGAGGCGACGCGCCAGCTGACGGCGTACTTCGCCGGTGAGCTCACCGACTTCGACCTGCCGCTCGCGCCCGTCGGCACCGACTTCCAGCAGCGGGTGTGGGACCAGCTGGGCCGCATCGGCTACGGCGAGACCGCGTCCTACGGCGAGATCGCCGGACGTCTCGGCATGACGAACGCTGCCTCGCGCGCCGTCGGCCTGGCCAACGGGCGCAACCCGATCCCGATCGTGGTGCCCTGCCACCGGGTGATCGGTGCCAACGGCACGCTCACCGGCTACGCCGGCGGGCTCGAGCGCAAGCAGCAGCTCCTGGAGCTGGAGCAGGATGCTCTCTTCTGAGCTGCGAGCTCCTCACTCCGAATTGCGCGACCTGTCGCCGAGCGCTGCGCCCAGAGCAGCAGGTAGGAGGACGAGGCCCGCGGTGAAGACCACCAGGAAGGCGTCGAGCCTGAGCCGCTCGGACAGGGACACGCTGTCGTCCGCCTCGAGGGTGGCGAGCCCGACGAGCCACAGCACTCCGAACGCGACCGCGACGATCGCCCAGGTTGCGACCGTGGACGACGATCCGCGGCGTCGGGCGTCGGCGAAGGCCCAGCCGAGGCTCACCACGACGATTCCGGCGAACGCGAGCAGGCCGGCCCCGATGTTGGCGTCGTTGGAGCCCGGGAAGAGAGCGGGCAGGGCCGCGTAGTAGGCGGCCAGGCCGGCTCCCATGACGACCAGTCGGACAATGGCAGCCAGGAGGAGTCTCATGGACTCATCCTCACGCGGACGATCGGGCGCGGCACAGAGCAGCGGTGCTCAGCCGCCTCACTCAGCCGCAGCGCGGCGCAACGACTCCGAGAGCCGGTCGGCGGCGGCGAGCACGGCGGGGGCGTGCATGCGGCCCGGCTGGCGCGAGAGGCGCTCGAGCGGACCGGAGACCGAGACGGCGGCGATGACCTTGCCGCCGGGGGAGCGGACCGGGGCCGAGACCGACGCGACGCCCTGCTCCCGCTCGCCGACGGACTGCGACCAGCCGCGACGGCGGATGCCGGAGAGCGCGGTGGCGGAGAAGGCGGCGTTCTGGAGGCCGCGGTGCATGCGCTCGGGGTCCTCCCATGCCAGCAGTATCTGCGCGGCCGACCCAGCGTTCATCGTCAGCTGCGAGCCGACCGGGATGGTGTCGCGCAGGCCCGAGGGGCGCTCGGCGGCGGCCACGCAGACGCGGTGCTCGCCCTGGCGGCGCCAGAGCTGGGCGGACTCGCCGGTGATGTCGCGCAGCCGTGCCAGCACGGGCCCGGCGGCGGCCAGCAGGCGGTCCTCGCCGGCGGCCGCGGAGAGCTCGGAGAGGCGGGGGCCGAGCACGAAGCGGCCCTGCATGTCGCGGGCGACGAGGCGGTGGTGCTCGAGCGCGACCGCGAGGCGGTGGGCGGTCGGGCGGGCCAGCCCGGTGCCGGCGACGAGCCCGGCGAGGGTGGCCGGTCCGGCCTCGAGGGCCGCGAGCACGAGGGCGGCCTTGTCCAGCACGCCGACACCAGATCCGTTGTCCATATGCCGATATTCTCATCTCAGAGAGTGGGATGCAAGATGTAGCGTCGTCCTACCGCAATGGAGCAGAAGGAGTTTGTGTCATGGGCAAGACCCTGTCCGAGAAGGTCTGGGACGAGCACGTCGTCCGGAGCGCCCCGGGAGAGCCCGACCTGCTCTACATCGACCTCCACCTCCTCCACGAGGTGACCTCGCCGCAGGCCTTCGACGGCCTGCGCCTCGCCGGTCGCACGGTCCGCCGCCCCGACCTGACGCTGGCCACCGAGGACCACAACGTCCCCACGGTCGACTGGGACAAGCCGATCGCCGACCCGGTGAGCCGTACGCAGGTCGAGACGCTGCGCAAGAACTGCGCCGACTTCGGCGTACGCCTCCACCCGCTCGGCGACGTCGAGCAGGGCATCGTGCACGTCGTCGGTCCGCAGCTCGGCCTGACGCAGCCCGGCATGACGATCGTGTGCGGCGACTCGCACACCTCCACGCACGGCGCCTTCGGTGCGATCGCCTTCGGCATCGGGACCTCCGAGGTCGAGCACGTCCTCGCCACCCAGACCCTGACCCAGGCCCGTCCGAAGACAATGGCCGTCACGATCAACGGCAGCCTGCCCGAGGGCGTCACCGCCAAGGACATGGTGCTCACCCTCATCACCCACACCGGCACCGGTGGCGGCCAGGGCTACATCGTGGAGTACCGCGGCCAGGCCATCGAGGAGCTCTCCATGGAGGGCCGGATGACCGTGTGCAACATGTCGATCGAGTGGGGCGCCAAGGCGGGCCTCATCGCGCCCGACCAGACGACCTTCGACTACATCGAGGGCAAGCCCGAGGCGCCGAAGGGCGCCGACTGGGACGCTGCCGTCGCTCACTGGAAGACCCTGCGCACCGACGACGACGCAGTCTTCGATCGTGAGATCGAGCTCGACGCGTCCACGATGACGCCGTTCGTCACGTGGGGCACCAACCCCGGCCAGGGTGCGCCGCTGGGCGCCACCATCCCGAGCCCCGACGACTTCGACGAGCCCAACGACAAGGTCGCGACCGAGAAGGCCCTGCACTACATGGGTCTCGAGGCCGGCACGCCGCTGCGCGAGGTCAAGGTCGACACCGTTTTCGTCGGCTCCTGCACCAACGGCCGCATCGAGGACCTGCGCCTGGCGGCGTCGATCCTCGAGGGTCGCCACGTCGCCGACGACACCCGCCTGCTGGTGGTGCCCGGCTCGGTGCGCGTACGCCTCCAGGCCGAGGCCGAGGGCCTCGACAAGGTCTTCCTCGCCGCAGGCGCGGAGTGGCGCGGGGCCGGCTGCTCGATGTGCCTGGGCATGAACCCCGACCAGCTCGCCCCGGGTGAGCGGAGCGCCTCGACGTCGAACCGCAACTTCGAGGGACGGCAGGGCAAGGGCGGTCGTACGCACCTGGTGTCCGTGCCCGTCGCCGCCGCCACCGCCGTGCGCGGCACCCTCTCGTCGCCCGCCGACCTGGCTGCGCTGGCCTGATCTCGATACGCCGCCTCGTTCCTCGGCGGCTACTCGATCTCCGAAAGGTTTCCCATGGACAAGTTCACCACCCACACCGGCGTCGGCGTCCCGCTGAAGCGCAGCAACGTCGACACCGACCAGATCATCCCCGCGGTCTACCTCAAGCGCGTGACCCGCACCGGCTTCGAGGACGGGCTGTTCGCCGCCTGGCGCAACGACCCGGACTTCGTGCTGAACGACCCCACCTACGCCAGCGGCTCCGTGCTGGTCGCGGGTCCTGACTTCGGCACCGGCAGCTCGCGAGAGCACGCCGTGTGGGCCTTGCAGAACTACGGCTTCCGGGCCGTGATCTCCTCGCGCTTCGCCGACATCTTCCGCGGCAACTCCGGCAAGGCCGGGCTCGTCGCGGCGCAGGTCGACGAGAAGGTCGTGCAGCGCCTGTGGGACTGGCTCGAGGACAACCCGGGCGGCGAGGTCACCGTCGACCTGGAGAGCCGTACGGTCCGCGCCGGTGCCGGCGAGGACGCCGTCGAGGACTCCTTCGACATCGACGACTACACCCGCTGGCGCCTGCTGGAGGGCCTCGACGACATCGGGATCACCCTCGGCCACGACGCCGACATCACCGACTTCGAGGCGTCGCGGCCGAGCTGGAAGCCCGTCACGGCCTGAAAAAGCCCCACAAACAAGGGCGATGGTGATTGTCCTCACCCTCCCATGTGCCTAGCGTGCCTTGCAGAAGGTCGAGCACGAGCTCGGCTCAGGTTCATTGGGAAGGGAAGCTAGTGAACAAGTCAGAGCTCATCGACGCGCTCGCCGCGCGTTACGAGGGGAACCGCAAGCAGGCGGCCCACGCACTGGAGTCGGTGCTCGACACCATCACCCGTGAGGTGGCCAAGGGCGAGAAGGTCGCCATCACCGGCTTCGGCTCGTTCGAGAAGGCCGTCCGCAACGCGCGCTGGGTCCGCAACCCGCAGACGGGTGAGCGGATGAAGTCCAAGAAGAAGGCCGTGCCGAAGTTCTCCGCGGGCAAGGAGCTCAAGGACGTCGTCGCCGGCGCCAAGAAGCTGCCGAAGCTGACGGCCGCCACGATGCCGAAGCCGCCGGCCAGCGTGCGCGCGGCTGCTGCCGCCGTCACCGGTGCCGCGACCAAGAAGGCGACGCCGGCGAAGAAGGCTGCACCGGCCACGAAGACGGCCGCCAAGAAGGCGCCCGCCAAGAAGGCGACGCCGGCGAAGAAGGCAGCGCCCGCCAAGAAGACCGCCGCCAAGAAGGCCCCTGCCACCAAGTCGACGGCGTCGAAGACCACCACGGCGAAGAAGGCGACGCCCGCGAAGAAGACGACGGCTGCTTCCACGTCGCCTGCGAAGAAGGCAACCCCGGCCAAGAAGACGGCCGCCAAGTCGACTGCGAGCAAGTCGACCGCCACGAAGGCTCCCGCCAAGAAGGCGACGCCGGCCAACAAGACTGCGGCCAAGAAGACTGCCAAGAAGTCCTGACGCTCCAGCACTCCTGGACCGCGACGAGGCGGGTCACCCCAGCGGGGTGGCCCGCCTCCCGCTTGCCCGGGTGGTGTGCGGTCCCACGCCGCCGACGAGGACGGCGCCGAGGTCGACCATGTCGTCGACGTCGGCACGCAGGCTCCGCGCGGAGGCGCCGACCTCGACCGCCCCCGACGCCGCGTGGCGCTCCGCCGAAGCCATTCCGAACTGCGGCGCGAAGTGTGCGGCAGGAGCGGCGTACGTCGTCGTGCCCGTGCCGGCGCGATCCCTCACGAAGGCGGCGTCACCGGCATCCACGCGTGCCACCACGTCCACCAGGACCGCGGCGAGCTCGGCGGAGCGCAGGCCGGGCAGGTCGGCGCACAGCGCGACGGGCACCGCGCCCGGCCAGCGGCGTACGACCTCCGCGACGGCCTGCACGAGGGTCTCGTTGAGGTCCTCGCTGGCCCCGTCCGGCATCACCTCGGCGCCGAGGGCGCGCATCGGTGCGACCAGGCGGAAGTCGTCGGTGACCACGAGGACGCGTGCGACGCCGGGCGTCGCGACGGCGGCCTGCACGGTGTCGAGCGCGAACGCCTCGGCCAGCTCGCGACGCTGCTCGTCGTCGAGCCCGACGAGGCGGGACTTGCCGTGCGCCGGCGGCTTGACGGGTACGACGACCACGCAGCGCGGCGCGTCGGCATCGGTCGGCAGGGAGCTGGACATCACCACGGATCCTGCCACCCGGGACCAGCGTGCCGCTGGGGTCCCGGGGGGCGGGTGACCGAGTAGCCTGCTCGCGACGCAGGGAGCGTCCGGGCGTGGCCCGTGGGAGCGGGAGGTGACGGTGCGCGTCAGGAAGCTGGAGCAGCCGCGCGGCTGGGCGATCACCTTCGCGGCCTCGATCCTCAAGCCGACCCTGCTGACGGCCACGTCGCGCACCTGGATCGACGGCGAGAAGATCCCCGCCACCGGCGGCTGCATCATCGCCCTCAACCACATCTCCCACGTCGACCCGCTGCTGTCCGCGCACTTCGTCTACGACCACGGACGGGTGCCGCGCTACCTCGCCAAGTCGGGGCTGTTCAGGAACAAGTTCCTCGGGGGTCTCCTCTCCGCTGCCGGGCAGATCCCCGTCGAGCGGCTCACCCGCAACGCGGTCGGTGCCTACGACGCCGCGGTGAGGGCGATCGGTGAGGGCGAGTGCATCGTGATCTACCCCGAGGGCACGCTGACCCGCGACCCGCACCTGTGGCCGATGAAGGGCAAGACCGGCGCCGCGCGCATCGCGCTGGCCACCGGCTGCCCGGTGATTCCGGTCGGCCAGTGGGGCGCGCACGAGGTCCTGCCGCCCTACACCAAGCGCCCGCACCTCGTGCCGCGCAAGAACATCCAGATGTTGGCGGGTGACCCGGTGGCCCTCGACGACCTGGTCGCCGGCCCGCACTCGCCGGAGACGACGGCGCAGGCCACCGAGCGGATCATGACGGCCATCACCGCCCTCGTGGCCGACCTCCGCGGCGAGACGCCCCCGACCGACCGGTTCGACCCGCGCCGCAGCGGCGTACGCGAGACCGGCAACCCGTACGACCCCCACCGGACGAAGAGGAAGCACACCCGATGACGAAGATCGCAGTGTTCAGTGCCGGATCGTGGGGCACCGCCTTCTCGCTGGTCCTGGCCGATGCCGGCAACGACGTGTCCCTGTGGGCGCGCCGCGACGAGGTGGTCGAAGCGGTCAACGAGCGCCGCGAGAACACCGACTACCTGCCCGGCATCGAGCTGCCGCCCTCGATCCGCGCGTCGACCGACCCCGAGGAGGTCGCCGCCGATGCCGACGTCGTCGTGCTCACCGTCCCGTCGCAGTCGCTGCGCGAGAACCTCACCGCCTGGGCGCCGATCCTGCCCGAGAAGGCGACCCTGGTGTCGTTGATGAAGGGCGTCGAGCTCGGGACTCTGATGCGGATGAGCGAGGTCATCCAGGAGGTCACCGACGCGTCCGCCAACCGCATCGCGGTCATCAGCGGACCCAACCTCGCCCGCGAGATCGCGCGCCGCGAGCCGGCCGCGTCCGTCGTCGCGTGCGTCGACGAGGAGCGCGCCAAGCACCTGCAGGCGATCACGCACGGCCCGTCGTGGCGGCCCTACACCTCCGTCGACGTGCTCGGGTGCGAGATCGGCGGCGCCTACAAGAACGTCGTCGGCCTCGCGGTCGGCATGGCCGTCGGGCTCGGCTTCGGCGACAACACCACCGCTTCCGTCATCACCCGCGGACTCGCGGAGACCGCGCGCCTCGCCACGGCGCAGGGCGCCAATCCCCTGACGCTGATGGGCCTCGCGGGTCTCGGCGACCTCGTCGCCACCTGCTCCTCGCCGCTCTCGCGCAACCGCACCTTCGGCGAGCGCCTCGGCCAGGGCATGACGACCGAGGAGATCTACGCCTCCACGCGGCAGGTCGCCGAGGGCGCCAAGTCCTGCAAGTCGCTGCTCGCGCTGGCCGACAGCGTCGGCGTCGACGCCCCGATCGCGCAGGCCGTCGACGCCGTCGTCGACGGCCGGATGACCGCGCTCGACATGATGAACTCCTTCATCGCGCGCGACACCAAGCCCGAGCTGCACTGAGCGACGAAGGAGCTCAGGGCAGCTCATCGGTGGTCGAGTGGCTCCCGGTGCTGAGGAACGAAGCCCCGACGGAGCTGTATCGAGACCTGCCCGATGCGACGCAGGAGCTCAGGGCACCTCATTCGGTGGTCTAGCCGCGTCGAGCCCGCTCGCTCGGTGGGTTTTGCACAACGTCATGAGAACTGGTGGTTCCAACCGCCAGCTCTCATGACGTTGCCAGATCGCTCTCAGCCCGCGCCTGGCACAGGCTGACACTGACGGACCGGACCGCTCGCGACCTCGGCGGACACCGAGGAGCTCGTGCCCTCCACCACCCGCTGGTCGTCACGCTCGGCCACCTCGGCGAGCTCGTCCTGCGTCATCGCCTCCACCGACAGCACCATCACGAAGGTCTCGCCGTCACGGACCGCGCCGGGCGGCAGGGTCACGCGCACGAGGTCCTCGCCGATCGACAGTGACAGGCCGACCTCTCGGTCGACCTCGGTGAAGCGGCCGGAGGCGCACTCTTGCAGGTCCGGCAGGTAGGTGATGTCCGCCGCGACTCCGCGTTCACCGAGCGCCTGCTCCAGCCCTGCGGCGTCCTCGGGACGGTTCACCTCGACCACGATCTCCCCGGCATTGCCCTCCTGCACCGAGTACGCCGGCGTGGTGCCGAGGCCCGGCACGAGCACGACGCCGACCAGTGCCGAGGCGGCGACCGCCGCAGCGACGGCGATCGGGCGACGCGTACGTCGACGCGCGGGCGCTGCAGTGACCGCCTGGCGCAGCTCTGCGAGCAGCCGGTCCTCGAAGGGATCGAGACGGGGTTCGGACAGGGGGCTCATGCGATCACCTCGAAGGGGCTGGGAAGGACTTCCTGGAGCCGGGCGCGCGCCCGGTGGTAGCGCACGCGCGCGTTGCCGGCCGAGATGCCGAGCGCCAGCGCGGCCTCGGTGAGGCTGAGCCCGTCGACAGCGACGAGCTCGACGACCGCGCGCTGATTGTCCGGAAGTGCCTCGAGCGAGCGGTAGAGCTCGCGTGCCAGGCGCTCACCGTCGATGCGGTCCGAGATGAGCTCGGCGGAGTGTTCATCGAGCAGGGCCCGGCCGCTGATGCGGGCGTGCGCGCGGCCCTCGCGGGCACGGCGACGATGGTGGCCGGCGACGACGTTGCGCGAGATCCCCGCTAGCCATGCCGTAGGGCTGCCGTGGTCGGGCCGGTAGCCGGCCGCGCCGTCGATGACGGCGAGGAAGATGTCGGCCGTCAGGTCCGCGGCGGTGTGCGGGTCGTCGACGCGACGCGCCACGAATCGACGTACCCACGGCAGGTGCTGACGGTAGAACGCGTCGAGGGCGTCGGGATCCCGGCCGATGGCGGGGATGTGGGGTGGTGGCTCCATGCCCATTCTTCGCCCCATGGCGCCGAAGCGTTACACGGAGGTCACGGCCGCCTCAGCCGACGCACCCGTCGAGCGCGTCGCGCAGGTCGTCCCACAGGTCCTCGACGTCCTCGACGCCGACCGAGAGGCGCACCAGTCCCTCGGGGATGGTCGCGGCCTCGGCCTTCCAGCGGCGGCGGCGCTCGAGCGTCGACTCGACACCGCCCAGCGACGTGGCGTGCACCCACAGGCGGGTCTTGCGGCAGAGCAGGTCGGCCGCCATCTCGCCCTGCGCGAGCACGATGCTGACGATGCCGCCGAAGCCCGGGTAGCGGACCTCCGACAGTGAGGGGTGCTCCCCGAGTCGGCGTACGAGCTCCTCGGCGTTGGACTGGGCGCGCTCGACCCGCAGGTGCAGCGTGCGCAGGCCGCGCAGTGTCAGCCATGCCTCGAAGGGCCCCGGGACCGCACCGACGAGGTCGCGCCGGCCCTTGAGCACCGTCCAGAGGTCGTCGTCGCCGGTGACGATCGCGCCCATCTGCACGTCGGAGTGGCCGGCGAGGTACTTGGTCGCGGAGTGCACGACGAGGTCGACGCCGTGCTCGAGCGGGCGCTGGAGCAGGGGAGTGGCGAAGGTGTTGTCCACCACGACGTAGGCGCCGGCCTTGTGGGCGGCGGCGGTGATGGTCGCGATGTCCGCGACCTCGAGCGCCGGGTTGGTGGGCGACTCCAGCCACACGAGGGCGGCATCGGCGCAGGCGGCGACCACGGCCTCGGTGTCGGTGATGTCGACGAGCTCGGCGCGCAGCCGGCCGCGCGACTCGAGGTCGCCGAGCTGCATGATCGTGCCGGTGTAGGCGTGCCGCGGCACCACGACCTTGCCGTCCGCGCCCACGAGGTCGAGCACGGTCGCCACGGCCGCGAGGCCGGAGGCGAAGGTGAGGCAGCGGCCACCCTCGAGCGCGCCGAGCGCGTCCTCCAGCGCCGTCCAGGTCGGGTTGCCGTAGCGGCCGTACTCGACCTCGCCGCCCGCGACGTAGGTCGCGGCCATGGTGATCGGGGTGTTGAGCGGTGCGTCGGGCGCCTTGTCGGGGCGCCCGGCCGTCACAGCGATGGTGCCGGGCCTGTGCTGCGGGTCGTGAGCCATGTCGGCAAGCGTAGGTGGATAGGGTCGTGCCGATGAACGACACCTCCTCGCACAAGACCGGTCGCAAGCCCCGGGTCGCCGTCGTCTTCGGCGGGCGCTCCTCCGAGCACGGCATCTCGTGCGTCACCGCGGGGAGCGTGCTCGCCGCGATCGACCGCGAGGCGTACGACGTGGTGCCGGTCGGCATCGCCGCCGACGGACGATGGGTGCTCGAGGTCGACGAGCCGGGCCGCCTCGCGATCCACGGCAGCGACCTGCCTGCCGTCGACGGCGCACGTTCGCCGGTCGCGCTGATGGGCGCCACCACCGGCACGGACCTCGTGGTCACCGAGCCGGCCAGCGTCCCGTCGGTCATCGGTGAGGTCGACGTCGTCTTCCCGCTGCTGCACGGCCCGTGGGGCGAGGACGGCACCCTGCAGGGCATGCTCGAGATGGCGGGCGTGCGCTACGTCGGCTCCGGCGTGCTGGCCTCCGCGGTCGGCATGGACAAGGCCTACATGAAGGTCGTCCTCCAGGCCGCCGGCCTCCCCGTCACCCCCGGCATCGTCGTGACGCGCTCGGAGTGGGAGCAGGACCCGGTCGGCGCTCGTTCGCGGATCGAGGACCTCGGCTTCCCGTCCTTCGCCAAGCCGGCCCGCGCCGGGTCGAGCATGGGCATCAGCAAGCTCCACGACGCAGGCGAGGTCGAGGCGGCCCTCGAGGAGGCCTTCCGCCACGACCCGAAGGTCCTCGTCGAGCAGTCGATGGAGGGCGGGCGCGAGGTGGAGTGCGGTGTGCTCGGCACGTTGGAGGGACCGCCGGAGACGTCGCGGCCCGGCGAGGTCCGCACGGGCGGCGACCACGAGTTCTACGACTTCGAGGCCAAGTACCTCGCCGACCAGCACACCGAGATCGACATCCCCGCGGTGCTCCCCGCCGAGACCGAGCAGGAGCTGCGGGCGATGGCCGTCCGCGCCTACGAGGCGCTCTCCTGTGAGGGCCTGGCCCGCGTCGACTTCTTCGTGATGCCCGACGGCTCGCTGGTGATCAACGAGCTCAACACCATGCCCGGCTTCACGCCGACGTCGATGTACCCCCAGCTCTGGGCGGCCACCGGGATGACCTACCCCGAGCTCGTCGACCGGCTGCTCCAGCTCGCGCTGCGCCGCGACACCGGCCTGCGCTGAGGCGCGCTAGGTCCTAGAGGCAGGGCACGCCCTCGTCCAGGTGCTCCTCCAGGAGCGGCGCGAGCTCGGCGAGAGCGCGGTCGATGCCCTCGGTGCGGTAGTCGGCCGGCACCCGCACCTCGACGTAGGGCGTACGGGTCAGCGCGATCGGCGTCGCGTCCTCGGACTGGTCGGTGAGCTGGTCGTCGGTGACGTACCACCCCACGCCGTTGATGACGCTGCACTCGGCCGTCGGCTCGTAGTCCTCGGGCTCCGGGACGCCGCACGTGAGGACGTACGCCGGATCGCCCCACGCCGCACCGGGCCCGCCGCCGGGCTCGACCTCGGCCCGCGTCTCGCCGGCAAGGGTGTCGGGCAGGTCCGCGACCAGTGCCTCGCACGCGGCACGGTCGGCACCGGAGAGGTCGTGCTCCTCGATGCTGGTGGTCCCGGGACTGCAGGCCGTGAGGGCGAGGCAGGCGGCTGCGGACGCGACGACGCCCCGGCCCGTGGAGGGGCCGAGGCGTCGGCGGGGGTGCACGTGATTCGTTGTGGGACGGGTCAGATGTGGACGACCGGGCAGGTCAGCGTGCGGGTGATGCCGTCGAGGTTCTGGACCTTCGACACCACGAGCTTGCCCAGCTCGTCGACGTTCTTCGCCTCGGCGCGGACGATAACGTCATAGGGACCGGTGACGTCCTCAGCAAGCGTGACGCCGCTGACCTGCGCGATGGCCTTGGCCACCTCGGCGGCCTTGCCGACGTCGGTCTGGATCAGGATGTAGGCCTGGACGACCATCGTGGACTCCTCGGTCTCGTTCAGCGGGTGTGTCCGGGCCAACCTACCGCGCGGCGCGGGCGGGCCGACAGGGGATGGGTCACTGTGATCACCGTGCTGTCTGGTGGGATGGAGCCATGGCCCTCACTCCGGACGCGACCCTCGGCGAGGCAGGTGAGTTCGGCCTGATCTCCGAGCTCGTGAAGATCTTCGAGGGCGACGAGCACGTGCTCGTCGGACCGGGCGACGACGCCGCCGTCCTGCGCATCAAGCACGGCCACGTGGTGGTGTCGACGGACATGGTCGTCGAGGGCCGCCACTTCCGCCGCGACTGGGCCAGCGCCTCCGACATCGGCCACCGAGCCGCGGCGCAGAACCTCTCCGACATCAACGCCATGGGCGGCACCGCACGCCACCTCACGATCGGCCTGGCGGCACCGGCGGACCTCCCCGTGGCATGGGCGCTCGACTTCGCGCGCGGGTTCGCCGAGGAGTGTGCGAGCGTCGGCGCCACTGTCGTCGGCGGCGACCTCACCCGCGCCGACCAACTCGTGATCGCGGTGACCGTGCTCGGCCAGTGCACCCAGGCGCCGGTGCTGCGCTCGGGAGCGCAGCCCGGCGACGTCCTCGCGCTGGTCGGCCGGCAGGGCTGGGCCGCAGGCGGCCTGGCCGTCCTCGGGCGCGGGTTCCGCTCGCCGCGGGTGCTCGTCGAGGCCTACCGCCGCCCGGAGCCGCCGTACGCCGCCGGCAAGCAGGCTGCCGAGGCCGGCGCGACGTCCCTCATCGACATCTCCGACGGCCTCCTCGCCGAGGCCGGCCACCTCGCCGAGTCCAGCGGAGTGGCCATCGACGTGCGCACCGACGCCTTCGCGATCCCCGAGCCGCTGCAGGCCGTCGGCGCGGCACTGGGGGCGGACCCGATGAAGTTCATCCTCGGTGGGGGAGACGACCACGCGCTGCTCGCGACCTTCCCCGACGCGGCCGCGGTGCCCGCCGGCTGGCAGGTCGTCGGCGAGGTGCGAGAGGGCGAGGGCGTGACGGTCGACGGTGCGGCGTACGACGGCCCCACCGGCTGGACCCACTTCTGAGCCGCGCTCGGGGCTGAGTCTCCAGGAGACTCAACCGCCAGGGCGGGTCCCACCAGCAACTCGAGCCACGGGGGTGGGGGAAGTCCGGCGCGGTCGGGCCGTTGCAACGGCCGGTCCGCGCGGGAGTCACCGCTCAAGCGGTGACTCATGCAACGGCCCCCACAAGCACAAGACCCCCGCCGCAGAGCGACGGGGGCCTTGCAGAAGTCTGGTCAGGTCAGCGGGAGACCTTGCCGGCCTTGAGGCAGCCGGTGCAGACGTTGAGGCGCTTGGGCGTGCCGTTCACGGTCGCCCGGACGCGCTGGATGTTGGGGTTGAAGCGACGCTTCGTGATCTTGCGCGACCAGGGACGGTTGTTTCCGAAGCCCGGCTTCTTGGCGCAGATGTCGCAGACGGCAGCCACCGTGCACTCCGATCCGTTCGAGGTTGATAGAGAGATCCACAGCCTGCACACCGCCAGGTGGCAGCAACAGGCAACCGCAGAAGAGTAGCCGAGGACCGTCCGGGGGAGGAAATCGCAGGCACGGTCGGACCGGGGCACTACCCTGTGGCGCGCGACACATGGTCGCACCAGCCAGGCCCAGCACACCAGACACGACCGACCCGCACGGCGGCCGGAGCACACCCGGGAGCACACCGACTCGATGGAGCCAGTCACCCACGGCATCACCCTCGAAGCGGTCGCCCGGTTCGTCGACATCGCCACCGATGCGCTGTCCTCGGCGCGCGAGGAGATCGACGCGCTCAACGTCTATCCAGTGCCCGACGGCGACACCGGCACCAACATGTTCCTCACCGTCTCCGCGGCCCGCGACGAGCTGCGCGCGGCCCGTGCCGCCGACCCCGACCTGGGTCTCGAGGCCGGCATGGCGCTCCTGGCGCGCGCCGCGCTGATGGGGGCGCGTGGCAACTCCGGCGTGATCCTCAGCCAGATGCTCCGCGGCTACGTCACCCACCTCGCGGCCGCAGGGCTGGAGGACCGTCGCGCGCAGACCATCGCCGCGGCGATGGCCTCGGCCACGGACGCCAGCTACGCCGCGGTCGGCGTCCCGGTCGAGGGGACGATCCTCACCGTCGCGCGTGCCGCCTCCGACGCCGCGCTGGCGGTGGCCGAGCGCCCGGGTGCCCGCGCCCGCGACGTCTTCACCGCGGCAGCGGCAGCGGCCCGCACCGCCCTCGCCCGTACGCCGGAGCAGCTGGCCGTGCTGGCCCAGGCGGGCGTCGTCGACGCGGGCGGTCGCGGTCTCACGGTCGTGCTGGACGCGGTCGAGACCACCGCCACCGGTCGCCGGCCGATGCCGTGGACCACCCCCATCGGCACGCACCTCATCCCAGTCGCGGCCGCTGCCGTGCCCGGTGACGACCTCACCGAGGACGGCCCGGGCTACGAGGTGATGTACCTCCTCGACGTCGGCGCCGAGGTCGAGGACGAGCGCATCGGCGAGCTGCGCCGGACCCTCGCCGGCTTGGGCGACAGCCTCGTCGTGGTCGGCGGCGACGGGTTGTGGAACGTCCACGTGCACGTCGACGACGTCGGGGCCGCGATCGAGGCCGGGATCACGGCCGGCCGGCCGCACCGGATCCGCGTCACGCACTTCGCCGAGCAGGTGGCCGCCGCGCGCCAGCGCACCTCGGACCGCACCGGGCGCCGGGTCGTCGCCGTGGCGGCCGGCCCCGGCCTGGCCGAGCTCTTCGAGTCCGCGGGCGCCGTCGTCGTGGAGGGCGGGCCGGGCCAGCGTCCCTCGACCGGACAGCTGCTCGAGGCCATCACCGGGTGCGGTGCCGCGGAGGTCGTCGTCCTGCCCAACGACAGCGACACCGTCCGCGCCGCGGAGATCGCCGCGCGCACCGCCGAGGCCGAGCACGACATCTCCGTGGAGGTGATCTCCACCCAGGCGCAGGTGCAGGGGCTCGCCGCGATCTCGGTGCACGAGCCCGGCCGCGCCTTCGACGCCGACGTCCGGGAGATGACCGCCACCGCCCGCCATGCCCGCCACGGCGCGGTCACCGTCGCCGCCCGTCAGGCCATCACGATGGCCGGCCCGTGCGAGCCCGGTGACGCGCTCGGCGTGGTGGCCGGCGACTTCGCCGTCGTCGGCTCCGACCTCGAGGTGGTGGCCGACGAGGTCCTCGAGCGCCTGCTCGCCGGTGGCGGCGAGCTGGTCACGATCGTCTCCGGCGAGGGCGGGGTCGAGCTCGCTGCGGCCGTCGCCGCCCACGTGGAGGAGCGCCACCCCCACGTCGACGTCGCCGTCCACCACGGAGGCCAGCCCCGCTACCCGCTGCTCGTCAGCGTCGAGTGAGCGCCGTCCATGGTCGCCATCACGCCGGACAGCCCGATCGGGGCGGTCTTCGGGAGCTCGCACAAGAAGCGCAAGCTCGCCGAGGAGGGCCTCGGCCTGCGCTCGGTCGGTGACCTCCTGCGCCACTTCCCGCGCCGCTACGTCGCCGCGACCGAGCTCTCCGAGGTCGCCACCCCGGTCGTCGGCGAGCAGCTGACCATCGTGGGGGAGGTGCGCTCGTGCTCCAGTGCCCCGTTCAGCGCCGGCAACCGTCGCCAGTGGCGTACGACGATCCGCCTGCGCACCGACGGCCCCGACTTCTCCGTGACGCTGTTCAGCCCCTACAAGAACCTCGCCGACCGGCACGAGGCCGAGTTCGGGTGGGGGAGCAGGGCGCTCTTCACCGGCAAGGCCAAGCAGTTCCGCGGCAGCTGGCAGCTCGAGCAGGCCCACGGCTTCGCGCTCGACGGCGACGAGGGGGCGATGCTCAGCAAGCTGATCCCGGTCTACCCGCTCACCGCCAAGCTCTACACGTGGGACCTCCAGAAGGTCATCGCCGCGACCCTCGACCTCGTCACCGGCGTGCCCGACGTCTTCACCCCCGAGCTCCGCGAGCGCTTCGAGCTGCTCACCGTCATGCAGGCGCTCCGGTGGATCCACGGCCCCGACGACTGGAGCCAGCTCGGTGCGGCGCAGAAGCGCTTCCGCTTCGAGGAGGCGCTCGTGCTCCAGCTCGTGCTCGCGCGGCGCCGCGCCGCGCACCGCGAGCAGGGCGCCCGATCACGTGCCGGTCGGCCCGACGGGATCCTGGCGGCCTTCGACGCCCGGCTGCCGTTCGAGCTCACCGGGGGACAGCGTGAGATCGGCGAGGTCGTCGCCGGAGAGCTGGCCCGCGACCACCCGATGAACCGCCTCCTCCAGGGCGAGGTCGGCTCCGGCAAGACCCTGGTCGCCCTGCGCGCGATGCTCCAGGTCGTCGACTCCGGCGGGCAGGCAGCGCTGCTCGCCCCGACGGAGGTCCTGGCCCAGCAGCACCACCGCTCCATCTCCGCGATGCTCGGCGACCTCGCGCAGGGCGGGATGCTCGGCGGGGCCGCCGAGGCCACCGGCGTCGTGCTGCTCACCGGCTCCATGGGTCGCGCGGCCCGCCAGGAGGCCATGCTGCGCATCGTGACCGGCGAGGCCGGCATCGTCATCGGCACCCACGCCCTGCTGCAGGACAACGTCGAGTTCGCCGACCTCGGCCTGGTGGTCGTCGACGAGCAGCACCGCTTCGGCGTGGAGCAGCGCGCCGCGCTGACCGACAAGGCCGGCACCCCGCCCCACGTGCTGGTGATGACGGCGACGCCGATCCCGCGCACCGTCGCGATGACCGTCTTCGGTGACCTCGAGACCTCCGTGCTGGCAGAGCTGCCCGCGGGTCGCGCCCCCATCCAGACCAACGTCGTCCCGCTGGCCGACCAGCCCACCTGGATCGAGCGGGTGTGGCAGCGGGTGCGCGAGGAGGTCGAGAAGGGCCACCAGGTCTACGTCGTGTGCCCGCGCATCTCCGGCGACGCGGGCGAGGAGGGCGAGCGCGACCAGCTCGACCTCGACGAGGACGGCGCCGAGATCGCCCCGAAGCGCTCGCTGGCCGCGGTCGAGGAGGTGCACGCGGAGCTCTCCGCGGGGCCGCTCGCGGGACTGCGCACCGCCGTGCTCCACGGCCGCCTGGCCCCCGACGACAAGGACCGCACGATGCGCGCCTTCGCCGCGGGCGAGGTCGACGTGCTCGTCTCCACGACCGTCATCGAGGTCGGCGTCGACGTGCACAACGCCACCACGATGGTGCTCCTCGACGCCGACCGCTTCGGCGTCTCCCAGCTGCACCAGCTGCGCGGTCGCGTCGGTCGCGGCGGCCTGCCGGGGCTGTGCCTGCTGGTCTCCCACGCCGAGCTCGGCTCGCCCGCGCGCGACCGGCTCGACGCCGTCGCGTCCACCACCGACGGCTTCGAGCTGAGCCGCGTCGACCTCGAGCAGCGGCGCGAGGGCGACGTGCTCGGCGCCAGCCAGTCCGGCTTCCGCTCGGGGCTGGTCTCCCTGCGCGTGCTGCGGGACGAGAAGACGATCGTGCGTGCCCGCGAGGCCGCGGAGGCGCTACTCTCCGAGGATCCTGCGCTGGCGCAGGCGCCCGACCTGGCCGACGCCGTCGCCGAGGTCGAGCGCTCGGCGGCGTCGGAGTTCATGGAGAAGGGCTGAGCACGGGCAGATGACTCGCATCATCGGGGGATCGGCCGGGGGTCGGCGTCTGGAGACGCCCCGCGGCCAGACGACGCGACCCACGAGCGACCGGGTGCGTGAGGCGCTCTTCTCGGCCGTCGAGTCGCGCACCGGCTCCCTCGACGGGCTGCGCTTCCTCGACCTCTACGCCGGCTCCGGAGCCGTCGGCCTCGAGGCGTGGTCGCGCGGCGCGGGCGTGGTGACGATGGTCGAGCAGGACCGGCGTACGGCCGCCCTCATCACCCGCAACGCCGCCACGCTCGGCTTCTCCCGGGCCCGGGTGATCGCCGGCACGGTCGCCACCGTGCTCGCCTCCCCGCCTGCGGCCCCCTACGACGTGGTCTTCTCCGACCCGCCCTACCCCATGCCCGACACCGACGTGACCGCCGACCTCACCGCGCTCGTCGACCACGGGTGGCTCGTGCCCGGCGCCCTCGTGATCGTCGAGCGGGCCGCCAAGCGCAGCCAGGTCACGTGGCCCGACGGCATCGAGGAGGACCGCACGAAGCGCTACGGCGAGACCGCGCTTTGGTACGGTCACGCCACCCCGGCGCCCTGACCGGGACCGCTCCACGACGGGAAGGACGCCTGTGCGTCGCGCTGTCTGCCCCGGGTCGTTCGACCCGGTGACCAACGGCCACCTCGACATCATCGGGCGGGCCGCCCGGCTCTTCGACGAGGTCGTGGTCGCGATCGGCGTCAACATGAGCAAGAACCGGCTCTTCACCCCCGAGGAGCGCATCGCGATGCTCGAGGAGGCCACCTCCTCGATCGCCAACGTCCGGGTGGCCGGCTTCGACGGCCTGATCGTCGACTTCTGCCGCGAGAGCGACGCCGTCGCGATCGTCAAGGGCCTGCGCGGTGCCGTCGACTACGAGTACGAGCTCCCGATGGCCCAGATGAACTCCCACCTCACCGACGTGGAGACCGTCTTCCTCCCCGGTGCGGTCGGCAACGCGTTCGTGTCCTCCAGCCTGATCAAGGAGGTCGCGGCGCTGGGTGGCGACGTACGCGGTCTGGTGCCCGAGCCGGTCCGCGAGCAGCTGGTGCGCCGGCTGGCCGAGCGCCGGGGATGAACGCCCCGTCCCGCACCCGTTTTGCCCCGCCACACCGTGACGGATACGATTCTCCGGTTGTGTCTGTGTCCAGTAGTGGGAGTTCGTCTTGACCAGCCTGGACCCGAAGGCGCCGCTCGTGCTCGACACCCGCGAGCTCGGCCGCCGTCCGGGGTCCCAGCGTGAAGTCGAGCTGACAGTTCCGGCACCGGCAGAACTTGGCATCGAAGTCCTCTCTGTCCCCGAAGGATCGCCGGTCGACCTCGACCTGCGCCTGGAGGCGGTCATGGAGGGCGTGCTGCTCACGGGCACGGCCACGGCCACGCTCGCGGGGGAGTGCGTACGGTGCCTGGAGCCGATCGAGGACGAGATCCACGCGCGGCTGCAGGAGCTCTACGTCTACCCCGACCAGCACGACAAGGCCGCGGAGCACGACGACCGTGACCTCGACGACGAGACCAGCCGGCTCGAGGACGACCTGGTCGACCTCGAGCCCCTGCTGCGGGACGCGGTGGTGCTCGCACTGCCGTTCCAGCCGCTGTGCTCCGAGGACTGCCCCGGACTGTGCACCGAGTGTGGTGCGCGGCTCGCGGACGACCCGGACCACTCGCACGACGCACCGATCGACCCGCGCTGGGCGGGACTGCAGGACCTCCAGCAGGACACCGAGCAGGACACCCAGCACGACCAGGACTGACTCCACCGGGAATCCCCGGCCGGAGACGCAAGGCCAAGCAAGCCGACGTAAGTAGGAGACACACCATGGCTGTTCCGAAGCGGAAGATGTCGCGCAGCAACACGCGTCACCGCCGTTCGCAGTGGAAGGCCGTCGCGCCTGCCCTCGCGACCTGCGCCAACCCCGCCTGCGGTGCCAAGCACCTCCCGCACCGTGCGTGCGGCCAGTGCGGCCAGTACGGCGCCAAGGCCGACCGTCGCCAGGTCCTCTGACCACCGACGAGCTCCGCGCAGCGCTCGGTGATCCGGTCCTGGATCCCGAGCTGCTGCAGCGTGCCCTGACGCACCGCTCGTTCGCCTACGAGAACGGGCAGATCCCGACCAACGAGCGTCTGGAGTTCCTCGGGGACTCCGTGCTCGGGATCGTGGTCACCGAGACGCTCTACCGCGCCCACCCGGACTTCTCCGAGGGCCGGCTGGCCAAGCTGCGCGCGGCGGTCGTCAACGCCCGCGCGCTCGCCGACGTCGCCCGCGAGATCGGCCTCGGCCAGCACATCATGCTGGGTCGCGGCGAGGAGACCACCGGCGGTCGCGACAAGGCCTCGATCCTCTCCGACACCGTCGAGGCGGTCATCGGGGCGATCCACCTCAGCGGCGGCATCGACGAGGCGGCCAAGGTCGTCCACCGGCTCTTCGATCCGGTGATGGAGGCTGCCGCGTCCATGGGCGCCGGCCTCGACTGGAAGACCTCCCTGCAGGAGCTCTCGGCCGACCTCGGCCTCGGTGTCCCGGAATACCTCATCGAGGACGACGGCCCCGACCACATGAAGACCTTCGTCGCGCGCGTCCGCGTCGGCGAGCAGGTCCTCGGCAACGGCACCGGCCGCTCCAAGAAGGAGGCCGAGCAGGGCGCCGCCGAGACGGCGTACCGCGAGATCGAGGCCGCCCGCCCGGTGGTCCCCGTGGACGCCACCACCGCCGACGCCTGAGACGTGCCCGAGCTCCCCGAGGTCGAGGTCGTCCGCGCCGGTCTCGAGCGCCACGTCGTCGGCGCGACGGTCGAGGCCGTCGAGGTGCTGCACCCGCGGCCCGTACGCCGTGACCACCGCGGCTCCACCGGCTTCGTCGCCGCCCTCGTGGGTCGCCGCATCGAGGCCGTGCGGCGCCGCGGCAAGTACTTCTGGATCGCGCTCGACAACGGCGACGCGCTCCTCGGCCACCTCGGCATGAGCGGTCAGATGCTGCTGCACGAGCCCGGCGCTCCCGACGAGCGGCACCTGCGGGTGCGGTTCGCTCTCTCCACCGCCGAGGCACGAGCGCTGGAGATGCGCTTCGTCGACCAGCGCATGTTCGGCGGCCTCGCCGTCTCCACCGGCGGCGCCGAGCTGCCGACCGAGATCGTGCACATCGCCCGCGACCCGATCGACCCCGACTTCGACGACGCCGAGTTCGTGCGCCGCGCGCGGTGGCGTACGTCCGCGATCAAGCGGCTGCTCCTCGACCAGGGGCTCATCTCCGGGGTCGGCAACATCTACGCCGACGAGGCGCTGTGGCGCGCGCGGCTGCACGGTGAGCGGCCGGGGGACCGGCTCACCGGGCCGGTGCTGCGCGAGCTGCTCGGCCACGTCCGCGACGTGATGGGGGAGGCGCTCGCCCAGGGCGGCACGTCCTTCGACGCGCTCTACGTCAACGTCAACGGGGAGTCGGGCTACTTCGACCGCTCGCTCGACGCCTACGGCCAGGAGGGCGAGCCGTGCCGGCGCTGCGGGACCCCGATCCGTCGGGTGGCGTTCATGAACCGCTCGTCCTACTTCTGCCCCCGCTGCCAGCGACCCCCGCGCCGTCGCTGACGGGCTGCCCGCAGCGTTGACCCGCCGCGGCAGGGGTGGGACTCTGGTAGACGGCCGGATGTCGCGGCCGTCGAACCCCGGTCGTGGAAAGGCTCCCCATGGCGAAGGCGCTGTTGGGCCATGTGAACAGTGATGCGCGGACCACCTCGGTCCTCGCGGTGGAGAACCGGCGCCTGCGCCGGCGCGTCGAGGACCTCGAGTCGCTGGTGCTGCGCCTCCAGGCCGACAACGACCGCCTCGCCGCTGCCGTGCGTGACGACCGCCTGGCGGCCGAGGACCTCCAGCCGGTCTGAGAAACCCGCGTGCGCGCGCCCCGTGGGGCGCCGTAGGCTCCCGCGCTTGTGAGCAGGCTCGGCGAGACGATCATCCCGTCACGCCTGGGACCCCGTTTCCGCTGGCTTCTCGTGTCGTCGTGGACGACCAACATCGGCGACGGCATCGCCATGGCGGCAGGCCCGCTGCTCGTCGCCTCGCAGACCGACGACGCGCGGCTGGTGGCGCTGGCGGGGCTGCTGCGCGGCCTGCCGTGGTTGCTCGTCGGGCTGTACGCCGGAGCGCTGGCCGACCGGCTCGACCGGCGTACGGTCGTGGTGGTGGCCAACGCGGTCCGCAGCGTCGTGCTGGCCCTGCTGTGCGGCTCGATCGCCACCGGGCACGTCTCGATCGGCGTGGTGCTGGTCGCCGTCTTCGCGCTGGGCATGGCCGAGGTGTTCGCCGACTCGACCTCGAGCACCCTCACGCCGATGTTCGTCGAGAAGTCCGACCTCGGCATCGCCAACTCGCGCATGCAGGCCGGCTTCCTGACCGCCAACCAGCTGGTGGGTCCGCCTGTGGGGGCCTTCCTCTTCGCCGCCGGGATGGCGTGGCCCTTCGTCACCCAGCTCGTGTGCGTCGTGCTGGGCGTGGTGCTGGTGGCGCGCATCGGCTCCACGCGCGAGCAGGTGCCGGCGTCGGTCGACACCCACGTGCGGCAGGACATCGTCGAGGGCATCCGCTGGCTCTGGAGCCACGCGGCGATCCGGACCCTGGCGATCGTGATCCTGACCTTCAACATCACCTGGGGTGCCGCCTGGTCGATCCTCGTGCTCTGGTCGCTGGACCGGGTCGGGATGGGTGAGGTGGGGTTCGGCCTGCTGACCACCGCGTCCGCGCTCGGCGGGATCGTCGGCACGGCCTGCTACGGCTGGCTCGAGCGCCGCTTCGACCTCGCGGTCCTGATGAAGACCTGTCTGCTCCTCGAGGTGCTGATGCACCTCGCGCTCGCCCTGACCACGGTGCCGTGGCTGGCGCTGCTCATCATGTTCGGCTTCGGTGCCTACGCCTTCGTGTGGTTCAACGTCTCCCAGGTCGTGCGCCAGCGGGCGGTGCCGTCCGAGTTCCAGGGCCGCGTGGGCTCGGTCTACCTCATCTTCGTCTTCGGCGGGATGGTCATCGGGCAGGGCATCGGCGGTCTCATCGCCGAGCAGTGGGGACTGGCCGCGCCCTTCTGGTTCGCCTTCGTCGGCTCGGGGATCACCCTCGCTCTGGTCTGGTCGCGGCTCTCGAGCATCGCGCACGCCGACGAGTCGACCTCCGCCGCCTGATCGGAGCAGCGGCGTCGGCACGAGGTCAGCGACCTCGGCCGCGCCCGAGGCGTCGTCCCAGCCGCGCCACCACTCCGGGGTCGCCGGTGGAACCGACCGTGACCGCCTCGGCACGACCCCGGTCGCGCTGCCGTCGTGCCCGGTCGCGGGCAGCGCGCACCCTGGTGAGCCGCTCGCGCGTCTCGGCCAGCTGCTGCTCGAGGTCAGCGACCACGTGACCCGGCACGAGCCCACCGTCGCCGTCACGGGGCGCCGGCGACTCGTCGGGGAGGTCGGACCGCATGCGGGCCAGCGCGACGCGCGCTTCCTCGATCGCCACCGACGGCTCGCGAGTGCGGTCGAGTCGCCGCAGGGTCGCGTAGAACTCCTGCTCGCCCACCCGTGTCGCGGTGAGGCGCTCGACGGCGAAGTCCACCTCGCCGAGGGCGAGGAGGTCGTCCATGAGGTCGGCGAAGCCGCGTGGCGTCAGCGGCCAGACGTGGCAGTCGACGTAGTCGCCGGCCTGCTGTCGTGCGACGTGGCGCCGGACGTCGTCGATCGGGTGCGAGCCCTGCGTGGGGGGCTGCTCGCCGGCCCACGCCTGCTCGGCCGAGTAGTCGACGGCCTTCATGAAGTGGTCGAGGACCGCTCGCACCGACGGCGTCCGGTCGCCGTCGAGGTGCGCCTGGAGCACCTGCCCCACCGTCGCGGGGGTGCGGTGCACGTCGAAGCAGTAGCGGCGGTCGGGGACCGCCAGCACCAGTGCGCCGTCCCCGGTGAGCACCTGCGCGACGTCGCGCAGCCAGCCGACCATGTCGGGCACGTGCTCGATGACGTGGCTGGCCACGACGTGCTGGTAGGGCGCGTCGGCCGCGACCGCCTCCGCGAGCGTCGACACGGTGCCGTCGGGCCGGGTGAGCCAGAAGTGCGGCTCGGGGATCGCCTCGGGATCGACCGCCGGGTTGCCGTCGTAGTGGGCGAGGAGTCCCGCTCGGTCGACGACGTCGACGTAGCGGACGTCGGCGACGTCCGGGTCGACGACCGGGTTGGCCAGTGGGCCGATCTCGAGGCAGCGGCCTCGACGGAGGTCGATGTCCCCCACGATGCGGGCTCGGCGTGCTGCTCTCATGGCTGACGACCCTAGGTCGTCACAGCGCCCGGCCTCCGGCGGGCGTGCCACGATGGGCCGATGGATGTCGTCGCCGAGCTCGTGGAGTCCCTGCCCGACGGAGTCGTCGCGACCGACCCTGCCACCGTGGCGAACTACCGGTTCGACTGGTCGAAGGACGCAGGCGCCGGCACGCCGGTGGCCGTGGTGCGGGCGGAGGACGCCGAGCAGGTGCAGGTCGCGCTGCGGTGGGCGGCCAGGCACGGCGTACCGGTCGTGCCGCGTGGAGCCGGGTCCGGCCTCTCGGGAGGCGCCAGCGCCGTGGACGGCGGAGTCGTGCTCAGCCTCGAGCGGATGCGGGCCATCGAGATCGACCCCGACTGCCAGGTCGCCGTCGTCGAGCCGGGTGCCTTCAACGCGGAGGTGAAGGCCGCCTCGCGGGAGCACGGCCTCTGGTACCCGCCGGACCCGTCGTCGTACGAGATCTGCTCGATCGGCGGCAACGTCGCCACCAACGCCGGTGGGCTGTGCTGCGTGAAGTACGGCGTCACCACCGACTACGTCCTGGGCCTCGACGTCGTCCTCGCCGACGGCACGCTCGTCACGCTCGGCGGCAAGCGGATCAAGGACGTCGCCGGCCTCTCGCTGCTCAAGCTGTTCGTGGGATCGGAGGGCACGCTCGGCATCGTCACGCGAGCGATCCTGCGCCTGGTGCCGCTGCCGCTGCCACCCGCGACGCTGGTCGCGTCCTTCGCCTCGGTGGTGGCGGCGGCCGAGGCCGTGGTCGCCGTACGCCGCACGCTCCGTCCCTCGATGATGGAGCTGATGGACAGGGCCACCATCAACGCGGTCGAGGACTTCTCGCCGCGCGGCCTCGACCGGACCGCAGGGGCGCTCCTGATCGTGCAGTCCGACGCGCCGGGCGACGCGCGGGTCGCCGAGATCGCGGCCGTGGAGGCGGCGTGCGTCGCCGCAGGTGCGACGGAGGTCGTGGTCACCGACGACCCGGCCGAGGGGGAGATGTTCGTCGAGGCGCGGCGCATGGCGTTCCCGGCCGTCGAGGCGCGCGGCAGCCTCCTGCTGGAGGACGTGGGCGCAGCCGTGCCGCTGCTCCCCGAGCTCCTCGCCGCCGTCGCGGCGATCGCTGCGACCCACGACCTCGAGATCCCCACCGTCGCCCACGCCGGCGACGGCAACACCCACCCCATCATCGTCTACGACGCCACCGACCCCGACTCCGAGCGGCGGGCCCGCGCCGCCTTCGACGACATCCTCCGGGCCGCCATCCGGCTCGGCGGCACCATCACCGGTGAGCACGGCGTGGGGCGCACGAAGAAGGCGGCCCTGCCCGACCAGCTCGGCCAGGACGTGATGGCCCTCTCGCGCCGCATCAAGGACGCCCTCGACCCCGACGGCATCCTCAACCCCGGAGCGGTGCTGTGACATCCGGGCATTGGTTACCGTCGACCCCATGATCCGCGAGCGCCACCTCTTCGGTCCCGGTCCGTCCAACCCCTACCCCGAGGCCACCCGCGCCCTGGCCGACCCGCTGCTCGGCCACCTCGACCCCGAGTTCCTGCGGATCATGGACGAGACCTGCGAGATGCTGCGCGAGGCGTGGGGCACCTCCAACGCGCGCACCCTCCCGCTCAGCGCGACCGGGTCGGCCGGCATGGAGGCGGCGTTCGTCAACACCGTCCACCCGGGCGACGTGGTGGTGGTGGCGGTCAACGGTCTCTTCGGGCAGCGGATGACCGACGTCGCGGCGCGCTGCGGCGCCGAGGTGGTGGCGGTCGAGCACGAGTGGGGCCAGCCGGTCGACGTCGACCGGGTGCTGGCCGCCCACCCGTCGCCGGCGATCATCGCCGCTGTGCACGCCGAGACGTCGACGGGTGTCCGGTCCGACATCGCCGCGCTCGGTGCCGGCAAGGGCGACGCGCTGCTGCTCACCGACGCGGTGACCTCCATCGGCGGTATCGAGCTGCGCGCCGACGACTGGGGCGTCGACATCGGCTACGCCGGCACCCAGAAGTGTCTCGGCGTGGCGCCGGGCCTGGCGCCCTTCACGATCAACGACCGCGCCTTCGAGCGTCGGGTCGAGACGCCGCGGTCGTGGTACCTCGACCTCGGCATGCTCGGCGGCTACGTCGGCGAGGCCGGGCTGAAGGAGGGCGGAAAGGCCCAGCGGACCTACCACCACACCGCACCCACGGCGATGGTTGCCAGCCTGCATGCCGGGCTCACCCGCATCCTCGGCGAGGGGCTGGAGGCCGTGTGGGCGCGGCACCAGGCCGCGGGCGACGCACTCCAGTCGGGCCTGGAGGAGATGGGGCTCGAGCTCTTCGCCGCCGAGGGCCACCGGCTGCCCGACCTGACGACCGTCCGGGTCCCCGAGGGCGTCGACTCCGCCGCGGTGCGCCGCGAGCTGCTCGATCGCCACGGCATCGAGATCGGTGCCGGCGCCGGGGCGTACGCCACCAGCGTGTGGCGCATCGGGCTGATGGGCCACAACGCCCGACCCGACGCAGTGCTCCTCGTGCTCGCCGCTCTCGAGGACGCCCTCGGTCGCTGAGGGGTTCGGGCAGTCCTCGTCGGTCGTGCCACCGAGTCGGCGAAGTCGCCACGCGGGGGTCGGGCGCGGGACTAGCCTTGGGCCATGACCATGCCGTACGGCGCGCCCGGGGCGGGCGACGAGGCCTACCGCCACTGGCTGCGCTCGCAGGGCGAGGCCGACGCCGCCCGCGACGCGCTCCTCGCCTCGGACACCGAGCGCGACCAGGTCTGTCGGCGGCTGGCCTCCGCGTTCAGCGAGGGCCGGATCACCTCCGCCGAGCTCGACGAGCGCACCTCGCAGGCACTGGCCGCACGCACCCACGGCGACCTCGACGCGGTGTTGCGAGGTCTGACCGTCCCCGCGGTGCCCGCTCCACCCGTGCCGCCGGCCCCCCTCGGCTACGTCCCGCCGGCCGCGCCGGCCCCGCGGGGAGTGAACCCGCGGATGGTGTTCTGGATCGTGTGCTTCTTCATGGCACCGTCCCTCCTCACCGGGCTCTCCTCACAGGGGCCCACCGGGCTCATCCCGGTCCTGGTCCTCGGGCCCATCCTCTACCTGGTCTACCGGCGCCTCTACCCGCGCACCTGAGCCCCCCCGGCACGCCTGTCGGCGCGCTCGCTCAGCGCAGCCGGTCGGCGGCCAGCTCGCCCAGCGTCACGACCCCGGCCTTCGGCGGCCGGTCGTCGGTGAAGTCGACGTCGAGCACCGACACCGTCCGCCCGACGCGCACGGCCAGCACCCGCCGCCAGTCGACCGAGCCGCCCGAGAACCAGCCGACCAGCATCCCGGCGGACTGGTCGCCGACACGCGGCGGGAACCAGGCCCGGTTCTTGAGCAGGACCCGGCCGCCCTCCCCGTCGTCGGTGCGTACGTCGCCCACGCACTCCTTGCTGAAGAGGCGGTAGCGGCGGACGAGTGCGCGCGCCTCCCGGCGGGAATCGAAGCGCACCAGGTTCTGGTCGATCAGCGCGACCGACCGGCGGCGTACGCCCGGCGAGACGCTGCCCTGGATCCGGCTGCTGCCGCGCACCACGACCGCCCGGTCGTCGCACGCACGCGGCGCGAAGAGCGGCGAGCGGAGGACCGACCGGGAGGGGTCGCGCATGTCGGGGTAGACGCTCACGTAGTCGTCGCTGGTGAGCAGGTGCGTCCGGGTGAGCGGGTCCTCCGGTGCGGCACCGGCCGCGACGGGAGAGGGGGCGACGAGCGCACCCACGGAGACCACGACAGCGAGCGTGCGGGCGAGCGTGCGGCGCATCTGCTCAGCATGGGCCGTGGCACGCGTCGCGCGCAACGGTTCCGGCGGCGGCGGGTGTCGTAGGGTGAGCCGCGCTGAGCTTCCCCAGTTTTCAGTGGCCCGTCGCGAGGGCCTGGCCATGACCCGGTGAGGAGCACGCGTTTGTACCTGAAGAGCCTGACCCTCAAGGGGTTCAAGTCCTTCGCCTCCTCGACGACCATGCAGCTCGAACCGGGCATCACGTGCATCGTCGGGCCCAACGGCTCGGGCAAGTCCAACGTCGTCGACGCCCTCGCCTGGGTGATGGGCGAGCAGGGCGCCAAGAGCCTGCGCGGCGGCAAGATGGAGGACGTCATCTTCGCCGGCACGTCCGGCCGTCCGCCGCTCGGCCGCGCCGAGGTGCAGCTGACCATCGACAACTCCGACGGCGCGCTGCCGATCGACTACGCCGAGGTCACGATCAGTCGCACGATGTTCCGCAACGGCGGCTCTGAGTACGCCATCAACGGCAGCGGGTGCCGGCTGCTCGACGTCCAGGAGCTGCTCAGCGACTCCGGCATCGGCCGGGAGATGCACGTGATCGTCGGACAGGGCCAGCTCGACTCGATCCTGCACGCCACCCCCGAGGACCGCCGCGGCTTCATCGAGGAGGCCGCCGGCGTCCTCAAGCACCGCAAGCGCAAGGAGAAGGCGCTCCGCAAGCTCGACGCCACCGACGGCAACCTGACCCGCCTGGCCGACCTGCTGTCGGAGATCCGCCGCCAGCTCAAGCCGCTCGGGCGCCAGGCCGAGGTCGCGCGCCAGGCGCAGACCGTGCAGGCCGACGTCCGCGACGCCCGCGCCCGCCTGCTCGCCGACGACCTCGTCACTGCGCGCACCGCGCTGGAGTCCGAGCTGGCCGACGAGTCGGTGCTGCTGGAGCGGCGCGAGGAGGTCGAGGCCGCGATCGCCCAGGGCCGCGAGCGCGAGGCGGCCCTCGAGGCGACGCTGCGAGACGACCTGCCGCGGCTGGCCGCGGCGCAGGAGACCTGGTTCGCCCTCTCGGGGCTCAAGGAGCGCCTGCGCGGCACCGCCTCGCTGGCCGACGAGCGGATCCGCAACGCCGCCGGTGCCGCGGAGGGCGACACCGTCGACTCCGGTCGCGACCCCGACGACCTCGAGGCGCAGGCCGAGCGCGTGCGACGCCAGGAGGCCGAGATCGCCGAGCAGGTCGCGCAGCACCGCACCGCCCTCGAGGCCGCGGTCGTGGCCAAGCGCACCGCCGAGGAGGCGGCCGCCGAGGAGGACAAGCGCATCTCCGGGCTGCTGCGTGCCGCCGCCGACCGCCGCGAGGGCCTGGCCCGGCTCGCCGGCCAGGTCAACGCCCTCACCTCGCGCGCCGAGGCGGCCGACGCGGAGATCCAGCGCCTGACCGAGGCCCGCGAGGAGGCCGCGGCCCGGGCCGAGCGCGCCCAGCGCGACTTCACCGCCCTCGAGACCCGCGTCGCCGGCCTCGACGCCGGCGAGGAGGGCCTCGACTCCGAGCACGAGGACGCCGTCGCCGTGCTCGACGAGGTCGACGAGCAGCTGGCCCGCGCCCGCGAGGACGCCCAGCAGGCCGACCGTGAGCGGGCCGGCCTCACCGCCCGTCGCGATGCCCTCGAGATCGGCCTCAACCGCAAGGACGGCGCCGGGGCGCTGCTCGCGGCCACCGACTCCGTCGACGGGCTGCTCGGCTCCGTCGCAGCGCTGCTCGACGTCGAGCACGGCTACGAGACGGCCGTCGCTGCCGCGCTCGGCAGTGCCGCGGACGCCGTGGTGGTCACAGGCTCGCAGGCCGCGGTCGACGCGATCACCCACCTCAAGCACGACGACCTCGGACGCGCCGGGCTCCTGCTCGGCGGTGCACCTGCTGCGGACCGCGACTGGCCCGCGTTGCCGGACGGGGCGGCGTACGCCGTCGACGTGGTGTCCGCGCCCGCCGACGTACGCCCTGCGCTCGCGCGCCTGCTGGAGCGGGTCGCCGTCGTCGACGACCTCGCGGCCGCACGCCGCCTGGTCGCCGACCTGCCCGACGTCGTCGCGGTGACCCGCGACGGCGACATGCTCGGCACCCACTTCGCCGCCGGGGGCTCCTCCAGCCAGCCCAGTCTCATCGAGGTCCAGGCCGCCGTCGACGAGGCCACCGAGCGCCTGGCCGCCGCGACCGCGACCACCGAGCGGCTCGGCTTCGAGATCTCCCGGCTCGAGGCCGCGCGCCACGACGCCCTCAAGCGTGTCGACGTCGCGCTGGCTCGCCTCCACGAGTCGGACGCGACGCTGGCCGCAGTCGCCGAGGAGCTCGGCCAGTACGGCTCGCAGGCGCGCGCGGCCAAGGGGGAGGCCGACCGCCTGGAGCGGGCCATCGTCACCGCCCGCGAGGCCCGCGAGGCCGACCTCGCCGGGCTCGCGGACCTCCAGGCCCGCCTCGCCGCGGCCGAGGACGTCACCGACGAGGAGCCCGACACCTCCGAGCGCGAGCGCCTCGCCGAGGCCGCACGCGAGGCCCGCCAGGGCGAGATGGACGCACGGCTCGCCCTGCGCACCGCCGAGGAGCGCGCCCGCGCGCTGCACGGTCGCGCCGACTCGCTGCTGCGCGCGGCACAGGCCGAGCGCGAGTCCCGGGCGCGCGCCGCCGAGCGCCGCGAACGACTGATCCGTGAGGGCCGGGCCGCGCAGGCGGTGTCGGTGGCCGTACGCCTCGTGCTGCACGAGCTCGAGCGCTCGGTCATGGAGGCCGCCGACGAGCGCGCCGCCGTCGAGGAGTCCCGGCAGGGCAGCGAGCAGCAGCTCATGGCCGTCCGCACCCGCCTGCGCGACCTCGGCCGGGAGCACGACGAGCTGGTCAGCTCGGTGCACCGCGACGAGATGGCGCGCACCCAGCAGAAGATGCGCATCCAGCAGCTCGAGGAGCGTGCCCTCGAGGAGCTCGGGCTCGATGCCGACGGGCTCGTCGCCGACTACGGCCCGACCACGCTGATCCCCTTCAGCGGTGAGGTCCCCGAGGGCGAGGAGCCGCCCGAGCCGGCCGCGTTCGTGCGCGAGGAGCAGGTCAAGCGGCTGCGCACCGCCGAACGCGCCCTCTCGATGCTGGGCCGGGTCAACCCCCTCGCGCTGGAGGAGTTCTCCGCGATGGAGGAGCGGCACAAGTTCCTCACCGAGCAGCTCGAGGACCTCAAGCGCACCCGCAAGGACCTGCTCGACATCGTCCGCGAGGTCGACTCCCGCGTGGAGCAGGTCTTCACCGAGGCCTACGCCGACGTGGAGAAGGCCTTCGACTCGACCTTCGCCCGGCTCTTCCCCGGCGGCGAGGGCCGCCTCGTCCTCACCGACCCCGGCGACATGCTCAACACCGGCATCGAGGTCGAGGCCCGGCCGGCCGGCAAGAAGGTCAAGCGGCTCTCGCTGCTCTCCGGTGGCGAGCGGTCCCTCGTCGCGGTGGCCTTCCTGGTCGCGCTCTTCAAGGCGCGTCCGTCGCCGTTCTACATCCTCGACGAGGTCGAGGCGGCGCTCGACGACACCAACCTGGGCCGACTGCTGGAGATCTACGAGGAGCTCCGCGAGAACTCCCAGCTCCTCGTGATCACCCACCAGAAGCGCACGATGGAGGTCGGTGACGCGCTCTACGGCGTCACCATGCGCGGTGACGGTGTGTCGGCCGTGATCAGCCAGCGCCTGCGCGACGCGGAGCCGGCATGAGCGCGTACGCCTTCGACGACCTCGCCGAGCCCGAGGTGCGCGCCGTGCTGGCCGAGTGCCTCGACGTGGAGCGGTTCGTCGAGCAGGTGCTGGCCGGTCGTCCGTACGGCGACGCCGACCGGGTCCGCGCGGCCGCGTCCGCGGCGGCGTCCTCGCTCGACGACGCCGAGCTCGAGCGGGCGCTGGACCGTCACCCGCGGATCGGCGAGCGGGCGCAGGCCGCCCGGCACGACGCCGCCCACTCCGCTCGCGAGCAGTCCGGCGTGGACCGCGACGACGCCGACCTGGCCGCGCGGCTGCTGGCCGGCAACCGGGCCTACGAGGAGCGCTTCGGCCGGGTCTTCCTGATCCGCGCCGCCGGCCGCAGCGGGCCCGAGATCCTCGCCGAGCTCGAGCGTCGGCTGGGCAACGACGACGTGACCGAGCGCGCCGAGACGCTCGAGCAGCTGCGCCAGATCGCGCTGCTGCGCCTCGAGCCGCACCTCGGCTGAGGCCGGGGCCACTCCGTCGTACGCCACACGCGCGTAACAGGAGCGGTCTAGGGTCCCGTCCGTGACCACCGCCCTGATGGAGGCCTTCTGGGCCTACGAGCGCGCGTTGATGACCGACGACGTCGCCGAGCTCGACCGCCTCTTCGCGCCCGGGCCGGCCACGCTGCGCGGCGACGCCGAGGGCCTGCTGGTGGGCCACGACGCCATCGCCGCGTTCCGTGCGGTGCGAGGCGGCGCTCCGGCGCGGCGCATCGTCGCCACCCACGTGCGCACGATCGACGACGACCACGCCCTGGTCGTCGCGGTGACCGAGCCCGAGCGGGGCGGCCGCGGGCAGCAGACCCAGCTGTGGGTGCGGGGCGCGGCCGGCTGGCAGGTGGTCGCCGCACACGTCTCGGGTCCCACGCCGGCCCTGGACCGGCGCGTGTGGCGCGTGGTCGGCGACCCGCTGGTGCCGGCGACGGCCTCCGGTCCGCTCGACGGGCTCCGGGTCGCGGTCAAGGACCTCGTGGCCGTCGCCGGCCACCGCATCGGTGCCGGCAACCCCGCCTGGCTCGCGGGTGCCGGACCCGAGGCCGCCCACGCGCCCGTCGTCGCCGCGCTCCTGGCCGCGGGCGCCGACGTGGCCGGCATCGCCCGCACCGACGAGCTCGCCTGGAGCCTGGCGGGCACCAACGTCCACACCGGCACCCCGCCCAACCCGCGGGCGCCGCACCGGATCAGCGGCGGCTCCAGCTCGGGGCCGGCCAGCGCCGTCTCGCTCGGGCACGCCGACATCGGCCTCGCCACCGACACCGGGGGATCCATCCGCGTCCCGGCGGCCTACCAGGGCCTGGCCGGGCACCGGCCCACCCACGGCGCGGTGTCGGCCCAGGGCGTCCTCCCTCTCGCCCCGAGCTTCGACACCGTGGGGTGGCTCACGCGGGACCCGGGGCTGCTCGCCGCGGTCGGCGACGTGCTGCTGCCCGCCGACACCGCGGACCTGGCCCCTGAGCCGGACCTGGTGCACGACGCGGGCCTCACCGCGCTCGCTGCGCCCGAGGTGGCGCAGGCGGTCGGCTCCTGGGCGGCCGCCCGGGGCGTCCGGCGGCTCGACGGCCCGCTCGGTCCGGTCGAGGAGTGGCGCGCGGCCTTCAGCACCCTCCAGGGATGGGAGGCGGTCCGCGAGCACGGCGAGTGGGCAGCCGCGCACGCAGCCGACCTCGGCCCGGACGTCCGCGCGCGCTTCGAGCGCGCCGCCCGCACCACCTCGGCTGAGGCGGACCGTGCCCGCGCCGTCGTGGCCTCCGCGCGTGCGCTGCTGCGGGAGGTCCTCGGTGACCGGGTGCTGGTGCTGCCGGCGGCGCCCACCACCGCGCCCCGCCTGGGCGCCGACCTCGCCCCGGTGCGCGAGGCGACCCTCGCCCTCACCTGCGTCGCGGGCGTCGCCGGGCTGCCTGCGGTGACCCTGCCGCTGACGGCGGCCGACGGCCTTCCGTGCGGGGTCAGCCTCGTCGGACCCGCCGGGAGCGACCGCGCCCTGCTGGCCCTCGCGACGCGGCTCGCCGCGACGGCCCGGACCGGGACGTAGCATCCGCCCATGACCAGCACCTGCTCGACCCACGTGCTCGACTCCGCGCGCGGCAGGCCCGCCGCCGGCATCGGCCTGCGGCTGCTCGACGCCGACGGCGCGACCGTCGCCGACACCCGGGCCGACGACGACGGCCGGGTGCGGTTCGAGGGCCAGGTCGCGCCGGGCCGGCACACGCTGGTCGTGGACTCCGGCGCCTACTTCGCCGCGCAGGACCTCGACACCTTCTACCCCGAGGTCGTCGTCGCCTTCGACGTGTCACCGGGGGAGCACCACCACGTGGCGGTGCTGTTGGCGCCGTTCGCCTACACGACCTACCGAGGGAGCTGAGTTGAGCGAGCAGCGGATCGTCCTGGGGGACAACCAGTACGGCAAGGCCGAGTGCCGGCTGGTGCGCGTCACCCGTGACACCCCCGTGCACACCGTCGCCGACCTCAACGTCACCAGCCAGCTGCGCGGCGACTTCGGGTCTGCGCACACCGACGGCGACAACTCCCGGGTGGTGGCCACCGACACCCAGAAGAACACCGTCTACGCGTTCGCCCGCGAGCACGGGGTGGGGAGTCCCGAGTCGTTCCTGTTGCGCCTGGCCGCGCACTTCACCGGTCACTTCGACTGGGTGACCGGTGGTCGCTGGTCGGCCGAGCAGTACGCGTGGGACCGCATCGTGACCGGCGACGGCCCGCACGACCACGCCTTCGTCCGCAGCGGTCGCTCCACACGTACGGCACTGGTCCACGTCGACGAGGCCGGCACCACGGTGCTCGCCGGGCTCCGGGACTGCACGGTGCTCAAGAGCACCGGCTCGGAGTTCCACGGGTTCCCGCGCGACCGCTTCACCACCCTCGCCGACACCGACGACCGGGTGCTCGCGACGTCGGTGACCGCGTGGTGGCGCTACGCCGACGCCGACCCCGCACGCGACCACGACGCCCTCCACGCCTCGGTCGAGGCGCTGCTGCTCGCCACCTTCGCCGAGGTGCGCTCGCTCGGGCTCCAGCAGACGGTGCACGCGATGGGTCGGGCCGTGCTGGAGGCCCACCCGGAGATCGTCGAGATCCGCATCTCGTGCCCCAACAAGCACCACTTCCTGGTCGACCTCGCGCCCTTCGGCCTCGACAACCCCGGCGAGGTCTTCTTCGCCGCCGACCGGCCCTACGGGCTGATCGAGGCCAGCGTGACCCGCGAGGGCCAGCCGCCCGCGCCGGCCGCGTGGGCGTCGGTCACCGGGTTCTGCTGATGCGACTGGACGCCGTGGTCGCCGATCGGGTGCTGGTCGGCGACGACGTACGCCCCGCGACGCTGCTGCTCGCGGACGGCAGGGTGCGCTCGGTGGCGCCCGTCGACCACCCCGTGGCGGGCGAGGTGCTGCGGGTCGGAGCGTCGTCGATCGTGCTGCCCGGTGTCGTCGACACCCACGTGCACGTGAACGAGCCGGGCCGCACCGAGTGGGAGGGCTTCGCGACCGCCACCCGTGCCGCCGCCCTGGGCGGGGTCACCACCCTGGTCGACATGCCGCTGAACTCCGTGCCGCCCACCACGACGCTCGCGGGCCTGGCCGCCAAGCGCGCGGCCGCAAACTCCCAGCTCGCCGTCGATGTCGGGCTGTGGGGTGGCGCGGTGCCCGGCAACCTCGACGAGCTCGAGCCGCTGTGGGAGGCCGGCGTCTTCGGCTTCAAGTGCTTCCTGTCGCCCTCCGGCGTGGACGAGTTCCCCCCGCTCGACCCGGCCGGCTTCCGCGCAGCCCTGGCCCGGGTCGCCGACCTCGGCGCGCTGATGGTGGTGCACGCCGAGGACCCCGACGTGCTGGACGCAGCCCCGCACCCGCCGAGCCGGGCGTACGCCGACTTCCTGCTGTCGCGTCCCGACCGGGCCGAGACCGAGGCCGTCACGCGGGTCATCGAGGGAGCGCGGGAGAGCGGCGCCCGGGTGCACGTGCTCCACCTCTCGAGCGCACGTGTGCTCGACCTGCTCGCCGACGCGCGGGCGGAGGGTCTGGCCGTCACCGTCGAGACCTGCCCGCACTACCTCTGCTTCGACGCAGCGTCGGTCCCCGACGCCGCACCGGAGTTCAAGTGCTGTCCGCCGATCCGCGACGCGGGCAACCGCGAGGCGTTGTGGCAGGGCCTCCTCGAGGGTGTCGTCGACATGGTCGTCACCGACCACTCGCCGGCCACCGCGGCGGAGAAGGGGCGCGGTGACGGCGACCTGCAGCAGGCGTGGGGCGGCATCGCCGGGCTCCAGGTCGGTTTCACGGCCGTGGTGGACGAGGCGCGCCGTCGCGGGATCGGACCGGAGGTGGTGAGCCGCTGGATGTCGCGCGCGACCGCCGACCTGGTCGGTCTGGCAGCCAAGGGCCGGATCGAGGCCGGGGCCGATGCCGACCTCGTGGTGCTGGACGAGGCGGCGACCACCGACGTCGACGTGTCGAGGCTGGCGCACCGCAACCCGATCTCGGCCTACGACGGCCGGTCGCTGGCCGGGGCGGTCACGACGACCGTCCTGCGCGGCGAGCTGCTCGACCGCGACGACCATGGACAGCGGATCGGACGGCTGATCGTGCGTCCCGGCGCATGAAGCGTGACGCGGATGAAACGCTGTTGAAACAGATGTTTCAGTAGCATGCGGGAATGACGTCGTCCCCGCCGCTCGTGCCGCCGCCCCGCCTCCTGATGGGGCCGGGCCCGATCACCGCCCATCCCCGGGTGCTCCAGGCGATGTCGCAGCAGCTCGTCGGGCAGTTCGACCCGGCGATGACGGGCTGGATGAACGACACGATGGAGCTCTACCGCCAGGTCTTCCGCACCGCCAACGAGCAGACCTTCCTCGTCGACGGCACGTCGCGCGCCGGCATCGAGGCCGCGCTGGTGAGCCTCCTCGAGCCCGGCGACCGCCTGCTCGTCCCGGTCTTCGGCCGCTTCGGACACCTGCTCCGCGAGATCGGGGAGCGGTGCGGCGCCGAGGTGCACACCATCGAGCGCCCCTGGGGCGAGGTGTTCGACGTCGAGGAGATCACGTCCGCGGTCGCCCGTGTCCGGCCCAAGGTCCTCGCCCTCGTCCAGGGTGACACCTCCACCACGATGAACCAGCCGCTCGCGGGCCTGGCCGAGGCCCTGGCCGGTCACGACGTGATCGTCTACTGCGACGCCACCGCCAGCCTCGGTGGCAACGAGCTGGCGACCGACGCGTGGGGCCTGGACGTCGTCACCGCAGGCCTGCAGAAGTGCCTCGGCGGCCCGTCGGGCAGCGCTCCCATCACCATGTCGCCGCGTGCCGTGGAGCTCGTCCAGGGGCGCCGCCACGTCGAGGCCGGCATCCGCGAGGACGGTGACACCGCGCGCGGCACGCGCATCGCCAGCAACTACCTCGACCTCGCGATGCTCATCGACTACTGGGGCCCGCGCCGACTCAACCACCACACCGAGGCCACCACGATGCTCTACGGCGCGCGGGAGTGCGCCCGCGTCCTCCTCGACGAGGGGCTCGAGCAGTCGGTCGAGCGGCACCGCCTCCACGGCGCGGCGATGCTCGCCGGCGTGCAGGGCCTGGGGCTCACCGTCTTCGGCGACCAGGCCCACAAGATGCACAACGTGGTGGCGGTGGAGATCCCCGACGGCGTTGACGGTGACGCCGTGCGCGCCGGCATGCTCACCGACTACGGCATCGAGATCGGTACCTCGTTCGGTCCGCTGCACGGACGGGTGTGGCGCATCGGCACCATGGGCTGGAATGCGCGGCGCGACGCGGTGCTCACCACGCTGGCCGTCCTCGAGCAGGTGCTCCGCCAGGCCGGTGCGGCGATCACCGCCGGCGGCGGCACGGGTGCCGCGCACGAGGTGTACGCCGGATGAGCGACCCAGCCGGCGCCGCGCGGGTGCTCGAGCGCTGCGCCGACCTCGAGCTGGTCAGTGCCCGGCCCGGAGTCCTGGAGCGCACCCACCTCACTCCCGAGCACGCCCGGGCCAACCAGGCCGTGGCCGAGTGGCTGCGGGCGGCCGGTGCCACCTCCACCTGGCAGGACGCCGCCGGCAACCAGTGGGGCCGCCGCGAGGGCCGTCGGCCTGGCCTCCCGGCGCTCGTGCTCGGGTCGCACGTCGACACCGTCCCCGACGCCGGCAGCTTCGACGGCATGCTCGGCGTCCTCATGGCCGTCGAGGTGCTCGAGCGGCTGGGCGACCGGGGCGACGGGTTGCCGTTCGCGCTGGAGGTGGTGGCGTTCAGCGACGAGGAGGGGACGCGGTTCGGCTCCGCCCTGCTCGGGAGCAAGGCCGTCGCGGGGCTGTGGGACGAGGCCGACTGGGACCTGCGCGACCGCGACGGCATCACGCTGCACCAGGCCTTCCTCGACTTCGGGCTCGACCCGCGCGCCGTGGGTGACGCGGCCCGCGACCCCGCCAGCATGGTCGGCTACCTCGAGGCGCACATCGAGCAGGGCCCCTACCTCGAGGCCGCGGGCGCCTCCCTGGGCAACGTCACCTCGATCGCGGGCGCGCGACGCTTCCGGCTGGTCTTCACCGGCGAGGCCCGGCACGCCGGCGGTACGCCGTACCCCCGGCGTCGCGACGCGCTGGTGGGCGCGTCCGAGGCGATCGTGGCGATCGAGCGGATCGCCCGGGAGCGCGACTGCATCGCGACCGTCGGGCGGATCGAGGTGTCGCCCGGAGCGGTCAACGTCATCCCCGGTCGAGCGGTGATCAGCCTCGACCTTCGCGCCGAGGCCGACGCCGAGCGCGACGCCACCTGGGCCGAGCTCGAGCGGGTGCTGGGCGAGATCTGCGGGCGTCGCAACCTCGAGCTCGACGTGGTGGAGGCCCACCGTGCCGACTCCGCCCCCTGCGCGCCCTGGCTGCAGGAGGCCGTCACCGCCGGCATCCGCGCCACCGGCGACGACGCACCGATGGACCTCTGGAGCCGCGCCGGCCACGACGCGATGGTCATGGCATCGGTGGCCGACATCGGCATGCTCCTCGTGCGGTGCGCCGACGGCATCAGCCACCACCCCGACGAGGACGTCCGTGCGGTGGACGTGGAGGCCGGCCTCCACGCCCTCGAGCGCGCGGTCCTCGAGGTGGCCGCCGCGGTGGAGGACCGGACGTGAGCGCGACCGAGGTCGAGCTCCCGGCCGGTCCGCGCATCGACGAGCGGATCGCCCGGCACCACGCGCACCTGTCCCCGCAGGAACAGCGCGCCGCCGCGACGCTGCTCGAGCACCTGGACGACCTCGCGACCTACCGCGCCTCGGAGCTCGCCGACATGGCCGGTGTGTCCAAGGCGACGATGAGCCGGCTCTTCCGCAGCCTCGGCTTCGCGGGCTTCGACGAGGTGCGCGACCACCTGCGCTCGCTGCGCTCGGCGGGGGAGCCGCGCCGCGTCGACGAAGGTGGCACCCCGGCGGAGCAGGCTGAGTCGGACGCCTCGGCGATCGCCGTCGCGCTCGGCCAGCCCTCCATCGCCCGCGCGGTCGAGCTGCTCGCCGATGCCGACCGGGTGCTCGTCGTCGGCTGGCGCAACGGCCACGTCGTCGCGCTCCACCTGCGGCAGCAGCTCGCGCAGGTCCGCCCCGACGTGCGCCTCGCCCCCCTCCCCGGCCAGGTGGTCGGCGAGGACCTCGCCGACCTCGGGCCGCGCGACGTCGTGGTGCTCATGGGGTTCCGGCGCCGGCCGCGCGGGTTCTCCCTGCTGCTGGAGCAGGCGGGTGCGACGGGTGCCGGGGTCGTCCTCGTCGCCGACCCGACCGCCACCGGGCACGCATCCGCCGCGACGGTCTTCCTGGAGTGCCCTGTGCACAGCGGACTGGCCTTCGACTCCTACGCCGCGGCGATGAGCCTGGTCAGCGTCCTCGCCGACGGTGTCCTGCGCCGCGTCGGCCGCGCCGGCTCCGAGCGCACGGCCCGGATCAGCCGGGCCTACCAGGACCTGCGGGAGGTCGAGTGAGCCGGCCGCACGACCACCCGCACAACCACCCGCACGACCACCCGCCCGCACCCCGTCCCGGCCACCCGGGTCCTGCCCAAGGAGCACCTAGCCTGTGACGATGGAGATGCACGTGAACGGCCGGCAGCGCGAGCTGCCCGCCCGGCCGCACGTCAACCTGCTCGACTACCTGCGCGGCCTGGGGCTGACGGGTGCCAAGGAGGGGTGCGCCGAGGGGGAGTGCGGTGCGTGCGCCGTCCTCGTCTCCCGCCCCACCGCCGACGGTGACGGTGCGACCTGGACCGCCGTCAACTCCTGCCTGCCGGCGAGCGTCGCGCTGGCCGGCCAGGAGGTCGTCACGGCCGAGGGCCTGGGGTCACCGGCGGCGCTGCACCCCGTGCAGCGCGAGATGGCCGAGCGAGGAGGGTCGCAGTGCGGCTACTGCACGCCCGGGTTCGTGTGCAGCATGGCCGCGGAGTTCTACCGGGCCGACCGCACGCCGGTCGACGAGGGGCACGAGCCGCAGGAGGAGCACGGACCCAACGGCTTCGACCTGCACGCCCTCTCGGGCAACCTGTGCCGCTGCACCGGCTACCGCCCGATCCGCGACGCGGCGTACGCCCTCGGGGAGCCGTCACCGGGCGACCCGCTCGCCGAACGCTGCGCGGCACCGGCCCCCGGACCGGTCGTCACCGACGCCTCCGACGACAGCGGCCGCTACGTGCGACCCGCCTCGCTCAGCGAGGTCCTCGACCTGCTCGCTGGCGACCCCACGGCCGTCCCGGTGGCCGGGGCGACCGACCACGGCGTCGAGGTGAACCTGCGGGGCCGCCGCGACCGCCTGGTCGTCGGCATCGACCGGCTGGCCGAGCTGCGCGGGCTCGAGGTCACCGACCACGCCGTCGAGATCGGAGCCGCGCTCACCCTCACCGAGGTCGAGGAGCGACTGGCCGGCCGGGTCCCGCTGCTCGACGCGCTCGTGCCGCAGTTCGCGTCCCGGCTGATCCGCAACGCCGCGACGCTCGGCGGCAACCTCGGCACCGCCTCGCCCATCGGCGACGCCGCGCCCGTCCTGCTCGCTCTGGACGCCTCCCTCGTGCTGACGCACGCCGACGGCGAGCGGGAGGTGCCGCTAGCCGACTACTTCACCGGCTACCGCGAGACCGTACGCCGACCCGGTGAGCTGATCCGCGCCGTCCGGGTGCCGCTGCCCACCGCGTCGCTGACGGCGTTCCACAAGGTCGCCAAGCGACGCTTCGACGACATCTCCTCGGTCGCGGTGGCCTTCGCCCTCGACCTCGGCGCGGACGACGACGGCGCGCCCGTCGTACGCCGTGCCCGGATCGGTCTCGGCGGCGTGGCCGCAGTGCCGCTGCGCGCGCTGGCGACCGAGCAGGCGCTCGAGGGCCGTCCCTGGACCGAGGAGACCGTCGCGCACGCTGCCGGCGTGCTGCGCGGCGAGGGAACGCCGCTCAGCGACCAGCGCGCCAGCGCCGACTACCGCAGCGCCATGCTCGGCAACGCCCTGCGTCGCCTGTGGGCGGAGTCGCAGGAGCCAGGGCCCACCACCGCGGGCGGGGGAGCAGGCCGATGAGCGAGCTGTCCCGCCGTCCCGACGAGGGCGTCGTCGTGGGCCGGGCCCTGCCGCACGAGAGCGCCGGCCTGCACGTCACGGGCCACGCGCTCTACACGGACGACCTCGTGGCGACGCGCTCCGACGTGCTCCACGCCCACCCCGTGCCCGCACCGCACGCGCACGCGCGGGTGCTCCGCCTCGACGCAGCCCCGGCCCTGGCCGTGCCCGGTGTGGAGCGCGTGCTCACCGCCGCCGACGTCCCCGGCACCAACGACTCGGGCGTCAAGCACGACGAACCCCTGTTCCCCGACATCGTGATGTTCCACGGCCAGGCCGTGGCCTGGGTGCTGGGGGAGACCCTGGAGGCGGCGCGGCTCGGCGCGGCCGCGGTGGTGGTCGACTACGACCCGCTGCCCGCGGTGCTGACCCTCGCCGAGGCGATCGAGGCGGGCTCCTACCAGGGAGGCCGGCCCACGGTGGAGCGCGGTGACGTCGAGCGTGGCTTCGCGGAGGCGGCCCACGTGTTCAGCGGTGTCACCGAGATGGCGGGGCAGGAGCACTTCTACCTCGAGACGCACGCCTCGCTGGCCGTCGTCGACGAGGCCGGGCAGGTGTTCGTCCAGTGCAGCACCCAGCACCCGACCGAGACCCAGGAGATCGTCGCCCACGTCCTGGGGCTGCGCAGCCACGAGGTCACCGTCCAGTGCCTGCGGATGGGCGGCGGGTTCGGTGGCAAGGAGATGCAGCCGCACGGCTACGCCGCCGTCGCCGCCCTCGGCGCCGTGCTGACCGGGCGTCCCGTGCGGCTCCGGCTCACCCGGCAGCAGGACGTGACGATGACCGGCAAGCGCCACGGCTTCCACGCCGAGTGGCGTGCGGGCTTCGACGCCGAGGGCCGATTGCTCGCCCTCGACGCCACCCTCACCTCCGACGGCGGGTGGAGCCTCGACCTGTCCGAGCCGGTCCTGGCCCGGGCGCTGTGCCACGTCGACAACGCCTACTGGCTGCCGCACGTACGCCTCCACGGCCGGGTGGCCCACACCCACAAGACCTCCCAGACCGCGTTCCGTGGCTTCGGCGGTCCGCAGGGGATGCTGGTCGTCGAGGACGTCATCGGACGGTGTGCGCCGCTGATCGGGCTCGACGCGCGTGAGGTGCGTCGCCGCAGCTTCTACGTCGACGGCCAGGAGACGCCGTACGGCCAGCCGGTCCGGCATGCGGATCGGCTGGCAACCGCGTGGCAGCAGCTCCACGACGAGGCCGACGTCGCACGACGCCTCGAGGAGGTCGCGGCCTTCAACGCCGCGCACCCCCACACCAAGCGGGCGCTGGCGCTCACGCCGGTGAAGTTCGGCATCTCCTTCAACTTCACCGCCTTCAACCAGGGCGGCGCCCTCGTCCACGTCTACAAGGACGGGTCGGTGCTGGTGAACCACGGCGGCACCGAGATGGGCCAGGGCCTGCACACCAAGATGCTCCAGGTCGCCGCGACCGCGCTCGGCGTGCCGCTCGAGCTGGTGCGCCTGGCCCCCACCCGCACCGACAAGGTGCCCAACACCTCCGCGACCGCCGCCAGCGCCGGGGCCGACCTCAACGGCGGCGCCGTCAAGGACGCCTGCGAGCAGATCCTGCGCCGCCTGGCGGAGGTCGACGCGGGCCGCGGGCTGCCGTGGCGCGACCTGGTCCAGGCGGCCTACTTCGCGCGCGTGCAGCTCTGGGCGGCCGGCTTCTACCGCACCGAGGGACTCCACTGGGACTCCACCGCGATGCGCGGGCACCCCTTCAAGTACTTCGCCTACGGCGTCTGCGCCGCCGAGGTGGAGGTCGACGGCTTCACCGGAGCCCACCGGACCCGGCGCGTCGACATCGTCCACGACGTCGGCGACTCCCTCTCGCCGCTCGTCGACCTCGGCCAGGTCGAGGGCGGCTTCGTCCAGGGGGCGGGGTGGCTGACCCTGGAGGACCTGCGCTGGGACACCTCCGCGGGGCCGCAGCGCGGACGGCTCGCCACGCAGGCCGCCTCGACCTACAAGCTGCCCTCGTTCTCCGAGATGCCCGGCGACTTCCGGGTCTCCCTGCTCCAGCACGCCCACGAGGACGGCGCGGTCTACGGCTCCAAGGCCGTGGGCGAGCCGCCTGTGATGCTCGCGTTCGCGGTCCGCGAGGCGTTGCGGTCCGCTGCCGCGGCCTTCGCCCCCGACGGCGGCGCCGGGACCTCGGTCGACCTGGCGTCTCCCGCGACACCGGAGGCCGTCTTCTGGGCGGTCGAGGACGCCCGGTCCGGCGACCCCGACCGCGCCCGCCTGGTGCGGGGCGGGACCGGTGTCGTGCCGGACCAGCCCGGTCCCGAGGAGCCGGCACTGCACCCGCGCTCCGAGCAGGTGCAGCGCGACCTGCTCGGCCGTGAGCCTGGCTCCGACGGCTCCCGGTCCGCGCCGGTGGAGGCCTGATGTCCTGGATCCGTGCCGTCGCGGCCCTGCGCGAGCAGCGGCTGCCCGGGGTGCTCGTGACCGTCGTCGCGGTGCGCGGGCACGCCCCGCGCGACCCGGGGGCGCGCATGGTCGTCGGGCCGGACCGGGCCTGGGGCTCGGTCGGCGGTGGGAACCTCGAGGCGACCGTCCTCGACCGCGCCCGGGAGCTCCTGGCGTCCGGCTCGACGGCGGTGGAGCGATGCCGGTTCGACCTCCACGAGCGGGCCCGCACCGACCACGGCCGGCAGTGCTGCGGTGGCGAGGTCGAGGTCCTGCTCGAGCCGCTCCCGGTCGTGGCCTCGGTCGCGGTGGTCGGCCTCGGCCACGTCGGCCTCGAGCTCGCGCGGCTGCTCTCGCGCCACGACATCGACCTGCACCTGGTCGACTCGCGTGCCGCCCACGTGGACGCCGTACGTGACCACCCGGCCCTCGCGGACGCGGAGGCCGCAGTGCACCTCCACCATGCGCCCCTGCCCGAGGTGGCGCTTGGGCTGGTGCCGGCCGGCACCCACCTGCTCGTGATGAGCCACGACCACGCCGAGGACCTCGCGGTGTGCGACGCGGCGCTGCGCACCGGTCCGGGCCACCTGGCCTCGATCGGCGTCATCGGCTCCGCCGCGAAGGCCCGCAGGTTCGCCAAGGCGCTGCGCGAGGAGGGACACCCGCCCGACGTCGTCGCGCGGGTCCGGTGCCCGATCGGGACCCCGGGGCCCGGCAAGGAGCCGGCGGTGATCGCCCTCGGCGTGGCAGCCGACGTGCTTGGACTCACCGGAGCGGCGGTCACGCGGTGACCCTCTTCCGGGCCCGCGTGCTCGACACGCCGGAGGACCCGTTCGTCGGCGACCCCCGCGACCCGTCTCACCTCCGGGCCGGCGAGGACGTCGGGATCGTGGTGGAGGACGGCACGATCACAGAGCGCGACGACTTCGGCGTCGTCCGCGCGGCGCACCCCCACGAGGCCGTGATCGACCTGCGCGACGGCTGGCTGCTGCCCGGCCTGGTCGACACCCACGTCCACTACCCGCAGGTGAGGGTGATCGGCGCCCTCGGGATGCCGCTGCTGGAGTGGCTCGAGCGCTGCGCGCTGCCCGAGGAGCAGCGGCTGGCCGACCCCGCCTACGCCGCAGAGGTGGCCACCGAGTTCGTCGGCTCGCTCGTCGCGGCGGGCACCACGACAGCGCTGGTCTTCGGCTCGCACTTCCCGGCCGCCGTCGACGCCTTGTTCACCGAGGCGGCCCGCTACGGCCTCCGGATCACCAGCGGCCTCGTGGTCTCCGACCGCGGCCTGCCGGAGCCGCTGCTCGTCGACCCGCGCCGCGCGGCGGCCGATCAGGCGATGCTCGCGGCGCGCTGGCACGGTGTGGGCCGGGCGCGCTACGCCGTCACACCGCGCTTCTCCTACTCCGCCTCGGACGCCATGCTCGACGCCTGCGCGGAGGCCGCGGCCTCGGTGCCCGACGCGTGGTTCACCTCCCACGTCAACGAGAACCCCGCCGAGGTGGCCGAGGTCGGGCGCCTGTTCCGCAACGCCGAGCACTACGTCGACACCTACGACCGCCACGGCCTCCTCGGGCCGCGGTCGGTGCTTGCGCACAACGTCCACGCCAGCGACGCGGAGCTCGCCGTGCTCGCGGCGGCCGGCAGCGCCGTCGCGCACTGCCCGTCGTCGAACTCCGCCCTGGGCTCGGGGCTGTTCCCGATGCGCCGGCACCTGGCCCACGGCGTCACCGTCGCGCTCGGCTCGGACGTCGGGGCCGGGACCGGCTTCTCGATGTTCAAGGAGGGCCTGCAGGCGTGCTTCGTGCAGGGGCTGCTGGGCGCCGAGGGCGTGGCGCTGTCGGCGGCGCAGCTGCTGTGGCTCGCCACCCGCGGCGGTGCCCGCGCGCTCGGCCTCGACGACCAGGTGGGCGACCTGTCGGTGGGGCGCCAGTTCGACGCGATCTGCGTACGACCCCGCGGGGGCACCGCGCTCGACATCGGCCTGCGGCATGTCGGGTCGCCCGCCGAGGCGCTGGGCAAGATCTTCGCCCTGGCCGGTGACCCCGACGTGGCGGACGTGTGGGTGGGGGGCGAGCAGGTCGCCGCCGCGGGGTTGCGCCGTCCGGCTCACGTCGGGGGACGACCCGCTGGCTAGGGTGCCGCGCATGAGCGGGACGACGGGTGACCAGGGCCAGCGGCGCGTGCCCACGCGCGAGTCGTACGTCGTGTGGCGCACCGCCACGACCCGCTGGCGCGACGACGACGCCTACGGCCACCTCAACAACGCCACCTACTACGAGCTCTTCGACACGGCGGTCAACGCCTACCTCTACGACGCCACCGGTGTCGACGTCCGCGCGCTGCCGCAGATCGGCGTGGTGGCCGAGACGGGCTGCCGCTACTTCCGCGAGATCGGCTTCCCCGAGCCCATCGAGATGGGGCTGGTCGTCGACAGGGTGGGGACGAGCTCGGTGGTCTACCGCATCGGCCTGTTCCAGGGCAGCTCGGAGCAGGCGGCGGCCGAGGGGCGCTTCGTCCACGTCTACGTCGACAACTCCCGCGGCGCCGGCGACCGGCCGGTGACACCGATCCCGGACGTCGTCCGCGACGCCGTCGTACGCCTCCTGCGACCGGACGCACCCCCGGAGGGGTGACGGTCACCACCCCGACGCGCCGGTGCCGGACGGCGATGCCAGCAGCCGCCGCGCGGTGTGTCATGTTGGGGACGACCTGACCGGACCACCTCGGAGGAACCCGTGCTCGCGATCATCCTGATGATGACCCTCGGCGTGCTCGTCGCCGCAGCCGTGGCCGTCTACGTCGCCTACCCCCACCGCGGCGAGCAGATGCCGGTCGTCCCGCAGCTGGGCGACGCGATGCGCAAGGGCGTCGACTCCCTGCCGACCCTCGAGGACTCCGAGTCGCGCGGCTGACGTCGCACGACCTGCCACATCGATCGACCGTGCTCAGCCCCGCGGGACCAACCGGGCGCTGCGCACGAGCGCCATCAGGACGTCGTCGCGGGCGGCCCGCCGCTCGAGCGCGCGCTCCCCGTCGAAGGTGCTCGCCTGGCCGACCACCCAGGTCCCGTCGACCTGCCGGAAGAGGTAGCGCTCGAGGGCGCCGGGCGAGTCGTCCGAGCGGTCGCCGGCGAACAGCATGGATCCGTCGCGCTCGACGTTGACCTCGTGCACCGGCCCACCGTCGACCCGGTAGGTGCGCCTCAGCACGACCCGTACGCCCGGGTTGGAGCTCAGCCACTCCACGACGTCGTCGGGACGGGGACGCAGCTCCTGGGTCTCGGGGTCGTGCACCTGGGTGGGGGTGTAGAGGAAGAGGTCCGCCCACGGGACGTCCTCGGCGCCGGTGCCCGCCACGCCGAGCAGGTGGAGGCGTCCGGCGTAGGCGGCGTCGACGCGGAACCGCTCGGCTCCGTCCAACGTGGTCCGGATGGTGTGCCTCGGCGTCGTCACCTCGAACGTCTTGCGCTGGGGTGCTGCCGCCTCGGTGGTCGGGGTCTCGACCTCCGCGCTGGACGCGGACGGGCTCGGCGTGGACGTGGGCGTCGCTCGTGGAGTGGCGTCGGCTGCGTCGTCCGCGCACGCGCCCAGCGAGAGCACCGTCGCGAGTGCGGCCAGGGTGGCGGCGCCACGGGTGTGGATGTTCATGGGAGGGGCCTTTCGTCGAGTGAGGCGATCAGGGCGCTCGCGGCGCCGCCGGGTCCCGAGGCACGCTCGGGGTAGGCGACGACCAGGACCGTGCGGTCCGTGTCGTCGACGGGCACGTGGATCAGTGCTCGCTCGGAGGCGAGGAGCTCAGCGGGTTCGATGCCGGTGCGGCCGAGCAGGACACAGGGCGAGGAGCCGCACTCGGGCGGTGGGGTGGTCAGGGGCGTCCCCACGCCCACCTCGAGCACCCGCCACTGCTCGCCAGCGACGACGACCGTCCGCTGGGAGCGGACGTCGAGCCGGGGGTGGCTGGTGAGCCAGCCGACCAGGTCGGTCGGGACCTCCAGCGCATCGGCCTCCTCGGGGCGTGCCGCGGCCGGGTCGTAGACGGCGTCCCACCGCTGGATGTTCAGGCGGGTGCTGCCCCGGTGGAGCGAGAGCCAGCCGGGCTCCCGTGCGGCGAGGGTCCACCGGGAGTCGGTCGTGGAGAACCGGTAGGGCAGCCCGAGGACCGCGGCGTCGTACGTCCGGTCCGCGAGGAGGGGCCCGGGGTAGGGCGGCAGGGGCTCGGCCGGGACGAGCTCCGGCGTCATCACCGGTTGCGGGGGCGTGGGCGGCCCCAGGTCCGCGACTGCGCCGACCACGGCGACGACGGCGGCCGCCACGGCCGCGGCCGCTGCGCTGCCGGCCAGGCGCCGCCGCCGTCGTACGCGGACCGCGCGGCTCCAGGCTGCCTGCATGTCCGGAAGGCCGGTCGTCACGTCGGCGCCCTGTCGCAGGACGTCCGCCAGGTCAGGCATGGGGGACCTCCAGGTCCTCGATGGCGAGGAGGACGCGCAACCGGTCCACCCCACGCGCGGTGAGCTTCTTGACCGCGCTGGGACTGACGCCCATCAGGTCGGCCACCTCGTCGACCGGCAGGTCCTCGAAGTAGCGCAGGATGACGGCCGTCCGCTGCCGCTCGGGCAGCGATGCGACGGCTGCGCGCACCATCCAGCCCTCGTCGTCGCGCACGGACGTCGGGCTCGTGTCGCCGCCGGTGTCGGCGGTGTGGCGACGGCGTACGGCAGAGCGGCGGTGGTGGGACGTGGCCAGGTTCAGCGCGACGCGGGTGACCCACGCCTGGGGAACCTCCAGCGACCGCACCTTGCGCCAGTGGACGCAGACCTTCACCAGGGTCTCCTGCGAGAGGTCGCGAGCCGTCTCGACGTCGCCGGTGTGCAGGCTCAGCAGCCGCACGAGCCGAGGGTGCTCGGCGTGGCAGAACGACTCGAGGTCGAGGGGCGGCTGCGTGTCGCGGGTGAACACGGGTGCTCCTCTCGTCCGGATGAATCGTCACACCTCATGACGCGCGGGGCAGGCGGCCCGGACACCCCCACGCAGCTGGACCAGACCACCTCGTGCGCCGCTGCGCCCGACCTCCCTCGCCCGCGGCGTGGCACCGCGCACGGGCGCCGCCGAGGGCTAGCGTGCAAGGCGTGACCGGCTCACGGCACGACCAGCACCGGGCCTACTGCGCGGCCTGCGGGACGCGCGTGACCCGGGAGTTCCGCCCTGGGCCGAACGGACGCCCGGGGGCGAAGTGCCCGAGGTGCGGGAGCCTGGAGCGGCACCGCTTCCTGTCGCTGCTCCTCGGCGCGCTCGGACCCGACCTGCGCGACCTCGACACGGTGGTGGAGATCGCGCCGTCGCGGCAGTCCACGCCACTGATCGACCGGCTGGGCGCCCGGAGGCGGGTGCGCCTCGACCTCGGCCACGACAAGCGGGACGTCGACGCGCTCGCCTGCCTGACCGCGCTGCCGCTGCGCGACGCATCCGTGGACCTCCTCGTCTGCTACCACGTCCTCGAGCACGTGCCGGACGACCGCGCGGCCATGGCCGAGATCGCCCGCGTGCTCAGTCCGCGCGGGCTCGCGCTGCTCGAGGTGCCGCTCAGGACGGGCGTGGCCACCGACGAGGACCCGACCGCATCGCCGGAGGAGTGCCTGCGCCGCTTCGGCCAGGCCGACCACGTGCGGTGGTACGGCGACGACGTCGACGAGCGGTTCTCGCAGGCCGGGCTGGCGACCCTGCGGGTCACTCCGCCAGCGCTGCTCGGTGAGGCGGCGGTCGAGTGGTTCCACCTGATGCCGCACGAGGTCGTGTGGATCGCCCGGCCCGGAGAGGGAGCGGCGTCACCGATGACGGCGTGCGGCACGTCGGGACTGTCGGCGGCCTTCGACGCGGTCCTGGGCGAGCTGGGGCGCACGCGCGAGCAGCTCGAGCGGGCGCGGGCCCGCGGCGAGCGGCTCGCGGACGAACGGGACGGGCTGCGCGCCCGGCTCGACCAGGTGCCGGCCCCGCACGAGCCCACGGTGCTCTCCCGACTTCGGCGCGTGGCCCACCTCTGATTGGATTGGCCCCATGGGTGCCCTGGGTGAATGGCTCTATCTGATCGTCGCCATCGCGGTCGTCGGCGTGCTGACGCTCGCCGGCCTGCTGACCGCGGGTCGACGCCGTCGCGTCGAGCCGCCAGCGGGCGGCACCGACGTCATCGCGCCGCCGCCGACCGAGGGCGAGGTCGCCACCGAGGCGCCCCCGGAGCCGGCGGTCGACACGGCGGAGCCGTCGGTCGAGGCGCCCGCGCTGGAGAAGCCCGAGGGCACGGCGTCGCGCATCGTGCGCCTGCGCCAGCGCCTCTCCCGCTCGCAGGGCGGCCTCGGCAAGGGCCTGCTGGCCCTGCTCAGCCGCGACCGCCTCGACGAGGACACCTGGGAGGCGATCGAGGACACCCTCCTCACCGCCGACATCGGCGTCGCACCCACGCAGGCCCTGGTGGAGCGGCTGCGTGAGCGGCTCCGCGTGGAGGGCGGGCAGGCGCCCGACCCGCGCGCGGTGCTGCGCGAGGAGCTCATCGAGCTCGTCGGCACCGACATGGACCGTCGCGTCCAGGTCACCGGCACCGACGGCAAGCCGGGCGTGGTGCTCGTCGTCGGCGTCAACGGCGCCGGCAAGACCACCACGGTCGGCAAGATCGCGCGCATCCTCGTCGCCGAGGACCTCACCGTCACGCTGGGCGCGGCCGACACGTTCCGCGCCGCTGCGGTCGACCAGCTCGCCACGTGGGGCGAGCGCGTCGGCGTCGAGGTGGTCCGCGGGCCCGAGGGCGGCGACCCCGCGAGTGTCGCCTTCGACGCGGTCAAGCACGGCGTCGACCACGGCGTCGACACGGTGCTCGTCGACACCGCCGGCCGCCTGCAGAACAAGGCTGGCCTGATGGACGAGCTCGGCAAGGTCAAGCGCGTCATCGAGAAGCAGGCGCCCGTCACCGAGGTGCTGCTGGTCCTCGACGCGACCACCGGCCAGAACGGCCTCATCCAGGCCCGCGTCTTCAGCGAGATCGTCGACGTCACGGGCATCGTGCTGACCAAGCTTGACGGCTCCGCCAAGGGCGGCATCGTGGTGCAGGTCCAGCGCGAGCTCGGAGTGCCGGTCAAGCTCGTCGGCCTCGGCGAGGGTGCCGACGACATGGCGCCGTTCGACGCTGCGGCCTTCGTCGACGCCCTCCTCGGCTGACCGGGCACTTCCTCGCGCCACACGACGCTGACCGGGCACTTCGTGCCGCAAGGCGGCGCCGTGTCGCGCGGAACGAAGTGCCCGGTGAGCGCCTGTGTGCGGAACGAAGTGCCCAGTCAGCGGCGGGCGAGGATCGCCCGCACCGCGTCGTCGATGAGCGTCTCGGCGCGCTTGTCGAAGCTGTGCTCGGCGATGATCCGGGTGGCGATCCGGCGCCGGGCATCGTCGTCGGGGAAGGCGTCGTACGGCGGCTGCACCAGGCGGGCCAGCTCGTGCTCGTTGTCGAAGGGGACCACGAGCCCGGAGAAGGTCTCCTCCAGGCCGTCGATGCGGTCGCTGAGGATCCGGGCGCCGCAGGCCGCGGCGTCGAAGAGCCGGTTGGAGGCGAAGCTGTCGCGACGCATGTCGAGGTGGTGGTCGTTGAGCACGATGCCGGCCGAGGCGTAGAGCGCACCGACCTCCTCGTTGGCCACGCCGCCCGACGCGATCTGCTCGCGCTCGACGAACTCGGTCCAGTCGTTGCCGTGGAGCGTGAGGTCGGCACCGATCGCGAGCGCACTGCGGACGGCGTAGCGGTAGACGCCTCGCGAGTTGCCGACGAACAGCAGCGCGGGACCGGTGTCGGGCTCGGCGCGGTCGGGGTGGAACCAGCGGGTGTCGGTGCACTGGAGCAGCGGCTCGATCCGCGGGCCCCAGGCGCGCGTCATCCGCTCCGACCAGCTGGTGCTGGCGGCGTAGACCAGGTCGAAGGCCGCGACCTCGTCGGGGTCGATCATGTCGGGGTGGCTGATGATCCACTCGACGTTGAGCAGCCCCGGCCTCGGCGTGACCCGGTCGAGGCCGCGCAGGACCAGCAGCACGTCGTCGTGGTCGCGGGAGTCGCGCTCGCGGGCGTCGCGACGGTCGATGGCCACGTGCTGGCCGCGCCGCTCCAGCGCGTCGGCGAGCGAGCGGGCGAAGTAGGTGTCGCCCCAGCGGTCGCCGCGCGGCGCGGCCGGCGCGGCGATGTCGACGGCCCAGCGCAGCCGCGGCGGTGACTCGTGGATGCCGTCGAGGGAGCGTACGACCAGCTGCGGCACCAGCACGGCGGGGGCGTTGCGGTCCTCGGGGTCGGCCGACACCCGGCGCTGGCGCTCGTCGGTGACTTCCAGCCCGGCGCGCAGCAGCAGCTCGGTCGCGAGGTCGGGCGAGTCGTGCGCCGCCTGCGCGGTCGGGCGCAGCGACGACAGTGCTCCGATGAGCTCCTCGGCCCCGGCGTACGCCGTGCGCGAGGTGATGACGGTGTCGGGCACGACCACGGCGTGACCGAGCCCGGCCTGCTCGGCCCGCAGGCCGAGGTCGGTCTCGGCGAGCACCGAGTGGAAGCGCGCGTCGAGGCCGCGCAGCGCGAGCACGGTGCTCGTGCGCAACCCCACCACGGGGGCGGCGGGGGCGGCGACGGCGCACTGCCCGATGCGTACGGCGTCGCTGGAGGGCAGGCCCGCGAGGAAGAGCTCGGGGTGGGGGTTGTCCGTGCCGAACCGCGCGCCGGCGCTCAGCACCACGCCGTCGAGGTCCACGACCAGGGGCTGGGCCACCGCGACGTCGTCCTCGCGGAGGACGTCGGCCAGGCGCTGGGCGATCGGCTGTCGCGGCGGCATCGCCTCGGGCCGGACCAGCAGCACCGTGCTGCCCGTCGCCTGCGCGAGCCCGACGTTGGTGGCTGCCGACATCGAGACCGCCGCCGGCACGGACACGAAGCGCGCTCCGGCGATGACCGAGGCGATCGAGGCCGCCAGGACGTGGTGGGCGCGGCGCAACCGGACCCCGACGAGGATCAGCTCGGCGCCCTCGCGCGGCACCGAGCCCAGCCACTCGACGGTGCGTCGCGGCTCGGGACCCACCGGCATGACGTGGCTGACCAGGTCCTCGGAGGTCTCGCGCGCCGCGGCCGCCTCCCAGTCGACCAGCTGGCGCTCGAGCACCACCGATCCCCAGTCGTCCCCGTGCCCGACCGGGACCGGCTCGGGCCGACGCAGCACGGGTACGTCGACCGCCACCGGCTCGCTCGTGCGCGTCAGGCGCAGCAGCAGGTCGCGCTCGACCGCGCCGCCGAGGGACTCGTCGAAGCCGCCCACGTCCGCGACCGCGTCGCGGCGCAGCAGGGCGGTGGTCAGGTCGACCGGGCGGCCGCCGAGCAGCTCGTGGCGCGAGCGGCCCACGGCGCCGATGCCGGCCAGGACGCATGCGGCTCCGGTCTGCCGGGCGTGCGCGAGCAGGTCGCCGAGCATGTCCGGCAGCCACTCGCGGCCCAGTGGGAGGAACGCCACGTGGTCGGCCGTGCCGTGCTCGAGGGCGACGTTGAGGGCGCGGGCCTCGCCGCAGCGCGACTCGCGCACCAGCGTGATGCGGTCGTCGAAGGCCGCCATGCCGTGGAGGACGGCTGCCGTGTCGTCCACCGAGCCGCGGTCCACGGCGACGAGGTGCCAGTCGGCGAAGGTCTGGGCCTGGAGCGAGGCGACCGTGCGGTGCACGAGGGGGCCGGCGTCCTGGGTGGCCATCACGACCGTGACGGCGGGCGAGGAGCCCGCGCCGGGCGTGAGGGCGGGCGTGGGGCCGACGAGCTCGGGTCGCTGCACCACGACCTCCTCGCGCCAGCCGGCAGCGGCTTCGATGGCGGCGGCCCGGTAGGTGCCCCACGACACCCGCTTGGGCAGGATGCGCGTCGGCAGGGGCGTCCCCGGTCCGGACACCGACAGCCAGTAGGACAGCGCGCCGTAGGGGTGGTGCCGCGCCTCGGGGTGGGCGGCGAAGATGATCCGCGGGTCGACCAGGGGGTGGGGGGCGATCCGGTTGCGGCGTCGGCGCTCGGCGACGTACCAGAGCGCCGGGTGCTGGCCCAGGCGCTGCCAGGAGCGGCGCCGGCCGATCCACTGCGCCTCGAAGAGCGGGTGCGGCGACACGTCCCCGGCCTCGACGACCGCGCGGGCGGCCTCCTCCGGTGAGTCGAAGGGGGTGCCGAGCTGCGCGGCGACGTAGTCGACGTCGACGAGCCCGGCCTCGACCATGACCTGCGCGGGGTCGTCGAACCTCACCTGCCCCGCGCGGCGACGATCACCGCGCATCCGAGTACCTCACCCGCGGGAAGAGCGGCTCGAGCGCCAGCGGCGTCGGCAGCAGCCGCTCGGTGTCGCGCAGCGGGTAGTGCTGGGCGGTCTCCTCGAGGAACTCGCGCACGCCCTCGAAGCGCTGGGGGAAGCGGCGCTCGCACAGCTCGAGGAGCCGGTCGGCGTCGAGGTTGTAGGGGTCGTAGCGCAGGGTGTCGATCTTGACGTAGGGCAGGCGGGCGTTGTCGAGGACGCGGTCGGCCAGGCTGCGGGCCGGGTTCCACGGCTCGTTGGCGCGCTCGCGCCACTCGCGCACCTCCGCGCGTGTCCGGGGGAAGTGGGAGCGGTGCGCGGCCCACCACCGCATCCGCTCGCGGGCGATGCGTCGGTCCTCGGGCGTCTCGACGAAGTAGGTGTCGGAGACGAACCCGGCGTCGTAGAGGCGCCGCGACATGCCGACCTCGTAGCGGCGGATCACCTGGCGGCGCTTGGAGATCGGCTCCATCTCCTCCCAGAAGGCGGTGAAGGCGCGCGAGTCGACCACCCACGGGCGGAAGGCGATGAAGAAGGACTGGATGTGCGGGGCGACGCGCTCGGCGCCGGTGAGGCCCCAGAAGTCACACGGCCGCGACGCCATCTCCTCGAAGACGCGGTCGTAGGAGTCGAGGGCGAAGACGTAGGTGTCGTTGCAGACCACCACCTCGTCGTACGCCGTCAGGTCGCCGGCGGCGTCGAGGCCGACCTTGTAACTGAAGAAGTCGTAGCCGTAGTTGGCCCGCTCCACCAGCACCGCGCGCTCGCTCAGCCAGGCGCGGGCGGAGTCCTGGAGCTGGGCGGTCGTGCAGACCAGCAGGGTGTCGACCGAGGCGGCCAGCGCCTCCACCTGCCCACGCACGTGCGGTCGCAGCTCCCCGGCGACGTCGTAGTGCGCCATCACGGCCAACCTTGACGGACGCTGTCTGGACACGGCCGAACACTAACAAGGCTGCTCCGCGGCCCGATCCGTTCACACACCCGTAACACGACGCATCATTCCGTTGCCTGCCCGCAACATCCGTCGCGGCCTCGTGAAACCTCCTCCCAGCAGGCTGCGGACCATCGCGTGGGCCCCGGCATGACAGCGGCGTCATGAGCCACGGGCCCACACCCTGTTCGTTTCCTGGAGGTTCTGTGGACGGCTATTACGCCTTCATGCTGGTGGCGACTGCCTTCGTCCTGATGATGACGGTGCCCGCCCTGGCCCTGTTCTACGGCGGCATGTCACGGTCGAAGTCCGTGCTCAACATGATGATGATGTCCTACGTCGCCGCGGCGATCGTCGGCATCCTGTACGTCGCTGTCGGCTGGTCGATGGGCTTCGGCGGGGACGGCACGTTCTTCGCCAACCCCTTCGAGCTGCTCTGGCTCGACGGCGTCTCGACCGGTGACTACATCTTCGTGATGTTCCAGATGACCTTCGCGATCATCACCGCCGCGCTCATCAGCGGCGCCGTCGCCGACCGGATGAAGTTCTCCGCCTGGGTGGTCTTCGTTCCGCTGTGGGCGGTCATCGTCTACTTCCCGATGGCCCACATGGTCTTCAGCTGCACCGAGGACTCCCTCATCTGCGGCCGCATCGGCGCGCAGGACTACGCGGGCGGCACCGCCGTCCACATCAACGCCGGCGTCGCGGCCCTCGTGCTCGTGCTGCTGCTCGGCAAGCGCATCGGCTGGCCGCGCGAGCAGATGCGCCCGCACAACCTGACGCTCACCATGCTCGGCGCGGGCCTGCTCTGGATGGGCTGGTACGGCTTCAACGTGGGCTCGATCGTCTTCGGCGACGACCCGGAGACCCAGTTCCCGCTCGAGACCGGTCGCACCTTCGCCACCACCACGCTGGCCACGATGGCCGCCATCCTCGGCTGGCTGGCCGTCGAGCGCCTGATCCACAAGAAGGCCACCTCGCTGGGCGCTGCGTCCGGCATCGTCGCGGGCCTCGTGGCCATCACCCCGGCCACGGGCGCGGTCAACCTGTCCGGTGCCGTCGCCATCGGCGCCATCGCCGGTGCGGTCTGCGCCTGGGCGGTGGGCCTGAAGTACAAGCTCGGCTACGACGACTCGCTCGACGTGGTCGGCGTCCACCTGGTCGGTGGCATCATCGGCACCGTGCTGATCGGCGTGTTCTCGACGTCCGAGGGCGCCGGCGGCGTCGACGGCCTGATCTACGGCGGCGGCTTCGGCTCGCTCGGCGACCAGGCCCTCGGTGTGGTCGTCGCGGTCATCTACTCCGGCATCCTCACCGCCGTCATCGCGCTGGCCATCAAGTACACGATCGGCCTGCGCCTCGACGAGGAGGACGAGGTCAACGGCATCGACCTCGTCGCCCACGGCGAGTCGGCGTACGACCTGCACAGCGGCACCAGCGGCGGCGGCAGCGTCCTCGCCGCCTCCACCGCCCCTGTCACCACCAAGGCTGAAGGAGCCAGCGCATGAAGCTCGTGACCGCGGTCATCAAGCCGCACAAGTGGGAGGACGTCCGCGAGGCGCTCGAGACCTTCGGGGTCGCCGGCATGACGGTCTCCGAGGTGAGCGGCTACGGCCGCCAGAAGGGCCACACCGAGGTCTACCGCGGTGCGGAGTACGACATCGCGCTGGTGCCCAAGATCCGCATCGAGATCGTGGTCGACGACGCGGACGCCGACGACGTGGTGGGGATCGTGGTCAAGACCGCGCAGACCGGTCGCATCGGCGACGGCAAGGTCTGGGTCAGCCCGGTCGACACCGTGGTGCGCGTGCGCACCGGCGAGCAGGACGCGTCCGCACTCTGATGGCGACCGTCTCGGGATCGCAGCAGTGACCGCAGCGCAGCGACAGACCAGGGCCACCTCGGCCGACGAGCTCTGCAGGGAGGCCTACGCTGCCTCCGCAGGGCCCGCCACCGGGGTGGCCCTGGTCGCGGTCGGCGGCTACGGCCGCGGCGAGCTGGCCCCGCACTCCGACCTCGACGTGGTGCTCGTCCACGACGACGGGGTGGACCTCGGGGAGCTCGGCAGCACGCTCTGGTACCCCCTGTGGGACTCCGGACGCCGGCTCGACCACTCGGTGCGCTCGATGGGCGAGGTGGTCGAGGCGGCCACCGACCTGCGGGTGGCGCTGGGCCTGCTCGACGCCCGGCACCTCGCGGGCGACCCGGGCCTCAGCCTGCGCCTGCGCACCACGATGCTCGCCGACTGGCGCCGCCAGGCCCGCACCCGCCTGCCGGAGCTCAAGGCGATGACCCTCAAGCGCCACGACGTGACCGGCGAGCTCGCCCACGCCTCGGTGCCCGACGTCAAGGAGTCCGAGGGCGGGCTCCGCGACGCCGGCGTGCTCAAGGCGATCGAGGCGAGCTGGCTCGTCGACGCCTCGACGCCCGCGCTGGAGGCGGCGCGCCAGATGCTGCTCGACGTGCGCGACGAGGTCCACGACCTCGCCGGCCGCCCCAGCGACCGGATCGCCCCCGAGATGTGGGGTCCTCTCGCGCAGCGGCTCGGGCTCGCCGACGCCGGCGCCGCGCAGCGCCACGTGCGCTCGCTCGGACGCCGGATCGCGCACCTCTCGCGCCTGGCCTGGCGGCGTACGGACGCGGTGATGTCCCGCACCACGGGGGAGAAGGGGCGGCGTACGCCTGCCCTGGAGCGCATCGCGCCCGGCATCGCCGTCTCGCGCGGCGAGGTGGTCCTCGACGCGGGCACCCGTCCCGGCGACGACCCGACGCTGCTGCTGCGCGCCGCCGCGGAGGCCGCCGAGCGCGACCTCGTGCTGGCCCCCTCCACCGCGGCCCGCCTGGTCCGCGAGGGCGCCGAGCTGCCCGTCCCGTGGCCGGCCCCCGCCCGCGACGCGCTCGTGCGCCTGCTCGCCAGCGGCGACGGCCTGCTCCCGGTCTGGGAGACCCTCGACGAGATCGACGGCATCGAGACCTTCCTGCCCGAGTGGGAGCAGATCCGCCTCCTGCCGCACGCCTCGGCGATCCACCGCTTCACCGTCGACCGCCACGTGGTGGAGACCTGCGCGGAGGCCGGTGCGCTGATCCGGGGCGTACGCCGTCCCGACCTGCTGCTGGTCGCGGCGCTGCTCCACGACATCGGCAAGGGCTCGCTGCACGACCACTCCGTCGCGGGGGAGCCGCTCGCCCGCAAGATCGTGGCCCGGATGGGCTTCACCGACCTCGATGCCGAGGTGGTCGCCTCCCTCGTGCGCTGGCACCTGCTGCTGGCCACCCTCGCCACGACCCGTGACCCCGACGACCCGGCGACCACTGCCGAGCTCCTCACCCACGTGCCCGACGGCGCCAGCCTCGAGCTGCTGCGCGCCCTCACCGAGGCCGACGCCCGTGCCGCGTCGCCGGCCGCGTGGACCGCCTGGCGGGCCTCGCTCGTCGACCGGCTCGTCGCGCGAGCCGGCACCGCGCTCGGGGCGGAGATCTCCCACGTCGTCCCCGTCGAGACACTGCCGGTGCCCGACGCCGTACGCCGCGACGCCACCGCCGTCTCCGTCGACGTCGCCCCCCACGAGGTCGGCGCGACCGTCACCGTCATCGCCGCCGACCGGGTCGGGCTGCTCGCCGACGTCGCCGGCGGCCTCGCCGCGCTGCGGGTGCCGGTGCACGCGGCCCGCGCGTGGTCGCAGGTGGACGCCGAGGGCGAGTGGGGCGTGAGCGCGTGGGAGGTGCCCGACGCCTACCTCGACGCCACGGTCGTGCGGGAGCGGATCCGCCGGGTCGTCGAGGGCAGCCAGCGGCTCCCGGACCTGGGGGCGCGCCCGGACGACGAGCTGCCCCCGATCGTCGAGGTGCGCCCGGACGCGTCCCGCGCCTCGCTGGTGCTGGAGATCCGAACCTCCGACCGCCCCGGGGTGGTCCACCGGGTGCTCACCACGCTCGCCCGGCTCGGGCTGACCGTCGCGTCGGCGCACGTCTCCACGCTGGGGCCGCAGGCGGTGGACGTGTTCTACGTGCAGGAGGTCGGCGGGGTGCGCCCCACCGAGGAGCGCGCCGCTGCCGCCGCGCACGCCGTACGCACCGCGCTCGGCGGCTGAGCGCCCGGCGGCCGGACGCGGCTCCCGGCACGGGCGTCGCCGAGGCGGGACGCGGCGGGTCCGGCGGCTAGGCTTGCTCGTCGTAGCACCCTGATCCAGCCATCGATGCGAGGGATTGACCCACACCGTGTTCGCCACACTCTCCGACCGCCTTGCCGACACCTTCAAGAACCTGCGCGGCAAGGGACGGCTCTCCGAGGCCGACATCGACACGACCGCGCGCGAGATCCGCATCGCGCTGCTCGAGGCCGACGTCGCGCTGCCGGTCGTCAAGGAGTTCGTCGGCGCGGTGAAGGAGCGGGCCCGCTCCGAGGAGGTCAGCGGGGCGCTCAACCCGGCCCAGCAGATCATCAAGATCGTCCACGAGGAGCTCGTGACGATCCTGGGTGGCGAGACCCGACGGCTGCGCTACGCCAAGTCCGGTCCCACGGTCATCATGCTCGCCGGCCTCCAGGGTGCCGGCAAGACGACGCTCGCGGCCAAGCTCGCGCTCTGGCTCAAGGAGCAGGACAAGACCCCCATGCTGGTCGCGGCCGACCTGCAGCGTCCCAACGCGGTGCAGCAGCTCCAGGTCAACGGCGAGCGTGCCGGCGTCCCGGTCTTCGCACCGTCGCCGGGCAACGGCACCGGTGACCCCGTCGAGGTCGCCCGCGCCTCGATCGAGGAGGCCCGCCGCAAGCTCCACGACGTCGTCATCATCGACACCGCGGGCCGCCTCGGCGTCGACCAGACCCTGATGCAGCAGGCCGCCGACATCCGCGACGCGGTGCAGCCCGACGAGGTGCTCTTCGTCGTCGACGCGATGATCGGCCAGGACGCGGTCACCACCGCGCAGGCCTTCCTCGACGGCGTCGGCTTCGACGGCGTCGTGCTCACCAAGCTCGACGGCGACGCCCGCGGTGGTGCGGCCCTGTCGATCCGCTCGATCACCGGCAAGCCGGTCATGTTCGCCTCCAGCGGCGAGAAGATGACCGACTTCGACACCTTCCACCCCGACCGGATGGCCTCGCGCATCCTCGACATGGGCGACATGCTCACCCTGATCGAGCAGGCCGAGAAGGCCTTCGACTCCGAGCAGTCGATGAAGGCGGCCGAGAAGCTCGCCACCAAGGGCGGCTTCACCCTGGAGGACTTCCTCCAGCAGATGATGCAGATCCGCAAGCTCGGCTCGATGACCAAGATCATGGGGATGCTCCCGGGCATGGGGCAGTTCCGTGACCAGCTCGAGAACTTCGACGAGCGCGAGATCGACCGCATCCAGGCGATTATCCAGTCGATGACGCCCGCCGAGCGGGAGAACCCCAAGATCATCGACGGCTCGCGCCGCGCGCGCATCGCCAAGGGCTCCGGTCGCCAGGTCTCCGACGTCAACCAGCTCGTCGACCGCTTCTTCGAGGCGCGCAAGATGATGGAGTCGATGGCTCGCGGCGGCGGGATGCCGGGCATGCCGGGGATGCCCGGACTGCCGGGCGCGGGCGGCAAGCGCGCCGGCGCCAAGCAGGTGGCCAAGGGCAAGAAGGGCAAGAAGCGCGTCTCGGGCAACCCGGCGAAGGCCGCCCAGCAGAAGGCCGCCGAGCAGGCGGCAGCGGCCGAGAAGGCCGGCAACCCCTTCGGCAACCCCGACGGCGCCGAGGTCGACTACGAGAAGGCTGCCGAGCAGCTCAACCTGCCCAAGGACTTCTCGCAGTTCCTCAAGTGATGAGACGCCCAGTCGTCTGCTAGCGCAGCGAGCAGGCGGCGTGGGGGCGGCCAGATTGAGCAAGCGACGCGACTGAGGAACGAAGTCGCACGAGCGCGTCGAAATCCACCGAGGGAAGGGATGATCGTGGGATCGACCCTGGTCGTCGACGGCGCCAACGTCGTCGGATCCGTGCCCGACGGCTGGTGGAAGGACCGCGCGGGTGCCGCGCGGCGCCTGCACGAGCGCCTGCTGGTCGCCGACACGGCGTACGACGAGATCGTGCTGGTGCTGGAGGGGCAGGCCAAGGGCGGCGTCCGCGCGGGCCGCGATGCGCACGTGACGACGGTGCACGCCCCGCGCGACGGCGACCGCGAGATCCGCGAGCAGGCTCGGGTCGCGGCGGAGACGGGCGCGCGGGTCACCGTGGTGACCGCCGACCGGGCGCTGGCGGCGAACGTCTCGCCGGCTCAGGTGCTCAGCCCGTCGTGGCTGCTGGACCGGATCTGAGACGAGATCGGTCCCGGGTGGTGGCGCCGCCCCCCAGGCCGGCGCCACCGATGGTGACTGGTGCGGTCAGACCCCGAGGTTCAGCGCGGCGAGGATCTGGTTGAGCAGGGTGGTGAGCTGGCCCAGGATGCCGGCGAGCAGGCCACCGTCGAGCAGGCCGGCAACGGCGCAGAGCAGGTTGCCGAGCAGCTGCCCGGCACCCGTCACGGCGACGATGTCGAGCACGACGCGCTGGAGGCTCACCTGGAGCCCCAGCACGTTGAGGTCGAGCGGGCCGAGCACGAGGTTCAGCACGTCGCAGGCCGCAGCGCGCGACGACGTCCGTGCGTCGGTGGCCGACTGGCCGTTGATCTTCTTGACCGGCATCTTCTTGATGCCGCTGAACTTCGTGACCTTGCCGTTCTTCTCGACGATCTTGCCCTCGAGGAACCCCTTGGCGTAGAGCGCGCCGTCACGCTCGACGAAACGGGTCGGGGTGAAGGTGCCCTTCACCTTGTCGCCCTCGGACGTGCGCCCGATGACCTTGCTGGTGATCTTCCCCTGGTCGGACTTGCCCACGACCGACTTCGGCGAGGGGGTGCCCGGCGCGGCGGAGGCCGCTCCGATGCCGACCGACGTGAGGCCCACGGCCATCACGAGGGCGAGGACGCCGGTGGTGAGCGCCGTGGAGATGCGGCTGGAGATGCGGCTGGACGTGCTTCGTGCGTTGTTCGTCATGCGTGTTTTCCTCCCAAGACGACGCCCGTCGCGACCGGCTGGGGGCCTGGTCGTCCGGTGCCGGGTTCCTCCCCGATCGGGGTGGCTGGCACCCCGGGCATCGGCTCGACGCTAGGTGGTCTGGACCACATCCCCCACACCCGTGCGGGTGCCTGACTAGGGTCGGCCGCATGACTGCCCAGCGCTTCCGTGGCCCGGTCCTGCCCGACGGAGAGGCTCGCGACCTCTATGTCGTCGACGGCCGGATCACCTACGAGCCGCAGCCCGGCGCCGACACCGCGGCGGAGGGGTGGATCGTGCCGGGGCTGGTCGACGCGCACTGCCACCTCGGGCTCGACGACTTCGGTGCGACCGGCGACGAGGCCACCGAGCAGCAGGCGGTCGCCGACCGCGACGGGGGAGCACTCCTGATCCGCGACGCGGGATCTGCCGCCGACACGCGCTGGATCCACGACCGTGACGACCTGCCCCGGCTGATCCGCTGCGGGCGCCACATCGCCGCGACACGGCGCTACATCCGCGGCTACGCCCACGAGGTCGAGCCCGCGGACCTGGCGACGTACGCCGCGCAGGAGGCGCGCAACGGCGACGGCTGGATCAAGCTGGTCGGCGACTGGATCTCCCGCGACGAGGGCGACCTCGCACCGTCGTTCCCCGCGGAGGCCTTTGCCGCCGCGATCGACGCGGCCCACGCCGAGGGTGCGAAGGTCACCGCGCACTGCTTCGGCCACGGCGTGCTGCCCGGGCTGATCGAGGCGGGCATCGACTGCATAGAGCACGGCACCGGCCTCACCGAGGACCTCATCGACGCGATGGTCGAGCACGGCACCCGCCTGGTGCCGACGGTCATGCAGCTCGACAAGTTCCCCGAGCACGCGGCGGCGGGCGCCGAGAAGTTCCCCGCCTACGCCTCGACGATGACCGACCTCTACGCCCGGATGCCCGCCACGATCATGGCCGCCCACGAGGCGGGCGTGCCGATCTACGCCGGCTCCGACGGGGGCGGGATCAGCCGGCACGGCAACATCGCGGGCGAGATCGAGGCGCTCGTGCGCATCGGGATGTCGCCCCACGACGCACTCGGGGCGGCCAGCTGGCGCGCCCGCGAGTGGCTCGGGGTCGACGGCCTGACGGAGGGCGCCTCCGCGGACTTCGTGGTCTACGACCGCGACCCGCGGGCGGACCTGTCGGTGCTGCGTACGCCGTCCGCGGTCGTGCTGCGCGGCGTCAGCCGAGGTCGATGACCTCGACGTCCGGCCCGGGCTCGTAGACCACGAGCGCGCAGTTGCTCTTCACCAGCTCCTCGCCGACCTGCTCGCCGGTGCGACGGTCCAGCACGCGCCGCCAGACCTGGTTGCGGCGGTAGACCCGGTCGTCGAGGCGCACGAACTGCTCACCGCGCGCCTCGACGGCGTACGAGTGCGCGGGAGGCACGTCGGTGCGCAGCTGGCCGTGGAGGTAGCGGTCACCGACCCACGCCCGCAGCTGGAAGGGGTGCGCGGTGTCGTTGCGCACGACCAGGTCGACGTAGTTGTAGACGATCGAGCAGCCCACGCCCCACGGCAGCACCCGCCCGGTGTCGGGGAAGGGGTCGAAGGAGTGCTCGGAGCGCTCCACGACCGTCAGCGGCGAGTGCAGCACCATCCAGTGGACGAGGTTGGCCAGCTGGCAGATCCCGCCGCCGAACCCGGCCTCGGCGACGCCGTCGGCCAGCCGCATCCCGTCGACATAGCCCTTGCGCCGGGTGCAGTTGCCCACCACGCGGTTGAAGGAGAAGGTCTCGCCGGGACCGATCACGATCCCGTCCAGCCTCCCGGCCGCGAGTCGGAGGTTGGTCACCTTGCTGTGCTGCAGCCCCATCTGGTCGGGCGCGAGCTCGCGCAGCAGCAGTGAACCGTGCTGCTTCACCCGCACGGGCAGGTCCTCGGAGTCGCGGCGGGCCGCCCACACGACCCGGCCCGACCAGCCGTCCCGCACCCACTGCGTACGCCGTCGCGTGCGGTGCACGACCTTGGCGACGGGCAGCAGCCACGGGTGGCGCTGGGTCGGGCGCGGGGGAGCGGTGAGGCGCGCCGGCAGCGGCAACGGCTCGGTCGGCGCGGTGGTCATGCTGGGGAGACGCTGCGGGAGGCGATCTGGTTGCGTCCAGGCCGGCTGGTCCGGACGTCACGACGGGCGACCATCCCCCCAGGGCCGGGCCGCCCGTCGTGGCACGGGGGACCGGTTCTCGCGCACGGTCTCGAGCCCGATTCTGGCGCAGGGTGCGGGTGGGCGAGCATGCGAGGATCGGTCGCGATCCATGGTCATTTCGGGCCATGGAGCCACCGGCAGGTATTGCATTTGTGTCCCGGCCCGGTCAGCCGGTGGGATGGGGCCATGACGACCGCGACTGACCTGTTCCCGCCCATGGGGCTGCGCGTGGTCGCGGGCCCGCTGGAGCTGCGTGGCCTGACCGACGAGCTCGTCGTCGAGCTGTGCGACCTCGCCGAGGCCGGGATCCATCACCCCGACGAGATGCCGTTCTACTTCCCGTGGACCGCGGCCCCTCCCGGGCAGCTCGCGCGCAACACCGCCGCCTATCACTGGGGCAAGCGCGCCACCTTCTCTCCCGACGACTTCTGCCTCGACCTCGCGGTCCTCCTCGAGGGGCGGGTGATCGGCTGCCAGGGCGTGGCGGCCAGGCACTTCCCCGTGACCCGCACCGGCGAGACCGGGTCGTGGCTCGGGCGTGAGTTCCAGGGCCGCGGCCTCGGCACCGCGATGCGCCGCGCGATGTGCGCCCTGCTCTTCGACCACCTCGGCTTCGAGGAGATCACCTCCGCCGCGTTCCTCGACAACCCCGCCTCGCTCGGCGTCTCGCGCAACGTGGGCTACCGGCCCACCGTGGTGAGCCGGATCAAGCGCCGCGAGGGTGAGCTCGCGCTCAACCAGGGCCTGGTGCTGACGCCGGAGACGTTCGTCCGCGGCGACGTGGCGGTCGAGGTGACCGGCGCCGCCGCCGTACGGTCCTTCATCGGCCTCGACGCGGCCTGAGACGGGCGATTGGTGGCCCGCGGCGTACGTCTGGCAGAATCCCTCCTCGTGTCCTGCGCGCCCGGACCCTCTCATCCGTGCGACGCAGCGCCCATCGAGCGACCAGACCCGGTCCCCACCTGGCGAGGGTCGCTCACCCACGACAATTCCTGAGGAGACACCACAAACGTGGCCGTCAAGATTCGTTTGAAGCGCCTGGGCAAGATCCGGGTGCCGCAGTACCGCATCGTCGTCGTCGACTCGCGCAAGAAGCGCGACGGTCGGGTGCTCGAGGAGATCGGCAAGTACCACCCGAAGGAGGAGCCCTCCTTCATCGAGGTGACCTCCGACCGGGCGCAGTACTGGCTCGGCGTGGGCGCGCAGCCCTCCGAGGCCGTCGAGGCGATCCTCAAGGTCACCGGTGACTGGCAGAAGTTCAAGGGCCTGCCGGGCGCCGAGGGCACCCTCAAGGTGAAGGAGCCCAAGCGCTCCAAGCTCGACATCTTCAACGAGGCCCTCAAGGAGGCCGCCGCCGAGCCCAAGGGCGCCGCGACGACCTCCAAGAAGAAGGCCGAGAAGCCTGCCGCCGAGAAGCCTGCCGAGGTCCCGGCCTCGGAGACGCCTGAGGGCGCTGCCGACGCCGCGGAGGCCACCGAGACCGTGACCGCCGAGGACGCCGGCAAGAGCGAGGCGTGAGCGACGTGCTGGCCGAGGCTCTCGAGCACCTGGTGCGCGGCATCGTCGACCACCCCGACGACGTCGTCGTCCGCGACAAGCAGATGCGTCGTGGCTCGATCCTCGAGGTCCGGGTCCACCCCGACGACCTCGGCAAGGTGATCGGCCGCAACGGCCGCACCGCCACTGCCTTCCGCACCGTCGTCTCGGCCCTCGCGGGCCGTGGCGGGGCCCGGGTCGACTTCGTCGACACCGACCGCCGCCGCTGAGCGACGTACGCACGCACTGATCGTCGGGCGCCACCCCACCCGGGGGGGCGCCCGACGTGCATTTCCTGTCGACGGGAGCGATAGCCTCGCCCCGTGAGCGACAAGCAGCCCGGCGAGATCGAGGTCGTGGTCGGCCGCATCGGCAAGCCCCACGGCATCCGCGGCGAGGTCACCCTCGACGTCCGCACCGACGAGCCCGACCGCCGCTTCGCCCCGGGTACGACGCTGCGCGCCGAGGCCCCGGCCGGCGCCGACCGGCGGCCGGCGAGCCTCACCGTCGCCCGCGCCCGCTGGCACCAGAGCACCCTCCTGGTCACCTTCGAGGAGCTCACCGACCGCAACGCGGCCGAGGCCGTGCGCGGCACGGTCCTCCACGCCACCCTCGGGCCCGACGACGTGCCCGAGGACCCGGACGAGTACTACGACCACCAGCTCGTGGGCCTCGACGTCGTCGACCTCGACGGGACCCACCTGGGGCAGGTGAAGGCCCTCGTGCACGGGTCCGCGCAGGACCTGCTGACCGTGCGCACCCCCGACGGCCGCGACACGTTGGTGCCCTTCGTCTCCGCGCTCGTGCCCGAGGTCGACCTCGACGCCGGCCGGATCGTGGTCGCCGACCGGCCCGGGCTGGTCACGCCGTTCCCCGACGACAGCGACGGGCAGGACCCCGCGCCGTGAGGATCGACGTCGTCACGATCTTCCCCGACTACCTCGCCCCCCTCGAGCTCAGCCTGCCGGGCAAGGCCCGGGCCAAGGGGCTGCTCGACGTCGCCGTGCACGACCTGCGCCAGTGGACGACCGACCGCCACCACACCGTCGACGACACGCCGTACGGCGGCGGTGCCGGGATGGTCATGAAGCCCGAGCCGTGGGGCCAAGCGCTCGAGGCCGTGGCGCGTGACGCCACGATCATCTTCACCACGCCCAGCGGCGAGCCCTTCTCCCAGCAGCTCGCCCACGAGCTCAGCACCCACGAGCGCCTCGTGTTCGCGTGCGGGCGCTACGAGGGCATCGACCAGCGCGTCATCGAGCACGCCGCCACCGTCGGCACGGTGCGGGAGGTCTCGCTGGGGGACTACGTCCTCAACGGTGGCGAGGTCGCTGCCCTGGCGATCACCGAGGCGGTCGTACGCCTCCTCCCGGGGTTCATGGGCAACGCGGAGTCCCTCGTCGAGGAGTCCCACGCCGACGGCCTCCTGGAGTACCCCGTCTACACCAAGCCGGCGTCGTGGCAGGGCCGCGACGTGCCCGACGTGCTCCTCTCCGGCGACCACGGCCGCATCGCGGCCTGGCGCCGCGAGCAGGCCGAGCGCCGCACCGCCGAGCGCCGTCCCGACCTGCTCCCGTCGACCGGCACGGTGCGCGGCCTCGGCGACCTCGACGTACGTCCTGCGGTCCTCGCCGACGCCGGCGAGCTCTACACCCTCCAGCGGGCCTGCTGGCTCCAGGAGCTCGTCGCCAACCCCGGCGTGGAGATCCCGGCGCTCACCGAGTCGCTCGACGACGTACGCCGGGGGCTGGGGGAGTGGACCGTGATGGTCGCGCGCGACCCGGGCTCCGGGCGGCTGGTGGGTGCGGTCCGCGGCCGCCTCGACGTCCACGACGAGTGGGACATCGGCCGGATCATGGTCGCCCCGGACCTCCAGGGCCGCGGCCTGGGCCGCGCGCTGCTAGAGCTGGTCGAGGACCTCGCGCCGCGCGAGGCGCGGACCTTCGTGCTCTTCACCGGCGCGGGGTCGGTGGACAACCTGCGGATGTACAAGAAGGCCGGCTTCCGGCTCCGCCCCGACCGCGAGGCCCCGCCCGGCGCCGTCGTGCTCTCCAAGAAGGCCGGCCAGCGGATTTCCCGCTGACGACACGCTCTGGCAGACTTCTGCACTGGTCCGCTCGAGGCCAGGGTCGCCCGGACGCATCCCAGATGCACCGCCCCGGGGTCCCGTCGAACCGCACCTGCCACAGGGGGCGCGCCGGCCGGCCACGTCGAGCACCAGCCGAATCCACCCCACCGAAGATTCCGCGGTTGACCTGTGGCACTCGCGAGGAGCACGTCATGACCAATGTCATCGCCGAACTCGGCAACTCCCTCAAGCGTGACGACGTCCCGGCCTTCCGCGCCGGCGACAACATCAAGGTCCACGTCAAGGTCATCGAGGGCAGCCGCTCCCGTGTCCAGGTGTTCCAGGGCGTCGTCATCCGCATCCACGGCTCGGGCGTCGGCCGCACCTTCACCGTCCGCAAGGTCTCCTTCGGCGTCGGTGTCGAGCGCACCTTCCCGCTGAACTCCCCGATCTTCGAGAAGATCGAGGTCGTGACCCGCGGTGACGTCCGTCGCGCCAAGCTCTACTACCTGCGCAACCTGCGCGGCAAGGCTGCCAAGATCAAGGAGCGCCGCGAGGCGTGAGCTGGTGGGTCGCGCGCCTGACGCGTGGCTTCGCCCAGTGACTGGTTAGTCTCTGCGAGTGACTTCTGATGACCGCGGTTCCACGTCGATCTCCACCGACGAGGAACCGCGGTCGTCGCGTTCTGGGGTGACCCGCTCGGGAAAGCCCAAGCGCAAGCAGCTGCCGCTGTGGCAGGAGACCGTGCTGCTGCTGAGCGTGGCGCTCGTGCTGGCGGTGGTCATCAAGACGTTCTTCGTCCAGGCCTTCTACATCCCCTCGGAGTCGATGGAGCCCGGGCTCATCCTCAACGACCGGATCCTCATCCAGAAGGTGTCCTACTGGGGCGGTGAGCCCGAGCGCGGCGACGTGGTCGTCTTCAAGGACCCGGGCGGCTGGCTCCCGCCGATGGACAGCGCCGGTCCCACCAACCCGATCGCGAAGGGGATGGCCAAGATCGGCCTCTACCCGACCGGCGGGCACCTGGTGAAGCGCGTCATCGGCGTCGCAGGCGACACGATCGAGTGCTGCGACGACCAGGGCCGCCTCCTGGTCAACGGCGAGCCCCTCGTCGAGGGCGCCTACGTCAAGCGCGGCGGGAAGTCGTGCGCGGGACCGATGCCGACGGATTGCAACGAGGACTGGGAGGTCGGCCCGATCCCCGAGGGCCACGTCTTCGTGATGGGAGACAACCGCTCCCAGTCGGCGGACTCCTCGGCCAAGATGTGCCGCCCCGACGCGACGGAGTGCGTGCCCGGCGACGAGTTCGTCCCGGTCGACCTCGTGGTCGGCAAGGTGTTCGTGCTGCTGTGGCCGGCCGACCGCTTCCGCTGGAACACCCGCCCAGACACGTTCGAGGACGTCCCGGACCCGTCGTGAGCCAGCCGCCCCCCTCCCTGCAGGGCGGCGTGACCGTACGCCGCGACGCCGGGCTCTACGGCTACGAGCGGGCCCTGCGGCGCGCCGGTCTCGAGCCGATCGCCGGCGTCGACGAGGCCGGCCGGGGAGCCTGTGCCGGACCGCTGGTCGCCGGTGCGGTCGTGCTGCCACCGGGCCGGGCCGGCATCGTGCCGGGCCTGGCAGACAGCAAGCTGCTCACCGAGGCGGCACGTGAGCGGGTCTACGCCCAGGTCGTGCGCCGCGCACTGGCGTGGTCGGTCGTGGTGATCGACAACGAGGAGTGCGACCGGCTCGGCATGCACGTCGCCAACGTCGAGGCGCTGCGACGCGCGGTCGCCCGGCTCGGCACCCGTCCGGCGTACGTCCTCACCGACGGCTTCCCGGTCGACGGGCTCGGCGTGCCGGGCTTGGCGGTGTGGAAGGGCGACCGCGTCGCCGCCTGCATCGCCGCCGCCTCGGTCATCGCCAAGGTGACGCGCGACCGCCTGATGGTGGGGCTGCACGACGACTGGCCGGCCTACGACTTCGCGACCCACAAGGGCTACATCACCGCCGAGCACGAGGCCGCCCTGGCCGTGCACGGACCCTCGCCGGTGCACCGCATGCGCTTCGTCAACGTACGCCGCGCCGCCGGCCTCGAGCCGGCGCCGGATCCGCGGCTGGATCCGGCCACTAGTCTCGGGCCGGGGTCGCCGGTCACACCCGGCGGCGAACCGGAGCCGGACACGACGGAGCCGGACACGACGGAGGAGGACGCATGAGCGCCGAGGATCTCGAGAAGTACGAGACCGAGATGGAGCTCACCCTCTATCGCGAGTACCGCGACGTCGTGGGGATCTTCAAGTACGTCGTGGAGACCGACCGACGGTTCTACCTCTGCAACCAGGTCGACGTGAAGGCGCGCTCGGAGAGCGGCGACGTCTTCTTCGAGGTGTCGATGACCGACGCCTGGGTGTGGGACATGTACCGCCCCGCCCGCTTCGCCAAGAACGTCAAGGTGCTCACCTTCAAGGACGTCAACGTCGAGGAGCTGGCGCCCCAGGAGATCGACCCGCCCAAGGACTGACCGCCGGACGCGGGCCACCAACCGTCCACAGGCGACGTCCTGCAGCCGTTGTCCACAGCCCCGAGCCCGCGGCCCTCACCAGTGTCGGCTCGCCGATGTGTGCTGGTGCCTTCCCGATCTGCCCGACCGGAAGGCACCCACGATGGCCCGCACCGCAGCCGCCTCACCCTTCGCCCCCGATCCTGCCGCCGAGCACCGTCGCCTGCTCGGCGAGCGCGGCGAGACCATCGCCGCGCGTCACCTGACGCGCCTGGGCCTGGTGCTCCTCGACCGCAACTGGCGCTGCGACGCCGGTGAGATCGACCTCGTCCTGCGCGACGGCGCGGTCCTGGTGATCTGCGAGGTGAAGACCCGCACCTCGACCGACTACGGCGACCCGCTCGAGGCCGTCACGCCGGCCAAGGTGGCGCGCCTGCGACGCCTCGCCGCGCGGTGGCTGCGGGTCCACGACTGCCACCCCGAGGACGTCCGCATCGACATGGTCGGCGTCCTGGCCCCGCCGGGTCGCCCGGTCGAGGTCGAGCACGTGGAAGGCATCGGCTGATGGCCTTCGCGACGGCCCGCTCGCTGGCCCTCAAGGGACCGGACGGGCACGTGATCGACGTGCAGGTCGACGTCTCACCCGGCGTCGTCGGCACCACCCTGGTCGGCCGCGTCGACAAGAGCCTGTCCGAGGCCCGCGACCGGGTGCGGATGGCGATCAACAACGACTGCGGCCGGTTCCCGGCCACCAAGCGGGTCACGATCCTGCTCTCGCCGGCCGACCTGCCCAAGGGTGGCACCCACTACGACCTGGCCATCGCCGTCGCGGTGATGGCGGCCGACAAGTCCCACAAGGAGCTCACGCCCGAGCTGCTCGACGGCTGGGCCTTCGTCGGGGAGCTCTCCGTCTCGGGGGGCCTCCGCCCCGTGCCGGGGGTGCTCCCGATGGTCATCGCCGCAGCCTCCCACGGCATCACGCGCGTCTTCGTGCCGGAGCCGCAGGCGGCCGAGGCCGGACTGGTCCCGGGGATGACGGTGTTCGGCGTGCGTTCGCTCGCCCAGGTCTCCGCGGTGCTCCGCGGCGTCGAGGTGCCGCAGGCGCCTCCCGTGGTCGGGCCCTCGGGCAGCCCGCTGGCCACCTGGCGCGGCGAGGACCGCCTCGACGACCTCGACCTGCGCGACCTGGACGGCCTCGAGGACGTCCGCTACGCCGTCGAGGTCGCGGCTGCGGGCGGGCACCCGCTGATGCTGGTCGGGCCTCGCGGGACCGGCAAGACGTCGATCGCCGAGCGGATCCCGACGATCCTGCCCGACCTGACCACCGAGCAGTCCCTCGAGGTCTCCGCGCTGCACTCCGTGGCCGGCATCCTGCCGCAGGGGGCCGGGCTGCTGCGCCGCCCACCGTGGTTCGCCCCCCACCACGGCGCCTCGGCTGCGAGCGTCCTCGGCGGTGGGTCAGGGCGGGTGCACCCCGGTCAGGTGAGCCTGGCGCACCACGGGGTGCTCTTCCTCGACGAGTTCCCGCACTTCCGCACCGACGTCATCGAGGCGATGCGCCAGCCGCTGGAGTCGGGAGAGGTGACGATCGCCCGAGGCGACGAGTCCGCCACCTATCCCGCCCGGTCCCTCGTCGTGCTCGCCGCCAACCCGTGCCCCTGCGGCAACTTCCACGCGCAGGCGCCGCAGGCGTGCGACTGCACGGAGGTCCAGCGCTCCCACTACCAGCGCAAGCTCAGCGGCCCGATCCTCGACCGCGTCGACATCTGGATGGAGGTGCGTCCCCAGCTGGGGCCGCGCGGCCAGGGCTTCGGGCCGGCCCCGGAGTCGTCGGCCGACGTCCGGGCCCGCGTCGAGGACGCCCGGCTGCGCCAGGCCCGGCGGTTCCGCGACTGCTCCTGGCTGGTCAACGCGTCCGTGCCCGGACCGGTGCTCGCCGAGAGGTGGCCGTTGGAGCCCGACGCCCAGCGACTCGTCGACGACCAGCTGAGCGCAGGGACGCTCACCCGCCGCGGCCTCACCCGGGTCCAGCGCCTCGCGTGGACCGTGGCCGACTGTGCTGGTGTCCCGCGCCCGGGCGTCGCGGAGGCGACGCTCGCGCTGGCGCTGCGCTCCAGCAGCGCCGCCTGCGCCCTCCCCGCCCGCGTGGTGACGGCGGCCGCCTCGTGAGCGCGGTGGACAGCGCGGTGAGCGAGGACGATCGCCTGGCCCGCGTGGTGCTCAGCTGCGGAGTGGAGCCGGGGGACCGCACCACCTCGTCACTCATCCGCCAGCTGGGCGCACGTCGGGCGCTGGAGGTCCAGCTGGTGCCCAAGCCCGGCAGCGGGCTGGCCGAGCGCCTGTCGGTCGTCGACCCTGTCCGACAGCTCGAGCAGGCGGCACGCTGCGGCATCCGCTTCCTGGTCCCCGGCGACCCGGAGTGGCCGGTCGGGCTCGACGACCTCGACCACGGCACCGAGGTCCAGGAGCTCGGCGGCACCCCGCCGGGCATCTGGGTCAGGGGACCGATGCCCCTCACCGCGCTCACCGGCTCGGTCGCCGTGGTGGGTTCGCGCTCCGCCTCCACCTACGGGGCCGAGGTCACCCGCAGTGTCGCCGGGCACCTGGCGGGCGCCGGGGTGCCCGTGGTCTCGGGCGGGGCCAAGGGCATCGACTTCGTCGCCCACGACGCCGCGCTGCTCGCCGGGGGCGCCTCCGTCGCCGTGCTCGCCTGCGGCGTCGACCGGGTCTACCCCGAGCAGAACCGCCGCCTGCTGGCCCACCTCGCGGCCGAGTTCGCGGTGGTCTCGGAGCAGCCGCCCGGGTCGGCGCCCACCCGCATCCGCTTCCTCGCCCGCAACCGGCTCATCGCGGCCCTCACCCGGGGGACCGTGCTGGTCGAGGCCGCGCTGCGCAGCGGCGCGCTCAACACCGTCGCCTGGGCCGAAGGGCTCAGCCGTCACGTGATGTGCGTCCCCGGGCCCGTCACGAGCTACACCTCGCAGGGCGTGCACCACTGGTTCCGGCGTGGCAACGCCACCCTCGTCACCCACGGGGCGGAGGTGTTGGAGGTCGTGGGCGAGGCAGGTGAGCACCTCGTGGTCGACCCGCGCGGTCCCGAGCGCCCGCGCGACCGGCTCACCTCGGTCGAGCGGCGGGTGCTGGAGTGGGTGCCGGTCAGCAGGCCTGCCGAGATCGACTCCATCGCCCGTCTGAGCGACGTCCACGTCCGCGACGCGGACCCGACGCTGCGACGCCTCGAGAAGGCGGGCTTCGTGTGCGCCGTCGACGGAGGGTGGCGACTCGCAGGTGCCGGGTGAGGAGGCGCGCCACACCTAGGATCGGAGCGTGGACGACGAGCGGGCGGCGGAGCAGGCGGAGCCCGAGGGTCTCCCGGAGCCCTTCGTCCGGCTCCTGGGCGACTACGAGCGCCACCTCGTCTCCGAGCGCGACCTGGCTCCCCACACGGTGCGCGCCTACCTCGGCGACGTCTCCGGCCTGCTCGACCACTGCGGGCGCCTCGGCATCGACGACGTCACCGAGCTGGACCTCCGCGCGCTGCGCAGCTGGCTGGCCCGCCTGCAGACCACCGGTCGCAGCCGTACGACGATCGCCCGGCGCGCCACGGCCGCCCGGGTCTTCACCGCCTGGCTGCACCGCACCGGCCGGGTGCCGACCGACCCGGGCGCCGCCCTGGGATCTCCGAAGAAGCACAAGACGCTGCCGCCGGTGCTGCGTGCCGACGAGGCCGAGGCGCTCATCCGCTCGGTCGCCGACCTCGCTGACGACGGCACCCCGGTCGGCCTGCGCGACGTGGCGATGGTGGAGCTGCTCTACGCCACCGGGATCCGGGTGGGCGAGCTCGTCGGCCTCGACATCGACGACGTCGACGCCGAGCGCCGGGTCGTGCGGGTCTTCGGCAAGGGCCGCAAGGAGCGCGCCGTCCCCTACGGCGTCCCCGCGGGCCGGGCGGTCGAGCGCTGGCTCGCCACCGGCAGGCCCTCGCTGCGGGTCGAAGGCTCCGGGCCGGCGCTGTTCCTCGGCGTGCGCGGACGCCGCATCGACCAGCGCGCGGTCCGCGACCTGGTGCACCGCCGGATCGCCGACGTCCCGGGCGCGCCCGACATCGGCCCTCACGGGCTGCGGCACACCGCCGCCACCCACCTCCTCGAGGGCGGGGCTGACCTGCGCTCGGTGCAGGAGCTGCTCGGCCACGCCTCCCTGGCCACGACGCAGCTCTACACCCACGTCACCACCGACCGGCTCCGCAAGGCCTACCAGCAGGCCCACCCGCGCGCCTAGCGGAGACGCGCCGGCAAATCCGCTGATGGTGGTCGAGTGAGCCGCGCCGCCGAGGGACGAGGCGGCGACCGGCTCGTACCGAGACCTGGTCAGGGGAGTGAGTCGACCGGTCGCCTCCAGCGCTCCAGCGGGGGAGCCCACGGGGTCCGTGCCGACACCGGCTCGTCGCGCCACAGCGGCAGCAGGCGCACCGGGCCCCCGCCGACCAGTGTCAGCGGGTCGGCGTACTCCTCCTCGGCGCCCGTGCCCTCGATCAGTCCCCAGTGCAGGCACGCGCCGGGGAAGCAGTGGCTGTCGGTCACCACGAGCCGCCCGAGCACGTCGCCGGCCGCCACCTCGTCGCCGCGCGTGACCGACGCGACGACCGGTTCGTAGGTCGTACGCCGACCGCCGTGCAGCACGGTCACGACCGGCTTGCCCGCGATCGACCCGGCGAAGCCCACCGTGCCGGCAAGTGCCGCGCGCACCTGTTGGCCGGGGTGCCCGGCCAGGTCCACGCCCCGGTGGCCCGGGGCGTAGGGGTGCGGGGGCGGCGAGAAGCCCTGCACCACCTCCGGCTCCGGCTCGAGGGGCCACACGCCGACCGGCTGCTCGGGAGCTGCCGCAGCAGGGGGCAGGCCCGAGGGGGAGAGGAGGTCGGGGAGGCCGAGGACCAGGACGAGCAGGAGGGCACCGACGACGGATCGCATCCGGCGATGCTGGCCTTCCCGGGGCCCGGTCGACAGTGGCCCGGGCGACGCCTGTGGACGAGCGTCCCGGGACCCGGGCTGTGGACGATCCGTGGCCGCCGATCCACGCGTGGCCCACGCTCGCGCGAGGACGTCCGCAGCGGATTCGCCGCGTGTCGAATCCGTGGCCTACGATGTCCGGAGCAGTCCTCATGGACTGACTTCGCACGTCCACCGGCCACGTCGGGATGCATCCCTGGTCCCGAGTCACCCGTGGGCGTCGGCCCTCAGTTCCGCGCCAGCTCCAGGTCCATCGGAGTGGGCGCGGGTCGGACCGGCGTGTGGACGTCAGGGCTCCCGGCACCCGTCGGGCGCAGCAACTGAAACCAACAGGAGTCACGCTCCCGGCCCGCACCTGCGTCAAGGTCGGGCACAACGGCGAGCGCCTCCGTCACCACAGGAGAACCCATGGCAGTCGTCACCATGCGCCAGCTGCTCGAGAGCGGCGTCCACTTCGGTCACCAGACCCGTCGTTGGAACCCCAAGATGAAGCGCTTCATCATGACCGAGCGCAACGGCATCTACATCATCGACCTGCAGCAGTCGCTGGCCTACATCGACCGCTCCTACGCCTTCGTCAAGGAGACCGTCGCCCGCGGCGGCGTCGTGATGTTCGTCGGCACCAAGAAGCAGGCCCAGGAGGCCATCGCCGAGCAGGCCACCCGCGTCGGCATGCCCTACGTCAACCAGCGCTGGCTCGGCGGCATGCTCACCAACTTCCAGACCGTGCACCAGCGGATCAACCGCCTCAAGGAGCTCGACGACGTCGACTTCGAGACGGTGGCCGGCTCGGGTCGCACGAAGAAGGAGCTCCTGCAGATGAAGCGGGAGCACACCAAGCTCGAGAAGACCCTCGGCGGCATCCGCGAGATGACGAAGGTCCCCTCCGCGGTGTGGATCGTCGACACCAACAAGGAGCACCTCGCCGTCGAGGAGGCGCGCAAGCTGCGGATCCCGATCATCGGCATCCTCGACTCCAACTGCGACCCCGACCTCGTCGACTTCCCGATCCCGGGCAACGACGACGCCATCCGTGCGGTCGGCCTGCTGACCCGCGTGGTCGCCGACGCCGTGGCCGAGGGCCTGATCGCCCGCTCGGGCGCCAAGGGCGGCGACGCCGACGCGACCGTCGGTGCCGAGGAGCCCCTCGCCGAGTGGGAGCGCGAGCTGCTCGAGGGCGACGCCGAGAAGACGGCTGCGGCCGCCACCGGTGACGCCACCGCCGAGACCCCGGCCTCCGAGGCCACCGGCGCGTCCTCCGAGGCCCCCGCGGCCGAGGCTGCCGCCGACGCCGCGACCGAGGCCCCCGCGGCCGAGGCCACCGAGGCTGTGACCGAGGCCCCCGCCGAGGCCGAGGCTGCGACCGAGGCCCCCGCCGAGGCCGAGGCTGCGACCGAGGCCCCCGCCGAGGCCGACAAGAAGGACTGATCGCGGTACGCCGGTCGCGGGCCCTGCCCGCGACCGGCCCCCCGTGCTGCTCGTTCCACCCACCGCCCGCACTCCGCCCCGATCTGACCCCGATCCCGGAGCCGGGCCCCTGACACCAAGGAAGAGGGACCATGGCCAACTTCACCGCTGCTGACGTCAAGAAGCTCCGTGAGCTGACCCAGGCCGGGATGATGGACTGCAAGAAGGCGCTGACCGAGAGCGACGGCGACTTCGACAAGGCCGTCGAGCTGCTCCGCGTCAAGGGTGCCGCCAAGGCTGCCGCCCGCGGTGCCGAGCGCGAGACCGCGGCCGGCCTCGTCGCCACCGCCGGCAACGCGCTGGTCGAGCTCAAGAGCGAGACCGACTTCGTCGCCAAGAACGAGGACTTCATCGCCAAGGCGCAGCAGATCGCCGAGGTCGCCAACGAGGTCAAGGCCGCCGACACCGCGGCGCTGAAGGCCGCCGAGCTCGACGGCAAGACCGTCGGCGAGGTCGTCGAGGACCTGGCCATCACCATCGGCGAGAAGATCGAGCTGGGCGAGGTCGCCTACTTCGAGGGCACCACCGTCACCTACATGCACAAGCGTGCCGCCGACCTGCCGCCCGCCGTCGGCGTGCTCGTCGAGTTCGAGGGTGACGAGGCCGCCGCCCGCGCCGCTGCGATGCAGATCGCTGCGATGAAGGCCCAGTACCTCACCCGCGACGAGGTCCCCGCGGACGTCGTCGAGTCCGAGCGCTCGATCGCCGAGCAGAAGACCCGCGAGGAGGGCAAGCCCGAGCAGGCGATCGCGAAGATCGTCGAGGGTCGCCTCGGTGGGTTCTACAAGGAGATCGTCCTGCTCGAGCAGGAGTCGGTCACCGAGTCGAAGAAGTCGGTCAAGGCCGTCCTCGACGCGGCCGGCACCACCGTGAAGCGGTTCGCCCGCTTCGAGGTCGGCGCCTGACCCGTTCCACCCCAGCACCCGACAGGGGCCCGTACGCCTGGCGTACGGGCCCTTGTGGCATCTCCCGTCACACCTCGGGGTGTGTGGGTTCGACCGGTGAGGTCCGCGGCCGGTAGGTTTCTCGCCGACCGCGTGTGTGTGCGAAGGGAACCAAGTGACGGCCTACAACCGAGTCCTCCTCAAGCTCTCCGGTGAAGTGTTCGGTGGCGGTGAGGTCGGACTCGACCTCGACGTCATCAACGCACTGGCCGCCGAGGTCGCCGAGGTCGCCAAGTCGGGCGTGCAGATCGCCATCGTCGTGGGCGGGGGCAACTTCTTCCGCGGCGCCGAGCTGCAGCAGCGCGGCATGGAGCGCGCCCGCGCCGACTACATGGGGATGCTCGGCACGGTGATGAACTGCCTCGCGCTCCAGGACTTCGTCGAGAAGCACGGCGTCGAGACGCGCGTGCAGACCGCGATCACGATGGGCCAGGTCGCCGAGCCCTACATCCCGCGCCGCGCGATCCGCCACATGGAGAAGGGCCGCGTCGTGATCTTCGGCGCCGGCGCCGGCATGCCGTTCTTCTCCACCGACACGGTCGCTGCCCAGCGGGCGCTCGAGACGCGCTGCGAGGTCATCCTGATGGGCAAGCAGGGTGTCGACGGGGTCTACGACTCCGACCCGAAGACCAACCCATCAGCGGTGAAGTTCGACACGCTGACCTACGACGAGTACCTCGCCCGCGACCTCAAGGTCGCCGATGCCACCGGCATCGCGATGGCGCGCGACAACAAGATGGACATGGTCTTCTTCAACCTCTCCACGCCGGGCACGATCGTGCGCGCCGTGCGGGGTGAGAAGATTGGCACGCTGGTGACCAGCGCGACCTGACGCAGGCCGCACCGCACCCGCACCCGGACGTACGAGGAGAGAGAGCCGCTGTGATCAACGACGTCATGAACGATGCCGACGCCAAGATGGGCAAGTCCGTGGAGGCGACCCGTGAGGAGTTCGCCACGATCCGCGCCGGTCGCGCCAACCCCGCGATGTTCGCGAAGATCACGGCCGACTACTACGGCACCCAGACCCCGCTGCAGCAGCTCGCGAGCTTCACCTCGCAGGACGCGCGCACGATCCTGATCCAGGTCTTCGACCAGGGCGCGATGCCGGCGGTGGAGCGGGCCATCCGCGACTCCGACCTCGGCGTCAACCCGGCCAACGACGGCAAGGTGCTGCGCTGCGTGTTCCCCGAGCTCACCGAGGAGCGGCGCAAGGAGTACATCAAGCTCGCCAAGGGCAAGGCCGAGGACGGCCGGGTGTCGGTGCGCAACATCCGGCGGACCGCCAAGCAGGCCCTGGAGAAGCTCGAGAAGGACGGCGAGGTCGGCAAGGACGACGTCACGGGCGCGGAGAAGCGCCTCGACGTGATGACCAAGACCCACACCGACAAGATCGACGACCTCCTCAAGCACAAGGAAGCAGAGCTGCTCGAGGTCTGAGCATCCACCCATGACCTCCTCCGACCCGTCCGCCTCGGGCGCACCCCAGCCGCCGTCCGAGGCGATCAAGAAGGACCACGGCCGTGCCGGCCGCGACCTTCCCACCGCCGTCGGCTCCGCCGTGGTGCTGGTCGGGGCGATCCTGCTGTCGCTGCTGTTCTGGAAGACCGCCTTCATGGCGATCGTGGCCGCGGCCGTCGTCGTGGCGATCTGGGAGCTGCACAAGGGTCTCGGGGCCAAGGACATCGACATCCCCGAGCAGCCGCTCATGCTCGGCGGCGTCGTCATGGTGGTCGTGGCCTACTTCTGGGGCGCCCCCGCGCTGGTGACCGCGACGGCGGTGACGGCGCTGGTGATCATGCTGTGGCTGCTGCGGCGCGGGGTCGACGGCTACGTCAAGAACGCCACCGCCGCGGTCTTCACGCTGGTCTACGTCCCGTTCCTGGGCTCGTTCGTCGCGCTGCTGCTCTCCGAGGGTGGACACTTCCCGGCGTTCGGCTTCGACGTCGACGACAACGGCGTCCGCGCGATCATCGTCTTCATCGCCATCACCGTCGCCTCCGACACCGGCGGCTACGTCGCAGGCGTGCTGTTCGGCAAGCACCCGATGGCGCCCGTGATCTCGCCGAAGAAGTCGTGGGAGGGCTTCGCCGGCTCGATCGTCGCCACGATCGTCGTCGGCGTCTGGCTGGTCACCTCCTTCCTCGGGGGTGACTGGTGGGTGGGCGTGCTGCTCGGAGTCATCGCCGCCGTGATGGCCACCCTCGGCGACCTCTGCGAATCGGTCATCAAGCGCGACCTCGGTATCAAGGACATGAGCCAGGTCATCCCCGGCCACGGCGGGCTGATGGACCGCCTCGACTCGCTGCTCGCGACGGTCGCGCCGATCTGGCTGGTCCTCTACTACCTCGTCTTCTAGAGGCCTGCGTGACGCTCCACCTCGTCCGCCACGGACGCCCAACGATGACGTCCGGCGTCCCTGCCGCGGAGTGGCACCTCGACCCGGAGGCGTACGACGACGTATGGGCGCTGCGCGTCTCGGGTCGCCTGCCAGCACGTGCCGCGTGGTTCACCTCGCCGGAGCCGAAGGCGGTGCAGACCGCCCAGCTGCTCACCGACGCGCAGGTCGGCGTGCTGCCGGACCTGCACGAGCACGAGCGGACGGGGGAGCGGGTCGAGGACTTCCACCGTGCGGTACGTCGCGCCTTCGCGCGGCCCGACGAGCCGGCCGTCGCCGGGTGGGAGCCGCTCGCCGCGTGCCGCGGGCGCGTCGTCCCCGCCGTACGCCGAGTGCTGGACGTGCACGGCGACGACGACGTCGTGCTGGTGGGCCACGGGACGGCCTGGACGCTGGTGGTGGCCGAGCTGACCGGGCAGCCACCGGACCTCGATCGCTGGGAGTCCCTTGCCATGCCCGACCTGCTGACCGTCGCGACCTGACAAACCGGTCGACCTCGAGGGTCACCGCGTGCCCCGTCCGACTCCGTGCCGAGGAGCACCTAGGGTGGTGCCGTGGAGACCGAACAGGCCCGGGAGTCCGAGGCGGAGCAGGGTGAGCGGCTCGGCTGGTGGCACCACAGCCACCCGACCTTCGCCGGCATCACCGGCTTCTTCGCCGGCATGCTCTTCGTCACCGCCCTGCCCGGCGCCTTCGCCGGCCTGCTGCGGCTGCTCTTCCCCTACGACACCGCGGAGAAGCTCTTCCCCTTCGTGCTGCTCGCACTGGCGCTGCCGATCGCGATGCTGGTCAAGCGCAAGACGCGTCGCTTCGCGCAGTTCATGTTCGTCGGGATGGTCGTGACCGCGCTCGTCGTCCTCGGCGTCGCGTCGCTGGTGCTCTACTTCATGGTCGACGGCTGAGCCGCTGAATCGACCGGCCGTGGCCCGGGATGGGAGGATCGACCCGATGTCCGACTCCACTCCCCATGCGGCCCCCGAGCCGATCAAGACGCTGCCGCTCGTCTTCGACGAGCCCCGCGGGCGCAAGAAGCCGCCGCGGCACCTCGCCGACCTCGACGAGGCCGGCCGCAAGGCCCTCCTCGAGGAGATGGGCCTGCCTGGCTTCCGCGCCAAGCAGCTCTCCACGCACTACTTCGGGCGTCTCGTCGACGACCCGGAGCAGATGACCGACCTGCCTGCCGGCCAGCGCGACGACCTCGTGTCCGCGCTCCTGCCCGACCTGATGACGCCGCTGCGCACGATGGAGGCCGACAAGGGCACCACGCGCAAGACGCTGTGGAAGCTCTTCGACGGCGCGCTCGTCGAGTCGGTGCTGATGCGCTACCCCGACCGCGCCACCGTCTGCGTCTCCAGCCAGGCCGGCTGCGGCATGGCGTGCCCGTTCTGCGCGACCGGCATGGGCGGGCTCCAGCGCAACATGTCGACCGCCGAGATCGTCGAGCAGGTCGTCGCCGGTGCGCGCACGATGGCCCGCGGCGAGGTCCCCGGAGGCCCCGGCCGCGTCTCCAACGTCGTCTTCATGGGCATGGGCGAGCCCCTCGCCAACTACAAGGCCGTCATCGGAGCCGTACGCCGCCTCACCGACTCCGCTCCCGCCGGTCTCGGCATGAGCGCCCGCGGCATCACCGTCTCCACGGTCGGCCTGGTGCCGCGCATCCGCCAGCTGACCGAGGAGGGCATCCCGGTCACGCTCGCGCTGAGCCTCCACGCGCCCGACGACGAGCTGCGCAACGAGCTGGTCCCGATCAACACCCGCTTCTCCGTCGCCGAGACCGTCGAGGCGGCGTGGGACTACGCCCGCGTCACCAAGCGACGGGTGTCGATCGAGTACGCCATGATGCGCGGCATCAACGACCAGGCGTGGCGCGCCGACCTGCTGGGCGACGTGCTCAACTCCTACGGAGACTGGGGCTGGGTGCACGTCAACCTGATCCCCCTCAACCCCGTCGAGGGCTCGAAGTGGACCGCGTCCGACCCGGCCGACGAGCGCGAGTTCGTCCGCCGGCTCGAGGCCAAGGGCATCTCGACCACCGTCCGCGACACCCGCGGCCGCGAGATCGACGGTGCCTGCGGTCAGCTGGCCGCCAAGGAGTAGCGGGGGCGCACCGCCGCGTCGCGGAGCGTTCACGTGTCGTCCCCTCGGGACGGGGCGTGTGTTGCGGCGCGCTCCCTAGCGTCCGCGGCATGGACCTGCTCGAGAGGCGCCGTCGCAGCCGCACCGCCCCGATCCACCTCCCCGCTCCCTCCCTCCCGCAGACACCGGCGCCGCGCCTGCGGGTGCTCGTCGTGGCCGAGTCGTTCCTGCCCCAGGTCAACGGCGTCACCAACTCCGTGCGCCGGGTGCTGGAGCACCTCGCGGCCGAGGGCCACGAGGCCGAGCTGGTCGCGCCGACCGGCCCCGAGACGTACGCCGGCTTCCCGGTCACCCACGCGCGCGGCGCGAGCCTGCCGTTCTACGCCGACTTCCGGATCGGCCTGGAGACACGACGCCGGCTCCGCACCGTGATGGAGCGCTTCCGCCCCGACGTCGTCCACGTCGCCTCGCCGGCCACGCTCGGCTACCAGGCGGTGCGCGCTGCCCGTTCGCTCGGCATCCCGACCGTCGCGATCTACCAGACCGACCTCGTCGGCTTCGCTGACCGGTACGCCGTGCCGGGCGGCGCGCGGGCGATGGAGTCGCTCACCCGCCGCATCCACCTGGGCGTCGACCGCACCCTCGCCCCGTCGACCGCGAGCATCGACCAGCTCCGCCGGCTCGGGATCCCCGACCTGGCCCGCTGGCCCCGCGGCGTCGACCAGGAGCTCTTCGAGCCGGGCAAGCGGGACGAGGCGTTGCATGCCGAGCTCGCCCCGGACGGCGAGGTGCTGGTCGGCTACGTCGGTCGGCTGGCGCCGGAGAAGGAGCTGGAGCTGCTCGCGCACGTCGACCGGCTGCCGGGCACCCGCCTGGTGCTGGTGGGCGGCGGTCCCGAGGAGGCCCGGCTGCGCCAGCTGCTGCCCCGGGCCGCGTTCCTCGGCGTGCTGCACGGCGACGAGCTCGCCCGGGCGTACGCCACCCTCGACGTCTTCGTGCACACGGGGCGGCACGAGACCTACTGCCAGTCCGCGCAGGAGGCGCTCGCCAGCGGTGTGCCGGTCGTGGCCCCGCGGGCCGGGGGACCGGTCGACGTCGTCGACGACACCGTCGCGGGCTTCCTCTACGAGCCCGGTGACGCCGATGAGCTGGTCGCCCACGTCGAGCGGCTCGTGACCCGCCCGGTGCTGCGACGCCGGATGTCGCTGGCGGCTCGCCGCAGCGTGCAGGGTCGCACCTGGCAGTCGGTCAACGACCTCCTGCTGGGCCACTACCGCGAGGTCAGCGCCCCGGCCCCGAGCCGTCGTCGCGCCGGCTGAGCCGGATCACGGCGACGGCCTCCTCGAGGCTGTCGACCAGGTGGATGTGCGGCTCCATGGCGCGACCGCGCGCCAGGGCCTGCAGCAGCGGCCACGCGGGCACGTCCTCGGTCCAGTGGCGTACGCCCACCAGCACCATGGGGGCGATGGTCGAGGGGTCGCCGTAGTAGTTCTCGCACGCGTCCTGGAAGACCTCCTGGACGGTGCCGGCCGCGCCGGGCAGGAAGACGATGCCGGCGTCGCACACCTCGAGCAGGATCGCTTCGCGGGTGGCGTTGCGGAAGTACTTCGCGATCGCGGTGGCGAACGGGTTGGGCGGCTCGTGGCCGTAGTGCCAGGTCGGCACGCCGAGGGACTCGTGGCCCGGGTGGGCGTCGAGGACCTCGAAGGCGGTGCGCGCCCAGGCGCCGATGTCGTGGCGGAACGACGGCACGGTCGCGAGGCGTGCCAGCGCGTCGTCGACGGCCGCGGTCGGCTCGTCGGCGAGGAAGGCGCCGAGGTTGGCGGCCTCCATGGCGCCCGGCCCGCCGCCCGTCGCGACCGTCAACGCGGAGCCCAGCCCGTGGCCGAGGCGCGTCGCGGCGGCGTACTGCTCGCTCCCGCGCTCGAGGGAGTGCCCGCCCATCACGCCCACCACCGACCGCCCCTGCAGCCACGCGGTGAGCGCGGCGTCGACGGAGTGGTCGTGCAGGTCCATCGCGAGCTGGTCGTCGGTCCCGGTGTGCCCCTGCGACCAGGCGTACGCCCTTGCGTCGAGGGAGTCGCGGTAGTGCGGGGTGTCGTAGAGCTCCCGCGGTGCGTAGAGCGACGGTCGGTAGGGGTCGACCGGAGCGTCGGGGATGGTCGGCAGCACCACGCCACCGGCGCGCTGGACCGCCTCGGCGTCCCCGTCGCCGAAGGTGCAGCCGAGGAAGAGCGTCTCCTCCACCGAGCGGTCGAGCAGGGTGGCGGCCCGGTCGGTGAGGTCGAGCCGGACCAGCCGCCAGCCCGCGAGTGAGCGTGCGCCGCCCGCGAGCCGGCGGTCGAGGTCGTCAAGGGTGGTCACGTCGACGACGCGACCTCGGGTGTGCTTCACGCGCACAACCTATGTGGCCGTGCTCAGATCTCGATACGGTCCTGACGCGGCCTCGTTCCTCAGCCGCGGGACCACTCGATCTGGCCGGGCCCACACTGCGACCTCGTCCCTCGGTCGCCGTTGCCCGGCTCAGAACGCGTGCGCCATCAGCTCCCCGAACAGCTCCTGCTCGTCGACGTCGAGCCCGCGCGAGCGGAACCAGGCGCACATGTTGGCGCAGTCGCGCAGCAGGAAGTCCATGCCGCGCGGGTTGCCGACCAGGTCGACCACCTGCGGGAGGTCGATGATGACGAGCCGGTCGCCGGCGGCGAGGGTGTTGTAGGGCGACAGGTCGCCGTGCACGATCCCTGCCTGCACCATCGTGGCGAGGGCGTCGCGCAGCTGGTCGTAGTAGCCCTCGACGACGGCCCGCTCCGGGCGGACCTGCGAGACCCGCGGCGCGGTCTCGACCTCCCCGTCGACGGTGTGGGTGATCCACTCCATGAGGATCTCGGTCTCGTCGATCTGCACGGGATAGGGGACCGGCAGGCCGAGCTCCCAGCAGCGGCGCAGCGCGTTCCACTCCGAGATCGCCCACTCGCCGGCCGCGACCTGGCGGCCCCACGTGGACTTCCGCTTGAGGGCGCGCTCGTCGCGCGAGCGCTTCATCGAGCGGCCCTCGGTGTAGGCCGCGGCCCGGTGGAAGGTGCGGTGGTCGTTGTCGCGGTAGCGCTTGGCAGCCATCACGACCGCGCCGTCGGGGTGGTGCGGGTCGGCGCGCTCGAGGAGGAAGACGTCGGCCTCCTTGCCGGTCTTGAGGACGCCGAGGTCGGTGTCGATCGCGCCGCTGGAGGTCACGACCCAGTCGGGGCGTGGCTCGGGGCCGCGCATCAGGGCCTCGAGGTCCTCCCAGCGCGACCAGCGCTGGCCGTCGCCGAGCTCGTCGGCATAGGTGTCGTAGTCGAAGACGAACGACGCGTCGATCCCCTCGAGGGGCGCGCGGTCGTCAGGCCGGAGGAAGTCCTCCGGAAAGCGTGGGTGCATGTCGTGCGACAAGGCGGGTGCTCCGTGTGTGTGAAAGGTGGTCGGCGGGCAGGCCGAGGACAGTGATCGACATGTCACGGCTCCTTTCACGACGGGCACGGCGTGCGGGCAGCACGACGCGGGCGGGACGCCGTGGCCATCGTCGAGGACGCGGCCCCGGCTGCGCAACGCATTTGTCCGGACCTGCCACGCGCTAGGTTCGGGGGGTGACCACGCGAACTCTCTCTCGGACCGTGCTCGCCGCCGCCCTCGTCGGTGCCCTCGCCGTCGGGCTCACCGGCGCGACCGCGACCGCGCGCACCTCGGCCCCGGTCGACGGCGCGCCTGGCATCGGCGACCCCTACTGGCCGCTCGACGGCAACGGCGGCATCGACGTCGCGTCGTACGCCATCTCCCACCGATACGTGCTGGCCACCGAGCGGCTCAGCGGCCGCACCCGCATCGAGCTCACCGCCACGCAGGACCTGCGGAGCTTCTCGCTGGACTTCCTGCTGAAGGTCTCGAAGGTCACCGTCGACGGCGAGCCGGCGGCGTACGTGAAGACGGACGGAGGCCACGAGCTGCGGATCACCCCGGCCCAGCCCCTGGCCGCGGGCACGAAGCACCGCGTCGTGGTGACGTACGCCGACAAGCCGGGCAGGTACGGCTACGCCGGGGAGCGCAACTGGCTGGCCAGCTCGCGCGAGGTGGTGACGATGAACGAGCCGCACATGGCGCCGTGGTGGTTCCCGGCCAACGACCACCCGCTCGACAAGGCGTTGGTCGACGTCAGGGTGCAGGTGCCGCGGGGACGCGAGGTCATCTCCAACGGCGAGCTGAAGGGCCGTGAGGTCGGCAAGCGCTGGACCACCTGGCACTGGCGCGCCGACGAGCCGATGGTGCCCTACCTCGCCTTCTTCGCCGCCGGCGACTTCGCCATCGAGAAGGGCACCCGCCGTGGACTGCCGTGGCTCGTGGCGGTCTCGGAGCTGCTCAGCCCGCGCGACCAGCGGGCCAGCATGCGGCTGATGAAGCGGACCCCGGAGGTCGTGGCCGCGCTGGAGAAGGACCTCGGCGACTACCCGTTCTCGGTCGTCGGCGGGATCACCACAGGCCTCGACCCGGGCTTCGCGCTGGAGAACCAGACCCGACCGACCTACCCGGCCGTCGGCGGCAGCTACGTCAGCCTCGTCGTCCACGAGCTGGCCCACCAGTGGTTCGGCGACGACATCGCGGTCCAGCACTGGCGCGACATCTGGCTCAACGAGGGCTTCGCCAGCTTCATGGAGTGGCGCTGGGCCGAGACCCACGGGGGTCGCTCCGGCGCGGAGACCCTGCGCAGCTACTACGACGGCGTCGCCGCCACCTCGGGCTTCTGGGACGTCGTCGTCGGTGACCCGGGCGCCGAGCGCGTCTTCGACCCGGCGGTCTACGGCCGCGGTGCGATGACGCTCCAGGCGCTGCGCAACCGCGTGGGCGACGAGGTCTTCTGGCGGCTGCTGCGCACCTGGATCCGCGAGCAGCGCGGCGGCAACGGGTCGAGCGCGGAGTTCGAGGCGCTGGCCGCGCGCGTCAGCGGCCAGGACCTCACGTCGTTCTTCCAGGCCTGGCTCCGGACGCCCGAGAAGCCGGCCGCCACCGCCGACAACGGGCTGGCCTGAGCGATGGTGGACGTCCCCTGGTTCCGCGCGCCCGCCGACGGTGATCCGGGCACCCTCAACGCCTGCTACGTCGCACTCGACCTGCCCGTGATCCGCGGTCGCGCCGACGAGGTCGCACTCGTCCTCGACGGCACCGACCACACGTTTGCCCGGCTGCTCACCGAGGTGGCGGCCTGCGCCGGGGTGCTGTGCGCCTTCGGCGTCGAGGTGGGCGATGAGGTCGCACTCGGCCCGCTGCCGGCGGAGACGGCGGTCGTCGCCGCCCTCGCGGTGGCGCGGGTCGGCGCGGTGGCGTCGTACGACGAGTCCCCGAGCCCGTCCGCGAAGGTGCGGCTCACCGCGACGGACGCCGGTGTCGTCCTCGTCGCCGGTGGTGACGAGGTGGCGTGGGACGTCGCGATGCGGGCGGGTCGCACCGATCCGGCCGGCTGCGCCGACGTCCCCGGCGACGCGGTGCTGGCCCGCCGCGGCGACCAGGTGCTGCCGGTGCTGGCGGCGCTCGGCTCGTCGGTCGAGGGGACGTCGCCGGTCCCGGAGGGCCTGACCCTCGTCGAGGTGGTCGGCGTCGCGGTCTGGACGTCCCAGGCGCCGCGCCCCACGGCATGAGGACGGTCTGAGCGCCGCCTGCGACACTGGCCGGCGTGACCGTCCGTGACATCGTGATCCTCGGCTCGACCGGGTCGATCGGCACCCAGGCCCTTGACCTCGTCCGCGCCCACCCCGACCGGTTCCGCGTGGTCGGACTGACCGCCGGCGGGTCGAACCCCGACCTCTTCGCGGCGCAGGTCGAGGAGTTCGGCCCGGCGTTCTCCGGACTGGGCGAGGAGGCCTCGACCGAGGCGGCCGCCCGTCCGTGCGACGTGGTGCTCAACGGCATCACCGGGGCGGTCGGGCTGCGGCCCACGCTCGCCGCGCTCGACGCCGGCACCACGCTCGCGCTGGCCAACAAGGAGTCGCTGATCATCGGCGGCCCGCTGGTCAGGGAGCGCGCCCGCCCGGGGCAGATCGTGCCCGTCGACTCCGAGCACAGTGCGATCGCGCAGAGCCTGCGCGCCGGCAGCGCCGGGGAGGTACGCCGACTCGTGCTGACCGCGTCGGGCGGCCCGTTCCGCGGCCGCAGCGCCGCCGAGCTCGCGGACGTCACGCCCGAGCAGGCGCTGGCCCACCCCAACTTCTCGATGGGCCGGGTGATCACGACCAACTCCGCGACCCTGGTCAACAAGGGCCTCGAGGTGATCGAGGCGCACCTGCTCTTCGACGTCCCCTTCGACCGCATCGACGTGGTCGTGCACCCGCAGCAGCTCATCCACTCGATGGTCGAGTTCGTCGACGGAGCCGTGGTCGCCCAGCTGGGCCTGCCGACGATGCTCGTGCCGATCTCGCTCGGCATGGGGTGGCCGGACCGGGTGCCCGACGCGGAGACCCCGATCGACTGGACGAAGGCGGCCGACTGGCGCTTCGAGCCGCTCGACGACGAAGTCTTCCCGGCCGTCACGCTGGCCCGGACGGCGGGGGAGCGAGGCGGCACCGCCCCGGCGGTCTACAACGCCGCCAACGAGGTGGCCGTCGACGCCTTCCACGAGGGGCGGCTCCGCTTCCCCGACATCGTGGCCACGGTTTCGCAGGTCCTGGCCGCCCACGACGTACCATCGAGGGAGCACCTCACGGTGGACGACGTCCTCGCCGCCGATGCCTGGGCGCGTGCCGAGGCCTCCGAACTGATCCGGCAGCCCTGATCTGAGCCCTCCCCGCACCCCGCCCCAGCCCCACATCCGAAGGACCTGCCTGCATGACCGCCCTGCTCTACACCCTGGGTGTCGTCGCCTTCGTGGTGTCGATCCTGGTCTCGATCGGGCTCCACGAGTTCGGTCACCTCGTGCCGGCCAAGAAGTTCGGCTGCAAGGTCCCGCAGTGGTTCATCGGCTTCGGTCCGACCGTGTGGAGCAAGCAGATCGGCGAGACCGAGTACGGCATCAAGGCCATCCCGCTCGGCGGCTACGTCAAGATCGTCGGGATGCTCCCCCCGGGTGCGGAGGGACTCGTCGACGAGACGACGTACGACGAGGACGGCGAGGCGGTGCACAAGGTGCGCCGCTCCAACACCGGCATGTTCACCCAGCTGATCTCCGACGCGCGCGCCGCTGAGTGGGAGTACGTCAAGCAGCACGACACCGACCGCCTCTTCTACCGCCTGCCGTGGTGGAAGAAGGTGATCGTGATGGCGGGTGGTCCGATGGTCAACATCGCCATCGCCTTCTCGCTCTTCGTGCTGCTCTTCGCGACCTACGGCAACCCGCGCGACGAGGTGGTCGAGCCCACCGTCGCCGGCGTGCCCGAGTGCGTGATCCCGGTCGAGGAGCTGCCGCGCGACTGCACGACCGAGGACCCGCCGACTCCCGCCAAGGAGGCCGGCCTCCAGCCGGGCGACGAGATCCTCAGCTTCAACGGCACCCCCTTCAGCGACTGGGACAGCTTCCAGTCGCAGATCCGCGGCAACGCCGACGGCGACGCGGTCCTCGAGGTGCGACGCGGCGACGAGCAGCTGACCCTCACGACCAACACCACCGTCACCCTGCGCCAGACCTCGCTGGAGGACCAGACCCTCACCGAGGTCGGCTTCCTCGGCGTGCAGCCGGTGACGCGCCTGGAGACCGGCGGCGTGCTCTACACCGGCAGGCAGATGGGCACGATGACGGTCGAGACCGCCCAGGCCCTGGCCCAGCTGCCGGTCAAGGTCTACGAGGTCGGCCGCGCGATCGTCGGGCTCCAGGAGCGCGACCCCGAGAGTCCCGTCTCGATCGTCGGCGGCGGCCGCTTCGCCGGCGAGGCAGCCTCCAGCGAGGCCTTCCCGCTGACCGAGAAGATCGTCACGCTGCTCTTCCTCATCGCGAGCTTCAACTTCTTCATCGGCATGTTCAACTTCGTGCCGCTGCTGCCCCTCGACGGTGGCCACATCGCCGGTGCCCTCTACGAGGGTGCCAAGCGCGGCGTGGCCCGGCTCCGCGGACGCCCCGACCCCGGGCACGTCGACGTCGCCAAGCTGTTGCCGGTGGCGTACGTCGTGGGGTTGGCGATGCTCGTGATGGGCGTCGTGCTCATCGTGGCCGACATCGTCGTGCCGCTGCGCCTGAGCTGAGCGGCGTACGGCTGACCGAGCGGTGTCCCAAGCGGCTTCTCGTCCGTTCGAATGCCCCTCACCCACCGCTGGCGGGCGGGTCGTTGCGCGTCGCGGCGCTGGGCGGTGCGTGACGCGGATTGCAGCCCTTCGGATTCCTCCTCACTCACCGCCCTCGCGGGGCCAACCGCGCCGCGGGGACCTGACGCCCCGGCCCGTACGATGGGAGCCATGACCGCCGTCGGCCTCGGCATGCCTGCCCTCCCGCCCCCCGTCCTCGCTCCGCGTCGCAAGACCCGCCAGATCAAGGTGGGCTCGGTGGGGGTCGGCAGCGACTCCCCGATCTCGGTGCAGTCGATGACCACGACGCTCACCTCCGACGTCAACGCCACGCTCCAGCAGATCGCCGAGCTCACCGCCACCGGGTGCGACATCGTCCGTGTCGCGTGCCCGAGCCAGGACGACGCCGACGCACTGCCCGCCATCGCGCAGAAGTCGCAGATCCCGGTCATCGCCGACATCCACTTCCAGCCGAAGTACGTCTTCGCGGCGATCGACGCCGGCTGCGCCGCGGTCCGGGTCAACCCCGGCAACATCCGCAAGTTCGACGACCAGGTCAAGGAGATCGCGCGGGCCGCCAAGGACCGCGGCACCTCGATCCGGATCGGCGTCAACGCCGGCTCGCTCGACAAGCGGATCATGGACAAGTACGGCAAGGCCACGCCCGAGGCGCTCGTCGAGTCGGCCGTCTGGGAGGCGAGCCTCTTCGAGGAGCACGACTTCCACGACTTCAAGATCTCGGTCAAGCACAACGACCCCGTCGTGATGGTCCGCGCCTACGAGCTGCTCGCCGAGGCCGGCGACTGGCCGTTGCACCTCGGTGTCACCGAAGCCGGCCCCGCCTTCCAGGGCACCATCAAGTCCTCGGTCGCCTTCGGCCACCTGCTCAGCAAGGGCATCGGCGACACCATCCGCGTCTCGCTGTCCGCGCCGCCGGTCGAGGAGGTCAAGGTCGGCCTCCAGATCCTGGAGTCGCTCAACCTCAAGCCGCGCCGCCTCGAGATCGTCTCCTGCCCGAGCTGTGGTCGGGCCCAGGTCGACGTCTACAAGCTCGCCGAGGAGGTCACCGCCGGCCTCGAGGGCATGGAGGTGCCGCTCCGCGTGGCCGTCATGGGCTGCGTCGTCAACGGCCCGGGCGAGGCCCGCGAGGCCGACCTCGGCGTCGCCTCCGGCAACGGCAAGGGCCAGATCTTCGTCAAGGGCGAGGTCATCAAGACCGTCCCGGAGTCGCAGATCGTGGAGACCCTCATCGAGGAGGCACTGCGCCTCGCCGAGGGCATGGAACCGGTCGATGGCTCCGAGGCGTCCGTCACCGTCAGCTGACGCCCATCCCGTGGTCCGACGGGCGCGGTGACCGCCACGGCCCTAGGCTCACAGCGTGCTGAGGACCCGCGAGCTGGAACAGGTGCGCGTGCTGGGCCCGGGTGACCGGGACCGGTTCGTCGCGCTCGCGGAGCAGGACCCGGTGGTCAACGTCTTCGCCGACTACCGCGCGCGCCTGACCAACCTCGACGAGCGCTGGCTCGGCGGGCAGGTCTGGGGCCGCTTCGACGGCGAGGAGCTCGTCGCCGGGTGCCACCTCGGCGCCAACCTGGTGCCGGTGCAGTGCACGCCCGACGACGTCGGCGTCTTCGCCGACGCCGCGCTGCGCCGCCGCGGCCACGTCGGCACGATCGTGGGCCCCAGCGACGTCGTCTCCGCGCTGTGGGAGGTCCTCGAGCCTCGCTGGGCGCGGCCGCGCGAGGTGCGGCTGCGCCAGCCCCACCTCGAGATCGACCACGTGCCCGACGTGGCGCCCGCGACGGACGTACGCCTCACGAACCCGGGCGACCTCGAGGTGCTCTACCCGGCCTGCGTCGCGATGTACACCGAGGAGGTCGGGGTCTCGCCGGAGAACGACGCCGGCGGCGGGGACCTCTACCGCGCCCGTGTGCAGCAGCTCATCGGGCGGGGCTGGTCGATGGCGAGCTTCGACGAGGCCGGGGTGGTCTTCAAGGCCGAGATCGCCTGTGTGACCCCGTACGCCGCCCAGGTGCAGGGCGTGTGGGTGCGACCCGACCGCCGGGGCGAGGGTCTCGCCGTGAGCGGCATGGCCGCCGTGGTCGCGCACGTCCTCGGCTCGGGCGTGGCGCCGGTGGTCTCGCTCTACGTCAACGAGTGGAACACGCCCGCGCGTGCGGCGTACGCCCGTGTCGGCTTCGAGCAGACGGCGACCTTCGCGACCCTGATGTTCTAGACCGGGGAGACCGGCAAAAGAAAATCCGGCCGGGACGTATCAGCACGGCGCGTGCCCCCTCCTGAGAAGACATGGGGACAATGGTCACCATGTCAGAGGACCGAAGGGCTGAGGGGCAGCCCGACCAGTCACCGTGGGACATGGCCAGTGGGGCGTTCATCGCCTGGCGTGCAGGGGACGCCAGTGCGGTGGACGAGCTGGTTGCCGCGATGACACCGGTGCTCTGGCACGTGGTGAGGGCATACGGGCACGACCGACAGTCGGCCGAGGACGTGATCCAGGCGACCTGGCTGGGATTCGTGCGGCTCCACCAAACCATCGAGGACCCCCAGGCGGTCGCGTCCTGGCTGATCACCTCAGCCAGGCGCGGCGCAGCCGCACACGCCCGGACCGCACGCCGTGCGGCACCGGTCGAGGACGAGACGCTGCACGCCGTGCTCCCGGACGCGGAGTCGGCGGAGGCGCTCGCCCAGCGTGACGACGAGGCGGCACGGCTGTGGGGAGCCGTGGCGTCGGTCGACGAACGATGCCGCAGGCTGCTGAGGGTCGTGGCCTTCATGGACCGGCCCGACTACCAGTCCCTGAGCCGGGAGCTCGACATGCCTGTCGGGAGCATCGGGCCCACGCGGGCGCGGTGCCTGGCCAAGGTCCGATCCGCCCTGATGAGAGGAGGCGAGCGATGACCACCGACGACGATGCCGCTCTCCTCGAGGAGCTGCGAGCCATGTGGACGACCTACGACCCGCCGCCGCCCGGACTGACGCAGACGATGATCGCCGTCGTCGCGGCCGCCGACCTCGACCCGGAGTGGGAGATGCTGGTCCTGGTCCGCGACTCCGCCCACGAGGCGCTCGCCCAGGTCCGCGGCCTGGCCACGGCCCGGATGCTGTGGTTCACCGCGGCCGAGGGCTGGTCCCTGGAGGCCGAGGTCGACGGCCATCAGGTGCGCGGGCAGGTGCTCGACCTCGATGGCGACATGGGGGCCGTCGAGGTCACGGTCGAGACCGCGGACGGGCGGTCGTGGACGACCGGCGTGGACGAGGTGGGGTTCTTCGCGATCACCGCCGAGCCCACCGGCTCGGTCCGCTTCACCGTGCGGATCGGCCAGACGTCGTCCAGCAGCCGATGGGTCGAGCTCTAGAGCAGGTCCAGCTCGTGGTGCGGGCCGACCATCGGGTCGGAGTCGTACCTCGCGCGGGCCAGCACGGCGTCGCGGGCGTCACGCGCTGACGACCCGGTCTCGGAGATCTCGCGGGCGATCCGCCCGGCGACGTAGGGGGCGGCGAACGACGTGCCGCTCCACCGTGCCATGCCGGTGCTGAAGACCCGTACGTCGCCCTTGTCGGGGCTCTCGTGGCACGTGAACGTCCCGTCCGGGAACGCGTTGACGTGGTTGCGGCCGAGGGCGTAGACGTCCGCGGACACCCCGAAGTTGGAGAAGTCCGAGACCCGCTCGTCGCGGTCGATCGAGCCGACGCCGACGCACCAGTCGAAGGCGGCCGGCCAGAACGGTGCCGCCCAGGAGTCGTTGCCTGCCGCGGCCACGAGCACGCAGTCGCGGTCGCGCAGGTGCTTGCGGTGGAACTTCTCCAGCGCGATCGAGGGCAGGTCCATCCGGGTGCGGCAGCCGGCCGACAGGTTGATCACCTGCGGGTCGTGGTCGAGCGCCTTCTCGAGATGGTGCACGAGGTCCGACTCGAGGACCCCGCCACCGCCGAGCCCGCCGATCGCGAAGCCCTGGACGAAGACCTTCGTCTCCGGCGCGACGCACCGCACGACGCCCGCGATGAAGGTGCCGTGGCCGGCGTAGGGACGCAGGTCGGGGCCGTTGAGCTCGTCGTCACCGTGCACGCCGTGCAGCCAGGGCGTACGCGGGTCGCTCCCCGACGCAGGGTTCCAGCCGGTGTCGATCACCACGACGCGGACGTCACACGCAACCTTGTGCTGGGGGACCAGCGGGGGCCACGGCTCGACCAGCCCGGTCTCCTCGGGCTCGATCGCCGGGCACAGGGTCCCGCCGCCTCCGCCACCGGGTGCGACGTGGACCCAGTGGTCGGGTGAGGCGGCGCCTCGGCGCAGGCCGCTCGCCTCGAGCAGGTCGAGGACGTCGGGCACCGACTCGCCGCCGGGTCGCTCGCCGAGCAGGTAGCGGACCAGCTCGCCGTCGAGGAGGCGTACGTCGTCGCGCTGCGGCGGGTCGCCCAGCACGCCCTTGTCGAGCCGGGCCACCGCGGCCTCGAAGTCCTCGACCTCCTCGACGCGCACCAGCACGCGGTGCGGGTGGAAGACGTAGGTGAAGTCCGCCGGGGCCTCGGTGTCCCAGGCCACCGCACCGTCGTTCGCCTCGCGGAAGTCGCGGAGCTGGTCGGTGGTGCGTCGTCGTGCGTCGTTGCCGATCTTCCAGTCGTTCGCCATGGAGTCGACGCTAGCCCTGTGAGGTCACCGTCAGGGGTGGAATCCGCACAAGTCTCCAACGGGATCGGCAAGGATGGCCGACGTGGATCGCGACGAGGCGGAAGAGCTGCTGCGCACGCTCTTCACCGATCCCGAGGCGGCGCGGCTCCAGGCGGAGCAGGACCTCGTGGCTGACCCCGACCCGGCGATCGCCTCGATCGGGCACCAGGTGGTCGGCATCGTGCTGCGGGACCGCGGCGAGACCGAGGCGGCGCTGCGTGCGCTGAGGACCTCGGTCCGCTGCGCCCGGCGCTCGGCGGACGAGCACCGGGTCGCCGACGCCCGGGCCACGCTGGGCGGCTCGCTGGCCACCGCGGGACGGGTGCGCGAGGGGCTGGGTCACCTCGACGCCGCGGCCGGCGTGCTCGACGGGGTGCCCCTGGGACGCGTCCTGGTGCGGCGCGCCTGGGTGTCGAGCTACCTCCTCAGTCGCTTCGAGGACGGTGCGGACGACCTGGCCCGTGCCTCACAGATCTTCGACGGTGCCGGCGACACCGTCTGGGAGGCCCGCGCCCTGCGCCTGACCGGCATCACGCGGATGGGGCTCGGCGACCTGGTCGGTGCGCGACACGCGTTCCGGCAGGCCCGCGCCGTGTGGGCGGGGATCGACCACGGCTGGGACGTCGCCGCCTCGGTGCACGCCGAGGGATGGGTCGACTTCCTCGAGGGCGACCTGCCTCGCGCCCTCGAGCAGCTCGCCGACGCGGCGGCACGGTTCGAGGTGCTCGACATCACCAGCGTGGAGCTCCTCACCGACCAGTGCGCCGTCTACCTCGCGGGCGGCCTTGCCCAGGACGCGCTCGCCGTCGTGCACGAGGCACTCAGCGCGCGTCCCCTCCAGATCCGGGAACGCTCCGACGTGCTCTGCGCCGAGGCGACGGCGGCACTGGCGGCGGGTGACCTCATGCGCGCGGCCGCGGCCGCGGACGAGGCGCGCCGCCTCTATCGCTCCCACGGCCAGGAGGTGGACGAGCTTCGGGCGGAGCTGCTTGCCCTCACCGCTCGTGCCGACGCGGGCCACCCGGCGAGCCGCCTGCTGCCGCGCGTCGAGGCCCTCGTCGAGTCGTCCCGCCGGACCGGGGACCGCGACCTCCCGCGCGTGCTGCTGCTCGGCGCTCGCGTGGCGCAGGCCTCACGGGCGACTCGCGCACCCGCGCTGTCCGACGCCTGGCTGGGCGAGGCCGCGAGCTTCCGTCACGCCTCGACGGCGTCCACGCGTGCGCTCGGCTGGCTCGCCCTGGCCCAGAAGCGCCACCTCGCCGGTGAGGTCGGAGGCGTGCTGCGCGCGTGTGACCGGGGTCTGGCAGCGCTCGCCGACCACGCGACGACGCTGGGCAGCCAGGAGCTGCGGGCGAGCGTGTCGGGCCACGGCGCCCAGCTGGCCGCCCTCGGCACCCGCACGGCACTGACGTCGGGCGATCCCCGACGGATGCTGCGCTGGTCCGAGCGCTGGCGAGCGACCTCCCTCGCCACGGCCGTGCCCAGGAACACCCGCGACCACGAGACCTCCACCGAGCTCGCAGCGCTGCGCGCCCTGCACCACCGCCTCGCTGAGGGGAACGTCTCCGGAGACGCTGCCGAGCACCTGCGAGCGCGCGTGGCGCGACTGGAGCAGTCCGTCCGCCACCGGCTGCTGCGCACCCGCGGCGAGGGCGCGACCTCGTCGTCGCTGGACGTCAGCGAGCTCCTCGAGTCACTGGCCGAGGACGACACCGTGCTGGTCGAGCTGACCGAGATCGACGGTGTGCTGCACGCGCTCGTCGCGGGTCGTGGACGCGTACGCCATCTCGTGGTCGGCGACGCGGCCGCGGGCGCAGCAGCGGTCGACTTCTCGCTGTTCACCCTGCGCCAGGCGGCGCGCGGGCGTCGCTCCCAGCTCGACGTCGCCGGCGCCCGGCTGGAGCGGTCGCTGTTCGGGGCGGCGCTCGACGGGGTGGGGGAGTCCCGTGTCGTCGTGTCCGGCACGTCGGCGTTGCAGGGCGTCCCCTGGGGCCTGCTGCCGTCGCTGGCGCACCGGCCCGTCAGCAGTACGCCGTCCGCGCGGCTGTGGCTGCGGTCCCGAGCCGCTGCTCCGGCCGAGGACTCCCGTCGCGTGATGCTCGTCGGCCCGGGGCTCGGCAGCGGTGGTGCGGAGGTGCCTGCGGTCGCGGCCCAGGACCCCCAAACAGAGGTGTTGGACGGCGAGTCGGCGACGGTGGCGGCAGCGCTCACCGCGCTGGACGGCGCCTCGCTCGCGCACGTCGCGGCCCACGGTCACTTCCGCGAGGACAGCCCGCTCTTCTCCTCGCTGACGCTCGCAGACGGGCCGCTGCTGGTCCACGACCTCCAGCGCCTCGAGCGTCCGCCGCACCGCGTCGTGCTGTCGGCCTGCGAGTCCGGCGTGATGGCGCCCGTGGGCGACCAGGAGCTGCTCGGGCTGGCCGCGGCGCTCCTGTCGATGGGCACCGCCGGTGTCGTGTCCAGCCTCGCCGAGGTCGACGACGCCGCGACGGTCGAGGTGATGGTGGCGCTGCACGCCCGGCTCCGCTCGGGCGGCGGGCTCGGCGACGCTCTGCTCGCGGCGCGGGACGTGGCCGCAGGCGACCCGGTGCTGGCCGCGACGGCAGCGTCGTTCACGGCGCTCGGCACCTAGCCGAAGCGGTCAGCCGGGGTCGGTGAACGAGACCGGCTTCCCGGTCGCGCGGGCGTAGGCGACCTCCCGGCTCGTCGACTCACCGACGTAGCCACCCGGGTTCACCACCAGGACCCGGTCGGCCAGGTCGATCTTGCGCAGGTGGAGCTCGTCCAGCGCCGCCTTCTGCTCCGGCGTTATCGAGGCGTCCGCGCCGCGGTCCTCCACGCGCAGGAAGACGCCCGGCGCGAGGACGATCGCGCCGCCGAAGGTGAGGTCCCGGTTGGCCGTGGCCATCTCGTCGACGAAGCGGGTGGAGCCGCAGATGCAGACGATCTCGGGGCGCTGGGGCACGGCTCGGTCCTTCGGGTTCGGACGGCAGGGGAGCCGGCAGTCTAGGCACCGGCGAATCTGGTGTGCGGTGCCGCGCGGCGCGCACCTATCCTTGCGCCCATGACTGGCCGCCTCCTCCGCATGTCGACCCTGTTCGTGCGCACCCTGCGCGACGACCCCAACGACGCCGAGGTCCCGAGCCACCGCTTGCTGGTCCGCGCCGGCTACATCCGCCGCGTCGCGCCGGGCATGTACACCTGGCTGCCCCTGGGCCTGCGCGTCCTGCGCCGGATCGAGACCATCATCCGCGAGGAGATGGACGACATGGGCGCCCAGGAGCTGTCGTTCCCCGCGCTGCTGCCCAAGGAGCCCTACGAGGCGACCGGCCGCTGGACCGACTACGGCCCCAACATCTTCCGCCTCCAGGACCGCAAGGGCGCCGACTACCTCCTCGGCCCCACGCACGAGGAGATGTTCACCCTCGTGGTGAAGGACCTCTACTCCTCCTACAAGGACCTGCCGCTCTCGATCTACCAGATCCAGACGAAGTACCGCGACGAGGCCCGCCCGCGCGCCGGCCTCCTGCGCGGGCGCGAGTTCGTGATGAAGGACTCCTACTCCTTCGACATCGATGACGCCGGGCTCGAGAAGTCCTACCAGCAGCACCGCGACGCCTACATCCGGATCTTCGACCGGCTCGGCTTCGACTACGTCATCGTCAAGGCGACCTCCGGCGCGATGGGTGGGTCGGCGAGCGAGGAGTTCCTCGCCAAGGCCGAGGTCGGTGAGGACACCTACGTCCGCTGCACCGCGTGCGACTACGCCGCCAACGTCGAGGCGGTCCGGGTGCGCGCCCCCGAGGCGATCCCGTACGCCGACGCGCCCGCCGCGCACGCGGAGGACACCCCTGACACCCCCACCATCGACACGCTCGTCGACCACCTGAATGCCACGTTCCCGCGCGACGACCGGCCCTGGGCCGCCGGCGACACCCTCAAGAACGTGCTGGTCTCGCTCGTGCACCCCGACGGCACGCGCGAGCCGCTCGCCATCGGCGTGCCCGGGGACCGCGAGGTCGACCAGAAGCGCCTCGAGGGCCAGCTCGAGCCCATCGAGGTCGAGCCCATGGACGAGGGCGAGCTCGCCAAGCACCCCGCGCTGGTCAAGGGCTACATCGGCCCCGAGGTTCTCGGCGAGGAGTCGAAGTCCGGCATCCGCTACCTCGTCGACCCCCGCGTCGTCGAGGGCACCCGCTGGGTCACCGGCGCCAATGTCTCCGGCTCCCACGTCGTCGACCTGGTCGCGGGACGCGACTTCACCCCCGACGGCACCATCGAGGCCGCCGACGTGCGCGACGGCGACGAGTGCCCCAACTGCACCGAGGGCACGCTCGAGTCGGCGCGCGGGGTGGAGATGGGCCACATCTTCCAGCTCGGCCGCAAGTACGCCGAGGCGCTCGGGCTCAAGGTGCTCGACGAGAACGGCAAGCTCGTCACCGTCACCATGGGCTCCTACGGCATCGGTCCCTCGCGTGCCGTGGCCGCCATCGCCGAGGGCACCCTCGACGACATCGGACTGTGCTGGCCGCGCAACGTCGCGCCCGCCGACGTGCACATCGTGGCCGCCGGCAAGGAGGACGCGATCTTCGAGGCCGCCGAGAAGCTCGCCGCGGACCTCACTGCCCAGGGCGTCGAGGTGCTCCTCGACGACCGTCGCGGCAAGGTCAGCCCGGGTGTGAAGTTCAAGGACGCCGAGCTCATCGGCGTACCCACGATCGTCACCGTGGGCCGCGGCCTGGCCGACGGCACCGTCGAGGTGCGCGACCGCCGGACCGGCGAGCGCGAGGAGGTCGCGGTGGACGCGGCCGCGGCGCACGTGGTCGAGGCCGTCAGGTCGTGACGTGACGGGCGGGTCGTGGCGCGAGCACCTCGCCGTGATCCGCCCCGACGCCGGCGACGTCAACCGGCAGGCGTGAGCGACACCGCGATCCGGAAGTCCTCGAGGTGGAGGTAGGTGCGCGGTCCGGCCTGCGTGACGTGCCGGACGTTCTCGAGGATTGCGGTGAGGGGCGCCGAGCGCCCACACCCCGGTTCGTTCCGGTACTCGACCTCGAAAGGGGTGGTCAGGGCGAAGGCGCCGTCCTCGAGGCGGTAGCCGGCACCCAGGTCGCGGCAGCCGTCGTGGACCTGCAGCGTGGTCCGGTAGAACGTGATGCGCAGGGCCACGTCGCGGAACGTGTCGTACTGCTCCCCGCCCCCGCTGCTGATGCCCGCGATCAGCGCCGACCAGTCGCCCTCCACGTCGATCGCGTCCGCGCCGCCGGCGGGTGCGGGTGGATCCGTCACTCCGTCGGCGACCGTGGTGCCGGGTGACTGCGTGAAGGTGTCGATGCGGGTGAGCCCGTCGGACTCGTAGACCGGCGTGGAGCGCAGGCCGGGAGCACCGGCGCCGGGCTCCCACGGGGGCTGCTCCTCGAAGGCGTCCCGCTCGATGTAGCCGGTACGTCCGCAGTCGCCGATGGCGGCGACCAGGTCGGGCTGCCGCGAGTTGTCGCGCGCGCTGCCGTAGGTCTGGCCCGAGGCGTTCGTGGGGTAGTCGGGGCCGCTCGGGACCGGCTCGGAGGGCGGCTGCGGGTCCTGCCTGTCGCAGGGAGCAGCCGGAGCGGTGTCGGCGATCCGTTCGGTCGAGCGTTCGACCCCGGGCAGGACCTGTTGCGCGGCGATGCCTCCTGCGCCAGCCAGGACCAGCGCCCCCGCGGCCAGCGCGACGTTGCGGCGCGTACGTCGCCGGCGTCCCGCGCGGGCCGCGCGCACGAGGTCGGGGAGAGGTGCAGGTCGCTCGGGGAACGTCTCGGCCAGTCGCTCGAGCATCCGGGTGGTGTCGTGGGTCATCGCGTCGTCCCGTCGCGGAGCGTGGTGAGGTGCTCGTCGTGGGCCAGCCGGTCGTGGGCACGGGACAGGCGGCTCTTGACCGTGCCGATCGCGATCCCCAGGGCGTCGGCGATCTCCCGGTCGCTGAGGTGGGCGTAGTAGCGCAGCACCACGACCTCGCGCTGCCCGTCACCGAGGCCGTCGAGGGCACGAGCCACCGCGTCGGCGCCGTCGACGCGGTCTGCCGTGCCCGGGTCGCCGCGCTCGGGGAGCACGGCGGTGGGGCGCTCCTGCCACCACCGGCGTCGCCGCGAGCTGCGGAACTCGTTGAGCAGGATCTTCATGACGTACGCGTCCGGGTGGGTCGCGGCACTCACCTTGGCCCACGAGACGTAGCACCGCATGAGCACGGTCTGCGCCAGGTCCTCCGCCTCGTGGTGACCGGCACCGAGGAGCACGGCGGAACGCGCGAGCACCAGCCAGCGCGCGCTGGCGAACTCGGCGAACGCGTCGTCGCGGTCCTGTGCCACCGTGCCCCCTTCCTGCTCCTGAGATGACCACGGAGCCCCGAAAGGTTCCCGTCCGGCTCGGATAGGTTCGCGCACATGACGATCAGGGCAGTGATCTTCGACTGGGGCGGCACGCTGACGCGCTGGCACGACATCGACTTCCACGCCGAGTCGCTCGCGCTCGCCCAGGCCGTACGACGGACGCCGAGCACCGACGACGACCACCACGCGCACGCCGCGCGGCTGCACAGCGCGGGCGACGTGGTCTGGGGGCGCAGTCGCGACCGCCAGCAGAGCGCGACGATCGCGCACCTCTTCGCCGAGGCCGGCCTCGACCACGACCCCGACCTCCTGGCGGCCTACTACGAGTTCTGGGAGCCGCACACCCAGACCGACCCCGAGGTGGGGCCGATGTGGGAGGAACTGCGGGGGATGGGCGTGAAGGTGGGCGTGCTGTCCAACACCCTGTGGCCGCGCGAGTGGCACCGCGGGTTCTTCGAGCGCGACGGCGTGCTCGACCTGCTCGACGGGGACGTCTACTCCAGCGAGATCCCGTGGACCAAGCCGTCCCCGCACGCGTTCGCCGCGGCGATGGAGGCCGTCGGGATCACCGAGCCCGCGGCCTGCGTCTACGTCGGCGACCGGCTCTTCGACGACGTCTGGGGCGCCCACAACGCCGGGCTGCGTGCGATCCACGTGCCGCACAGCACCATCCCGCCCGGCCAGGTGGGGCACACCGAGGGCGAGCCCGATGCGACCGTCCACTCGCTCGCCGAGATCCCTGCCGTCGTGCGTGCCTGGAGCGCGGCCTGAGCCCGACGTCCGAACGGACCGGCCTGCAAGTTTGTGCGTTGCAGGAACATGCAAGTTGGATGTGCTTTCGCTACCCGTCAATCGAATGCATGATTGTGCATGTGGCCACCACTACCCCACAAGTGGGCCACACAGGGTGATGCTGACCAACCCCATGTAGCGGTCCGCGTCCTCGGCCTTTGGGAGAGATCTCGGGACTTTCCCAAAGGCTGAGGCCGCGGGCCGTTTCCCTTTTTTGGGGGTCGGCGCTCAGCCGAGCTCGGGGGCGCCGGGCCAGGCCTGCGGTTCGCCGCCCAGCTCCAGCTGCCACGACGCCGACCACGTCGCCTCTGCCATGGCCCACTCGCGCACGGTGCCGGTCGACCTGGCCACCAGGGCCAGCATCGTTGCCACGCCGGCCACCTCGAGCTCCAGCGCCGCGGCCTGCAGCTTCGCGGGGCGCAACGGTCGACCGTCCAGCTCGTACGCCGCCGCTGCCGCCACGGGCTCGCCGCCGGCCTCTGCGACCAGGAGCCGCAGCCGGTCGCGACGCGCGCGGTGCCGGCGGTAGCCGGCGGTGAGGACGTCGTACAGCTCGGGCGACGCGGCCTGCGAGGTGCGCGCGCCCAGCACGCCGTAGGTGTAGAGCGCAGCGTGCTCGGCGGCGAGCGTCTCCTGCAGGGCGTCGAGGACCGTCATGGTGTCGTCCCGGTGCCCAGGACGGTCGCGGGCAGGGCGGCGGAGTGCTGGGCGGTCGACGCGGCCGCGCTGGCCAGCACGCGCGCGAGGTCGCCGCTGGCCGCACCGACGCAGGCCTCGCGCAGCTGTCGCAGCAGCCGCTGCTCGGAGCGGCGTACGGCAGCCAGTGCCCGGTCCGGCGCGTCCGGGACGCGGGCGGGGGAGGCGTCGGGCAGCTCGGCGTCGGCGACCGCTCCCACGAGCAGCTGGCGGTGGGCGGCGTGCGCGGCGGCCAGGGGCGCGAGCCGGGCGGTGAGCCCCGAGGCCGCGGCGGCTGCCAGCACGCCCTCGGCGCGCTCCAGCTCGACGACGACCGAGGTCACCAGCTCGGCGTCCTCCGGGGGTGGCGGCGAGGCGGGCGAGGCATCGTCGCGGGCCGGTGGGTCGATGTCGCACGCCGCGAGGACCAGGGGTGCCGCGAGTGCCGAGCCCACCGCCGTACGGCGGGAGAGGGGGCGGCCGGGCACCCCCGCACCCTACCTACCACCCGCGGCGGTCCGGACCGGTCGGCGGTGGATGAGCCGGCTCCGGCACCGGCCGCTAGGGTGATCCTTCGACAACAGCACAAGGAGGTCGCACCCGATGAGCACACCCCGTCAGGACGCCACCCGGGACCGCATCGAGGCGGAGCTGGTCGACCCCCTGAGCGTGATGGGCCTCGACGTCGAGGCCGTCGAGGTCACCCCCGCCGGCAAGCGACGCGTGCTGCGCGTCGCCGTCGACAAGGACGGTGGCGTGACGCTCGACGACGTCGCCGACGCCACCCGCGAGGTCTCGCGGGTGCTCGACGAGTCCGACGTCATGGGCGAGATGCCCTACACGCTCGAGGTCACCTCCCGAGGTGTCGACCGCCCCCTGACCCTGCCGCGCCACTGGCGCCGCAACTCCGACCGGCTCGTGAAGGCCACGCTGGCCGACGGCACGACCGTGACCGGCCGTATCACCGACTCCTCCGAGGACTCGGTGACCCTCGACGTGTCGGGGGAGACCCACGTGGTCGCCTACGCCGACGTCGCGAAGGCCTTCGTGCAGGTCGAGTTCAACCGCAAGAGCGAGAAGAAGGACGACTGATGGACATCGATCTGAGCATCCTGAGGATGCTGGAGCGCGAGAAGGAGATCTCCTTCGAGGTGCTGGCCGAGGCCATCGAGCAGGCCCTGCTGACCGCCTACCAGCGCGCCACGGAGTCCCAGCACCCCGCACGCGTCGAGCTGGACCGCAAGAGTGGCCACGTGACCGTGTGGGCCCGCGAGGTCGACGAGGACGGCGTGGCCGGACCCGAGTACGACGACACCCCCGCCGGCTTCGGCCGGATCGCGGCCACCACCGCCAAGCAGGTCATGCTCCAGCGGCTGCGTGACGCCGAGGACGAGAAGACCTTCGGCGAGTTCTCCGGCAAGGAGGGCGACATCATCTCGGGCATCATCCAGCAGGGTCGCAACCCCGACGACGTGATGGTCGACCTCGGCAAGCTCGAGGCGATCCTGCCGATCAGCGAGCGCGTGCCGGGGGAGAGCTACGTCCACGGCGAGCGCATCAAGTGCCTGGTCATCTCCGTGCGCAAGGGCATGCGCGGCCCGCAGGTCACCCTGTCCCGCTCGCACCCCACGCTGGTGAAGAAGCTCTTCGCGCTCGAGGTGCCCGAGATCGCCGACGGCACCGTGGAGATCGCCGGCATCGCCCGCGAGGCCGGCCACCGCACCAAGATCGCGGTCCACTCCACGATCCCGGGCGTCAACGCCAAGGGTGCCTGCATCGGTCCGATGGGCCAGCGGGTGCGCAACGTGATGAGCGAGCTGCACGGCGAGAAGATCGACATCGTCGACTGGGCCGAGGACCCGGCCGAGCTGGTCGCCCACGCGCTGTCGCCGGCCCGGGTCAACTCCGTGGAGATCGTCGACCTGGCGGCGCGGTCCGCGCGGGTGGTCGTCCCGGACTTCCAGCTGTCGCTCGCCATCGGCAAGGAGGGGCAGAACGCCCGCCTCGCCGCCCGGCTCACCGGCTGGCGCATCGACATCCGGAGCGACGAGGCTCCCCACCCGGACCAGGCGGCGGAGTGAGCCTCAGTTCGTAAACCACTGGCCCCACGCAGTAGAGTGACTCACAGTGGCCACCACGTCTGACACCCCTGCGCCCGGACCCGTCCGGACCTGTGTGGGTTGCCGGGCCAGGGCCGCTGCGAGCGAGCTGCTGCGAGTGGTCGCAGGCTCGGACGCCGGGGGCACGCCCGCCCTGGTGCCCGATCCGGACCGCCGGGCACCCGGTCGTGGGGCGCACCTGCACCCCACGCTCGAGTGTTGGGAGCTCGCGGTGCGACGGAGAGCATTCCCCCGGGCCCTGCGCTCGGGAGTCCCGCTCGCCGGAGCGCCGGTGGAGGACCACCTCGCCTCGCTTCACCACCATCCCGATCCACAGCACGACCGACCAGAAACTGGAGCACGCAGCTCATGAGCACTCGATGAGTAACTCGTAATGAGTGTGCACACCCACTAGCTGTTCCGTTTCCCCTCCTTCTGGGGTCACGGACCAGAAGGAGTAGTTACCAACCGTGGCAAAGACCCGAGTCCACGAACTCGCCAAGGAGTTCGGAGTCGAGAGCAAGTTCGTTCTCGAGAAGCTCAAGGAGATGGGTGAGTTCGTCAAGTCGGCATCGTCGACCGTCGAGCCCCCCGTCGAGATGCGCTTCAAGAAGCAGTACGGCGACGAGCTGAAGGCCGCTGCGGCCTCCGCCCCCGCCGCCGACACCGCGACCGAGGCGCCGGCCAAGAAGGCCGCACCCAAGCCCGGTCCCAAGCCCCCCGCCGCGCCTGCCGCGACCGAGGCCCCCGCCGAGACTCCCGCCGAGGCTCCTGCTCCGGCGCCCGTCGAGGAGGCAGCCCCGGCCGCCAAGCCCGGTCCCAAGCCCGGCCCCAAGGCACCTGCCGCCGAGCCGAAGGCCCCGGCCGCCGAGCCCGAGCCGCCCGCGGCCCCGGCTGCTCCGGCTGCCAAGTCCCCGTCCCCGGCACCGCGCCCCGTGGGTCGCCCCGGCGCCCCGCGCCCGGGCAACAACCCGTTCGCCCCGAGCCAGGGCATGGGCTCGCGCCCGGCCCCGCGCACGCCCGGCGACGACAACCGTCCGCCGCGTCCGCCGGCCGGCGGTGGCGACGCACGCCCCGGCATGCCGCGCCCCAACCCGGCGATGATGCCGAAGTCGCCCGCTGCCTTCGGCAACGGTCCCGGCGCCCGTCCTGCTCGCGGTGGCCCCGGTGGCGGCCCCGGTCGTCCGGGTGCCCCCGGTCGCGGCGCTCCGGGTCGTCCCGGTGCCGGTGGCGGTGCTCCCGGCGGCGCTCCCGGTCGTCCCGGTGGCTTCGGCCCGTCCGGTGGCGGTCGCCCCGGTGGCGGTCGTCCCGGCCAGCGTGGCCAGACCCAGGGTGCCTTCGGGCGCGCGGGTGGTCCGTCGCGTCGAGGTCGCAAGTCGAAGCGTGCGCGTCGTATGGAGTTCGAGGCCATGGAGGCCCCGACCATCGGTGGCGTGCGCGTCCGCAAGGGCAACGGCGAGACCGTCCGCCTGCCGCGGGGCGCCTCGCTGACCGACTTCGCCGAGAAGATCAACGTCGACGCCGCTGCCCTGGTGCAGATGCTGTTCTCGCTCGGCGAGATGGTGACCTCCACGCAGTCGGTGGGTGACGAGACGTTCGAGCTGCTCGCCGAGGAGCTCAACTACGTCGTGGTCATCGTGTCCCCCGAGGACGAGGACCGCGAGCTGCTCGAGACGTTCGACCTCGAGTTCGGCGCCGACGAGGGTGACGAGTCCGACCTGGTCATCCGCCCGCCGGTCGTCACCGTCATGGGTCACGTCGACCACGGAAAGACCAAGCTCCTCGACGCGCTGCGCAACGCCAACGTCGTCGACAAGGAGGCCGGTGGCATCACCCAGCACATCGGTGCCTACCAGGTCCACACCGAGGTCGACGGCGACGACCGTCGCATCACCCTCATCGACACCCCCGGTCACGAGGCGTTCACCGCCATGCGTGCCCGTGGTGCCCAGGCCACCGACATCGCGATCCTGGTCGTCGCGGCCGACGACGGCGTCATGCCGCAGACGGTCGAGGCGCTCAACCACGCCAAGGCAGCAGGCGTGCCGATCGTGGTCGCGGTCAACAAGATCGACAAGCCGGAGGCCGACTCGACGAAGGTCCGCGGCCAGCTCACCGAGTACGGCCTGATCCCCGAGGAGTACGGCGGCGACGCGATGTTCGTCGACGTCTCGGCCAAGGCGGGGCTCAACCTCGACAAGCTGCTCGAGGCCGTGGTCCTGACCGCGGACGCCTCGCTCGACCTGCGTGCCAACCCCACGCAGGACGCCCAGGGCCTCGTGGTCGAGGCGCACCTCGACCGCGGTCGCGGTCCGGTCGCCACGGTCCTCGTCCAGCGCGGAACCCTGCGCGTGGGCGACTCGATCGTCGCCGGTCCCGCCCACGGTCGTGTCCGCGCCATGCTCGACGAGCACGGCAACGAGATCACCGAGGCAGACCCGTCGCGTCCCGCGATGGTGCTGGGCCTGAGCGCCGTCCCCGGTGCGGGCCAGAACTTCATCGTGGTCGAGGACGACCGCATGGCCCGCCAGATCGCCGAGAAGCGGGAGGCGCGCGAGCGTGCGGCCATGCAGGCCAAGCGTCGCGTGCGTCGCAGCCTCGAGGACTTCATGGCCTCCATGGAGAAGGGCGAGAGCCAGGAGCTCAACCTCATCCTCAAGGGCGACGTGTCCGGTTCGGTCGAGGCCCTCGAGGACGCCCTGTCGCAGATCGATGTGGGCGAGGAGGTCTCGCTGCGGGTCATTGACCGCGGTGTCGGTGCGATCACCGAGACCAACGTCGACCTGGCCGCCGCCTCGGACGCCATCATCATCGGCTTCAACGTCCGCCCCCAGGGCAAGGCGAGCCAGATGGCCGACAAGGAAGGTGTCGAGATCCGCTACTACTCGGTCATCTACCAGGCGATCGAGGAGATCGAGGCCGCGCTCAAGGGCATGCTCAAGCCCGTCTACGAGGAGTCGACCCTCGGCCAGGCGGAGATCCGCGAGATCTTCCGCTCGTCCAAGGCCGGCAACATCGCAGGCTGCATGGTCACCTCCGGCCTCATCCGCCGCAACGCCAAGGTGCGCGTGCTGCGTGACGGAGCCGTGGTGGCCGACAACCTCGACCTGTCCTCGCTCCGCCGGGAGAAGGACGACGCCTCCGAGGTCCGCGAGGGCTTCGAGTGTGGTCTGGTGCTCAAGAACTACCAGAACATCCAGATCGGCGACATCGTCGAGTCCTTCGAGATGCGCGAGATCCCGCGCGGCTGATCGTCGAGCGGGCACTTGCTCGCGCTGAACAGAGTCGACCGGGCGGTTCCTCGCGCTACACCGCGAGGAACCGCCCGGTCAGCACGTCTCAGCGCGAGGAAGTGCCCGGTCACTTCGTTTGAGAGAGTGAACCCATGAGCAACCCCCGCGTCCGCAAGATCGCCGACCGGATCCAGGTCATCGTCGCCGAGATGCTCGAGCGTCGGATCAAGGACCCGCGCCTCGGCTTCGTCACCGTCACCGACGTCCGCGTCACGGGCGACTCGCAGCAGGCCTCGATCTTCTACACCGTCCTCGGTGCCGAGGAGGAGCGCGCCAGCACCGCCGCCGCGCTCGAGTCGGCCAAGGGCGTCATCCGCTCCGAGGTCGCCAAGCAGCTCGGCATGCGCATCGTGCCGACCCTCACCTTCATCCCCGACGCCCTCCCCGAGAGCGCCCGCGAGCTGGAGGAGGTCTTGGCCCGCGCGAAGCAGCAGGACGAGGAGGTCGCGGCCCGCCGCGTCGAGGCGTACGCCGGCGAGGCCGACCCCTACAAGAAGCCCCGCGTGATCGACGAGGACGACGACCTCGACGACGACGAGGACGACCTCGAGGACGAGGACGACCGCGCCTGATGGTCGACCCCGGACTGGTCGTGGTCGACAAGTCCCCGGGCATGACGTCGCACGACGTCGTGGCGCGGGTGCGTCGGCTGGCAGGCACCCGCAAGGTGGGGCACGCCGGCACCCTCGACCCGATGGCCACCGGCGTGCTGGTGCTGGGCGTGGACCGCGCCACCCGGCTGCTCGGGCACCTGATGCTGACCGAGAAGGCGTACGACGCCACGGTGCGGCTGGGCGTCACCACGACGACCGACGACGCGGAGGGTGAGGTCGTCCAGGTCAGCGACATCGGCGCCGCCTTCCACCAGCCGGGTCTGGTGCAGACGGAGTTCGAGGAGCTGGTCGGGGAGATCCAGCAGGTCCCCACGGCCGTCTCGGCCATCAAGGTCGACGGCAAGCGCGCCTACCAGCGCGTGCGTGACGGCGAGCAGGTCGAGCTGAAGGCCCGGCCGGTGACGATCCACGCGCTCGAGGTCCACGACCAGCGGGTCGTGGGGGAGTTCCTCGACGTCGACATCTCGGTGCGCTGCTCCTCCGGCACCTACATCCGGGCCATCGCCCGTGACGTCGGCGCCGCGCTCGGGGTGGGCGGGCACCTGACCGCGCTGCGGCGTACGGCAGTGGGCCCGTTCGACCTCGGCGTCGCACGCACCCTCGACGAGCTGTCCGACGACTTCTCGGTCGTGCCGATCGCGGTGGCCGCCCGGGCGAGCTTCCCCGCGGTCGACCTCGAGGAGGAACAGGCCGCCGACGTACGTGTCGGGCGCGCACTGGACCTCACCCTCTTTGCGGACGCACCGCACGCGGTGTTCGCGCCGGACGGACAGTTCCTCGCGCTCTACGAGCAGCGCGGCGAGCGGGCCCGCGCCGTAGCCGTCTTCGTCTGAGCGGGGGACCGGCCGGACCTCGCGTCGTGCGCCAGTAGGCTGCCGCCGTGCAGATCTGGCGAGACGTCGACGACGTGCCGGCCGACCTCGGCCGCACGGTGGTCAGCATCGGCAACTTCGACGGCGTGCACCTGGGCCACGCCCACGTGCTGCGCGAGGCCCGTGAGACCGCCGAGCGCCTCGGGGTCGACACGGTGGTCGCGGTCACCTTCGACCCCCACCCGATGGCGGTGCTTCGCCCGGAGCACGCGCCGCCGACGCTGACCTCCATCGGCACCCGTGCCCGCCTGCTCGAGCACTCCGGGGTGGACGCGATCCTCGTGGTCGGCTTCGACCGGGAGGTCGCCGGCTGGTCGCCGCAGGACTTCATCGACCGGATCCTGGTGGACGCCCTGCACGCCGCGGCCGTGGTCGTGGGTGCCAACTTCCGCTTCGGCGCCAAGGCGGCCGGCGAGGTCGCGACCCTGGTCGAGGCCGGCGCGGCGCGCGGCTTCGAGACGATCGGCGTGGCGCTCGACGGTGGCCCGCAGGTGTGGAGCTCGACCTACGTCCGGCAGTGCCTGGCCACCGGCGACGTGGCCGGCGCCTCCGAGGCGCTGGGGCGCCCGTTCACCGTGCGCGGCACCGTCGTCGAGGGTGACAAGCGCGGCCGCGAGCTGGGCTACCCGACCGCCAACGTGCCGGTTCCACCGGTCGACGCCGCCCCGGCCGACGGCGTCTACGCCGGCTGGCTCACCCGGCTCGACACCGGCGAGCGCTATCCGGCCGCCATCTCGGTCGGCACCAACCCGACCTTCGACGGCGAGCGCGAGCGGCGCGTGGAGTCCTACGTGCTCGACCGCGACGACCTCGAGCTCTACGGCGTCGAGGTCGAGGTGGCCTTCGTCGACCGGCTGCGCGGGATGGTGAAGTTCGAGGGCATCGAGGCGCTCGTGGAGACCATGCACGACGACGTACGCCGGGCGCGCGAGGTCCTGGGTGGCTGAGCACCCGCACCAACCGGCCGTCGAGTCGTGGTTCCTCGCCCACGGACTGCCCTACTTCGTCGCCGAGGAGCGGGCCGCCGCACGGGAGGGGCTCCGGCCGCGGCGGCTCGTCCTGCTGGTCGTCGCGCTCGCGGTGCTGGGGGCCGTGGCCGGCGTGCTGGTGTGGCTCACGCCGACGTCCGAGACCGCCGGTCCCGCGCTGTGGTTCTCGGTCGCGGGCCTCGCGGTGCTCTGGTACGCCGTGACGGCCCTGCGCGCGCGTCCGATCCTCGGTTTCGCGCTCTCGCGCACCCTCGGCAGCCTGCGCTACCTCGCGCCGATGGTCTCGCGCGCGCTGCCGCTGCTGCTGGTCTTCGTCACCTTCCTCTTCGTCAACGCCGAGGCGTGGGAGATGACGACCAACCTTCCCTTCGGGCTGCTGTGGCTCACCGTGCTGATGATGTTCGGCCTGGCCGTGCTCTTCCTGCTCGTGCGGCTCCCGGAGGAGGTCGACCGCGTCGACGACGAGGTCGACGACGACTTCATCGTCCGCGCCTGCGCCGGCACGCCGCTCGAGGCCGCGAGTCGCGAGGTCGCCGCCGATCCGGCCGTCGATCCGCAGTCCTACGCCCAGGTGGCGGGCTTCGAGCGGTGGAACCTGATCCTCGTGCTGCTGGTGATCCAGGCGGTGCAGGTGCTGCTGCTGTCGGTCACGGTCTTCGTGTTCTTCATGCTGTTCGGGTCGCTGGTGATGGAGCCGGAGACGCAGGCCTCGTGGATCGGCAAGGACGTCTCCGACCTCAGGAACGCGCCGGTCATCTCCAGCGTGTCGGTCTCCCTGATGAAGGTCTCGCTCTTCCTGGCCTCGTTCAGCGGCTTCTACTTCACGGTGTCGGCCGTCACCGACGACACCTACCGCCGCCAGTTCTTCTCGGTCGTCGAGAGCCAGCTCGAGCGCGCGGTCGGGATGCGGGCGGTCTACCTGGCCACGCGCGAGCGCCGCTGACCCTCTGGGCGGTGCGTGAGGGGGACTCGGCGGCAGTGGCCCCCGACCGAGCCACCGCGCGTACGTCCGACGCGCCGCACATGCAGATGGGCGGTGCGTGAAGCGGTTCCCGAGTCTCCGGAACCCCCCTCACGCACCGCCCACCGCAGTGCTCGGTCAACCTCAGGCGTCGAGGTCCTGCTCGACGAGCGCAGCGATCGCGTCGACGGCGGCCTGGTCGTCGCCGGCCACCTCGACGGTGTCGCCGTTGCCGGCTCCCAGGGTCATGATCATCAGCGAGGAGCTCGCGTCGACACCGTTGATGGTGACGTCGGAGCCGAGCTCGCCGGCCTTCTCGGCGATGATCGCGGCGGGACGGGCGTGGAGGCCGACGGCGGAGCCGACGACGACGGACTTGCTGGGCATGGTTCTCCTTCAGGTGGGCTGGTCGTAGGACGGGTGATGGTCAGACGGTAGCGACGTCGGCCTCGGAGCGCCCGACGCTCTTCAGCACCACGACGAGCGCAGCGCTCACCAGGACGCCGGCGACCAGGGCGATGACGAAGCCGAGCACCCCGTCCACGGCGAAGAGCACGAAGATGCCGCCGTGGGGGGCACGCAGGCCCACGTCGAGGCCCATCGACAGGGCTCCGGTCACGGCGCTGCCGGCCATGATCGAGGGGATGACGCGCAGCGGGTCGGCCGCGGCGAACGGGATGGCGCCCTCGGTGATGAAGGAGGCTCCCATCGCCCAGGCGGCCTTGCCGTTCTCGCGCTCGGGAACGGTGAACAGGCCGGGACGCACGACGGTGGCCAGCGCCAGTGCCAGCGGCGGCACCATGCCGGCGAGCATGACCGCTGCCATGACCTTGAGCTCCGGGGCGTCGGTCGCGGTCGCCGCGGCGCCGAGGCCGGTGGTGGCGAAGGCGTACGCCGTCTTGTTGAGCGGTCCGCCCATGTCGAAGGCCATCATCAGGCCGAGGATGACGCCGAGGATGATCGCCGAGCCGCCCTGCAGGCTGTTGAGCCCGTCGCTGAGGCCCTCCATGAGACGCCCCAGCGGCTTGCCGAGGATGACGACCATGACGAAGCCGGAGATCAGGGTCGCCAGCAGCGGGATGACCAGCACGGGCATCAGCCCGCGCATCCAGGTCGGCACCTTCCAGCGGGTGATCCAGAGGGCCACCATGCCGGCGAGGACGCCGCCGACGATGCCGCCGAGGAAGCCGGAGTTCAGGGTGCCGGCGATGGCGCCCATCACGAAGCCGGGGGCGATGCCCGGGCGGTCGGCGATGGCGTAGGCGATGTAGCCGGCCAGGGCCGGCACCAGGAAGCCGAAGGCGGCAGCGCCGAGGGTGAAGAGCAGTGCACCGAGGTAGGCGAAGAACGCGCTGCCGAAGAGCGCGTGGTCGAGACCGAGCGCGTCGACGTCGGGGAGGTTGAAGAAGGTGTTGTCGACGGCGATCGTCTGTCCGTCGTTGACGATCTCGTAGCCGCCGAACAGGAAGCCGAGCGCGATCAGCAGGCCGCCGGCGGCGACGAAGGGGATCATGTAGGACACGCCGGTCATCAGGACCCGGCGGGCGGTGGCGCCGAAGGACTGCTTGCCCTCCGCGGTGTCACCGGTGTCGCTGGCGGTGCCCTCGACGCGCGGCGCGCTCGACGGGTCCGCGGCGTAGCGCAGCGCCTCGGCGATCATCGCGTCGGCGTCGTCGATCGGGCGCTTCACGCCGGAGCTCACCATCGGCTTGCCGGCGAAGCGGGACCGGTCGCGCACGCCCACGTCGACGGCGAAGATCACGGCGCCGGCGCCGGCGATCGTCTGGGGGGACAGGGGCGTGGAGCCCGCGGAGCCCTGGGTCTCGACCTGGAGGTCGACACCGGCTCGCTCAGCGGCGGCCTCGAGGGCCTCGGCCGCCATGTAGGTGTGCGCGATGCCGGTCGGGCACGCGGTGACCGCGACGAGCGACGGCTTCGTGCTCGAGGCCTGCGCGGGAGCGGCAGCAGCGGGAGCGGCGGCGGGAGCAGCAGCGGGAGCGGCGGTGCCGGACGGGCTGCCCGAGGCGGGAACGCCTGCCTTCGCGGCCGGAGCGGGCTCGCCGAGCTCGTGGGCGATGAGGTCGACGACCTCCTCGTCCGTCTCGGCGGCGCGCAGCGCGTCGGTGAAGGCGGGCTTCACGAGAGCGCGGGCGAGCTTGGTGAGGATGGTGAGGTGGTCGGCGTCGCCACCGGCGGGTGCGGCGATGAGGAAGGCCAGGTCGGCCGGGCCGTCCTTGGCGCCGAAGTCGACCGGCGGCTCGAGGCGGGCGAAGGCCAGGGTCGGCACCTCCACCCCCGTGGTGCGGCAGTGGGGGATCGCGATGGCGCCGGGCAGGCCGGTCGCGGACGTCGCCTCACGGGCGAAGGCGTCCTCGACGAGCTGGTCGACCGACGTGGCGCGGCCGGCGTCGCCGACGACGGCCGCGAGCGCGCGGATCACGTCGTGCTTGTCGGACCCCCAGTCGGCACTCAGCCGGACGAGGTCGGTGGTGATGAGGGCGGTCATGCGGTGCCTCCGAGTGGAGTGACGCCGACGAGCTCGGTGCGCAGCTGCGACGGCTGGGGGATGGTGGTTCCTGGTAGTCCTGCGGCGGCGCTGCCGTAGGCCACGGCCAGTGCCAGGCGCTCCGGGGCGGGCAGGCCCCGGATGTCGCCGAGCAGGTAGCCGAAGAGGCTGGAGTCGCCCGCACCGACGGTGCTCACGACTGTGGTGGGGGGAGGGGTGGCGTGCCAGGCGCCCTCGGGGGTCACGAGCACGGCGCCGTTGCCGCCGAGCGTGGCGAGCACGGCGCCGACGCCGCGCTCGAGCAGCTGCCGGGCGGCCGCGGCGGTGGCGGACGGGTCCGCCTCGAGCTCGTCGGGGTCGCCGCCGGTGAAGGAGGCCAGCTCCTCGCCGTTGGGCTTCATCAGGTCGGGCGCCGCCTCGGGCAGGGCGTCGACGAGGGCGCGGAGCGGGGCGTCGCTGGTGTCGACGGCGACGTGCCCGCCGGCGGCGCGCAGGCGGCGTACGAGGTCGGCGTAGAAGTCGACCGGGGCGCCGGCCGGCAGCGATCCCGCGAGCACGGTCCACGAGGCGTTGCCGGCGCGGGCCAGCACGGCCTCGGCCATCCGCTCGAGGTCCTCGCGCGTCACCTCGGCGCCGGGGGAGTTGAGCTTGGTGGTGGTGCCGTCGGGCTCGGTGATGGTCAGGTTGACGCGTACGTCGCCCGCGGGCCGCACCGGGCGGCAGTCGATGCCGGCGCCGAGCAGCTCCAGCACGAAGGCGTCGTCCTTGTGGGCCGGTACGACCGCGATGCTGGGGATGTCGGCGCTGACGGCCGCGCGGGAGATGTTGACCCCCTTGCCACCTGCCTGCGAGGTCACCGAGAGGACCCGGTGGACCTGGCCGCGGGCCAGTTCGCCGTCGAGGGCGACGGTCCGGTCGAAGCTGGGGTTCGGCGTCAGCGTCAGGATCATGCGACCACTACCTCTATTCCGGCGGATTCCAGCGCGCGGCGGTCCGCGGCCTCGATGTCGCTGTCGGTGACGAGCACGTCCAGGCTGTCGAGCGTCGCAAAGCGCACGGCCGTCTCCACGCCGAGCTTGCTCGAGTCGGCCAGCACGACCGTGCGGCGCGCGCACGCGATCATGGCGCGCTTGCTGGCCGCCTCGTCGCTGTCGGGGGTCGTCAGGCCGTGGCCCACGGTGAGCCCGTTGGTCGCGATGAACGCCACGTCCGCGCGGAGGTCGGCGAGGGCGGCGACGGTGTCGGAGCCGACGGCGGCGTGGGTGGTGGGGCGCACCTTGCCCGGGAGCAGGTGCAGCTCGATCTGGGGGAGGCCGGCGAGCCGGGTCGCCACCGGGACCGCGTGCGTGATCACGATCAGGCGGTGGTCGCGCGGCAGGGCGGCGGCGAAGCGCGCCGTGGTGGTGCCGGCGTCGATGACGACGACCGAGTCGGGCGGGGGGAGGAGCGCGACGGCGGCGTTGGCGATGGCTTCCTTGGCCTGCGTGTTGGACTGGTCGCGCTCGACGATGCCGGACTCGATGACCGTGAGGGAGCCCGCAGGGACGGCGCCTCCGTGCACGCGGCGGACCAGTCCCATGCGGTCGAGGGTGGAGAGGTCGCGGCGCACCGTCTCGGTCGTGACCTCGAACTCCTCGGCCAGCTGGACCACCGACAGCCGCCCGCGGCGGCTGATGAGGTGGGCCATCGCCTGCTGGCGTTCCTCGGCGTACATCGGTCCCCTCTCGGCGAATCTGTGTATGTGTTGTTTTAGTCCCGAATGTGTTGCTTGTCAACAATGTCGTGATCTACGGTGTGTCCATGACCACAGCCGAGCACGTCCTGAGCGGGACCCCGGTCGTGCCGGGTGTCGCCGCGGGCCCCGTCCTCCACGTCCGTGGCGAGGTCTCGCCCGACGCGATCGCACGCTACGGCGACGGTGACTTCGCCGACGCCGAGGCCGCGCTGGCGGCGTACGACGACGCCGCTGCGGCCGTGGCGGAGACGTTCTCCACCAAGGCGGCCGCTGCGCAGGGTGCCGCCGCCGAGGTGCTCACCGCGAGCGCCGGCCTCGCCCGTGACAAGGGATTGCGCTCGGGGGTGGCCAAGAAACTCCAGGCCGGTCAGGGTCCGGTCGCGGCCGTGCAGGGCGCGGTGGAGCAGTTCGTCACGATCTTCACCAACATGGGCGGGCTGATGGCCGAGCGGGTGACCGACCTGCGCGACATCGAGCGCCGCGTGGTGGCCCACCTCGTCGGTGAGCCCGCACCGGGCGTGCCGACGCCGACGGAGCCGTCGATCCTGGTGGCCGAGGACCTCGCGCCCAGCGACACCTCCGGCCTCGACCCCGAGCTCGTCACCGCGCTGGTCACCGAGCGCGGCGGGGCCACGAGCCACACCGCGATCATCGCCCGCCAGCTCGGCATCCCCTGCGTGGTCGGGGCTGCCGGCGTCATGGAGCTCGCCAGCGGGACGTTCGTCGTCGTCGACGGCGAGACCGGCTCGATCGAGCAGGGCGCCGACCCCGAGGAGGCCCGCGCCCGCGTCGAGGAGAGCCGGCGGCTGCGCGAGGAGCTGGCCCACTGGAGCGGTCCGGCCGCCACGGCGGACGGCCTGCCGGTCAAGCTGCTCGCCAACGTCGCCGACGGGCCCTCGTCCGCCTCGGCCGGCACCGAGCCCGTCCAGGGCGTGGGCCTGTTCCGCACCGAGCTGTGCTTCCTCAACCGCAAGGACGAGCCGAGCGTGGAGGAGCAGACGGACATCTACGCGAGCGTCCTCTCGCCCTACTCCGACGGCCGCTACGTCGTCGTGCGTACCCTCGACGCAGGCTCCGACAAGCCGATCGCCTTCGCGACCCAGGAGGGGGAGGAGAACCCCGCCCTCGGCGTCCGCGGCCTGCGGCTCAGCTTCGGCAACCCCGGCCTGATGGACCGCCAGCTCGACGCGGTCGCCGCCGCGGCGGAGCGCACCGGCACCGAGACGTGGGTGATGGCGCCGATGGTCGCCACGGTCGCCGAGGCCGCCGACTTCGCCGCCAAGGTGCACGCCCGCGGTCTCAAGGCCGGCGTGATGGTCGAGATCCCCAGCGCTGCGCTCCTCGCGCACCGGATGCTGGAGGTCGTCGACTTCCTCTCGATCGGCACCAACGACCTCACCCAGTACGCGATGGCCGCCGACCGCATGGCCACCGACCTCGCGCACCTCACCGACCCGTGGCAGCCCGCGGTGCTCCAGCTGATCGCGATCACCGCGCACGCCGGCACCGAGGCCGGCAAGCCGGTCGGGGTCTGCGGCGAGGCGGCCGCCGACCCGCTGCTCGCCACGGCGCTGATCGGCATGGGCATCTCGTCGCTGTCGATGGCCGCCCGCGCCGTACGCCCCGTCGGTGCGCAGCTCGGCAGGGTGACCCTCGAGACCTGCGAGGCCGCCGCCGAGGCGGCCCTCGGTGCCGCGGACCCGATGGCCGGACGTGCCGCGGTCCGCGAGCTGCTCGGGCACTGAGCCCGACCCCCGGACATCCACCACCTCACCACGGAGGAAGCATGACCTCACAGTACGACCGCTACCGCGCCGCCGACCTCGACGTCCCGGAGCAGGGCTGGGCCTGGCACCTGTGGGGCGCGGGCGAGGACAACATGGGCAGGGACGACCAGCCCGAGCTCGTGCCGGTGCCCCGACCCGATGCCGACCACATGCTGGTGCGCATCGACAGCGTGGGGCTGTGCTTCTCCGACGTGAAGATCATGCGACAGGGCGGCAGTCACCCGAAGCTCTACGACCGCGACCTGTCCGCCGAGCCCACCCGGCTCGGGCACGAGGTGAGCCTCACCGTCATCGAGGTCGGCGAGAACCTCCAGGACCGCTACCACGCCGGCCAGCGGCTGGCCGTGCAGCCCGACATCTACCAGGACGGGAAGAGCACGGCCTACGGCTACACCATCCCCGGCGGCCTCATCCAGTACCACCTCATGGGCGCGGAGATGCTCGAGACCGACGACGGTGCGTGCCTGCTGCCCCTGCCCGACACCATGGGCTACGCCGAGGCCTCCACCCTGGAGCCGTGGGGGTGCGTGATGGCCGCCTACACCCAGCGTCGCCGCCTGGAGCCGAAGGCCGGCGGGACGATGTGGATCATCGGTCGCCCCGGCGACGAGCGGGACTACGAGTTCTCCTCCGGGCTGGACGCCCCGGCCACCATCGTGCTCACCGACGTGCCCGCCTCGGTGGCGAGGCTCGTGGAGGGGACGTCGGCCACGACGGTCGTGCGCGACGGCCTCGGCCCCGACGACTTCCAGGCGCTGGTGGACGAGCTGACCGATGGTGCCGGCTTCGACGACATCGTGATGCTCGACCCGCGGTCCGCGGCGACGGCGGGTGCCGTGGCCACGCGCATCGCCCGTCGCGGCACCCTCAACCTGGTGGGGGAGACCGCCCTGGACGGGCTGGTGGACCTCGACGTGGGCCGTCTGCACTACGACTACACGGCCTACATCGGTGGCCGGGGACCGGACATCGCGGCGTCGTACGGCGAGGCGCGCAACCGCTGCGACCTGCGCCCGCGGGGCACCACCGTCTTCGTCGGCGCCGGCGGCCCCATGGGCCTGATGCACGTCCAGCGGGCCATCCAGCAGCCCGACGGGCCCCGCACGATCGTCGCCACCGAGGTGAGCGACGAACGGCTGCAGAGCCTCCAGGAACGCCTCGCCCACCTGGCGGAGGCCAACGACTGCGAGCTGGTGACCTTCAACTCCCAGACCTCCGAGCAGTCCCTCCACGACTTCGTCATGGGGCTCACCGACGGCCGGGGGGCCGACGACGTGGTGGTCAGCGTCCCCATCGCCGACGTGATGGCCGAGGCCGACACCCTGATGAACCCCGACGGCATGCTCGTCTTCTTCGCAGGCGTGCCCAACGGCACCCTGGCGCCGTTGAACCTGAGCGCGGTCTACCTCGACAACGCGCAGTACACCGGGACCTCGGGGCTGACGATCCACGACCAGCAGCAGGTGGTGGACCTGGCCAACCGCGGTGAGCTCTCCCCGGGATCCATCGTGGGTGCCGTCGGCGGCATGCGGGCGGCCAAGGACGGCCTGCGAGCGCTCGTCGAGGGCAGCTACTCCGGGAAGGTCCTCATCTTCCCCCAGATCCACGACCTCCCCCTGATGGGGCTCGACGAGCTGGAGGAGACGCTGCCGCAGGTCGCCGAGAAGCTGTCACCCGGCGGTACGTGGAACGACGAGGCCGAGAAGGCGCTCTTCGAGAGCCAGCTGAAGAGCTAGTGGTGATCCTCCAGGTGCGGTAAAGCCACAGACTCGGGCACGAATCATGCCCGAATGCTTGGCAACGTGCCCGATCGTGAGGTTTAATCACGACATCATGTGATGGGGGTCACCCCGAGCACAATCTGGAGGACATCAGCATGGCGACGACATCCACACCCGCGGCCCGCACCGGCGCCCGCGTACACGTGCAGCGGTTCGGCACGTTCCTCTCCAACATGGTCCTGCCGAACATCGGCGCGTTCATCGCCTGGGGCCTGATCACCGCACTCTTCATCCCCAATGGCTGGCTCAACCTCGGCGGCGGCGACAACGCCTGGCTGTCGGACACGAGCTGGGTCGCCCAGATCGGTGGGTGGGACGCGGACGGCGGCGGCATCGTCGGACCGATGATCACCTACCTGCTGCCGCTGCTGATCGGCTACACCGGCGGCCGGATGATGTACGACAACAACATCCGCGGCGGCGTCGTCGGCGCCATCGCGACCATGGGCGCCATCGCCGGCGCCAGCGTGCCGATGTTCCTCGGCGCGATGATCATGGGCCCGCTCGGCGGCTGGTCGATGAAGAAGCTCGACGCCCTCTGGACGCACAAGATCCGCCCGGGCTTCGAGATGCTGGTCAACAACTTCTCCGCCGGCATCTGGGGCATGATCCTGGCCATCGTCGGGTTCGTGGTCGCCGGCCCGTTCGTGACGTGGTTCAGCGCCCGGGCCGAGGAGGTCATCGACTTCCTCGTCAGCAACAGCCTCCTGCCGCTGACCTCGATCTTCATCGAGCCGGCCAAGGTGCTCTTCCTCAACAACGCGATCAACCAGGGCATCCTCACCCCGCTCGGCACCAACGAGGCGGCCAGCGAGGGCCAGTCGATCCTCTTCCTGCTCGAGGCCAACCCGGCCGCGGGCGCCGGTCTGCTCCTGGCCTTCATGTTCTTCGGCAAGGGTGCGGCGAAGGCCTCGGCCCCCGGCGCGCTGCTCATCCACTTCGTCGGCGGCATCCACGAGATCTACTTCCCCTACGTGCTGATGAAGCCGAAGCTGATCCTCGCGATGATCGCCGGTGGCATGACGCAGATCTTCATCAACCTGGTCTTCGACTCCGGGCTCCGTGCGCCGGCGGCTCCGGGATCCATCATCGCGGTGCTGATCCAGACGCCGGGTGCGAGCTACGTCGGCGTCATCCTGTCGGTCATCGGTGGGGCTGCTGCCTCCTTCGCGGTCGCCGCCGTCCTGCTGAAGATGGACAAGGCCGAGGACGAGGGCGACCTCGCCGCCGCCACGACCAGCATGGAGTCGATGAAGGGCAAGACGTCGATCGCCTCCTCGGCGCTCGGCGGCGGTGCGGCCGTCGCCACGGCCGCCACCGCGACCCAGGAGATCCGCACCATCGTGTTCGCCTGCGATGCCGGCATGGGCTCCTCGGCCATGGGCGCCTCGGTGCTCCGCAAGAAGATCCACGACGCCGGCCACACCGAGGTGACGGTGGTCAACAAGGCCATCTCCAACCTCGAGGACGACGTCGACCTGGTGGTCACCCACCAGGACCTCACCGACCGGGCCCGCCTGAAGACCCCGTCCGCCGTGCACGTCTCGGTCGACAACTTCATGGGCAGCCCGCGCTACGAGGAGATCGTCGAGATGGTCCAGCAGAACAACCGCACCACCTGATCGACCCCGAAGCCCGGCTCCCGCACGACGGGGGCCGGGCCCTCGGCGCAGGGCCCCGCGACCGACCGTGTGGTCTGATGGCCGCACGCGACAACCCACACCTGACCCACTGCGAGAGAAGAGGCGCCGGATGAGTGACGTACTGAGCCGCGAGGCGATCGTGCTGGGCGGGCAGGCCCGTGACCGGGAGGCAGCGATCACGGAGGCCGGGCAGCTGCTCGTCGCCGCCGGAGCCGTCGACCAGGCGTACGTCGACGCGATGCACGAGCGCGAGACCTCGGTCTCCACCTTCATGGGCAACGGCCTCGCCATCCCGCACGGCACCAACGAGGCGAAGGCGCTCATCCGCCACACGGCGATCTCGTTCATCCGCTACGACGAGCCGATCGACTGGAAGGGCAGCCCGGCGACCTACGTCGTCGGCATCGCCGGCGCCGGCGACGACCACCTCACGGTGCTCCAGGCCCTTGCCGGCGCGTTCACCGACGATGCCAGCCTCGCCGCGCTCGCGGCGGCGCAGACCCCCGACGACGTGCTCGCCGTCCTGGCCGAGAAGGTCTAGACCCGGCGAGGTGGAGGCTGACCCCCGTCCCTCCACCCCGTCGCACCAGGAGCCCCCGCCGACCAGCCTCGGCGGGGGTTCCTCTGCGTCGACACTCGGACCGCACGCGGCTGGGCGAGAAGGCGCAGCGCGAGATGGGGTCAGTGTTCAGCGGCGCACCCGACCGACCCTGACCTTGATCACCGCGGGCCGGTAGCCGGAGCGCTTGCCGGTGACGCGCAGGACGATCTTCGTCCCGGCGTATGCCTTCGTCAGCCGCAGCCGCTTGCCCTTCGCGACGACCCTGCCGTTGCGCACCCACGTGAACGTGCTCGTGGCGCTGGGGCGCCACTTCGCCGGCATCGCGGTCAGGGTGCGGCCGACCTTCACGGTGCCGCGCACCCGGGGCCGGCGGACGAGGTCCAGCGTCTTCGTCCCGGTGGTGCCGGGCGTCGCTACTTCGATGATCGTGACGGGTGTGCTCGACACGGCGGTCGGCTGGTAGTAGTCGGCGTGCCCCACCTCGGCGTAGTGGATCTGGTGCCCGATGTCCTTCCTGGACGGGTCGTAGGAGGTCCCGAAGCTGTAGGCAATCCTCGTGCCGTCGCGGTACCACCGCCCGTCGGCGCTGCGCGCGCCCACGGTGGTCCAGGTGCCGGGGGTGGCGGTGAGGGTGTCGCCGACGCGGGCGGTACCGGCCACGGTCGGCGCCGAGCCGGGCTCGACGGACCGGTCGGGGCGGACGAGGGTGACGGTGTAGGTGTGGTCGGGGGCAGGCACGCCTGCGGACGTCATGCCGGAGATGGTGACGAGGTAGCTCGCGTCGACACCGACGGCCGGTTGGAGGTCGCCGGGCGCCTCGAAGACGATCCCGCGTGCGGACCGGTCCACGACCGTGGGCACGCTCAGCCCTGACGGACCAGAGACGGTGGCGACGGCGTCGGTGAGGTCGAGGTCGGTGCGCGTCGTGTCGAACGACCAGCGTGTGGACACGAGCGGGGACGCGACCAGGCCGGCCGGCGGCCATGCCACCCACCCGGACGTCGTGGTTCCTCCAGCGGCGCGGGCAGCGATCAGCACTGCGTTGAAGGCGTCGGTGGAACCGACCGCGAACGCCGTGTTGAGGGGGTTGAGGAGCGCGCGCCGGTGTCCGACCGGAAGGTTGTGCGGCCCCCAGTCGTGGATGTAGGAGGTGATGCCCGAGGCCGCGGGCTGTCCGGAGAGGAGGTTGTGGGTGAACGGCTCCTGGTAGCAGTGCCACGACGGCGGCGGGTGGTGCTCGAGGGCACCGTTGGCGTGCATCATCAGCGCGGCCCGCTGCGGCATCGCCGCGAGCGTCTGGTCGAGTGCGGCTGGAGGCGATCCGACCAGCTCGCGGTAGAAGTTGATCTGGTCGATCGTCGCCGCCTCGGACGCCGCACTGGTGGTGCCGGGTGTGCATGTGGCAGCGTTGCCGGTCCAGCCGACGGGGACCTGGTTGTTGCGCAGCCATCGGTCGTAGAAGGAGTCGATCGTCTGCTGTCGGTCCAGGCCGACGCGTGCCGTCGACTCGGGGCGCGCGTGTGAGGTTCCCGGTCCCAGCAGCATGGGGACGAGGCACAGGGCCAGGGCTGCGGCCGCGGGTCGGGTCAGTCGTGGCATCGGAGGCCTACCAGGGGGTCCGGTCGGTGCCGGGTCCTTCGCCACGCAACGGGCTCCGGGGCGCTGGATGTGACGACGTCACGCAACATGACCAGTTTCGATGACCCTCCTGGCAGCGTCGGGCCGCGGCGGGCGTCCGCCTGCGTCGACGAGCGCGTCAGCAGGCGGTAACGGCGACCGGCACGCCGTTGAGCGCGGCGTTGCCGGACACGTCGAGGAGCTCGGGGTCGGTGAGGTCGTTGACCGAGACCCCGGGCACCTCGCGGCTGCGCTCCATGCGTACGCCGTCGCGCGCGTGGCCGTAGCCATGGGGGAGCGAGACCACCCCGGGCATGAGGTCGTCGGAGGCGGCCACGTCCACCTCCACCGATCCCACCCGTGAGGTGACGCGCACCCGGGAGCCGTCGGCGATGTCGCGGTCGGCGAGGTCGGCGGGGTTCATCAGCAGCTGGTGGCGCGGGCGGCCGCGGGTGAGGCGCTCGGAGTTGTGCATCCAGGAGTTGCAGTCGCGCTGGTGGCGCCGGCCGATGAGCAGCAGCCCGTCGTCGGCCGGTGCCTCCACGGCGGCGAGGCGGGCGACGTCGCGGACCACGAGGTCGGGGGCGAGGTCGACCCGCTTGCCCCTCGACGGCAGCCGAGCCGGCAGCTGGCCCCCGCGGAGTGGCCCCAGGTCGATGCCCTGAGGGCGTGCCCGCAGCTTCTTCAGCGTGACGCCGCTCGAGCCGCGGCGCAGGAGCTGGCCGATGAGGAAGGTCGGGCTCGCGGTCAGCCGGGCGCGCTGGACCAGGCGCTTCTTCAGCGGCGCCCTGCGCTCCAGGCGAGCCGTCGTGCGGAGAGTGATCTCGCGGAAGATCTGCCAGTCGTGGCGCTGGTCGGCCTCCTTCTCGAAGACCGCCGGGGTGAAGCGGGCGGTGTCGCGCACGGCCAGCAGGTGGAAGACCAGGTCGTAGTGGTCGCGCTCGAGCGCGGTCGTCGGCGGCAGGATCACGTCGGCATGCCGGGTGGTCTCGTTGACGTAGATGTCGACCGCCGCCATGAAGTCGAGACCGCGCAGCGCCGTGTCCAGGCGGGCGCCGTCGGGGGTCGACAGCACCGGGTTGCCGGCGACGGTCAGCACCGCCCGCACCTGCCCCGCGCCGGGCGTCTCGATCTCCTCGCGCAGCGCCGAGACCGGCAGCTCGCCGGCGGTCTCCGGCAGGTCCCGGACCCGCGAGCGCCACGCGTCGTGGTGGCCGCGCCCGATCAGTCCGGTGCCGACGGCGTCGATCGCGGGCGTGGTGAACATCGCCCCGCCCACGCGGTCGAGGTTGCCCGTCAGGATGTTGAGGCAGTTGACCGCCCACTGGCAGACCGTGCCCCACGGTCCGGCGGAGACGCCGATCCGGCTGTAGACCACGCCCGCGTCGGCGGCCGCGAGCTCGCGCGCCAGGCGCCGGACCTCCCCGGCCGGCAGGCCGCTCATCGCCTCGGCGCGCTCGGGGGTGAAGTCGGCGACCAGGTCGACCACTGTCGCCAGCCCGTCGGCGTACGCCGCCACGGACGGGCCACCGTCCGGCTGCGCCTCGGCAGTCAGGACGTGCAGCATCGCGAGCAGCACCCACGCGTCCGTGCCGGGACGCACGAAGTGGTGCTCGTCGGCCACCTTCGCGGTCTCGGTGCGACGCGGGTCGATCACGACCATCCGCCCTCCGCGGGCGTGCAGGTCGCGCACCCGCTGCGGGAAGTCCGGCACCGTCATCAGCGAGCCGTTGGAGGCCATCGGGTTCGCCCCGATCACCAGGAACCACGACGTGCGGTCGATGTCGGGGATCGGGAGGAACAGCTGGTGGCCGAACATCAGGTGCGCCACGAGCTGGTGGGGGAGCTGGTCGACCGAGGTGGCGGAGTAGCGGTTCCTCGTCCGGAAGGACTTGAACATCGCGGTGCCGTGGGTCATCGAGCCGAGGCTGTGGGCGTTGGGGTTGCCGAGGTACACCCCCAGCGCGTCGTCGCCGTGCTCGTGGATGACGGCGGCCAGCCGGTCGGCGACCAGGTCGAAGGCCTCGTCCCAACCGATCTCCTCCCAGCGCGCGTCCGGACCCTCGCCGACGCGGCGCACGGGCCGGCGCAACCGGTCGGGGTCGGCGTACACGTCACCGATGGCCACGCCCTTGGGGCACACGTGCCCGCGCGACAGCGGGTCGGCGGGATTGCCGCGCACGCCGACGACCTCGCGCCCCTCGATGGTGATCTCGAGGCCGCAGATCGCCTCGCAGAGGTTGCACACGCCCATCCGCTTCTCCGTGGCCATGGGGCGATCGTCGCACGCCCCGGTCCCGAGGGGCGGGCACCCCGGAGGGGGGTGACACGCGGCGCTGGGCAGGCCAGACTCTGCCGCGCCCGGTCCAGACCGGGCGCATCCCCAACAGAATGGAGCACGTCATGGGTTTCGGAGGGCCGATCGGCCTGATCGTCGTGGGACTGATCCTCGCGCTGGCGTTCAACGACCAGCAGGTGGGACCGTTGGAGGTGATCACGCTCGGCTGGATCCTGGTGCTCGCCGGTGTGCTGTGGCTCGTGCTGACGTTTGTGCAGCAGAACACCAAGCGTCGTCACACCACCACTGCCACCACCACCGACGCGCAGGGGCGCCAGGCCAGCACCCAGCGCACGAGCGAGTCGGACCCGCCGCCCCCGCCGGCGGTCTGAGCCACCTGCAGGTCCTTCGTTGCGCGGCGCGGATTGGGCCCACCGATCAGCGCCTCGATATGCTGCTGCGGTTGCCCGCGAGGGTGACGTGCCGTCATGACGGCCGCGGATTCCACAGTGCCCCGGTGAACAGGCCCGGGCGCGCCGCGCAACGAGAACCGAAGGAGCCCCCATGTCGATTGGTACCGACGCGGAGACCAAGAAGAAGATCATCGCCGAGTACGCCCTGACCGAGGGTGACACCGGTTCCCCCGAGGTCCAGATCGCGCTGCTCAGCCACCGCATCGCCCACCTCACCGAGCACCTCAAGACGCACAAGCACGACCACCACAGCCGTCGTGGTCTGCTGCTGCTCGTCGGCCAGCGCCGTCGTCTGCTCAACTACCTGCAGAAGACCGAGATCGAGCGCTACCGCTCGATCATCGAGCGCCTCGGCCTCCGCCGCTGATCCCCGGAGCGGCCTCCCGCACGCGGGGGGCCGCTCCTGCGGTTTCCGGGCGTCCCGAGCGCGCTCACGGCGCGCTAGTGTCGGACCCGGAGCACTCCACAACTGAACACACAACCATCAGGAGCGACCCGCACGTCCGGCCCGGTCCTCGGTAGTGGCCTTCAGATCCCGCGCGAGACGCGGACGATCTGCGGGCCTCGATCGAAGACCGGCCCCCGCGGGGCCTGACGCCCCACCACCGAGTGGACGCGCGCGGATCGCTCCGCGAAGAGAAAGCAGGATCCTGCTTCCATGAGTGAACCCATCATCTCCGCCGTCGAGACCGTTCTCGACAACGGCAAGTTCGGCAAGCGCACCATCAAGTTCGAGACCGGCCTGCTGGCCCGTCAGGCCGCCGGTTCGGTCACCGCCTACCTCGACGACGAGACCATGCTGCTCTCGGCGACGACCGCGGGCAAGACGCCCAAGGACCACTTCGACTTCTTCCCCCTGACGATCGACGTCGAGGAGCGGATGTACGCCGTGGGCCAGATCCCCGGCTCGTTCTTCCGGTCCGAGGGCCGCCCGGGCGAGGACGCGATCCTCACCTGCCGCCTCATCGACCGTCCGCTGCGCCCGACCTTCAAGAAGGGCCTGCGCAACGAGGTCCAGGTCGTCATCACGGTCATGGCCCTCGACCCCGACCAGCCCTACGACGTGCTCGCGATCAACGCCGCGTCGCTCTCCACCCAGCTCTCCGGCCTGCCGTTCTCCGGCCCGGTCGGTGGCGTCCGCGTTGCCCTCATCGAGGGCCAGTGGGTCGCCTTCCCGTCGCACTCGCAGCTCGAGTCGGCCGTCTTCGACATGGTCGTCGCGGGCCGTGTCACCGAGTCCGGTGACGTCGCCATCATGATGGTCGAGGCCGAGGCGCCCGAGGACACCTACGCGCTCGTCCAGAACGGCGCCCAGGCTCCCACCGAGGAGATCGTGGCCGGTGGCCTCGACGCCGCGAAGCCCTTCATCAAGCAGCTCGTCGAAGCCCAGGCCCAGCTCGCTGCCGAGTCGGCCAAGCCGGTCCAGGACTTCCCGGTCTTCCTCGACTACGAGGACGACGTCTACGCCGCCGTCGAGGCCGCGGCCAAGGACGACACCGCCGCCGCGATGACGATCGGCGACAAGCAGGAGCGCGAGACCAAGGTCGACGAGATCAAGGTCGCCCTGCTCGAGAAGCTCTCCGGCCAGTTCGAGGGTCGCGAGAAGGAGATCGGCGCGGCGTTCCGCTCGCTGAACAAGAACCTCGTGCGCCAGCGCGTGCTGCGCGACAAGGTCCGCATCGACGGTCGCGGCCTGGCCGACATCCGTCCGCTGCACGCCGAGACCAACGTGATCCCGCGCGTGCACGGCTCGGCGCTGTTCGAGCGTGGCGAGACCCAGATCCTCGGTGTCACCACGCTCAACATGCTCAAGCTGGAGCAGCAGCTCGACACGCTGTCGCCGGAGAAGCACCGCCGCTACATGCACAAGTACGTCTTCCCGCCGTTCTCCACCGGTGAGACCGGTCGCGTGGGCTCGCCCAAGCGTCGCGAGGTCGGCCACGGCGCCCTGGCGCGTCGCGCCCTCCTGCCGGTGCTGCCCTCGCGCGAGGAGTTCCCCTACGCGATCCGCCAGCTCTCCGAGGCCATGGGCTCCAACGGCTCCACCTCGATGGGCTCGGTCTGCGCCTCGACCCTGTCGCTCCTGCAGGCCGGTGTGCCGCTCAAGGCCTCCGTCGCCGGCATCGCGATGGGCCTCATCTCCGACGAGGTCGACGGCGAGACGCAGTACGTCGCGCTGACCGACATCCTCGGTGCGGAGGACGCCTTCGGCGACATGGACTTCAAGGTCGCCGGCACCCGTGAGTTCGTCACCGCGCTCCAGCTCGACACCAAGCTCGACGGCATCCCCGCCGAGGTGCTGGCCGCCGCGCTGACCCAGGCCCGCGACGCGCGCCTGGCGATCCTCGACGTGATGGCCGAGGCCATCGACGCTCCGGAGGAGATGTCGGTCCACGCGCCGCGCATCATCACCGTGCGCGTGCCCGTCGACAAGATCGGCGAGGTGATCGGGCCCAAGGGCAAGGTCATCAACCAGATCCAGGACGACACGGGCGCGACGCTGTCCATCGAGGACGACGGCACGGTCTACATCGGTGCGACCAACGGCGAGGCTGCCGAGGCGGCCAAGGCCGCGGTCAACGCGATCGCCAACCCGACCATGCCCGAGGTCGGTGAGCGCTACCTCGGCACCGTCGTGAAGACCACCAACTTCGGTGCCTTCGTCTCGCTCATGCCCGGCAAGGACGGCCTGCTGCACATCAGCAAGCTGCGCGCCCTCGCCGGCGGCAAGCGCGTCGAGGCCGTCGAGGACGTGCTCTCGGTGGGCCAGAAGGTCCAGGTCTCGATCGCCGAGATCGACGACCGCGGCAAGCTCTCGCTGGTCCCCGTCGTCGACGAGGCCGAGGGCGACTCCGAGGAGTCGGCCGAGGTCGAGGCCACCGACGCCGAGTGACCTGATGCTCCATCCGCGACCGGCCGGCAGCCATGCCGGCCGGTCGCGGCATTTCACCCCCGGCTCCACCGGTTCGGAAGGACCCCAGTGCAGAAGAACGGCACCACCCGCACGCTCCACACCGTCAAGGACGCCGACGGCGCGGTGACCTCACGCGTACGCCGCACCGTGCTGCCCAGCGGCCTGCGCGTCGTCACCGAGCAGATGGCCGGCACCCGCTCGGCCAGCATCGGCGTGTGGGTCAACGTGGGCTCGCGCGACGAGACGCCCGCGCTCCACGGCTGCTCGCACTTCCTCGAGCACCTGCTCTTCAAGGGCACCCCTGAGCGCTCGGCGATGGAGATCTCGGTCGCTCTGGACGCGGTGGGGGGCGAGTTCAACGCCTTCACCACCAAGGAGTACACCGTCTTCCACGCCCGGGTCCTCGACGAGGACCTCGCGACCGCCGTCGACGTGCTGGGTGACATGGTCACCGCCTCGACCATCACCGCGGCTGACGTCGAGGCCGAGCGCGACGTGATCCTCGACGAGATCGCGATGCACGACGACGACCCCGACGACGTGGTGCACAACCTCTTCGCCCACCAGGCATGGGGCGACACGCCCCTCGGACGTCCGATCGCGGGCACCGAGGCGTCGATCACCGCGATGACGCGGGCCCAGATCCACCGCTTCTACCGCCGCCACTACCGCGCCGACAACATGGTCGTCTCGGTGGCCGGCAACGTCGACCACGCCGACGTGGTGCGCCAGGTCAGGAAGGCCTTCGGCCGCGAGGGGTTCCTCGACGGCGAGGCCACCCCCACGCCGCCCGCGCAGAGCGAGCACGCACGCAAGGTCCACCCCGGCGAGACGCGTACGGTCCGGCCGCAGGAGCAGGTGAACCTCGTCCTCGGCGTGAAGGGGATGACCCGCACCGACCCGCGTCGCTACGCCCTCGGTGTGCTCAACACCGCGCTCGGCGGCGGCACGTCGTCGCGGATGTTCCAGGAGGTCCGCGAGCTCCGCGGCCTGGCCTACTCCGTCTACTCCTTCGCCAGCCACCACGCCGACGCCGGCGTGGTCGGGGTGTCCGTGGGCTGCCTCCCCGGCAAGTACGACGCCGTGCTCGAGACCGTGCGCGGCGAGCTCGCCAAGGTGGCCGCCGAAGGCCTCACCGAGGAGGAGGTCGAGCGCGGCAAGGGTCAGCTCAAGGGCGGGCTCGTGCTCGGCCTGGAGGACTCCGGCTCCCGCATGTCACGCATCGGCAAGGCCGAGCTGGTCTACGACGAGCTGCTCACCATCGACGAGGTCGTCGGCCGGATCGAGGCCGTCACGCACGAGGACGTGTGTGCCCTCGCCCGTGAGCTCTTCACCCAGCCCGAGCTGCTGGCGGTCGTGGGTCCGACCGCCTGAGGCCTCGACCTCGCTGGTCGAGCAGCCGAGCGCACCTGCCCTCGCTGGTCGAGTAGCCGAGCGAGGAACGAGCGAGGCGTATCGAGACCCCTCACCCTCGGGTCTCGATACGCGCGGTCACGCCTTCGTTCCTCAGGCGTGCGCGCTACTCGACCACCATGCTTGGCGACCGTCGAACGGCCTCGCACGCTCGGCCGACGACGGTCACCTGCGCGCGATGATGCCGATGACCGGGGGAGCCTTCTGCTCGACCACGCTCACCCGGAACCCGCCGCGCAGGAGGTTCTCCGACGCCTTCTTCACGATGTTGGGCACCAGCTCGGGACGGGCGGCCTCGTAGAAGAGGTAGACCGCGCCGCCGGGGACCACGCGCTCGTGGAGCAGCGCGATCTCGTCCTCGCACGCCCGGACCCAGAAGAGGTTCACGTTGAAGGCGAAGACCTTGTTGAGCCGCTTGACCGGCACCCGCAGCGTGGCGAGGTCGATCTGGCGCACGACGAGCCGGCCGGCGTCGACGTACTTCTGGTTGCGACGCTTGGTGCGGTCGACGCCCGACTCGGAGCGGTCGATCGCGAAGAGCTTTCCGGTCTCCAGCTTGGCGCAGATGGCCTCGGCGCCGGCACCGGGACCGCATCCGATCTCGAGGACCTGGTCGCCCGGCTGGACGTCCATGAGGTCGACGGCCCACTTGATGCGCGGCGGGATGGTCGGGGAGGGCATGGCGCACAGCCTGCCAGACCCGCGTTCACGAGTCAGCCACCGCCACCCGCGACCCGCGCCCGACGGTAGGTTGGGCCTGTGAGCACGCCTGCACCCGAGCCCCAGGACACCCCCGTCAAGGTCGGCGTGCTCGGCGCGCGCGGCAAGGTCGGCGCCGAGGTGTGCCGCGCCGTCGAGGCGGCCGCGGACACCGAGCTCGTCGCAGCCGTCGACGCGGGGGACGACGTCGAGCAGCTGGTCACGGCCGGGGCGCAGGTGGTCGTCGACTTCACCCACCCCGACGTGGTGATGGACCACCTCCGGTTCTGCATCGAGCACGGCATCCACGCGGTCGTCGGCACCACCGGCTTCGACCGGTCCCGGCTCGACCAGCTGGAGACGTGGCTGGCCGACGCGCCGGAGGTCGGAGTCCTCATCGCCCCCAACTTCTCCATCGGCGCGATCCTGATGATGCGCTTCGCCGCCGTCGCGGCCCCCTTCTTCGAGTCGGTGGAGGTCGTCGAGCTGCACCACCCCGACAAGGCCGACGCGCCGTCCGGCACCGCCCGGCGCACCGCGGAGATGATCGCCGCGGCGCGCCGCGAGGCCGGCAGCGCGCCGATGCCGGACGCGACGTCCACGGGACTCGACGGCGCCCGCGGGGCCGACGTCGAGGGCGTACGCGTCCACGGGCTGCGGGTGCGCGGACTGGTGGCCCACCAGGAGGTCGTCCTCGGGGCGCCGGGGGAGACCCTCACCATCCGGCACGACTCGCTCGACCGGGTCTCGTTCACCCCCGGCGTCCTCACCGGCGTGCGGTCGATCGCGGCTCACCCCGGCCTCACGGTCGGTCTCGAACACTTCCTCGACCTCGACTGATATGTAGGGCGCGCCTGTCAAGGGCAGGGTGAGGCGCCGTCGGGCCTGGGTGGCCTGACGGCGCCTCGCTTGGTCTGGATCTGGTCGTCTGCGCAGCGTGTCTTCGCGACGCGCGGT
>NZ_JADHZD010000007.1 GCF_020102855.1 Nocardioides lacusdianchii
ACCGCGCGTCGCGAAGACACGCTGCGCAGACGACCAGATCCAGACCAAGCGAGGCGCCGTCAGGCCACCCAGGCCCGACGGCGCCTCACCCTGCCCTTGACAGGCGCGCCCTACATATCAGTCGAGGACGGGCGGGGCCTGCCGGTCGCGCAGGTTGCTCACCGAGCCGGGGCCGCGGCGCGGGACGTCGGGGTCGGAGCCGTCGTCGTCGAGCGAGCCCAGGAAGGACAGCGCGGCGTCGTGGAGGTGGCCGTTGGAGGCGAGCGCGTTGCCGCCCCACGGGCCGTCGGTGCCGTCGAGCGAGGTGAAGCGGCCGCCCGCCTCGCGCACGATGACGTCGAGCGCCGCCATGTCGTAGAGCTCGAGCTCGGGCTCGGCCGCGATGTCCACGGCGCCCTCGGCGAGCAGCATGTAGGACCAGAAGTCGCCGTAGGCGCGCGTACGCCAGCAGCGCCGCGACAGCGACACGAAGTCGTCGAGCCGGTCGCGCTCGTCCCAGCCCCCCAGCGAGGAGTAGCTGAGCGAGGCGTCCTCGAGGCGGCGTACGTCGGAGACCTCGCACTTCGTCGCCTTAAGCAGGGACCGGCCCGTCCAGGCGCCGTTGCCGACCGAGGCCCACCACCGGCGCTGCAGCTGCGGTGCGGACACCACGCCGAGCACGACCTCGTCGTCGACCGCGAGCGCGATGAGCGTGGCCCAGACGGGGACCCCGCGCACGAAGTTCTTGGTGCCGTCGATCGGGTCGACGATCCAGCGGCGCTGGCTGTGGCCGGTGGTGCCCTGCTCCTCGCCGACGACGGCGTCGCGCGAGCGCACCCGCGACAGGGTGCGGCGGATGCCCTCCTCGACGGCCTTGTCGGCGTCGGTGACCGGTGTGAGGTCGGGCTTGCTCATCACGTGCAGGTCGAGCGACTTGAAGCGTGCCTGGGTGATGGAGTCCGCGTCGTCGGCGAGGACGTGCGCCAGACGCAGGTCGTCGGTGTAGTCAGTTGAGCCGGGGCCGGTGATGGGCATGTTCACAGGCTATTCCCAGCATCGGGTCCTACCCTGCACGCATGGAACTCAACGGTGTGCCGCTGCACCCGCTCGTCGTCCACGCCGTCGTCGTCCTGGGCCCGCTGGCGGCGCTGACCGGCCTCGCCTACGCGTTCGTTCCGAAGTGGCGCTGGCTGCTGCGGTGGCCCCTCGTCGTGCTCGCGGTGGTCACCGCCGCCACCTCCCTGCTCGCCGTCGCTGCGGGCGAGGACCTGCTGGCCTCGCGCCCCGAGCTCGCCCCGATCGTGGAGGAGCACGAGGAGGCCGGCGAGCTGCTGCGCACCGTGTCGCTGGCCTACGTCCTGGTCTCCGGCCTCGCCGCGTGGGCGCTCGGCGGGGTCTCCGCGCTGGCCTCGGGCCGCGGGGCGCGCGAGACGCGCCTCGGCGTCCCGGTCATGGCGTTGCTTGCGGTCGGCGCGGTCGCGCTGCTCGTCACCGTCTACCTCGCAGGTGACTCCGGCGCGCAGGCCGTCTGGGGCTGACCGCAGGACTACCAGTCGCTGGAGGCCTCGCGGGCGGCGAGCAGCCGCCGGAACGACTCGACCCGGTCGGGGTCCGCCTCGCCGGCGGTGACCGCCTCGTCGAGCCCGCACTCGGGCTCGCCGGTGCCGTGGGAGCAGCCGCGCGGGCAGGTCTCTGTCATCTCGTCGAGGTCGGGGAAGGCCTCGATGAGGTTCTCCGGCTGCACGTGCGCGAGGCCGAAGGAACGGATGCCGGGGGTGTCGATGATCCAGCCCTCGGCGTCGGGCAGCTCGAGCAGGTAGGCGCTGGTGGAGGTGTGCCGGCCGCGGCCGGTCACCGCGTTGACGATCCCGACCTCGCGGTGGGCGTCGGGCACGAGCGCGTTGACGAGCGTGGACTTGCCCACGCCGCTGTGCCCGACCAGCACGCTGGTGCGTCCCCGCAACCGGTCACGCAGCTCGGTGAGGTCGCCGGCGCCCTCGCCCCTGAGCTGGGTCACCACCCACGGCACGCCGAGGGAGCGGTAGGTCGACAGCAGCACCTCGGGGTCGGCCAGGTCGGCCTTGGTCAGGCACAGCAGGGGCGCCATCCCGGCGTCGTACGCCGCCACGAGGGCCCGGTCGATCAGGCGCGGGCGCGGCTCGGGGTCAGCGAGCGCGGTGACCACGACGAGCTGGTCGGCGTTGGAGACGATCACCCGCTCCACGGGGTCGTCGTCGTCGGCGGTGCGTCGCAGGGTGGTGGTGCGCGGGACCACCTCCACGATCCGGGCCAGCGAGCCGTCGACCCCGCTGGTGTCGCCGACGACCCGCACGTGGTCGCCGACCACGACGCCCTTGCGTCCCAGCGGGCGCGACTTCATCGCCATCACGCGGTGCCCGTCGAGCAGGAGCGTGAAGCGTCCGCGGTCGACCGTGACGACGCGGGCGTCGACCGCGTCGTCGTAGCTCGGCCGGTCCTTGGTGCGCGGTCGGGTGCGGCGCCGGGGGCGCTCGTAGTGCTCGTGGTCGTGCTCGCCGTAGCGGCCGGTGGTCACGCGGTCCCGCCCCGCACGGCGGTGCTCCACGCGGTCGCGAAGTCGGGGAACGTCTTGGACGTGGTGGCGATGTCCTCCACCAGCACGCCGTCGACGGCCAGGCCGAGGATGACCCCGGCGTGGGCCATGCGGTGGTCGGCGTAGGTGTGGAACGTCCCGCCGTGCAGCGACGAGGGCCGGATCGACAGGCCGTCCTCGCGCTCGGTGACGTCGGCGCCGAGGCGTCCGAGCTCGGTGGCGAGCGCCGTGATCCGGTCGGTCTCGTGGCCGCGGATGTGCGCCACCCCGCGCAGGTGGGAGGGGGAGTCGGCCAGCGCGCAGAGTGCGGCGATCGCCGGCGTCAGCTCGCCCACGTCGTGCAGGTCGAGGTCGACGCCCGAGAGGCGCGCCGGACCCTGCACGGTCAGGTCGCCCTCGGCGAGGCTGACCTCGCAGCCCATCAGCGAGAGGATCTCGCGCAGCTCGTCGCCGGGCTGGGTGGTGGTGGCCGGCCAGTCGGTGACCGTCACGCGACCGCCCGTAGCGGCGCCGAGGGCGAGGAACGGTGCGGCGTTGGACAGGTCGGGCTCGATGGCGTGGTCGACGGCGGCGAGCGGTCCGGGGGCGACCGCCCACCGGTTGGCGTCGTGGTCGTCCACCTCGACGCCGTGCTGGCGCAGCATCTGCACGGTCATCTCGATGTGGGGGAGCGAGGGCACCGGCTTGCCCACGTGGCGTACGTCGACCCCGTGCTCGTAGCGGGCGCCGGCGAGCAGCAGCGCCGAGACGAACTGCGACGAGGCGCTGGCGTCGATGGTCACGGTGCCGCCGGCCACCGTTCCGCTGCCGCGCACGGCGAAGGGGAGGGCGCCGCGGCCGTCGTCGTCGACGTGGACCCCGAGCGCCGTCAGCGCCGACAGCATCTGCCCGACCGGCCGCAGGCGCATGTGGGGATCGCCGTCGAAGCCCACCGTCCCGCGTGCGAGGCCCGCCACCGGCGGGACGAAACGCATGACGGTGCCGGCGAGCCCGCAGTCGACGTCGGCGTCGCGGTCCCACGCCTGCGGGGTGACCGCCCAGTCGCCGGCTCCCGGCCCGTCGGTGTCGTCGATGCGGGTGCCGAGCGAGGTGAGCGCGGCAGCCATCAGCAGCGTGTCGCGCGAGCGCAGCGGACGGCGTACGACGCTCGGGCCGTCCGCGATCGCGGCGAGCACCAGCGCGCGGTTGGTCAACGACTTGCTGCCCGGCAACGACACGACCCGGTCCACGGGGTCGAGGGGACGGGGTGCCGGCCAGAGCTCACTCACCCGCGCACCCTATCGATCAGGTGAGCTGTGCCTTGGCGAGCTTCGCCTCGCGGCGGGCGTCCTTGGCCACCTGCTTGGCCTCGCGACGCACGTCGGCGGCGGCGCGACGCGCGCGCCAGGCGAGCCCCGGGCGGCCGTCGGTGTCGACGCCGGCGAGGAGCAGGCCACCAAGGATCGAGGTGTTCTTCATGAACTGGAGCCGCTGGGCGGCCTTGGCCTGCGGGTCGGACTCCTCCCAGAAGGGGTGTCCGGCGAGCGTCGTGGGCACGAGCGACGCGGCGAGCACGGTGGCGCTCAGGCGGGGCGCACGTCCGGTCGCGAGGGCGGCGGCGGCGAGGATCTGCGCGCCGGCGTTGATCCGGACCAGGGTCTGCGGGTCGGTGGGGATCGGCGCCCCGGGCGCGGCCTGCTGGACCTTCGGCACGACCCGGTCGGTGACCTTCTTCGCCTTGACGGCGTGGGCCTCGGTGTTGCGGATGGCGTTGATGCCACCGGCGACGAAGATCGTGGCGAGCATCGGACGGGCGAGCAACCGGGTGATCGTCATGGCCCTTGTCTACACGATGCGCCGAAGGTGCGCCCCGCCCGCAGGGATGCGTCCGGTGGACGTGTCCTCAGTCGAGGACGGCGCGCCAGGTGTTGTCGGACGTGTCGGGGTCCGGCTGCGCCGTGGACAGGGAGGCCACGACCTGCGCGCCCTGCGGTGCGACGACCTCGAAGGAGACGGGGGCCAGGTTCGCGCCCGAGATCTGGCAGCTGGCGCGGGCCCGGTTGGTGGTGCACCGTCCGTCGTCGGTGCGCACCACCTCGGCGCCTGCCGCCTCGACCGTGAGGACGGCGCTGGAGCCGGCCGCGAGGGCAGCGACGCGCAGCACCACGTCGTACGTCGGTCGCGACCCCGACGCCGTGCCGCCGAGGGAGACGTCGGCCGCCGGGGGCGGCGGGGTCGGGGTGGTCGTCGGGGTCGGGGTGGGCGTCGGGCTGCTCGTCGGCTGGCCCGTCGGGCTGGAGGTGGGGCTGGAGGTGGGGCTGGACGTCGGGTTGGACGTGGGGTTGGACGTGGGGTTCGAGGTCGGGTTCGACGTCGGGTTCGACGTGGGGTTGGAGGTGGGGCTGGCGCTCGGGCTCGACGTGGGCGTCGGCTGCGAGGTCGGCACGGTCGTGGGGGAGGTCGAGGGGGTGCCCGTGGGGTCGGTCGTGGGGTCCCCGGTCGGGTCGGTCGTGGGATCGCCGGTCGGGTCGGTCGTCGGATCCGTGAGCGGGTTCGTCGTCGGGTCGACCGGGGTGGTCGTGCCGGGCACCACCACCTCCTCGCCGGGCGCGATGACCACAGTGTCCGGGCCGGCGTCCGAGCCGGTGGCCGAGCTCCGCGGCGAGCCACCGCCGGGGGCGGCCACGGAGGGGTCGGTCGTCGACGAGGCCGACGTCGGCGCGCGCAGCGCCGCGGGCTCGCCGGGCGCCCGGTCGGGGCCGCCGATGCCGAGCGCGATGCCGCCGGCCACGACCACGGTGCTGGCGGCCACGCCCGCCACGGCGGCGACGCCGGCGTTGCCGACGACGAGGTCGCGGACCCGCCCGGCCAGCAGGCCGATCCCGAACGGCATCGCGCCGGTCGCGGCGGCGCCGCCGAGGTAGGCGGTGGCCACGCCGCCCAGGAGCAGGGGGGCGAGCAGGCCGCCGAGGTTGCTGTTGACCTCGGTGAGCTCGAGGTAGATCGCCATGCAGGAGCGGCACTCCTCGAGGTGCCCCTGCACCCGGGCGGCGTCGCGGCGCGAGATGGCGTCGCGGACGTAGGCCCCGAGCTGGCCGTGCGTCCAGCGGCACTGGTCCTGCTCGAGCTCGCCGACGTGCTGGGTGAGGAAGGCCTGGCGGAGCCCCTCGCGGGCGCGGTAGGCCAGCGCCGACACCGAGTTGGCGCTCATGCCGAGCAGCGGCGCGATGTCGGCAGGCTTGTCGCCCTCGACCTCGGTGTGCCACAGCACCAGCTGCCACCGCTCGGGCAGCGAGGCGAAGGCGCGGGCGGCAGCGGCGCTCTCGAAGCCCTCGACGGCGGTGTCGCGGAACGGCACCCCCGGGTCGAAGGCCTCCATGTCGTCGGTGGTGTGCAGCTTCGCGCCGGCACGGAACCGGTCGACCTGGAGGCGGCGCACCGAGGTGAGCAGGTAGGCGCGGAAGGCGACGTCGGGACCGCCGCCGCGCTGCAGCACGCCGAGCACCTTGACGAAGGCCTCGGAGACGAGGTCCTCGGCGTCGCCCGCCTGTACGAGCTGGCGGGCCAGGCGCCGGGCCGCGTCGACGTGCCGCTCGAAGAGGGTGCCGTAGGCGTCGAGGTCCCCACCGCGGACCGCCGAGATCAGCTCGGCGTCGCCCGGCGCTTCGACGCTGGTGGCAATGCTCATGTGGATCGACGCTTCCCGGAGCTCTCCTGACCCGGCTGTCAGGGCTCCTTGAACTGTAGACCTCCGCGGTCGTCCCGGGGCAGCGATGGCTGAATCGTGATTTTCCGCCCCCGAGTCCGCGTCATGGATCCGCAGGGGCGACGTCACACCAGTGAGCAAGACCGGATCCGGGAGGGAGCTGCCGTGAAGAACTTCGCCACACGTGGGCGACGACTCGCGGCATCCGGTCCTGGGGTGAGCGGCTCGCAGTCTCCTGATGTGCGGTCGGGGTTGCCGCACCGGTTCGAGGCCGTGGGGGAGGCGCTCACCTCAGGATCGGACGTCCTGCTCGCCTGCAGCGTCGCGGGCCAGGACCTGGCCCGCGACGGCGCATCGGTGGAGGAGACGCTCGAGGGGCTGCGCGGCACGTGGCGACGGCTCACGGGTGCCGATCCGGCGTACGACGTCGTGGCGGCGCTCCTCACCGCGTGGAGCGAGACCACCCTGGGCTACCTCCACCAGCTTTCCTGCGAGGACCCGATGACGGGCCTGTCCAGCCAGGCCCACCTGCGCAGCCGGCTCTCCGAGCTCTACCGGCTGGCCGCCAGCGACGCCCAGGACGAGGTGGACGGGACCGCCAGGGTCGTCGGGGCGCACGCGCTCGTCGTCTGCGCGCTGCCCTTCGGCGACGACCCGTCGGAGGAGCCGGGCGACCACTTCACCCGCGCCATGCGCCTCGCCCGCGCCGGTGAGCTCGCCCGCACGGCCTTCGTCCGCGACGAGACCGTGGCCCGCCTGGGCATGCACCGCTTCGCGATCCTCACCCGCCGTGACGATCGGCTGGGACGACGGGTGCGGGTGCTGCGCACCCTGCTCGACGGCGCGCAGGCCGAGTCGGGCGGCGCCGCCGTCCGCGCGTGGATCGAGGGGCTGCCCGCCACGGACGCCGGCGCGGGGATGCTGCTCGACGAGCTGGCCCGCGGCTGAGCGGACGCCGTCGTCGGGCTCCCCTAGGGTGGGCCTCGTGTGTGGTCGCTACGCCTCGTCCCGCAGCTCCGAGGACCTCGTCGAGGAGTTCGAGGTCGTCGAGAGCCGGATCGCCGCGCCCCTGTCGCCCGACTACAACGTGGCCCCCACCAAGGAGGTCTACGCCGTCGTCGAGCGTCCCCCGTCGCGCGAGTCCGGCCAGCCGGCCCAGCGCCAGCTGCGCGTGCTCACCTGGGGCCTGGTCCCGTCGTGGGCCAAGGACCCCTCGATCGGCAACCGGATGATCAACGCGCGGATGGAGACCGTGGCGGAGAAGCCGGCCTACCGCAAGGCCTTCGCGAGCCGGCGTGCGCTGCTGCCGGCCGACGGCTACTTCGAGTGGTACGCCACCTCGCAGACCAACGCCCGGGGCAAGCCGGTCAAGCAGCCCTTCTTCATCCGACCGCGCGACGGCGGGGTCCTGGCGATGGCCGGGCTCTACGAGATCTGGCGCGACCCCACCCGTGCCGAGGACGACCCGGACCGCTTCCGCTGGACCTGCACGGTGCTGACCACCCAGGCCGAGGACTCCCTCGGGCACATCCACGACCGGATGCCGCTCATGGTCGAGCGTGAGCGCTGGCACGAGTGGCTCGACCCGACCACCCCCGGCGACACCTCCCTCCTGGTGCCGGCCGCGCCGGGCCGGCTCGAGGCGTACGCCGTGCCCACGCTCGTCAGCAACGTGCGCAACAACGGCCCCGAGCTCGTCGAGCCCCTGCCCGCCGAGGAGACCCTGCAGTGAAGAAGGCCACCGTCCGCTCCGTCGCGACCCCCCACGGCGAGGGCCGGCTGCACACCCGTCGTGCCACCAGGCCGATCGCCACGCTGCTGCTCAGCCACGGTGCCGGTGGCGGGATCGAGTCGCGCGACCTGTGGGCGCTGGCCGACGCGCTGCCGGCGCAGGGCGTCTCGGTCGTGCTGTTCGAGCAGCCGTGGCGGGTCGCGGGCCGCAAGGTCGCGACCGCGCCGCCGACCCTCGACGCGGCGCTGACGTGCGCGGCCGACGTGATGCGGGTGCGTACGCCGCTCGTGGTCGGCGGTCGTTCGGCCGGCGCGCGCTCCGCTGCACGCACCGCCCGTTCGCTGGGGGCCACCGGCTGCCTGGCCCTGTCGTTCCCGCTGCACCAGCCGGGCCGCACCGAGCCCACCCGGCTCCCCGAGCTGCGCGGCACCGGCCTGCCCACCCTGCTCATCCAGGGCGAGCGCGACCCGATGGGGCGTCCCGAGGAGTTCCCCGGCGACCTCGAGCGGGTCGACATGGTCGTCGTGCCGGGCGCCGACCACGGGCTGAAGGTGCCCGCGCGGGGCGGCGTGAGCCAGGACGAGGCGATGGGGATCGTGGTCGAGTCGACGCTGGAGTGGCTGGTGCGTGACGTCGTCGGGAATCCCCGGGTGGGGTGAGGTGTTGGGGACAGTGTGCAGTCACTGACCCTTGAGAGACCCGCAGCGCTATCGTGGACCGTGATGACTGAATCACTCACGGACGACACGTCCGGCCCTGAGATCGCCGTCGAGGACGAGACCTCCGACGAGCGGTCCGCCCGCTTCGAGCGCGACGCCCTGCCGTTCCTCGACCAGCTCTACGGCGCCGCCATGCGGATGACCCGCAACCCGGCCGACGCCGAGGACCTGGTGCAGGAGACGTTCGCCAAGGCCTACAGCGCCTTCCACCAGTTCAAGCCCGGCACCAACCTCAAGGCCTGGCTCTACCGGATCCTCACCAACACCTACATCAACTCCTACCGCAAGAAGCAGCGCCAGCCGCAGCAGTCGATGTCCGAGGACGTCGAGGACTGGCAGCTCGCCCGCGCGGAGTCCCACTCCTCGACCGGCCTGCGGTCCGCGGAGATGGAGGCGCTGGAGCACCTGCCCGACTCGGAGGTCAAGGACGCGTTGCAGCGCCTGCCCGAGGAGTTCCGCCTCGCGGTCTACCTCGCCGACGTGGAGGGTTTCCCCTACAAGGAGATCGCCGAGATCATGGACACGCCCATCGGCACCGTGATGTCGCGCCTGCACCGTGGCCGACGCCAGCTGCGCGACATGCTGGCCGACTACGTCCGTGCCAACGACCTCCTTCCCGCATCCACCGTCCCCGGCGCCGACACCGAGGGGGAGGCCACGTGAGCACCCACGAGCACGGCAACGACGACTGCGTCGACTACATCGAGCGCATCGTCTACTTCATCGACAACGAGCTCGACCAGGCCGACTGCGCCGTCGTCGAGATGCACCTGCGCGAGTGCGGGCCCTGCCTCGAGCGCCACGACCTCCAGAAGGCCGTCAAGCAGCTCGTCGCCCGCTCCTGCTCGGAGGCGGCGCCTGAGTCGCTGCGTGACCGCGTACGCCTCCAGCTGCGCGAGGTGAGCATCCAGATCACCGAGGGCGGGGCCTGACCCCGGGGTCACCCGATTCGCCGCACCCCCGGGTTTTTGACACACTGACTCGAGCACCGATTCCAGGAGGACCACCATGGGCAAGACCGGACGCAAGCGCCGCGCGCGCAAGAAGAAGGGCGCGAACCACGGCAAGCGCCCCAACGCCTGACGCGCACCTGCACGTCATCTCGTAGAAGTCCCCGCCGCGGCGGGGACTTTTGCACGTCCAGGCTCGGGCGGTGGGCTAGGCGTGCTGGTCGGGGACCATCGCCCCGAGTGCCGGCTGCGTGAGCGTGGTGAGCTCCGCGACGTGCGGCAGGTGCAGGTCCAGGTGGTGCTGCGACACGATGGCGCGCACCTCCTCGAGCGCGATGTGTCGCTCGTACTCCGCGAACTCGATGCGCTGGCCCAGTGTCGCCAGTGCCTCTCGCAGCCGATCATCCATGCTGGTGTGCCCCATTCCGTACGCGCGCCCCCGCGCGCCGTGCGCGAGCCTGCCAGACCAGCGGCCGTCCCGCGATGCATCCGGGCGAGGACGTGCGGGGCGGTCTAGTCAGGTCGGCCCTGACGCACGCTACAGGCGGGCGAGGAACCGCTCGGCGTCGACCACCACGCGCGTGATCTCCCCGGCGGCGAGCACCTTGCCGCTGGTCGTGTCGCGCGCGCTGACGGTGAAGCGGTGCAGGCGGCCGTCCTCGTAGGCGCTGGAGGCGCTGACCTCGACCTCGGCCCCGACGGGGCTGGCGGCGAGGTGCTCGACCTGCACCCGGGTACCGACGCTCGTCGATCCCTCGGGCAGCAGCGGCTCCAGCCCGGCGCACGTGGCCGCCTCGAGCCACGCGAGGAGGCGCGGCGTCCCGAGCACCGGCAGCGAGCCGCTGCCGACGGCCGCAGCGGTGTCGTCCTCGCCCACGAGGAAGGTCAGGGTGGCGGTCTCGGGACGGGACATGGGGGACCTTCCGACAGATGGGTGGCACGGTGAGGCAACCTGTGTGCCACCCACACGTCTACCAGACATGGACACGGGGACCGCAGGACCAGGGGCGAGATCGGGGGCGAGATCGGGGGTGGCGATGGAGCCGGCGGTGGACATCACCGAGCTCTACGCTGCGCACCGGCTCGCCCTGGTGCGGCTGGCGGTGCTGCTGGTCGACGACGTCGCCTCCGCCGAGGACGTCGTGCAGGACGCCTTCGCGGCGCTCGCCCGGCGTCCCGACGCGGTGAAGGACCCGTCGAAGGCGCTGGCCTACCTGCGCGTCGCAGTGGTCAACACCGCACGGTCCGCGCTGCGGCGACGGCGTACGGCGCGGGCGTACTCGCCACCCCACGACCTGTCCCCACCCACGCCCGAGGACAGCGCGGTGCTGGCGGAGGAGCACCGGGAGGTCATCGTCGCGCTGCACACCCTGGCCCCGCGCCAGCGGGAGGTGCTGGTCCTGCGCTACTGGTCGGACCTGTCCGAGGCGGAGATCGCCCGCACTCTCGACATCAGCCGCGGCACCGTGAAGTCGACCGCGAGCCGCGCGCTCGTGGCACTGGAGAAGGCCATGCACGACACCGTCACGACGAGCTCGGGGGAGGAGGAGCGATGAGCACGACACCTGGTGCCCCGGACCTGGAGGCGCGCCTGCGCGCCGCGCTGGCGGCGCGGGCCGACCTCGTGACGGGAGAGGACCTGACCCCGCTGGCCACGGTCACCCCGCTGCGTCCGCGGTGGTCCACTCCGTGGGTCCTGCTCGCCGCGGCCGCGGTGGTCCTGCTCGTCCTGGGCGTGGTGTTCCAGGGTGTCGGGAGCCGTACGCGCTCTGACGAGGTCGCGCCGGAGCCGGACGCGCCGCAGCTCGAGCTGCCCGCCGACGTGGGCCGGGAGTGGAAGGCCGACGACCTCTCGTCCCCGGCGCGCCTCGACCTCGACGGCGACGGCAGGAAGGAGCGGGTGGAGTTCCTCGCCGAGCCGACGGAGGACTTCGACGGTCGGGTCCGCCTCCAGACCACCCTGAGCACGACGGGGGAGCAGGCGTACGGCATCGCAGAGCTCGGCACCACGATCGGCACGACCGCCCTCGACCCCGTCGACGCCGACGACGACGGCGACAAGGAGCTGGTGCTCTACTTCGACGACCTGTCCGCGGTCGGTGGCGGCGGCTACCCGCTGGTCTTCGACCTGCGCGACGGCCTGCTCGTCCAGGTGGCCGTCGAGGACGCCAACCTCCTGGTGCGCGGCCAGGTGCCGGTGCCGGGTGAGGGCACCGAGCACTACGAGATGGTCCGGGTCCACGACTACTGGATCGAGGACGGCGACGTCTGGTCCAGCAGGTCCGTCAACGCCTTCGCCAGCGGCAACATGTACCTGTTCCGCCCCGAGCGCTCGGTGGTGGACACCTGGAGGTGGGTCCTCGGGGACGACGGGGGGGAGGCCGGGTGCCGGGTGAAGGGTCCGGAGTCCCTGACCGACTGTGCCCCCGGGCAGGTCGACGACCCGCCGGTCGTGTCGCCCGTGGCGACCGAGACCATCGGGGTCGGGGAGGAGGCCACGTTCGACGAGGTCGTCCCGTTCTCCGTGCGGATCGACGCCGGCGACCCGGCGTCGCTGGTCGTGGCGGGCCCGGGCCGGATGCCGAGCTCCTACCTCGCGACCAGGGTGCCCGACCCGCTGGTCAACCGGCAGCAGCCCACGGCGATCACCTCCGACGGCGTCTCGCTCGTGGTGACCTCCGCGTCGGATCCCAGCGTGGTCCAGGTGCTGGCGCAGAGCGGCGACTTCCTGTCGCGCCTGATGCCGGTGGGCGATGTCTCGCCCGGCGCCGAGGGTGTCCGGACGTGGCTGACCCAGAACGGCGCTCTCGTCACCGTGGTCCCGGGTGCGGACGACACCTGGCAGGCATTCCAGTGGGTGTGGGTGGCACGCGAGCAGATGGCCGCGTTCCCGACGGGGACCGTCTGCTTCGACGACGTCGCCGATCCGGACACGGCGCGGTCCTGCTGAGTCAGAACACCTTGCTGAAGGCCAGCAGGTCGACGCCGGGCAGGGGCGACCAGTCGCGCGACGGATCGCGGGCGTAGCCCAGGCGCTCGTAGATCCGGTGGGCGGCCGTCATCACGGCCAGCGAGGACAGTGCCATCCCGACTGCTCCGTGCTCCCGCGCCCGCTCCTCGCAGTGGGCGGCGAGCGCCGTGCCCGCACCCGTCCCGCGGGCGTCGGGGTCGACGGCGAGCATCCGGAACTCGCCCTCGTCGGGACGGCTCACCTCGCGGTAGGACGACCCCGGCGGGCAGCAGGTCGCGCTGCCCAGCAACCGGTCACCGTCGACCGCGACCCACAGCTCCGCAGCCCTCGCCCGTGACGCGGCGTCGCGGAGCCGGGCCACGTAGGGATCCGTCGGGCCGAGCGTGTACGCCGCGTAGGCGCGCACGGTCAGCTCGCCGACCGCCTCGAGGTCCTCGGGTCGCGCGAGGCGCACCTCCACCACGACCGCCGGCTCAGATCCCGAAGGTGTTGCGCGGGTAGGCCGCCTCGACGTCGGTGATCACGTTGACGAGGTAGGGGACACCGGCGGCGTACGCCCGGTCGAGCGCGGGCCCGATCTGCTTCGGGTCGGTGACCGTCTCGCCGGCACCGCCGAGCGCCTTCACCACGTCGTCGTACGGCGTGCGCTGGCCGAGGTCGGCGATCACGTCGTAGCCGTAGAGCATCTGCATCGGGCCCTTCTCCAGCCCCCAGGCGGAGTTGTTGCCCATCACCATCACGACCGGCAGGTCGTGGCGCACCAGCGTGTCGACGTCCATGAGGGAGAAGCCGGCGGCACCGTCGCCGAGCAGCAGCGTCACCTGGGCCGAGGGGCGGGCGATCCGGGCGGCGATCGCGGCGCCCAGGCCGGCGCCGAGGCAGCCGTAGGGGCCGGGGTCGAGCCAGCCGCCGGGGCGCTTGGGCTCGACGTACTTGCCGGCGAAGGAGACGAAGTCGCCGCCGTCGCCGATGACGACCGAGTCGTCGGCCAGCCGCGGCACCAGCTCCCCGTAGATGCGGGCCGGGTGGATCGGGTCGGCCTCGGCGGTGAGCAGCTCGGCGTCGCGCGCCGCGGCGACCTTGACCTGGTCGGCGAGCTGGTCGGACCAGTCCTGCCAGTCGGGCTTGTCGCCGCGCTCGATCGCGGCCTGGAGGCCCTCGAGGACGGTCGTGAGGTCGCCGGACACCGACGCGGCCAGCTCTGCGTGGCCCGAGACCTGGCCGGGGGAGTCGGCGATGTGCACGACCTTCGCGAACTCGCCCTGCGGGTTCTTGTCCGGGCCGCCGAAGGCGCCGTAGCCGAGGCGGAAGTCGAGCGGCGTGCCGACGACGACGACCAGGTCGGCGCCGGACAGGGCGGCGCCGCGGGCCTTGGTGACCAGGGACCGGTGCCCGCCGGGGATCACGCCGCGACCCATGCCGTTGGTCAGGGTCGGGATGCCGAGGTCCTCCACGAGCCGGAGCGCGGCGACCTCGGCGTGGTCGGCCCACACGTCGGTGCCGAGGATGAGGACCGGGCGCCGGGCCGCGGCCAGCAGCCGCGCGACCTTTTCCACCGCGTCGGGGTCAGGCGCGATGCGCGTGCCCTCGCCCGAGCCGGTCGATCCGGTCGAGGAGTTGAAGAACTCGTCCATCGGCACGTCGACGAAGACGGGACCGCGGTGGCTGGAGCGGGCCAGGGTGAAGGCCTCGTCCATGCCGCCCGCCACCTCGCCGGCTGTCATCAGGGTCCGTGCGGCCTTCGCGACCGGGGCGATGATCGGCGGCTGGTCGAGCTCCTGGAGGGAGCCGCTGCCCCAGCGGTTCTGCGGGGCGCGACCGCCGACGACGACCATCGGGGAGCCGGCGAACTGGGCCTGCGCGATCGCGCTGATGCCGTTGGTGACGCCGGGGCCTGCGGTGAGGACGGCCAGGCCGGGCACGCGGGTGAGCTTGCCGGTGGCCTCTGCGGCGAACGCGGCGGTCTGCTCGTGGCGTACGTCCAGCAGGCGCATCGGCGGGCCCTGCCCCTCGGCCTGCGTCTTCACCGCGCCGTCGTACATCGGGAAGACGTGGGCACCCGAGAGGGTGAACATGGTCTCGACGCCGTGGGCGCGGGCGACGTGGACGGCCAGCTCGCCGCTGTGGCCGGAGATGTCGGTGGGCTCGCTCATGCCCCGCAGGCTAGTCGGTGCCGGGTTGGCGGTCAGTCCGTGCTGGGTCGCAAGAAGGGCGCGTTGGTCATCCGGAGCGCCTCGATCAGCACGAGCAGCAGGTCGGGGCGCACCTGCGGCGCGTCCGGTGCCAGGGACAGGTGGATGAAGAGCGCGCGCAGGAACGACTGGGGCGCATGGGTGCGGGCGAACGGGTCGTGGTCGACCGGGCCGCCGAACGCGTTGGCCGCGGCGCCGATGCGGTGCACCCAGGGCTCGAGGACGTCGGTGCCGAGCGTGTTGCGTCGCAGGATCCGCATCGCTGCGTGGGCCATCCGGTCGGGCTCGCCGGACTCGAGAGGCTGGTCGGCGGGCTGCTGGAGCAGGCGCTCGGCGAGGATGTCGAGCAGCACCGCGTGCTCGTCGCCGGCGAGGTGCGGCGACTCGGCGAGGGCCCCGATCGTGTCCGCGCCGTGGGCGATCGCATGCGCCCACCCCTTGCCCGGCACGAAGCCGCGGGTGTCGACCTCGGTGAGGAACCAGACCGCGATCCGGTCGCCCCAGTCCATGATCTTCGCCGCGGGCATCAGGTGCTCGGCGGTGTCGCGCTCGAGGCACTCGGCGAGGATCAGAGCGCTGAAGCTGCGCCGGAAGACGGTGTCGGTGCCCTGCTCCCCGAGGCCGACCGACAGCCCGGTGACCATGCCGTCGCCGAGGCCGGCGAGCAGGTCGTCGTAGACGCCACGGTCGATCCAGGTCGCCAGCGCGGGGTAGGCCGTGCCGTCACGCACCTCCGGCTGCGTGGAGCCGAGCATCGTGGTGAGCTCCGCGGTCAGGTCGCCGAGCGGGCGGTCCGAGGGGACCTCGAAACCAGCCGCCTGCACCTGGTCCCAGTAGCCGATCGACATGCGGCCCATCCTGCCAGCAGTCACCGACGTCGCCCCAGCCCGGTCCGGGGCTGGCCCTAGGGTGGCCGGGTGCCATCCCTCCACGAGCTCGTGCGCGCCCACACCGACCTGGTCGAGGACGACATCGCCTGGCTCCAGCTGCTGATGGCCGACTGGCAGATCCTCGCCGACCTGTCCTTCGCCGACCTCGTGATGTGGCTCCCGGACCGGGAAGGCAAGGGCTACTGGGCCGGGGGGCAGATGCGACCCACCACCGGGCCGACAGCGCTCGTGGACGACGTCCTCGGCACCTTCATCCCCACGGGCCGGCGCCGGATGCTGGACGAGGCGCTGGGCACCGGACGCCTCGTGCGCGAGGGGGATCCCGAGTGGCGCGACGACGTGCCCGTGCGGGTGGAGGTCATCCCCGTGCGCCGCGCGGGCCGGGTGATCGCCCTGATCGCGCGCAACACCAACCTGCTCGGCGTACGCACGCCCAGCCGGCTCGAGCTGAGCTACCTCCAGACCGCGGCCGACCTGACCCAGATGATCGCCGCGGGCCACTTCCCGCTGCCGGGGCAGCGCAGCGACCACGCCGACTCACCGCGTGTGGGGGACGGGTTCGTCCGCCTCGACCCGACGGGACGCGTCGTCTACGCGAGTCCCAACGGGCTCTCGGCCTACCGTCGCCTCGGCCTCCAGGGCGACCTGACCGGGCTGGTGCTCACCGACCTGACCCGCGACCTGGTGCCCGCGCGCAAGCGGATCGACGAGGAGACGCTGAGCGCGGTCCTGGGCGGGCGCGACGGGCGCGCGACCGAGGTCGGGACCGACGAGGTCACCCTGATCGTGCGGAGCATCCCGCTGCGCCCGCAGGGGGACCGGAGCGGTGCGCTGCTGCTGGTCCGCGACGTCACCGAGCTGCGCAGCCGCGACCGCGAGCTCGTCACCAAGGACGTCACGATCCGCGAGATCCACCACCGCGTGAAGAACAACCTCCAGACGGTGGCCGCGCTGCTGCGCCTGCAGGCGCGGCGTACGCAGGCCGAGGACGCCAAGGCGGCCCTCGAGGAGGCCGTGCGCCGGGTCGGGTCGATCGCGATCGTGCACGAGACGCTCAGCCACGCCGTCGAGGAGACCGTCGACTTCGACGAGATCGCCGACCGGCTCGGCGCGATGGTGGTCGACGTGAGCGGCGTCGAGGTGCCCGTACGCGTGGTGCGCGAGGGATCCTTCGGCAAGCTCGCCTCCGAGGCGGCGACGCCGCTGGCGATGGTGCTGACCGAGCTGCTGCAGAACGCCGTCGAGCACGGTTACGCGGGGGAGTCCGGGCGGTCCGAGGGGCGCGTGGTGGTCACCGCGCGCCGCATCGTCGGGCGCCTGCACGTGGTCGTCGAGGATGACGGGCGGGGACTACCCGACTCGTTCGACCTCGACGCCTCGACCCAGCTGGGCCTCTCGATCGTGCGCACGCTCGTGGAGTCCGAGCTCGGTGGTGTGCTCGAGATCGGACCCGGGAGCCGTGGAGCGCGGGTGAAGGCAGACCTGCCCGTCGAGTAGCCCAGGTGGCCGCTCGACGGGAGGCCCGCGGTCAGGCGGTGCGGATGCGGGCGCGGGCGTTGCGGCGCTTCAGCGCGCGACGCTCGTCCTCGCTGAGGCCACCCCACACTCCGTGGTCCTGCCCGGCCTCGAGGGCCCAGGCAAGGCACTGCTCGCGCACCTCGCAGCGCCGGCACACCTGCTTCGCCTCCTCGATCTGGAGGATCGCGGGACCGGTGTTGCCGATCGGGAAGAACAGCTCGGGGTCCTCGTCGAGGCATGCAGAGCGACTGCGCCAATCCATGGGTAGGGGAATCCCTCTTTCTCGTCACAGGCAGGTGCTGTTCTCGGACATTCAGCTGGGCCCGGGCGCCGGAAGCGCAGCGACAAGACTCGCAACCTTTGAACGTTCACACAACCCCCAACGCTGGTCGTGTCCGTCACAACTAGTGTTGAGCCGTGCCCGTTACACCTTCTGACATTCCCCCTGGTCCAGACAGTAGCGCGCCGCCCCCGCTCGTGGTCGCCGCCTCGCTCGTCGCGGTGGAGGCGTTCGTGCTCCTCACGCTCGGCGTCCTGGAGCTGGCGAACCTCCGTGTCATCCGGCTGACCATGGGCCTGACCACCACGGCGTTCTTCCTCCTGGCGGCCGCCGGGCTCGCGTGGTGCGCCTGGTCGCTGTGGAAGGTACGCCGCTGGGCACGCGGACCAGTCGTGATGGCGCAGCTGATCCAGCTGGGTCTCGCGTGGAACTTCCGCGACGTCGGGGGCCTGGTGCTCCCGCTGTCGCTCGCCCTCGTCGCCCTGCTCGTGATCGTGGGCCTGCTCCACCCCGCGACGACCGAGGTCCTCGAGGAGGATGCACGACTGTGAGTGCCCCCACGAGCGTGCGGCCCGTCGAGCCTGCCGACGAAGGTGTGTGGAAGACCCTCTACGCCGCCTACCGGGCCTTCTACGAGCTGGACCCGGATGCCGACGTGGTCGACCGCGTCTGGACCTGGCTCCTCGACGACGACAACGAGGTCCAGGGCCTCGTGGCCGTGCGCGACGGCCTGGTCGTCGGCCTGGCGAACCACCGGCGCTTCCACCGGCCGGCATCGGGCACGGTCGGGACCTTCCTCGACGACCTGTTCGTGGACCCCGTCGTCCGCGGCTCCGGCGCCGGGCGGGCCCTGCTCGACCACCTCGCGGGCGAGGCGGGGGCAGACGGGCGCTCGGTGGTCCGCTGGATCACCGCGGAGGACAACCGCACCGCCCGATCGCTCTACGACTCGGTCGCGCAGGCCACGCACTGGGTGACGTACGACCTCGCGCCGCGACCCTGAGCCGCGTCGGTCCGGCTCGCGTCACTCCGCCTCGAGCGAGGTCCGCAGCTGGGTCAGCGTGCGGGTCAGCAGGCGCGAGACGTGCATCTGCGAGACGCCGATCTCCTCGGCGATCTGCGACTGCGTCATGTTCTTGAAGAAGCGCAGCAGCAGGATGCGCTTCTCCCGCTCGCCGAGCCCCTCGAGAAGTGGCTTGATCGACTCCCGGATCTCGACGTGCTCGATGTTGGCGTCCTCGACACCGAGCGTGGCGAGCATCGCCGGCGGGCCGTCGTCGTTGTCGTCGGAGGCGTCGAGCGACAAGGTGGCGTAGGCGTGGGAGGACTCGATGCCCTCCATGATCTCCTCCACCGAGCAGCCGATGACCTCGGCCAGCTCACGCGGGGTGGGGGAGCGGCCGAGCTTCTGGGTCAGCTCGCCCGTGGCCCCGCCGATCTGCATGCGGAGCTCCTGGAGGCGACGCGGCACCCGGATGGCCCAGCCCTTGTCACGGAAGTGGCGCTTGATCTCGCCTATGACCGTCGGGGTGGCGTAGGTCGAGAACTCCACACCGCGATCGGTCTCGAAGCGGTCCACCGCCTTGATGAGGCCGATGGTGCCGACCTGCACCAGGTCCTCGAAGGGCTCGCCGCGGTTGCGGAAGCGCCGCGCGCAGTGCTCGACGAGCGACAGGTGCAGGTGCACCAGGTCGTCGCGGGCGCCGGCGCGCCGGGCGTCGCTGGCGTCGGTGTCGCGCATCAGCGTGAACAGCTCGGCGCTGCGCGCGCGTACGTGCTCGAGACCGGTGGGGACGACGTCGTCGTCCTCCCGGTCCAGGGCGGCCCCCGCCGCCCTGTCGTCCCCCGTGCCCCCCGTGTCAGTGCTCATGTCAGAGCTCGGCACCCGTCATTCCCGCAGCGACGCTCGAGGTCACCGTGAAGCGGACGTGGAACCGTCCGTCCTCGGGACCCGCGGAGGCGTCCTGCGCCATCGTGTCCAGCACCTGCCAGGCGAAGCTCTCGGTGTCGAGCGGCGGCTCGTCGGCCGCCTCGGTCTCGAGCGTGACGGTCAGCGCCCCCGCGCCGAAGTGGAAGCACGCCACCAGGTCCGTGCCCGGGTCGGCGGCCGGCATCGCGAGCGCGGTCGCCTCACCGATGGCGATCCGCAGGTCCTCGATGTCGTCGATCGTGAAGTCCAGCCGGGCCGCCAGTCCGGCGGCCGTGGTGCGGACCACCGAGGCGTAGGCACCCTCGGCGGGGATGCGGAGCTCGACGTCGGCGCGAGAGCCCCCCGTGTGATCTGCCATCAGCGTCAAGTCCCGTCGTCGAGGCGGATGTGCTCGCCACACCCTAGCCCGGTTGGGGCGGAACCAGGGGCAGACCTGGTCACGCGTGCGCAGTGCGTGGCGGTGCGCGCTGTCCTCCACGAGCGGGGACTGCCGGTCGGCGCGGGGCGTGGCCTCCGCGGGCGTGCACCCCGGCGCGGCGGTGAGCTCGACCACCACGCCGTACACGCCGTAGCCGTTGCCCTGCTCGGTCACGGGCCCGAGCCGACGCAGCATCCCCAGGGACGCCGGATTGTCCTTGAAGACCTCCGTCACGATGCGCTGCACGCCTAGCGGGCGGTGACGCATCAGCACCTCGAGCAGGACGGTCGCGACGCCACGGCCCTGCCAGGCGTCCTTGACCGTGACCGCCAGGTCGGCGGCGTCCGGGACGTCGGCGTAGCGCACGATCCGCGCCAGCGCGACGGGGTCATAGGTGTCCGGCGACGTCTCGACGCACAGCACGAGGGCGACGTGGTCCACGCCGTCGACGTCGTCGACCAGGTGCGCGAGCATCTCGTCGCTGAGGTGGTGCACCGGCGCCAGGAACCTCCGGCGCTGCGACTCCGGGGAGAGGGTCTCGAACTCCGCGGCCAGCGTCGCGCGGTCGGTGCGCATGAGGGGTACGACGATCGCGTCGGTGCCGTCGCGCAGCCGGACCTCCTCGATCAACGCGGGATCCTCTCGGCTCGACTGGTCCGAGGATGCACGACGCCGCCCCGGTCCGCGAGGACCGGGGCGGCGTGTGGGGGTGAAGAAGGTGCGGAGCAGCAAGCCGCTCAGAAGGTACGGAGCAGGAAGCCGCTCAGAAGGTGCGGAGCGGCAAGCCGCTCAGAAGAAGGCCTGAGCAGTCGCGGCTCCGCCGCACCTGCTCAGGCCTTCTTCGTCTCCCAGAAGATCTCGGCGATCTCGTCGATCTTGGCGAGCAGCTCGTCGGCCTTGGCCGCGTCGAGCTCACCCTTCGTGCCCGAGGCGCCGGCGAGCTTGGTGGCCTCGTTGACCAGCGTGTGCAGCTGGGGGTACTTCTCGAAGTGCGGGGGCTTGAAGTAGTCGGTCCACAGCACCCACAGGTGGTGCTTGACGAGCTCCGAGCGCTGCTCCTTGATGAGGATCGCGCGGGTGCGGAAGTCGGGGTCGTCGTTGTCGGCGACCTTGGCGATGATCGCCTTGATCGACTCGGCCTCGATGCGTGCCTGGGCGGGGTCGTAGACACCGCAGGGCAGGTCGCAGTGGGCCGAGACCTCGATGGTCGGGGCGAAGAAAGTGCGAAGCATGTGCAACCTCTCGAACGTCGGGGAATTGCTCTCCTGCGACACTACTCCGCGTGGAACGCGCGGGTCAGTGGGGTCTCGCCCGGGTGGGTGGGCGCTCGATGCTCCCCACGCTGCGCGACGGTGACCGGCTGCTCGTGCAGTACGGCGCGCAGGTGCGGCCGGGCTCCCTGGTGGTCGCGCGGTTCCCGGACGGGACGGTCGCGGTCAAGCGGGCCCAGGAGCAGCGGCGTACGGCGTCGGACGCAGTGGGTTGGTGGCTGGTGAGCGACAACCCAGACGAGGGCGTGGACTCGCGCCACCGCGGACCCGTGGCAGAGGACGCGGTGCTGGGCGTCGTACGCCTGCGGGTGTGGCCTTCCCCACGCGTGGGACGGGCCCTGCGCGCCCGCTGAGCTGTGCGAGTATCGCCGACATGGCCTCGCACCCGCACCCAGGCGATCCCGTGTTCGACCTGCACGTCGGCGGCAAGATGGAGACCGTCTCGACCGTCGCCCTCACCGGTCCCGACGAGCTCTCGCTCGCCTACACCCCCGGTGTGGCGCGGGTGTGCGAAGCGATCGCCGCAGACCCGTCGATGACCCAGCACTACACGTGGGTGCCCAACGTCGTCGCCATCGTCAGCGACGGCACCGCCGTCCTCGGCCTCGGTGACATCGGCCCTGCGGCCGCGATGCCCGTGATGGAGGGCAAGGCGGTGCTGTTCAAGCAGTTCGGCGGCGTCGACGCCGTGCCGATCTGCCTCGACACCACCGACGTCGACGAGATCATCGAGACCGTGGTCCGTCTGGCCCCCAGCTTCGGCGGCGTGAACCTCGAGGACATCTCGGCGCCCCGCTGCTTCGAGATCGAGGCCCGGCTCAAGGAGCGCCTCGACATCCCGGTCTTCCACGACGACCAGCACGGGACCGCGGTCGTGGCCCTCGCCGCGCTGACCAACGCCTTCCGCCTCACCGGTCGCGACCCCGGCACCGCCCGGGTCGTGATCCAGGGCGCCGGTGCCGCCGGCGTGGCCGTGGCTCGCATCCTGCTCGAGGCCGGCGTGCGCGACATCGCCGTGCTCGACCGGCAGGGCGTGCTCAACTCCGAGCGCCACGACCTCACCGAGGTCAAGGCCGCGCTGGCCCGCGACACCGCCGATGTCTTCGGCCGCCGCGGCACCCTCGCCGACGTAATGGACGGCGCCGACGTCTACATCGGTGTCTCCGGCGGACAGGTGCCCGAGGAGATCGTCGCCTCCATGGCGCCCGAGGCGATCATCTTCGGCCTGGCCAACCCCACGCCCGAGGTGCACCCCGACCTCGCCCACAAGTACGCCCGCGTGGTGGCCACGGGTCGCTCGGACTTCCCGAACCAGATCAACAACGTGCTCGCCTTCCCCGGCATCTTCCGCGGGGCCTTCGACGTGCACGCCACTGCGATCACCGAGGGCATGAAGGTCGCCGCCGCGACCGCGCTCGCCGAGCTGGTGGGCGACGCGCTGAGCGAGGACCTGATCATCCCCTCGCCGTTCGACCCCCGGGTGCCGGGTGCCGTGCGCGAGGCCGTGGCCGCTGCCGCTCGCGCCGACGGGGTCGCTCGGCGCTGAGCCCCCGATCGCCGCACGTGCGGCGGTCGTGGCCCTCGGATCGTCGGCGGATTCAACCGGTGGTCGCAACACCAGGTGGTCCTGACTCACCGGACAGTAGTGCTTGGAGGGTTTCGGCTGGCGTGCGCCACTTCAGGGTCTTGCGCGGTCGACTGTTGAGTTGCGCGGCGATGTTGTCGAGCATTCCGGGGCCGTAGAACGAGAGATCGGCGCCCTTGGGCAGGTACTGACGCAGGAGCCCGTTGGTGTTCTCGTTGCTTCCTCGCTGCCAGGGCGAGTGGGGATCGCAGAAGTAGATCGCAAGCCCGGTCGCCTCAGCGATCTGGACGTGGTTGGCCATCTCGCTGCCCTGATCCCACGTCAGGGAGACTCGCAGCTGCTCAGGCAGTGTCGCCATCTTGGCGACCATCGCTTCCTGCACGATGTCGGCGGTGTGGCCACCGGGCAGGTGGAGCAGCATCACGAACCGCGTCGCTCGCTCGACCAGCGTGCCCACAGCTGATCCCGACCGGGCCGAGCCGAGGATCAAGTCGCCTTCCCAGTGACCGGGCACAGCGCGGTCCTCGACCTCGGCCGGACGTTCGCTGATCATCACCATCGCGGCGAACCGCTCGCGCCGCTGGTCATTCCTGCGGTGGGGCTTGCGTACGGTCCGACCGGTGCGCAGGTGCTTGACCAGCTCGCGCTTGAGCGTGCCGCGGCTCTGGACGTAGAGCGATTGGTAGATCGTCTCGTGCGACACCCACATCTCCGGATCGTCGGGGAAGTCCTCCCGCAGCCGTCGCGCGATCTGCTCGGGACTGTGGTCATCGACCAGTCTGGACTGCACCTCCTGCCGCAGCCGTTCGTTGCTCGCCAGCCGCGCCCGTTTCGGACGTTGAGCCTGTCGATCGGCATCGGCCTGTGCTGTCGACGCCCGGTACTCCAGCCGACGTCGGGCAGGACGGTTGCCATGGTGCTGAACCCGTCGAAGCTCGCGACTGATCGTCGACGGTGAGCGGTCGAGCTCGCGTGCGATCTCTCGCACGCCAGCATCGCGTGCGCGCAGCAACGCGATCTCCTCGCGCTCCCTGAACGACAAGCTCCGCGACCGGCGTCCTACCATGGCTGGAGGCATCACTCCGCCACGCTGACCGAACCACCGGTTCCCCGTGCGGCGCGACACACCAACCACCACCGCCGCTTCCTCCTGCGACAACCCCCGACGTACCCCGGCCCAAAACCGGGCAACCGTCTCAGCCGGCGGCGCAGGCCGCCCTTCACGCGCATCCATCGCACACCCCAATCGATCAGGTGTTGCGATCACCCCTTGAACCCAAGGTCGGATGGAGGGCCAGACCCGCCGCACGTGCGGCGGTGACGGACCTAGGGCCCGATCGACGGCTCCGGCGCGACGAGCGTCCGCATGCGCGCCGAGAGGTGCGGGTCGCGGTACCGCGCCCTCGCCGACCTCCGCCACGTGGGACGGAACGTGTCCGGGTCCTTCGTGCTCCGCACCACTCGCTAGGGTCGGGGAATGTTCGCCGTCTACGCCGAGTCCTTCTCCTTCGACGACCCGATGAGCGGGCTGGTGGTGGGGGAGCGCCCCGCACCCGAGGCCCCCGACGGGTGGGCCACTGTCACGGTCAGGGCCGCCAGCCTCAACCACCACGACCTCTGGTCGCTGCGCGGGGTGGGCCTGCGAGAGGAGGCGCTCCCGATGATCCTGGGCTGTGACGCGGCCGGCCTCGACGAGGACGGCAACGAGGTCGTCGTCCACGGTGTCATCGGCGACCCGGCCTGGACCGGCGACGAGGCCGACGACCCGGGCCGATCGCTGCTCTCCGAGCGCCACCAGGGCACCTTCGCCGAGCAGGTCGTCGTCCCGCGCCGCAACCTGGTGCCCAAGCCGGCGTCGCTGTCCTTCGAGGAGGCGGCCTGCCTGCCGACCGCCTGGCTCACTGCCTACCGGATGCTCTTCGTGCAGGGTGCGTGCCAGCCCGGCGAGACGATCCTCGTTCAGGGCGCCGGCGGCGGCGTCGCGACCGCGCTCATCACGTTGGGACGCGCCGCGGGCCTGACGGTGCTGGCGACCAGCCGCGACGAGGCCAAGCGCACCCGCGCCCTCGAGCTCGGTGCGCACGAGGTCTTCGAGTCCGGCGCCCGACTGCCGGTGAAGGTGGACGCGGTGATGGAGACCGTCGGCAAGGCGACCTGGACCCACTCGATCCGCTCGCTGCGCCCCGGCGGCCGCATCGTCATCAGCGGCACGACGTCCGGCCCCGACGTCGACGACGCCGGCCTGACGCACGTCTTCTTCAAGCAGCTCTCGGTCATCGGCTCCACGATGGGCACCCGGGCCGAGCTCGACCGGCTCGTCCGCTTCCTCGACGCCACCGGCGCCCGCCCGCTCGTCGACCGCGCCATCCCGATGGAGCAGGCGCGTGACGGCTTCGCGGCGATGGCCGGGGGCGACGTCTTCGGCAAGATCGTCTTCACCCGGTGAGGAACGTCCTCACCGGCGCCGGGTCCGGCATCGGGCTCGCCCTGGCCCACCGCCTGGCCGACCGCGGCGACGACCTGGTCCTCGTCGCGCGCAGCCACGCCCGCGCGGACGAGCTCGGCCGGAGCTTCCCGCGCGCGCAGCTGCTCGTGGCGGACCTGGCCGACCCCGGCACCCTCAACGGCCTCGGTCGCCAGGTCGACGGCGAGGTGGACACGGTCCTGCACGTCGCAGGCGTGGTCGACCTCGGACGGGTCGACCGGCTGCGCCTCGCGGAGTGGGAGGAGCAGATCACGGTGAACCTCACCGCCCCCGCGGTGCTGACCCGTGAGCTCCTGCCGCACGTGCGCGCCAGCCACGGCACGGTCGTCTTCGTGAACTCCTCGGCCGGGCTCAGCGCCAGCGCCGAGTGGTCGGCGTACGCCGCCTCGAAGTTCGGGCTGCGCGCCTTCGCCGACGCCCTGCGTGCCGAGGAGGTCGAGAACGGCGTCCGGGTGAGCACGGTCTACCCCAGCCGCACCGCCACCCCGATGCAGGAGAAGGTGCACGAGCAGGAGGGCCGGACGTACGACGCGTCGCGCTGGATCAGCGTCGACACCGTCGTCGACACGATCGTGCACGTCATCGACCTGCCGTTCGACGCCACCATCCCGGACGTGACCGTCCGTCCGGTGGTGCCGCGACCCGGCACCTGATCAGGCGGGCTCCAGCACGAAGGCGCGGATCCGTCGCTTCGTGCCGACGCGGGCGCGGTAGCTGACGTAGCCGGGGTAGAAGCGCCCGGCCAGCGCGAAGACCTCGTCGGCCTCGGCGGGCGTGGCCGGACGCGCCATCACCTCGCGGGAGACCCCGCGATAGCTGACCGTCGCGCGGGGATCGGCCTCCAGGTTGAGCACCCACGCGGGCGTCGAGGCCTGGCCGAAGTTGGTGCCGAGCAGCGCCAGCGTGCCGGCGTACGGCGTCGCGATGAGGTGGCTGGTGCGCCGCTGCCCGGACCTGCGACCGGTCGTCGTCACCTCCAGCACCGCCAGCCCGGCGAGCAGGCCCGGCGCGCTGTGGCGCCCGCGGGAGAGCCGGACCACGACGTCGTCGAGGCGGCGCAGGGTGTGCGAGAACACCCACCCGCCGGCTCGGGTGCCGGCGCCCCGCCGCACCAGGCGGTGCAGCGGGTTGGCCGAGGCGTGCGCGTAGCCGAGGTCGGCAGCGAGTCCAGCGGTCATGTCAGGTCCTTCCGGTCGATCGCCAGCCCAGCGCGCCGACGAGCAGCATCCGCAGCTGGGTGCGCGCATCGGCGAGGGTGCGCTCCTCGGAGTCGGGGTCCTCCACGAGCCGCTCGGCCATGGTGACCACGAAGGAGACGATGAGGTCGGCCAGCAGGCCGATGTCCTTGCTGGAGTAGTGCTCCGCGGCCCCGCTGCGGGCGATGTCGGTCGCCAGCTCGCGGGTGATGAGCTCGATCTCGTGGCGGATCGCCTCGCGGACCCGGGGCGGCCCGGCGGTCCGCTCGCGAGCGATGAACGCGTAGTGGGAGCAGTTCTCCCGCACGTGCTGGGCCACGATGGGCAGCGAGCCGTCGATGAAGTCGCGGTACTCGGGGGCGTGGCGCCACACGTCGAGCAGCATCAGCCGCAGCGACCGGAAGCTCTCGTCGACGAGCGCGAGGCCCAGGAGCTCGAGGGAGCCGAAGTGGCGGTAGAACGCGGTCGGCACCACGCCGACCTGCTTGGCCACCTGGCGCAGCGAGATCGCAGCCAGGTTGGAGTCGGCGGCCAGTGCGAGGGCGGCGTCGAGGATCGCCCGGCGGGTGCGCTCCTTGCGCTCGGCGCGCGACTCACCGTCGTCGGCCTCGGCGGTCTCCTGCATGGCGCGATCGTAGGGCACGGCCTCGACGGCCTTGGGTGGACACGTGTGCACCGACGTGCGGTGGATCACGGGCGACGCCCGTTGACGCGCTGAGGGCGAGCGGTGATAGTTGAGTGAACAGACGTTCACTCAACGGGAGGCCAGCATGGCGCTCGTCTCGATGATCACCCGCTCGCGCACCATGGCGGCCCTCGCCTCGCCGCACGGGGTCGACCACTACCTCTCGCGCATCAACCCGATGTGGGCCGCGCACGAGGTGCGCGCCCGCGTCGTCGGCGTACGCCGCGAGACCGACACCCCCGGCGCGCCGGTCGCGACCCTCACGCTCCAGCCCACCACGACCTGGCGCGGCCACCGCGCCGGGCAGTACGTCCAGGTGGGGCTCGACCTGCCGGGGTCGGCGCGCCGGATGACCCGCTGCTTCTCCATCTCCTCTCCCGCCTCGGGACCGGGGGAGCAGATCACCCTGACCATCCGCTCCCACGCGGACGGCCAGGTCAGCAAGTACCTCGTCGAGGCCGAGCCCGGCCAGGTGCTGCACCTCTCGCAGGCGCAGGGCGACTTCACCCTGCCGGTCAGCCCGGCCACGCCAGGCATCGACCCGCTGCTCTTCATCACAGGCGGCTCGGGCATCACGCCCGCGATGTCGATGGTGCGGACGCTCCTCCGCGACGGCTACGACGGCCGCGCCGGACGCCCGGTGACGTTCCTGCACTACGCCCGCTCCGCGGCCGACCAGATCTACGCCGACGAGCTGGCCCGGATCGCAGCCGCCGACAACAACGTCACGGTGCACCTGCGCCACGGCGACGCCGTCTTCAACGAGCTGGAGCTGCGTCGCCTGGCCCCGCGCTACCGCGACACCGACACCTGGGCGTGCGGACCGGCCGGGATGATCGACCTGGTGCGCGCGGCGTACGCCGAGAGCCCCCGGCTCCGCCTGGAGCTCTTCAAGCCGCCCGCGACGGGCACCGGCAGCGCCAAGGGGGACCTCGTGTTCTCCGGCAGCGGCGAGCAGGTGGCCAACACCGGCGCCTCCATCCTCGAGCAGGCCGAGGAGGCGGGCCTCGCCCCGGCCTTCGGCTGCCGGATGGGCATCTGCTTCTCCTGCACCACCCGCAAGGCCGAGGGCATTGTGCGCAACGTGCTCTCCGGTGCCGAGTCCTCGCTCCCCGACGAGGACATCCAGATCTGTGTCTCTGCCCCCGTCGGCGACTGCGTCGTCGACCTGTGAAGGAAGGACCCACCATGAAGCCCCACCTGACCCCCCAGCAGCTCGAGGCGTTCGGCAACGAGATGGACGCGCTGCGCCAGCGCGTCCTGGCCGACCTCGGCAAGGACGACGCCGCCTACATCCGCGAGGTCGTCAGGCGCCAGCAACAGCTCGAGGTCCTCGGGCGTGCGCTGTTCTACCTCCCGCCCGCCTGGCCGCTCGCGGTCGCGGCCCTCTCGGCCTCCAAGATCCTGGAGAACATGGAGATCGGCCACAACGTCATGCACGGCCAGTACGACTGGATGGGCGACCCCCACCTCAGCTCGCGCGTCTACGAGTGGGACAACGTGTGCCCCAGCGAGCAGTGGAAGTACTCCCACAACTACATCCACCACACCTTCACCAACATCCTCGGCAAGGACCGCGACATCGGCTACGGCATCCTGCGCATGGACGAGGACCAGGAGTGGCACCCCTACTACCTCGGCAACCCGGTCTACGCGCTGCTGCTCATGGTCTTCTTCGAGTGGGGCGTGGCGATGCACGACCTCGAGGTGGAGAACATCGTCAAGGGCACCCGCAGGCTGGAGGAGAACAAGGCCCTCCACGCCGGCATCATGCGCAAGGTCCGCCGCCAGGCACTCAAGGACTACGTGCTCTTCCCGGCGCTCACCGGCCCGCTCTTCCCGCTCACCCTCGCGGGCAACGCCGCCGCCAACCTGGTCCGCAACGTGTGGGCCTTCAACATCATCTTCTGCGGCCACTTCCCCGCAGGGGCGGAGACCTTCAGCACCGAGGAGTGCGAGGACGAGACCCGCGGACACTGGTACTACCGCCAGGTCCTCGGCTCGGCCAACATCTCCGGCGGCCCGCTCTTCCACGTCATGTCGGGCAACCTGAGCCACCAGATCGAGCACCACCTGTTCCCCGACCTGCCGGCCAGGCGCTACCCGCAGATCGCACCCGAGGTGCGCGAGATCTGCGAGCGCTACGGCATCGCCTACACCACCGGACCGCTGCGCAGGCAGCTGATGAGCGTGGCGCGCAAGATCTGCCGCCTCGCGCTGCCCGACCGCGCGACGGCGCCGCCGGACGAGCCGGTCGCCGTACGCCGTCCGCAGGCCGCCTGAGCCGAGCCGAACGGCCCGCCCCCGGTGCCCGGGGCGGGCCGTTCGGTCGTGTCCGGGTCCGGCTCAGTCCTCGGGGTCGTCGAGCCTGGCCAGCCAGGTGGCCAGCCGCTCGACCGGGACCTCGAACTCGGGGTTGGCGTCGACGAAGGCCTGCAGCTGCTCGGCCAGCCAGGCCAGGGTGACCTCCTCGTCACCCCGGCGCCGCTCGAGCTCCTCGATCCCGCGATCGGTGAAGTACACCGGTGGTTCTCCCTGCGTGCCTCAGTAGTCGTTGCCGCGGTTGCGCGGCGTCTCGAAGGCCGTGTCGAGGAGCGTCTTCTGCTCCTCCACGTGCCGCTTGACCGTGCCCACCGAGGGCGAGGCCGACGCCGGGCGCGTGACCGGCTCGACCGTGAGGTCGAGCTGGGGCCACACGTTGAGCTGGTAGTGCGGCCACGGGCCCATGTTGCGCGGCTCGTCCTGCACCCAGCGGATGGCCTTGAGGTTCGGGTACTTCGCGATCTCGGCCCTGATCTCCTCGACCGGGTTCGGGTAGAGGCGCTCGATCCGGCCGATGGCGAACTGCGCACCGTTGTCGCGCTTGGTCCGCTCGACCATCAGGTCCCAGGTGACGCGGCCCGAGCACATGATCAGCGTCTCGACCTGCGCGGGGTCGGCGGCGTCGTCGCCGATGAACGCCCGGAAGGTCGTGTCGCCGACGAAGTCCTCCGGCCTGGAGGCAGCCTCCTTGCGCTTGAGCATCGACTTCGGGGTGAAGACGATCAGCGGACGGTGCTCCTCTCCGAGCGAGTGCCGACGCAGCAGGTGGAAGTACGACGCGGGGGTCGAGGGCTGCGCGATGACCATGGCGTCCTCGGCACACATCGTCAGGAAGCGCTCGATGCGCGCCGACGAGTGGTCGGGACCCTGGCCCTCGTAGCCGTGGGGGAGCAGCAGGACGACGCCCGACTGCTGGCGCCACTTGGTCTCGCCCGCGGAGATGAACTCGTCGATGACGGTCTGCGCGCCGTTGACGAAGTCACCGAACTGCGCCTCCCACAGCACGAGGGCCTCGGGACGCGCCACGGAGTAGCCGTACTCGAACCCCAGGGCGGCGTACTCCGAGAGCAGCGAGTCGTAGACGTAGAACTTCGCCTGGTCCTCGGTGAGGTTGGTCAGCGGCGTCCACTCGTCAGCGTTGGTGCGGTCGATGATCGTGGCGAAGCGCGACACGAACGTGCCGCGGCGCGAGTCCTGGCCGGCCAGCCGGACCGGGCGGCCGTCCATCAGCAGGGAGCCGAACGCCAGGATCTCGCCGGTGCCCCAGTCGATGGGACCGTCGGTGATCGCGGCGGCGCGGCGCTGGAGCTGCGGCATCACCTTGGGGTGGACGGTGAAGTCGTCCGGGGGCGTGACGTAGCTGTCCGCGATCCTCTTGAGCACCTCGGGGGTCACCGCGGTGGAGAAGTCCCCGGTCGGCTTGTCCGGGTAGTCCGGCACGGTCGTCCACTCGGTGGGCGCCTCGGAGCTCGCCTCGCGCACCTCGGTGAAGACCCGCTCGAGCTGCTGCTGGTAGTCCTTGAGGACCTGCTCGGCCTCCTCGATCGTGATGTCGCCACGACCGATGAGGGACTCGGTGTAGAGCTTGCGCACCGAGCGCTTCTGCTCGATCAGGTCGTACATCAGCGGCTGGGTGTAGGACGGGTCGTCGCCCTCGTTGTGCCCGCGACGGCGGTAGCAGACGAGGTCGATGACGACGTCCTTGTTGAACGCCTGGCGGTAGTCGAAGGCGAGCCGGGCGACGCGGATGCACGCCTCCGGGTCGTCGCCGTTGACGTGGAAGATCGGGGCCTGCACCATCCGCGCCACGTCGGTGGCGTAGAGGGAGGAGCGTGAGGATCCCGGGGCGGTGGTGAAGCCGACCTGGTTGTTGATGACCACGTGCACGGTGCCGCCGGTGCGGTAGCCGCGCAGCTGCGACAGGTTGAGGGTCTCGGCCACGACGCCCTGGCCGGCGAAGGCGGCGTCGCCGTGCACCAGCAGGGGCAGCACCGGGAACTTCTCGCCCTGGTCGAGGAGGTCCTGCTTGGCGCGGGCGATGCCCTCGAGGACCGGGTTGACCGCCTCGAGGTGCGAGGGGTTCGCCGCCACGGAGACCTTGATCTTGTCGCCCGACCCGGCGACGAACTCGCCCTCGGCGCCGAGGTGGTACTTCACGTCGCCGGAGCCCTGCACGGTGCGCGGGTCGATGTTGCCCTCGAACTCGCGGAAGATCTGGCTGTACTTCTTGCCGACGATGTTGGCCAGCATGTTGAGCCGACCGCGGTGGGCCATGCCGATGCAGACCTCGTCGAGGCCGGTCTCGGCGGCCGCCTCGCAGATCTCGTCGACGAGCGGGATGGTGGTCTCTCCGCCCTCGAGGCTGAAGCGCTTCTGGCCGACGAACTTGGTCTGCAAGAACGTCTCGAAGGCCTCGGCCTGGTTCAGCTTGAGCAGGATGCGCAGCTGCTCCTCGCGGGGCGGCTTCACGTGCGGCTGCTCCACGCGCTCCTGGATCCACTTGCGCTGCTCGGGGTCCATGATGTGCATGTACTCGATGCCGGTGGTGCGGCAGTAGGAGTCACGCAGGATGCCGAGGATGTTGCGCAGCTTCATGAAGCGCCGGCCCTCGCCGCCGAACGAGCCGGTGGCGAACTCGCGGTCGAGGTCCCACAGGGTGAGGCCGTGCGACTCGATCTCGAGGTCGGGGTGGCTGCGCTGGCGGTACTCCAGCGGGTCGGTGTCGGCCATGAGGTGGCCACGGACCCGGTAGGCGTGGATCAGCTCGAGGATGCGCGCCTGCTTGACGATGTCGTCGTCGTGGCTGGCGACGACGTCGCGCGCCCAGCGGATCGGCTCGTAGGGGATGCGCAGCGAGCGGAAGATCTCGTCGTAGAAGTCGTTCTCGCCGATGAGCAGGGCGTGCACGCGCTTGAGGAACTCACCCGACTGCGCACCCTGGATGACGCGGTGGTCGTAGGTCGAGGTCAGCGTCATCGACTTGCTGATGGCGTTGCGGTTGATCGCCTCCTCCGAGGCGCCCTGCCACTCCGGCGAGTACTCCATCGCGCCGACGCCGATGATCGCGCCCTGGCCCGCCATCAGGCGCGGCACGGAGTGCACGGTGCCGATGCCGCCGGGGTTGGTGAGCGAGATCGTGGTGCCCTGGAAGTCCGCCACGGTCAGCTTGTTGTCGCGCGCCTTGCGGACCACGTCCTCGTACGCCGTCCAGAACCCGGCGAAGTCCATGGACTCCGCGCCCTTGATGCTCGGCACCAGCAGCTGCCGGGTGCCGTCGGGCTTCTTCATGTCGATCGCGAGCCCGAGGTTGATGTGGGCCGGGGTGATGAGGTTCGGCTTGCCGTCGACGACCTCGAAGCCGACGTTCATCTCCGGCATGTCGCGCAGGGCGCGCACGAGGGCGTAGCCGATGAGGTGCGTGAAGGAGACCTTGCCGCCGCGGGCGCGGGCGAGGTGGTTGTTGATGACCGTGCGGTTGTCCCACAGCAGCTTGACGGGCACCGAGCGCACCGAGGTGGCGGTGGGCACCGACAGCGAGGCGTCCATGTTGGCGGCGGTGCGCGCCGGCGCGCCGCGCAGGACGGTGTAGGTGGGGGAGTCGCTGGTGGGCGACGGCGCTGCGGGCTTCGGGTCCTTGGCGACGGGCTTGCTCGTGCCCTTGGCCGGCTCCTCGGCCGCGGCCGCGGGGCGCGGCGTCGACTTCGCGGGCGACTTCTGCGCCTCGGCGGTCTTCTCGCCGGTCTTCTCGGCCGGCTTCGCGGCGGGCGTGTCAGCGGACTTCGCCGCCGGCTTCGCAGCTGCCGGCGCCTGGGCAGGGGCCTGGGCCGGGGCCTTCGCCGGAGCCGCAGCCTTCGCAGGCGCGGCACTCGTGGCGGCGGACGAGGTCGAGGCCCCGTTGCCGAAGTAGGCAGCCCACTCCGGACCCACGCTCGAGGGATCCTTGTCGTACTGCTCCTTCATCTCGTCCACGAGCCACTCGTTGGCTCCCAGGTCAGATGAAGGTGCAACCGATGACTGGTTGCCGGACTGCCCGTTCGGGGACTGCGCCACGCTTGTTTCGCCTCTTCCAGATCTCTTCGCGCATGGGTTTGACAACTGTGCCTGTCTAGGGCGCTGACAAGGCTAGTCGCACACGCTCGCAAATGCAGGGGCGGGCTCAGGGTTTGAGGCATGGTGTGGCCCACACCCCGTTCCACCCCCTGTTTCGCCCCCTGTTTCGCCCCCGTTCCGCCCCGCTGGAGTCGTACATGCCTAGCCCCTCGCAGGGCCGCAACCCGTGGGCCCGCCGCTGTGCGGCACTCGCCCTCGCCCTGCTCGTCCCCCTGTCCGCGACCGCCTGCCGGTCGGCCTCGGAGCCCTCCGCCGCGCCCGAGCGGCTGAGCCGCAGCGACGCGCAGGCGAGCCTGGCCTCGCACCCCGTCGAGACGAGGACCCGGATCCGCCGCGTCCACGGCCGGCTGCCCGACCCGCGCCGCAAGGCCGTACGCACCCAGGTCGGCGCGGTCGTCGACCGCTGGTGGGACGCCGCCTACCTCGGCGGCACCTACCCGCGCAGCAGCTTCCCGTCGGCCTTCCCGGGATTCACCGACGCGGCCGAGCAGCGGGCCCGCGCTGACAAGGCGCTGCTCACGAACCAGACCCGGGCCCCGCACGTCGACGCCGTGACGCCACGGCGGCGCACGGTCTCCCTCGACATCCTGGCCACCCGGGGACGGGCACGCAGCGTCACCGCCCACGTCCTGCTCCGCTTCGACAGCACGGGGGAGCGACCCGCGACCACGACGGTGCGCGGACGCCTGTTCCTGACGCACAAGCGGGGTGCGTGGCGCATCTTCGGCTACGACCTGGCGAAGGGATCGACCCGATGACCTCACCGTCGACCACGCTGCTCCGGGCCCGGCGAGCCGTTCGGGCGGCGGTCCTCACCGGCGTGCTGGCCCTCACCGCGCTGGTGGTCCCGCAGTCCTCGGTGCAGTCCTCCGAGGTCAGCCTGGTGAAGATCCGCCACGCCCAGGGGGTCGCCGCCGGGGGCGCCGACGTGGTCTGGATCCTCGCCGTCGGCTCCGACGCCCGTCCCGGCCAGGCGATGACCCGCGCCCGCGGCGACGCACTCCAGATGATCGGCATCAACACCCGCACCGGCGCCGCCACCGCCATCGGCGTACCCCGTGACTCGTGGGTCAGCATCCCCGGCCACGGCCGGGAGAAGATCAACTCCGCGCTCTACTTCGCCGGCCCGCGCGGCATGGCCGGGGCGATGAGCAACCTCATCGGCATCGAGCCCGACTACGTGATGGTGACGCGCTTCCCGTTCTTCGAGGACATGGTCGACGACATCGGCGGCATCACCGTCACCAACCCGCGCCGGTTCTCCGACCCCAACCTGAAGAAGGAGGGGTTCGCGAAGGGCCGGATCCGCCTCGACGGCTACAACTCGATGGCCTTCTCCCGCATCCGCTACGGGCTGGCCGGCGGCGACTTCGACCGTTCGGCCAACCAGCAGCGCACCCTGCGCGGGATCCACGCGCGCATCCGCGCCCAGGCCGAGGTCCCCGGCTTCATCGAGCGCGGTGTGATGACCGTGCTGGAGCACACCGACACCAACGCCTCGCCGGCCGAGCTGTTCGAGCTCGCCCAGGCGGTCGCCCAGGTGGACCCGTCGAAGATCACCACGTGCGTCGTCCGCGGCCGGATCGGCTTCGTCGGTGCGGCGAGCGTGGTCTTCCCCGACGTCGCCCAGGCCCGGCGCCTGGGGCGCCAGGCCCGCGGCGACGCGCAGCTGCGGGGCTGCTGACCGGCGGACTTGCTGATCGGCCGACGGCTGGTCGGCCGACGGCTGGTCGGCCGACGGCTGGTCAGTAGGGGTAGATCCGGCCCGCGGTGCGGGCCAGGTCGATGACCACGGCCTCGGAGTAGAGCTTGATCCGCAGTCCGATGACCTGCGAGCCGCGGAAGCCGGTGTCGACGAGCTGGCGCTGGATCTCACCCGCACCGTTGGGGAGCTCGACCACGCCACCGGGGGCCGGGACCTCGACGGGCTGCCCGCCGACGGTGATGGACCCGATGCCGGTCGAGATCTTCGACCGGACCCGCTTGCCGGCCTTCTGGCGCATCGCGGCTCGCGAGCTGACGTCGCTGATGACCAGCTGGGCGGTGGGGATGGACACCGACCGGATCGCCGTGCGGGACCAGCCCTTGGCCACCTTCTTGCCGCGGAACTGGTCGCCGTTGACCTGGTAGGTGACGCCCTCGAGCAGCACCGGCACCGGGAGCAGCTGGCTGGCGTTGGGGACCTGGTAGGTCTGCGTGCGCCCCTGCGAGCCCTGGCAGGGCAGCGCCTTGTGCTGGACGTTGCCGAACTTCAGCGCGCCCTGGAGGGCCTGGTAGTCCATCGCCGTGCCGCCGGATCGGAAGACGCCGACGGGGGCGGGGCCACCCATCCGCACGCGCGCCGTGCCGAGCTCGACGAGCTGGCGGCGCTCGCCGGCGGTGACCTCGATGCGCAGGGCGGAGGCCTGCGACTGTGCGTTGTGGTCGTTGGCCCGGCCGTTCTCGTAGCCGAGGGCGATGCTGCCGAGGCCGGGGATCTGGATCGGCTTCGTCACGTCACTCAGCACCTGGAAGACCTCCTGGGCCGCCTGCTGGGTGCCGGTGAAGACCGTGTCGGTGACCTGCTGCAGGGGCGCGAGGAGCTCCTGGAGCTCGGGCGGCAGGCTCTCGACCACCGTGTTCTCGAGCAGGCTCAGCGAGATGCTCGCGAAGGTGAAGCTCTCGTCGTGGCCGTAGCCCTGCGGGGTGTGGAAGGCGTTGGCCGTCGTGCGGAGCCCCTTGATGACCAGCTTCGGGGTGGTGAGCGGCCCGACGGTGCCGCCGATGCTGATGTCGCCGATGGTGTTCGTCCCGCGTACGCCGTGCGTGGCACCGTCGACGTACGTCTCGGTGCGGCTGGTGCTGGCCGAGATGTTGATGAGCGGGTTGTCCGGCACCGACGCGATGCTGTCCGCCTCGACGACCTTCCCGACCGCTCGCGTGCACAGCTGCTGGGCGTGGGCGTCCTTGAGGTTGAGCGCCTCGACGCTGTCGGTCACCAGCTTCACGCCGTAGACGTCACCGCGGTAGCCGAAGTTGCTGAGCCGGTCGGCGCGGGCAGCCTTCGCGGCGCTCGCGCCGACTTCCTCGGCGGCGGTCGCGGGTGCGGTGGCGCCGGTGCCGAGGACGAGCCCGACGCTGAGCCCGGCGCCGAGCGCCGCGGTCGCCCGGCGGCGGATGCTGTGTCGTACGTGGTCCCTCATGGTCCCTCCCAAAGGATCGGGAGCCGACAACGCGACCGCATCCCCTGTGACCGGCCGGTAGCTCCCTCGCGCGATCAACGACGCAGGCGCGGATGGGTGACGGTGGTCACCGGAGGAAATGCAGAGCGGCAGCACCCTGCTGGGTGCTGCCGCCGACGTGCGCCTCCGGCAGGATTCGAACCTGCGGCACCTGGTACCGGAAACCAGTGCTCTATCCCCTGAGCTACGGAGGCCAGCGCCGGCTGGGCCAGCGCGCGGTGAAGACTACCGCCTCACCCGGCCGGGTCGTGCAACGACCTCGACTCAGCGCAGCCCGAGCGAGCCCGAGGTGTGCGCGTCGAAGGGCAGGGCAGCGTGCTCGGCGACCCGTGCGTCGAGCGCGGCCGCCACGTCCTCGGGCCACGGCGCCGTCAACCGGGTCTCCATGTCGATGTGGAGGAAGACCTCCTCGACCACGCACGCCACGCGCTGGTGGGTCTCGTCGAGCAGGTAGACGAGTGCGTGGCCGGCTCGCTCGGACCGGCCGAGGAGCCGCACCCGGGCCGACATCGTGTCGCCGGTGCGGAGCTCGTGCAGGTAGGTCACGTGGTGCTCGGCGGTGAAGCAGGCGTGGCCGTGGGTGAGCGGCCACATCTGCGGGATGCCGACCTCGACCAGCGACTCGTCGAGGCCCTCGCTGGCGATGCCGATGTAGTGGCGCACGTTGAGGTGGCCGTTGATGTCCTCGAACGGCATCGGCACGGGCTGCTCGACGTAGGCCGGGAGGTCGCAGAGCTGGTCATAGGTCGGGTGCGTCGTCACAGGCAGGACCCTAGGGCCAAGACGGGCCCGGGCGAACCAGGGCGTGAAACCGGTTCGGGCGGGGGAGTGGTCCGCCGATAGGCTTGCCCGGTGAATCCTGAGCAGCTTTCCGAGACCATCGTCGACGTGCTGGGGGCCCTCGTGGCCGACGGCACGATCACGCTGCCCGACGGCGTGCCGACCCAGGTCACGGTGGAGCGACCCCGGCAGAAGGGCCACGGCGACTACGCCACCAACGTCGCGATGCAGCTGGCCAAGAAGGCCGGGACCAACCCGCGCGCCTTCGCCGAGCTCGTCGCCGAGCGCCTGCGTGCTGCCGACGGCATCAGCGAGGTCGAGGTCGCAGGCCCCGGGTTCCTCAACGTGAGCGTCGAGGCGGGCGCCCAGGGCCGGGTCGCAGCCGACGTCGTCGCGGCAGGTGCGGCGTACGGCAGGTCCCAGGTCCTCGCGGGGCAGACGATCAACGTCGAGTTCATCTCCGCCAACCCCACCGGCCCCCTCCACCTGGGGCACACGCGCTGGGCCGTGCTCGGCGACGCGATCGCCCGGGTGCTGCAGGCTGCCGGCGCCGAGGTGGCGCGCGAGTTCTACATCAACGACCGCGGCAACCAGATGGACCTGTTCGGTGCGTCGCTGGAGGCCGCCGCCCTCGGCCGGCCGATCCCGGCCGACGGCTACCAGGGCGCCTACATCGCCGACCTGGCCGCAGCCATCGTGGCCGAGCACCCCGGCATCGTCGACCTGCCCGAGGACGAGCGCCTGCCCGCCTTCCGCGAGGCCGGCTACGCGCTGCAGCTCAAGGAGCAGCAGGACCAGCTCGACGGCTTCAACACCCACTTCGACGTGTGGTTCTCCGAGCGCGGGCTGCACGCGGCCGGCTCGGACGGGTCGGTGGCGGACACGCTCCAGGGCCTCAAGGACAACGGCCACCTGTTCGAGGCCGACGGCGCGCTGTGGATGCGGACCACGGACTTCGGCGACGACAAGGACCGCGTGCTGATCCGCTCCAACGGTGAGCTGACCTACTTCGCCTCCGACACCGCCTACTACCTCAACAAGCGCTCGCGCGGCTTCGACCACTGCATCTACCTGCTCGGCGCCGACCACCACGGCTACGTCGGTCGCCTCCGCGCGATGGCGGCCTGCGTGGGCGACGACCCCGCGCTGACCCTCGACGTGATGATCGGCCAGATGGTGAAGATCATGCGCGACGGCGAGGAGATGAAGCTCTCCAAGCGTGCCGGCACCATCGTCACGCTCAACGAGCTGATGGACGAGATCGGCGTCGACGCCCTGCGCTACTCGCTGGCCCGCTACCCCGCGGACAGCCCGCTGACCCTCGACGTCGCCGAGATCACCAAGGCGTCGGCCGACAACCCCGTCTACTACGTCCAGTACGCCCACGCCCGCACCTGCCGGATGATGGAGAACGCCGCCGACGTGGGCATGGCGCTGCCCGGCGAGGACTTCGACCCCTCGCTGCTCGACCACGAGCTCGACGGTCGCCTCCTGCGTGCCCTGGCCGACTACCCGCGGGTGGTGGCGAGCGCCGCGGAGCTGCGCGAGCCGCACCGCGTCGCGCGCTACCTCGAGGACACCGCGGCGGTCTTCAACAAGTGGTACGACACCAAGGAGTGCCGCATGCTGCCTCAGGGCGACGAGCCGGTCACCACCGCGAACCTGTCGCGCCTGGTCCTCGTCGCGGCCACCCGCACGGTCCTCGCCAACGGCCTCGACCTGCTCGGCGTCACCGCGCCCGAGAGGATGTGATCGGTCGTGCCGACCGCCCACCCGTCCGGCTGGGCGCACGCCGACGGCGCCCTGCGCGGCCCCCACTGGCTGCGTGAGCCCGAGGACCCCAACGCGCTGGTCACCCACCTCTGGTCGCGCACGGCCGCCAAGTCCGACGGCGTCCTGGCCGTCGGGGGAGTGCCGCTGCCCGAGCTGGTCCGCGAGCACGGCTCGCCGGCGTACGTCCTGGACGAGGACGACTTCCGCGCCCGGGCCCGCGCCTTCCGCGACGCCTTCGCCGGCTACGACGTGTTCTACGCCGGCAAGGCGTTCCTCTGCACCACCGTCGCGCGGTGGCTGGCCGAGGACGGGCTGAGCCTCGACGTCTGCTCGGGCGGGGAGCTGACCGTCGCCGAGCGGGCCGGCTTCCCGATGGAGCGCGTCGGCTTCCACGGCAACAACAAGACCGTCGCCGAGCTCGAGCGCGCCGTCGCGCTCGGGGTGGGCCGGGTCATCGTCGACTCCTTCGACGAGATCGAGCGGTTGGCCGACGTGGCCTCGAGGCTCGCTGGCGCTCGCACCTCGACCAGCGGGGGCGTCGGGGTCATGGTGCGCGTGACCGCCGGCGTCGAGGCCCACACCCACGAGTACATCGCCACCGCGCACGAGGACCAGAAGTTCGGCTTCTCCATCGCCAGCGGTGACGCTCTGGAGGCAGTGCGACGCGTGCACGCCGCTCCCGGCCTGCGGCTGCTGGGCCTGCACTCCCACATCGGCAGCCAGATCTTCGACACCTCCGGCTTCGAGGTCGCGGCCCGCCGCGTCCTGGCCCTGCACGCCCGGGTCCGCGACGAGGTCGGGGTGGAGATGCCCGAGATGGACCTCGGCGGCGGCTTCGGCATCGCCTACACCACCCAGGACGACCCCGCCGAGCCTGACGTGCTTGCCTCCGGCATGTCCGCGATCGTCGCCCACGAGTGCCGCGCGCTGGGCATCACCGAGCCGCGGCTCTCGATCGAGCCCGGCCGTGCCATCGTCGGACCGTCGATGTGCACCGTCTACGAGGTCGGCACCGTGAAGGACGTCGCCCTCGACGGAGGGGCACGCCGCTCCTACGTCTCGGTCGACGGTGGGATGAGCGACAACATCCGCACCGCCCTCTACGACGCCGACTACTCCGCCACCCTCGCCTCCCGCGCCTCGCAGTCGCCGGCGTCGCTGACCCGCGTGGTGGGCAAGCACTGCGAGGCCGGTGACATCGTGGTCAAGGACGAGTTCCTGCCCGGCGACGTACGCCCCGGCGACCTCGTCGCGGTGCCCGGGACGGGCGCCTACTGCAGATCCATGGCCTCCAACTACAACCACGCACTGCGTCCTCCGGTGATCGGAGTTCGGGACGGGAAGACTTTCACCGTGCTGCGACGAGAGACTGAGGCCGACCTGTTGGCGACCGATGTGGGTGTTTCTTCATGAGCGAGCGAACTCTCAGGGTGGCCGTGCTCGGCTGCGGAGCCGTCGGCTCGCAGGTGGTGCGGCTGCTGACCGAGCAGCACGACGACCTGGCCGCCCGGGTGGGCGCGCCGGTCGAGCTGGTCGGCGTCGCCGTACGCCGCCTCGACGCGCCCCGCGAGGTGGAGGTCCCCGAGGGCCTGCTGACCACCGACGCGACCGCGCTCGTCGCGCGTGAGGACGTCGACCTCGTCGTCGAGGTCATCGGCGGCATCGAGCCCGCGCGCTCGCTGATCCTCTCGGCGCTGGAGAACGGTGCCAGCGTCGTCACCGCCAACAAGGCGCTGCTGGCCGAGGACGGGCCGACGCTCTTCGAGGCCGCGGCCAAGGCCGAGCGCGACCTCTACTACGAGGCGGCCGTCGCCGGCGCGATCCCGATCCTGCGACCGCTGCGTGAGTCGCTGGCCGGGGACAAGGTGACCCGCGTGCTGGGCATCGTCAACGGCACCACCAACTTCATCCTCGACAAGATGGACACCTCCGGCGCCGGCTTCTCCGAGGCGCTCGAGGAGGCCCAGCAGCTCGGCTACGCCGAGGCCGACCCGACCGCCGACGTCGAGGGCTTCGACGCCGCCGCCAAGGCCGCGATCCTGGCCAGCCTGGCCTTCCACTCCCGGGTCACCGCCTCCGACGTCTACCGCGAGGGCATCTCCGAGGTCACCGCCGCCGACGTCGCCAGTGCCCGTGACATGGGCTCGGTCGTCAAGCTGCTCGCGATCTGCGAGCTGCGCGGCGACCAGGTCGCCGCCCGTGTGCACCCCGCGATGATCCCGCGCTCGCACCCCCTCGCCAGCGTGCGCGAGGCCTACAACGCGGTCTTCGTCGAGTCCGAGGCCGCCGGCCAGCTCATGTTCTACGGCCCCGGCGCTGGTGGCGCGCCCACTGCGAGCGCCGTCCTCGGCGACCTGGTGACGGTCGCGCGCAACCGCCTCGCCGAGACCCGCGGCGCGGGGGAGTCGGCGTACGCCGACCGCGCGGTGCAGCCGATGGGCGAGACCCGCACCCGCTACCACGTCGCGATCGACGTCGATGACCGTGCGGGCGTGCTCGCGGCGGTCGCCAACGCCTTCGCCGACCACGACGTGTCGATCCAGACGGTGCGACAGGAGGGGCGCGGCGCCGACGCCCAGCTCGTGGTCGTCTCCCACGCCGCCCCGGACGCCGCGCTGAGCGCCACCGTGCAGCAGCTGCGCTCGATGGACATCGTCCGCGAGGTCACCTCGGTGATGCGCGTCGAGGGTGGCGACGAATGAGGCCCCAGTGGCGTGGCCTCATCGAGGAGTACCGCGACCTCATCGACCTGCTGCCCGAGGGCCTCGAGGCCGTCACCCTGCGTGAGGGCGGCACGCCCCTCGTGCACTCGGAGTGGCTCTCCTCGCTGACCGGGGCGCAGGTGTGGCTCAAGGTCGAGGGTGACAACCCCACCGGCTCCTTCAAGGACCGCGGCATGACCACGGCGATCTCGGTCGCCAAGCACGAGGGGGCGCAGGCGGTGGTCTGCGCCTCGACCGGCAACACGTCGGCGTCGATGGCGGCGTACGCCGCGAAGGCCGGCCTCAAGCCGCTGGTGCTCGTGCCCGAGGGCAAGATCGCGGCCGGCAAGATGGCCCAGGCGGTCGTCCACGGCGCGCAGATCATCATGGTGCGCGGCAACTTCGACCACTGCCTGCAGATGGCCAAGGGCCTGGCGTGGGACTACCCCGTCGCTCTGGTCAACTCGGTCAACCCGGTGCGCCTCCAGGGCCAGAAGACCGCGGCCTTCGAGATCTGCGACTTCCTCGGCGACGCCCCCGACTACCACCTCCTCCCGGTGGGCAACGCCGGCAACATCTCGGCCTACTGGATGGGCTACGAGCAGTACGCCGACCTCGGCCGCGCCAGCAAGCGCCCCGTGATGCGGGGCTTCCAGGCCGAGGGCGCCTCGCCGCTGGTGACCGGTGAGCCCTTCCCGGACCCGGAGACCAAGGCGACCGCGATCCGCATCGGCAACCCCGCCTCGTGGAAGCTCGCCGAGGCGGCGGCCCACGAGTCGGGTGGTCGGTTCGCCGCGGTCAGCGACGCCCAGATCCTCGCCGCGCAGGCACAGCTCGCGCGCCACGACGGCGTCTTCGTGGAGCCCGCCTCCGCGGCGGGCGTCGCGGGACTCCTCGCCGAGCTCGCGGCGGGGGAGACCTACGCCGGCACGACGGTCGCGATCACGGTGACCGGCCACGGCCTCAAGGACACCGCCACTGCGCTCGAGTCCTACGGCGACGTCGTCGACACGGTCGTCGACGCCGACGTGGCCGCCGCGGCAGCCGCCGCCGGGCTGGCCTGAGCGTGGCGACCTTCGTCGACGGGCCGGTGCGCGTCAGCGTCCCCGCGACCTCGGCCAACCTCGGGCCCGGCTTCGACTCCCTCGGCCTCGCGGTGTCGCTGCGTGACGAGCTCGAGGCCGAGGTCGTGGGCGAGGGGCTCGTCGTCGAGGTCGAGGGAACCGGCGCCGACGGCGTGCCCCGCGACGAGACGCACCTGGTGGTGCGCGCCATGCGGGCTGCCTTCGACCTGATGGGGGAGCAGCCGACGGGCCTGCGCCTGTCGTGCCACAACCGGATCCCGCACGCCCGCGGGCTCGGCTCGTCCTCGGCGGCGATCGTCGCGGGCGTGGTCCTGGCACGGGGGCTCGTCGCGGGCGGTCAGCTCCTCGCTTCCGACGAGGCGCTCCTCGACCTCGCCGCCGACCTCGAGGGCCACCCCGACAACGTGGCGCCCGCGTTCCTCGGCGGCTTCGTGATCTCCGGTCGCGAGGACGATCGCTGGTTCGCCGTGCGCGCCGGCGTCGACCCGAGGATCACCGCCGTGGCCTTCGTGCCGCCGACGGGCGTCGAGACCGCCGTGGCCCGTGGGCTGCTGCCCGCGACCGTCCCGCACGCGGACGCCGCGGCGAACTCCGGTCGCGCGGCCCTGCTGGTCGCCGCCCTCACGGGTCAGCCCGAGCACCTGCTCGCCGCGACCCGCGACTGGCTGCACCAGGACCAGCGGGAGCCGGCGATGCCGGAGTCGCTCGCGCTCGTGCGCCGCCTGCGCGCGGACGGCGTACCTGCCGTGGTCTCGGGTGCCGGCCCCACCGTGCTGGCCTTCGGCACGACCGACACCTCCTCGCTCCGCGCACGTTGCCCGGACGGCTGGGAGTGTCACGACCTGGTGATCGAGTCCCAGGGTGCTGCCCTGCTAACCTGACGGCGCGCCGTTCGGCGCACCAGCCCGTCCCGGTCGTCCGACCGCGCGACCGGGCGACCACCATCCGCCGCAGCTCGGCCGCTCGTCCGGTCACTGCCGGCGACGCAACGTGCGAAGGATCCACGTGACCGAGACTCCCTCTGCCGCCACCCCTGCCGACTCGCAGGACGCGGCGCCAGACGCCGCGACGAAGCCTGCCCGGAAGGCCTCGAAGTCCGGGGGCCTCGGCTCGATGCTGCTCGCCGACCTCAAGTCGATGGCCGGTGGCATGGGCATCGCCGGGGCCGGCTCGATGAAGAAGGCGCAGCTGGTCGAGGCCATCAAGGCGGCCCAGTCACCGAGCTCCCAGTCCCCGGCCTCGGCCGAGAAGCAGGCGCCGAAGCAGGCGCCGACGCAGGATCCGAAGCAGGCGCAGGCGTCGGCTGAGCCGGAGGCCGTCCGGTCTGACGCCCCGACCCGCACCGAGGAGCCGGCGCCGCAGACGACCGTGCGCACCCGCACCCGCAAGCAGCGCGCGGCGGAGCAGGCTGCCGAGGTCGCGGAGCAGAAGCAGCCGGAGCAGAAGCAGAAGCAGCAGGACAAGCAGCAGCAGGACAAGCAGGACCAGAAGAGCGACAAGCAGAACGACAAGCAGCAGGGACAGAAGCAGGGTGCCCAGAAGCAGGGCAACCAGCAGGGCCAGCGCAACCAGGACCGCCAGCAGGACCAGCGCCAGGAGCAGCGCGGCCAGGACCAGCGCCAGGACCGCCAGCAGGACCAGCGCGAGCAGCGGGCGCAGGAACAGCGGGCTCAGGACCGCAACCAGGACCGCCAGCAGGACCAGCGCCAGCAGGACCAGGACGACGACGACGACGGGGAGGGCGGCAGCCGTCGCAACCGTCGCCGCCGTGGCCGCGACCGTACGACCGTCCGCGCAGGCGGCGGCAACCGCAGCGAGCCCGACACCACGATCCTCGAGGACGACGTCCTGGTGCCGGCTGCCGGCATCCTCGACGTGCTCGACAACTGCGCCTTCGTGCGCACCTCGGGCTACCTGCCCGGGCCCGAGGACGTCTACCTCTCGTTGTCGATGGTGCGCAAGTACCACCTGCGTCGTGGCGACGCCGTGGTCGGCCAGGTCCGCCAGCCGCGCGAGGGGGAGCGTCGGGAGAAGTTCAACCCGATGGTCCGCATCGACAGCATCAACGGCACCGAGGCCGAGGGTGCCAAGGAGCGCCCGGAGTTCTCCGACGCCGTGCCGGTGCACCCGCACCAGCGGCTCCGCCTGGCCACGGACGACGCCAACCCGACCGGCAAGGTCATCGACATCGCCGCACCCGTCGGCAAGGGCCAGCGCGGCCTCATCCTCACCCCGCCGCGCACAGGTGCGACGTCCCTGCTGCAGTCCATCGCGCAGGCCGTGACCACCAACAACCCCGAGTGCCACGTGATGGTCGTGCTCGTCGACGCGCGGCCCGAGGAGGTCACCGACTTCCAGCGCGCCGTCAAGGGCGAGGTCGTCGCCTCGACCTTCGACCGGCAGCCCGCCGACCACACCCTGGTCGCCGAGCTGGCGATCGAGCGGGCCAAGCGGCTCGTCGAGCTCGGCCACGACGTCGTGGTCCTGCTGGACTCGCTCACCCGCCTCGGCCGTGCCTACAACCTGGCCGCCCCGGCCAACGGCCGCGTGCTCGCGGGCATCGTCGACGCGTCCGCGGTGCACCCCACCAAGGAGTTCTTCGGCGCTGCGCGCAAGATCGAGGACGCCGGTTCGCTGACCGTGCTGGCGACGGTCGCGGTGGGCACCGGTTCGGCCACGGACGAGTTCTTCCTCGAGGAGATCGCCGGCACCGAGAACTGGGAGCTGGCGCTCAGCGCCGAGCGTGCGGCCCGGGGCATCGTCCCGGCCGTCGACGTCGTCGCGTCCGGGACCCGGCACGAGGAGAAGCTCCTCGCACCCGCCGAGGGAGCCGTCGTCGGCGACATCCGCAAGCAGCTCGCGGCCGCCGACTCGTCACAGGCCGTCAGCAAGGTCATCGGCGCCCGCTGAGGCGCACACCCACGCGGGAATGTCTGGATTGGCGCGGGCGTTCGGACCGGTGGCACACTTGTGCGTCGGTTCCGGTTCACGTCACATGCGATCCACGCAGGCGACCCGGAACACCTGAGAGGACACCATGAAGAAGGACACCCACCCCGACTACGTCGAGACCGCCGTCACCTGCACCTGCGGCGCGTCGTTCACCACCCGCAGCACCGCGACCTCCGGCAAGCTCCACGCCGACGTCTGCTCGCAGTGCCACCCGTTCTACACCGGCAAGCAGAAGATCCTCGACACCGGCGGCCGCGTCGCCCGCTTCGAGGCCCGCTACGCCAAGAAGGCCCCGGCCGAGAAGCAGTAGTCCACGTCAGGCGCCGGTCGCCCGCTCCGTGCGGGTGGCCGGCGCCTTGTCGTCTGTCCAGCCGCCGGGGGAACCGAGAAGGAGTGCGATGTTCGAGGCCGTCGAGGGCATGCGCCAGGAGCACGCCGAGATCGAGCAGCGACTGGCCCTCCCGGAGACCCACGCCGACCAGCGGCTGGCCAAGGAGCTCAACCAGCGCTACGCCGAGCTGACCGCGGTCGTGACCACCTGGCAGGAGTGGCTCCAGCTCGGCGACGACGTCGAGGCCGCGCGGGAGCTCGGGACCGTCGACGCCGCCTTCGCCGCGGAGGCCGAGGAGCTGGCCGCGCGCCGCGAGGTCGCCTCGGAGCGGCTGCGCCGTCTGCTGGTGCCGCGCGACGCCGCCGACGGCAAGGACGCGCTGCTGGAGATCAAGTCCGGCGAGGGCGGCGAGGAGTCGGCGCTCTTCGCCGGCGACCTGCTGCGGATGTACTCCCGCTACGCCGAGACCCGCGGCTGGAGCGTCGAGGTGCTCGACGCCACCGAGTCCGACCTCGGCGGCTACAAGTCCGTCACCGCAGCGGTGAAGGCGCGGGGCACGGTCGAGCCCGGCCAGGCGCCGTACGCCCTGCTCAAGTTCGAGGGCGGCGTGCACCGGGTCCAGCGGGTGCCCGTCACGGAGTCGCAGGGTCGGGTGCACACCTCGGCCGCCGGCGTGCTCGTGTCGCCCGAGGCCGAGCCGGTAGACGTGACCATCGACGACAACGACCTGCGCATCGACGTCTACCGCTCCAGCGGCCCCGGCGGGCAGAGCGTCAACACCACCGACTCGGCCGTCCGCATCACCCACGTCCCGACCGGGATCGTGGCGAGCTGCCAGAACGAGAAGAGCCAGCTGCAGAACAAGGAGTCCGCGATGCGGATCCTGCGCTCGAGGCTGCTCCAGGCCGCCCAGGACGCCGCCGACGCGGAGGCCAGCGACGCGCGCCGCTCGCAGGTGCGCACGGTGGACCGCTCGGAGCGGATCCGCACCTACAACTTCCCGGAGAACCGGATCTCCGACCACCGCACGGGCTACAAGTCCTACAACCTCGACCAGGTGCTCGACGGCGACCTCCAGCCGGTGCTCGACTCGTGCGTCGAGACCGACATGGCGGCCCGCCTCGCGGCGCTGGAGGCCTAGATGGAGGGGAAGATGGAGCAGACGGTGCGCGCCGGCACGGCGCGGCGTACGGCCGCCGCGCAGCTCGCCGGGGCCGGCGTGGCCTCGCCCGAGCGCGACGCCGACCTGCTCCTGGCCCACGTCCTCGACGTCGGCCTGGGCTGGCTGCCCCTGGTCGACGACCTGACCGGCGCCCAGCAGGAGCAGTACGCCGCCCTGGTCGCGCGTCGTGCCGCCCGCGAGCCGCTGCAGCACCTGACCGGCACCGCGGCGTTCCGCCACGTCGAGCTGGCCGTGGGGCCGGGGGTCTTCGTGCCGCGTCCCGAGACCGAGCTCCTGGCCGGCTGGGCGATCGAGCAGGCGCAGCTGGTCGCCGGCGCGTCGAGACCACCTGTGGTCGTCGACCTCTGCACCGGCTCGGGAGCGATCGCGAAGGCCGTCGCCGACGAGGTCCCCGATGCCGTGGTCCACGCCGTCGAGCTCGACGAGGGCGCCCTGGCCTGGGCCGAGCGCAACCTCGCCGGCACCGGCGTCGACCTGCGCCACGGCGACCTCGCCACCGCCTTCGACGACCTCGCCGGCACCGTCGACGTGGTGGTCTGCAACCCGCCCTACATCCCGCTCGAGGCGTGGGAGTCCGTGGCCGCCGAGGCCCGCGACCACGACCCGCACCTCGCGCTCTTCTCCGGCGACGACGGGCTCGACGCGATGCGCGTGCTGGAGCAGCGAGCGGCGTTGCTCCTGCGACCCGGGGGAGTGGTCGGCGCTGAGCACGCCGACGTGCAGGGGGAGTCCGCCCCGGCCGTCTTCGCTGCCGCCGGACGCTGGCAGGACGTGGCCGACCACCGCGACCTCGCGGGTCGGGCACGCTACGTGACCGCGAGGCTGGCACGATGAGCGTCGTGGACAGGCTTGCGACCTCGACGGAGGAGGAGCGGGAGGCGGCGGTGACCGCCGCCGCCGGCGCCGTACGACGCGGAGAGCTGGTGGTGATCCCCACCGACACCGTCTACGGCATCGCTGCCGACGCGTTCTCGCACGACGCGGTGAAGGCGCTGCTCGAGGCCAAGGGCCGCGGGCGCGAGATGCCGCCACCGGTCCTGGTCTCCGCCGCGACCACGCTGGACGCGCTCGCCGAGGGCGTGCCCACCTGGGCCCGCACGCTCGTCGAGCAGTTCTGGCCCGGCCCGCTGACCCTCGTGTGCCGCCAGCAGGCCTCGCTCGTGTGGGACCTGGGGGAGACCCGCGGCACCGTCGCGGTCCGGATGCCCGACGACGAGGTGGCCCTGGCCGTCCTCGAGCGCACCGGCCCGCTCGCCGTCAGCTCGGCCAACATCACCGGCCGCCCGGCGGCCACCGACGCCGACGCCGCCGAGGAGATGCTCGGCGATGCCGTCGCGGTCATCGTCGACGGCGGCACGTCCCCGGGAGGCGAGGCCTCCACCATCATCGACGTCACCGTCCCCGAGGGCCGGGTCCTGCGGCTGGGCGCGCTCTCGCTCGAGGTGCTGAACGCCGCCATCGAGGAGCACGGCGTGGTGCTCGCCGACGAGGGCTGAGGGGCGCCTTGCGCGAATACCTCCTCGTCTTCCTGGTCGCCCTCGCGGTGACCTACCTCCTCACGGTCATCGCCCGTGAGATCGCGTTGCGCACGGGCGCCGTGGCCGCGGTGCGCGACCGCGACGTGCACGCCGAGCCGATCCCCTACCTCGGCGGCCTGGCGATGCTCGGGGGACTGGCCGCCGCCTACCTCGTGGCCCGCGAGCTGCCGTTCCTCGGCACCCGCAGCGAGGGCTTCGTCTTCAAGGACGCAGGTGTGGTGCTGCTGGCCGGTGCCCTGGTCTGCGCCGTCGGCGTCATCGACGACATCTTCGACCTCGACGCGCTGACCAAGCTCGGCGGCCAGGTGCTCGCGGCAGGCCTGCTGGTCGCGATGGGGGTGCGGTTCTACTACTTCCCCTCGCCCGACGGCACGCAGTTCGCCCTCGACGACGCCCAGAGTGCGCTGCTGACACTGGTCGTGGTCATCGGCACCATGAACGCGGTCAACTTCGTCGACGGGCTCGACGGCCTCGCCGCCGGGGTGGTCGGCATCGGCGCGTCCGCGTTCTTCCTCTACTGCTACACCCTGTCGGCCGAGAACAACCTCACCCTCGCCACCACCGGAGCCCTGCTGAGCGCGGCGCTGGCCGGCGCGTGCGCGGGGTTCCTGCCCCACAACTTCCACCCCGCGCGCCTCTTCATGGGCGACTCCGGATCGATGCTGATCGGGCTGGTGCTGTCCGCCAGCGCGCTCACGCTGACCGGCCAGTTCTTCGGCATGCCGACCTCGGAGGGCAACAGCCTCTTCGTGACCGTGCTCCCGGTGCTGCTGCCCATCTCGCTGCTGATGGTGCCGATCGTGGACCTCGTGCTCGCCGTCGTACGCCGCACGCGGGCGGGCCGCTCGCCGATGAGTGCGGACAAGCAGCACCTGCACCACCGCCTGCTGGAGATCGGCCACTCGCAGCGCCGTGCCGTGCTGATCATGTGGATGTGGGCCTTCACACTGGCCGCGGGTGCCGTGATCGTCAGCCTCAGGGACGACCCCTGGGTCTGGTGGAGCCTGGGGTCGATGCTGGCGCTCACCGTCACGATGACCTTCGTGCTCCCCAAGCTGCACCGGCCGCGCAAGACGGGGCTGGGGGACACCGGGCTCCCGGAGAACGCCGTGATCGAGGGCCGCGACCCCGCCGACGACGACCGGCTCGAGCCGGCGGACTCGTCGGGCCCGTACGGCCCGTCGGGAGAGGGCGTCCGCGGGCCCTGATGTCGGGGTCGGCAGGACTTTGTGATAGTTTTCACGAGCACTCAGACCGACCTCCACGGACAGGCCGCCGACATGACGACCGAGTCGAAGAACAGCACCCGCAGCGGGCTCTCCCCGCTGGCCGTGGCACTGGGTTCGGCCCTCGTCGCGGTCCTTGCCCTGGGCCTCCTCGCCGCCGTCCTCGACGGTCGTGCGGCCGTCGTCGGTGCGCTCGTCGGAGGCGGCGTGACGCTGGCGGTCTTCGCCCTCGGCACGGGCACGGTGAGCCTCGTGGCGCGCCTGGTGCCTGCAGCATCGCTGCTCGTCGCGCTGATGACCTACGTGCTCCAGCTCCTCGTCCTGGCCCTCGTCGTGGCCTCGATCGAGCGTGCCGACGTGAGCGCCGCGACGCTCTCGCGCGGCTGGTTCGCGGCCGGCGTGATCGCCGTGACGCTGCTCTGGATGGCCGGCCAGCTGGTCGCCGCCACCCGCCAGCGGATCCCCGTCTATGCCGACTCCGAGGCCGGCCGGCTGGTCGATCACCCCGGGGGTGAGCGATGACCGAATCCGCTGCTAGTGTGCGGGGCGCGATGGCTCGACAGCTTCCCCCGACGGCCTCACCCGACGACTCTCCCAAGGGCGACCCCTGGCACGCCTTCGGCTACGTCGTCTCGGGTGTGGGTGTCTACGGTCTTGCTGGCTGGGCGCTCGACCGGTGGCTCGGAACGACCTTCCTCGTGGCGATCGGCATCCTCATCGGTGCCGGCTTCGGGCTCTACATGACATACGCACGGTTCAACAAGGCAGATCGGCAGGAGAACGGGTGACCATGAAGACCGGCATCACGATGGCAGCGGAGGGTGAAGGCTACGTCGCTCCGGGCCCCGCGAGCTTCGACTTCTCCGAGGTCCCGCTGTTCGAGCTCGGCGGCCTCGCGGTGACCAAGCCCATGGTCCAGCTGGTCCTCGGCGCCGTCATCGTCTTCGCCTTCTTCTACGCCGCGTTCCGCCGTGCGTCGATCGTGCCGGGCCGCCTGCAGTTCGCCGGCGAGGCCGCCTACGGCATGGTCCGCAACTCGATCGGCCGCGACATCATCGGCAGCAAGGACTTCGCGAAGTTCGTGCCCTACCTGGTCGCGCTGTTCTTCTTCCTGCTGATCAACAACGCGTTCGCCTCGATCCCGGCGATCCAGTTCCCGACCTTCTCCCGCGCCTCGATGGCCTACGCGCTCGCCGGGCTGAGCTGGGTCATCTACAACGGCGTCGGCATCCACAAGCACGGCCTCATCGGCTACCTCAAGCTCCAGAGCGTCCCGTCCGGCGTCAGCCCGGTGATGTACCCGCTCCTGGTGCCGCTGGAGTTCTTCTCCAACATCCTCGTCCGCCCGGCCACGCTGGCGCTGCGACTCTTCGCCAACATGTTCGCCGGCCACCTGCTGCTGATCCTGTTCTCGACCGGCGGCCTGTTCCTCATCGAGTACGGCGGCATCGGCTACGTCGCGGGTCCGCTCGCGTGGGTCCTCGCCATCGCGATCTCGTTCCTCGAGCTCCTGGTGCAGTTCCTCCAGGCCTACGTGTTCACCCTGCTGAACGCCATGTACATCTCGGGCGCGCTCGCCGACGAGCACTGAGTCGCACCGGGGTGTCCACCGCCCCGGGGCCGCCCGAGCAGCTTGACCCCATCTCTCAAGTAGAAACAACCGAAAGGAAACAGCCGTGGACGGCAACCTCAACATGATCGGCTACGGACTCGCGGCCATCGGCCCCGGCGTCGGCATCGGCCTGATCTTCGCGGCCTACATCTCCGGTGTGGCACGTCAGCCGGAGGCCCAGGGCCGCCTGCAGTCGATCGCCATCCTCGGCTTCGCCCTGGCTGAGGCGCTCGCCATCATCGGCATCGCCCTCGCGTTCGTCCTCTGAACCAGTCCGACCCCAGTTAGGACCATCGCATGACGGACCACATCGTGGTGGCGGCCGCGGTCGAGAACCCGTTGGGCTTCGTGCCCGTCGAGTTCGCCCTGTCGCTCGTCACCTTCGGCATCCTGTTCTTCCTCATCTGGAAGTTCGTCGCGCCCCGCTTCGAGCAGACCTTCGCCGAGCGCACGCAGGCGATCGAGGGTGGCATCGCCGCGGCCGAGTCCAAGCAGGCCGAGGCCGACGCCAAGCTCGCCGAGCTCGAGAAGCAGCTCGGCGACGCCCGGCACGAGGCCGCGCGCATCCGTGAGGAGGCGCGTGAGCAGGGTGCCCGGATCGTCGCCGAGATGCGGGAGACGGCCCAGGCCGAGTCCTCGCGCATCGTCGAGCACGGCAAGGCGCAGATCGAGGCCGAGCGCCAGCAGGCGATCACCTCGCTCCGTGCCGAGGTGGGCACGCTCGCGACCGGCCTGGCCGGACGCATCGTCGGCGAGAGCCTGGAGGACGAGGCTCGCCAGAGCCGCGTCGTCGAGCGGTTCCTCACCGACCTCGAGGCGCAGAACGGCACCACCACGGGGAGCGTCAACTGATGATGCGAGGTGCGTCCGCAGACGCCTATGCCGCGGCCGCCGCTGTGCTCCCGAGCACCGGCGACCTGGGCCGGGTGGGCCAGGACCTGTTCGGGACGGCGGACCTGCTCCGCGCCGAGCCGGGCCTGCGCCGCGTCGCCACCGACGTGTCGCTGCGCGGCGAGGCCAAGGCCGACCTGCTGCGCGGTGTGCTCGCCGACAAGGTCTCCCCGGAGGCCCTGACCGTGGTGGCGACCGCCGTCGCGCAGCGGTGGACCTCGGGTCGTGACCTGAGCGACACCCTCGAGCAGCTCGGTGTGGTCGCGACGGTGCGCTCCACCGGCGACCACGCCCACCGCCTCGAGGACGAGGTCTTCGCGGTGGGTCGGCTCGTGCAGGCCAACCCGGAGCTGCGCGACGCGCTCTCCGACCCGGCCCGCAGCCGCGGCGACAAGGCAGCGCTGGTGACGGGGCTGCTCGGTGACAAGGTCCTGCCCGCCACCGTGGCCCTCGTGCAGCAGTCGCTGTCCGGGAGCCACCGCACCGTGGCGGTCGCCCTCGCGGCCTACCAGAAGGTGGCGGCCGAGGTCCGTGGTGAGGGAGTGGCGACCGTACGTGTCGCCCGCCCGCTCGCCGACGCGGACCGTGACCGCCTGGCCGCGGCGCTCGCGCGCTCCTACGGCCGCGACGTGCACCTCAACGTCATCGTCGACCCCGAGGTCATCGGTGGCATCCGCGTCGAGATCGGTGACGACGTCATCGACGGGACGGTGTCCAGCCGTCTCGACGAAGCCGGTCGCCGGCTCGCCGGCTGACGCCCCCAGACATCCAAGACTCCAGCAGACCCAGAGAACAGGTGAATGAAATGACGGAGCTGTCCATCCGTCCGGACGAGATCCGGGACGCGCTTCAGCGCTTCGTGTCGGACTACGAGCCCGACACGGCGGCCAAGGAAGAGGTCGGCACGGTCGCGGAGGCCGCCGACGGCATCGCTCGCGTCAGCGGCCTGCCCTCGGTCATGGCCAACGAGCTGCTCGAGTTCGAGGACGGCACGCTCGGCATCGCGCTGAACCTCGACACCCGCGAGGTCGGTGTCGTGGTCCTGGGTGACTTCGACAAGATCGAGGAGGGCCAGACCGTGCGTCGCACGGGCGAGATCCTCTCGGTCCCCGTCGGCGAGAACTACCTCGGCCGCGTCGTCGACCCGCTCGGCAACCCGATCGACGGCCTCGGCGACATCGCCTCCGACGAGCGCCGCGCGCTGGAGCTCCAGGCTCCCGGCGTGATGGTGCGCAAGTCGGTGCACGAGCCCCTCGCCACCGGCATCAAGGCCATCGACGCCCTGACGCCGATCGGCCGCGGCCAGCGCCAGCTGATCATCGGTGACCGCGCGACCGGCAAGACGACGATCGCGATCGACACGATCATCAACCAGAAGGCCAACTGGGAGTCCGGCGACCCGGACAAGCAGGTCCGCTGCATCTACGTCGCCATCGGCCAGAAGGGCTCGACCATCGCCTCCGTGCGTGGCGCCCTCGAGGAGGCCGGCGCGCTGGAGTACACGACCATCGTGGCCTCCCCGGCGTCCGACTCCGCCGGCTTCAAGTACCTCGCCCCCTACACCGGCTCGGCCATCGGCCAGCACTGGATGTACGCCGGCAAGCACGTCCTCATCGTGTTCGACGACCTGACCAAGCAGGCCGAGGCCTACCGCGCCGTGTCGCTGCTGCTGCGTCGCCCGCCGGGCCGCGAGGCCTACCCCGGTGACGTCTTCTACCTGCACAGCCGGCTGCTCGAGCGCTGCGCCAAGCTGTCCGACGAGATGGGCAAGGGCTCGATGACGGGTCTCCCGATCATCGAGACCAAGGCCAACGACGTCTCGGCGTTCATCCCGACCAACGTCATCTCGATCACCGACGGCCAGATCTTCCTCCAGTCGGACCTGTTCGCGGCCAACCAGCGCCCCGCCATCGACGTGGGTGTCTCGGTCTCGCGCGTGGGTGGCTCGGCGATGACGAAGGCCATGAAGGCCGTCACCGGTTCGCTCAAGGTCGACCTGGCGCAGTTCCGCGCGATGGAGGCGTTCGCGATGTTCGCCTCCGACCTCGACGCGGCCTCGCGCCAGCAGCTCGACCGCGGCCAGCGCCTGATGGCGCTGCTCAAGCAGCCGCAGTACTCGCCGTACCCGGTCGAGGAGATGACCGTCTCGCTGTGGACCGGCACCTCGGGTCGCCTGGACAAGGTGCCCACCGAGGACGTGCTCCGCTTCGAGAACGAGTTCCTCGACTACCTGCGCCGCAGCCACGAGGGCATCCTCGCGGGCATCCGGGAGACCTCGAAGTTCGAGGACTCCACCGAGGACCAGCTCGCACAGGCCTACGACTCCTTCCTCGACCAGTTCGAGACCTCCGACGGCCAGAGCATCAAGGCCGGCAAGGAAGAGCACGTCGCCCTCGAGGACGAGGACGTCGAGCAGGAGCAGATCGTCAAGCAGAAGCGAGGCTGACGCAATGGCTCTCTCGGTACGCGAGTACCGCGCGCGGATCAAGTCGACGGAGTCGATGAAGAAGATCACGCGTGCCATGGAGCTCATCGCCGCGTCCCGCATCATCAAGGCGCAGCAGCGGGCCCAGGCCGCAGCGCCGTACGCCCGTGAGCTCACCCGTGCGGTGTCGGCCGTGGCGACGTTCTCCAACGTCGACCACGCCCTCACCCTCGAGCCGGAGAACCCGAAGAAGGCGGCGATCCTGATCGTCACCTCCGACCGTGGTCTCGCCGGCGCCTACTCCTCGAGCGTGCTCAAGGAGGCCGAGCGGCTCATCGAGAAGCTCAAGGGCGAGGGCAAGGACGTCGACCTCTACACCTCCGGTCGCAAGGCCGAGGCCTACTTCAAGTTCCGTCAGCGCCGCGTGGTGCAGTCGTGGACGGGCTTCTCCGACCAGCCGACGTACGACGTGGCGGCCGAGATCGGCGCCACGCTGATCGCCACCTTCCTCGCCGAGGAGGGCGACGACCTCGCGGACGTCGACGAGGTGCACGTGGTCTACACGCGGTTCCGCTCCATGCTCAGCCAGGAGCCCACCGCCGTACGACTGCTGCCGCTCGAGGTCGTGGAGGGCACGGAGCCGCCCGAGGCGGGCGACCTGCTGCCGCTCTACGAGTTCGAGCCGTCGCCCAGCGACGTGCTCGACTCGTTGCTGCCGCGCTACGTGCAGAGCCGGATCTTCTTCGCCCTGCTGCAGGCGGCCGCCTCCGAGCTGGCTGCCCGTCAGAAGGCGATGAAGTCGGCCACGGACAACGCGGACGAGCTCATCAAGAAGTACAAGCGCATCGCCAACCAGGCTCGCCAGGCTGGCATCACACAGGAAATCAGCGAGATCGTCGGTGGCGTCAACGCGCTTGCCGACGCACAAGCCGGGAGTGAATGAGATATGACTGCCACCATCAACGAGTCCGCCGAGACCACCTCGGCAGGCGGCGTGGGCCGCATCGCCCGCGTCATCGGCCCGGTCGTGGACATCGAGTTCCCGTCCGACGCGATGCCCCCGATCTACAACGCGCTCACGTGCGACTTCGAGCTGAGCGGCGAGACCAAGTCGATCATCCTCGAGGTCGCCCAGCACATCGGTGACGGCATGGTCCGCGCCATCTCCATGAAGCCGACCGACGGCCTCGTGCGCGGCGGCCAGGTCGTCGACACGGGGGCCTCGATCACGGTCCCCGTGGGCGACGCGACGCTCGGCAAGGTGTTCAACACCACCGGCGACGTGCTCAACCTCAAGGAGGGCGAGACCTTCGAGCCCGCCGAGCGCTGGGGCATCCACCGCAAGGCGCCGGCCTTCGACCAGCTGGAGTCCAAGACCCAGATGTTCGAGACCGGCATCAAGGTCATCGACCTGCTCACCCCCTACGTGCAGGGCGGCAAGATCGGCCTGTTCGGTGGTGCCGGTGTCGGCAAGACCGTGCTCATCCAGGAGATGATCGCGCGAGTCGCGAAGGACCACGGCGGTGTGTCGGTGTTCGCCGGTGTCGGCGAGCGCACCCGTGAGGGCAACGACCTCATCGTCGAGATGGAGGAGGCCGGCGTCCTCGGCCAGACCGCCCTCGTCTTCGGCCAGATGGACGAGCCGCCGGGCACGCGTCTGCGCGTGGCCCTGTCGGCTCTGACGATGGCGGAGTACTTCCGCGACGTGCAGAAGCAGGACGTGCTGCTCTTCATCGACAACATCTTCCGCTTCACCCAGGCCGGTTCGGAGGTCTCCACGCTGCTCGGCCGCATGCCGTCCGCCGTGGGCTACCAGCCCAACCTGGCCGACGAGATGGGTCAGCTGCAGGAGCGCATCACCTCGACGCGTGGTCACTCGATCACGTCGCTGCAGGCGATCTACGTCCCCGCCGACGACTACACCGACCCGGCCCCGGCCACGACGTTCGCCCACCTGGACGCCACGACCGAGCTGTCGCGCGAGATCGCCTCGCTCGGCATCTACCCGGCGGTGGACCCGCTGACGTCGACCTCGCGCATCCTGGACCCGCAGTACATCGGTGACGACCACTACCGCTGCGCGGTGCGGGTCAAGCAGATCCTGCAGCGCAACAAGGAGCTCCAGGACATCATCGCGATCCTCGGTGTCGACGAGCTCTCCGAGGAGGACCGGGTCATCGTGTCGCGGGCGCGCCGCATCCAGCGCTTCCTGTCGCAGAACACCTACGTCGCCAAGCAGTTCACCGGCATCGAGGGTTCGACCGTCCCGGTGGCCGACACCATCGAGGCGTTCAACAAGATCGCCGACGGCGAGTACGACCACGTGGCCGAGCAGGCCTTCTTCATGTGCGGCGGTCTGGACGACGTCGAGCAGAAGTGGGCCGAGATCCAGAAGAGCCTCTGATGGCCGACGCAGGCGACAGCGTCCTGCAGGTCGAGCTGGTCGCTGCCGACCGGCTCGTCTGGTCGGGCCAGGCCACCATGGTCATCGCCCGCACCACCGAGGGCGACGTCGGCATCCTCCCGAACCACGCACCGCTGCTGTCCTCGATCATCGAGGGCGTCGTGGACGTGCAGACCGTGGAGGGTGAGACCTGGGTCGCGGCCGTCGACGCCGGCTTCCTGTCGGTGGCCGACAACCGCGTGTCGATCCTGTCGGAGCGTGCCGAGATGTCGCACGAGATCGACCTGGAGAAGGCGCGTCAGGACCTCGAGCGGGCCAAGAGCTCGGGCGAGGACGATGACGCCGCGCAGGAGGCCGTACGCCGCGCCGAGGCACGGATCCGTGCCGCGGAGCGGGCCTCCTGACGGAGTCCTCCCGCACGACCGCTAGGGTGAGCGCACGAACCGCAGGGTTCGTGCGCTCACCTGTTTCCAGGGGCGTTGGTGGGAGGTGTGGATGCCGGTCTGGGAGTGGGTTCTCGACCTCGTCGGGCTCGTCCTTCTCCTTGCGCTGCTCTACGGCATCTCACTGATCGTGCGGCGGCGCCTCCTCGCGCGCCACGGTGGCACCTTCGAGCTCAGCTACCGGGTCCGCACCGAGCGGCCCGGTCGCGGCTGGTTGCTCGGCATCGGGCGCTACTCCGGCCAGTCGCTGGAGTGGTTCCGGATCTTCTCGCTCTCGCCCCGCCCCAAGCGGGTCTGGGCCCGCGACCTCCTGGACTACTCCGGACGGCGCTCCCCGGAGGGGCCGGAGGAGGTGTCGCTCTACGACGGCCACGTGGTGGCGTCGTGCCACTACGACGGCGAGCCGCTGGAGATCGCCATGAGCGAGGCCTCGCTCACCGGCTTCCAGTCGTGGCTGGAGTCCGGGCCGCCCGGCACCGACTGGAACCGTCGCTGACCTGACCCTGTGGTCGTCCGGGCTCAGGCAGGTCCGGTCGACTCGCCGACCCGCAGCTCGACCGGGAGCACCACGTCCGTGACGCCGGCTCCCGCGATGCGTCCCAGCACCGCCTCGGCCGTCGCGCGTCCCTTGTCGGCCAACGGCTGTACGACGGTGGTCAGCTCGAGGTCGAGCCAGGGGGTGGCGACGCCGTCGAAGCCGGCGACGCTCAGGTCCTCCGGCACCCGGATGCCGCGTCGTCGCGCCTCGAGGACCACGCCGGCGGCCTGCACGTCGCTCTGGCACACGATCGCGGACACCGGACCACGGTCGCCGAGGTGGCGGGCCACGAGTGACTGGGCAGCGGCGACGTCGCTCTCGCACGCCCCGAGGACCCGGGCGTCCGGGAAGACGTCGCGCAGCCCGGCCTCGCGCTCGCGCTGGGGGTGGGAGGCCACCAGTGTCACCGCGGCCACGTCGCGGTGGCCGAGGGCGTGCAGGTGCTCCGCGAGCGCGGCCGAGCCGGCGCGGTGCTCGATGTCGATGTAGGTCGAGCCGGGCCACTCGGGTCCCTCGACCACGACCAGTGGCACGTCGCGAGCCACCAGGTCGTCGTACGCCGCCCACGTCTCGCGCCCGCAGATGTCGTAGATGACCGCGTCGAGGGGGAGTCGTGCGTGCTCGTCGTCGTCGCTCATCAGGAGCAGGCCGAGCCCGGCCGCGCCGAGGACCTCCGACACCGCGTCGAGCATCGCGAGGGCGGCCGGGTCGCGGAAGGCCGTGCTCAGCTGCCCGACCGCGATGCCGACGACCCCGCTGCGGCCCTGGCGCAGGTTGCGGGCCAGGGGGTTCGGCCCGGAGTAGCCCAGCTCGGTGGCCGCCGCGAGCACCCGCTCGCGCGTCGCTGCCGACACCGGCTTGTTGCCCGAGAAGGCGAGGGACGCCGTGGAGAGCGACACCCCGGCGGAGGCGGCGACGTCGGCCAGGGTGGGGGCGCGGGTTGGACCGGACACGGGGGAGAGGCTAGCATCGAATCGATTCGATCGAAACGATTCGCCGGGTGCCGCCAGCGCCCGCGTGCCGAGGAGTGCCCGTGCCCACCCTGACCGCTGCCCGCAACGCCGTCGGCCTGACCTTCTTCCTCAACGGGCTGGTCTTCGCCAGCTGGGTCTCCCGGATCCCCGAGGTGCGGTCGAGCTTCGAGCTGACCAACGGCCAGCTCGGCCTGGTGCTGCTCTCGATCGCCATGGGCTCCCTGCTGGCGCTGCCCACGACCGGCGCGGTCATCACCCGCTGGGGGACCGTCCAGGTCGTGCGGGTGGGAGCCGCGGCGGCGACGGTCGGCATGCTGGCGGCCGCGCTCGGGCTGGGCAACCTGCTCTGGGTGACCGTGGCCGGTCTCTTCGTCTACGGCCTCGGGATCGGCGTGTGGGACGTGGCGATGAACGTCGAGGGCGCCGAGGTCGAGCGCGGCCTGCGCCGCACGATCATGCCGCGCTTCCACGCCGGCTTCAGTGGCGGCACGGTGGTCGGCGCGCTCCTGGGCGTGCTGCTCATCGAGCTCGGCGTGCCGGCCGTGGCACACCTCGTCGGCATCGTGCTCCTGTCCGTCGTGCTCGTCTGGCGTTCCTCGCCGGCCTTCCTGCCGGTGGTCGAGACACCCGAGGAGCACCGGACCTCCGCGGCCCGCGCCTGGCTGGAGCCGCGCACGCTGCTCATCGGCGTGATGGTGCTCGCGCTCGCGATGACCGAGGGCACCGCCAACGACTGGCTCGCGGTCGCGCTCGTCGACGGGCACGACGTGTCGCACTCGGTGGGCGTCGGCGGCTTCGCGGTCTTCGTGCTCGCCATGACGATCGGTCGCATCGCCGGCACCGGGCTCATCGACCGCTTCGGCCGGGTCACCGTGCTGTGGAGCACCATGGCGCTGGCCGGTGCCGGCGTGCTGCTCATCGTGCTCGCCGAGCAGCCCGCCCTGGTGGTGACCGGCATCGTGCTCTGGGGCGTGGGCGCCTCGCTCGGCTTCCCGGTCGGCATGAGCGCCGCCGCCGACGACCCGCGCAGCGCCGCCGCGCGCGTCAGCGTGGTGTCGACGATCGGCTACGCCGCCTTCCTCGCCGGTCCGCCCCTGCTGGGCTTCGTCGGTGACGAGGTCGGCACCCTCAAGGCCCTGCTGGTGGTCGCCGTCCTGCTGATGCCGGCGGCGCTGGTGGTCCCCGCTGCGCGCGAGGGTCGCGACGACCGCGAGACCAGCCCGGTCGGCTAGCTCGAGCGCTCCCCGCCCGGCACCCACAGCACGTCGCCGTTCTCGCGGTTGGCGTGGCGGGCGAGGATGAACAGCAGGTCCGAGAGCCGGTTCAGGTAGGTGATCGACAGCAGGTTCATGGTCTCCTCGTGCTCCGCCCAGGCCGCCCAGCCGGCCCGCTCCGCACGGCGTACGACGGTGCGCGCCACGTGCAGGTGGGCAGCCGCCGTGGTGCCGCCGTTGAGGATGAAGGAGCGCAGCGCTGGCAGCGACTCGTTGTAGTGGTCGCACCACTGCTCGAGGCGGTCGACGTAGTCCTGCTCGATGCGCAGCGGGGGGTACTCCGGGTCGGGCACCACGGGGGTGCAGAGGTCGGCGCCGACGTCGAAGAGGTCGTTCTGCACGTGGGTGAGCACCTCGACGACGTCCTCGTCGAGGCTCCCGTCGAGCGAGGCGTGGGCCAGGGCGACGCCGATGTGGGCGTTGCCCTCGTCCACGCAGGCGTACGCCTCGAGGCGCAGGTCGGTCTTCGAGGTCTCGCTCATGTCGCCGAGCCGGGTGCGCCCGGCGTCGCCGGTGCGGGTGTAGATGCGCGTCAGGTTGACCATGTCGGGAGCCTACTGGTGGGGACTCGCCGGAAAAGGTGAGGCGCGGGTGCAACCGCGCAGGGTAGAACAGCGTCATAGGAGTGACACTGGTCACGCAGCGGCGTCGGGGGACGTCGGGAGGAGCACCCCATGGAGATCACCTGGGACGGGTCCACGCTGGTGCTGCACGGGGCCTTCGACGTCCGCAGCACCGGTGAGGTGCGCAACGCGATCTACGCCTGCCTCGAGTCGGGCGACTACGACGTCGTCGTCGACATGAGCGACGTGTCCACCATCGACGCCACCGCACTCCGGCTCCTCGCCGTCGCCACCCGCCACGCCTGGCTCTCCGGGCACCACCTGACGGTCCGCAACCCCGGGCCGGCGGTGCGGCGGATGGCCCACCTGACCCGGCTGGCGCACGCCATCGAGGTCGAGCGCGTCGCTGCGACCGCCTGAGACGGCTCCGGGCCGGGTCGGGTCTGAGGCATCCGTCACACGCCCAACCGGTGACTGACGGGTAACCGGAGTCCTAACCTGACGCCATGACCGAATCGGAGCGTCCGACCAAGGACCGGCCCTGGGTGATGCGCACGTACGCCGGCCACTCCACCGCCGAGGCGTCCAACGCGCTCTACCGCACCAACCTGGCCAAGGGCCAGACCGGGCTCAGCGTGGCGTTCGACCTGCCCACGCAGACCGGCTACGACCCGGACAGCCCGCTGAGCCGCGGCGAGGTCGGCAAGGTCGGCGTACCCGTCCCGCACCTGGGCGAGATGCGCAAGCTGTTCGCCGACATCCCCCTGACCGAGATGAACACCTCGATGACCATCAACGCGGTCGCGATGTGGATGCTCGCTCTCTACCAGGTGGTCGCCGAGGAGCAGGCTGGAGCCGTCCCGGGGGGCGACGTCTCGCCCGAGGAGGTCGCCGCGCAGCTCGCCGGCACCACCCAGAACGACATCATCAAGGAGTACCTCTCCCGCGGGACCTACGCGTTCCCGCCCGAGGCCTCGATGCGGCTCATCGCCGACATGATCGCCTACACGGTGCACCAGATCCCGAAGTGGAACCCGATCAACATCTGCAGCTACCACCTCCAGGAGGCCGGGGCGACGCCGACGCAGGAGCTCGCCTACGCGCTGAGCACGGCCATCGCCGTCCTCGACCAGGTCAAGGCCGCCGGGCAGGTGTCGGAGGAGGACTTCGAGAAGGTCGTCGGCCGGATCTCGTTCTTCGTCAACGCGGGCGTGCGGTTCGTGGAGGAGACCTGCAAGATGCGGGCCTTCGTGCAGCTCTGGGACGAGATCACCCGCGACCGCTACGGCGTGCAGGACCCGAAGATGCGTCGCTTCCGCTACGGCGTGCAGGTCAACTCCCTCGGCCTCACGGAGGCGCAGCCGGAGAACAACGTCCAGCGCATCGTGCTGGAGATGCTCGGTGTGACGCTGTCCAAGGACGCCCGTGCCCGCGCCTTGCAGCTGCCGGCCTGGAACGAGGCGCTGGGCCTGCCGCGGCCCTGGGACCAGCAGTGGTCGCTGCGGCTGCAGCAGGTGCTCGCCTTCGAGTCCGACCTGCTGGAGTACGACGACATCTTCGACGGCTCGCACGTCATCGAGGCCAAGGTCGCCGAGCTGGTCGAGGGCGCGCGGGCCGAGATCGACCGGGTGCAGGAGATGGGCGGGGCGATCGCCGCCGTCGACTACATGAAGTCCGAGCTGGTGTCCTCCCACGCCGCGCGTCGGGCCCGCATCGAGTCCGGCGAGGAGATCATCGTCGGCGTCAACAAGTTCGAGTCGACCGAGCCGTCGCCGCTGACGGCGGACCTCGACGCCGCGATCATGGCCGCCGACCCGGAGGCCGAGCGGACCGCGCGCGCGAGCGTCGAGGCGTGGAAGCAGCAGCGCGACGAGTCCGAGGTCGCCGAGGCACTGGAGGCCCTGGCCGCGGCGGCGCGGACCGATGCCAACCTGATGGCCCCGACGCTGGTCGCGGCGCGCGCCGGCGCGACGACGGGGGAGTGGGCCGCCACCCTGCGCGAGGTGTTCGGCGAGTACCGCGGCCCGACGGGCGTCTCCGGCGCCGTGGTGGCCGAGGCCGGAGCCGACCTCCTCGCGGTGCGCGAACGGGTCCGGGCCACCGGCGAGGAGCTGGGCGGCCGGTTGCGCCTCCTGGTCGGCAAGCCGGGGCTCGACGGTCACTCCAACGGCGCCGAGCAGGTCGCCGTACGTGCCCGCGACGCCGGGTTCGAGGTCATCTACCAGGGCATCCGGCTCACGCCGCAGCAGATCGTGGCCGCTGCCGTGGCCGAGGACGTGCACTGCATCGGGCTGTCGATCCTGTCCGGCTCGCACATGGAGCTGGTGCCCGACGTCCTCGACGGCCTCGCCGAGGCCGGCCTGGGCGACCTGCCGGTCATCGTCGGCGGGATCATCCCCGACGGCGACGGCCGACGGCTGCGCGAGCTCGGGGTCGCTGCCGTCTACACGCCGAAGGACTACGGGCTCACCGAGATCATGGGCGGCATCGTCGACGTGATCCGGGCGGCGAACGACCTGGACTGAGGTAAGGCTGCCCTAAGAATTCTGCTATCGTCGCGGTGTGGGCAAGAAGAGCAAGGGCGGGACCAAGAAGTCCGGCGCGTCGACCGGCAAGGTCGCCAAGCTGCCCAAGAAGAAGTGCTGCGTCTCCCGCACCAAGTGCGGCCGCTGCCCCTTGAGAATGCTCAAGGAAGGCACGCTGCCCGACGGCTACACGGTCCACAAGCGCAAGCTCGTGAAGACCAAGAAGCTGCAGCAGGACAAGGACAAGAAGAAGACCCTCGCGGCCTGAGGGCCCCACCGACCAGGAGGCCGCCGTGCCCGCCCCCCGCTTCGTCGAGCAGCTCAACGCCCAGATCGGCAACGAGCTGTCCGCGCACAACCAGTACCTCGCCTGCGCGATCTACTACGACGCGCTGACCATGCCCCGCATGGCGGCCTTCTTCTACGACCAGGCGCTCGAGGAGCGCAGCCACGCGATGATGATGGTCCAGTACCTCCTCGACACCGACGCCGAGGTCACCATCCCCGCGGTCGGCGCGCCCACCTCGCTGTTCGCCGACCTCGTCGCGCCCGTCGAGCTGGCCCTGGCGCAGGAGCGGACCGTCACCGACCAGATCAACGGCCTGCTGCGCATCGCGCGCGAGGAGAGCGACTTTGCCTCCGAGCAGTTCATGCAGTGGTTCATCAAGGAGCAGGTCGAGGAGGTCGCGACCATGAGCGACCTGCTCGCGGTGGTGCGGCGCAACCACGACGACATCGAGGACATCGAGGAGTACGTCGCCCGCGAGCACGGTGCGGAGGGCGAGGACGCCACCGCGCCGCGCCAGGCCGGCGCCGGAGGCTGACACACTGAGCCCATGGGGCGTGTGATCGTCGTCGGGGCCGGTGTCGTCGGGTTGACCTGCGCGGTGCGGCTGCTGGAGGCCGGCCACCGCGTCGACGTGGTGGCGCGCGACCTGCCCCTGGAGACGACGTCCGCGGTCGCCGCCGCGCTCTGGTACCCCTACCGAGCGCTGCCGCAGGACCGGGTCACCGCCTGGGCCGCGACGTCGTACGCCGTGTTCGCCGACCTCGCCCGCGACGAGCGCACGGGCGTGCGGATGCTCACCGGGACCGAGGTGCTGCGCGCCCCGCAGCCGGACCCGTGGTGGCGTGCGGCCGTGCCGTCGCTGGACCGCGAGACCGCCCTGCCACCCGGCTACGCCGACGGCTGGACCTTCGTGAGCCCGGTCGTGGACATGCCGGTCCACCTCCGCTGGCTCACGGCCCGCATCGAGGAGCTCGGCGGCACGCTGACCCGGATGAACCTGTCCGCGCTGCCGTCCGAGGGCGCGCTCGTGGTTGACGCGACCGGGCTGGGCGCCCGGCACTTCGGCGCTGATACCGGCGTAACGCCCGTGCGGGGGCAGGTGGTCGTCCTCGAGCAGGTCGGCCTCGAGCGCTGGACGCTCGACGCGGACGGACCGACCTACGTGGTCCCGCGGTCGCGCGAGATCGTCGTCGGCGGCACGGCCGAGGAGGGGGAGTGGAGCCGCACCCCGGACCCGGCGACGGCCGAGGCTGTCCTGCACCGGGCGACCGCGCTCGTGCCGGAGCTGGAGGGCGCGCGGGTCCTGCGGCACAAGGTCGGACTGCGTCCGGTCCGCCCCGTGGTCCGGCTCGAGCGGGTCGGCGACGTCATCCACACCTACGGCCACGGGGGTGCGGGCGTGACCCTGTCGTGGGGCTGCGCCGCCGACGTGGTGGGGTTGGCCGGTGAGTGACCTCCAGTGCGCCGCCCGGGTGTTCGTGGCCCGGCACGGCGAGGCCGTCTACGAGAGCGAGCTGCTGAGCGACGCCGGGGGCTGGCTGAGCCCGTCGGGGCGCGACCAGGCACGGGCGCTCGGCGAGCGGCTGGCGCCCGAACGCATCTCCCGCGTGTGGACCAGCGACATGGCCCGCGCCGTGCAGACCGGCGAGATCGTGGCGGCCGCGCTCGGCACCGACGTCGTCGTACGCAAGGGGCTGCGCGAGTTCGGCGTCGGCGACGCCGCCGGCACGACCGGCGACCCCGACCCCTTCGCCGAGACCTTCGCGGCCTGGCTCGACGGTGACCTCGCCGCGCGGATCCCCGGTGGGGAGAGCGGCGAGGACGTGGTCGAGCGCTACACCGCGGTGCTGGACGAGATCGCCGACGCGCACCGCGGTGAGTCGGTGCTGGTCGTCAGCCACGGCGGGGTGATGTGCATGGCCCTCTCCGCCGTCGCGCGCAACCTGGCGCTGACCCACTCCCGTGACCTGCCGATGCCCAACTGCGGCGTCGTGGCCCTCGAGGGTGACGCGGACGGCTGGGTGGCCCGGTCGTGGGCCGACCGCCCGGTCAGCTGAGCACCAGCACGACCACGGTCACGAGCGCCATGACGGCGAGGGCGATGCCCATCCGCACGACCATGCCACTGATCCACATCGACATCAGCGTCTCGGTGCCGCCCCGGCGGTCGAGGGGGGCCACGTCGACGACGGCAGTGCGGTTGATCGGGCCGTAGACGTGGGGGTAGGTGTCGTCGCCGACCTCCTCGACGCGCACCTCGGCGCCGGTGAGCCGTGACGGGTCGATGGTCAGCAGGACCAGGTGCTCGCCGAGGCCGCGGTAGTAGCGGTCGAAGACGCCCTGCACCTGCTCGCGCCTCGACGCGTGGATGAAGCCCTCCTCCGCGAGCGTGCGCCCGACGGTGGAGGTCGAGTAGGTGCCGGTCTCCAGGGTGCGGCGCCAGTCCGCGTCGGTGGCGATGTGGAAGATGCGGTCGGGGGTCGACGAAGTAACCACCGTGCGAGGGTAGCGACCTGACTTCGCCTTCGCTCCGACGCGGTGACCGCCTCGGGATCCGACGGTGAGGTGCGGCGGTGCGGGGGAGGCGCGCTACTCGACCTGGCTGTGAGTCCTCCAGAAGTCTTCGACTGCCTGAGCAACCCGATGGGCCACCGCGACGAGTCGGTCGCCATCCCACTGTCCCTCGGAGCGGACGTCTTCGGCGTCCTCGTCCTCGACCCTGGCCATCGCCCGCTCCAGGGCGGAACCCTCCTCGCTGGTCACCGTCGCCGACACCTCGGCCATTCCGTCACGGGACGGCTCGATCTGCAGGCGCAGCAGCGCACTCCAGAGCAAGGGCAGTGGCTCGTCGAGGACCGTGATCCCGTCCAGGGGCGAGAGGTCGAGGGGCGTGCGGTGCGGTGTCAGCCCGGGTGCTGGCGATCGTGTCATGTCGGTCCTTCGCGTCGAGATGGCTTCTGTTCGGACCGTGGCACCAGCCACCGACACTGGTGGAAGCGACAAGGTGAGGGCGCGATACGCAGGCGCATGAACTTCCACGCGCACGAGCGGAAGTTCATCCGGTTCTACGCTCAGGGCGGCGCTTTCAGGCCTGAAGTTCCACCTGTGCGGGTGGAAGTTCATCTGGGGGCAGCGGCTGTGGAGAGTGCTGGCGCTCAGAAGAGCCGGTGCTCCCCGTCGTCCATCCCGCGCAGCGCGTCGTAGTCGACGAGGGCGCAGGCGATGCCGCGGTCGGTGGCCAGCACCCGGGCCTGGGGCTTGATCTCCTGGGCGGCGAAGATGCCGCGCACCGCGCCCTTGCGCGTCAGCGCGGGGTCGCGGTTGAGCAGGTCGAGGTAGCGGGTGAGCTGCTCGACGCCGTCGATGTCGCCGCGCCGCTTGATCTCCACCGCGACCGACAGCCCGTCGGCGTCGCGGCACATCAGGTCGACGGGACCGATGGCTGTCATGAACTCCCGGCGCACCAGCGTCAGTCCCGCGGCCAGGCTCGCCGGGTGCTCGGCGAGCAGCTCCTGGAGGTGCTTCTCGACGCCGTCCTTCTGCAGGCCGGGGTCGATGCCGAGGTCGTGGGAGGTGTCGTGGAGGACCTCGTCGATGAGGATGCGCAGGGTGTCGTCGGACTTGGTGGCGCTCACCAGCCACTCGGCGCGACCGTCCTCGGAGACGCCCTCGCGGACCGTGCACGGCGGCGACATCCAGTTGAGCGGCTTGTAGGACCCGCCGTCGGAGTGGATCAGCACCGACCCGTCCGACTTGAGCATCAGGACACGGGTGGCGAGGGGCAGGTGGGCCGAGAGCCGTCCTGCGTAGTCCACCTGGCAGCGCGCGACGACGATCCTCACGACGGGCGAATCTACAGTGGCCCCGTGACCGACCACGCAGTACGTCCCGCGCGGCAGCGCGACCTCGCGCACCTCGGCATCGAGGACGCCTCCCACGGGCCCGGGTTCGTCGTGGTGGCGGGCGATCCCGCCCTCGGCCATGCCCGGGTCGACCTCCTCGACGGGCACGCCCACCTCGCCCGCCTCGCGCCCGGCGTCGACCTCGACGGCAGCACCGCGCGTGCGCTCGTCGAGGCGGCCTGCGAGCGACTCGCCGCCAAAGGCCACGGCCAGCTGACGGCCCTGCCCTTCGCCGGCCCCGAGGCAGCGACGTACGCCGACCTCGGCTTCGCCGAGATCCCGTCGGAGGAGCCGCTGCCGGGGCCGCTGTCCGCGATGCGCGAGGAGCCCGGCCACGTGCTCGTGCGCCGCGTCCTGCGCTCGCACCGCACCGCCGCGGACCTCACCGACTTCCTCCCGGTCCTCGACGCCGCACCGCGCGAGGTCGGCACGCTCCGCGCCGTCATCCGCCGCCCGGCGCCGGGGAGCGCGAGGTGCTCGAGGTCGGCCACCTCGACCTCGCGGAGGGGCTCGTGGGGGACACGTGGGCCGAGCGCGGCAGCCGGCGTACGCCGGACGGGTCGGCGCACCCCGACATGCAGCTCAACATCATGAGCCACCGGCTCGTGGAGTTCCTGGCCCAGGACCCCGACCGAGAGGCGCTCGCGGGCGACCAGATGTTCCTCGACCTCGACCTCTCGCACGACCACCTGCCGGCGTGGAGCGAGCTGCACATCGGCGGCCCCGATGGCGCCGTGATCGTGGTGACCGACCAGCCGCACAACGGCTGCGGCAAGTTCATCGCCCGCTTCGGCAAGGACGCGATGGGCTTCGTCAACGGCCCCGAGGGCAAGCCGCGGCGCCTGCGTGGGCTGTGCGCCAAGGTGGTGCGCCCCGGACCCGTCCGACCGGGCGACGAGGTGGTCGTCGTACGCCCCTCGACCCCCGTGGGGGAACCCTCCGGGAAGTGACGGTTCCCACACCCACGGGGGATCGCCCGCGTGGGAGCATGCGTCCATGAGCGACGAAACTACCCGCGAGTTCAGCACCGTCGGCGTGATCGGCCTCGGCACGATGGGCGCCGGCATCGCCGAGGTCTTCGCCCGCAACGGCTTCACCGTCATCGGCGTCGAGCAGAACGACGCGGGCGTCCAGCGCGGTCGCGAGCACCTCGAGCACTCGACGGGCCGCGCGGTGAAGCGCGAGAAGATGACGACGGAGCAGCAGGCTGAGCTGCTCGGCCGGATCACCCTCACCACCGAGATGGCCGACCTGGCCGTCGCCGACCTCGTCGTCGAGGCCGTGGTGGAGTCGCTCGAGGTGAAGAAGTCGATCTTCCGCGCGCTGGACGACATCGTGCGCCCGGACGCGGTGCTCGCGACCAACACCTCCTCGCTCAGCGTCACCGAGATCTCCACCGCCAACGCCATGCCCGGCCGCGTGGTGGGCGTCCACTTCTTCAACCCCGCGCCCGTGCAGAACCTCGTCGAGATCATCAGCACGGTGGTCACCGAGCCCGACGTCCTCGCCGACGTGCAGGGCCTGCTGCGCAGCCTGGGCAAGAACCCGGTGGTCTGCGGCGACAAGGCCGGCTTCATCGCCAACACGCTCCTCTTCGGCTACCTCAACCACGCCGTCGCGATGTACGAGGGCAAGTACGCCTCGCGCGAGGACATCGACGCGGCCATGCGCTTCGGCTGCGGCTACCCGATGGGCCCGCTGGCGCTGCTCGACCTGATCGGCCTCGACACCGCCTACGAGATCCTCGACACGATGTACAAGCAGGGCCGCGACCGCCTCCACGCGCCCGCGCCGATCCTCAAGCAGTACGTCACCGCCGGCCTGCTCGGTCGCAAGTCGGGCCGCGGCTTCTACACCTACGAGGCGCCCGACTCCCCGATCGTGGTCGCCGACGCCCAGACCCCGAGCGCCGACGACAAGCCGCAGCTGCGGCACAGCATCAAGCTGGTCGGTGTCGTCGGCACCGGCACGATGGCCTCCGGCATCGTCGAGGTCTTCGCCAAGGCGGGCTACGACGTGGTCTTCACCGGCCGTGGCCAGGACAAGGTCGACGGCGTGCTGGCCACCATCACCAAGAATTTCGACAAGCAGATCCAGCGCGGCCGCGCGACCGAGGAGCAGAAGTCCGAGGTGCTGGGCCGGGTGCGTGGCACCACGTCGCTCGACGACCTCAAGGACGTCGACATCGTGGTCGAGGCGATCGCGGAGGACCTCGCCATCAAGACCACGCTCTTCGAGAACCTCGACGAGATCTGCACGGGTGGTCGAGGAGGGGCGGGCGCGATCCTGGCCACCACGACGTCGTCGCTGCCGATCATCTCGATGGCCAAGGTGACCAAGCGTCCCCAGGACGTCATCGGCATGCACTTCTTCAACCCCGCGGCGATCATGAAGCTCGTCGAGGTCGTCTCCACCGTCGCCACCGACGAGGCCGTGACCGAGACCGTGCTCGCGCTGTGCGAGCGCGTCGGGAAGGTGGCCGTGAAGTGCGGCGACCGATCCGGCTTCATCGTCAACGCGCTGCTGTTCCCCTACCTCAACGACGCGGTCAAGATGCTCGAGGCGCACTACGCCACCGCCGATGACATCGACACCGCGATGAAGCAGGGCTGTGCCCTGCCGATGGGTCCCTTCGAGCTCCTCGACGTGGTCGGCAACGACGTGTCGCTGGCGATCCAGAAGGAGCTCTACCTTGAGTTCCGCGAGCCCGGCTTCTCCCCGGCGCCGCTGCTCGAGCACCTGGTGACCGCGGGCTACCTCGGCCGCAAGACCGGCCGGGGGTTCCGGGACTACAGCGCCCGCTGAGCGTCGTACGCCTCTCCGCCGCACCCGCGGAGTCTCGCCCCTGCGTCATACGAACCTGCACTCATGCGTGCGGATTCGGATGACGCAGCGCCGTCGGCCGGGATGTTGCGTCATACGAAGCACGACCCATGGGTGCGGGTTCGCATGACGCTGAGAGGCGGAGCTCAGTCGAGGCAGAACACGTTGCCCTCGGGGTCTGCCATCACCAGGTGGCCGGCGGTCATGGGCGGGGCGGGCTCGTGCCGCTCGACGCGCGTGGCGCCGAGCGCCACCAGCCGCTCGGCCTCCGACTCGAGCGCGGCCATCCGCTCCTCGCCGTCGAGGCCGGGAGCGGCGCGCAGGTCGAGGTGCACACGGTTCTTCGCGGTCGCGCCCTCGGGCACCCGCTGGAAGAACAGCCGCGGGCCGGCTCCGTCCGGGTCCTGCGCGGCGGAGGCGGAGTTCCACTCCGACTCCGGGACCCCCGCCTCGGCGAGGAAGGCGTGCCACGCCTCGAAGGGGTCCTGCCCCGGCTCCAGCTCGTGCCCGGGCGGCGGAGGGTTGACGTAGCCCATCGCGTCGGCCCAGAAGCGGGAGAGCGCCTCCGGGTCGTGGGCGTCGAAGGTCACCTGGATGGTCCGGCTCATCAGTCCATCGTGGACCACCCCACCGACATCGGGCGACCCAGACGACGGCTCAGCGGCTGTCGACGACGAGCGCGGCCAGGCGCGCGCGGGTGTTGATGTCGAGCTTGCGGTAGATGTGGGTCAGGTGGGCGTCGACGGTGCGCGGCGAGACGAAGAGCTCCTCGGCGATCTGCCGGCTGGTGAGACCGTGCGCGACCCGGTCGGCGACCTGGCGCTCCGCGGCGGTCAGGGCGTCGAGGACCGACGGCACGGCCGGTCCGGGCCGGGTGAACACGGCCGTCACCAGCGCGACGGCGTCGTCGGAGAGCTCGGCGCCGTCGATCCACTCGGCAGGCGCCCGGTGTGCCGGGACCACGTCGTAGTCGGCGGAGTAGCCCCACCGCACGGCCATGCGCGGCGTACGCAGTGCGAAGGCGGCCGCAGCCAGGAGCCGGGCCTCGGGGAGGTCGCGCGCCCGCGCCACCCCGGCGAGGCCGTCGAGCACGTCCGCGGCACGCAGCGGCAGCCGCATCGTGTGACAGCTGTCGAGGGCGGTGAGGTAGGTCGTCGTGGCCTGGTCGAGGTCGCCGAGGCCCACGAGCGCCCGCCCGAGCAGCAGCCGTGCCTCGACACCGTCGCGCCCCAGGCGTGCGGAGTCGGCGAGCGCCACCACGTCGGCGGCGAGCCCCGCTGCCTGCTGGGTCTCGCCCGCCACGAGCAGGTCGCGCCCGTCCTGCGCGAGGACGGGGAGGCGTACGGCCCACGGCAGCGTGTCGCGCACGACGTCCCTGGCCCGCCACGTCGGGTCGATGCCGCGCAGCAGCGTCTCGGCCAGCAGCCCGACCCGGTCCTCGGCGAGCTCGCGGGCCTCCAGCACCACCGCGCGGGCCCCGGCCACCGCCTCGGCGATCCGGCCCTGCTCGAGCGCGATGCGCGCGAGCACGGTGCGGGCGGAGAGGTCGATCCACCGCTCGTCGCGGCTGATCCGCGCGGGCATCGCGTCACTGACGGCCTGGGCCGCCTCGGCGAAGCGGCCCTGGGAGGCGTAGACGTCGGCAAGGGTGCGGGTCGCCTGGCGGCTGATCGATCCCTCGGGGTCGAGGCTGATCGCCCGCTTCGCCTCCGCCTCGGCGCGGGCGGTGTCTCCGGCGTCGAGGTGCATCTCGGCGCGGATGGACGCCGTCTTGGCCAGCTGCTCCTCGGGCCGCGGCGCTGCCGAGGCGTGCTCGTCGGCGCGGTCGAGCAGCCAGAGGCCCTCGTAGGTGCCGCGCACCTCCGAGGCCGCGATGCCGGCGCGGCGCGCGACCTGGGCTCCGATCTCCGAGGGGCCGTCGCCGCTCGACAGCGCGCCCTCGAGGATCTCGAGCGCCTCACGGGCGCGCATGGAGGTGTAGAGGGAGGAGAAGATCCGGTTGGCGACCGAGTAGCCCTCGGCGCGCGTGGCGGGGTCGGCGCAGGCGGTGAGGACGGCGTGGCGCATGGCGGGCAGGTCGCGCAGCCACTCGGCGTCCGCGGCGCCGTAGTTGTCGTGGTCGGGGGCGTGGCTCTGGGCCCAGGCGAGCAGGCCGGAGCCGACGGCCGCGACGTCGTCGGGACCGGCCAGCGCGCGGGCCCGACCGCGGATGGGGGAGAGCATGTCGAAGTGCCCGCGCTGGTCCACCTCGAGCAGGCTGCGGCGCACGAGGTTGCCCGCGAGCTCGGCGGCCTCGGCGGTGGACCGGTCGAGCGCGTGGGCGAGCACCCCCAGGCCGACGGGGAAGTCGAGCAGGCCGATGCGGCGCAGCGCAGTGGCGCTCGACGGGTCCAGCAGGCCGTGTGCGGAGTCGACGGCCTGGTCGAGGCTGACGGTGGACATCGCGTTGCTGAGCCCGACCAGCGCCGACTGCACGGCCACCTGCTCGATGAGGAGCGGCAGCCCGCCGGTGGCGCTCAGCAGGCGGCGTACCTCGTGTGCCTGCGAGGTGAGGTCGACGAGCGGTCCGCCCGCGGCGCGGATGCCGCGCAGGAACAGCTCCACCGCAGGGCCCTCGAGCGGCGCACGCTGGTGGGGCACGGGGAGCGGCCCCACGCGTACGACGGACTCGTGCGGCTCGCCGGCCGTGGTGCGCGCGGTCACGGCGACGCGTACGTCGGTGGTGCCTTCGAGCATCGCCTCGATGGCCGGACCGGCGCCGGTGGCGTCGATGTCGAGGCCGTCGAGGACGAGCAGGCAGTCGCGCCCGTCGAGCGCGCGGCCGAGGGCGCCGGCCAGGGTGTCACCGGGCGCCGTCTCGGCGCCGAGGCTGCCGAGCGCGGCGAGGAGCACCTCGTCGAGGTGGTGCAGGGCGCGGGCGTCGACCCATGCGACACCCAGTCCCTCGGCGGCGTGGCGCACGAGCAGGGTCTTGCCGCTGCCGGGAGGACCGACCACGGTCACCCAGCGCGACTCCTCGAGCGCCCGGTCCAGCGCACGCCTGACGTCCTCACGACCGAGACAGGGGGACAGCACGGATCGAATCTATCGTCCCGGGCCGGAGAGATAGGTAGGACTACGGATGCCGACACCTGCAGGTTCGCGGGAGTCTTCTCGTGCGCCACGGGCGTGGGGACCGCACGAGGGGATGGTCCCGACGCCCACAGGCCACGTGCCGGAGCAGGTCGCACATCGTCGGGGGTCGATGGGCGGCCTGCTCTTGCAGGTTCTGCGTACGCTGGCTGCATGGAACTCGTGCTCGTGCTCGTCGTCCTCGGAGGTCTCACGGCGCTCGCCGTGGGAGCCGGCAGGTCGAGCAAGAAGCGTGAGCTGGCCCGCGCCGAGGCCGAGGTCGCACCGGTGAAGAAGCTCGCCGAGGAGGACGTCACCGCCCTCGGCGTGGAGCTCCAGGACCTCGACATCGACCTCGCCGGGGAGCAGCTCGACCCGGGCGCCAATGCCGACTACCAGCGCGCCCTCGACTCCTACGAGTCCGCGAAGACCGCGGCCGCCGCGCTCACCCGCCCCGAGGACGTGCGCCACGTGACCGAGATCCTCGAGGACGGCCGCTACGCCATGGCGTGCGTGCGCGCCCGCGTCGCCGGTGAGCCCCTCCCGCAGCGCCGCCCGCCCTGTTTCTTCGACCCCCGCCACGGGCTGTCGGTGGCCGACGTGCCGTGGACCCCGCCCGGCGGCGCACCGCGCGACGTGCCCGCCTGCGCCCTCGACGTCGAGCGTGTCCGCGCCGGCGCCGAGCCCGACATCCGCAAGGTGATGGTCGGCTCGCGCCGGGTGCCCTACTGGCAGGGTGGTCGCGCCTACCAGCCCTACGCCCAGGGCTACTTCGGCACCTTCGGTCCGATGGACTGGATGTTCATGGGCATGCTCTTCGGCGGCGGCTTCGACGGCCTCGGCGAGGGCCTGGGTGCGGTGGGTGAGGGGCTCGGCGACATGTTCGGCAGCATCGGCGACGGCATCGGCGGGATGTTCGACGGCTTCGACTTCTGAGCCCGCACCACCCCCTCGACGACCCTCCCGAGCGTGTCGCACCACCCGCACGTCAGGATGTCCCGGTGAGCCTGCACCGCACCGAGCTCGGCGAGACCGGGTCCCGCGTCGTCTTCTGTCACGGCCTCTTCGGCCAGGGCAGGAACTGGACCCAGGCCGCCAAGGCGCTGAGCGCCGAGCACCGCGTCCTGCTGCTCGACATGCCCAACCACGGGCGGTCCCCGTGGACCGAGACCTTCGACTACCTCGAGCTCGCCGATCTGGTGGCCGCCGAGCTAGGTGACGAGCCGGTGGCGCTCGTCGGGCACTCGATGGGCGGCAAGATCGCGATGTGCCTCGCGCTGCGCCACCCCGAGCTGGTCGAGCGGCTCGCCGTCGTCGACGTCGCCCCGGTGGCCTACCCGAGCGGACGCGAGTTCGTCGGCTACATCGACACCATGCAGGGCCTCGACCTGGCCGCACTGGGCTCGCGGGGCGAGGCGGAGGACGCCCTGCGCGAGGCGGTGCCGAACCCGGTGGTGCGCAGCTTCCTGCTCCAGAACCTGCGACGCGGCGACGACGGGTGGCACTGGCAGGTCAACCTGGACCTGCTCGGCGACTCGATGCCCGGTCTCACGGGCTGGCCCGCCGAGGCGCTCGGCGAGGTGACGTACGACGGCCCGGTGCTGTGGGTCGGTGGGGCGGACTCCGACTACATCGCCGACGAGCACGCCGAGGAGATGGACCGCCGGTTCCCGCGCAACCGCCGGGTGCTGGTCAAGGGGGCCGGGCACTGGGTGCACTCCGAGCAGCCCGAGGTCTTCCTCGAGGTGCTGAGGCGCTTCCTGGCCTGAGGGAGCGCGTCAGGCCTTCTGGCGGGCGCGGTAGGCGGCGACGGCCTCGCGGTTGCCGCAGGTGGTCGAGCAGTAACGGCGCGAGCGGTTGCGGGACAGGTCGAGCACGACGTCGTCGCAGTCGTCGGCGGCGCAGCGGGCCAGGCGCGACATCTCGTCGGCCCGGATCACGTCGACCATCGCCATCGCCGTCTCCACGATGACGCGCTCGTCGAGCGGTCGGTCCGGCTCCACGGCGTGCAGGTGCCAGTCCCACTGGTCGTGGCGCTGGAGCTGGGGGAGCGCCCGGGCGCGCGCGAGCATGCCGTTGACGATCCCCGCGGCCTCGTCCCGATCGGCGAGCAGCAGCTCGCGCAGGGCGGGTCGGAGGCGGCGCAGGGCCGCGAGCTCCTCGGCGCCGGCGTCGTGGCGCCCGGTGTAGGACCAGGACGCCAGGAAGCCGGAGAGGTCCTCGACCGAGCCGAGGGGGTCGCCCGGCTCGTCGGTCGAGTTCACCAGCGCGACCGCTGCCTGCAGGGCCGCGTCCGTGTCATCCGTGAAAAGCATGTTGACACATTACATCAGCGCGCTCTAGCGTCATGACTGTGACGGCTTTGACTCATGACACCACGTCCTCCCGGACAGCGGCCGGCCTGCTCCTCGCGCTCGCCTCCGCCGCGAGCTTCGGCATGTCGGGCGCACTCGCCCGCGGCCTGCTCGACACCGGCTGGAGCGCCGGCGCCGCGGTCACCGTCCGCACCGTCCTGGCCGCCGTCGTCCTCCTGGTCCCCGGCCTGCTGGCGCTGCGCGGCCGCTGGCACCTGCTGCGCGACAACGCGGGCCTCATCACGCTCTACGGCATCACCGCCGTCGCCGGTGCCCAGCTGTGCTACTTCTACGCCGTCACCTACATGCAGGTCAGCGTGGCGCTCCTGCTGGAGTACACCGCCCCGGTCGCGGTGGTCATGTGGCTCTGGCTGCGCCACGGGCAGCGGCCCTCCCGGCTGACGGTGCTCGGCGCCGTCCTGGCCGCCGGCGGCCTCGTGCTGGTGCTCGACGTCATCTCCGGTGCCGACCTCAGCGCGGTCGGTGTGCTGTGGGCGCTGGGCGCGATGGTGGGCGCGGCGTCGTACTTCATCATCTCCGCCGACGAGTCCAACGGGCTGCCGGGCATCAGCCTCGCCGCCGGTGGCCTGTTCGTCGCGAGCGTGGTCCTGTCGGCGGCCGGTGCCAGCGGGCTGCTGCCCTTCCGCGCCTCGACCGCGGACGCGGCCTACGACGGCTTCACCGTGCCGTGGTGGGCGACGGTGGTCGCGCTCGGCCTGGTGACGGCGGCCTTCGCCTACGTCACCGGCATCGAGGCGGGGCGTCGCCTCGGCAGCCGCCTGGCGTCCTTCGTCGCGCTCGGTGAGGTCCTCGCCGCCGTCCTCTGGGCGTGGTTGCTGCTCGGCGAGCTGCCGCGCACGATCCAGCTCGCCGGCGGGCTGCTGGTGCTCGCCGGCGTCGTCGTGGTCAAGCTGGGGGAGGGGCGTACGTCCCTCGTGGTGGAGCCGCTCCCCGAGCCCGAGCCCGATGCCGTGTCGGTCAGAGGGCGTCCTGCCGCTTGAGGAACACCTCGCGGTGCAGCAGCAGGAGGGCCGCGGCCACCGGCACCGCGAGCAGCGCACCGACGATGCCCAGGAGCGATCCGCCCACGAGCGCGGCCACGACCGTGACCGAGCCGGGGATGTCGACCGACTTCTTCATGATGCGCGGGTAGATCAGGTAGGACTCCACCTGCTGGTAGGCGACGTAGTAGACGAGCGCCACCAGGGCGACCGTCGGTGAGACCGTCAGCGCGAGCAGCGTCATGAGCGCACCGGACACGAAGGCACCGACGACCGGGATCAGCGAGAACAGGCCCACCACGAAGGCGAGGGCGAAGGCGTAGTCGCCGAGTCCCACGATGAACGAGAACACCAGCGTGCTGAGTCCCGCGCACAGCGCGACGAGGAACGCGCCGGCGACGTAGGCACCGGTCGAGCGGATGATCTTGTCGCCGAGCTCGCTGACCCGCGGCCGCTTCGAGGCCGGCGCCAGGGAGTAGGCGGCGTGCTTGATGCTGGGCAACGAGGCGAGGAAGTAGATCATCAGCACCAGGACGATGAAGCTGTTGGCGACCGCCGACAGCACCCTCAGGCCGACGCCGAGCGCGCCGCCGAAGACCTTCTGGCCGAAGTCGCCGTTCTGGATGTAGTCGCGCGCCTTGGCGATGACGTCGTACTGGTCGTCGAGCTTCTGCACCTGCGAGTTGGCCTGGAGGTCGTCGAGCCACCCCGGGGCGTTGCGGGTGATCGCAGCGATCTGCTCGCTGATCACCGGCGCGATGGCGACCACGAAGAGCGCGAGCACCCCGATCACCACGACCAGCACCATCAGCACGGAGAGCCCGCGCCGGATGCCGCGACGCATGAAGAGCTCCACCACCGGATTGAGCCCGATGGCGAGGAACATCGACATCACGAGCAGGATCAGGATCGAGGAGATGCTCAACAGCTGCTGGGACAGGAAGATCGCGGCCAGGGCGCCGAAGGCACCGAAGAACCCGATCTTGAACGGCGAGTGGCGCAGCAGCAGCGGTGCTGCCGGGACCTCCGCCGGGACGTAGGGGGCGGGCGCCGCCTCGTCGACCACGAGGTCGATGGCGTCGTCGATCTGCTCGGCGATCTCGGCGGCCGACTTCGCCGACTCCTCAGCGGCCTCGGCGGCTGCTTCGGCGCGGTCGGCGTCCTCGCTGACCTTCTCCACGACCTCGTGGACCCCGGCGTCGGGGGGCAGGTCGGTCGCGGCGGGGGAGGGCTGGGTCTCGGTGTCGCGCGGGGCGATCGCCTGCCGGAGCCGGTCGCGCCAGCTCAGGACTCGTCCTCGCCGAAGCCGGCCACGACGTCGCGCAGGGCGCCGAGCTGGGCGGTGATGGCGTCACGTCGCTTGGCGACCCGGTCGACCTCGGCCTGGATGTTGGCGAGCTCGCGCTCGGCCTCCGCGACCCGGGTGGCGCCGATCGAGTCGGCCTGGGTTCGTGCCGAGGCGACGACCTGCTCGGCCTCGCGACGGGCTCGGGTGAGCAGCCCCTCGGCCTCGGCCTGTGCCTGCTGGCGGTGGGCGTTGGCCTGGGCCGTGGCCTCGCGGGCCCGCTGCTCCGCGGCGGTGGCCCGTGCCTCGGCCTCGGCGACGAGGCGCTGGGTCTCGGCCGTGGCGTTGCTGTGGTGCTCGGCGGCCTCGCGGGTCAGGCGCTCCTTCTCGACCGCGAGCGTGCGTCGGGCCTCCTGGACCTCGCGGTCCGCGGCGGCCCGGGCCTGCTCGGCCTCGCGGGTCGCGGTCACCCGCATCTCGTTGGTCTCCTGCTGGGCGGCGAGGCGGAGCTGGTCGGACTCGCGGCGCGCGGCGGCGAGCAGGTCCTCGGCCTCGGCCTTGGCAAGGCTGCGCTCTGTCTCGGCGTCGGCGGTGAGCCGCGCGCGCATCTCGTCGAGCTCCTTGAGCTGCACCATGCGCATGTCGTCGGCCTCGCGGGCGGCGTCGGCGCGGATGCTGGTGGCGTCGCGCTCGGCGGCCTTGCGGATGTCGGCGGCGTCGCGGTGCCCGGCGCGGCGCACGTCGGCCGCCTCTTCCTCGGCCATCTTCAGCATCGAGGAGGCGCGACCGCCCAGCCCGGCGTAGGTCGGGTTGGCGTTCTCCTGCAGCTCCTCGCGGGCTGCGGAGAGCTCGGCCTCGAGCTCGATGACGCGCTGCTCGCTGCTGGCGAGGCTGGTGGCCAGGCCGGACTTCTCGTTCTGGAGCTGGCCGACGCGCTGGTCGACGGCCGCCTTGTCGTAGCCACCGCGGCGTACGACGGGGAGCGGGGCCGCGCCGGCCGGGGTCGGTGCGACGGGGGACGTGGTGGCCGCCGCGGGAGCCGCGGCCGGTCGGGACGCGGGCGGTCGGGCCGCGGGCGGGACCACCGGGGAGCGGCGCGTCGCCTCGGCGTCCGGGCTCGGCGCTGCCGGAGCGGCCTGCGTCGCGGCGCGGCTGCCGGTCTGGGGCTTCGCGACCTCCGGTTCGTCCTTCGCCGTGACCGGGAGCACCTGGGTCTCCTCGGCCGCGTCGTCGGCGGACTCCGGCTCGTCGAAGATGGACAGGCCCTTGTCGGAGCTCATGGTCGAGGCACCCTCTCTCGGTCGAACTGACTGCGTGGGTGCCAGTCTTGCCGATGCCCCGACAACATCACACCCCGGCTCGCGGGCGACTCGGTGCGAGTCGGGCGAACCGGGGTGTGAGCAGTGTCTCGTCGGGGTGCCGGTGCTGCCTCAGACGCCGCGGAAGCGGTTGATCGCCGTCTCGTGCTGCGCGCGCATCTCGTGGTCGAGGACGCCGAGGCCCTCCTCGGGCGAGAGGCACAGGACGCCGACCTTGCCCTGGTGGGAGTTGTGGTGGACGTCGAGCGAGGCCTGGCCGACCTCCTCGAGCGTGTAGGTCTTCGACAGGGTCGGGTGGATCTTGCCCTTGGCGATGAGGCGGTTGGCCTCCCACGACTCGCGGTAGTTGGCGAAGTGGCTGGAGATGATGCGCTTGAGGTTCATCCACAGGTAGCGGTTGTCGTACTCGTGCATGTAGCCCGACGTCGACGCGCAGGTGGTGATGGTGCCGCCCTTGCGGGTGACGAAGACGGACGCGCCGAAGGTCTCACGGCCGGGGTGCTCGAAGACGATGTCGATGTCCTCGCCGCCGGTGAGCTCGCGGATGCGGGCGCCGAAGCGCTTCCACTCCTTCGGGTCCTGCTTGGTGTTCTCGTCGTTCCAGAACTTGTAGCCCTCCTCGGAGCGGTTGATGATCAGCTCCGCGCCCATGCTGCGGGCGATGGCGGCCTTCTCCTCGTTGGAGACCACGCAGACGGGGGTGGCGCCGCCGTTGAGGGCGTACTGCGTGGCGAAGCCGCCGAGACCACCCGAGGCGCCCCAGATCAGGACGTTGTCGCCCTGCTTCATGTCGCCGCCGTTCTTGGAGACCAGCTGGCGGTACGCCGTGCAGTTCACGAGGCCGGGGGAGGCGGCCTCCTCCCAGGTGAGGTGCTCCGGCTTGGGCATGAGCTGGTTGGCCTTGACCATCGCGACGTCGGCCAGCCCGCCGAAGTTGGTCTCGAAGCCCCAGATGCGCTGCTCGGTGTCGAGCATCGTGTCGTTGTGGCCGTCGGGGCCCTCGAGCTCGACCGAGAGGCAGTGCGCGACGACGCGGTCGCCCGGCTTCCACTTGGTGACGCCGGCGCCGACCTTGAGCACGACGCCGGAGAGGTCGGAGCCGACCACGTGGTAGGGCAGGTCGTGGCGCTTGGTGAGCTCGGAGTTGCGGCCGTAGCGCTCGAGGAACCCGAAGGTGGAGACGGGCTCGAAGATCGAGGTCCAGACGGTGTTGTAGTTGATGGCGCTGGCCATCACGGCCACGAACGCCTCGCCCGGGCCGAGCTCCGGCAGGGGCACCTCGTCGACGTGGAGGGACTTGCGGGGGTCCTTGTCCCGGGAGGCCACCCCCTCGAACATGTCGACCTCGTCCTTCTTGACGAAGGCGGCGCGGTAGGACTCGGGCAGCTCCAGGGAGGCGAAGTCCTCCGAGGTGGCGTTGCCGGACTGGATGGCTTCGAGGATGTTGTGCACGGGTGTCTCCTGGAATCAGGGTGGGCGAGGCATCGGTGCCGTTGTCGGGTGCCGGTCAACGTACCGGCGAGTAACCTTGCGTGGTGCGTGGTGTGAGATACGTCGCTAGCGCGCGGGCTCGACGAGCTCAACGAGCACCCCGCCGGCGTCCTTGGGGTGGATGAAGTTCACGCGGCTGCCCGACGTGCCGCGCCGCGGGGCGTCGTACAGCAGGCGCAGGCCGCGTTCGCGGAGCACGTCCGCGACGTGCTCGACGTCCTCGACTCGGAACGCGAGCTGCTGGATGCCCTGTCCGTTGCGGTCGAGGAACTTGGCGATCGTCGACTCGGGCGTCAGCGGCGCGAGCAGCTGGATGCAGGAACCGGAGTCGCCGATGCCGACCATCGCCTCGCGCACGCCCTGCTCCTCGTTGACCTCCTCGTGGAGCACCCGCATCCCGTAGGAGTCGCGGTAGAAGGCCATCGCCGCGTCGAGGTCGGGCACCGCGATGCCGACGTGGTCGATCGCGGTGAAGAGGTGCTGGAGGTCGTCTGGGAGGTCGGGCGCGCTCATGGGGGTCATCGTGCACTCCGGCGGCGTGGGGCGCGAGGGGGTGTGACGTGTGCCTCACCCCGGGCGGCTCCCACACCCTGCCGCACCGGCCGTCGTCATGGGTATCGTCGCTGGAGGTAGCACCCACCACCCCGCATGCCTGGAGGAGAAGCTCATGACCGGTTCCGTGATCGTTGCCGGGGCTCGCACCCCGATCGGCCGCCTGCTCGGCGGACTCAAGGACCAGTCGGCGGCCGACCTCGGCGGCGTGGCCATCAAGGGCGCCCTGGAGAGGGCCGGCGTGTCCGGCGAGCAGGTCGACTACGTGATCATGGGCCAGGTCATCCAGGCCGGTGCCGGCCAGATCACGGCCCGCCAGGCGGCGGTCAAGGGCGGCATCCCGATGAGCGTCCCCTCCATCACCATCAACAAGGTCTGCCTCTCCGGCATCAACGCGATCGCGATGGCCGACCAGCTGATCCGCGCCGGTGAGCACGAGATCGTCGTCGCCGGCGGCATGGAGTCGATGACCCAGGCGCCCCACCTGCTGCCCAAGAGCCGCGAGGGCTTCAAGTACGGCGACACCGCGCTCGTCGACTCGATGGCCTACGACGCGCTCTACGACCAGTTCACCCACCAGGCGATGATCAGCCTCACCGACGGCTGCAACGCCGCCGGCGCCAACCTCACCCGCGAGGAGCAGGACGCCTTCGCCGCCCAGTCGCACCAGCGCGCGGCGCTGGCATGGAAGAACGGCGTCTTCGACGACGAGGTCGTCCCGGTCACGATCACCAGCCGCCGCGGCGACGTCACGGTCGCGGAGGACGAGGGCGTACGCGGCGACACGACCGTCGAGTCGCTCTCCGGCCTCCGGCCCGTGGCCAAGGACGGCAGCATCACCGCCGGCTCTGCCTCGCAGATCTCCGACGGCGCCTGCGCGGTCGTGGTGATGAGCAAGGCCAAGGCCGAGGAGCTCGGCCTCACCTGGCTCGCCGAGATCGGCGCCTCCGGCCAGGTCGCCGGCCCCGACTCCTCGCTCCAGCTCCAGCCGGCCAACGCGATCGCCAAGGCGGCCGAGAAGGAGGGCATCGCGGTCTCCGACATCGACCTCTTCGAGCTCAACGAGGCCTTCGCCGCCGTCGGCATCGAGTCGGCGCGCCAGCTCGGTGTGGAGCAGGACAGGGTCAACGTCAACGGCGGTGCCATCGCCCTGGGCCACCCGGTCGGGATGTCCGGCGCCCGGATCGTGCTCCACCTCGCGCTGGAGCTCCAGCGCCGGGGCGGCGGCACCGGTGCGGCGGCGCTCTGCGGCGGTGGCGGCCAGGGCGACGCGCTCATCATCCGCGTGCCTGCTCGGTGACCCGGGCCGCGAGGCGGCGCTCGTGACGCGGCGGGGCGCCCAAGCGGTCCCCGACCTCGTCGCACGCGCGCGTGCGGGTGAGGCGGCAGCGGTCGCACGCCTGATCACCCTCGTGGAGGACGCCTCACCTCTCCTGCGCGAGGTGATGGCCGCACTCAACCCGCACACCGGTCGCGCCCACGTGCTGGGCATCACCGGTGCGCCGGGCGTCGGCAAGTCGACGTCGACCAACGCGCTGGTGGCCGGCATGCGGCGCGCCGGCAAGCGCGTCGGCGTGCTGGCGATCGACCCGTCGTCGCCCTTCAGCGGGGGTGCGCTGCTCGGCGACCGGGTGCGGATGGGCGACCACGCGCTCGACAAGGACGTGTACATCCGCTCGATGGGGGCCCGCGGGCACCTCGGCGGCCTCGCGTGGTCGACCCCGCAGGCGGTGCGGGTCCTCGACGCGGCCGGCTGCGACGTGGTCGTCGTCGAGACCGTCGGCGTGGGCCAGAGCGAGGTCGAGGTGGCCGGGCTCGCCGACACCACCCTCGTGCTGCTGGCGCCGGGGATGGGCGACGGCATCCAGGCCGCGAAGGCCGGCATCCTCGAGGTCGGTGACCTCTACGTCGTCAACAAGGCCGACCGCGAGGGCGCCGAGCGCACCCGTCGCGAGCTGCGCACGATGCTCACCCTCGGTGAGCGGCCCGAGGGTGCGTGGCGGCCCCCGGTGCTGATGACCGTGGCCAGCACGGGCGAGGGGGTCGACGACCTGCTCGGGGAGCTCGACCGCCACGCGGTCTGGCTGGAGGAGTCCGGCGAGCTCACGCGGCGGCGTACGCTCCGGGCGCGGCGCGAGGTCGAGGCGATCGCCCTGGCCGCGCTGCGCGAGCGCTGGGGCGGGACCGACTCCGGCGACGACCTCGAGGTCCTCGCCGCGAGCGTCGCGGCGGGGGAGACCGACCCCTACGCCGCGGCGGACCGCCTAGTCGACGGCGGCGGCGACTGACAGTGCCTGGCGCAGGTCCTCGGCGGCCCGGCGGGTCCAGGCCTCGAGGAGCGGCGGGCTGACGCCCTCCGCGGTGACCGAGAGCAGGTGGTCGGCGTCCGCCCCGGGGACGGACGCGATCACGGTGTGGCGCCGGCCTGCGGTGAGCTCCACCGTCTCGACCTCGCCGACCGACCCGTCCGGGCGCGTGCGGGTGGCGAAGGCGCTGCCGGCCTGGCGGGAGACGCGCGGGACCTCGGGCTTCGGCAGGCCGTAGGCCGCGACCGGGGTTCCCCCGGCCGTGCAGAGCACGGCCGACGACGGGTCGTCCATCGCGCGGAGCACCTCGACGAGGGACAGCCACAGGGCCTCTACCTGGGCGTCGGTGCGGGCGTCGCGGGAGCCGACCTGCTGGCGACGGTGCTGCGACGCACGCCCCGCCCACGACGTACGGCGCCGGGTGGCGGGCGAGGAGATGAGTTCAGCAGTCACGTGAGCACGTCCTTCCGAATGACGGGAAAGCGACGGAGCCCGAGGTGGCCGCAAAACACTTGTGGATCTCTTGTTGCCGATGAGTGCATGGACCGTAACCGCCCTGACGCCCATCGCGGAGCATTTCGCTCGAATCGAGGAGAGCGCGTCGCCGCGCACCGCAGCGAGCGCGGCCCGGTCGGGCGAGCCTCAGCTGATCGTCAGCGTGTGGCCGGTGATCCGCGACGCCGAGCTGCTGGCGAGGAACAGCACGGCGTCGGCCACGGCAGTGTCGGTGGCCGACCGGGGGTCGCGTACGAGCGTGTCGCCCGCGACCCGGCTGCCCGCGGACGCGGCCGGGCGGGGAGCGAACTGGCGGGGCAGGACGCGACGGGGGGAGCGGGCGACCGAGTTGACCCGCACCCCCAGGCCGGCCCAGTTGTCAGCGGCGCGCGCCGTCGAGGCGACGAGCTCGGCGTGGGCCGTCTCGGCAGGCTGCGACAGCTCCAGCCAGGTGCGTACGGCGCCGGTGTTGACCACGCACCCGCCGCCGAGGGCCGGGCTCTGGCCGAGCTTGAGCCGCAGCCTCGTGGTGAGGAAGGTCGGACCCAGCAGGCCCGAGCGGGCCGCCTCGGCGATGAAGTCGTGCTCACCGACCGGCAGGCCGTAGGGGAGGTTGCAGGTGGCTGCGAGCACGAGCACGTCGATGTGGTCGATGCTCGCCGCGAGGTGGTCGATGGAGTCCTGGCGCGCCAGGTTGACCGACTCGTAGTCGAAGGCCGAGAGGTCGGTGTCGTAGAGCGAGCGCAGCATCATCGTGCCGGTCACCGTCACCGAGGCGCCGCACGAGGCGAAGGACGACGCGATCGCGTGGCCCTCGCCGCGCGTGCCACCGACGACCAGGACCTGGTAGCCGGCGAAGTCGTACGACCCCGATGTCGTCATTGAGTGGCGTCCCTCCCGTCGAACTCCGGGGAGTTTCTACCACGCGCCACGGGTGCGGTGACAGGCGAGACGGTGCACGTCTCGGCCACGGTCGGGACCGTTCAGGTCCCATCCTTCCCAGCCATCACTTCACCCTCACGGATGGGGTCGGCGAGGTCCAGCCGACCGGTCCGGACCGCCGCGAAGGTCCAGAGCTTGTTGAACACGAACGACAGGGGCGTGACGAGGCCGATGACGATCAGCTGCGACCAGTAGAGCCGGTTGCGCAGCCCCGAGGAGTCGTCGAAGACCTCGGTCGGCAGGCTCACGGGGGAGTGGGGGTGCATCAGGAGGGTGAGGAGCGCGAGGCCCACCAGCTGGCCGCCGAAGCCGACGACCAGGAACGGCCAGTACTCCGACCACCAGCGCTGCGCCTTGCTGCTGCGGAAGGTCCAGGTGCGGTTCAGCTGGAAGTTCGACAGGTTCGCCACCAGGAAGGCCAGGGTGGAGTAGACGTGGTACCAGCGGAGGTTGAAGTCGGTGGACCCGATGGCGACGACCGCGTCGTCGAAGTGGGGGCCCAGGCGGCGCAGCACCACGAGGGTCAGCAGGTTGACCAGCACCCCGGACGCACCCACCAGTCCGAAGCGCCCAAGCAGCCCGAAGTTGCGACCGTGGCGCGCCATGAGCGCGGCTCGCCGGGATCCCATGCGGCGAGGCTACCGACCCCTGCCGCCGCCCGTGGCGTCTCTCCCTAGGATTGTGCCCATGACGCAGCAGCCGTTCAGCCGCCCAGGTGCCATCGACCTCTCCGGGCTGGGCAAGCCCGCCCCGCAGCCCGCCGCTCCCGCCGGCGCCCCGACCGGTACGCCGACCGGCGCCGCGTCGTCGTACAGCGTGGTCGTCGACGAGCAGAACTTCCAGGGGATGCTCGAGCAGTCGATGACCGCCCCGGTGCTGCTGGCGTTCTACTCCCGCACCCGGATGCCCGAGAGCGGGCAGCTCGCCGACGACCTCGCGACCGTGGTGGGCGAGCACGAGGGCCGCTTCCTGCTCGGCCTCGTCGACATCGACGCCGCGCCGCAGATCGCGCAGGCCATGCAGATCCCCTCGATCCCGCTCGTGGTCGCCGTCGTCGACGGACGCCCGATGCCGCTGCTGCAGGACCCGCTGCCGATCGAGGAGCTGCGCACCGCGCTGACCCAGGTCGCCCAGCAGCTCACCACGCAGGGCATCACCGGCCGTCACCAGCCCCGCACCGCAGGTGCGCCCGCCGCCGAGGGCGAGGAGGAGGCCGTCGACCCCCGCTACGCGCCCGCCCAGGACGCGCTCGCCTCCGGTGACATCGACGCCGCGGTCGCGGAGTACCAGAAGCTCGTCGACGCCAACCCGGCCGACGTCGAGGCCGCAGGCGGCCTGGCGATCGCCAAGGTCATGCAGCGCACCCAGGGCGTCGACCTGGCCCAGGCGCGCGCGGCGGCTGCCGACGCCCCCGACGACGTGGACGCCCAGACGATGGTCGCGGACCTCGACATGCTCGGCGGGCACGTCGAGGACGCCTTCACCCGGCTGGTGAACCTGGTCGCGCGCACCGCCGACCCGGAGCGGTCCAGGGCCCGCGACCACCTGCTCGGTCTCTTCGCCGCGGTCGGCAACGACGACCCGCGCGTGCTCGCGGGTCGTCGCAACCTGGCCTCAGCGCTCTTCTGAGTCGCGCTTGCCCAGCACGGAGCGTCCGGCCTCGAGCCGGGCGACCGGCACGCGGAAGGGCGAGCACGAGACGTAGTTGAGGCCGACCTCGTCGAAGAAGTGGACCGAGCGCGGGTCGCCGCCGTGCTCGCCACAGACACCGACCTTGAGGTCGGGCTTGGTCTTGCGGCCCTTCTTGGTGCCCATCTCCACCATCCCGCCGACGCCGAGCTGGTCGAGCGACTCGAAGGGCGAGACGTCGAAGATGCCGTGCTCGAAGTAGCGCGAGAAGAACGAGGCCTCGACGTCGTCGCGGGAGAAGCCCCACGCCATCTGGGTCAGGTCGTTGGTGCCGAAGGAGAAGAAGTCGGCCGACTTCGCGATCCGGTTGGCCAGGAACGCTGCCCGCGGCAGCTCGATCATCGTGCCGATCGCGATGTCGAGCTTGATCCCGCGCTCCTCCTCCACCGCCGCCACCTGCTGCTCGAGCTCGGCGCGCACGATCTGGAGCTCGCGCACGCTGGCCACCAGCGGGACCATGATCTCCGGTCGGGGCGTGCCGTGGACGGCCATCCGGTCGGCGGCCGCCTCGGCGATCGCGCGGCCCTGCATCCGGAACAGGCCGGGGATCTGGATCCCGAGCCGGACGCCGCGCAGGCCGAGCATCGGGTTCTGCTCGTGGAGGCGACGCACGTGGGTCAGCAGGGTCGCGGCGCGCTCGTCGACCTGGCCGCGCTCTTCGGCCAGGGCCACCTCGACGCTCAGGTCCGTGAGGTCGGGCAGGAACTCGTGCAGCGGCGGGTCGAGGAGGCGGATGGTGACGGGCAGGCCGTCCATCGCCTCGAGGATCTCGGTGAAGTCCTGGCGCTGCAGCGGCAGGAGCGCGGCCAGCGCCTCCTCGACGCCGGCCTCGTCCTCGGCGACGATCAGCTTCTCCACCAGCTCGCGCCGCTCACCGAGGAACATGTGCTCGGTGCGGCACAGGCCGATGCCCTGGGCGCCGAAACGACGGGCGCGGGCGGCGTCCTCGGGGGTGTCGGCGTTGGTCCGCACCCGCAGCCGGCGCGCGCCGTCGGCGTGCGCCATGATCCGCGCGACCGCGTGGGCGAGGTCGTCGTCGAGCTTCTCGCCCTCGAAGTGGCGTACGACGACCGAGTCGGACACGGGGACCGCTCCGGCGAACACCTCACCGGTGGTGCCGTCGATGGAGATCACGTCGCCCTCGCGGACGGTCTCGCCGTCGCGGACGCGGAACTCCTTGGCCTTGGTGTCGACGTCGAGCGACTCGGCGCCGCACACGCACGTGCGCCCCATGCCGCGCGCCACGACGGCGGCGTGCGAGGTCTTGCCGCCCCGGCTGGTGAGGATGCCGCGTGCGGCGACCATCCCGCGCAGGTCGTCTGGGTTGGTCTCCTTGCGCACCAGGATCACGTCCTCGCCGCGTGCCGCCCACTCCACGGCGGTGTCGGAGTCGAAGACGCACTTGCCGACGGCCGCACCCGGGGAGGCGTTCATCCCCTTGGCGAGCAGGGTGCGCTCCGAGGTCACGTCGAAGCGCGGGAACATCAGCTGGGCGAGCTGGTCGCCGGTCACCCGCAGGACGGCCTCGTCCATCTGGATCAGGCCCTCGTCGACCATGTGGACGGCGATGCGGAACGCCGCCTCGGAGGTGCGCTTGCCGACACGTGTCTGCAGCATCCAGAGCTTGCCGCGCTCGACGGTGAACTCGATGTCGCACATGTCGCGGTAGTGCCGCTCGAGGCGCGTCATGATGTCGAGCAGGTCGTCGTGGGACTGGCGGTCGACCTCGGCCATGTCGGCGAGCGTCACCGTGTTGCGGATGCCGGCGACGACGTCCTCGCCCTGCGCGTTCTGCAGGTAGTCGCCGTAGACGCCCTGCTCGCCGCTGGCCGGGTCGCGGGTGAAGGCGACCCCGGAGCCTGAGTCCATGCCGAAGTTGCCGAAGACCATCGCCTGCACGTTGACCGCCGTGCCGAGGTCCTCGGGGATCCGCTCCTGGCGGCGGTACAGCCGCGCTCGGTCGGTGTTCCAGGACTCGAACACCGCCCGGATCGCGAGGTCCATCTGCTCGCGGGGGTCCTGGGGGAAGTCGTTGCCGGTCTCCTCCTTGATGATCGCCTTGAAGCGCTCGACGAGTGCGCGGAGGTCGTCGGCGCCCAGGTCGAGGTCGGACTCGGTGCCGAGGGCGCGCTTCGCCTCGTCGAGGGCATCGGCGAAGAGCTCTCCGTCGACGTGCAGCACCGTCCCGCCGAACATCTGGAGCAGGCGGCGGTAGGAGTCGAGGGCGAAGCGCTCGTCGGAGCTGCGTGCGGCGAGGCCGCCGACCGACTCGTCGTTGAGGCCGACGTTGAGGACCGTCTCCATCATCCCGGGCATGGAGAACTTCGCACCCGAGCGCACCGACACGAGCAGCGGGTCTCCTGCGTCGCCCAGACGCCTGCCCATCGCGGACTCGAGCCGCTCGAGGTGCTCGGTGACCTCCTCGGCGAGCCCGTCGGGCTCGCCTCCCTCACCCGACTCCTGGAGGGCGAGGTAGGCCCGACAGGTCTCGGTGGAGATCGTGAAGCCCGGTGGCACCGGGAGCCCGAGGTTCGTCATCTCGGCGAGGTTGGCCCCCTTGCCGCCGAGAAGGTCCTTCTGGTCCTTGCTGCCCTCTGAGAATTCGTAGACCCAAGCCATGCAGGCATCCTGCCTCAGCGACCGGACTCCGTATACGGCTCGTGGCCGCCGACCGCGGCCCGGACGCGTCGCGCGGTGAAGTCCGCAGCGAGCTCGTCGACCTCTTCGAGGGTGCAGAAGCGGACATCACGGATCTCCCTCTCCTGCATGACGACGTCGGCCAGGGCTGCGGTGGGCAGCGTGCCGCCGTCGAAGACGAGGCAGACGGCGTCGTCCCAGCCGCCCCACGGCGGCAGCCAGTCGGTGAGCAGGAGGCCGCGCGGCTCGATCGTGAGCCCGAGCTCCTCCTCGACCTCGCGCTGAACGGCCACCTGTGGCGACTCGCCCACCTCGACCACGCCGCCGGGCAGGTCCCAGTCGCGCTTGTAGGTCAGCCGGCACAGCAGCACGCGGCCGTCGGGGTCGCGCACCAGCATCTGCGAGATGGCGCGCTTGCGGGGGAGGAAGGAGTTGAGGAGCGATCGGAAGCCGCCCGGCTCGTGGACGGGCTCGTCGGTGACCAGCCGGGCGAAGACGATCTGGTCGCGCGGCTCCCCGTCGGGGCCCACGCCACGTCGTACGCCCTCGCGGTGCAGGCCCGCCCAGGTCGCGGCCCGCTGCGCCGTCGCGTCGTCGGCGTCCACGAGCGCCTCGACGCGGGGCTGCTCCGTCATCGCCTCGGCGATCTCCCGCCGCAGCTCGTCGGTGCTGACCTCGCCGGTCCACGCAAGGCGTACGACGCCGTCGCCGGGCGTCACGGTGATCGGGCTGGGCACCCACTCACCCTAGCGAGCGGTCCCACCTGTGCCGGGCCGGGCGTCGGTCCGTCTGAGCGTCATACGTTCCCGCACGCATGGATGCGGGAACGTATGACGCAGGCACGGGACCGACGCCGGTGATGCCTCAGGTGTCGTCTCGACGGAACCAGACCGTCGCGAGCGGCGGGACCACGATGTCGGCGTACGCCGGCTGGCCGTGGTGCTCGCCGGCGACCGCGGTGATCGAGCCGAGGTTGCCCACCCCGGAGCCGGAGTAGGACTCGGCGTCGGTGTTGAGCACCTCGGTCCACCGCCCGGCGTCCGGGAGCCCGAGGCGGTAGCCCTCGTGCGGGGTGCCGGCGAAGTTGGCCACGCAGACCAGGTCGGGGTGGCCGGGGGAGCGGCGCACGAACGAGAACGTGTTGCGCCCTGCGTCGTTGGCGTCGATCCACGCGAAGCCGGCCGGGTCGTTGTCGCGGCCCCACAGCGCGCCGGAGGCGGCGTACGTCGTGTTCATGTCGCGGACCATGGCGTGCACGCCGGCGTGCTCGGGGTGCTCGAGGAGCCACCAGTCGAGCTCGCGGCTCTCGGCCCACTCGGACTCCTGGCCGAACTCGCAACCCATGAAGAGCAGCTGCTTGCCGGGGTGGGCCCACATGTAGGCGAGGTAGGCGCGCAGGTTGGCCAGCTGCTGCCAGCGGTCTCCCGGCATCTTGCGCAGCAGGGACCCCTTGCCGTGCACGACCTCGTCGTGGCTGATCGGCAGGACGTAGTTCTCCGCGTAGGCGTAGACCAGCGAGAAGGTCATCTGGCCGTGGTGGTGGCTGCGGTAGAGCGGGTCCTGGGAGACGTAGTTGAGCGAGTCGTGCATCCAGCCCATGTTCCACTTGAAGCCGAAGCCCAGACCGCCGTCGCTCGTGGGCCCGGTGACGCCCGGCCACGCAGTGGACTCCTCGGCGATCGTGACGATGCCCGGCACGCGCTTGTAGACGGTGGCGTTCATCTCCTGGAGGAACTGCACGGCCTCGAGGTTCTCGCGTCCGCCGTGGACGTTGGGCGACCACTCGCCGTGCTCGCGGGCGTAGTCGAGGTAGATCATCGAGGCGACGCCGTCCACGCGCAGGCCGTCGGCGTGGTACTCCTCGAGCCAGTAGACCGCGTTGGCGTAGAGGAAGTTGCGGACCTCGTGGCGCCCGAAGTTGAAGATGTGCGAGCCCCACTCCTTGTGCCAGCCGCGCTGCGGGTTGGGGTCCTCGTAGAGGGGCGTGCCGTCGAAGCGCGCCAGGGCCCACTCGTCGGTCGCGAAGTGGCCGGGCACCCAGTCGAGGATGACGCCGACGCCGGCCTGGTGGAGCCGGTCGATGAGCCGCTTGAGCCCGTCGGGGTCGCCGAAGCGGGCGTCGGGGGCGAAGTAAGAGGTCACGTGGTAGCCCCACGAGCCGCCGAATGGGTGCTGCATGACCGGCATGAACTCGACGTGGGTGAAGCCGAGGTCGGAGACGTAGGGCACGAGGGCGTCGGCCAGCTGGTCCCAGGTGTAGATCTCGCCGGAGTAGTGCTTGCGCCACGACGCGAGGTGGACCTCGTAGATCGACATCGCCTCGTCGACGGGCTGGCTGGTGCGGCGCGCCTCCAGCCAGGCGTCGTCGTTCCACTCGTGCTGCGAGCGCCAGACGACCGAGGCCGAGCTCGGCGGCTTCTCGGCGTACTGCGCGAGCGGGTCGGCGCGGTCACCCCACTGGCCGTCGGCGCCGCGGAGGCGGTACTTGTACTGGGCGCCGGATCCGACCCCCTCGACGTGGACGTGCCACACGCCCGAGCCGTCGAGCTTCGTCATCGGGTGGGCTGCGCCGTCCCAGCCGGCCCACTCACCGGCCACCTGGACCTCGAGCGCGTTGGGGGCCCAGACCCGGAAGGACGTGCCGGTGTCGGTCGCCTGCGCGCCGAGCACCTTCCACAGCTCCTCGTGGCGGCCCTCGCCGATCAGGTGGAGGTCGAGCTCTCCGGGGGCGTAGGTGCGGGTGGTGCCGTTCGGGTCGGTCATGACGTCTCTCCCAACGCTGCCAGCGGGATGGACAGCCATCCCGGTCGGTTGCGGGCTTCGTACACGGCCTCGTAGACGGCCTTGTCGGCGAGGTAGGCCTCGAGCAGCGTGCCGGCGGACGCGTCGACCTCGGCGCCGCGCTGCGCGGTGTAGGCGGCGAGGAAGGCCTCGCGGTTGCGGGCCGACCACTCCGCGGCCCGGTAGGTCCGCTGGTCGCTCTCGCCGGCGTCGTAGCCGCCGCCGGTGAGGGCGACCACACGCGGGGCGTAGTCGAAGGAGCGGATCATCCCCGCGACGTCGCGCCACACCGAGTCGGGCTTGAGGCGCTCGGCGAGCGGCTTGGCCGGCTCGCCCTCGAAGTCGACGATCTTCCAGCCGCGCGCGGTGCGCAGCGTCTGGCCCAGGTGCAGGTCCCCGTGGACCTGCTGGACCTCGACGCGGTCGAGGTCGCGCAGCCGGGCGTACGTCGCCCGCAGGCCCGCCTCGTGCTCGGCCAGGCCGGGCACGACCTCCAGGGCGGCCTCGAGCCGGCCCTCCATGGCGCTGGCGAGGGCGTCGACGGCGGCGGCGTCGCGGTCCTCGACGGGGAAGTGCTCGGCCAGGTCGGCGTGGACCTCGGCCAGCGCCACGCCCAGACGAGCGGCCTCGCCCGCGAAGTCGCCGCCCACCTCGTCGGCGTGCAGGTCGGCCTCGGCGAAGAGGTTGCGGACGCTGGCCAGCGCCAGGTCCCAGCCGTCGCTGGCGGTGCGCAGGAACTGCTGCAGCATCGCGAGCTGGATCGTCGTGTTGGTCTCCTCGTCCACGAGGTCGAGCCAGCCGTAGAGCGAGGCGACGTGCGTCGACCCGGCCTCGGTGAGCACGTGGTGGATCGCCACGTCGGGGTTCACCCCGGGCGTGACCTTGCGGAAGACCTTCATCAGCGCGTCCTCGCCGAACGCGACCGAGGAGTTGGACTGCTCGCCGGAGAACAGCGTCGAGTGCGCCTCGAGGTCGAGGTCGTGGCCCGGCAGGCTGTGGAAGGCGAGCTGGCCGCGGTCGGTGCTGGACGGCGGCGCGGCGAACGCGCGCAGCCACAGCGCCATCGACTCCCGGTCGTGGAGCGCGTCGTAGACGAAGGCGTGGCCGAAGGACGGGTCGTCCCACTCGCCGACCAGCGCGTGCGCCAGGCGCTCCTGCGGCTCGGAGTAGAAGGCCAGCGGGAGCTGGTAGAGCTCGCTCTCCCCGCCCCGCTCGGAGCGGTAGGCCACCTCGGCGAGGTCGATCGAGACCCGCAGCCCGGGCGGGGCGTCGGGCAGCTCACCGACACGGCGTACGCCGGCCAGCGACCACTCGCGGCCCTTGCCGCCGAACCAGCGGGCCTCGCCGATCCACGTCGTCAGGTCGTGCGCCCTGCTCTCGTCACTCACTGCTCCACCCCCGAGCCGGTCGGATCCGTCAGTCGCAGCCACAGGAAGCCGTAGCCGCCGAGCGTCAGCAGGTAGGGCAGCTCGCCGATGGCCGGGAACGGCACCCCGCCGAGCAGCTCGACGGGCACCATGCCCTCCCAGCGGCGCAGGTCGAGCTCGACCGGCTGCGGGAAGCGCGAGAGGTTGTTGACGCACAGGATCACGTCGCGCCCGTCGTCGCCCTCGTGCTCGCGGATGTAGGACAGCACGCTCGGGTTCGAGCCGCCGAGGTCGACGAAGTCGCCGAGGCCGAAGGCCGGGTGGCGGCGCCGTGCGTGCACGAGGCGCCGGGTCCAGTGCAGCAGCGAGGAGGTGTTCTCCAGCTGCGCCTCGACGTTGACCGACTGGTAGCCGTAGACCGGGTCCTGGATCGCCGGCAGGTGGAGCTTGCCGGGCGTGGCGTTGGAGAAGCCCGCGTTGCGGTCGGGCGTCCACTGCATCGGCGTACGCACGCCGTCGCGGTCGCCGAGCCAGATGTTGTCGCCCATGCCGATCTCGTCGCCGTAGTAGAGGACGGGCGAGCCGGGCAGCGACAGCAGGATCGCGGTGAAGAGCTCCATGCGGTTGACGTCGTTGTCGAGCAGCGGCGCCAGCCGTCGGCGGATGCCGATGTTGGCCTTCATCCGCGGGTCGTGGGCGTACTCGGACCACATGTAGTCGCGGTCCTCGTCGGTGACCATCTCCAGCGTGAGCTCGTCGTGGTTGCGCAGGAAGATGCCCCACTGGCAGCCGTCGGGGATCGACGGGGTCTGCTCGAGGATCTCCGAGATCGGGAAGCGCGACTCGCGGCGCACCGCCATGAAGATGCGCGGCATCACCGGGAAGTGGAACGCCATGTGGCACTCGGTGCCGACCCAGCGGCCGTCCTCGGTCTGCTCGGGGCCGAAGTACTCCACGACGTCGGCAGGCCACTGGTTGGCCTCGCAGAGCAGCACGCGCCCGGGGTAGTTCTCGTCGACGAAGCGGCGGCACTTCTTCAGGAAGTCGTGCGTCTCGGGCAGGTTCTCGCCATTGGTGCCGGGGCGCTCGTAGAGGTAGGGCACGGCGTCGAGGCGGAAGCCGTCGAGGCCCATGTCGAGCCAGAACGCCATCGCGTCCAGCATCGCGTCGTGGACCTTGGGGTTGTCGAAGTTGAGGTCGGGCTGGTGGTGGAAGAACCGGTGCCAGAAGTACTGCTGGCGCACCGGGTCCCACGTCCAGTTCGACGGCTCGGTGTCGACGAAGATCACCCGGGCGTCCTGGTAGAGCTCGTCGGTGTCGGACCAGACGTAGAAGTCCCCGTAGGGGCCCTCGGGGTCGCTGCGGCTGGCCTGGAACCACGGGTGCGCGTCGCTCGTGTGGTTCATGACGAAGTCGATGATCACGCGGATGCCGCGCTGGTGGCAGGCGTCGAGGAACTCGTGGAAGTCCTCGACCGTGCCGCACTCGGGGAGGATGTTGTTGTAGTCGGCCACGTCGTAGCCGCCGTCGCGCAGCGGCGAGGTGAAGAACGGCGGCACCCACAGGCAGTCGACGCCGAGCCACTCGAGGTAGTCGAGCTTCTCGATCAGGCCCTTGAAGTCACCCGTGCCGTCGCCGTTGGAGTCGCGGAACGAGCGGACGAGCACCTCGTAGAAGACGGCCGTGCGGAACCAGTCCGGCTCCGCGTTGAGCACCGCCGTGGCGGCCCCCGCGTCCGTCGGCATCTGGGCCGACGTGGGATGGGCTGGCGTGTGGTGCTCGGTCAACGGTTCCTCCTGACGCTGATGACGTGCGCGGGCTCGTGTCCGGGATCGAGGCGGACGTAGTTGTGGCGGCTCCAGCCCCAGTCGGCGCCGGTGATCTCGTCGTGGGCGTTGAACGACTCGTGCCACTCGAGCCCGAGCGCGGGCATGTCGAGGTGGACCATGGTCTCCCGCGTGCCATGGGGGTCGAGGTTGATGACCACCAGGACCACGTCGTCGTGCCCGTCGGGCGTCGTGTGGCGCTTGGAGAAGACCAGGACCGAGTCGTCCTCGCTCTCGTGGATCGTGATGTTGCGCAGCAGCTGCAGTGCCGGGTGCTGGCGCCGGATCTCGTTGAGGCGGGTGAGGTACGGCGCGAGGGTGGTGCCCTCGGCGTCGCGCTGCTCCCAGTCGCGGATGCGGATCTGGAACTTCTCCGAGTCGAGGTACTCCTCCGACCCGGGCTTGACCGCGACGTGCTCGAACAGCTCGTAGCCGGCGTAGACGCCCCAGCTCGGCGACCCGGTCGCGGCGAGGGCCGCACGGACCTTGAACGCCGCCGGGCCGCCGTACTGCAGGTAGGCGTGGAGGATGTCGGGGGTGTTGACGAAGAAGTTCGGGCGCATCAGGTGGTCGGACTCGCGCGAGACCTCGACGAGGTACTCCTCGATCTCGCGCTTGCCGGTGCGCCAGGTGAAGTAGGTGTAGCTCTGGTGGTAGCCCACGGCGCCCAGGCCGTGCATCATCGCCGGCTTCGTGAAGGCCTCGGACAGGAAGATGACGTCGGGGTCCGTACGCCGCACCTCGGCGAGCAGCCACTCCCAGAAGGCCAGCGGCTTGGTGTGCGGGTTGTCGACGCGGAAGATCCGCACGCCGTGGGAGATCCACAGCTTCACGATCCGCAGCACCTCGCGGCAGATGCCGCTGGGGTCGTTGTCGAAGTTGATCGGGTAGATGTCCTGGTACTTCTTCGGCGGGTTCTCGGCGTAGGCGATCGTGCCGTCGGCGCGCGTGGTGAAGAACTGCGGGTGCGTGGTGACCCACGGGTGGTCGGGCGCGGCCTGGAGGGCGAGGTCGAGGGCGACCTCGAGCCCGAGCTCACCGGCCCGGGCGACGAAGGCGTCGAAGTCCTCGAACGTGCCCAGCTCGGGGTGGATGGCGTCGTGCCCGCCGTCCTTGCTGCCGATCGCCCACGGCGAACCGGGGTCGTCGGGGCCGGGCGTGAGGGTGTTGTTGGGTCCCTTGCGGTTGAGCTCGCCGATCGGGTGGATGGGCGGGAGGTAGAGGACGTCGAAGCCCATCTCCGCGACGCGGTCGAGGCGCTTCGCAGCGGTGCGGAAGGTGCCGGAGACGACCTTGCCGGTCTTCGGGTCGCGGGTGGCGCCCTCGGAGCGGGGGAAGAACTCGTACCAGCTGCCGAAGAGCGCGCGGACGCGGTCGGCACGGAAGCGGAACGGGCCCGTCACCGAGGTCAGCTCGCGCAGCGGGTGGGCGAGCAGGACGGCGTCCAGCTCGGGGTCCTGCAGGGCCGCGAGGCGCGCACCGACGGGGCGTTCCTGGTCGCTCGCGGCGGCGATCGCACCCTTCACGAGGGCGGCGGACGCGCTGTCCAGCTTGTCGGTGCCGGTGCCGGCGGCGACCCGCTCGAGCAGGAGCCGGGCCTCGGTGAACATCAGCTCGACGTCGACCCCGGCGGGGATCTTGATGCCGGCGTCGTGCTGCCAGGTGGCCACCGGGTCGGACCAGGAGTGGATCTCGAAGGTCCACTCGCCCTCGGTGTCGGGGGTGACGTGGGCGACGTAGCGGTTGGGGGCTGCTCCGTCGGGGACCATCCGCACGGGGGCGCGACGTCCTCCCGCCGGGTCGGTGGCCACGACCTCGGCCGCGAGCTGGTCGTGCCCCTCGCGGAACACGGTCGCCCGGACCGGCATCGGTTCGCCGACCGTCGCCTTCGCCGACTGCCGACCGAGGTCGACGACGGGGGATACATCCATCACGGGTATGCGTCCAACCATGCCCCCACACTTGCGAACGTTGGGTCACGGGCGCAAGCCGGGAGGGAAGTGGTCTCACCCCTTTGACTCCCGCGAGTTGCAAGGGGCTCGCGGCGCGGCTCTTGGATCGATCCAAGAAATGCTCTAGCGTGCTGGACCGTGCGAGCGTTCAGACGATTCACCGTCCGTCCTGTCCTTCCCGAGCCCCTCGGCGCCCTGTCCGTCCTCGCGGGCAACCTGCGCTGGTCGTGGCACCCCCCGACCCAGGACGTCTTCGCGTCCGTCGACCCACAGCTGTGGCGCGACGTGGCCGGCGACCCGGTCCGGTTCCTGGGGGCGGTGAGCCGCGAGCGGCTCGACGAGCTCGTCGACGACGGCGACTTCCGCGCCCGGCTCGACGCCGCCCACGCGGACCTCCAGCGGTACCTCTCCGAGGACCGCTGGTACGCCCGCAAGGCCGGCGAGGACGCCCCGCGCGCCATCGCCTACTTCTCGTCCGAGTACGGCATCGCCTCCGTGCTGCCGCAGTACTCCGGCGGTCTCGGCATCCTGGCCGGCGACCACCTGAAGGCGTCCTCCGACCTCGGCATCCCGCTGGTCGGTGTCGGCCTGTTCTACCGCCACGGCTACTTCAAGCAGGCGCTGGACCGCGACGGCTGGCAGCAGGAGAGCTACCCCGTCCTCGACCCCGACGAGCTGCCGCTGACCCAGCTGCGGGAGGCCGACGGCACCCGCGCGACGGTCTCGATCGCGCTGCCCGACGGCCCGGACCTCGTCGCGCGGATCCTGGTGGCGCAGGTCGGCCGCGTGCCGCTGCTGCTCCTCGACACCGACATCGAGGACAACAGCGCCCACTACCGCGACGTCACCGACCGCCTCTACGGCGGCAACTCCGAGCACCGCCTGCGCCAGGAGCTTCTGCTCGGCGTCGGCGGCGTACGGGCCCTCCGCGTCTGGTCGCGCATCACCGGCGCACCGGCCCCAGAGGTCTTCCACGCCAACGAGGGCCACGCCGGCTTCCTCGGCATCGAGCGGATCCGCGAGCTCACCGTGGGCGAGGACGGTCCGCACCTCGACTTCGACACCGCGCTCGAGGTCTCGCGCGCCGGCACGGTCTTCACGACCCACACGCCGGTCCCCGCGGGCATCGACCGCTTCCCCCGCGAGCTGGTCTCGCAGTACTTCGGCGGCAGCTCGCCCACGCCGGGCGTCCCGGTCGACCGCGTGCTCGCCCTCGGCGCCGAGGACTACGACGGCGGCGACGCCGGCGTCTTCAACATGGCGGTGATGGGCTTCCGCCTCGCCCAGCGCGCCAACGGTGTCTCGATGCTGCACGGGCACGTGTCGCGCGGGATGTTCAACGGCCTCTGGCCGGCCTTCGACGAGGCCGAGGTGCCGATCACGTCGATCACCAACGGCGTGCACGGCCCGACCTGGATCGCGCGCGAGGTCATCGAGCTCGCCGCGAGCCGCGGCGCCGACATCGACGGCGACGACACCGACGCGCTGTGGCCGATGATCGACCAGTTCGGCGACCGCGAGATCTGGGACCTCAAGCGCACGCTGCGCACCCGCTTCATCGAGGACGCCCGCGACCGGATGCGCCGCTCGGCGGCCAAGCGCGGGTTCGCCCCTGCCGAGACGACGTGGATCGACACCGCGCTCGACCCCGACGTGCTGACCATCGGCTTCGCGCGCCGCGTTCCGACGTACAAGCGGCTCACGCTGATGCTGCGCGACCCGGCCCGCCTGAAGAAGCTGCTCCTCGACCCCGAGCGCCCGATCCAGCTGGTCATCGCCGGCAAGGCGCACCCGGCCGACGAGACCGGCAAGCGGCTCATCCAGGAGATGGTGCGCTTCGCCGACGACCCGGAAATCCGCCATCGCATCGCCTTCCTGCCCAACTACGACATCGCGATGGCGCAGCCGCTCTACCCCGGCTGCGACGTGTGGCTCAACAACCCGCTGCGCCCCTACGAGGCCTGCGGCACGTCGGGCATGAAGGCCGCGCTCAACGGTGGCCTCAACCTCTCGATCCTCGACGGCTGGTGGGACGAGTGGTACGACGGCAACAACGGCTGGGCGATCCCGTCCGCCGACGGCATCGACGACGCCGACCGTCGTGACGACCTCGAGGCGCACGCGCTCTACGACCTGCTCGAGACGGACGTCGTGCCGCGCTTCTACGAGACCAACCACGAGGGCGTCCCGCCGCGGTGGCTCGAGATGGTGCGCCACACGCTGAAGTCGCTCGGCCCGAAGGTGCTCGCCACCCGCCAGGTGCGCGACTACGTCCGCGAGCTCTACGCACCTGCCGCGCACACCGCGCGCTCTCTCAACTCCGACTACGCCGGTGCCCGCACCCTGTCGGGCTGGAAGCAGACCGTCCGCGAGGCGTGGCACGGCGTGCGTGTCGAGCACGTCGACTCCGAGGGCGTGGGCGACCAGGCCGAGGTCGGCGCGACCCTCGCCGTACGCGCCTGGGTGGCGCTCGGCTCGCTGTCGGCCGACGACGTCGAGGTCCAGGTCGTGCACGGCCGCATCGGCGCGGACGACGTGCTCACCGCGACCACCGTGACGCCGATGCTGGTGGGGGAGTCCTACGACGGCAACCGCCACCGCTTCGACGCCGCGGTCTCGCTGGACCGGTCCGGTCCGTTCGGCTACACGGTGCGCGCCGTCCCGCGCAACGAGTCGCTGGCCTCCGTGGCCGAGCTCGGCCTGGTGGCCGAGCCGGCCTGACGCCGGCGTGACGCCCGTCTGACACCGGGAGCCGTGGCGCTCAGCTCGAGCGCCGCGGCTCCGGTGCGGCGGGGTCGCTCCCGAGGTCCAGGAGCGCGCTCCTCAGACGCGTGAGGACCTGGTCGGGCGACTCGCCGGTGTGCTGTGCGACGTCGTCGTAGGTGCGCGCGCCGAACCAGGAGAGCTCCACGGCGCGTGCGTCGGCTCCCGACAACGCCGAGAGGCCGGCGACCGGCTCCGGCGTGCCCGCCTGTCGCGGCGTCCGCTCCGACCTGCGGCTCCGGGCGGCGTGGCGGTGGGCCACGCCCACGATCCAGCTGCGGGCCGACCCCTGCGTGGGGTCGAAGAGGGCCGCTGTCCGGATGACGGCGAGCACCGCCTCGAGCGCGAGGGCCTGCGCGCGCTCCGGGTCGCCCGTCATGCGCAGGGTGAGGCCGTAGACCACCTCGGCGACGTCGTCGTACACCGCTGCGGCGGCCGCGTGGTCGCCACGGCCCGCCTCCATGAGCCTCTGCTCCAGGACGTTCACCACGATCGAACTCCCTCCCCAGGGATTTCTTGACACCTTGTGTCCAATGATCTTGTGCACAAGGTAGCGCCTCCGGGGTGCATGATGTCCCAGTGACCGAGATCGACGCCCCTCCGTTGTCGGACCAGCTGTGCTTCGACCTCTACGCCGCGTCGCGGGCAGTCACGGCCGCCTACCGCCCGGCTCTCACCGAGCTGGGCCTGACGTACCCGCAGTACCTCGTGCTGATCGTGCTCTGGGAGCGGGACGAGCGAGCGGTCCGTGACATCGCGGAGGCCCTCCGCCTCGACCACGGGACGCTCACGCCGCTGCTGCGGCGGATGGAGGTCGCCGGGTTCGTCGCACGGCACCGCCACCACGAGGACGAGCGCTTCGTGGTCGTGTCGCTCACCGCCAAGGGTGAGCGGCTGCGCAGCCACGCGGAGCGCATCCACTGCGACATGAAGGACGCGCTCGCGCTGAGCGTCGAGGACTTCGCCGACCTGCAGGCGACCCTCCGCATCCTCACGGAGCGGGTCAGCCCCTAGCGCGTGCGCCGGTGCGGCCCTTGCCGCCGCGCGCCGGCGTCGCGAGGATCGGACCATGTCCTCGACCCCGCCGCCCGACCTCCTCACGCCGTTCCTGGCCGCCGCGGACTCGGTCGGCACCCGGCCGGACGTCGATCCCGGCCTGGCCCGCGAGCTGATGGCAGAGGCGGCGCAGGTGCTCCACAACAGCCTGGCCCTCGACCACCTCGACGCGCACGACCGCGCGCTCGCGGTCTCCGCCCTCGCCGCCGACCTCACCTCGCTCGACCCGGGCGCCGCCGTACGCGCACGTGCGGCGGATCTGGACGTCTCGCTCCACGACCCCGAGGGCACGCGCGGCTCCTACCTGGCCGCGGTGCAGGTCCTCGGCCTCTGACGCGCCGCCGGACGGACCGAACGGCTGGCCGGAACGCGCTCGCGAGCGTCCCGCGAGCAGGCTCCGGACCGTTGGGTCCGTCCGACCGCGGGCGGGGACGGGTCAGTCGTCGCGCAGTGCGCTGTGCTGGTCGACGCTGCGTACGTCGTCGGGGTCGGGGAAGCGGCTGGTGTCGACGCTCGCGATGGTGTCCTCGACGGCCACGCCGGCGGGGAGCGTCGAGAAGCGCTGGCCGGTCGTGTCCTCGGTGGCTCCCATAGGACGACTGTAGCCCTGCGCGGGAACGGTCAGCCGAAGGTCAGCAGGAGGCCGATCGCGGTCGGCACGACGCCGAGCAGCAGCCACGGCGAGAGGATGCGACGGCCGTGGATCGCAAGACCCGTCGCGACGGCGATCGCGCCGAAGATCCCGGCGATGACGTTGAGCCCGATCTTCGAGCTGTCCGGTGCGTCGTCGAGCATGACCGCGGCGACCACCAGGCCGACCACGAGGTGCAGGATCGTGGTGACGGCCAGCGTCGACATGACCCACTTCTGCACGCGGGCGAGGTCGCGGGCGTCCTTCTCGGGGTCCGCCACGACGCGACGTGGGGCATTCATGTCGAGGAGGTGACCTCGACCCTTCTCCTGCCGACGTGCGGGAACGCTGCTGGCCATGGCCCCATTCTCGCAGGTCGGCGCGGTGGGACCAATCCGTCGAGACCGGTCACGTCTGGCGCATCACCAGCACCGAGCGCGCCTGCAGCAGCATCGAGGTGCCCGCCACGACCGGCGTGCCCACGGCGACCTCGGCGTTGGTCGAGAGCACCACCTCGCCGTGGTGGACCCACTGGTTGTCCGGGAGGGCGAGCTCCACGTCGTCGGCCCCGGCGTTGAGCCAGATCATGAACGACTTGTCCCGGACCTGCTCCCCACGCGGTCCGGGGTAGCGCAGGGGTGCGCCGTTGAGGAACATCCCGACCGTGCGGACCGAGTCGTCGTTCCAGTCGTCGGTCGCCATCTCGCGGCCGCTGGGGTGGACCCAGACGAGGTCCTTGATGCCGCCGCGGATGGTGGGCCGGCCCTCGAACCAGTGGCGCTGGCGCAGGACCGGGTGCTCGCGGCGCAGCCGCAACGCGGTCTTGGTGATCTCGTAGAGGTCGAGCCACGCGTCGTCGGGGCGCCAGTCGATCCACGACGTCTCGTTGTCCTGGCCGTAGGCGTTGTTGTTGCCGCCCTGCGTGCGACCCCGCTCGTCGCCGGCGGTGAGCATCGGCACGCCGCTCGAGAAGCAGAGGGTGGCCATGAGGTTGGCTGCCTGGCGCCGTCGCATCGCGATGACCTCGGCGTCGTCGGTCTCGCCCTCGACACCGCAGTTCCACGACCGGTTGTTGTCGGTGCCGTCGCGGTTGTCCTCGCCGTTGGCCTCGTTGTGCTTGTCGTTGTACGACACCAGGTCGCGCAGCGTGAAGCCGTCGTGCGCGGTCACGAAGTTGACCGACGCGTAGGGCGAGCGGCCGTCGTCGGCGTACAGGTCGCTCGAGCCGGCCAGCCGGGTCGCCACAGTGCGTACGCCGGCGGAGTGGCCGCGCCAGAAGTCCCGCACGGTGTCGCGGAACTGGTCGTTCCACTCGATCCACGGAGGGGGGAAGCGACCGACGCGGTAGCCGTCCATCGAGGCGTCCCACGGCTCGGCGACGAGCTTCACGTGGCGCAGCACCGGGTCCTGGCCGATCGCGGTGATCAAGTGGCTGCCGAGGTCGACGACCTGGTTGGTGCGGGTCAGCGCGCTCATCAGGTCGAAGCGGAAGCCGTCGACGTGCATCTCGTTGACCCAGTAGCGCAGCGAGTCGAGGATCATCCTCAGGCTCTGGGTGTGGGTGGCGTCGACGGTGTTGCCGCAGCCGGTCACGTCCCAGTAGGTGTCGGGCATCGGGTCCTCGCCCGGCGCCGGCTCGGGTGTCACGACGCGCTGGTAATAGCCCAGGTCGTCCAGCCCGCGGAAGCTCAGCGTCGGCCCGAGCGGCCCCGCCTCGGCGGTGTGGTTGTAGACGACGTCGAGGATGACCTCGAGGCCCGCCTCGTGGAAGGCCTTCACCATCTGCTTGAACTCGGTCACCTGCTGGCCGCGGTCACCCGCGTGCGCGTAGGCGTTGTGGGGGGCGAAGAAGCCGAGCGAGTTGTAGCCCCAGTAGTTCACCAGCCCGCGCTCGGCCAGGGCCGGCTCGGAGAAGAACTGGTGCACCGGCAGCAGCTCGACTGCCGTGACGCCCAGGTCGCGGAGATAGTCGGTGACCGCGGGCGTGGCGAGGCCGGCGTACGTCCCGCGCAGCTCCTCGGGCACCCGGTCGTGCAGCGCCGTCATCCCCTTGACGTGCATCTCGTAGATCACGGTGTCGCGCCAGCGCCGCCGCGGCGAGGTGTCGGCACCCCACTGGAAGTCGTCGTAGACCACCACGCTGCGGGGCACGTACGCCGCTGAGTCGAGGTCGCTGATGGTGTCGGGGTCGCCCGGCACGTAGCCGAAGATCGCGTCGTCGGCCACGAGGTCGCCCGAGACCGCCTTGGCGTAGGGGTCGAGCAGCAGCTTGGCGGCGTTGAACCGCAGGCCGGCGTCGGGGTCCCACGGACCGTGGGCGCGGTAGCCGTAGCGCGTGCCGGGCGCGACTCCGGGCACCGCGCCGTGCCACACGCCGAGCGAGTGCTCGGTGAGCAGGTGCCGCGTCTCGACGTCGTCGTCGTCGAAGACGCACACCCACAGCCGCTCGGCGCTGGGGGCGTAGACGGCGAAGTTGGTCGCGTCGTGGGACCACGTCGCGCCCAGGGGGTAGTTGCGACCCGGCCAGACCTCTCGCGTCTCGCCGTCGTGGTTCCAGACTGATGCTTGGTCGGGGGGCGGTGTCACGCGAGCCATTGTGGTGCTTGCCGGCGGGCACGGCAGAATGCGCCCACGCAGTGGTGGACGCCGACACAGGCGCACCGACGCACCGACGAAGGGGAGCAACCATGGAGTTCGTCTCGATCGACGTGACCGACGGGGTCGCGGTCCTGCGACTGGACCGGCCCAAGATGAACGCGATCAGCGTCCAGGTGCAGGCCGACCTCCGCGACGCGGCCGCCGAGCTCACCGAGCGCGACGACGTACGCGCCGTGGTGCTGTGGGGAGGCGAGCGCGTCTTCGCTGCCGGCAACGACGTCAAGGAGATGGCCGACCTGTCCTACGCCGAGATGGTGAAGGTCGCCACCTCGGCAACGTCCGCCACCACCGCCATCGCGCGCATCCCCAAGCCGGTCGTCGCCGCGGTCAACGGCTACGCCCTCGGCGGGGGCTGCGAGCTCGCGCTCGCGGCGGACCTCCGCTTTGCCGCCGAGGACGCCGTCCTCGGGCAGCCCGAGGTGCTGCTCGGCATCATCCCCGGTGCCGGCGGCACGCAGCGGCTGACCCGCCTGGTCGGCACGGCGAAGGCCAAGGACATCATCTTCACCGGCCGCTTCGTCAAGGCCGACGAGGCGCTGCGCATCGGCCTGGTCGACCGGGTCGTCGCCGCCGACAAGGTGCTCGAGGAGTCGGTGGCGTACGCCGCCCAGTTCAGCGGGGCAGCGGCCCTGGCGATCCGCGCAGCCAAGGAGTGCATCGACCGGGGGAGCGAGACCGACCTCGACACCGGCCTGGAGATCGAGCGCCAGCAGTTCGCGGCGATCTTCGCGACCGAGGACCGTACCCGCGGGATGACGTCGTTCGTTGAGAACGGACCGGGCAAGGCCACGTTCGTCGGCCGCTGACCTCGTCCACCCCGCTCACCCCGGGCCGACCCGGCCCCGACAAGGAGACATGCACTGTGGCAACGAAGATCCGGGCTGCGCTCGCCCAACTCCTGTGGCTGGCCTGCGCGCTGTGCGCCCTGGTGCTCGCCGTCGGCGCGCTGCTGGTCGCGCTGGACGCCAACACCTCCAACGCGCTCGTCGACGCGGTCCTGCGGGCGGCCGCGGTCGTCGACCTCGACGTCTTCTCGCGCAAGGAGGGCATCAAGCAGTTCGGCGGGGAGGGTGCCGAGGTCAAGAACGCGCTCTTCAACTGGGGTCTCGGTGCGATCGCCTGGCTGGTCGTGGGCCGCATCCTCGATCGCATCGTGAAGCCCTGACCGCGACGTAGGGTTTCCACCATGTCGCACATCACCCGGTCGTCCGCCGCGGCGTCGGCGGCCGTGCTGGCCCTGGCCCTCGTCCCGGCCGGTCCCGCGGCGGCCTCCGCGCCGCCGTCCAGCACGACCCTCACGCTGAGCACTACCGAGTCGGCGTACGGGCAGTCGGTGACCGCGTCGGCGCAGGTGGTGAGTGCCGGCGGGGAGCCCGACGGCGACGTCTACTTCGCCGTTGATGGCCGCGACATCAAGGCGAACCTCCTGGGCAATGGCACTGCGAGCGTGGTGCTGTCCGGGTTGCTGGTGGGCACGCACGCCGTCTCGGCAACCTACGTCCCGTCGGGCGGGCAGTCCGGCAGCTCCTCAGCCCCCGCGGGCCTGGTCGTCGCACCGGCGCGCTCCTACCTCCAGGTGCAGGTCGCCGGCAGGCGTACGCGCGTCCCGACGACGGTGCGGCTCCGTGTCGACGGCGACTACGGCACCCGTCCCACCGGCCGCGTGAGGGTCGACCTCCGCCGCGCCGGCGCGGGCCGTGTCGCCCGGGTGGGCGTGCGCCTGGATCCCAGCGGTGCGGCCGTGGCCCGCCTCGGCCACCTGCGCGCCGGTGGCTACCGCGTCGAGGTGACCTACGTCGGGGACAGCCAGCACCGGCGTACGCGGGTGGTCGAGCGGCTCCGCGTCCCGCGCGGCTGATCCGGGCCACCGCACATCACCGTGACAGTTCCACTGTGAGCGACTCCACCCGCATCACCGTTCCGCGGTCGGGTGACCGGCTAGTAACCTCGCAATCACATCCGATTTCACAGGAGGGGCCGCGAGGCCACACGCCATGAACATTGTTGTCTGTGTGAAGTACGTGCCGGACGCCACCGCCGACCGCAAGTTCGAGGACGACTACACCGTCGACCGCGTCGGCGTCGACGGTCTGCTGTCCGAGCTCGACGAGTACGCCGTCGAGCAGGCCCTGCAGTTCCGCGAGAAGCGCGAGGGTGAGGACATCGAGATCACCGCGCTGACCGTCGGGCCCGAGAAGGCGGTCGACGCGGTGCGCAAGGCGCTGCAGATGGGTGCCGACAAGGGCGTCCACGTCGTCGACGATGCGATCGCGGGCTCCGACTACATCGCCACGTCGCTGGTGCTGGCCAAGGCGATCGAGAAGGTCGGCGCGGACCTCGTGGTCTGCGGCATGGCCTCCACGGACGCCTCCGGCTCCGTGGTGCCGGCGATGCTGGCCGAGCGCCTCGGCATGCCGCAGGTCACGCTCGCGTCGGTGATCGAGTCGCAGGGCGACCAGGTCCGCATCAAGCGTGACAACGAGGGCTCCACCGAGGTCATCGGCGCGACGCTGCCGATCGTGCTGTCGGTCACCGACCAGTCGGGCGAGGCGCGCTACCCCTCCTTCAAGGGCATCATGGCCGCGAAGAAGAAGCCGCTGGAGACCTTCTCGCTGTCCGACCTCGGCGTCGACGCCGGGCAGGTCGGCCTCTCGGTCGCGTGGTCGCAGGTCGAGGACACCACCGAGCGCCCGCCGCGCACCGCCGGCGAGATCGTCACCGACGAGGACGGCTCGGGCGCAGACGCGCTGGTCGGCTTCCTCGCGTCCAAGAAGTTCATCTGAGCAGGCTGACAGGAACAGGAGAGCCACCATGTCTGAAGTCCTGGTAGTCATCGACCACGCCGACGGCGAGGTCAAGAAGCCCACCTACGAGCTCCTCACGATCGCGCGCCGCCTCGGCGAGCCGTCCGCGGTGTTCTTCGGCTCGCCCGACCAAGGCGACGCCGTGGCCGAGAAGGTCAAGAAGTACGGCGCCGAGAAGGTCTACGTCGTCGACGACGCCCAGATCAAGGGCTACCTCGTCGCGCCGAAGGCCGAGGCGCTCCAGCAGCTGGCGGAGAAGAGCAGCCCTGCCGCGATCCTGCTGCCGTCGACGTTCGAGAACAAGGAGGTCGCCGGTCGCCTGGCGATCAAGCTGGGCTCGGGCCTGATCACCGACGCCGTCGACGTCGCCGAGGGCGGCGTGACCACGCAGAGCGTGTTCGCCGGCAACTACACCGTGCAGGCCAAGGTCACGCAGGGCACGCCGATCATCACCGTGAAGCCCAACTCGGCCGCCCCCGAGGAGGCCGCGGGTGCGGGTGCCGTCGAGGCGTTCGCCGCGACGGTGTCCGACGTCGCGAAGACGGCGCAGATCGTGGCCACCCAGCCGCGCCAGTCGACCGGTCGCCCCGAGCTGACCGAGGCCGCGATCGTGGTCTCCGGCGGTCGTGGCACCGGCGGCAACTTCGAGTCCGTCGAGGGCTTCGCCGACTCCCTCGGCGCGGCCGTGGGCGCCTCGCGTGCGGCCGTCGACTCCGGCTGGATGCCCCACGCGTTCCAGGTCGGCCAGACCGGCAAGACGGTCTCGCCGCAGCTCTACGTCGCCAACGGCATCTCGGGTGCGATCCAGCACCGCGCCGGCATGCAGACGTCGAAGACGATCGTCGCGGTCAACAAGGACCCCGAGGCCCCGATCTTCGAGCTCGTCGACTTCGGTGTCGTGGGCGACCTGCACACGGTCCTGCCCGCAGCGACCGACAAGGTCAAGGAGCGCAAGGGCTGAGTCCTCTGCCCCACCGGACGCCCCCGACCTGCTCGGTCGGGGGCGTCCGTGCGTGCGGAGCCGGTCTCACCAGCGGTCGACCCGCACCGCCCAGCCGTCCTCGCGCCTGACGATGCCCACGGTCTGGCCCCGGTTCGGGCGGGTGCTGTCCATGTCGAAGTACGCAGCCCGGTCGTAGGACTGCTCCACCCCGGCGCACCTGCCCCGCGTCCGGGTGGGGAAGCGCCCGAGGCGCTCCGTGCCGCCGGACGAGACGCGACGGAGGATGGTCGGCCACCTCCGCGGCCCCGCAGCGACAAGCTGGACGGCGGCGTCCGGACCGTCCGGCACCACGACGTCGCACCGGCCGGTGGTGCCTCCCGGCAGGCTGACGACGCCGCGCTCCGGCGAGATCACGTGGACGTCGCGCGGGCCCGGCACGGCGACGTACCGTCCGTCGTCCGACTGGCCCAGCGTCCGCCGTCCCATCCGCAGCGCGTCCCAGGCCAGACCGTCGCGCGTGGTGAGCACCACGTTGCCGCGCCCGCAGCCCACGACCGCGGCGATGACGGCCAGGGGCTGGACGGTGCCGTCGGCTCCCCAGCGGCACCGGGTGGGCGACTCGTGGACCGTGACCGCGGCTCCCCACACCTGGGCGACCGGGTCGTAGACCTGGGCCCGGACCCTCCTGCCCGTCCGCGAGCCGAGCGCCACGAGCGGGGCTCCCGGCGCGGTGCGGAACGTCGTGCGGAGGCCGCGGTCGACCAGGACGAGGCCCGGCGCCGTGATCGGGGGCTGCCGTGTCACGGCCCAGGGGGACGCGGCGTCGGCGCGCGAGACGACGGCCACCGAGGAGGGCAGGGCGAACTCCCCGAAGACGGCGGTGTTCGCATCCACGTTGGCGAAGTTGCGGTCCTGGCACGCGTCGTCGAGCGCGACCTCCTGGCGTGTGGGCGGGGCGTCCCCGGTCCGGGTGAGCACGACGAGGGCGCACCGGCGACGGGACACGTGCGCGCCGAAGAGGTAGGAGACCTGGGCGTCGTCGGTGATGGTGGCGGTCGCCGTGTACTCGCGCCCCGGGGTCTCGAGGGCGCGGCGGGTGAACCCCTCGGGGCCCCAGGTGACGTAGCCACGGAACTCGAGCCAGACCGCGCGGCTCCCGTCGGGCGAGATGCCGGGCTCGTCGTAGGCCTCGCCCTCGAGCGGGTACGACGACCAGGTGATCGTGTCGGCGGACCACACGGCGTGGGACCCGGTGGGCGCCTGGTCGTCGGGGTAGCCGCCCCGGTCGCACTTCGCCGTCACGGCCACGGCACCGTTGGCCGTGCGTGCGTCGACGTCGCCGCAGGCGAGGTCCTCCTCCCGGAGCACCTCCTGCCGTCCTCCCCACGTCGCGGTGGCGGCGTCGTAGCGCCTGCCCCAGACCCCCTGGTGGTCGTCGTCGACCCAGACGCGGAACAGGTCGCCGTCGGCGAGCGTCAGCTCGACTCCGCCCTCGAGCTCCCGGGGGAGGTCACCTGCGTCGTGGACCCCCTCCGGTGCCGGTGCGGCGCCCGCGGTCGAGCCGGTCAGGACAGCCGCTGCCGTCGCCAGTGCGACGATCACCCCCGTGATGCGAGACATGACCTCACCCTAGGTCAGCCGGACCTACGCTGGACCGCATGAGCAGCGAGGAGTCCGTCCGCGAGGTCGCCGTCCGTGCCCGGACGGCCAGCCACGAGCTCGCCACTGCCACCCGTGCGGCGAAGGACGCCGCGCTGCACGCGATGGCGGACGCCCTGCACGAGGCGGCACCGCAGGTGCTGGCGGCCAACGCCGAGGACGTGGCGCGGGCCGGGGCCGCGGGCACCCCCGCCAACATCGTGGACCGGCTGCGGCTCGACGACGAACGCCTCGCCGCGATGGCGCAGGGCCTGCGCGACGTCGCCGGCCTGCCCGACCCCGTCGGTGAGGTGCTGCGCGGCAGCACGCTGGCCAACGGCCTCGAGCTGCGGCAGGTGCGGGTGCCGTTCGGCGTCGTCGGGATGATCTACGAGGCGCGCCCCAACGTCACGGCCGACGCCGCCGGGATCTGCCTCAAGGCCGGCAACGCCGTGCTGCTGCGCGGCTCGTCGAGCGCCCGGTCGAGCAACGCCGCCATCGTCGCGGCGATGCGCGGTGCGCTGGCCGGCAGCGGCCTGCCGGAGGACGTCGTACAGCTGGTGCCGGGGGAGACCCACGACAGCGTCAAGGCGCTGATGCGCGCCCGCGGGCTCGTCGACGTGCTCGTCCCGCGGGGCGGCGCCGGCCTGATCCGCAGCGTCGTGGAGGAGTCGACCGTCCCGGTGATCGAGACCGGGGTGGGCAACTGCCACGTCTACGTCGATGCCTCGGCCGACCTCGAGCAGGCGCTCGCGATCGTGCTCAACGCCAAGACCCAGCGCACGAGCGTGTGCAACGCCGCGGAGTCCCTCCTCGTGCACGAGGACGTCGCCGACGAGTTCCTGCCGATCGTCGTCGAGGCGCTCCAGGCGGCCGGCGTGCTGGTGCACGGCGACCCCGCCTTCGCCGAGTACGACGACGTGGTGCCGGTGACCGACGAGGACCACGCGGCCGAGTTCCTCGGCCTCGAGATCTCCGCAGCCGTGGTGAGCGACGTCGAGGGTGCGATCGAGCACATCCGTCGCTTCTCGTCGGGGCACACCGAGGCCATCCTGGCACGCGACCAGGCCACGATCCGCCGCTTCGTCGCGGCCGTCGACTCGGCGGCGGTGGTGGTCAACGCCTCGACCCGCTTCACCGACGGCGGCGAGTTCGGCTTCGGTGCGGAGATCGGCATCTCGACCCAGAAGCTGCACGCGCGGGGCCCGATGGGACTGCCGGAGATGACGTCCAGCAAGTACGTCGTGGTCGGGGACGGGCACGTGCGCTGAGCCGCCGCGGCGCGGACGATAGGATCACGCCATGCTGAACTCCCTGACTGTCCTCGCCTCCGAGGCCGAGCACGGCGACCCCGTCGTCAGCCCCTACATCATCGGCGCCGTCACGCTGGTCCTGCTGCTGGTGCTGCTCCTGGCCGTGGTGTCCTTCGGCGGCGGGCGCGAGCACAGCTGAGGTCGGCGACCTCCGTGAAGGAGCAGTCGGCTGCAGGCCGACGCGTCGGCGTGATGGGCGGCACCTTCGACCCCATCCACCACGGCCACCTCGTCGCGGCCTCCGAGGTCCAGGCGTGGTTCGACCTCGACGAGGTCCTCTTCGTGCCCACCGGCGACCCGTGGCAGAAGAGCGACCGTGACGTCACCGAGGCCGAGCACCGCTACCTCATGACGGTCGTGGCGACGGCTGCCAACCCGCGCTTCAACGTCTCGCGCGTCGACATCGACCGCGACGGCCCGACCTACACCATCGACACGTTGCGCGACCTCAAGGCCGAGCTGCCCGACGCGGAGCTGTTCTTCATCACCGGCGCCGACGCGCTCGCCGACATCTTCACGTGGCGTGACGCCGACGAGCTCTTCGAGCTGGCCACCTTCGTCGGCTGCACGCGCCCGGGCTACGAGATGGACCCGGCGACGATTGAGAAGATCCCGTCCGACAAGGTCACCATGGTCGAGATCCCCGCTCTGGCGATCTCCTCGACCGACTGCCGTGACCGCAAGCGCCGCGGCGAGCCGGTCTGGTACCTCGTGCCCGACGGCGTCGTCCAGTACATCGCCAAGCACGACCTCTACGCTCCCTCGACCACGCACGACAGCAAGGACTCTGCATGACAGCCACCGACCACGCCCTCGAGCTCGTCGCCATCGCCGGCCAGGCCGCGCACGACAAGAAGGCCGACCAGGTGCTCGCCTTCGACGTCAGCGAGCAGATCGCGATCACCGACGCGTTCGTGCTGGCCAGCGCCACCAACGAGCGCGCGGTCGGCGCGATCGTCGACGAGGTCGAGGAGAAGCTCCGCGAGGTCGGCGCCAAGCCGATCCGTCGCGAGGGCCACAAGGAGGGGCGCTGGGTGCTGCTCGACTACGGCGAGATCGTCGTCCACGTCCAGCACGAGGAGGAGCGGATGTTCTACGCCCTCGAGCGCCTCTGGAGCGACTGCCCGGTGATCCCGCTCGACCTGACGTGAGGCGCCTGGTCCTGCTCCGCCACGGCCGCACGGAGTGGAACGACTCCGGACGCGCCCAGGGCCACGCGGACGTCCCGCTCGACGACGTCGGGCTGGCGCAGGCCAAGGAGGTCGCGCCGGTGCTGGCGGGCCTGCGACCCGTCGCGGTGTGGTCCTCCGACCTCGCCCGCGCGGCCGGGACGGCAGCCGCCATGGCCGCCGAGTGCGGGCTCGACCCGGTGCTCGACCCGCGGCTGCGCGAGTTCGACGTCGGACCGAACAGGCAGGGCCTGACCGCGGAGCAGTACGCCGCCGCCCACCCCGAGGAGTACGCCGCGCTCCTGGCCGGCGACCTCGACGCGATCCCCGGCCGGGAGACCCGCGACGACGTGCTGCAGCGCTTCCTGCCCGCGCTCGGGACGTACGCCGACTCGCTGGCCGAGGGGGAGACCGGAGTGGTCGTCTCCCACGGAGCCGCCCTGCGCGTCGCCGTGCCGGCCTTCCTCGGCTGGGAGGGCGACCCGGGCGAGAGCCTCGGGGTGCTGGCCAACTGCGGCTGGGTGGTCCTCGAGCACTCGGCGTCGACCTGGACCGGCGGGGTCGAGCGCTGGCGGCTGACGGCCTGGAACCGCGTGGTCACCCCGTGAGCGAGCGCGCCCGCGAGGTCGACGTGGCCTCGAGCCGGCGCCTCGCACGCGTCATGGACGACGCGGTGACCGTGCCCGGCACGCAGATCGGCGTCGGCCTCGACGCCGTCATCGGGCTGGTGCCCGGCATCGGCGACGCCCTCGGCAGCGCGCTGTCCAGCATCATCGTGCGCGACGCGGTGCGCGCCCGGGTGCCGACGGTGGTGCTCGCCCGGATGGGCCTCAACCTCGTCCTCGACGCGCTGCTCGGCCTGGTGCCGGGCGTCGGCGACCTGCTCGACGTCGCCCACCGCGCCAACCGCAAGAACCTCCGCTTGCTGCTCCGCGAGATCGAGCGCGAGCCGCTGCGCGAGCCCCCGACACCGGCGTACGTGGTGGGCGCGGTGGCCCTCATGGCGGTCCCGATCGTCGCCGGACTGGCCGTGACGGTGCTCGGGATCTGGTTCCTGTGGAGGCTGGTGACCTGACCGGCGACCCCGATTTCACCTCCGGGATGCTGTCGGCTAATGTTCTCGTCGTTGTCCTCCCGGCTCCACGGGAGGACGATGTTGGGGCTGTGGCGCAGCTGGTAGCGCATCTGCATGGCATGCAGAGGGTCAGGGGTTCGAGTCCCCTCAGCTCCACCGACACGAGAGGCCGGACCGAAGGGTCCGGCCTCTTCGCCGTTTCTCGGGCCTCGCCGAGTCGGCGTTCGGAATCGGGCAGTGGCACCATGGGCCCATGACCGCGACCGACCTCTCCACCAGCACCGTCTCCGAGCGCACGGCCGCTCACATCGCGACCACCGAGCGCTACGCCGCGCACAACTACCACCCCCTCCCGGTGGTGCTCGCGCAGGGCGAGGGCGCGTGGGTCGTCGACGTCGACGGACGGCGCTACCTCGACTGCCTGGCGGGCTACAGCGCGCTGAACTTCGGTCACTCCAACGAGCGCCTGGTCGCCGTCGCGCGCGAGCAGCTGGGCCGCCTCACGCTGACCAGCCGGGCGTTCTTCAACGACCAGCTCGGGGGCTTCGCCGAGTCGCTGGCGCGCCTGACCGGCAAGGACATGGTCCTGCCGATGAACTCCGGCGCCGAGGCCGTCGAGACCGCGATCAAGGTCAGCCGCAAGTGGGGCTACGAGGTCAAGGGCGTCCCCGCCGGCCAGGCCTCGATCGTCACCATGGAGGGCAACTTCCACGGCCGCACCACCACGATCGTCAGCTTCTCCGACGACGAGGTCGCCACGTCCGGCTACGCCCCCTTCACCTCCGGCTTCCGCCGCGCCGCCTACGGCGACATCGCCTCGGTCGCCGCGGCCATCGACGACACCACGGTCGCGGTGCTCTTCGAGCCCATCCAGGGCGAGGGCGGCGTGGTGATGCCGCCCGAGGGCTTCCTGCGCGACCTGCGCGCGCTCTGCACCGAGCGCAACGTGCTGATGGTGGCCGACGAGATCCAGTCCGGCCTCGCACGCTCGGGTCGGACGTTCGCGTGCGATCACGAGGACGTCGTGCCCGACATCTACGTCATGGGCAAGGCGCTCGGCGGCGGCATCTACCCTGTCTCCGCGATCGCGGCCGACCACGAGGTCATGGACGTCATCACTCCCGGCTCGCACGGCTCGACCTTCGGCGGCAACCCGCTTGCTGCGGCCATCGGCACCGAGGTGGTCGCGATGCTCGAGGAGGGCACCTTCCAGGCCCGCGCCGCCGAGATCGGCACCCAGATCGAGGCCGGCTTCCGCCCGCTCGTCGGGCGCGGCCTCGTCGACGTGCGCGTCCGCGGCGCCTGGGCCGGTATCGACATCGACCCGGCGCTGATGACCGGTCGCCAGATGTCCGAGGCGCTCATGGCCCGCGGCATCCTGGCCAAGGACACCCACGGCTCGACCGTGCGCTTCGCCCCGCCGCTCGTCGCGAGCGACGACGACATCGCGCTGCTGGTCAACGCCGTCACCGAGATCCTCACCGCCGGCTGAGTCCGCCCCTAGGCCAGCCGGTCCACGACCCGGTCGAGCCCTGCGGCGCGGGCGGCCTCCAGTGGCGTCATGCCCTCGAGCGGCGAGCGCAGGGTCGGCAAGGCGCCGCGGTCGAGCAGGAGCAGCGCCACGTCGGCGCGGCCCTCCTCGATCGCGGCCACCAGCGCCGTCGACTGCAGCTCGGGATGCACGAAGTCGACATCGACGCCGGCGTCGAGGTGGTGCTCGACGAGGTCGACGTCGCCCGCGCAGGCGGCCGTGAAGAACGCCTTGTAGTCCCCGTGGGACATCAGGCGATCGTCAGGCCGCCGTCGACCGGGATCATCTGGCCGGTGACGTAGCCCGCGGCGTCCGATGCCAGCCAGACCGCGGTCGCGGCGAGCTCGTGCGGGTCGCCCTTGCGGCCGGCCGGGACCCGCTGGAGGGCGAGGTCGAGGTAGCCCTCGGGGTAGGTCTCGGTCATCTCGGAGGTGAAGAAGCCCGGGGCGAGGGCGTTGACGCGGATGCCCTTGCGGCCCGTCCACTGCTGGGCGAGGTCGCGGGTGAGCCCGCCGAGCCCGGCCTTGGAGGCGGAGTACGCCGCCTGCGGCAGGCCTCCGGTGGTGATGCCGAGGATCGAGGAGATGTTGATGATGCTCGACCCGGGCTCCATCACCCGCCCGCACGCCTGGGCCATCCAGTAGCAGCCGTTGAGGTTGACGTCGATGACCGAGCGGAACTGCTCGGGCGTCTCGCGGGTCGCCGGGACGGCGGTGCCGACGCCGGCGTTGTTGACGAGCACGTCGACCCGGCCGAACTTCGCCATCGCCTCGTCCACGAGGTGCTGGCACTGCTCGGGGTCGGCCACGTCGGTGGCGACCGTGTGCACGCGGCGACCCGTCGATCGGACGGACTCGGCCACCCGCTCGAGCTTCTCGACGCGGCGCGCACCGAGCACCACGTCGGCGCCGGCCTCGGCGAAGCAGTGGGCGAACGCGACCCCCAGCCCGCTCGAGGCGCCGGTGACGATGACGACCTTGCCGTCGAGGCGGAACATCTCCATGACTCCCATGGCGAGACCCTAGGACGTGGTGGTCGTCACCGCAGGCGCCGGGGTCGCCGGTGCCCGGGGGAGCGTGCGCACCGAGCGGGAGCACAGCACCAGCGCGACCACGGCGACGTACGCCACCGCGGAGGCGACCAGCACCGGCCGGAAGCCGAAGGCCAGGGCGAGCGGGCCGTAGGCGAGCTGGCCGATCGGCATCGCGACGAACGAGCCGAGGGCGTCGTAGGAGTAGGCGCGCGAGAGCATGCCGTCCTCGATGTTCTCCTGCATCGCCAGGTTCCAGCCCATCCCGAAGATCTCCGTCCCGGCGCCGGCCAGGAAGGCCGTGGTGACGAGCCCGACCAGGGTGGGGGAGACGCCGAGGAGGAGCATCGGTGGGGCCATCATCGCCACGCCGAGCATGCCGAGCAGCAGCGGTCGCTCGAGGCGTACGCGCAGCAGGACGACCGTGGTGAGGAGCAGGCCCGCGGCTTCCGCCGACAGCACGATGCCCCAGGCCTGGCGGCCGACGGTGTCGTCGGCGACCGCCGGTCCGAGCGTGAGCCAGGCGCCGGCGTGGATCGCGTTGAGCACGCCGAAGCCGACGACCACGATCCACAGCCACGGGGTCGCCCAGAAGAACGACCAGCCCTCCCGCAGCTCGCGCAGCGTGTCGGGTGCCTCCGCCCGCGGTTGCCGGGCGGGCATGCGCACCGGTATGAGCAGCAGCGCGGCGAGCAACCAGGTGGCCGCGTCAACGGCGAGGGCCCAGCCCGAGCCGACCGTGACCACCAGGAGCGCACCGATCGTCGGGCCCAGCACCATCATGCCGTTGCGCGTCAGGGAGACCAGGGCGTTGGCCGGTTGGAGGTCCTCACGGGGCACGAGCTGGGGAAGCACGCTGGCCATCGCCGGGAACCCCACTCCGGACACGGCGCCGTGGACGATCGACAGCACCACGAGCATCCAGATCTCGGCCTCGCCCGCGAGCACCAGCATCGCGATGGCACCTTGGCTCACCGCCGAGGCGACGTTCGAGAACTGCAGCACCAGGGTGCGCGGGAACCGATCGGCGATGACACCGCCGTAGAGCAGCAGCGCCACCATCGGGATCATGTGGGCGGCCAGCACCTGGCCGAGCGCGGTGGGGGAGTCGGTGATGTCCAGCACGGCGAACGCGAGCGCGATGCTCGCCATCATGTTGCCGAGCGTGTTGACGAAGCGCGAGGCGAAGTACCACGCGAAGTTGCGGTTGCGCAGCGGCGCGAGCGCGGTCGTCCAGGTCATCGCTGCTCCCTCGCCGGGATCCAGCGCACGGCCTCGGCGTCGAGCCCGCCGGTCATCGTGAAGGCGTTGGTGGTGGCGCTGACGTGGACGGTGTCCGGCGTACCTGCCGGTCGGGCCTCGGCGTGCAGCAGGTGCGACGCCTCGTGGAGCAGGTCCAGGGCGCGGTGCCACACCGGCACGGGGACCCACGCCTCCAGGTCGCTGGAGGAGGCCGCGCCCTTCGCCGCGTCGAGCAGTCGGCGCTCGACCTCGACGGCGTTGGCGCGGGCGTAGGCAATGCGGTCGTCGATGCCGCTGGTGCGGTCGGCGAGCTCGCGGGACGCGTCGTAGCGGTAGCGCTTGGCGGTCCCGCCGCGGATCTTCTCCTCGCTCTCGACGACCAGCTCGCCGATGTCGTGGAGCACCCGCAGGTGGTACGACGCGTTGGCGTGCGTCAGCCCGAGCGCGCGGGCGACCTCCGCGGCGCTCATCGCCTGCGCGGTCAGCAGCGACATGATGCGCAGCCGCGCCGGGTGCGCGGTCGCGCGCAGCCGGGCCACCGCCTGCCCGTCGGTCTCGGGCTCTGTCTCGTCCACCACGGCGTACCCCTCCAAGAGTTCTTGGGGAGTGAGTGTGCCCGCCGTCCGCACGACTGTCAAACGGTTGTTGGGCGGTGTGGTGCCACGGGGCACCCGCACCCCACCCTGAACACACCCTGACTCGACCCCGGAACGGGGTGATTCCGGGCTCCGGGCGTGCTTGGCTTGTCCCCAGAGGCAGGGCACCCCGCCCCGAGGAGTGAGTGAGATGTCAGACCAGTACCCGCAGTACCCCCAGCAGCCCCACGACCCGCAGGTCCCGGGACAGCCGGACGGCTACGGCCAGCCCCGCGGCTACGGCCAGCAGCCGCCGCAGGAGCAGGCCTACCGCATGCCGCCGACCACGATGTCGCCGCAGGACGAGCGCACGTGGGGCGCGATCAGCCACGCGGGCGCCGTCGTCGCGATGATCTGCTCGGCCGGCTTCCTCGGCTTCATCGCCTCGATCGCCGTCTACGTGATCCACAAGGACCGCGGGCCGTTCGTGCGGTCGCACGCCGCCAACTCGATCAACATCCAGATCTCGATGTTCATCTGGCTCGTGGTCGCCACGATCGTCTACGTGGTCCTCTCGATCCTCACCCTCGGCATCGGCTTCGTGGTCCTGCTGCCGATCTTCCTGGTGCCGCTCGTGATCGCCGGCGTGCTGCACGTCATCGGTGCGGTCAAGGCCTACAACGGCGAGTGGTGGAACCCGCCGCTCACCCCGGCCTTCGTGAAGTGAGCCTCGTCGAGTAGGCGCCGTCAGCTCAGCCGTCGCAGGACCTCGTCCTGCCACGCGAACGCCGCCCGGGTCCGGACCGCGAGGTCCGGCCCGGGCAGCAGCGCCTCCACCTGCTCGGCCATGCCGGCCGGCAGGTCCGTGCGCAGGTAGCGCAGGCCGAAGTCGTGGCGCGCCGGGCAGTGCTCGATGCGCAGCAGCCGCACCAGCGGCTCCACCGCGAAGCGCAGGTGCAGCGTGGTCGCCGCGGCGAGGTCGCCGCGTGCGATCGCCCGCTCCACCAGCCAGGCGCCGGTCTGCCGGCGTGCCGCGGTCTGCGCCACCGCCTGCGCGCGCTGGGCGGACAGCCCGGCCTCGTCGTCGTCCTCGAGCAGCAGCAGGCCGTCGGGATCGTGGAGCACGAGCGGCACGCCGTGGCGCCGGGTGTCCATGGTGAGCCGCTGGGGCAGCGTCTGGACCACCACGTCGATCAGCCGCGTGGGCCGGCTGAGGTCGGCGGCGTCCGGCTGCAGGTGCACGAAGCACTGGCGGCCAGTGGGCCAGGTGGCCTCCGGCAGCTCCCACACGTGGTCGACCTCGAGCTCGCTGCGCAGCAGCGCCAGCACGGCGGCGTACGTCGTCGCGGCGTCGCCGTCGCACCAGGCCTCGACGTCGAGGTCGGAGTGGTCGTCCCAGCCGCCGGTGACGGCCGAGCCGTTGACCACGACGACCCGCAGCTCCGGCACCCGGCGAGGGAGCGCGGTGAGGAGGTCCAGCACGTCGTCGTACCTGCTCAGGTCAGCGGCCATGGAAGCGAGTATGCTGCTGCTGTGCACCAGAACCTCCTTCTTCCTCAGCCGCGCTGATCTCGTCCCACCAGGACGGACACGCGGCCACCCCTCCATGTGAGGGGTTTTTTCATGCCAACACCCCGCAGCACGCCACAAGAGGACACGCCATGAGCAGCCAGGACACGGGAGACACCGCAGCCCCGCAGGAGACGGCCCCGCACGAGACGGCGGAGCGCGCGACGTACGACATCGCGGCCACCGAGACGAAGTGGCAGCGCGTCTGGGAGGAGCTCGACCCCTTCCGGGCCGACGACGACAGCCCGCGCGAGAAGCGCTACGCGCTGACGATGTTCCCCTACCCCAGCGGCGACCTGCACATGGGCCACGCCGAGGTGTTCGCGCTGCACGACGTGGTGGCGCGCTACTGGTGGCAGCGGGGCTACGAGGTGCTGAACCCGATGGGCTTCGACTCCTTCGGCCTGCCGGCGGAGAACGCGGCGATCCGCAACGACGAGCACCCCGACACCTACACGCGGGCCAACATCGCCAAGTCGATCGAGTCGTGCAAGAAGTACGCCGCCTCCTTCGACTGGTCGCGCACCTTCAACACCTCCGACCCGGACTACTACCGCTGGACGCAGTGGCTGTTCCTGGAGTTCTTCAAGCGCGGCCTGGCCTACCGCAAGAACAGCGCCGTGAACTGGTGCCCGCAGGACCAGACGGTGCTGGCCAACGAGCAGGTCGTGGCGGGTGCCTGCGAGCGCTGCGGGGCGGAGGTGACCAAGAAGGAGCTGACCCAGTGGTACTTCAAGATCACCGACTACGCCCAGGAGCTGCTGGACGGCCTCGACGAGCTGGAGGGCACCTGGCCAGACCGGGTCGTCACCGCGCAGCGCAACTGGATCGGTCGCTCCGAGGGCGCCCACGTCACCTTCACCCTGTCGACCGGGCACGACATCGACGTCTACACCACCCGGCCGGACACGCTGTACGGCGCGACGTTCATGGTGGTCGCCGCTGACGCTGCCCTGGCAGCGGAGATCGTGCACCCCGACCGCGCGCAGGCGCTGCAGGACTATTTGGTCGAGGTGCGCAAGGCCTCCGACATCGACCGCCTGGCCACCGACCGGCCGAAGACCGGTGTGGACCTGGGCATCACCGCGACCAACCCCGTCTCGGGTGAGGAGGTGCCGGTGTGGGCCAGCGACTACGTCCTGGCCGACTACGGCACCGGCGCGATCATGGCCGTGCCCGCCCACGACCAGCGCGACCTGGACTTCGCGAGGGCGATGGGCCTGCCCGTGCGTCGCGTCATCGACACCGGAGACGACAACCCCGAGGAGACCTTCGTCGCGACCTCCGGCGACGGGGCGTACGTCAACTCCGGCGAGCTGGACGGCCTGCACGACAAGGCGTCGGGCATCCGCACCATCATCGAGAGGCTCGAGGCCGACGGCCGCGGGTCCGGTGCGGTCAACTTCCGCCTGCGCGACTGGCTGCTGAGCCGCCAGCGCTACTGGGGCGCGCCGATCCCGATCATCCACTGCCCCGTGGACGGCGAGGTCCCCGTCCCGGAGGACCAGCTGCCCGTCACGCTGCCGATGCTCAAGGGCGCCGACCTGAAGCCCAAGGGCACCTCGCCGCTGGGCGGGGCGACCGACTGGGTCAACGTGGCGTGCCCGACGTGCGGCGGCCCGGCCACCCGCGACACCGACACGATGGACACCTTCGTCGACTCGTCGTGGTACATGTTCCGCTACTGCTCGCCGCACGAGGACGACCGGCCGTTCGACCCCGACAAGGTCAACGCCTGGATGCCCGCCAACCTCTACGTCGGCGGTGTCGAGCACGCCGTGCTGCACCTGCTCTACGGGCGGTTCTTCACCAAGGTCCTCAACGACATGGGCCTGGTCGGCTTCCGCGAGCCGTGGTCGGCCCAGCTCAACCAGGGCTTCGTGATCAACCAGGGCAAGAAGATGAGCAAGTCGCTGGGCAACGGCGTGAACCTGGGCGAGCAGCTGACCGCCTTCGGCGTCGACGCCGTACGCCTGACGCTGGTGTTCGCCGGCCCGCCCGAGGACGACATCGACTGGGCCAACATGTCGCCCGACGGGTCGCTGCGCTTCCTGCAGCGCGCCTGGCGGCTGTCCGGTGACGTCACCTCGGAGCCCGGCGTCGACGTCGCCACCGGTGATCTGGCGCTGCGGCGTGCGACGGCGCGGACCGTGCACGACGCGGCCACGCTGGTCGAGGCATACCGCTTCAACGTGATGGTCGCCAAGGTGATGGAGCTGGTCAACGCCACTCGCAAGGCCATCGACTCCGGCTGCGGCCCGGCCGACCCGGCCGTGCGCGAGGCGACCGAGGCGGTGGCGATCCTGCTGTCGCTGGTCGCGCCCTACACGGCCGAGGAGATGTGGGAGCGGCTGGGCCACGAGCCCACCGTCGTGCGCGTCGGCTGGCCCGAGGTCGACGACGCGCTGCTGGTCGAGGACTCCGTCACTGCGGTCGTGCAGGTCAAGGGCAAGGTCCGCGCCCGGCTGGAGGTCGCCCCGGACATCTCCGAGGCCGACCTGGAGGTTGCGGCACTGGCCGACGCCGGCGTGCAGCGGGCGTTGGAGGGGGCGACGGTGCGCAAGGTCATCGTCCGCGCACCGAAGCTCGTGAACATCGTCGTCTGAGACCAGGCGCACGAACGGCCCCGCAGCGTGAGCCGCGGGGCCGTTCGTCGTTCAGCGGGGGAGCGTCACGGACGGTCGAGACCGAACGTGTAGCTGCCCGAGCCGGAGTAGGACTCCACGCGCCACGAGTAGTACCCCGCGGTGCCGGTGTAGGTGATCTTCTCCTCCGAGGTGCTGGTCACGCCCTGCGCGACGACCACCCAGGTCGAGCCGTTCCACTTCTCGAGGAACAGGTCGAAGTCGGTGCCCGCCGGGCCCGACACGCAGCCGACGTGGGTGCCGGCAACGGCGTTGTAGTAGTCGTTGGTGCCGGGGTGGTAGGCCGCGCCACCCGAGGAGAGCGAGCCGGACTCCGTCTCAGGCATCGTGCTGCACGTGGTCGGCGTCGGGGTCGGGGTCGGCGTGGTGCCGCCGGTGCCGACGTAGAGCAGGCGGTTCGGCGAGCCGGTGCCGGGGTTGGTGACCTTGTTGGGCGTCGAGGCCGAGATCAGCGCGTTGCCGACCGTGGCCGGAGAGGCCGACGGGTTGCCCTGGAGGTAGAGCGCAGCAGCGCCCGCGACGTGCGGGGTGGCCATCGACGTGCCGCTGATGGTGTTGGTCGCCGAGGTGCCGGTGTGCCAGGCAGAGGTGATGTTGGAGCCCGGCGCGAACATGTCGAGGCAGGAGCCGATGTTGCTGAAGTCCGAGCGCGCGTCGGTGTTGGTGGTGGAGCCGATGGTGAGGCCGGCCGCCACGCGCGAGGGCGAGCTGTTGCAGGCGTTGGCGCCGTAGTCGTTGCCGGCGGCCAGCGCGTAGGTCACGCCGTCGGCGATGGAGTTGTTCACCGCGGTGTCGAGCGCGCTCGAGATGCCGCCGCCGAGGCTCATGTTGGCGACCGCGGGCGAGCCGGCGGTGTGGTTCTGCGTGACCCAGTCGACGCCGGCGATGACGCCGGAGTTGGAACCGCTGCCGGCGCAGTCGAGGACGCGGACGGCCACGAGGCGTACGCCCTTGGCCACGCCGTAGGTCGAGCCGCCGACGGTGCCGGCGACGTGCGTGCCGTGTCCGTTGCAGTCGGAGGTGCCGCGGCCGTCGTTGATCGCGGTGTAGCCGGAGACCGCGCGGCCGCCGAACTGGGTGTGGTTGGTCAGGATGCCGGTGTCGATGACGTACGCCGTCACGCCAGCGCCGGTGGCGTTGTAGGTGTAGGAGTTGTCCAGCGGCCGGTCGCGCTGGTCGATGCGGTCCAGGCCCCAGGTCGCCGGCGACTGGGTCGCCTCGAGCTGCACGGGTGCGTCGGCCTCGATGTAGGCGACGTTGGGGTTCTTGCGCAGGGCGGCGAGGGCCTTGTCGTTCAGCTGGGCGGCGAAGCCGTCGAGCACGGTGCTGTAGGTGTGGGTGACGGTGGCGCCGTCAGCGCGCACCTCGGCCTTGGCGGAGCGCAGGCTCTTGCCCGGGGCCTCCTTGTCGAGCACGACGATGTAGCGGTCGTCGGCCGACGTGCCGCGGACGGGAGCCAGCCCGTCGTCGGCGACGGACGCCGCGGGAGCCTCCTGCGGCTTCTCCTCGGCTGCGTGGGTGACAGAGGGCGTCAGCGCGAGGGTGGCGCCGGCCAGGGAGACAGCGAGGCCGGCGGCCAGGCGGGGGTGGACAGGGTTCATCAAAGGGTTCCTTCCCGAGAAAGATGGACGAGCAGACCCTGACCGGGCGAGCGCCCCCGCGACAAGGCTTGACCGTTCCTTAACACTTAACTCAGGGTCCGGTGCGTGCCCCGCCCGGGACGGGTCAGGAGGCCGGCCAGCTCCAGCGGATGCCCGTCGTGCCCGGTGCCGTGTCGGAGTGCACCAGGTGCGCGCGGTGGTCGTCGTCGAGCGTGATCGGCTGCTCGAGACCGTCGGCGAACGACACCACGGCGGCGGGCAGCGCGCGGGGGTCGAACTCGACCTCGAGGAGGTACTCGCGCATGGGCAGGCGCAGGCGCCGGGTGTACTCGCGCTCCTGCGGGCCGGGCGTGGCCGACACGACGTCGTAGGTCACGATCACCGTCTCGCCGCGTCGCAGCGGGCGGAAGAAGAGCAGCTCCGCGCCGACGACGCCACCGCTGCGGTCGTGCTCGACGGCACCGAGGGAGCAGCCGCGCACCGGCCGGATCCGGGGGAGCGCCGAGTCCGTGTCGTCCTGCGCGTGCATCACCACCCGGCGGTCAGGCCCGTCGACACGGGCGCGCATCGCCTGGCGCACCGTCAGGCTGACCTGGCGGCGGTCCGGGCCGACGCGGAGCACGTCGTGGACCGACACCCAGGCCAGGTGGGTGTCCCAGCTGGTGTCGAGGCGACCCAGCACCGCGGCGTGCGGCTGCTCGGGCCACAGCGTCTCGAGGCCGCGCACGGCGTGGCGCGGGGTGCGCTCGCGGGTGTCGGGCAGGGTCCGGGTCAGGTCACCGGGGCACAGCCCCAGCACCGCCTCGAGGTGCGGCAGGGCGGCCAGCGAGGACTTGCGGCCGGGGACGCTGCGTCCGGACTGCCAGTAGCTGAGGGTCGCGGCGCTGACGCTCACCCCGCGCCCGGCGAGGTGGTCGGTGATCCGCTCGAGGCTCAGCCCGCGCGCGTCGATGGCCAGCCGCAGCGCATCGGCGAAGCTGTCGAGCCTGTCGGGCATCTGGACATCCAAGCGGAGGCCGCCAAGCCGCGGCAAGGCGGACGGGCCGCGCTGCCAGGTGGTGCGAGCCACTAGCCTTCGGGGTGTGTCCGGCACCGTCATCGTCACCGACTCGACCGCGAGCCTGCCCGCCGAGGTGGCGCTGGAGCGCGGCATCCGGGTCGTGCCGCTGCAGGTCGTGATCGGGGCCCGGGTGCTCGACGAGGGACCCGACGGCGCGACTCCTGACGTGGTCGCCGAGGCGCTGCGCGAGTTCGTGCCGGTCAGCACCTCGAGGCCCTCGCCCGCCCTCCTGGCCGAGGTCTACCGGGAGCTGGCAGCGGCCGGTGCGGACGAGATCGTCTCGGTGCACCTCTCGCGCGAGATGAGCGGCACCTTCGAGTCCGCCCAGCTCGCCGCCCGCGAGGTCGACGTGCCCGTGCACGTGGTCGACTCCGGCCAGGTCGGGATCGCCACCGGCTACGCCGCGCTGACCGCCGCCGACGTGCGTGACACGGGCGGCAGCGGCGAGGTGGCGGCCGAGGCGGCGCGGGCGCGCGGTCTCGCCGCGACCTCGCTCTTCTACGTCGACACCCTGGAGTACCTGCGCCGCGGCGGCCGGATCGGCGCAGCGGCCGCGATCTTCGGCAGCGCGCTGTCGGTGAAGCCCCTGCTCGAGATCGCGGACGGCAGGGTCGTGCCGCGCGAGCGGGTGCGTACGGCGTCGCGCGCCCTCGCCCGGCTGGCCGACCTCGCGGTGGAGGCGGCGGGCGACGCGGCGGTCGACGTCTGCGTCTCGCACCTCGCCAACGCCGACCGTGCCGAGGAGCTGGCCGCCGCGCTCACCGAGCGGCTGGCCGCCGGCCTGGAGGGGCGCGAGGTGATGTGCGGCGAGCTGGGCGCGGTGCTCGGCGCCCACGTCGGTCCCGGCATGGTCGCGGTCTGCGTCTCGCCGCGTCCGACATCCTGACGGCTGTCCACAGATCGTCCTGCACCCCTGTCGGTGGCGGCGTCGGCCTTCCTAGCGTGGAGGCATGCGCCGAAACCAGTCGTCCGCCGAGCACGCCGAGGCGGTGTCGCGGCGGCTCGCCTCGCTCAGTGCCGAGCTCGCGGCGGTCCGCGGGGAGCCGCCCGCGGGGGAGCCGGCGTCCGGCGAGCCCTGGCCGCACACGCGGGTGCGCGACCGCGGTGGCGACGTCGGGCCCGCGGCCGCCCCGCCCGTCGCCCCATCCGTCGCGCTACCCGTGGCGCTGCCGGTCCCGGGGCGCCACGCGTCGCGACGGGTGCGGATCGGCGGGCTCCAGCTCGGTCCGGTGCACCTCGCGGTGGTGGCCGTCGTTGCCGCGGTGGCGGTCGGGCTCGCTGCCTGGTGGGCCGTGCGGGACCAGGCCGAGGCGGTCCCTGTGCGCGTCGACGCCTCCGCGCCGGCGCCGCTGACGTCGCTGAGCCCCGACGACTCGGAGACCGACGCGGGTGCTGACAGCGGCTCCGGGGCGACCGGCGACGGGACCGAGGAGACGGGGGAGGTGGTGGTCGACGTGGCCGGCAAGGTCCGCCGGCCGGGCATCGCGGTGCTGCCGGTGGGGTCGCGGGTCGTCGACGCGCTGGAGGCGGCCGGGGGAGCCCGGCGCGGCGTCGACCTCACCGGGCTCAACCTCGCCCGCCCGCTCGTCGACGGGGAGCAGGTGCTGGTGGGAGTGGCGCCGGCGCCCGGGGTCGCCGGCACCCTGACGTCCCCCGCCCCGGAAGGCGGGGCGCTGGTCAACCTCAACTCCGCCGACCTCGCCGCGCTCGACACGCTGCCGGGTGTGGGGCCGGTGACGGCCGAGGCGATCGTGTCGTGGCGCGAGGACAACGGCGGGTTCACCTCGGTGGAGGAGCTGCTCGAGGTGGACGGCATCGGGGAGGCGACCCTCGAGGACCTCGCGCCGCTCGTCACCCTCTGACCCGTGCCCGACCTGCGCGCGGTCGCGCTCGGTGTCGGCGCGTGGGCGGGGGCGCTCCTCGTGCTGCTACTGCCGGGGTGGGTCGCCCTCGGTGCTGTGGTGGTGGTCGTCCTCGTCGCGGTGCTGCTCGTCGCTCGGCGCACCGTCGCTCCGGCGTGGCTCGGGCCGGTGGCCGCGCTGGCGGCGGTCGCTGGTGTCGCCACGCTCCAGCTCACCCTGGTCGCGACCTCGCCGCTCACCGCGCTCGCCGAGGAGTCGGCGGTCGTCGACGTGAGGCTCGAGCTCACCTCCGACGTACGCGTCGTGGCGGGACGCTACGGCGACCTCCAGGTCGTGCAAGCCACGGTGTCGCGGGTCGAGGGCCGCGGCACCGCTTGGGCGCTGACCGCGCCGGTGGTGGTGATGGCGGGCGCGGACTGGCCGCGCCTGCCGCTCGGCACCACGCTGGAGACCACGGCCCGGCTGGTCCCCGGTGACGGCGAGGAGGCCGCGCTGGTGCGCCCGACCGGGGAGCCCCGCGTGGTGGCCGGTCCGGACGTGTGGTGGGACGCCGCAGCAGCCGTACGCCGCTCGGTGCGTGCCGCGGTCGCCGGCCGGGACGCCGACGCGCGCGAGCTGGTTCCGGCCCTGGTGGTGGGCGACGACGGTGGTCTCGACCCGGACCTCGCGGACGACTTCCGCACGACCGGCCTCACGCACCTGCTCGCGGTGAGCGGCACCAACCTCACCCTCGTGGTCGGCGCCCTGCTCATCCTCGGCCGCTGGCTGGGCGTGCGCGGTCGCTGGCTGCACGTGCTGGCCGCCGTCGGCATCGCCGGCTTCGTGCTGACCGCGCGCGCCGAGCCCAGCGTCGTACGCGCTGCGGCGATGGGGACCGTCGCGCTCATCGGGATGGGCAGCAACGGCCGCTCACGCGGGACGCGCGGGCTCGGGGTGGCGGTGCTCGCCCTGCTCCTGCTCTGGCCACGGCTGGCGGTGACGGCCGGCTTCGCGCTCTCCGTGCTCGCCACGGCCGGGATCCTGCTCCTCGCGCCGGTGTGGCGCGACGCCCTTCGCCGGTGGACACCACGGTGGGTGGCCGAGGCGGTCTCGGTGCCGTTGGCGGCGCAGGTGGCGTGCACCCCGGTGGTGGCGGCGCTGTCCGGCCAGGTCAGCCTCGTCGCGGTCGGCGCCAACCTGCTGGCCGCACCGGCCGTCGCGCCGGCCACCGTCCTCGGCCTCGGCGGCGGGCTGCTCGGGCTGGTGTGGGCGCCGCTGGGGGTCGTGGTCGGTGCGCCTGCCGCGTGGTCGGCGGGATGGATCATCACGGTCGCCCGCTGGGGCGCGGCGGTCCCGACCGCCGCCATCGACTGGGGCACCGGACCGCTGGCGCTGCTCGCCCTCACCCTCGCATGCCTGGTGTCCGTGCCGCTGGCGCCGAGGCTCCTCGGCAACCCCGCCTCCACGCTGGCGTGCACCGGTCTGCTCGTGGTGGTGATGCTCGTGCGGCCACCCACACCCGGCTGGCCGCCCGAGGGGTGGGTGCTGGCCGCCTGCGACGTGGGGCAGGGCGACGGCCTGGTGCTGCGGGCGGGAGAGCGCGCGGCCGTGGTGGTCGACGCGGGCCCCGACCCGGCCGCGATGGACGCCTGCCTCGACCGGCTCGAGGTCGAGGAGGTGCCGCTGCTGCTGCTCACCCACTTCCACGCCGATCACGTCGAAGGGGTGGCGGGGGTGCTGGAGGGGCGCGAGGTCGGGGTGGTCGAGGGGACCGGGCTGCTCGACCCCGTCGCCGGGGTGGAGGCGGTGGAGGCTGCGGCGGGGCGTGACCCGGACGTGGCGGCGTACGGCGGCACGCGCAGGTTCGGCGACGTCGTCCTCCAGGCGGTGTGGCCGCCCCCGGGGGCCGGCCGCACGGACCCCAGCGAGAGCGCGCCCAACAACGCCAGCGTCGTGGTGCTGGCCGAGGTCGGCGGCCTGCGGGTCCTGCTGACCGGGGACGTCGAGCCGTCGGCGCAGGCGGCGCTGGCGCGCGACGTGGCGGGCCTGCAGGTCGACGTCCTCAAGGTGCCTCACCACGGGAGCCGGCATCAGGACCTCGACTGGCTGACGTCGCTGCGGGCGAGGGTGGCGCTGGTGTCGGTGGGGGAGGACAACGACTACGGGCACCCGGCGCCCGACGTCCTTGCCGCCCTGGACGCGGCGGGCGCGGAGGTGTGGCGTACGGACCTGGCGGGCGACGTCGTCGTGGTGGTGCGACGGGGCGAGGTCGGTGTCGTCACCCGCGACTAGGCTGGCCCCACCATGGCTCGCACTCCCTCCGCCGCTCAGGTCCTCGGCCGCGTCGTCCTCGTGACGGGCAAGGAGGAATACCTCTCCGCGCGCACGGTCGGCTCGGTCCGCGAGGCCGTCCGGACCCACGACGCGGAGGCCGAGCTCGCCGAGTCGGCTGCCTCCGAGCTCACACTGGCCTCGCTGGGCGAGATGTCCGCGCCGTCACTCTTCTCCTCCATCCGTTGCGTGGTCGTGCGCGGCCTGGAGGACCTGCCCGACGAGTCCGTCGACGGCCTGCTGTCCTACTGCGCCGCCCCGGCCGACGACGTCGCGCTCGTGCTGGTGCACTCCGGCGGGCAGAAGGGCAGCGGCGTGCTCACCAAGCTGCGCAAGCTCGCGGCCGTGACGGAGGTGAAGTCGGAGGAGATCAAGGCCAGCGAGATGCCCGGCTTCGTGACATCGGAGGTCGCCACCCACGGCGCGAAGATCACCTCGGACGCCGCCACCTTCCTCGTGCAGGCCATCGGCCACGACCTGCGTTCGCTGGCGGCTGCGGCCGACCAGCTCACCAACGACTATCCCGGCGAGCAGCTCACGGTCGAGAAGGTCCAGCGCTACTTCGGCGGCCGCGCGGAGGCCAAGTCCTTCACCGTCGCCGACGCCGCCTTCTCCGGCAAGCGCGCGCTCGCGCTCGAGGAGCTGCGGTGGGCGCTCGACACCGGCACCGCGGGCGTGCTCGTGACGTCCGCGATGGCGGCCTCGGCACGGAGCCTGGCGCGCTACCTCGGCGCCTCCCGTGGCGCGCGTGACGGCGACCTCGCCCGCGACCTCGGCGTGCCCCCGTGGAAGGTGCGGACCGTGCGCGAGCAGTCGCGCGCCTGGTCGCCGGAGGGCATCGCCGCCGCCGTGCGCGCGGTCGCGGTCGCCGACGCCGACATCAAGGGCCAGGCCCACGACGCGTCCTACACGCTCGAGCGGCTGGTCCTCACCGTGGCCGGGCTGCGCGAGACCCGCTGAGGCCCGCGACCGGCCGGAAATGCGAAACACCCGCCACGGGGGCGGGTGCTTGCGGAAGAGGGACGACTCAGAGCGAGGCGGCCTTCTTGGCGATCGACGACTTGCGGTTGGCGGCCTGGTTCGAGTGGATGACACCCTTCGAGGCGGCCTTGTCGAGGGCCTTCATGGCGTCGCGGCTGGCAGCCACGGCGCCGTCCTTGTCGCCAGCCTCGGACAGCTCGCGGAACTTGCGAACGGCGGTCTTCAGGCGCGACTTCACGGCCTGGTTGCGCTGGCGCGCCTTCTCGTTCTGCTTGTTGCGCTTGATCTGGGACTTGATGTTCGCCACGTGTGGATCCTCGGATGCTCGAACTGGTCTGGAATGGAAGTCTGGTGCTGTCGGCTGCCTGGCAACCCCGGTCAGGGGCGGGCGCCGGACACGCAGGGAGAAACTCTACCGTCAGGCCTCGTGCGCGCCCAAATCCGTCGTGCGCCGCGGACCGCGTCAGCGGCCGGTGCGACGAGCGACGGCCTCCAGCATGCGCCGCGACTCCCGGATCCGGAAATCGTTGAGCGTCGGGAGGTTGACGTCGACGGCGACGAGCGAGCGCAGCGCCATGTGGGAGGCGAAGCCGGCGAGGAAGGCGGTGACCGCCTCGTCCCCTGTCTCGGCCAGGGCGGGGGAGGTGGCGAGCGAGTCGTCGAACCACGGCTCCTCGACGCGCTCGAGCCGGGCGAGGAGCGGGTCCACCCAGGCGGGGCCGCGCGCGGTGACACCCCAGTCGAGGAACACGACCTCGCCGCCCGGGCGCCGGAGCATGTTGTCGATGCGGATGTCCCAGTGGGCCAGGTGCGGCATCGGCGTGCGCGCCTGCTCGCGCAGGACCTCCGCCCATCCGTGCGGGTCGGTGCGCAGCCACCTCGGCACCGGCACCTCGTCCGGCGCGTCGGCGAGCGAGTCGAGGCTGTCGGCCCACGTGCCGAGGACGTGCGCCACGTCGACGAGGTCGACCGTCGTCGGGACGTGGCGGTGCCGCAGGACCTCGGAGAGCCTGTCGGTGCCGGTGAGCACCTCCGCGAGCTCGGCGGGATCGGTGAAGTCGGGATGGCGCCCCTCGACGTCCTCGATCAGCAGTGCCACCCATGCCCCGTCGTCGTACGCCGCTCGCATGCGCGCCCACAGCGGGTGCTCGCCGAGGTGCTCGAGCACCGCCGCCTCGCGGCGGAACAGGCCGAGGGTGTCGGGGTTGAGCTCGGACCCGACCGCCTTGACGAAGGCGCGGGTGCCGTCGGCGCAGGTCAGCCGTGTCGCGCAGCCCGGGGACATGCCGCCCACCTGCTCGGCGGTGCCGACGACGGGGGAGCCCAGCTCGTGCTCGACCCATGCGCGCACCGTGGCCGGCACGGCGGCGTACGGCCGGCGTACACCGACCGCGCGGGGTGCGCTCACGACCAGCTCCGGCGCTCCGACAGCCAGTCCCAGCACACCTCGCCCTGCCAGCGCTGGTGGTCGCGGATGTGCGGCGAGGTGGGCGGGACCGGCAGCTCGCACTGGGAGAGGAAGTAGCCGACGTAGAGGGCGAGGTTGATGTCCAGCACCTCGGGGTCGAGGTCGCGCAGGAGCCGCCGCTCGGCGATCACCCCGTCGACGTCGATGCCCTCCCCGCGCGGACCGATGAGGGCGGCGAACGAGTCGAACCACGCGGCGCCGCGCACCGGCCAGTTCCAGTCGCACAGGAGCGCGCGGCCGTCGGCGTCGATGAGGACGTTGTCGGAGCGCACGTCGGTGTGGACGAGCGTGTCGCCGCCGACGACCTCGGCGTAGCGGCGTGCCAGCGCCTCCGCCTCGGCGAGGCGCACAGGGTCCAGGTCGGTGCGGTCACGGTGGATCGACTCCCAGCCGTCCAGCAGCGGAGCGAAGTCGGCCTCGGCCGTGTCGAGGGCGAGGCCGGCGGGCGCCGGGGTCAGCACGTCGGCGACGACCTCCAACGAGTCGAGGAGCGCGTCGAGGTCGCCAGCCCGCCAGGGGCGGTGCGGCGCCCGCGCGGCGACGTGCTCGATGCCGAGCACGACCCAGTCGTCGTCGAGGTGCCAGAGCAGGCGGGGTGCCGGGACGCCGGTGGGCAGGGCGGCGAGCTTGCGCGCCTCCTCGCGGTAGGAGTCGGCGAACATCCGCTGCGCCTTGACGGACGCGGCCTTCACGAAGTGGCGCGAGCCGTCCTCGCAGACGAGCACGGAGGCGAAGCCCGGCGTGAAGCCGCTGGTCTGGGAGGTCGCCGTGGCGACGGGGGAGCCGCACTTGCGCTCGATGTAGGCACGGAGGTTGGCCGGGAGGAAGGGCCACTCGAGGCGCCGGGCGGTCCGGTCGGGCGGGACGGGGTAGGGCGCGACGGGTGCGGTGCGGGACATGTGCGGAATCCTCTCCCACCGACCTGTGAGGGACGAACCGATATCCGCCGGCCCGCCTCGTCGGGGACAGCTGCCCGGTGAAACCCGTGTGCGCCGCGGACCGGCGGCGGGGAAGGATGGCGCCCATGCCCGAGCTCGTCCTGCCCACCACGTCCGTCCGCGAGTCCTTCCTGGAGGCGATGGACGAGTTCGTCGCCGAGGGCGTCGAGCTCAGCCAGACCGCGGCCTGGATCGACCACAACGCCCCGGGCTGGCAGGACCCCGCCGCCTTCGCCGCCTTCGTCGAGGCCGTCCGCGCCGACGCGCTGGAGGAGAGCCCGCGCCCCGAGTGGCACGTGCCGTGCACGACGCTGTGGTGGGTGGACGGCGAGCACTACCTCGGTCGGCTCGCGATCCGCCACCGGCTCACCGACTTCCTGCTCGAGGTCGGCGGCCACATCGGCTACGACGTACGCCCCACGCGACGGCGGGAGGGCCACGCCACGGCCATGCTGCGCGCGGCGCTGCCGTGGGCGCTCGAGCTGGGCATCGACCCGGCCCTGGTCACCTGCGACGACGACAACGTCGGCTCGCTCCGGGTCATCGAGGCCGCGGGGGGCGAGCTGGAGGACGTACGCGGGGTGAAGCGGCGCTACTGGGTGCCGACCTCGCGGTAGTCCTCCCGGCCGCCCCGCGGGTAGTCCACCCGGAGGTGGTCGCACTGAGGGCCGCCCGACGACCGTTTCCCGGTGGACTACGCCGGCGGGGAGGGCGAGGGCGCGCGGTCCGGCGTACGCCGCGTGCGGGTCGCGACGGCCACGCCGACGACCGCGACGACCAGGCCGACGAGCTGGAGGACGGAGAGGGTCTCGTCGAGGACCAGCCAGGCGAGGACCGCGGTGACCGGTGGGCTGAGGAAGAACAGGCTCGCCGCTGCGCCCGAGCCCCCGCGCAGCACCAGCAGCGACAGCAGCACCAGGCCGACGATCGAGTTGACGACGGCGAGGAAGACGACGGCCACGAGGGCCTGGCGGCCGTCGGTGACCGGCCACGCGCCCTCGGTGGTCCATCCCAGCACGAGCATCGGTGGCGCGGACACCGCGAACTGGACGGCGGCCGACCACAGCAGGTCGGGCTGCGCCCCGATCCAGCGCTGGCCGAGGGTGCCGAGGCTGAGCGTGAGCATGCTCAGGCAACCGATCAGCACCGCGGCCACGCCGCCGGCGTGGCTGAGGTCCCCGCCGAGCACCAGCAGCACGCCGAGCACCCCGACGACGAAGCCGACGACCTGCAGCGGCGACACCCGCTCCCCGAGCAGCCCGGCGGCGAGCAGCGCGGTGAGGACCGGGCTGAGGGCGTGGAAGAGCGAGGCGAGGGTGGCGCCGAGGCCGAGGTCGAAGGCGACGTACATCAGGCCGAACTGCACGGCGTTCATCACCACGCCGACCGCCGCGACGCGGGCGAGGGTGGCGCGGTCCATCCGGGTGGGCCGGCGCAGCGCGAGGGACAGCGCGGCCGCCAGGACCGCTGCCAGCACGAAGCGCCAGCCCAGAACAGTGAAGGGTGCGGCGGCGTCCACCGCTGCCGGACCGGAGATGTATCCCGAGGACCAGACGAGCACGAACGCGGCGGCGGGCACCAGGGGCAGGTGCGCCGATCCGGTCCGAGAAGTCACTCGCGCACGCTAGCGTCCGGCCATGGGGGACACCGGGGCGACCGTGGCCGGCCTGCGCCGGCAGTGGGGCTTCGGCCTCGTCGCGCTCGGCGTCGGGATCCCGCTGGGCTTCCTCACCGCCGGCCTCGGGATCCTCCCCGCCCTGGTCCTGCTGCCCGTGGCGGCCGGCCGCACCTTGGCCCGCGCCGAGGTGGTGCCGACGTCCTGGCTGGTGCTCGCGGTCACCGTGCCCGCGGTGCCGGTGCTGACGTCGGTGGGTGCGATCCTGGGCATCGTCAACCTGTGGGCCGAGCCCGTCATCCTCTTCGTCCTCGGCATGGCGGCCGGGGTGGTCGCGGCCGTCGTGGTGGCGGTCCTCCTCGTCGCGTGGGGGATCGAGGTCGGACGCGTGCGACGCTCGTCGGTTCGGCGCCCCCACGCCCGCGTGGAAGAATGACCCGACCCCGCCGTCGTACCCCGGAAAGCAGTCCGTGAGCCTCAAGAACGCGCCCAAGCCTGGCTCGACCGACCCGTCGATCATCCGCAACTTCTGCATCATCGCGCACATCGACCACGGCAAGTCGACGCTGGCCGACCGCATGCTGCAGCTCACCGGCGTGGTGGACGAGCGGGCGGCGCGCGCGCAGTACCTCGACCGCATGGACATCGAGCGCGAGCGCGGGATCACGATCAAGTCGCAGGCCGTGCGGATGCCGTGGACCGTGCCGGGCGACAACGAGGAGGGTGCCGAGCCCGGCACCTACGTCCTCAACATGATCGACACCCCCGGCCACGTCGACTTCACCTACGAGGTGAGCCGCTCGCTCGAGGCGTGCGAGGCCGCGGTCCTGCTCGTCGACGCCGCACAGGGCATCGAGGCCCAGACGCTGGCCAACCTCTACCTCGCGATGGGCGCCGACCTCCACATCATCCCGGTGCTCAACAAGATCGACCTGCCCGGCGCGATGGTCGACAAGTACGCCGCCGAGCTGGCCGGCCTGGTCGGCTGCGAGCCCGAGGACGTGCTGCGCGTCAGCGCCAAGACCGGCGTCGGCGTGGCGGGGCTCCTCAACGAGATCGTCATGCAGACCCCGGCGCCCGTGGGCGACGCCGACGCCCCGCCGCGCGCGCTGATCTTCGACTCCGTCTACGACACCTACCGCGGCGTGGTCACCTACGTCCGCGTGGTCGACGGCAAGCTCACCCACCGCGACCGCATCAAGATGATGTCGACCGGCGCCGTGCACGAGATGCTCGAGGTCGGCGTGATCAGCCCCGAGCCGGTCAAGGCCGCCGACCTCGGCGTCGGCGAGGTGGGCTACCTCATCACCGGCGTGAAGGACGTACGCCAGTCGCGCGTCGGTGACACCGTCACCAGCCAGCACCACGGGGCCACCGAGGCGCTCGGCGGCTACAAGCACCCCAACCCGATGGTCTACTCCGGTCTCTACCCGATCGACGGCGACGACTACCCGACGCTGCGCGACGCGCTGGAGCGCCTGCAGCTCAACGACGCCGCGCTGACCTTCGAGCCGGAGACCTCCGGCGCGCTCGGCTTCGGATTCCGCATCGGCTTCCTCGGCCTGCTCCACATGGAGATCACCCGCGACCGCCTCGAGCGCGAGTTCGACCTCGACCTCATCTCCACCGCGCCCAACGTGGTCTACGAGGTGGCGATGGAGGACGGCACCGACGTCACCGTGACCAACCCGAGCGAGTACCCCGAGGGCAAGATCTCCGAGGTCCGCGAGCCGGTCGTCAAGGCGACGATCCTCAGCCCCAGCGACTACATCGGCACGATCATGGAGCTCTGCCAGACCAAGCGGGGCAGCCTGCAGGGGATGGACTACCTCTCCGAGGACCGCGTCGAGATGCGCTACACGCTGCCGATGGGCGAGATCGTCTTCGACTTCTTCGACCAGCTCAAGTCGCGCACCAAGGGCTACGCCTCCCTCGACTACGAGCGCTCCGGCGAGCAGGCGGCCGACCTGGTGAAGGTCGACATCCTGCTCCAGGGCGAGCCGGTCGACGCCTTCTCCGCGATCATCCACAAGGACGCGGCCTACAGCTACGGCGTGATGATGGCCGGCAAGCTCAAGGACCTCATCCCGCGCCAGCAGTTCGAGGTGCCGATTCAGGCCGCCATCGGCGCGCGCGTGATCGCCCGCGAGAACATCCGCGCGATCCGCAAGGACGTCCTCGCCAAGTGCTACGGCGGTGACATCTCCCGCAAGCGCAAGCTGCTCGAGAAGCAGAAGGCGGGCAAGAAGCGGATGAAGAACATCGGCACCGTCGAGGTCCCGCCGGAGGCCTTCATCGCCGCGCTGTCCACCACGCAGCCGACGGAGAAGACCGGCAAGAAGTAGTGGCCGTGCGCGAGCTGGCCCGGGCCGACGACGGGTCGTGGGTGGTCTGCCTCGTCGACGTGGGCGCCGACGGGCCGCTGCCGTCGCGCCCGGGCGTACGCCGCCTGCTGACGGTGGTGGACGGCCCCGTCCTCGGCATCGATGTCGAGGGCGCGACGCACGTGCTCGAGCCGCACCGGCCGTTCGCGGTGACTGCTGACGCCGTGGTCGTGGCGTCGGTCCCGGAGGGACCGGTGCGCGTGCTCGACGTGGTCGTCGACGATCCGGTGGAGCCGTTCGTCACCGTGCTCGAGCTGGGCAGGTCCTCGATCCTGCCGCTGGCGGGCGACCAGGTGGCCCACGTCCTCACGCGGACGGAGTCCCCGGACGTCGTCACCGGACCCGGCGAGGTCTCCGGCCGCTGCACCGTCGCGGTCGTCACGCTCCAGCGCGCCTGACGCATCCGGGACCGACCCATCCGGCACGTGCCGCGGCTCCGAACGCGCTGCGATGAGACTCGATGACCGGCTCAGGGTCGAGATGATGCGCGCCACGGCGCGGTGGACGGTGTCGTACGGCGACGACCTGAGGTTCGCCGGATGCGACCTGCCCGGACCGCAGCGGGTCCGCATCCAGACGCGGCACGGCAAGGTGCCGGTGCACCTCTACCGCCCGGCACCCGGTCCGCTCCCGGTCCACGTGCACCTGCACGGCGGCGCGTTCCTCATGCGCCACCCCGCGATGGACGACTGGTGGTGCCGCTATGTCGCCGCAGTTGCAGGGGTCGTGGTGGCCAACGTCGACTTCGAGGTCGCGCCCCGCGTGGCCTACCCCGTCGCCCAGCACCAGGCCCACGACGTCGCCGCCGCGCTGGCCGCGGACGGCACGCCGGTCTCCGTCGGCGGTTTCAGCTCCGGAGGCGGGCTGGCCGCCTCGGTGGCACTGCAGGCACGCGACGCGGGCTCCTTCGCCCCGACGCTCCAGGTGCTGGGCATCCCGGCCCTCGACCTGTCCGCGGAGCCGCGCGACGGCGAGCGCGGGATGATCTCCCCGGAGCTGCGCCGGCTGGTGCGCCGCGTCTACCTCCCCGACCCCGCGACGCGGCGCGAGCCGTACGCCTCACCGCTGCTGGCCCGGGACCTGACCGGCCTGCCTCCAGCCGTGGTGCTCACCGCGGAGCACGACGTCCTCCGTGCCGAGGGGGACGGCTACGCCCACCGGCTCCGCGCCTCGGGGGTGCGCGTGGTCCACGACATCACGCCCGGCGTCGACCACTACTTCCTCACCGAGGACCCGGTCCGTGCGCGCACCACGATGGCGATGGTGGCGACCGAGATCCGCGGTGCGCTCCTGGGCTAGGGACGCCAGCCCGGGTCCCGCCCGAGGCGGGCCAGCAGGCGGTCGGACGCAGAAGCGTCGTCGGCCACGTCGACGGCCTCGGTGCAGACGCCCTCGGAGTAGAGGGCGTCACCCCACCCGTCTGCGGTGACGTGGAGCCGTGCTGCCTCCTCGTCGCTGACCGACCAGTCCTGGCCGGTGGCGCGGGCGACGTCGGAGCCGTGGACGACCAGGTCCCAGCCGTAGAAGTCAGCCATGGTCGCGGCGATCGTGGTGCGGCCGAAGTAGCCGTCGTACTCCAGCTCGGCGACGCCGTCACGGCCGAGGACGTCGGCGACCGCCGCGGCGTGCTGGCGCCACGCGGTGGCCGGGTCGCTCCGGTCGGGAGAGGAGCCGGGGTCGAGGTCCTGTCGCTCGAGGAAGTCACGCTCGGTGTCGATGACGTGGTCGACGACGTCGCGCACGGTCCACCCCTCGCAGGGGGTGGGTGCGTCCCACGCGGGCCGGGCCCGGTCGACGATGGCGGCGAAGGCGTCGGCACGCTGGACGAAGTGCAGTGCGGTGTCGGTCATGGACCCACGTTCGCAGCGGCGGTGTCGGTGCCTCTTGTGATAATCCGACACATGCCGGACACGCGCGGGGCTCGAAGGGTCGATCCCGTGGACCGCGCCCACCTCACGGGACTGAGCCGCCCCTCGCCGCCCATCCATCGCTACGCCCCGGGCAGCCACCTCACGGACCTGGTGGACCGTTTCTGGATCCCGGTCTGGTCGCTGGCCGAGCCGTCCACCCAGAGCACCCTCCAGCACCCCGTGTGCCTCGTGGTCGTCAGCAACGCCTATGCCCGCTTCTACGGGGTTGCGCGGGGACGCTCCACCGTCACGCTCGAGGGTGACGGCTGGGCGGTCGGCACGATGCTCACCCCCGCAGCGGGGCGCCTCCTGCTGGGTCGGTCGGTCGCCACGGTGACCGACCGCTGGGTCGAGCTCGACACCGTGCTGGCGCCGGACCACGCCGACCTCGTCGGCCGGGTCCGGGCCGCGATGACGGCCGACCCGATCGATCCCGACGCACACGCCGACGCGATCGAGGTGACCGAGCAGTGGTTGGCGACGCACCTGCCGGTCGACGAGCAGGGCCTGCTGGTCAACGAGCTGGTCACTTGGTTGCGCGACCACCCGGACGTGACGCGGGTGTCGGACATGGCACGCGAGGTCGGGCTGACCGAGCGGAGCCTCCAGCGCCTGGTCGAGCAGCGACTCGGGCTGAGCCCGAAGTGGCTGGTCCAGCGCCGACGGCTGCACGACGCGGTCGAGGCGCTGAAGGCGGGCTCGACCGGCCTGGCCGACATGGCTGCCATGCTCGGCTACACCGACCAGGCGCACTTCACCCACGACTTCCGGACGGTGACCGGGATGACGCCGGGGGAGTTCCTGCGCGACCAGCCCGGCGCCGTCACACCACCTCGCGGGTCAGTGAGACGTCCGTGACCGCGATGCCGAGCGCCGCCTCGAGCGCGGCCACCGGCGCGTCCAGCTCGGCCTTCCGGGGCCGGCGGGTCCCGGCGAACCACACCACCTCCAGCGGACGGCGCCTCGCCGACCCGGTCGCCCTCCACCAGCCGGTGATCCGGCCGTCGACGAGCAGGGGCGGCAGCACGAGGCCGTTGGCGCCGCTCCACAGGCGCCTGAGGTGCGCGGGCGCGGCGAACCGCTCCCGCCCGACCGGCTCGTAGGCGCACATCAGGGCGTCGAACTCCGGCAGCAGGCGTACGCCGTCCAGCCCGCGCGGCTCCGGCGGATCGGGCAGGTCGAGGTAGGTGCGTCCGTCCGGTCCCTCCACCTGGACCAGGCCCACCCGGGTGTCGAGGTCGTCGACGAGCTCGTCGACCACCCGCAGTCCCATGCCGGACCACCACGCCAGGTCGTGGCGCGAGGCGGGTCCGTGGCTGCGCAGGTGGAGCTCGACCACGTCGCCTACCGACGCGTCCGTGCCGCCGGGGAGGGTGCGGTACTCCGGCGCGCCCTGGCCGGACCAGTCGCCGTTCAGCGGACGGCGTACGAGGCCGCCGTGGCCGAAGGCCAGGTAGCGACCACCCTGCCCGCCGGTGACGTCGTCGCGGCCCTCGTGCTCGACCAGCCACCGGTGCAGGTGGTCGCGCAGCTCGTCGGGGCTGCGCCACGTCGACGCGAAGTCCTCGGTGGCCTGCCACAGCTCCTCGACCGTGGCGTGCTCCAGCGCCAGCATCCGCTGCCACGAGGTGCGTTGGCCGACGCGGGTGGCCGCCCCGAGGACGGCGTACGCCTCCGGGGTGGTCGTGTGGACGGTGCCGCGGATGGTGCTCCCACGCACGACGGCGCCGGACTCGTAGGCCTCGCTGACCTCCGCGCGGCTGGTGCCCGGGAACCGGGCGGCGAGCGCGAGGAAGGGGGAGCGGGCGGTCTGCGACTGGACGGGCCCGATCCGGGCCAGCTGCCCGGCGACGCCGGACGCCGTGCGGGCTGCGGGGAACTGGCGTGCGAGGGTCGCGCAGGCCAGCTCCTCCCACGTGCCGGCCACGCTCAGTCGCGCATCGGTCCGCCGGGACGGCCGTAGGACTCGGCCACGATCTCCGCCACCACCGAGAGGGCGATCTCGCCCGGGCCCCTGCCGCCGAGGTTGTGCCCCGCCGGGACGTGCAGGGCGCCCACGTCGACGCCTTCCTCCACGAGCTCGTCGAGGAGGGACACGGCGCGGTGCCGGCTGGCCATCATCGCGACGTACGCCGCCGGTGAGGCCAGCGCGGCTCGTAGCACGCCAGGTGCGTCGGGGGCGTCGTGGTCGCAGAGGACCACCGCGTCACCGGCCTGCGGGTGCAGTCCGGGGCCGCCGTCGTCGGCAGGCTCGACGTGCACCTCGCGCCCCACGGCGGTCGCGATCGAGGTGATCGCGCGGGAGATGGGGTTGTCGCTCAGGACCAGGATCCGGCCGTGCGTGGCGGCCTCGTCGGACCAGGGCTGCTGTCGCTCGCTCACCCGACCACGATCCCACATCGACTGTGGCCCGGATCACGTCCGGCGTACTACCCTGCCCCGATCACCGCACGCCGTCCCTAACCCCCGCCGGCAGAAAGAGTGACCGCATGAGCGCATCCGTGATCGTGGGAATCGACGGGAGCGAGCCGAGCAGGCGCGCCGTCGAGTTCGCTCTGAGCCTCGCCGAGTCGCAGGGGGTGGGGCTCGTCGTGGCCCACGTGATCCCCTGGTCCCCCTACTCCTTCAACACCCCCACCGAGAACGAGGAGCGCGGCGAGCGCAAGCAGCAGGAGCTGCGCGCCGCCACCACCCAGATCATCGAACCGGCCGTCGAGGTCGCGTCGGGTCACTCGTGCGAGGTGACGCCGGTGGTGCGCCACGGCGATCCCGTCGACACCCTCGTCGAGCTCGCCGGTGAGTTCTCCGCGACGGCCATCGTGGTCGGTCGCACCGGCGACAGCCGCGTCAAGCGCGCGCTGTTCGGCTCGATCCCCGGCCACCTCGTGCACGAGAGCACCATCCCCGTGACGGTGGTGCCGTGATGGAGGACGAGCCCTTCTTCGACCGGATCCTCAACAAGATCACCGAGATCGTCTTCTACCCCGTCAACATCGGCGGGGTCGACATCCTGCCGATCGTCGTGTGGCTGATCGTGGCGGCGCTCTTCTTCACCGTCTACCTCGGCTTCCTCAACATCCGCGGGTTCGCCCACGCGATCAACCTGGTGCGGGGCCGCTACTCCAAGCCCGAGGACGCCGGCGAGGTCTCGCACTTCCAGGCGCTCGCGACTGCCGTCTCCGGCACGGTCGGGCTGGGCAACATCGCAGGTGTGGCCGTGGCCATCACCCTCGGCGGGCCCGGCGCGACCTTCTGGATGATCCTGGCGGGCTTCCTCGGCATGAGCACCAAGCTCGCCGAGTGCACCCTCGGCGTGAAGTACCGCAAGGAGCACCCGGACGGCACGGTCTCGGGCGGTCCGATGTACTACCTGCGCGACGGGCTCGCCGAGCTCGGCCTGCGCGGGCTCGGCAAGGTGCTGGCCGCCGCCTTCGCCGTCTTCTGCATCCTCGGCTCGCTCGGCGGCGGCAACATGTTCCAGGCCAACCAGGCGACGGCCCAGATCCTCGCCGTCACCGGCAACGAGGGCAACACCGGCCTCACCTGGGCCATCGGCATCGCGTTCGCCCTCGCGGTCGGCATGGTCATCCTCGGTGGCATCAAGTCGATCGCCCGGGTGACCGAGAAGGTCGTGCCCTTCATGGCCGCCCTCTACCTGCTGGCGTGCCTGGTCGTCATCCTCGCGAACGTCGAGAAGGTCCCCGGTGCCTTCGGCGACATCGTCTCGGGCGCCTTCAGCCCCGAGGGCATCACCGGCGGCGTCGTCGGGGTGCTCATCGTCGGGTTCCAGCGCGCGGCCTTCTCCAACGAGGCCGGCATCGGCTCCGCGTCGATCGCCCACTCGGCCGTCAAGACCAACGAGCCCTCGACCGAGGGCCACGTGGCGCTGCTCGAGCCGTTCATCGACACCATCGTGATCTGCACGATGACCGCGCTGATGATCGTGATCAGCGGGGTGTGGGAGGACGGCGAAGGAGCGGAGGGTGTCGCCCTGACGTCCTCGGCCTTCGAGACGGTCGTGCCGTGGTTCCCCAACGTGCTCGCCGTCGCGGTCATCCTCTTCGCGTTCTCGACGATGATCTCGTGGTCCTACTACGGCATGAAGGCCACCGGCTACCTCTTCGGGGACAACCAGACCGCCGAGAACGTCTACAAGGTGGTCTTCTGCATCTTCACCGTCCTGGGCTCCGTCACCGCGCTCGACGCGGTGCTGGGCTTCTCCGACGCCGCCATCTTCTTGATGTCGGTGCCCAACGTCATCGGCCTCTACATCCTGGCCCGGGTGCTCAGGAAGGAGCTGTCCCAGTACCGCGCCAAGATCGCCAACGGCGAGATCCAGCGGGTGAAGTAGCAGGGCACCTGCCTAGGCTCGCTGCATGCCTCTCCCCGTTCCCGCAGGACTGCTGTCCCAGCGGGAGCTGGGGGAGGACTGGGCGCGCTGGCTGGACCGCCTGCCGCGCCTGGCCGAGGAGCTCGTGGCGGAGTGGCGGCTCACGCCGAGCGCCGCACCGCTGCACGGCTACTGCTCCCTGGTCCTCCCGGTCACCGATGCCGACGGCACCGCGGGCGCCCTCAAGATCACCTTCGACGGCGACGAGGAGTCGCTCCACGAGGCGCTGGCGCTGCAGCACTGGGGCGGCGCGGGCGCCGTACGCCTCCTGCGCGCCGACCCGCGGCGGCGCGCCCTGCTCCTGGCGTGGCTGCCCGGCCCCGACCTCGCCGACACCTGGGACGTCGAGGCCTGCGAGGCGGTCGGCGGCCTCTACGGCCGTCTCCACATCCCCGCGCTGCCCCAGCTGGCGAGCGTGGAGTCGTACGTCGAGGGGTGGCTGCGCGACCTCGAGGGGCTCGGGCGCGACGTGCCGGTCCCGCGACGCTACGTCGAGCAGGCGCTGGCCCTCGGTCGCGCGCTGCTGGCGGACGCTGCGGCGCCGGTCGTCGTGCACGGTGACCTGCACTACGCCAACGTGATGGCGGACGCGGCGGGGGAGTGGGTGGCCATCGATCCCAAGCCGATGGCCGGCGACCCGCACTACGAGCCGGCGCCCCTGCTCTGGAACCGGATGGAGGAGCTGAGTGGCGCCGGGGCGGTCGGATCGGTGCGTGACGGGTTGCGGCGCCGCTTCCACGCTGTGGTCGATGCCGGAGGCCTCGACGAGGACCGGGCCAGGGACTGGGTGGTGGTGCGGATGGTGATCAACGCGGGCTGGACGGTGGAGGACGCCCGACGCGCCGACCGCCGGCTCACCGGCGAGGAGCAGGAGTGGATCACCCGGTGCATCGCGGTCACCAAGGCCGTCCAGGACTGACCCTCCAGACCGGGCGGAGGGGGCCGAAAGTCGCCATCGGTGGCCAAGGTCCGGACAAATCCGGGTGTTTGCTACCGCTCGGTAAACACAGTGATCTAGGTTACAGCCAAGTCAGCCCAGCACGCCCCCGCTGCGTGACGCTGCCGCGTCACGCAAAGACGAATGAGTAGGTAACAGATGCCGACCACGATCGACACGAGCTTCCTCGACACGATGCCGCCCAACGTGGCCGTCCAGTTCTTCGACCGCGTCACCGCGACCCCCGACGCCGAGGCCTTCCGCTTCCCGCGTGGCGAGGCGTGGGAGTCGGTCACCTGGAAGCAGGCAGGCGACAAGGTCGAGGCGCTCGCCGCGGGCCTGATCGCGCTGGGCGTCCAGCCCGAGCAGCGCGTCGGCATCGCCTCCGGCACCCGCTACGAGTGGATCCTCGCCGACCTGGCCATCATGTGCGCCGCCGGTGCGACCACCACGGTCTACCCGACCACCAACGCCGAGGACACCGTCTACATCCTCGGCGACTCCGAGAGCCGTGTCGTCTTCGCCGAGGACGACGAGCAGCTCGCCAAGCTCGTCGCGCACCGCGCCGAGCTGCCCCACGTCAGCAAGGTCGTCACCTTCGAGGGCAAGGCCGACGGGGACTGGGTGATCTCGCTCGACGACCTCGCCGCGATGGGCGCGCAGAAGCTGGCCGAGCAGCCCGACGTGGTGCGTACGACGTCCGCGGCGATCGCTCCCGACCAGCTCGCGACCCTGATCTACACCTCCGGCACGACCGGTCGCCCCAAGGGCGTGCGGCTGCGCCACTCGTCGTGGGTCTACGAGGGCGAGGCGATCCGCGCGCAGGGCATCCTCTCCGAGACCGACCTCGAGTTCCGCTGGCTGCCGATGGCGCACTCCTTCGGCAAGGTGCTGATGTCGACGCAGATGGCGTGCGGCTTCGCCGCCGCGATCGACGGCCGCGTCGACAAGATCGTCGACAACCTCGGCGTCGTGAAGCCCACGTTCATGGGTGCCGCCCCGCGCATCTTCGAGAAGGCCCATGGCCGCATCGTCACCATGCAGGCCGCCGAGGGCGGGGCCAAGGAGAAGCTCTTCAAGGCCGCCTTCGCCACCGGCCTCGAGGTCGAGCGCCTCAAGCGCGAGGGCAAGTCGGTCCCGATCGGCCTCAAGGTCAAGCACGGCCTCTTCGACAAGCTCGTCTTCAGCAAGGTCCGCGACCGCTTCGGTGGACGCGTCCGCTTCTTCATCTCCGGCGCCGCGGCGCTCAACCGCGACATCGCCGAGTGGTTCGGCGCGGCCGGCATCACCATCCTCGAGGGCTACGGCCTCACCGAGACCTCGGCCGGGTCCTTCGTCAACCACCCCGACCGCAACAAGTTCGGCACGGTCGGCCCGGTGTTCCCGGGCAGCGAGGTGAAGCTCGGCGACAACGACGAGGTCATGATCAAGGGCCCCGGCGTCATGGACGGCTACCACAACCTCCCGGAGGAGACCGCCCGCACGCTCACCAGCGACGGCTGGCTGCACACCGGTGACAAGGGCGCCCTCGACGCGGACGGCCACCTGGTCATCACCGGCCGCATCAAGGAGCTCTTCAAGACCTCCGGCGGCAAGTACATCGCCCCGCCGGCGATCGAGTCGAAGTTCAAGGCCGTGTGCCCCTACGCCAGCCAGTTCATGGTGTTCGGCGAGGACCGCAACTACTGCGTCGCGCTCGTCACCCTCGACCCCGACGCGATGGCGGGCTGGGCCGAGGCCAACGGCATGAGCGGTGCGTCCTACACCGAGATCGTCCAGTCCGAGGCCGTCCACGCGATGGTCGCCGGCTACGTCGACGAGCTCAACAGCCACCTCAACCGCTGGGAGACCATCAAGAAGTGGAAGCTCCTCGACCACGACCTCTCGGTCGAGTCGGGCGAGCTCACCCCCTCGATGAAGGTCAAGCGCAACGTCGTCCAGGGCAACCACCAGGCGCTGATCGACCAGATGTACGCCTGACACGTCGTCCGCGAACGGGTGCCGGTGGGAGACCACTGGCACCCGTTCGGCGTCTGCGGCGTGGTTGGATACCGGCGTGCCCCCCGCGCAACCCGACGGCGACGTCGCCCCCGAGGACGGCCTGCTGCCCGACGAGGCGTGGGCCGAGTTCGGCAGCAAGCCCTTCGGCCTCTACGTCCACGTCCCGTTCTGCAGCGTGCGCTGCGGCTACTGCGACTTCAACACCTACACCGCCCACGAGCTCGGCGACGAGGTCGGCGCCAGCCGGTCGTCGTACGCCGAGGCCGCGATCCGCGAGATCCGCTTCGCCCGCCACGTGCTGGGTCACCGCGACGTCAAGATCGAGACGATCTTCTTCGGCGGTGGTACGCCGACGCTGCTGAAGCCCGCCGACCTCGGCGCGATCGTGGCGAGCGCGGCCGCGGAGTTCGGCCTGGCCGACGGCGTGGAGATCACCACCGAGGCCAACCCCGACAGCGTCGCCGCGTGGGACCTCGAGGAGCTGCGGACCGCGGGCTTCAACCGGATCAGCTTCGGCATGCAGTCGGCCGTCGACCACGTGCTGCGGACCCTCGACCGCACCCACGACCCGATGCGGGTGCCGGCGGCCGTCGACTGGGCGCGGCAGGCGGGCTTCGACGACGTCAGCCTCGACCTCATCTACGGCACGCCGGGGGAGTCGCTCGCGGACTGGGAGACGTCGGTCGAGGCGGCCCTGGCGTGCGAGCCGGACCACGTCTCGGCCTACTCGCTCATCGTCGAGGACGGCACCGCGCTGGCCAGGCAGGTCAAGCGCGGCGAGCTGCCGATGCCCGACGAGGACGACCTCGCCGACAAGTACCAGCTCGCCGACGAGCGCTTCACCGCCGCCGGGCTCGGGTGGTACGAGGTGTCCAACTGGGCCACGTCGCCCCAGCGCCGCTGCCGGCACAACATGCTCTACTGGACCGGCGGGCACTGGTGGGGCGTCGGCCCCGGCGCGCACTCCCACGTCGGCGGCACCCGCTGGTGGAACGTCAAGCACCCCACGGCGTACGCCGACCGCCTGGCGCGCGGCGTCTCACCCGCGCTCGCGCGTGAGGTGCTCGGCTACCGCGACCAGCGCGTCGAGCGGGTGCTGCTCGAGATCCGCCTCGTGGACGGGCTGCCGGTCACGGCCCTCGAGGCCACCGGACGCGCCCAGGTCGCCCGCCTCGTCGCCGACGGCCTCGTCGAGCTCGCCACCGAGCGGCTCGTGCTCACCCCCCGCGGCCGGCTCCTCGCCGACGCGGTGGTCCGCGACCTCGTCGACTGAGGCACCTCTCGCTGGTCGAGTAGCCCGCGAGGGACCTTTGCATCGCTGGTCGAGTAGCCCGCGAGGGACCTTTGCATCGCTGGTCGAGTAGCCCGCGAGGGACGAGCGGGCGTATCGAGACCCCTCAGTCATCGCGGATCTCGATACGGGTCGCCAGTCGCTCGCTGCGCTCGGGTCTGGCCGAGCCCTACTCGATCTCCCGACGTGATCTTCCCTGAGCAAGCTCAGGGAAGCGTCGTGAAGTCGATGAGCTCCTCGACCCGCCCGAGCAGCGCGGGTTCGAGGTCGGCGTACGACGTGACGCGGCCCAGGATGTGCTTCCACGCCCGCGCGATGTCGGCCTGGTTGCGGTGGGGCCAGCCGAGCTGCTGGCACGTGCCGGTCTTCCAGTCGATGCCCCGGGGCACGTCGGGCCAGCGCGGGATGCCGAGGCGGTCGGGCTTGACCGCCTGCCAGACGTCGATGAACGGGTGGCCGACGACGAGGACGTGCTTTCCGACGGGCGACTTCGCGATGCCCTGCGCGATCCGGGCCTCCTTCGAGCCCGGGACGAGGTGGTCCACGAGCACGCCGACCCGTCGCTGCGGACCGGGCCGGAAGTCGCGCAGGTGGTCGGCGAGGTCGTCGACGCCGCCGAGGTACTCGACCACGACGCCCTCGATGCGCAGGTCGTCGCCCCACACCTTCTCGACGAGCTCGGCGTCGTGGCGGCCCTCGACGAAGATGCGGCTGGCGCGTGCGACCCGGGCCTTGGCGCCGTGGACCGCGACGGACCCGGACGCCGTCCGCGTCGGGGCGGCGGGGGCACCGCCGCGGACGGGACGGGTGAGGACCACCGGCCTGCCCTCGAGCAGGAAGCCCGGGCCCAGCGGGAACGTACGCCGCTTGCCGCGCCGGTCCTCCAGCGTCAGGGTGTCGATGTCGCGGTCGACCGCGACCACCTCGCCGCACCAGTCGGTGGTGACCTCCTCGACGACCATGCCGAGCTCGGTCGGGGTCTCCACGGCGCGGCCCCTGGCCGGGGCACGCCAGTCGCCGGAGAGGACGTCGGTTCCGTATCGATCCTGGGTCACCGGGTTACGTTAGGCGCCTCATGGGCGGAAAACGGGGGTGGCACGCCGTGGCAGCACGCGCGACGACGGACACGACGAAGCGGTCGACGCTCGGGCGACGGCTCCGGCGGTGGGTCGGTGTCGACTACGAGGAGGACGGCGTCTTCCGCCCCGTGCGGCTCTCGCTGGCCGTCGACCTGGGCATCTCGGTGGGCATCGTCGTCCTGGTCCTGGCCAGCTTCGGCGGCTTCATCGCGTGGCTCGCCGCCACACAGTGAGCGGGGTGGGGGCATGCGCCGGCGTTCGCGCTGACGCAGCAGAGCGACATCGCGCGATCCTTCGGCGGGCGGAGCGGGTTCGTCTCCGAGGAGCTGGACCGCGGCGGCGCCGAGCCCGAGCAGATGAGCCGCCTCGAGCGCTCGGCTGCGTGGCTGCTGTGGAGCGACTCGTCCAACCACTACGAGGAGTACGCCGACGACGACCGGGTCGGCGTCAACAGGCTCCTCCCGTCGGCCGAGCTCCTGGTCGCCGTCGGCATCGTGGCGGTGTTCGTCGGAGGCTTCGCGGGGTTCATCGCACTGCTGGCGCTCACCCGCTGAGCCCCCGGCGGTCAGCCTTCCTGGGTGGGTGCCTGGCTGGCGCCGTCGTCGTTGCCCAGGTCCTCCTGGGTGGCGTCCATCTCGAGCTCCTCGCGGCTCTTGGTCTCCTCCGCGTCGGGGTCCAGCGGCTCGGCGAGCGGGTTGTCCTCGCCCGGCTGGAGGTCCTCAGGCAGCTGGTCGTCGGAGATGCCGCCCAGCGTCGCGTCGTCGGGGGAGGCCGTGCCGCCCTCGTGGTCGGAGTCGGCCGGGCTGGTGCCGCTGCCGGCAGTGGGGCTCTCGGTGGAGGCGGCGGGGTCGGTCGGGGTCTGGCTCTGGTCGCTCATGTCATCAGTCCTACTGGCCGCGGAGCGGGGTGACCAGCCCCGTCGGGGTGTGCTGCTCAGCAGATGCCGGCGTGCAGGTGCGAGCGCAGGGCGGCGCCGAGCTCCTGCGGCGAGGCGACCGTGCGCAGGAAGTCGAGCCGCTCGGTGTGTCCTCCTGCGGTGTCCAGCCACGACACGACGACCCCGGAGGCGTCGACCCGCAGCAGGCTCGCGGCCAGGAGGGACTCCAGCGGTACGCCGAACGTGCTGGCCGTCGCGGCCCGCAGCTCCTGCTCGTGGGCCTCGTTGGCGTGCTCGGCGGCACGCTGGAGGTAGCCGGGGTTGAGCACGTGGCGGCGGTCGCGGAACCGGTCGACCTCGACGGGCACCGGACGGTCGTCGCGGAAGAGGGTCACCCGCGACACGTCGAGGGCGACGAGCGCGCGGGGATCGCCGCAGCACGGGCAACCGGACCCGCGCTGCGCCAGGCGCCCCTGGAGGAAGAGGTCGAGGCGGCGGTGGTCGGCAGCGAGGGGGTCGAGCCCGCTGGTCACCTCGACCACCGCGACCGCCCCGGTCCGGGCGGCGGCGAGGAGCGCCGAGGTCTCCGAGGCGCTGAAGACGGGGGAGCCGTGCACGTCGCAGGTCACGTCGTACACCTCGTCGGCGACCGCGTCACGGTCGTCGCTGACGCGCACGGTGATCGTCTCGGGGCACGACAGGACGCTGCGGGCGAGGCGGGCGGCTTCGTCGGGGATCATCACGGCTCCATGAGAATTAGGTAAGGCAACCCTAACCTCACGCGGATGATCACGCCATGGGCAGTCGCTTCTGCCCGCGAGGCAGGTGCGCGTAGCCGAGGCGTACGGCGCTGACGAGCCGCTCGCGCTCCCACGGCCACTCGCCCACGTCCAGCGCCTGCGACTCGGGCACGCCACGCGAGGCGAGGTCGCGGATCGTCTCGGCGATGATCCCGAGCTCGATGCGCTGGTCCTGCACGAAGTCCTTGTCGACGACCTTGCCGTGGCCGGGCACCACGACGGATGCGTCGGTCAGCAGGCCGACGACGAGGTCGAGGGTCGCGGGCCACTCGAGCGGCCAGGAGTCGTCGCCGATGAAGGGCGGGTCGGACTCCTCGACGAGGTCGCCGCCGAGGAGGACGTCGGCGTCGGGCACCCGGACCACGAGGTCACCGGCCGTGTGCCCGCGGCCGGGGTGGATCAGCTCGACGGCGCGGTCGCCGAGGTCGAGCTGGACGGCCGAGGAGAAGGTGCGGTCGGGCAGGTGGAGCGTGGTGGCGAGGACCTCCTCGCGCCGCGGGTCGTCGACGCGCTGCTCGAAGTCCTCGAACGTGCGGTGCGCGGACTCCTCGACGTGGTCGCGGGCCCACTCGGTGGCGTGGACGGGCATCTCGCCGAACTGCTCGACCATGGTCGCGTTGCCGAAGTGGTGGTCCCAGTGCTCGTGGGTGTTGACGAGCGCGGTGAGCGGCCCGGCACCGAGGCGGCGTACGTCGTCGGCGACGACCCGCGCCTGTGCCGCGGAGCCGTGGGTGTCGACCATCAGCAGCCCGTCCGAGCCCCCGACCAGCGTGATGTTGACGTGCATCCAGTCGTAGTGCGCCACCCACACGCGGGGCGCCACTTCCTCGAACCGCGGGGTGTCGTCGGGCATGTCGGCGACACTACGGGCTGCTAGTAGAGTTGGCACTCCGGATTGACGAGTGCCAGCGAGGAGGGCTCACGTGGTCGACGATCGCAAGCTCGACGTGCTGCGCGCCATCGTGGAGGACTACGTCGCCACCGAGGAGCCGGTGGGCTCCAAGGCCCTGGTGGAGCGCCACGGCCTGGGTGTCTCCCCGGCCACGGTGCGCAACGACATGGCCGCGCTGGAGGACGAGGGCTACATCCACCAGCCGCACACCAGTGCCGGCCGGGTGCCCACCGACAAGGGCTACCGGCTCTTCGTCGACAAGCTCGCCACCCTCAAGCCGATGAGCACGGCCGAGCGCCGCGCGATCTCGACGCTGCTCGACGGCGCGGTCGACCTCGACGACGTGGTGCAGAAGTCGGTGCGGCTCCTGAGCCAGCTGACCCGCCAGGTCGCCATCGTCCAGTACCCCACGCTCTCGCGCTCGACCGTGCGCCACGTCGAGCTCGTCGCGCTGACCCCGACCCGCTTGATGGTGATCCTCATCCTCAGCACCGGCCGGGTCGAGCAGCGCCTCGTCGAGCTCGACGTGCCGGTCGTCGACACCGACCTCGCCGAGCTGCGCGTCGCGGTCAACCAGGCGTCCGCGGGCGTCCAGATCGCGGCGGCCGCCGCCGCGCTGGGCGAGCTGCCCGACGCCGTACGCCCCGAGCAGGTCGACTCCGCGCGTGCGGTCGTCGGCGTGCTGGTCGAGGCGATGTCCGACCACCGCAGCGACGAGCGGGTCGCGGTCAGCGGCACCGCCAACCTCGCCCGCTACGGCGACTTCGACACCGCCGTGCGCCCCCTGCTCGAGGCACTGGAGGAGCACGTCGTGCTGCTCAAGCTGCTGGGGGAGTCGGGCGTCGACGCCCTCACCGTGCGCATCGGGCACGAAGGCCCCTACTCAGAGCTCGCCGCGACCAGTGTCGTGGCCACCGGCTACGGACCGCAGGAGTTCCACCTCGGCTCCCTCGGCGTGGTCGGACCCACCCGGATGGACTACCCCGGATCCATGGCAGCCGTGCGCGCGGTCGCGCGCTACGTCTCGCGGATCCTCGATGAAGGAAACCAGTGACCCAGGACCCCTACGAGATCCTCGGCGTCTCGCGTGACGCCAGCGCCGACGAGATCAAGAAGGCCTACCGCAGGCTGGCCCGCCAGCTGCACCCCGACGTCAACCCCGACCCGGAGACGCAGGAGCGGTTCAAGGACGTCTCGCGCGCCTACGAGGTGCTGAGCGACCCGGGCAAGCGGCAGGCCTACGACCGCGGCGGCGACGCCTTCAGCCAGGGCTTCGGCGGTGCCGGCCAGGGCTTCAGCTTCACCGACATCATGGACGCCTTCTTCGGCGGCGGCGCCCCGGGCGGCGGTCAGTCGCGCGGCCCGCGCTCGCGTGCCCGTCGCGGCCAGGACGCCCTGATCCGCCTCGACGTCACGCTCGCCGAGGCCGCCTTCGGCGTCACCCGCGACCTCAAGGTCGACACGGCCCTGAAGTGCGAGACCTGCGAGGGCGAGGGCACCGCACCCGGCACGAAGCCCGTCACCTGCGAGACCTGCCACGGCCAGGGCGAGGTCGCGGTCGTGCAGCGCTCCTTCCTCGGCGAGATCCGCACGCTGCGTCCCTGCGCGGCGTGCCGCGGCTTCGGGTCGGTCATCCCCGACCCGTGCCGCGAGTGCTCCGGCGACGGCCGGGTCCGCTCGCGTCGCACGCTGACGGTGAAGATCCCCGCCGGCGTCGACCACGGCACCCGCGTCCAGCTCACCAGCCAGGGCGAGGTCGGCCCCGGCGGTGGTCCCGCCGGTGACCTCTACGTCGAGATCCACGTCGAGCCCCACAAGACCTTCACCCGCCACGGCAACGACCTCCACACCACGATCTCGCTGCCGATGACGGCGGCCGCGCTCGGCACGCAGCTCACGCTGCCGCTGCTCGAGGCCGACCTCGAGCAGTCGGAGGAGTCGGACCCCGACTCGAGGCCCGTCACGACGTACGACCTCGAGATCCGCCCCGGCACGCAGTCGGGCAGTGAGCAGGTCATCCGCGGCTTCGGCGTGCCGAGCCTGCGGGGCGGTCGCGGCGACCTCGTCGTCAGCATCTCCGTCGACACCCCGACCCGTCTCGACCCCCGCCAGGAGGAGCTGCTGCGCGAGCTCGCGGCGATCCGCGGCGAGGAGACGCCGGACGGCCAGGTCGAGGCGCCCCACAAGTCGATGTTCGGCCGGTTGCGCGAAGCCTTCCAGGGCTGAGCCGGTGTCGCTGCCGGTCCACCTCGTCGAGTCCCTGGCCGACGTGTCGGTCGGCTCCGTCGTCGAGGTGAGCGGCGACGAGGCCCACCACGCCGTCGCCGTACGCCGCCTGCGCGAAGGTGAGCACGTCGTGCTGACCGACGGCCTGGGGACCTCGGTCACCGGAGCCGTCACCTCCACGGGCAAGCGGGTCTTCGCCGTCTCGGTCGCGTCCGTCGACGTCGTCCCGCGACCCGAGCCGGCCGTCACCGTGGTGCAGGCGCTGCCCAAGGGCGAGCGCGGCGAGCTCGCGGTCGAGGTGCTCACCGAGGTCGGCGTCGACCGGGTCGTGCCGTGGGCCGCGTCGCGATCGGTCGCGGTCTGGAAGGGCGAGCGGGCCGCGAAGTCGCACGCGAAGTGGCAGGCGACCGCCCGCGAGGCTGCCAAGCAGTCCCGTCGCTCGTGGCTCCCCACGGTCACCCCGCTGGCCTCCACCGCCGACCTCGCCGCGCTCGTCGCGGAGGCGGACCTCGCGGTGGTGCTGCACGAGGACGCGACCGCGGCGCTCAGCGCGGTCGACGTACCCCTCTCGGGGCGGATCGTGGTCGTCGTCGGCCCCGAGGGCGGGATCGCCCCCGAGGAGCTCGAGGCGCTCACGGCCGCGGGAGCCGTGTCCGTACGCCTGGGCGCGGAGGTGCTGCGCACCTCGACCGCCGGTGTCGTCGCGGTCGCGGCGCTGCTGAGCCGCACCAGCCGCTGGGGCTGATCCGGCTCTCCGGCGCGTCGGGCGACCACAACTCACGTATGGCTCGGGTCGCCCCGCGTGGACAGCGTCGAGGCTTCGACTTCTGGTCGTCCGGCGCGCCGGGGGCTCAGTCGACGATGGTGATCCGCCGGTCGTCGACATGCACGCGGCCTTCGCTTGACGGATCATCGGTCCGCGAGACCACCAGGTAGTCACCCGGCGGCACGGTCGTGAGGTCGAACGTCACCCCGAACGGGAAGAGGCGGTCCTGGTAGGTCCCCGCGATCGCCGGCTGTTCGGCCACGACCTCCACGACGCCTGACAGGCGCTGGATGCGGGTGACGATGGTGCCCTCGAAGGAGTTGCCGACGCCCTTCACCGTGAACGGCTCGTCGTTGTCGACCTGCTGCCCCTCGGACGGATCGCTCAGGGAGACGTGGGCCAGGGTCGCCAGGTCAGACCCCACCGCCAGCTCCTCCGAGGTCGGGACACCGAGGACCTGATCAGTGATCTCTCCGTACAGCAGGAACCTGACGGGAAGTCGTTCGCCGACAGCTCCCTGCGCCGTCCGGACGAGCTGCTCGACTGCCAGTCCCGCCTCGGCGGACGTCAGCGCGCCACGATCGCGCAGACTTCCCTCGACGTCCCCTCCGAGATCTACCTCGATCCGGTCCTCGAAGGGCACCACGCGCGCCGTCGCATCCGTCATCGGCGGCCACGGCACCCGGTAGTCGGGGTCGAGAGGTGCCAAGGGTGGTCCGGCCGCCCCTGTGCGCCCCACAGCGGCCGAGACGGCGGTCGCCAGGGGATCGCCGCCCAGCCGTCGGAACTCGCGGAAGAGCCGCGGCCCGTCCGGGGTGTCACCCACGTAGTAGATCGCCATCGTCGAGGTCGCCGGCTCGGTCGCCGTCGGCGGGTCCGGTGTCGTCGGCTCGGTGATCGGCTGGCTCGGACCGGTCGACGTCGCCGGGTCCGGCACGCTGACCTGCGGCGTACCACCGGTGCTCAGCGCCATGGCCGTCGCCACCGACGCCGCGACCAGCCCGGCGCCGCCGGCGGCCCACCAGCCACGACGGGGACGGCGTACGCCGATCTCCGCGCGGATCGCGTCGAGCCGGTCGCCGGGCTCAACGTCGTCGGTGACCTCGTGCAGCAGGTCCGTGATGCGGTCGTTCATGAGCCGTCCTCCCACCAGTCCCCGAGCAGCTCGCGCAGGGCTGCCCGGCCTCGATGTGCGTGTGCCTTCACGGCCCCGGGCGAGATGCCCAGCGCGTCGGCGATCTGGGCCTCGGACCAGTCGAGGTAGTGCCGCAGCACGAGCACCTCACGCTGCCGCTCGGTGAGCTCGAGCAGTGCATCCCGTACGGCGTCGCGGCGCGCGCCGCCGACCGAGGGGCCCTCGACGGTGACGTCGGCCAGCGTGGTCGTGCGCGCGTGCCGGTCCACCACGACGCGGTGCCGCAGCGTCGACCGGGAGCGGTTGACCACCGCCTGGCGCAGGTAGGCCAGGGCCTTGTCGGGGTCGCGCAGCCGCGACCACCTGCCGTGCATCGCGACGAACGCGTCCTGCACGACGTCCTCGGCAGCACCCTGGTCGTGGACCAGGAGCACCGAGAGGCGCACCAGCTGGCGCCAGTGGGCGGCGTAGAGCTGCTCGACGGCGGTGTCGGCGTCGGCCGCCTCGAGCCGAGGGGGAGCGGCCACGTGCACCCTCCCTCGACGTGTGGTCTGGATCGTCACGCTGTGGGACGCGCCGCGGCGTGATCCGGTTGACGTAGGTTTCGAGACGGTCGCTGCGCGACCTCCTCAACCAGCGATGCGGATCGTCTTCGTGTCGATGGCCGGGCCGTTGCCCTCCGTGCCGCCGGTCGGGTCGTCGGTCTCGCACTGCACGACGACCTCGCCGGTGACGCCGTCGAGCGGGAGGTCGACCTCGAACGGGAAGAGCCGCTCCTCCATCCAGCCCTCCGACTGGTAGCCCTCGAGCGCGATCTCCTGCCCGTCCTGCAGCAGGCGGCACGGTCCGCTGGCCTCGAAGGAGTTCGCCACGCCGGTCACCGTCAGCGTGTCGCCGGTGACCGTGTCGCCCTCGGCGGGGGAGGTGATGTTGACCAGGTTGAGCGTGCGCAGCGCGTTGCCCGCCTCGTACGGCGTCGTCGTGGGGAGCCCGAAGAGCGGAGCGTCGCCCTCGCGCTGGAACTGCACAGGAACTCGCTCCTGCTGGACGCCCTGGAGCGTGTAGACCAGCTGCTGGAGGGCGAGGCGCGCATCCCGCTTCGACATCCCGTCGGGGCGCTCGGTGAAGCCGTCGGACGGGACCTCCACGAGCAGCACGCCGTCGGTCGCCTGCACCGAGGCGATCTCGACCTGCGGCCAGAGGGTGCGGTAGTCGGGGTCGCCCGGCTCGCCACCACCGGCGACGATGCGCGCGGCCTCGGTCAGCGGGTCGCCCTCCACGCGCCGGAACTCCCGGAACAGGGCCGTGCCGCCGGGCCCGTCACCGGCGAAGTAGAGGGGGACCACCGTGCCGTCGTCGGGGGAGGTCGTGGGATCCGTCGTCGGCTCCGAGGACGGGTCGGTGGTCGGCTCCTCCGTGGGCTCGGGGCTGGCCGTGCGGGTCGGCTCGCTGGTCTCGTCGGAGACGGGCCGCTGCCCGTCGCCGGTGCAGCCGGTCAGCACGAGCGCGGCGGCCAGCGGCACCGCTGCTGCGCCCGCCCAGCGGCGTACGCGTCGGGCCGGGGTGGTGGGGAAGGTCATGTCGCTCACGGTAGTTGGACGCGCGCCCCGCGCTTCCGGTTACACGCCGCGACCCCAGACCCTAGGCTGGCGTCATGAGCCCGAGCGCGCCCGACTGCGTCTTCTGCAAGATCGTCGCGGGCGACATCCCCGCCGACGTGCTCGGTCGCACCGAGCACGCGATCGCGATCAAGGACCTCAACCCCCAGGCGCCCTTCCACGCCCTCGTGCTGCCGCTCGACCACCACGACAACGCGGCTGCCTCGGCCGCCGCGGACCCCGCGAGCGTGGGCCACGCCGTGGCGCTGGCCGACGAGGTCGCCCGGGCTGCCGGGGTCGACGACTACCGCCTCGTCGCCAACACCGGCGCGGGTGCCGGGCAGACGGTGTTCCACACCCACTTTCACGTGCTCGGCCAGGCGCCGGGCATGACCGAGTCCCTGATCTGAGACCCCCATGACCCGCACCCGCACCGCCCTCGGGGCGCTCCTCACCTCGGCGCTGCTCGCCCTGACGGCCTGCGGCGGTGCCGCCCCCGGGACCGACGCCGGCGCCCAGCGCAGCGCCACCCAGCCCGTCGAGGCGCCCGCCCCGGCGGCCGACGAGGCCGAGCAGGCAATCGGCAGCCACGGCGGCGGCCACGACGCGGAGCCGGCCCGGTCGAAGCCGCTGCGTGCGGGAGAGACGCGTACGACGATCGCGATGCCCGGCAGCTACACCCCGTCGGCGCCCTACGGCTCCGGCACCGACGACTACCGCTGCTTCCTGCTCGACCCCGAGCTCGAGCGCGACGCCTGGCTCACCGGCACCCAGGTGCTGCCCGGCAACCCCGACGTCGTGCACCACGTCATCCTCTTCAAGGTCCCGCCGGAGCAGGTCGCGGCGGCCGAGGCGAAGGACGCCGCCGAGGACGACGAGGGCTGGACCTGCTTCGGCGGCACCGGCCTCGACCGGTTCCAGAACGTCGACGACGCCGCGTGGATCGGCGCGTGGGCGCCCGGCGGGGACGAGTCGGTTGTCAAGCCCGGTTTCGGCACCCGGCTCGCGAAGGGCAGCCGCGTCGTGATGCAGGTCCACTACAACCTGCTGGCCGGCCAGGAGCCCGACACCAGTGCCGCCCAGCTGCGGCTCGCGCCCGGCAAGCGGCCGTACGAGGCGCTGAGCACGATGCTGCTCCCCGCACCGGTCGAGCTGCCGTGCCGCCCCGAGCACTCCGACGGCGAGCTCTGCGACCGGACCGCCGCAGTCGCGGACGTGAAGGAGCGCTTCGGTGCCGCCGAGGGCAGCACCGCCGACCTGCTCTACTTCCTCTGCGGCGGCGAGCCGCGGGCAGGACGGACCCAGTCGTGCCTGCGCACCCTGGGCGAGCCGGTCACCATCCACGGGGTCGCCGGCCACATGCACCTGCTGGGCCGCTCGATCAAGATCGAGGTCCGACCCGGTACGCCGCAGGCGCAGACCGTCCTCGACATCCCGGTGTGGGACTTCGACGACCAGGGCAGCCGGCCCATCGAGCCGATCACGTTGCAGCCCTTCGAGCAGGTCAAGGTGACCTGCACCCACGTCCAGTGGCTGCGCGACAAGCTCCCCGCCTTCGAGGGCCAGCCCGACCGCTACGTCGTGTGGGGCGAGGGCACCACGGACGAGATGTGCCTCGGGATGCTGCAGGTCACCCGGCCCTGAACCGGCCCCACTGACCCTCACCCCGAATGGAGTGGGCCGTCCGCGGCACGCTCGCTAGCATGGAAGGGCCCCGCCACCGACTCGGAAGGCCGCCCGACCCGGGCATCCATGACTGACAACACGCGCCGCTCCACCCGCCCCGACACCGACTCCCAGCAGGAACGGCCGACCCACACGGTCGTCGTCCCCAACAGCATCGACATGGTCTCCGTGCTGGGTCCGGGCGACGAGCACCTCCGGTTGATCGAGCGGGCCTTCGACGCAACCGTCCACGTGCGCGGCAACCGCATCACCCTCAGCGGCGACTCCGCCGAGGTCGCGACCGCCGAGCGGCTGCTCGACGAGGTCGTCACGCTCGTGCGCACCGGCCAGGGCGTGACCGGCGAGACGGTCGAGCGGATCATCCAGATGCTGCGCACCGAGACCCAGGAGCGCCCGGCCGATGTGCTGAGCCTCAACATCCTGTCCAACCGTGGCCGCACGATCCGTCCCAAGACGCTCAACCAGAAGCGCTACGTCGAGTCGATCGACAACTCGACGATCACCTTCGGCATCGGCCCGGCCGGCACCGGCAAGACCTACCTCGCGATGGCCAAGGCGGTGCAGGCGCTCCAGGCCAAGGAGGTCAACCGGATCATCCTGAGCCGCCCGGCCGTCGAGGCGGGGGAGCGGCTCGGCTTCCTGCCCGGCACGCTGAGCGAGAAGATCGACCCCTACCTGCGTCCGCTCTACGACGCGCTGCACGACATGGTCGACCCCGAGACCATCCCCAAGCTGCTGGCCGCCGGGACCATCGAGGTCGCACCGCTGGCGTTCCTGCGCGGCCGGTCGCTCAACGACTCCTTCATCATCCTCGACGAGGCGCAGAACACCACGCCCGAGCAGATGAAGATGTTCCTCACGCGCCTCGGGTTCGGCTCGCGGATCGTGGTCACCGGAGACACCAGCCAGGTCGACCTGCCCTCGGGCACCAAGTCGGGCCTGCGCGTCGTGGAGGGCATCCTCGAGGGCGTCGACGACATCTCCTTCTGCCGCCTCACCGGCACCGACGTCGTACGCCACCGGCTGGTGGGCCGCATCGTCGAGGCCTACGAGGTCTTCGACTCCCAGGACCAGGCGCCCGAGCAGCCCCGTCGCCCGCGCACCGCACCCGCCCCGGCCGAGCGGGGCCCGCGATGAGCATCGAGGTCCTCAACGAGTCGGGACTCGAGCTCGACGTACGCCGTCTCTCCCGGCTGGCGCGCTTCGTCATGGAGCAGATGCGCGTCCACCCGCAGGCCGAGCTGTGCATCAAGGCCGTCGACGAGGACACCATCGCCGAGCTCAACGGCCAGTGGATGGAGAAGGACGGGCCGACCGACGTGCTGGCCTTCCCGATGGACGAGCTGCGTCCCGGCAAGGTCAACGAGGAGCCCGAGGAGGGCGTGCTCGGCGACCTCGTGCTGGCCCCGTCCGTCGCCGCGCGCCAGGGCGAGGAGGCCGGGCACGGCCGCGAGGCCGAGATCGATCTGCTCACCGTCCACGGCATCCTCCACCTGCTGGGCTACGACCACGCCGAGCCCGAGGAGCACGCCGTGATGTTCGGCCTCCAGGGCGAGCTGCTGGAGCAGTGGCGCTCCACCCCCGAGCCCGCCTGAGATGACCGCTGACATCTGGCAGCTCGGCTCGGCTGCCCTCCTGGTCCTGCTCGCCGGCCTCTTCTCCGCCGCCGACGCCGCGCTCAGCGGCTTCTCGCGCGCCCGCGCCGAGGAGCTCAAGGCCGACGGACGGCCCGGTTCCGCGCGACTGGTGATGATCCTCGACGACCCCGCGCGCTACCTCAACACCGCGCTGCTGCTGCGGCTGCTGTGCGAGATCAGCGCCATCGTGCTGGTCTCCACCTGGGCGCGCGACGCCTTCCAGGACTCGCTGCTGCCGAGTGTCCTCACCACGATTGGCGTGATGCTGGTCGTGTCCTTCGTCGTCATCGGCGTCGCCCCGCGCACGATCGGTCGCCAGCACGACGCCAAGGTCGCGCTGCTGTCGTCGGGACCGCTGTCGGCGGTCACCACGATCCTCGGCCCGATCCCGGCGCTGCTGATCATGCTCGGCAACGCGATCACCCCCGGCCGAGGGTTCAGCGAGGGGCCGTTCTCGACCGAGACCGAGCTGCGCGAGCTGGTCGACCTGGCCGAGGCGTCGGCTGTCATCGAGTCCGGCGAGCGCCGGATGATCCACTCGGTCTTCGAGCTCGGCGACACCATCACCCGCGAGGTGATGGTGCCGCGACCCGACGTCGTCTACATCGAGCGCCACAAGAACATCCGCCAGACGCTGTCGCTCTTCCTGCGCAGCGGCTACTCCCGCATCCCCGTCATCGGCGAGAACCTCGACGACATCGTCGGCATGGCCTACCTCAAGGACCTGGTCCGCCGTGACTTCGAGGCACCCGACGTCGAGTTCACCCAGCGGGTCGACGAGGTGATGCGACCGGTGCACTACGTCCCGGACTCCAAGCCGGTCGACTCGCTGCTCTCCGAGCTCCAGGCCCGCCGCCAGCACATCGCCGTCGTCGTCGACGAGTACGGCGGCACCGCCGGCCTGGTGACCATCGAGGACGTGCTCGAGGAGATCGTGGGCGAGATCACCGACGAGTACGACGTCGAGGAGGTCGAGGTCGACCACCTCGAGGACGGCACCATCCGCGTCTCCTCGCGCTACCCCGTCGACGACCTCGACGAGCTGGTCGGCTTCACCGTCGAGGACGACGACGTCGACAGCGTCGGCGGGCTGATGGCCAAGCACCTCGGCAAGGTCCCGATCCCCGGCTCGGTCGTGGAGTGCCACGGCCTGCGCCTGGAGGCCGAGCGGGCCACCGGTCGCCGCAACAAGATCGATGCCGTGCTCGTCTCGGTGCTCGCCGCGGAGGGCTCCGAGGACGACGACGCACCGGGGCATGCCGCGGGCTCGGGCCGCTGACGGCTCACTAGGCTGTCGCCCATGACCGACGCGCCGGAGCCCGCCGACCTCAGCCCCGAGGACGCCAAGCTGGTGACGCTGGCCCGGGCCACCCGGGTCCGCGCCCGGGCCGAGGAGGGCGCCGCGGTCCGCGACCTCGACGGCCGGACGTACGCCGCCGCGAGCGTGCGCCTGGAGCACCTCGGCCTGTCCGCGCTCGAGGCCTGCGTGGCCATGGCCGTGGCGTCCGCGGCAGCCGGTCTCGAGGCCGCGGTCGTGCTGACCGACACAGGGGCGGACGTCGTTCCCGACCTCGGTGCCGTCACCGATCTCGCCGGCGCGGGTGTGGCGGTCCTCGTCGGTGACCCCGCCGGGAAGATCCACACCCGCACGACCACCTAGACCGGCTCGGGCGATGCGCCCGCGCCGCGGGGAGGCCGATAACCTCCTCGGGTGAGCACCCGCGCAGCCCAGTTCCAGGCGACCGTACGTCGCCGCGAACCGCTGTCGGACCACCTGGTCCGGCTGGTCCTCGACGGCCTCGACGGGTTCACCAGCACCGGCGTGCCCGACGAGTGGGTCGGGCTCGTGGTGCCCGGCCAGTTCCAGAGCCGCTACTACACCGTCCGCGACTTCACCGGCGGTGAGCTGACCCTCGACGTGGTGGTCCACGACGTCGGCCTCGTCACCGAGTGGGCGATGCGCGACTGTGTGGGCGACACCGTGACGATCACCGAGGCCAAGTCGTCCTTCGCGCCCCCGGCAGGCGCCACGTGGCTGATGCTGGTCGGCGACCTCACCGCGATGCCGGCGATGGCCCGCATCGTGGAGACGCGCCCCGACCTGACGACGTACGTCATCGCCGAGGTGCCGGACGACCTCGCGGGCTACCTCCCCGAGGGCCCCGACGTCACTTGGCTGAGCCCGCCGTCCCACGGGCAGAGCGCGCTGGCCGAGGTCGTGGAGGGCATCGAGTGGCCGGCCGGCGAGGGCTACTTCTGGATGGCGGGGGAGTCCGCGCAGATGCGCGCGATCCGCAAGCACCTGATGCGCGAGGTCGGCCTGCCGACCAGCCACTACGACGTCATGGGCTACTGGCGCGCGACGGCCGGACGGCAGCCGCGGGCGGTCGATCCGGGTCCGCTCTGGCGCGCGGGCAAGGCGGCAGGGAAGAGTGACGAGCAGATCTGGGCCGAGTACGACGCAGCGCGAGAGGCGAGCGATGGCTGACGAGCAGGACCACACCGACCAGGACGTGGTGGAGGAGACCGTCGGCGAGCCGGGCGACGAGACGGACGACCTCGACGACGACCTCGACGAGGACGACGAGGACGACGAGCTCGACGAGGACTTCGACCTCTCCGGGGTCGCGCCCGCCAGTGCGTTCTACTCCGCGCCCGAGGGCTATCGCAGCGGCTTCGCCTCCTTCGTCGGCCGGCCCAACGCCGGCAAGTCGACGCTGACCAACGCGCTGGTCGGGCAGAAAATCGTCATCACGTCCTCCAAGCCCCAGACCACGCGCAACGTGGTGCGCGGGATCGTGCACCGCGACGACGCCCAGCTGATCCTCGTCGACACCCCCGGCCTCCACCGCCCGCGCACCCTGCTGGGCGAGCGGCTCAACGACCTGGTCCGCACGACGTGGGCCGAGGTCGACGTGGTGGCGTGCTGCTTCCCGGCCAACGAGAAGATCGGCCCGGGGGACCGGTTCCTGGTCACCGAGCTGGCCAAGGTGCGGCGCACCGTCCGCATCGCGGTGGCCACCAAGACCGACCTGGTGACCCCCGAGCAGCTCGGCCAGCACCTGCTCGACATCGCCGCGCTCGGGGCCGAGACCTCGACGGAGTGGGCCGAGATCGTGCCGGTGTCGGCGGTCTCGGGCGACCAGGTCCAGCTGCTCGCCGACCTGCTGGTCGGCCTGCTGCCCGAGGGCCCGCCGCTCTACCCCGACGGCGACCTCACCGATGCCCCCGAGGAGGCGCTGGCCGCCGACCTCATCCGCGAGGCCGCGCTGGAGGGCGTGCGCGACGAGCTCCCGCACTCGATCGCCGTGGTGGTCGAGGAGATGGGCCTGCGCGAGGGGCGCCCTGACGACAAGCCGCTGCTCGACATCGTGGCCAACCTCTACGTCGAGCGTGATTCCCAGAAGGGCATCATGATCGGCCACAAGGGCTCGCGGCTGCGCTCGGTCGGCACCGCCGCGCGCAAGCAGATCGAGGCGCTGCTCGGCACCCCGGTCTACCTCGACCTCCAGGTCAAGATCGCCAAGGACTGGCAGCGCGACCCGCGCCAGCTGCGCAAGCTCGGCTTCTGACGACGGTCCCGCCCAGGTCGGCGCACGTGCGGCGGTGCTGGCCCTCGGTGAGCCGATCCGACGGCCAGGTGCGCAGCACGTGCGGCTGACGGCTCAGGCAGGCACCCAGCAGATGCCGTAGCGCTGGCCGGCGTCCCACTGCTCGCGGGTGGGGGCCTCCTGCGACCAGGTGAAGTCGAGCGGGTCCGTCGCTGCTGCGCGGGCGTCCGCGCGGCACGTCGGGTCCATGCGCGCCGCGACCGCCGCCGGTCGTGGCAACCGGCGTCCGGTCAGGTCGACCGTCGACGTCGCCCGCCACGTGTGCCGCGCGCCGCACGACACCCGTCGGAACGCCTGCGTGCCGGGGGCAGCGGTGCCGCACATCTCCAGCACCGGGGCCTCACCCCAGCCCTTCGTCCGGCGCGGCAGCGGCAGCAGCTCGCGCGGTCCCGCGACTGCCACGACGTCGCAGCGGAACCAGTCGGCGCCGGCCTCGGCGCGGGCCGGGCTCGGGGTGAACCACACCGCCCTGACCATCGTGCGGCGCAGGTCGCGCGGTGCCACCCCGAGGTGCCGAGGCAGACGCGCCGTGCACGTCGTACGCGCCTGGCGCTGGGCAGCCTCGGAGTCCACGCTCCGGGTGCGACCCGCCGGGGTGGTCAGCCGCAGCCGGCCGACGAAGTAGGTCTGGGCGGTGTGCCGGCGCCCGCACGCCACGGGGGCGGTGCGACCGACCACCGCGACGGCCTGCCGGAACGTGAGGGAGTGGCACTCGCCCACCTCGGGCGTCGGGCCGGGATCGGGGGGAGGCTCCGGCGTCGACGGCGCCGTCGGTGACGGGGTCGACGAGGGGACGGGCTCGTCCGCGGGGGCGGAGGAGGTGCACCCGGACAGCGCCAGGACGGCGGTGGCCGCGGCGAGGAGGCGCCTCATCGCATCACCAGGGCCGCGAGCGTCCCGCCCAGCTCGTACGCCGACTCCCGGTCCGCCTCGCCCACCTCACCCAGCACCTCCAGCACCGGCGCCGCCTGGCGCCAGGGGAGTGCCCCCACGATCGACTGGACCGAGCGCACCGCGCCCGTCGTGTCGTAGCGGCCGTGGACGAAGAGGCCGTAGGGGCGGCGGCCCCCCTCGGCGCCGGCGGCCCCGCCGTCCTCGGCCAGCGCCCCGCCGGCCTGGAGGAAGATCGTGTCGAAGAAGTGCTTGAGCGCCCCGCTCATGTAGCCGAAGTTCGCCGGGGTGCCGAGCACGTAGCCGTCGGCGGCGAGCACGTCGTCCGCGCCGGCTTCCAGCGCTGTCCGCACGACCACCTCGACGCCCTCGATGGCGTCGTCCGACGCACCCGCCACGACTGCCTCGGTCAGCGCGGTGACCGACGGGGTCGGGGAGTGGTGGACCACCAGCAGTCGAGGCATGGCCAGAGCCTACGAGGGCGAGTAGCGTCGTGTGCCGTGACCTTCGAGGTGACAGGTGACGCCTACGACCGGTTCATGGGTCGCTACTCCCGACCGCTCGCGGCCGACCTCGCCGACTGGTTGGAGGTGGCGCCCGGCCAGCGGGCCATCGACGTCGGCTGTGGGCCGGGAGCGCTGACGACCGTCCTCGTGGACCTGCTCGGCGCTGCACAGGTGGCGGCGGTCGACCCGTCGGCGTCCTTCGTGGAGGCCTGCCGCGACCGGCTCCCCGGGGTCGACGTCCGCCGGGGCGAGGCGGAGTCGCTGCCCCACGACGACGACTCCTTCGACGTCGCCGCGGCCTGCTTGGTGGTGCACTTCATGGCCGACCCCGTCGGCGGCGTCGCCGAGATGACCCGGGTGACCCGCCCCGGCGGCTGGGTCGGCGCGACGGTCTGGGATCTTGCCGGGTCGCGCGCCCCGATGTGGCCGCTGTGGGAGGCGGTCGCGGAGCTCCAGCCCGCGCACTCGGGGGAGCGCGAGTTCCCCGGCGGCTCCCGTGACGGCCTCGTCGCGATCCTGGAGGGTGCCGGGCTGCGTGGGGTCGAGGCGGTCGAGGTCCCGGTGACGGTGACCCACCCGAGCTTCGAGGAGTGGTGGGAGCCCTACCTGCACGGCGTCGGTCCCGCCGGCGACGTCGTCGCCGCGCTCGGGCCGGACGGTCGGGCCCGGCTCGAGGAGGTCCTGCGTCGCCGGCTCGGCCCCGGGCCCTTCGACCTCACGGCGGTGGCGTACGCCGCTCGCGGTCGCGCCTGACGTCCCGGTCCGCAGGTCGGACGCGCGGCTGTGCGCCCGCGGGCAGCGGCGTACGCTGGTCCCGTCATGATGCGCACCCTCCTCCTTGGTTGCCGCAGCGAGGCCTGAACCGGCCCCCTCGTTGCGGAGTGCGGCGCGCGCCGGTCGCCCTGGACCGACCGACAACGAGGACACCATGACCAACCTGAGCAACACCGCCAACCAGCAGGGCACGAGCCCGATGCCGTTCGGCCGCTACACGCCGTTCGTTCCCGTCGACGTGCCCGACCGCACCTGGCCGACGAAGAAGGTCGAGAAGGCGCCGCGCTGGCTCTCCACCGACCTGCGGGACGGCAACCAGGCGCTGATCGACCCGATGACCCCGGCCCGCAAGCTCACGATGTTCGAGCTGCTGGTGAAGATGGGCTACAAGGAGATCGAGGTCGGCTTCCCGAGCGCGAGCCAGACCGACTTCGACTTCGTGCGCAAGCTCATCATCGAGGACCGGATCCCCGACGACGTGCAGATCTCGGTGCTGACCCAGGCCCGAGAGGACCTCATCGAGCGCACCGTGGACTCCCTCGTCGGTGCCCCGAGGGCCACCGTCCACCTCTACAACGCCACCGCGCCGCTCTTCCAGCGCGTGGTCTTCAACGTCACCCCCGACGAGTGCCGCAACATCGCCGTCCGCGGCACCGAGATGGTCATGAAGTACGCCGAGGAGCGGCTCGGCTCGATCGTCGGCAGCCAGGACTTCGGCTACCAGTACAGCCCGGAGATCTTCACCCAGTCCGACACCGACTTCGCGCTCAGCGTGTGCGAGGCGGTCTCCGACGTGTGGCAGCCCGAGGCCGGGCGCGAGATCATCCTCAACCTGCCCGCCACGGTCGAGATGTCGACGCCCAACACCTACGCCGACCAGATCGAGTACTTCGGCCGGGGTCTGACCCGCCGCGAGCACTCAGCGATCAGCCTCCACCCGCACAACGACCGCGGCACCGCGGTCGCGGCCACCGAGCTGGGCCTGATGGCCGGCGCCGACCGCGTCGAGGGCTGCCTGTTCGGCCACGGCGAGCGCACCGGCAACGTCGACCTGGTCACGCTCGGGATGAACCTCTTCAGCCAGGGCATCGACCCGCAGGTCGACCTCGGCGACATCGACGAGGTCCGCCGCACCGTCGAGTACTGCACCAACCTGCCGGTCCACCCGCGTCACCCCTATGCCGGCGACCTCGTCTACACAGCCTTCTCCGGCTCGCACCAGGACGCGATCAAGAAGGGCCTGGAGGACCTGGACAAGAAGGCCGCGGCCCTCGGCGTACCCGTCGGGGAGCTGCCGTGGGAGGCGCCCTACCTGCCCATCGACCCCAAGGACGTCGGCCGCACCTACGAGGCGGTCATCCGGGTCAACAGCCAGTCCGGCAAGGGCGGCGTGGCCTACGTGCTGAAGTCCGAGCACAAGCTCGACCTGCCGCGCCGCGCGCAGATCGAGTTCAGCCGGGTCGTGCAGCTGCGCACCGACACCGAGGGCGGGGAGATCACCCCCGAGGAGATCTGGTCGGTCTTCCGTGCCGAGTACCTCGACCGCACCGCCCCGCTCGAGCTCGACTCCGTGCACACCTCCAGCGCCGCGGGCGAGAAGGACCAGCTCACGGTCGGGGTGTTCGTCGACGGTGAGCGCCAGGAGCTCTCCGGCGAGGGCAACGGCCCGATCGCGGCCTTCGTCGACGCCATCTCCGGGCTCGGCCACGACGTCCGGGTCCTCGACTACGCCGAGCACGCGCTGTCCGCCGGCGGCGACGCCATCGCGGCGGCGTACGTCGAGTGCGCCGTGGGCGAGAAGCTGCTCTGGGGCGTCGGCCTCGACGCCAACATCGTCACCGCTTCGCTCAAGGCCGTGATCAGCGCCGTCAACCGCGCCTGAGCACCAGCTTCTCGATCTGCACCGGGGACCCGTCGCGCAGGGGCTCCCACTGGCCTGTCGACACGAAGCCGCTGGAGACGTAGAGCGCCCGGGCGCCGTGGTTGCCCTCGGCCACGTGGAGGTGCACGACGCGTCCGGTGCCCTGCGCCCAGCGGACCAGCTCGTCGACGATCCGGCGCCCGAGACCAGTGCCGCGACGGTCCGGGGCGATCCACATCCCCCAGATCCAGGCGACGTCGCTCTCGGGCGGGAGGAACCCGCCACCCATGCCGACGGGGGCGTCCTCGTCGAGCGCGAGCAGCGTCGGGTTCGACCCCTCCAGGCGTTCGCGCCAGACCTCGTCGGCCTGAGCTCGCGCCTCCCGCAGGGTCACCCCGAAGGCGTCCGGACTGTCCGTGAGCGCCCGGAGCCGGACGTCGCGGACCGCTCGCCAGTCGTCGGGGCCGGCGTTGATGATCGAGACCATGGTCGGAGCGTTCCACGGCGGCGCGCTCCATCGCGACTACATTGAGCCCATGTTGGTGAGCGAGCGGATCGGACAGTTCTTCGTCGAGTCCGACGGCGGGCGCGACCGGCTGGAGTACACCGAGTACGGCTCCGGCGACGAGTGGGTGGTCCTGCTCCACGGCCTGCTCATGCCCCGTCGCATGCAGCAGCCGCTGGCGCGGGCGATGGCCGCGCAGGGCCTGCACGTGGTCACCCTCGACCTCCTCGGCCACGGCCGCTCCGACCAGCCCGCCGACCCGCTCGTCTACTCGATGACGTCGTTCGGCGAGCAGGTGGTCGCGCTGCTCGACCACCTCGGCGCCGAGCAGGCCGTCATCGGCGGCACGTCCCTGGGCGCGAACGTGTCCCTCGAGGTCGCAGTCATCGCCCCGGAGCGGGTCAAGGGCCTCGTCGTCGAGATGCCGGTGCTCAACCACGCGCTCGTGGCCGGGATCATGGCGTTCGTCCCGATCATGCTCGCGGCGCGCTACCTTCCCTTCACCGCCAACACGCTGCAGAAGCTCTCGCGGTCGGTTCCCCGCGGGATCGTCCCCTTCTGGGCCGGCGTCGGGCTCGACACCGTCGACCACCGGGCCGACTCGATCGCCTCGGTCCTGCACGGCGTCATCTTCGGCCGCCTCGCGCCGTCGTCGAGCCAGCGCCGCCGGATCCACGCACCCGTCTTCCTGGTGGGCCACCCGATCGACCCGATCCACCCGTTCGTCGACGCCGACATGCTCGCCGCCGAGCTGCCCAACGTCCGGTTCGAGCGGGCCACCTCGATCCTGGAGTGGCGCTTCCGACCCGACCGGCTCACCGCGGCGGCCGCCGACTTCGCACTCGACTGCTGGCGCGCCGCCGCACCGGCCACGAGCACCCGCGCGCGGAAACGCTGAGCGCCAACCGCCTCCGGCAGGGTGCGTGGGGGAGGATGGACCCGTGCCCCTCTACCGCGACGAGGCGGTCGTGCTCCGCACCCACAAGCTGGGCGAGGCCGACCGCATCATCACCCTGCTGACGCGTCAGCGCGGGAAGGTGCGCGCCGTCGCCAAGGGCGTGCGGCGTACGACGTCGCGCTGGGGCTCGCGGCTGGAGCCGTTCGCCCACGTCGACCTGCAGCTCGCCGAGGGGCGCAGCCTCGACGTGATCACCCAGGCCGAGACGCTCGACCCGTTCAACTCCCGCCTCGGCATGGACTACGACCGCTACACCGCGGGCACCGTGATGCTCGAGACCGCCGACCGTCTCGTCACCGAGGAGGGAGAGCCGGCCGTCCAGCAGTTCCTTCTCCTCGTCGGCGGGCTGCGGGTGATGGCGACCGGTCAGCACGGGGCCAAGCAGGTCCTCGACTCCTACCTCCTGCGCTCGCTGTCGGTTGCCGGCTACGCGCCGTCCTTCGACCACTGCGTGCAGTGCGGCGTCGAGGGCCCGCACCGCTTCTTCAACCCCTCGGCCGGTGGCGTGCTCTGCACCTCCGACAAGCTGCCCGGCTCCGCCACCCCCGCCGCCGAGACGGTGCTGGTCCTGGGTGCGCTGCTCGTCGGTGACTGGCCGGTCGTCCACGCCGCTGACCCGCGCCACCTGCGCGAGGCCAGCAACCTCGTCTCGGCCTACCTCGCCTGGCACCTCGAGCGTGGCCTGCGCTCGATGGCGTACGTCGAGCGTTGAACCTCGGTGGTCGAGTAGCCCGCGAGGACACATCCCCTCGGTGGTCGAGTAGCCCGCGAGGACACATCCCCTCGGTGGTCGAGTAGCCCGCGAGGGACGAGCGGGCGTATCGAGACCTAGGCTGTGCCCCGTGAAGCGCTCCGTCCGCCAGCCCACCCCGCACCCCAGCGGCGCGACGCCCCCGTCGATCCCGCGCGACCTCGTCCCCGAGCACGTCGCCATCGTGATGGACGGCAACGGCCGCTGGGCCAAGGACCGCGGACTGCCCCGCACGAAGGGCCACGAGGAGGGCGAGTCCTCGCTCTTCGACGTCGTGGAGGGCGCGATCGAGATCGGCGTCAAGGCCATCTCGGCCTATGCCTTCTCCACCGAGAACTGGTCGCGATCGCCCGACGAGGTCCGCTTCCTCATGGGCTTCAACCGCGACGTGATCCGGCGCCGCCGCGACGAGATGCACGAGCTCGGCGTACGCGTGCGGTGGGCCGGGCGCGCCCCTCGTCTGTGGAGGTCGGTGATCAAGGAGCTCCAGGTCGCGGAGGAGATGACGAAGGACAACGACGTCCTGACCCTGACCATGTGCGTCAACTACGGCGGCCGTGCCGAGCTCGCCGACGCCGCGCGCGCCATCGGGCGCGAGGTCGCTGCCGGCCGGATCAACCCCGACAAGATCGACGAGCGCACCTTCGCCCGTCACCTCTACGTCCCCGAGCTCCCCGACGCCGACCTCGTCTGGCGCACGTCGGGGGAGCAGCGGCTGTCCAACTTCATGCTGTGGCAGGCGGCCTACAGCGAGATGGTCTTCACCGACGTGCTGTGGCCCGACGTCGACCGCCGGCACCTCTGGGCCGCAGTGGAGACGTACGCCCGCCGCGACCGTCGCTACGGCGGCGCGCTTCCCAACGCCTGACCTCGCACCGCCCGGCGGGACCAGCCGTCAGCCTCAGCGGCAGGTCGGGCAGGTCCCGAAGATCTCCAGGGTGTGGCTGAGGTCGGCGTAGCCGTGCTCGGCAGCGATGGCGTTGGTCCAGCGCTCGACGGCCGGTCCCTCCACCTCGACCGTGGCGCCGCACGTGCGGCACACGAGGTGGTGGTGGTGCGTGTCGGAGCAGCTGCGCCAGATGGCCTCGCCGTCCTCGTTGCGCAGCATGTCGACCTCGCCGGCCTCGGCGAGCGACGACAGCGTGCGGTAGACGGTGGCCAGGCCCACGGAGTCGCCCTGGCGCGAGATCAGGTCGTGGATCTCCTGGGCGCTGCGGAAGTCGTCGAAGCCCGCCAGGGCGGCGGCGACCGCGCGCCGCTGGCGGGTGGGACGGCGCTGCTGCGTCTGGGTGCCACCGCCGTGGGGGTCAGTGCTCGTCATAGTGCTCTCCGTGCGGGGCGTGCCGGTGACCGTCGTGGACGTAGTCGAGGTGGTCGTCGTGCGGGACCGCCGGGTGGCCACAGTCGTCGCCGTGCTGGTGCGGGTGCTCGTCCACCTCGTGCGGACCGGACGTCCCGGTGCCCAGCGCGGGGAAGGGCTCGGCGAGGCGGCGACGACGGCGCAGCCAGACGCCGACCGGCCAGGTCGCGGCGAACATCGCCAGCGCGAGGAGCACGATGGAGGGGCCCGGGGCCACGGTGGCCCTGGCGGACAGCCATGCAGCGACGACCAGCCCGCCGACCGCGGCGACCCCGCCGAGGACCATGGCCCACAGCAGTGTCGAGCGGAAGGACCGCGCGAGCTGCTGGGACGTGGCGACCGGCACCACCATCAGCGCCGAGACGAGCAGCAGGCCCACGGTCCGCATGGCGACGGTCACGCTGACGGCGGCGAGGACGGCGACGAGGAGGTTGTAGGCGCGGACCCGAAGTCCCGCCACCTTCGCGAACTCGGGGTCCGAGGCGACCGCGAACAGCTGGGGGAGGAGGCCGAGCGTGAGGGTCAGGACCACGAGCGCCAGCCCAGCGGTGTACCAGACCTCGGTCGAGCTGATGCTCGTCACGGACCCGAAGAGGTAGACCTGCAGGCCCGCGGCGCCGTCGCCGGCGAGTCCGGTGATGAGGACCCCGCCCGCCAGCCCGCCGTAGAACAGCAGGGCGAGAGCGACATCGCCGTTGGTGTGGCCCTTCTCCCTGATGACCTCGATCAGGACGGCGCCGAGGATGGCGACGACGACCGCGGTCCACGTGGGGGACGTCCCGGTGAGCAGCCCGAGGGCCACGCCGGTCACGGCGACGTGGCCGATGCCGTCGCCCAGCAGGGCGAGGCGGCGCTGCACGATGAAGGTGCCGATCGCGGGTGCGGCCAGGCCGGTGAGCAGGGCGGCGAGGAGCGCGCGCTGCATGAAGGGGCGACCCAACAGGTCGAGGAGCTCGGCGGGGCTCATCGGCGGTCCTCCCTCGGGTCGAGCGACATCGTGTCGAACGGGGAACCGACGTGCGGCACGTGGTCGTGCGAGCCCGCGATCGGGTGGTGGTGGCCGTGGACGTCCTCGTGGGCGAGCGGCGGGCCGTCGTAGGCGATCCGGCCGTCACGCATCACCACCGCCCGGTCAACGAGCGGCTCGAGCGGACCGAGCTCGTGGGCGACGAGGACGATGGTGGCGCCCCGCTCGGACAGGGTCCGCAACGCGTCGGCGAGCGCGAGCTGGTTGGGCAGGTCGACGCCGGCCGTCGGCTCGTCGAGGAAGAACAGCTCGGGCTCGCCTGCCAGTGCGCGCGCGATGAGGACACGTTGCTGCTGACCGCCGGAGAGCGTGCTGACGCCCTCACTGGCCATGCCGGTGAGCCCCACGACCTCGAGGGCGTCGTCGATGGCGGCCCGGTCGGCCTTCCCTGCCGGGCGCAGCAGCGGGCGCCGGGTGAGCCGGCCGGAGGCCACCACCTCGCGCACGCTGGACGGCACGCCGCCCGCCGCGGTGCCGCGCTGCGGGACGAAGCCGATGCGGTGGCGCTCCCTGAAGTCGGGCAAGGGCGTGCCGAAGAGGAGGACGGAGCCCTGGGTGAGGGGCCGCAGCCCGGTGAGGGCGCGCACCAGCGTGCTCTTGCCCGACCCGTTGGCGCCCATCAGCGCGACGAACTCCCCGTGCCGGACCACGAGGTCGTTGCCGCGGAGCACCGGACGGCCACCGAGGGCGACCGTGACGTCACGGGCCTCGACGACCGCGGTGCCGGCGGGGTTCAGCATCCGTTGGCTTGCTGGAGCGCCGCGAGGTTCTGCTGCATGAGAGCAACGTAGTCGGTGGCGCCGTCGTCATCGCCCGGTCCCTCGATCGGGTCCAGTACGGCGGTCTCGACGCCGGTGTCGGAGGCCAGGCTCTCGGCCATGGCGGGCGAGGCGAGCCGCTCGGAGAACACGGTGGTGATGCCCTCGCTGGCGATGAGCTCCTCCAGCTCGGCCAGGACGGCGGGGGTCGGCTCCGCGTCGGGGGTGAGGCCGGCGATCCCCTCGAAGTGCATGCCGTAGCGCTCGAGGTAGCCGAACGCCTCGTGGCTGACGACGACCGTGTCGCGCTCGCACGCAGCGAGGCCCTCGGTGAACTCGGCGTCGAGGTCCTCGAGCTCCGCGCGCAGCTCCTCGGCGTTGGCCCGGTACGTTGCCGCGCCGTCGGCGTCGACCTCGGCGAGGCCCTCCGCGACGGCGTCGGCCATGTCGGCCATCAGGAGGGGGTCCTGCCAGAAGTGCGGGTCGGTGTCGCCGTGGTCGTGGCCGTCGTCCTTGGAGTGCTCGTCCTCGGAGTGCTCGTCGTCGGAGCGCTCGTCCTCGTGGCCCTCGTGCTGCTCCTCGATCGAGCGGAGCTCGACAGCCTCCTCGGCGTCGACGAGCACGGCGTCCGAGACGTTCTCGACGGCCTCGTCGACCGCGGGCTGGAACTCGTGCTGGAAGACGACCACGTCGGCCTCGTCGAGGTCGGCCGTCTGGGAGATGCCGAGCTCGAGGTCGTGGGGCTCGCCGCCGGGCTGGGTCAGGTTGGTGACCTCCCAGTCATCGCCCGCCACCCGCTCCGTCACCCAGGCCAGCGGGTAGAACGCCGCCACGGCCTGGCGACCACTTCCAGACGCGTCGGCGTTCGTCGACCCGCATCCGGCAAGGAGGACGGAGGCGGTGACGATGCTGGCGAGGGGGACGAGGCGGGTGGAGAGCGACATGAGAACGATTCTCAGCAATGTTGAGAACCATTGTCAAACTGCGCGTGGTCGTACGCTGACCCCGTGCTCGTCGTCACCCGCCTCCGTACGCCCCGCCCCGACGCCGCTGCGGAGGACGAGCTGCGCCGCGGCCTGCTGCACGCCCTCGGAATCCTCGCGGCCAAGCCCGGCTACGTCGGGGGAGAGGTCGGCCGCAACGTGGACGACCCCGCGCTCTGGGTGCTCACCACGCGGTGGGAGAACGTCGGCTCCTACCGCCGTGCGCTCGGGTCCTTCGAGGGCAAGATGCACGTCCAGCCGCTGATGGTGCACGCCCTCGACGAGCCCAGCGCCTACGAGGTCGTCGAGGAGGGGACCGACCTCAACGAGGCGCAGCCGCGGTCGATAGGGTGAGCGCTCGCCCCCACGAGCCGGCAGCCAGCCGGCGCGACCCGAAGGAACACCACCGTGGCCAAGCCCGCCCCCACCGCCCTGGACAACGTCGTCTCCCTCGCCAAGCGCCGGGGTTTCGTCTACCCGTGCGGTGAGATCTACGGCGGCACCCGCTCCGCGTGGGACTACGGCCCGCTGGGCGTGGAGCTCAAGGAGAACATCAAGCGGCAGTGGTGGAAGTTCATGGTCACCCGTCGCGACGACGTCGTGGGCCTCGACTCCAGCGTCATCCTCCCGACGCGCACCTGGGAGGCCTCGGGCCACCTGAGCACCTTCAGCGACCCGCTGGTCGAGTGCCAGTCGTGCCACAAGCGCTTCCGCGAGGACCACCTCCAGGAGGACCACGCGGCCAAGAAGGGCATCGACGACCCCGACGACGTCGACATCAACGAGTCGGTCGCGTGCCCCAACTGCGGCACCCGCAACGCGTGGACCGAGCCGCGCAACTTCAACATGATGCTCAAGACCTACCTCGGCGTCATCGAGGACGAGTCGGGCCTGCACTACCTGCGCCCCGAGACCGCGCAGGGCATCTTCCTCAACTTCGCCAACGTCGTCACGAGCAGCCGCCAGAAGCCGCCCTTCGGCATCGCCCAGATGGGCAAGAGCTTCCGCAACGAGATCACGCCCGGCAACTTCATCTTCCGCACCCGCGAGTTCGAGCAGATGGAGATGGAGTTCTTCGTCAAGCCCGGCGAGGACGACGAGTGGTTCCGCTACTGGATCGAGGAGCGCACCCGCTGGTACGTCGACCTCGGCATCAACCCCGACAACCTGCGCCACTACGAGCACCCCACGGAGAAGCTGTCGCACTACTCCAAGGGCACGACCGACATCGAGTACCGCTTCGGGTTCTCGGGCCGTGACTTCGAGGAGCTCGAAGGCATCGCCAACCGCACCGACTTCGACCTCAAGCAGCACAGCGAGTTCTCCGGCAAGGACCTGTCCTACTACGACCAGGCCGCCGACGACCGCTACCTGCCCTACGTCATCGAGCCGGCCGCCGGCCTGACCCGCTCGCTGATGGCGTTCCTCATCGACGCCTACACCGAGGACGAGGCGCCCAACACCAAGGGCGGCGTCGACAAGCGCGTCGTGCTCAAGCTCGACCCGCGCCTCGCGCCGGTGAAGGTCGCCGTCCTGCCGCTGAGCCGCAACGCCGACCTCTCGCCCAAGGCCAAGGCGCTCGCGGCCGAGCTGCGCGAGAACTGGAACGTCGACTTCGACGACTCCGGCGCGATCGGTCGTCGCTACCGTCGCCAGGACGAGATCGGCACGCCCTACTGCGTCACGGTCGACTTCGAGACCCTCGACGACAACGCCGTCACGATCCGCGAGCGCGACACGATGGCCCAGGAGCGGGTCAGCCTCGAGGGCATCACGCGCTGGTTCGCGGAGAAGTTCGTCGGCTGCTGACCGCCGGTCGGGACGTACGCCGTCCGGCGACCCGGGCGGCGTACGTCGTGCCACGATGACGTCATGTGGCGTGCCCCGATCCCCGTGCCGGTCGCGGGCGCGTTCCTCGCCCTCGCGCTGACGGGGTGCACGGGGTCCGGCAGCGCTCCGGACGCCGCCGATCCTCCGGCGACCTCCGCTGCGGTCGAGGCCACCGGGACCGAGCCCGGCACGCAGCTGGGCTTCGGTGAGCCCGCGACGCTGGTGTGGCAGCCCACCGCCGACCTCACCGGTGAGCTGGAGCTGAGCGTGGAGTCCGTGGTCGAGCCGCGGGCGTCGGTCTTCGACGGCTGGCTGCGTGACGACACCATGGCCGGCTCGCGTGCCTACTTCGTACGCGTGCGGATGGCCAACACTGGCGAGTCCGATCTTGCAGGCCAGGCCGTGCCGCTCTACCTCCGCGACGACGGCGGCACCCTCGGCGCCCCCTGGACGCTCGGCGGCGACTTCACCGCCTGCCAGAGCGGACCGCTCCCCACGCCGTTCGCCGCGGGCGCGGAGGAGCAGATGTGCCTGGTCTACCTCGTGCCGGACCGGGGCCGCATCCGCGACCTCGTCTTCGAGCCCACTGAGGGCTACGACCCGATCGTGTGGACCGGCGAGGTCGAGGAGCGGTCGGGCAGGAAGGCGAACGACAAGCAGGGGCGCGGCGGCTGATTTGGGGTCGTGCCGTGCCCGGTTCGACAATGGGGGCATGAGCGCCGTGCCCACCTCCTTGACGCTGGGTCCGCTGCGCGTCGAGACCCCGGTCGTGCTGGCCCCGATGGCCGGCATCACCAACGCCGCCTACCGCCGCCTCTGCGCCGAGCAGGGTGCCGGCCTCTACGTCAGCGAGATGATCACCAGCCGCGGTCTGGTCGAGGGCGACGAGACCACCCAGAAGATGCTCGTGTTCGACGAGCTCGAGACGGTGCGCTCGGTGCAGCTCTACGGCAGCGACCCGGTCTACATCGGCAAGGCCGTCGAGATCCTCTGCGCCGACCACGGCGTGGCGCACGTCGACCTCAACTTCGGCTGCCCGGTGCCCAAGGTGACCCGTAAGGGCGGCGGGGGAGCGCTGCCGTGGAAGCGGGGCCTGCTCGGGGAGATCCTCACGGCCGCGGTCGCCGCCGCAGCGCCGTACGACGTCCCGGTGACGATGAAGACCCGCAAGGGCCTCGACGACGACCACCTGACCTACCTCGACGCGGGCCGCATCGCGCAGGAGACGGGCGTCGCCGCCATCGCACTGCACGGCCGCACCGTCCAGCAGGCCTACTCCGGTGAGGCCGACTGGGACGCCATCGCGCGCCTGGTCGACCACGTGGACATCCCGGTCCTCGGCAACGGCGACATCTGGGAGGCCGCCGACGCGCTGCGCATGGTCGAGCAGACCGGCGCCGCCGGGGTGGTCGTCGGACGGGGCTGCCTCGGCCGGCCGTGGCTGTTCCGCGACCTGGCCGCCGCCTTCCACGGCGAGGACGTGGCGACGCTGCCCACCCTCGGCGAGGTGCGCACGATGATGCGTCGGCACGCCGAGCTGTTGTCGGAGCACATGGGGGAGGAGCGCGGCTGCAAGGAGTTCCGCAAGCACGTCACCTGGTACCTCAAGGGGTTCCCGGCCGGTGGCGAGATGCGCCACCAGCTGGCCCTGATCGACTCGCTGGCCGCCCTCGACGAGCTGCTGGACGGACTCGACGGCGACGCGCCGTTCCCCGAGCGGGAGCTCGGCACGCCGCGCGGACGGCAGGGCGCGCCGCGCAAGAGGGTCGTGCTCCCCGAGGGCTGGCTCGACGACACCGACGGTCGCGGTGCGCACCTGCGCGAGGACGCGGACGAGACCACCGGAGGGTGATCCGCACGGCCGCGTGGACCTCCGGACCACGTGATCGGTGTCTCGTGAGCCGGAACACGCCGAAATTTGCTGTGGGAGATTGGGACAGCCGCCAAATCCTGTGCTTCACTCGATGATCGCGTCGGCGTGGGCACGAGGTCTTCCCCCGCAACACCTCGTGGATCGACGCAGTCCCCCGTCAGCAACCGCAAAGGATCAGCGCTGTGGCTCATCATCGCCACAAGCGGGAAACCCCTGCTAGCAACACCCGCCCGTCCCGCCTCTCCCGCTCCGTCCTGGTGTCGGCACCGCTCGCCGTCGTGGCGACCATGTCCGCCGTGACCATGGGTGTGCTGGGTGCGGAGCCGGAGACCCCCGACACCAACCTCCTGGCCTCGTCCACGACGTCGCAGTCGATCTCGAGCGCGAGCTCCGCCTCCGACCTCGGCGCCGGCGCCGGTTCCGGCGGTGCGGCGCCGCGCGGTCGCGACGAGATCGTGTCGCGCTCGCAGATCCGCACCGCGGCCAAGGCCGAGGCTGCTGCCCGCAAGGACATCAGCGTCGACCGCCAGGCCCGCCGCCTGGCCAAGAAGGTCGACAACGGCCTGTGGACCACCGAGGCCCTCAACCTCTGGGACGGCCCGGGCGAGAAGGCCAAGAAGCTCGGCGTGATCGACCCGCTCACGAAGGTCTCGGTCACCGGCCGACGCCAGTTGGATCGGGCCCAGATCGTCCTGGACGGTCAGTCCCGTTGGGTCACGGCCGCCTATCTCGCCGAGAGCAAGCCTGAGCCCCAACCGACCGGTCCGACTCTGGGCGGCTCCTGCTCCAACGGCACCTCAGCAGGCGGCGCTGGTGTCAACATCCAGAAGGTCCATGCGGCCGTCTGTGCCAACTGGCCCTCGATCACGACCTACGGCACTCTCCGTGGTGGTGGCGGCGATCACCCGCTCGGCCGTGCTGTGGACATCATGGTCGGGGGCTCGACCGGGTGGGAGGTAGCCGAATTCGTGCGCGCCAACGCTGCTGCGCTCGGCGTCAACTACGTGATCCACGCACAGAACATCTGGTCGGGACAGCGTTCGGCCGAGGGCTGGCGATCGATGGCCGACCGCGGGTCGTCGACGGCCAACCACTACGACCACGTGCACGTGTCGACGTACTGAGGTCCGGAGCGGTGCGCATCCGCATCCGGGGCGCTCGCTAGGGTGGGCGGTCGATGAGCATCGAGGACCTGTACGACGACGCTGCGCGCGAGCGCATCGTCGCCGAGCCCCCCAAGAGGGTGGACGCGCCGGTGCGGCTGGCGTTCGAGCGCGACCGGGCTCGCGTGGTGCACGCGGCGGCCTCGCGCCGGCTCGCGGCCAAGACGCAGGTGGTCGGTCCGCAGACCGACGACTTCGTCCGCAACCGGCTCACCCACAGCCTCGAGGTCGCCCAGGTCGCGCGCGACCTCGCCCGCGCCCTCGGCACGCACCCCGACATCACGGAGACCGCGGCGCTGGCCCACGACATGGGCCACCCGCCGTTCGGCCACAACGGCGAGCGGGTGCTGGCCGAGTTGAGCGCTGGGTGCGGGGGCTTCGAGGGCAACGCCCAGACGCTGCGGCTGCTGACCCGCCTGGAGTCCAAGACCTTCGACTCCGACGGGCGCTCGGTGGGCCTCAACCTCACCCGGGCCACGCTCGACGCCTGCACGAAGTACCCCTGGTCCCGCGAGGCGGCCACCGGCCCCCACGGGGTCCACGCCGACGGGACACCGCGGGTGGTGGTGAAGTTCGGCGTCTATGACGACGACCGCCCCGTCTTCGACTGGCTGCGCACCGGGATCGAGGGTCGCCGGCGCTGCCTGGAGGCGCAGGTCATGGACCTCGCCGACGACGTCGCCTACTCGGTGCACGACGTGGAGGACGGGATCGTCGCGGGCCGCCTCGACCTGACCAGGCTCGACCGCGACGCCCTCTGGGAAACCGTCCGGTCGTGGTACCTCCCCGGCCTCGACGACGACGCGCTCGACGCGGCTCTCGCCGACCTGCGGTCCGTCACGAGTTGGCCGCAGACGCCGTACGACGGCAGCAGGCGCAGCCTGGCCGCGATCAAGAACCTCACCAGCGACCTCGTCGGCCGCTTCTGCGGCAGCGTTCAGGAGGCGACCCTCGCCGCCTCGAACGGCGCGCCGCCAGTGCGCCACCGCGCCGACCTGGTCGTGCCGTCCCGCACGGAGGCCGAGATCGGGGTGCTCAAGGGCATCGCCGCCCACTACGTCATGCAGGCCGACGACCGGGTGAGCCTCATGCAGCGCCAGCGAGAGCTGGTGGCCGAGCTCGTCGAGGGGATGTGGGCGCGCGGTGTCGACGCCCTCGACCCGGTATTCGTCGACGACTGGCAGCAGGCCGATGACGACGCGGCGAGACGCCGCGTCGTCATCGACCAGGTCGCCTCGCTCACCGACGCCAGCGCGATCGCGCGCCACGCCGGACTGAGCGGCTGACGCCGGTCATCGCTGGTCGAGTAGCGAGCGCCAGCGAGCGTATCGAGACCCGCCCGGCCTGCTGCTACGGCAGGTCGCCCTGCGGGTAGGGGTTGTCCTGGCGCGCGGTGCTCTCGGGGTGCAGCTGGTCCTCGAGGTCCGAGCGGTGACCGCCGTTGCCCGACGGCGTCACCTTGTCGGCAGCCGCGCTGGCGGCTCCCGACGCGGCGCCCGCCGCCGTACCTGCTGCGGAGACGACGGCGTCCTTGACGCCGGGTGCCTTCTCCTTGGCGAGGTCGGCCGCCTGCGTCGCCTTCTCCTGGACCCGCGGGTCTTCCTTGACGCGCGTTGCGGTCCGCTTGATCTGGTCGTACCTCTCCCGCCCGGCTCGGGCGCCGAGCACGTAGCCGACACCTCCGGCGATGAGCAGCATGAGCTTCTTCATGGTGGTTCTCCCTTCCCGGGAACGAGTGGTCAGTGGGTGCGGCGACGGCGCCAGAGCAGGAGCACGACGGCCATCGCCACGAGCGAGCCCGCGGCGCCGAGCACTTCGGGGCGCGGACTGCCGGAGTCGGTGGTGGCGGAGTCCTTGAGGTCCGCCACCTTCTGGCGTGCCTGGGACTTCACGTCCAGCTTGGCGGCGAGCTCGTCGACGGTGCCGGCGAGGCGTGCGCGCTGGAGCTCGATCTCGGCCTCGATCTGCTCGGGGGTGCGGGTGTCAGCCATGGTGGTCTCCCTTGACGGTCGCGATGTCGTCCTTGATGCCTTGGATCGCCTTCTCGGGCGCTGCGGGCGTGGCCTCGGAGACCTTGTTCTTCCCTACGAGCCCGGCCACGGCCGCTCCGGCGAGCAGCACCAGCGCGACGATGAGCGCTGCGAGCCAGGCGTCGACGACGTTGGCCAGGCCCAGGACGGCCGTCGCGACCAGCGTGCCGAGACCGAGGAACGCCAGCAGCCCGGCGACGCTGAACATCCCGATCCCGATGCCTGCGCGCTTCCCCTTCTGTGCGACCTCGGCCTGCGCGAGACGGATCTCGGAGCGGACCAGGTCGGGGATCTGCTGGGAGAGCTGGTGGACGAGGGCACCGAGGGTCTGACTCTCCGGCGCTCCGTGCTGTTGAGTCATGTCCCGACCATGGCAGTCCTCGGCGCGGTGACCAACCCCGCGCCCGCCCGAAGGGGTGGCGGTCCGCGGGGACGGGCGCCTGCGCGCCCATGTGGAGACTCGGCGTCGGCGGTGGGCGCACGCCCGTAGACTCCCCGGCGTGGCAGGCCGGATTCGCGACGACGACATCGCCGAGGTGCGCGAGAAGGCGCGGATCGACGACGTCGTGTCCCAGTACGTCACGCTCAAGCGCGCCGGCGGCGGGTCGCTGAAGGGCCTGTGCCCCTTCCACGACGAGAAGACCCCGTCGTTCAACGTCAACCCGGCCCGCCAGTTCTTCCACTGCTTCGGCTGCGGGGAGGGCGGTGACGTCATCGCCTTCCTCATGAAGGTCGACGGCCTCACCTTCACCGAGACCGTCGAGCGCCTGGCCGAGAAGGTCGGCGTCCAGCTGCGTCGCGAGGACGGCGACGACGAGCCCGTCCGGCCGCGCGGCCCCGCCCGAGGGAGGCTCATCGAGGCGCACAAGGTCGCCCAGGAGTTCTACGCCGAGCAGCTCGCGTCCGCCGACGCGGTCGTCGCCCGGCAGTTCCTCCACCAGCGCGGCTTCGACCAGGCCGCGGCGGAGATGTTCGGCGTCGGCTTCGCGCCCCGCGACGGCGAGGCGCTGACCCGCCACCTGCGGGGACGCCGCTTCACCGACGAGGAGTCCGTCGCGGCGGGCCTCGTCGCGCACGGGCGCTCCCACTACGACCGCTTCCGCGGGCGGCTGGTGTGGCCGATCCGGGAGGCCAACGGCGACACCATCGGCTTCGGCGCGCGCCGGATCTTCGACGACGACCGCATCGAGGCCAAGTACCTCAACACCTCCGAGACCGCGATCTACAAGAAGAGCCAGGTCCTCTACGGCATCGACCTCGCTCGCTCGGCCATGAAGGACGCCCAGCAGGCCGTCGTCGTCGAGGGCTACACCGACGTGATGGCCTGCCACCTCGCCGGCGTACGCACCGCGGTGGCGTCGTGCGGTACCGCGTTCGGCACCGACCACGCGCGGGTGCTGCGCCGGTTCCTCGGCGACCACAACGAGACCAGCGGCGAGGTGATCTTCACCTTCGACGGCGACTCGGCCGGGCAGAAGGCGGCGATGAAGGTGCTGGAGAGCGACCAGGTCTTCGCGTCCCAGACCTATGTCGCCGTCGCCCCCGAGGGCATGGACCCGTGCGACCTGCGGATCCAGGAGGGCGACGAGGCCGTCCGGGAGCTGGTGGCCAAGCGGCAGCCGCTCTACCGCTTCGCCCTCGACAACATCCTCAACCGCCACGACCTCGACCGCGCCGACGGTCGCGTCGACGCGCTGCGCGACGCTGCCGGCCTGGTGGCGAGCATCCGCGACAGGACGAAGGTCGAGGCCTTCTCCCGCGAGCTCGCCCACATGGTCGGCGTCGACGTCGACGAGGTCCGCACGGAGGTACGCCGTGCCGCCAGCCGGCCCGCGCGCACCGAGGAGCGGCGACCCTCCCGCGCCACGGAGCCGGCCGAGGCGCCGCAGCCGCCCCGGCCCACGCTGCCGAGCCTGTCCGACCCGCGGTTCCTCATCGAGCGCGAGCTGCTCAAGCTCGTCATCCAGCACCCGTCCGGGGTCGGCCGCACGACGACCCACGTCACCGCCTCCGACTTCACCCACCCGACCTTCCAGGGCGTCTGGGAGGCCGTCACAGCGGCCGGGGGACCGGCGGCCGGCGCCGACGACCCGGGCTGGTCCAACAAGGTGCGGGGCGCCGCGACCGAGCCGGCCGTCAGCGCCGCGATCACCGAGCTCGGCGTCGAGCCCGTGCGCGGCACCTCCGACCCCAACCCGACGTTCGCCGTGGCCTACGTCTACCGACTCCAGGAGCTCACCACGTCCCGCCGCATCGCCGACGTCAAGGCGCGCCTCCAGCGCACCAACCCCGTCGACCAGGCCCTCGACTACAACCGCATGTTCGGCGAGCTCGTGATGCTCGAGCAGCACCGACGCAAGCTGCGCGAGGGTGCCGTCGGCCAGGCCGGAGCCTCGTCATGAGGCCGTTGTCGAGGAAGGGCTGGGGGCGTACGCCGTCGCCGGCGGTCGCGGTCGAGCCCGGGGAGAAGGTGCTGGCCTCGGCCTCCACGGCCGAGGGCACCGTCATGGCCGGCACCCGCGACGCGTTCTACGTCGTCGTCGACGGCGACACCCGGCGCGTGCCGTGGGAGCAGGTCGAGGCCGCCGGCTGGGACCGCGACACCGAGACCTTCCGGCTCTCCGAGGTGGGCAGCTGGGGCGAGGAGCGTCCGGTCCACACCGCGGTCCTGGAGCAGCCCGGCCGTCTCCTCGAGCTCGTGAACGAGCGCGTCACCGCGAGCATCGTGCTGCAGCGCCACGTGAGCCTGGGGCGCCGCCAGAACCTGCGCGTGATCGCGCGCCGGGCGCCGTCCGGGGCAGGCGGGGTGCAGTGGATCTACGAGTACGACGAGGGCGTCGATCCCGACGACCCCGCCGTCCGCGCGGCCGCAGCAGAGGCGCTCGACCTGGCCCGACGGGATGTCGGCCTGCCCTGATTTCCCACCGCGCGGGGGCCTTGCTAGGGTTTGCCCGCGCTGCAAAGCGATCCCCTGTAGCTCAATTGGCAGAGCATTCGACTGTTAATCGGAGGGTTGTTGGTTCGAGTCCAACCGGGGGAGCCAGAAGAGGGCCTCTGACCTGGGCAAACGTCCAGGCAGGGGCCCTCTGAGATTTGAATCTGATGACGAAACTGTCCAGAAACAGGCCAGTAACGCTCGCGGCCAAGACCTCGAGAACGCTCTGCGCGGGGCAGAGTGCACGCCGGGTATCGAGCGCTCCCGTGCGGGGGACTTCGTGGGGCGACCGTCAGGTAGAGGGCCGGAACTTCTCGAGATGGACGGTCAGATCGGGCGCGACCGTGGCCTTGTGAACGTAGAAGTCGCGGGTGATGTCGCTGTCTTCGTGACCGAGCTGGGCCTGGGCAGCGTCTATTCCCACTTCACGGTCAATGAGGGTGGCCACTGACCTGCGGAAGGTGTGGAAGGTGACCCAGTCGTAGGCGGTGTCGTCGACCACCTGGTTCCACATCCGTTCCCAGTTTGAGATCTGCCGCCAGGTTCCGCGGCGGGTCGGGAACACAGCGCCATGCGGGTTGGCGTGGTTCTCGACCTGGCGCCGTAGCAGGATCCCGACGGCGAACGGTGGTAGGAACAGGGTGCGGTAGCCGGCGCTGGACTTAGTCCACGGTTGCCGGAAGGTGCCCACACCGGTCTCGGTGATGATGGTTCCGGACACGGTAAGTGTGGGATGTGTGGCTGCCAGATCGATCTCGGAGTAGATAAGCGCGCCGATCTCGCCGATGCGACAGCCGGTACCCAGGATGAGGTCGACAGCGTCCATGAGATCGGTGGTCGGCCGTGGGCCCGGTCGCTTGCTGCTGGTCGACTCTGCGACGAGGCTGCGGACGTCCTGGATCTGGTCCATGTCGAGGTACTCGATCTCGCGTCGCGGTTTCGATATACGCGCGACGTCCCGCACCGGGTTCGAGGCCATGACGTCGTGACGGACGGCCACGGCGAACATTCCGTGGAGGACCTTGCGGAGCATGGTGGGGCTGAAGCCAAGGGCGGCTCGATCTTTGACGACGCGGTCAAGGGTGCTCGTCCGGCAATCGCGCAGCCGTCGCTCTCCGATCACGGGCACGATCTGGTTGTTCACCGTGCTGCGGTATGCCTTGAGGGAGTTCGTAGCCACCTGCTGCGCCTCTTTCTCTCGCAGCCAGAAGACTGCGAGTTCAGCCACCGTGGTCAGCGGAGTGAGTTCGTTCTCGCTGGCCTCGGCGCCGTTGAGCTCTTGGAGCTTCCGGATCAGAGCGGTGCGAGCAGCCTGGGCGCTGTCAGCGCGGGCGCGGACGCGTGCCACTCGGCCACTGAAGTACACATAGTTAGCGGAGGCCTCATGGGTGCCGGCGGCGGTCTTGGAGACGCCGATCGTGCCCCAGGTGCCTGGCGGCATCGGCGGGCGCGGCATCAGCCGGCCTCACTCGATGCGGGCTGGTCGATCCCGAACGGGTACTTGCCGATCATGCGGGCCTTCCGGATGGCGCGTTGTGCGGTCGTTCGCTAGAGGGTATGCGTGCTAGGCAGTGCGGGGATCTGTGTGTTGGTCCAGGTAGGTCTCCACCTCGGTGCGTCGGTAGCGAAGAGCTCCGCCGACTTTGATGGCCCGAGGGCCCTGCTTGCGGGTGCGCCACTGGTAGAGCGTGCCTCTGGGAATCCCGAGCCACTCTGAGACCTCTTCGATGGTCAGGAGCGGGTCGTAGCCCGCCGTCACCATCGACAACGCCGGGGTTTCTACCTGTCGGTCGGCGCTTGTATCGCGGGCTTTGCGAGCGCGTTCTGCCGCTTCACGTGCTTGTTTCTGTGCTGCTGTCGGTCGTGCCATCGTGCATCCACTCCGTTGTCTCGCCGGTGACTGCTTACGGTCACCTAGGGGAAGGAAGGCGCCCGCAGCGATCAACGCAGGAGGAACGGGTCCGAAGTGACCCATGCGCAGCGGTTGTGCGATGCCGCTGGTCGGATCGCCCGGCGCCTCCGCGTGGAGTTGGTAGCCGTGGCAAGGGTGGTCTTGGACATAGGTTCCTCATCGTGATTGGGCACCGCCGAACCGTTGTAGGGGTGTAAAAGCCGGCTCGAGCAGCGACCGTCGACGCGTGGGCAGCGGGTTCAGGGCCGGGGAAGTTGCCGCGACATCGAGCGATCGGTCGGCGCCGTTGGCGATGGTCAGGTCAGCAGTTGCTGCAGCCGTTGCACTGGCGGATACCGTCGTTGCACTCGCTGTACGCAGGGACTCCCGCACTGGTCGCGGTATCGGTACGTTGCGGCGGGCGAGGATGTCGGCCGGACTGACCCAGACGACGTCGCCTTCCGGCGGATTAACGACCAAGCCGGCTTCGATGTCGTTGTGGGCGCGGATCGAGAGTGCCCGTGCAGGCCCGGTGAGACCTGCCGTGTTGCCTTTCTCGGCGACAACGTGCGCGAGCTCGGCGCCGGCCCTGATCGCACGGAGGGTCGCAAGGGTGGCTTGGGGGAGTCCTGGCCGGGTGGCGATGACTTCCGGTGTCGCGAGCGTGGTGGTGTTGTGGGTGATCTGGCGGTACGCGGCGCGGACCTCCGCGGCTGCGCGCGCCAAGGGCTCCTCGAGGCGGGCGCCCGGGGGAGCGAGGTCGCCCCAGCGGCCGGCTAGGTTGCTCCAGGCGCGCCCTGCTTCGGCGATCGCGGGGACCAGGCGGTCCGAGGGCTCGAGGATGCCGGCGGTGGCGGCCGCGTCGACGAGCACCATGCTGGCGCCGGCGACGAGTCCCTGGGTACGGGTGATGAGCAGGATGCTGGACGGCTCAAGGTCGCGGGCCAGCGCGCGGTGGGACTGGATGTCCCAGTTGGCCAGGGCCTGTGCCAGGCGGCCGGGGTCGTCGACGGGCCGGATCGCCTCGCCGGCGAGTGTCTGGGCGAACCGGTCGGTCAGGTAGCTGCGTGCGGTGTTCTCGCACGCAGACATCCGGTCTACCCAGACCCCGGTGGGTGCGATCGCGTAGGGGGAGTGGTGCTGGGCCAGCTGGACCCGGCGGCCCGAGCCGCGGGCGTCGTTGACGCGGTCGCGGCCGTTTTCGTGCAGGGCGACGATGACGGCGTGGGCGGTCAGGTAGAGACCGTGCATGACTCTGGTCCGGGCTGCCTCGAGGTCGCGGTGGGCCTCGGTCTGCTCGTGCGGGACCTCGGCGCCGTAGCGGCGCACCAGAGCCGCGGCGTTGAGGAGAGTCTGGGTCATCTGGTCGACGCGGGGGTTGGTCGGGCCCTGACCTGGCCAGGACTTCCGGCCGGACAGGCTGGACGCGATGGTCGAGGCCTGCGCCGACAGTCTGGTGATGGGCCGATCGCGCTCGTCGACGCCAGGTCGGCGACCCGGTAGCGAGGCCCACAGGTCCTCCGCGGCCGCGACTATCGTCGGCCAGCTCCGCAGGAGCGTGCCGGCGTCATCGCCGTCGACGTCCATGAGCAGCTGGCGAGCCAGGTAGTCGACGTCGCAGAGCATCTCGCCGACGGTGCGTACGTCGCGCGAGGTCATCGGGATCTGGTCGACGTCGAAGAGCTCCTCGTCGATGTCGGCGTACGCCAGGCGCAGGTCAGTAGCCAAGGCCGCGGGCTTCCCGGATGAGGTCGCACAGGTCGACGACCAGCTGCGAGCCGTGGACCATGTCCGGCTGGTGCAGCGGTAGCGGGCGGGTCAGCTCCTCGGCCTCGGTGAGCAGCTGCAGGGGCGTTCGTTCCTCGAGGTCGGGGAGCGGGTCGACGTCGGGTAGCTCGTAGTCGTCGGGCAGCAGGGCGCTGGCCTGGGAGTGCGCGAGGTAGACACCCAGCCCGAGGTCGTGGAGCGGGGAGTCGGGGGCGGCCTCGTCGGCGTCGCTCCACACCTGGGCAGCGGCCTGGTGCAGCAGCTGGGCGATCGAGCCGAGGCGGTCCCAGGTGGCGTCAGCGTTGAGGGTGTCCACGGGTGTTCCTTTCGGTCGGAGGTCGGTCTGGCCCATGAACCCACGTCCCGGCCGCGCCCGCTGCGCCGAGCAGCGTGGCTGTGGATAACTCGGGGTGCTGTCGGCACCTGGGCACAAACTGGTCTCGTTCGCCTATGTCGTTCGGCGGTTGCCGGACGATCACCGCGAGCAAAGTCAAGAGATCCGCACTAGTGCTGCAAGATGGAGGAGGGTCGAGATGAGGTTCCCGATGACCGTTCTGAGAGCCGTGACGCTGGCGCCGGCACTGCTGGTGAGCTTCGTCCTCACTGTGGTGGTGTGCGCCCTGCTCCCGCCGGCGCTGGGCCTGGTGGCGTTCATGGCTGCGTGCGGCGTGCTGGTCGCGCTGGCGCTGGGGCAGCTGCAGGAGCCTGCGGTCGCGGCGTTGACCAGGTCGCGGCCGGCGACGGAGGCCGAGGTCCGGGTGATGGCGCCGGTGCTGGCCGAGCTGGGCGGCCGCGGTGTCGACGTCGGCGCGCTGTTCGTGCGCCGGGCGCTGCGACCGAGCACCCCGGTGGCGGTGGCGATCGGCCGGCGCACCGTGGTGGTCAGCCCTGGGCTGGTCGAGGCGACGTACCGCGGCGGTGTGACTGGCGCGGAGGCGGCCGCCGCGCTGGCTCATGCGGTCGGCCGGCGCCAGGCGTTCCAGCCGCGTCTGGAGCTTGCCGTGCTCGCGGCGACGACGCCGTGGCGGCTGATGGTGGCGACGTTCCGCGGCGTCGGCCGTGCATTCGCCTGGCTTCCGTTCATGCGGCTGGCCTGGACGCTGCGCGGCGTCGTGGGGGTGATCTGCGTGGTGCAGTCGGTCGTCGAGGACCGGGCCTGGGCCGGTCTGCTCGGGGGCGCGGTCATCGCGCTGACCTACCTGGTGCCGGCGGCCGGCCGGCGGATCGAGCTCCACACGGAGGCCCAGGCCGACCAGTTCGTGCTCTCGCTCGGCCTCGGTCCCGCACTGGCGGGGCTGCTGCGGCGCTACGGGCACCCGATGACGCTCGAGCGGATGCAGCGCCTGGAAACGGCCGTCGAGCAGCCTCAGCGGCCGCGGCTTCACCTGGTGCACGGCTGAGGCTGTTCTCTGGCGGTGCGGCGGCCGGCGGCGGGTTACTCGTCGTCCTGGAAGCCGGACGTGGAGTGGTGCACGCAGCCGCGGCCGTCGCCCTCGTGCGGCTTGTGGTTCATGCAGGGCAGCGACCCCAGCTTGTGTGAGCAGTCGACCCAGCGGACGGTCGAGGATCCGGTTGTCGGCGCGGCTGCGGTAGCCATCGCGGCCTCCTATCGGCGCGGGCCGCGGCGGCGGCCGAGCTGGGGCCGCTGGTAGGCGGCGGTGTGGTCGTGCTGGCGGCCGGACCGGTGGACCTGTGCGATCTCGGCGTCGGGGGAGGGGCCGGTGTCAGCGGCAGCGGCCTGGGCGGCTGCTTCCTCGCTGGCCCTGATCTCCTCGGCGCGCCGTCGCGCCGCTTCCTCGAGCGCGGCTTCATCGCGAGCGGTTTCACTCATGTGAACTCCCATGAATCCCGTGGACCGGCACCGGCTGCGCCGGTCCTCCTGGTCACCTATGTGCGGACCGAGGTCCCGGGCGATCACCGCGGCCGAACTGGGTTGAACGCGGGGGCCTGGCAGTGCTCAGGCCGGCTTGGCCAGCAATGTGGCGGCGAGCATCTGTGCCGTGCGCTCGAGGACGGCGTGGGAACCGGTCGTGCCCGGGGCGGTCGCAGCACGGATGGGTGTCGTAGCCCTCGTCGACGATGATGCGGTGCAGTTGGCCACCGCAGGCACGACAGCGCCGGCCGGCGTGGGTGGGGCACCCCTCGCCCGCCACGGCGCAGGGCAGACACGGGGCGGGCGGCGAGGGAGTGACCTGGTGGTCGCGGTCCCAGTCGCGCCGCTGGCGCAGCAGCGTGGCGGTCTGTGCCACAGCGGGTGCTCGGGGTGCGTCGGCGCCGGTCAGCCGAGTGCCTGGTCGACCGCTGCTTTGAGCAGCTGCTCACCGCAGCCGAGGACGCGCTCGTCGACGCCGCGGTTGTAGCACGACCGGGCCAACGTCTTCCCCGGCCGTTGTCAGCTGCTCGTTCATGCGCGGCCGTCCCTCAGCAGGTGCCCCACAGGCCGCTGTCGGCGTACTGGGCATCGTTGGCGGCCGCGGAATACGACTTCTCGCGGGCGAGCTCTGGGGAGGCCTCGTAGCGGCGTGCGGCGCCCCGGGCCAGGAGCTCGTGGGCTACGTCGACGCCGGCGTGGTCGACGTAGCGCAGCAGCCGGTCGTACCGGTCGCGGTTGGGCTGGCCGCTGTCGGTGGCAAGCTGGACGGTGCTGCCGACCGGCGCGAGCTCCTCGAGCAGGTCTGTTGTCTGGTCGGCGTAGCACTCGGCCGGCGTCGGCGGGTGGGCGACTTCGGGGGCGTCGATGCTTCTCTAGGCTTTGCGGAGTTGTCGGTTAGGGCCTGCTTGGAGGGGATCGTTGTCTGCTGGTTTGGAGAGGTGGACGGTGAACTTCTATGACTTCACCGAACCCGTGCCTGTGGTCGATGTGTCGGATTTCGGGGACGTGCATGCCCGAGCGGTGGCCAATGGTGCCCGGCAGGGGACGCCGGTGCTGATCGGCCCGGGTGGGCGGCCGGACCCGCGCGTCAACTTGTTCTTCCGCACCGGGCGCATGACCGAGGCCCGTCCGGCGACGTGGCGCCGGTACGCGTACGCGCTGGTGGTGTGGCTGGAGTACCTGCGGGTGGTCGACCGCAGTTGGGTGAAGGCGACGGCGGGTGACATGGAGGCGTTCAAGGAGTGGCGGTTGACCGCGCTGGACAACACCGGCCGGGTGCAGCCGACGAGCTTCGACACCGACCGGGCGGCGTTGAACAGCTTCTACCTGTGGGCCGGGGAGCGGTACGGGGTGGCCAACCCGGTCGCGACCGCCGGGGCGGGCTTGCGGCGCAGCATCCGTCAACCAGGGGATGCGCTGGGTCGCCTGTCAATGGGCCGGGACCCGTTGCGGCCCGCGGGGTCGGCGCGTCGGCAAGTAAAGTGGATGCTGCGGTCGGCATTCGAGCAGTGGCGCAACATCGGGTTGTGCGGCTACGGCTTCGATGGGCTGCGCCAGCCCGGCTGGCGCGGCATCAACGAGGACCGGGATGCGGCGTTCGTCGATGGCCTGTACGGGACGGGCCTGCGGTTGGCGGAGTGGGCCAGCGTCCTCGACGTCGAGATCCCCACACCGGGCGCGGCCCGGTTCGCGCCGGCGCACGTGGCGGCGGCGTGCCTCAAGGGCGGCAAGGCCGGCCGGACGTATCGGATCCCGCGGAGCGTGCTGCACGCGGTAGCCGCCTACACCGACCCGGTGGAGGGCTCCCGGGCTGAGGTCGTCCGACGGGCTCAGCGGGCCGGCCGCTACCAGCAGTTGCCCGGCGTCCGGGTCGTGACCGGCTACCGCGCGCACAGTCGGCGGCTGCTGATCGAGGACCCGGGCGGGCCGGTGTCGGTCTCGCTGGACGTGCTCGGCCCGGACGAGCGACGCCGTTTGTTCCGACGCACCCCGAACGGGCTGGCGCCGTTGTGGCTGTGGCTCGCCCCGAATGGGCTGCCGAAGAAGCCCTACGGGTGGGAAGACACCTTCGACCACGCCAATCGTCGCATCGCCCGAGAGTGGGCCAAGACCGTCGGTGACGGGGCGGGTGTGGACGGGTGCCCGTTGTGGGCTCGCCCGCACATGTTGCGGCACTCGTTCTGCCTCAAGTGGTACTCGATCCTCTCGGCGGTCTGGCGGACCCGGGTCACGGGCCTGTCCGAGGAGGAGACGCGTGACCTGCGCGACCAGCTGGGTGACATCTGGTACCAGCTGGCCGCACTGATGGGCCACGCCCACCCGATGACCACGCGAGACATCTACCTCGAACCGTTCGCCGGCCTGGAGATCGACTACCTGATGGCGCTGTTGGACGAGGAGGAAACCGCCGGAGTCGATGCGCTGTTGCGCACCCTCGCACACGAAGGCGGGCGGACCGTGCAGCCAGTCACCTCGCCCCTCAGCGGGCAGGCAGCGATCCGGTGAGCCGTGTGGCGCGAGGCGGACAGCGCGCCACCCAGCCATCGGCAGGGTGGGCGCCGCTGCCGCGTCTGGGGCCGGGTGGTCAGAGCGTGCTGTTCATCGAGGAGACCGGTGGGCGCCGCACGATGTTCGACCTCGCCGGGCTACCGGTCGCCGATCCGATCCGCCGGTGGTTGGCCGAATGCCTCGCCCGCCAGGCCAGTACCCGCTCGACGGTCAAGCGGTTGGCCACTGCGCGATCGTTGGCATACGCCGCGCGACAGTTCGCGGGAACTCTCGCGGAGCATCCGATCGACGTGGAGCACCCGGCGGACATCGTCGCCGAGCACTTCGTCGCCTTTCGCCGCCGCTACGAGCACCTGAGGGTCCGGACCGCGGCCACCTACATCGAATCGCTGCAATGGCTGCTGCGCGAGGAGGACCAACTCACTCCTCAGGCTCGGGCGGGACTATCGGCGATCCGCATCCGCGGCGCACACCGCAGCGACCATGACGACAGCATCGGTCGGGTGTACACCGACACCGAGTGGCAAACGATCCTGACCGCCGCGCGACACGACGTGCGGGTGGCCCGCGACCGGATCCACGACGGGCGGCGACTGCTGGCCCGGTACCGGGCCGGGGACCTGGAGGCGGGCACCGACCGGGCCAGGCTCGCTCGGCTGTTGGACGGCTTCGAGCGCACCGGCGAACTGCCACGAAAACCCAGCGGAGATGCCTCGTCGGAGGTACGCAGGTGCGGCGGCCTGGTCAAGGTCGCCGGAGTGTTGTGCCTATCCCCCGATGAGCTGGCCGCATTCGCGGTGCTGCTGGTCACCCTGACCGGTCAGAACTTCGGCACCGTCGCCGCCTGGCCCGCGGCGCACTTTCGCCCCGATGGGGGACTGACCGACCAGGGCCTGGCGTTGGTCGAGTCGTGCAAGCCGCGCCGGGGACCGAACCGGCAGCACATGGTTATCGCGTTGGAGGACATTCTCGACGACACCGACCGGGAGCACCGGCTCTTCCGGTCACCGCTGCGGGTGTACCAGCTCCTGCTCGACCTGGGCGGCACCGCCCGCCGCCTGAGCAGCAGCCAGGGTCTGTTCGCCGGCCGGATCGCCAAAACCACCGGCACGGCGACCAGCCCGTGGATCACCACCCTGGCCGGCCAGCACGTGCAACGGTGGGCCGCCGCGCACGGCTTCCCCACCGCCACCCACGCGGTCCCCGGCGAGAAACCGGTGGTCTCGGTGCGGCGGCTGCGGCTGACCGCGATCGAACGGCGCCGCCGCCCCGTCGCGCACACCGCGGCAACCATGCGCGATACCTACCTGATGCCCAACCCCGGGGTGCAAGAGGAGAGCCGCATCGTGGTCGCCGAGGCCCTACGGGCCGAGGTCAGAAAGGCCCGCGACCACTGCCGCGTCCCGGTATTCACCCAGGCGTTCGTGCGTCTGGCCGGCCGCGACCCGCAGGCCGCCGCCGAGCAGGCCAACATGAGCGTCGAACAGCTGGCCGGGCTGCTGGATGGCACCCGGGACACCGTGCTGGCGTCCTGCCGAGATCACCTCGACGGCCCGTACGACCCTGCCGGGGTGGCGTGTTCGGCCTCGTTCCTGTCCTGCCTGGACTGCACCAATGCTCGCGCGCTACCCCACCAGCTGCCGATCCAGCTTGCCGCGATCGAGGCGCTGCAGCAGCTGCGCCCGCACCTGCCACCGGCCCTGTGGGCGCGTCGGTACGCGCCCCGACTGGAACAGCTGCGCGAGATCACCACCGGTTTCCAGTCCGCCGAGATCGACCATGCCAAAGCCGCCATCACCGACGGGCACCGCCAACAGATCAGCGACCTCCTGGAGGGCCGATGGGACCTGCGCTGACCGACGACGCCGGCCCCGTCGCCGCGAACGTGCGTGTCCTGCGCGCCCGAACGGTGCGCCCGGGCACCCCGGCGGAGAAGCTCTCCCGCTTCGAAGACACGGTCTGGCATCTCGCGCCGGCCCACCCTGACGCGCACGCGAAGATCAACGCGATCCGCTGGGACCACTGGCCGGCCGAGCTGGTCGAACAGTTCAAGACCATCACCCTGGCCTTCCTGGAACACCCCACCCCCAACAGCGTCACCATGACCAGTCGCGGCGACCCGATGAGCGTCAGAACCCTGTCCTTCCGGCTGCGGACCCTGTGGGTGTTCGCGTCCTGGATGAGCCTGCATCACCTGCGCAGCCTGCGCGAGGTCACCGACCAGCACCTGCAGCAGTACCGCCGGCACGTGATCGGGCTGGAGGCCAGCAACCGCCGCAAGGCCGATCTGCTCGCCGCGGTGCGCACCATCTGGGTCTACCGGGCCTGTCTTCCACCGCAGTGCCGGCTGGCCACCACCAACCCTTGGGACGGTGTGAGCACGGCACGGCTGGCCTCGGCCCCAGGCCGAGCGTGGGGAGCGGAGAACACGACCCCGCGCGTCGCCCCGGCCACCATGGAGGCCCTGCTGGACTGGAGCCTGCGCATGGTCGAAACGATCGGCCCCGACATCGTGGCAGCGCGCGCCGAGCTTGGCCAGCTTGAGACCGGCGCCCACCCCAGCCAACGACCCCTCGAAGGGCTGTCCTCACGGCAGCGGCTCGAGGCGTTCGTGGCCGCCGCGGCCGCGCAGGGCCACGCCCTGCCCGGGCACCCGGCCCGCAACCCGCACGAGCAGGCACGGATCAACTGGAGCCGGATCGCCGTGCTACTGCGCCTACCCCACCACCAAGTACATCCCAGCCTTCGTCCCATCGTCGTCGACAGTGGCCTACCGATCGCCGACGGCTCGCCCATGGGCACCATCACCGGCACAATTGATGGCCGCCCGTGGCGCGAGCGTCCCATCACCACACGGGAGCTCCCCGGGCTGGTCTCCCACCTGTCCGCCGCCTGCTTCGTCGTCGTCAGCTACCTGTCGGGCATGCGCCCCGGAGAGGTTCTCAATCTGCGCCGCGGCTGCGCCAGCCAGGACGAGGCGACCGGCCAGCTGCTGGTGGTCGGCCGCTACGGCAAGGGAACCGCGCGAGCCCCACGCCCGACGGTCGGGGACGACCCCTGGGGCCGCTCCTGGGTCGTCGTGCGCCCCGTCCACCAGGCCATGGCGCTGCTGGAGCAACTGTCCGACTCGCCGTTCGTGTTCCCGGCCAGCCTCCTCAAGCCACACCAGCTCAGGCCCGCCGAACACCACGCCCGCCGCCCCGGTGAGATCACCCGCGACCTGAGCAACCTGATCGCCTGGCTGAACGCCACCTTCCACCGTGCCGACGGGCGGCCGCTCGTCCCTGCGGATCCGGCCGGGCGTATCTACCCGACACGTTTCCGCCGCACCCTGGCCTACTTCATCGTGCGCCGGCCCCGCGGGCTGATCGCCGCCGCTCTCCAATACGGGCACGTCTCGACCACCGTCACGCTCAGCTACAGCGGGAAGGCCGACACCGGATGGCTCGACGATCTCGCCATCGAACGATTGGAGGCCATCATCGAACACAACGAACGAGACCATGCGCTGCTGCAAGACGGGGAACACGTCAGCGGCCCCGCTGCCACCGAATACCGGGACCGGATCGAACGCACCCACCGATTCGCCGGACGAATCGTCAACCGCGTCCGCAACGTCGAACGCCTCCTCGGGCACGCAGACACCAGCATCCACCACGGCGAGGGGATGACCTGCGTATACCGGCCCGAAACCGCCGCATGCCGCACCACCCGGCTGACCCAGGGGCTTCCCGCGCACGACGCTCCCCTCGAGGCCGAATGCCAATCGGGATGCGCGAACCTGGCCTACACCGACCGCGACATCACCCAGCTGCGCGAACGACTAGACATCCTCGATCATGCCGCCGCCGACGTACTCACACCGGCTCCGATGCGTGACCGTGCCCGCGCCCAAGCCGGCCAGGTCCGAGCCGTGCTTGCCCAACACCAGGCACCATCCGGGCAAGGCGATATCTCATGACCCGCAAGAGACGCGACCGGGACGCCGAACGCCGCGAACTGGCCGCCGCCATCCGGCGACTCCTCGCCGGCACCCCGCTGCGGTCGACCAGCGGGAAGCTCACCAGCAGCGAACTGATCACCGAATCCGGCCTGCGCCGCGACGTCGTCTACGCCGACCACAAGGACCTCGTCGACGACTTCCGGGCGCGCGTCAAAGCCCAGCACGCCACCCCAGCCTCGATCGCACGGGTCGCCGACGACAACCGTGCGCTCAAGGACGAAAACGCCAGCCTCAAAGCGCAGCTCGCGGCCGAACGCGAGACCACCAAGACGCTGGCCAAGATCATTGGCGAACTCTCCCTCGAACTCCACCAAGCCCGCGACGAGCTCAGCACCCTGCAACAGATCCCACACATCGGCGCGCATTCGTCGGCCCAACGTGCCAGGGTCAGGCAGGATTCGCCGTAAGCCGATCCGTAAACAGCGACCAGAACGCACATTCTCAATCAGCAACCAAGGCGCCCGGAGGAGCCGGGCGGCCATTTCACCGGAGCGACCTCAAGGGCGATCAAGGCTCAGCCACACCCGACCCTCCCGGGCCGCTGAACAACTTGCGGATCGAGGCCGAGGCTCACGACTCCGTAGCGTCGGCTACCCTCGCGGACGCGGCGGGTGGGCAAAGCGGGTGCACGACGGGCCAGGTGGAGCTGAGGTCGGCCAGCACCAGATCGGCGCGAGCGCCTTCCCGCAGAGAACCGCGGTCGTGGAGGCCCACGCACGCGGCGGGTCCTGCCGTCACGAGCGCGATCGCGCGCGGCAGGGTCATCACCCCGTCCCGCGCTAGCTTCAGCGCGGCGGGCAGCATCGCGGTGGGCAGGTAGTCGCTGGCCAGGGCGTCGACCAGTCCGGCTCTTGCGAGTTCGGTGGCCGAGACGTTTCTGGTATGGGAACGGCCGCGGATTACGTTGGGGGCGCCCGCGACGATAAGCATGTTGCGCTCACGGGCGGCGCGTGCGGCCGTGAGCGTGGTGGGGAACTCCGCTACGGTCCCGCCGTGCGCTACGAGCGCGTTGACCTCCGCGGAGGTGGCGAGATCGTGGCCCCAGAGCCGGATCCGGCCAGCGTGTGTCAGGTGGCCCAGCCACGCAAGCGCGCTGTCTCGGATATCGAGGCGGAGGTTCCGGTCGCGGCGCAAACCAGCGACGTGGTCCGCGGCCTGCTGCTCGGTCATTCCCTCCCCCAGCACGAGCCAGCGTCGCATCGTCGCCTCGTCGTGGAACTGACCAATCCCCGGGGTGTGGTCCTCATAGGACACGACCGGGAGGCCCCCCTCAGGGGGGAGCCGAGCTAGGTGGTCGTCCAGCGTCGTTCGGCCGTAGGCGCAGCGGACGTCGAGCCGGTGCAGGATTCGGTGGTCCGCCTGGGTGTCAGGGGGATTACGCAGCACGTGTGACAGGTCGACTGCGTCGGGGGAGCCGATCGGCATGCCCAGGATGGATCGCTGCTGAAAAGCTAGGCCGTGGAAGGCGGTCGTGATACCCGCAGCGCGAAGGCGGGCGCCGGCCGACCCGAGGGCGAACGAGGGGTCGAGCGTTACGCCCGGCCGCGGGCACAGCTCCTTGGTGAGCATGTCGCTGTGAACATCAACGAGACCTGGCAGGAGGTGGGCGCCCCGCCCGTCCAAGTCGCAGCTGGCACCCGGTGGATGCGCTCCCACCTCTACGACGTGACCCTCGCGCACCACGACGCGGGCGTTATCGATCATCCGGTCGCCGAGCACCGCCGCTACGTGACCAACCACGTAGTCGGTCGACTTCCAAGGGGCCACGGTCCGTCAGCCTAGTCCCGACACCGTGCCCGTCCCCGAGTACCTGCGTAATCGCGGCGGATCGCCGGCACACGTTCACCGGGCGTTAAGGCGTGACCCCTTCCGCCTTCACAAATCCTCTATACGTTTCAGGCATTCCCCCTAAAACCTATAGAGGAGCGCTCGTGCTCGAACTTTCCGAGGTGAGCAAGACCTACAAGGGTGGCGTGCGAGCTCTGGAACGCACTGATCTCAAGATCGAACCCGGGCAGGTGACTGTGCTACTGGGGCCCTCAGGGGCGGGCAAGTCGACGCTTCTGCGCTGCATGAACATGCTTGTCACTCCCTCGACCGGCACCGTCCGAGCCGAGGACCTGCCGCCCCTTGAGTCCCGCCGCGCGCTACGAGACCACCGCCGCCGAACCGGCATGGTCTTCCAGCACCACCAGCTGATTCCGCGCTATACCGCCCTGCGCAACGTTCTGCTGGGGCGGGTCGGGTACCAGTCCCTGTGGCGCGGGTTGTTGCCCTCCACCCGCGAGGACGAGCGCATCGCGCTCGATGCGCTCGATCAGGTCGGGCTGCTCGACAAGGCCCTGGAGCGTGCCGACAGCCTGAGCGGCGGCATGCAACAGCGGGTCGGCATTGCTCGAGCCCTCGCGCAAAGGCCGCGCCTCATCCTCGCCGACGAACCGGTTGCCAGCCTGGACCCGGCAACCTCCCAGCGCGTCATGTCGCTGCTGCATCGAGTCTGCGAGCACAACGGCATCACTCTGGTCGCCAGCCTGCACCAGGTCGACCTGGCCCTCGGGCACGCGGACCGCATCATCGGCCTCGCGCACGGCGAGGTCGTGTACGACGGCCCAGCCGACAACGTCACCGACGCCGACCTGCAGCTGATCTACGAGGGCGTCACCGATAACGCCGTCGAGCCAGCCCTGACCGACCCCACGGTCAAACAGGCAGCCGTCGCCGCCGCCAGGTAGTACGACCCACCCCCTTTTTCCCAACCACATCCCAAGGAACACCCATGCCCGTTCACCGTCATCCCACCCTCGTCGTCGCGACCCTGATCTCATTGGCGCTCGTCCTCGCCGGCTGCGGCTCCAGCTCAGGGAGCGGGGCCAAGGCCGTGGCCAACGAGGTACCCGAGACCCTGCGGGTGGCGCTGCTGCCCGACGAGAACGCCTCAGACGTGATCAAGAACAACGAGCCGCTGCGGCAGTACCTCGAGGATGAGCTCGGCGTCGAGGTGGAGCTCGTCGTCACCACCGACTACTCCTCGATGATCGAGGCCATGGCCCGCGGCCGCCTCGAGCTCGGCTACTTCGGCCCTCTCTCCTACGTCCTTGCTCAGGAGAAGTCCGACATCGAGCCATTCGCAGCGATGCAGGACGTAGAGGGCGAGGCCCCGACGTACCGAGCAGTGATCGTAGGCAACCCCGATGTCATCAAGAACCTTGATGACATCGCCGGCAAGACCGTCGCCTGGGGCGACCCGGCCAGCACCTCCAGCCACCTGATCCCGAAGGCGATGCTCGTCGAGCAGGCGGATCTGATCGTCGACGAAGGGAACTACCAGGAGCAACACGTCGGCGCCCACGACGCCGTCGCTCTCGCGGTGCAAAACGGCAACGCCGAGGCAGGCGGCCTCAGCAAGCCGATCTACGAGCGGCTCGTCGAGGAAGGCATCATCGACCCGGCCAAGGTGGCGGTGATCGCGGAGTCGGAGCCCTATCCCAACTACCCCTGGACCATGCAGGCGAGCTTGCCCGAAGACTTCAAGGAGCAGGTGCGCAACGCCTTCCTCGAGCTTGACGTCACTGAGGTGCTGGAGCCGTTCGGCGCTACCGGGTTCGAGCCCATCACCGATGAGGACTACGACGTCGTACGCGAGCTCGCGCCGCTGCTCGACATCGACCTGGCGGACTTCCAGTGAGCATCGGGCTGCTCTCTTCCGACCAGGAAGATGTCCAGGAGGCAAGCTTCCGGGCGGTCGCCCAGCAGGTGCGCGCTGACTGGCGCCGTCGGGCAGCAGAGCTCGTCGCCGTGGCGGCGTTGGTGCTCTTCTGCGCCTACTTCGTCGGCCTGCTCGACAGTGCCCGGATGGGTGCCGGGCTGGTCGACATCGTGGACCTGCTCGGCGAGATGTGGCCGCCAGACTTCACCAACCTGAACGCCTGGTGGGGTCCGCTCTGGGATTCCTTGGCGATGAGTCTGGCCGCGACCGCGCTCGCGGTGCTGCTGTCGGTCCCCCTGGCGCTCCTCGGCGCACGTAACACCTCACCCCACCCTGCCGTCTACTGGTCGGCGCGGATGATGCTCAACGTCCTGCGCTCAGTGCCGGAGCTGATCATGGCGATCGTGTTCGTCGCCGCAGTGGGCTTCGGCGCCCTGCCCGGCGCGCTTGCCCTCGGCATCCACTCGGCCGGCATGGTTGGCAAGTTCTTCGCCGAGGCGATCGAGCACGCCGACCAGGCCCCGGTGGAGGCCGCCCGCGCCGTCGGGTCGACTCCGGCGCAGGTGATCATGCACGGTGTCCTGCCCCAGGTTCTGCCGCAGATGGCTGACGTCACGATCTACCGCTGGGAGTTCAACTTCCGGGCCTCGGTGGTGGTCGGTGTGGTCGGCGCCGGCGGGATCGGGTTCGAACTGATCGCCGCGCTGCGCACGCTCAAATACGAGGAAGTCTCCGCCATCCTGCTCGTCATTCTCGCTACCGTCACCGTGGTCGACGCCCTCGGTGGCCTACTCAGGAAGAGGTTCGCATGACCGACACCTTCGCGCGTCCGGTGGTCGTCCTGACCCATCGGGTGCACCCCGAGATCCTCGATCTCCTCGGCCGCGTCTGCGAGGTCGTGCCGAACCAGGACAACGACAGCCTCCCCGCCTCCGAACTGCGGCGACGGGCCGCAGACGCCGACGCGTTGATGGCGTTCATGCCCGACCAGATCGACGCGGATTTCCTCGATGGCTGTCCGCGGCTGCAGGTCGTTGCGGGAGCCCTCAAGGGCTACGACAACATCGACGTCGATGCCTGCACCGAGCGCGGGATCTGGCTCACCCGGGTCGAGGATCTGCTCACCGAACCCACCGCCGAGCTCGCCCTCGGGCTGCTTATTGGGCTCGCGCGTCATGTGACCAGCGGTGACCGCCGAGTGCGCGATGGCTTCCCGGGGTGGCGGCCGGTGCTCTACGGCCGCACGCTCATCGGCGCCACGATCGGGATCGTCGGGGCCGGTGTGCTTGGACAGGCGGTGGCGCGGCTGCTCGGGGGCTTCGACGCCCGCCTGCTCTACTGGGACCCCCAGCCAGTGACGCCGTCGAAGGCCAGCGCACTCGGGTTGGAGCGCGTGGAGCTCACCGAGTTGCTCACACACAGCGATGCCGTGGTGGTTTGTGCACCCCTGGTGCCCGACAGCCTGCACCTGTTGAACCGCGAAGCACTCGCATCGATGCGGCCGGGCGCACTGCTGGTCAACGTCGGACGAGGCTCGGTGGTGAGCGAGGACGCCGTCACCGAGCTGCTGCGCGGTGGCCACCTCGGCGGGTACGCCGCCGACGTCTTCGAGTTCGAGGACCTGTCACGCCACAACCGACCAGACGGCCCGCACCCCGACCTGCTAGAGCTGAACGAGCAGACCCTCTTCACCCCACACCTGGGCTCGGCGGTCGCAACTGCCCGGCTCGCGATCGAGGAGCACGCGGCAAACGCCATCCTGAAGGTGCTGGCCGGAAAGGTGCCCGAGGGAGCCGTCAACAACCCGAACCGAGAGGTGCTGACGACGTCCCGCTCGCCGCTATGATCCTACCCATCAACGACGTCCCGCGCCGAAGGCCCTCCGCCCGGATACCGGTCTACCTAGCCACAGCCGACGCCTTGGCCGAGCGCATCGCAGAGCAACCCGTCGGCACGCGGCTCCCATCGGAAGACGAACTCGCCCGGGACCTGGGCGTCGGCCGCCTCACCGCACGGGCCGCCCTGTCCGAGCTCGAATCTCGCTACCTCGTCCGGCGCAGGCAGGGCAGCGGAACGTACGTCTCGCGGCGCATCGACTACACCATCAGCCGGCACAGCCCACCGAGCTGGAGCGCGAGCGTGCGCCAAGCCGGTCTGACCCCGCACATTCGCACCACGGGCTGGCGCCTCGACCAGCCACCGGCGGAGGTGCGGAGCCGGATGCGGGTGGGTGCTCGACGACAACTCCTCGCAATCTCCCGCGACAGGTACGTCGACAACGACCTAGTTGGCTTCGCCGAAACCTGGCTCGACCCGGATCTCGTCCCCAACCTCACACAGGTCCTCGAGCCCGGAGCGTCTCTGCACGACACCCTGGCAGGCCACTACGGCATCCAGCCGGTGCGCGGCTGGTTCGGCGTCGCGATCGACCCCGCGCCGTCCGAGGTGGCCCAGCATCTCGGGCTTAGCGGCCGACCGCTGGTGATCGCGATCCGCAGCCGCACCGACGCGGCCGCCCGTGACCATCGGCCGGTCGAGCTCACGCTTTCCTGGCTCCGTGCCGACGTGTTCCGGATCGACGTCGACTTCGACACGAGACCCTGACTCCAACCACCACGTGTTGATGGTCGTCCATGTGCGCCGCCTCGTTGTCGCGCTTGGATGAGGTTCTCTGACCGGCGGCATAGGTGTATCGGGCCAACTCGAGTTGCAGCGGCTTGCCCGCAGCGGCGACGGCGAGGCGAGCGGCTTCGCGTCGTTCAGCGCGTGCTCGACGCACCGTGACCTGGGATACGGCCACAAGTGACACCACGGCGCCGAACGGCGCTCCCCGCGCTGGCAATGAGCGTTGACCAATCCACGTCCCCAGAGTGGCACGGCCCATCCCTGTGGATGATTCCAGCGGCCGGGCCGGCGACCGTCCTACCCTGCTCGACATGTCGTGACCGCGCAGGAGGCCGCGGGCATCCTCCATCGAGTCCAGGGCGTGCCACAGAGGGATCCGCTTCCGCTGATCGCGTTCGGCGCAACCGCGTGAACTGCGGAGGCGACGTATGTCGGTCGGCCAGCGACACTCGGGATAGGCCGGACGTGTGCCTGTCGCTTGACTGACGGAGATCGGCCAACGCTTTCCCACCGGTCTGGTCGAGATCCTGTTCCGTTCAACTCTCAGGGCGATTCAGGCCGTTATGCTGTCGATGGCCTGGCCATCGGGGCCTCAAGGGTCGCGATCTCCTCGAACTTCTGCGCGTTGTCACCGAACGGCCACACATCATGAGATGCCCAAAGCGAACCGGCGACAACGTTCAGCGAGGTCGCGTCGGGACGACGGCTTCACCGATGCGTCTCGCGGCTGAGGAGGCGTGTGTCGGCCCCGATTGTGTCCTGGGCGGCGTGAGCGATCGAGTACTCCGCGGGCGTGCACTTGAGCCCAACGCTCGCACGCTTAGTAGACAACCCGGGCCTCGTCTAGCCTCGGCACGACCCAACCATTATCCGAGGTCCAGCCGCTTGGTGGTCTCCTCGCGCATCTCGGCCTTGCGGATCTTCCCGGTGACGGTCATCGGGAACTCGTCCACGAGCAGCACGTAGCGCGGGATCTTGTAGTGCGCGAGCTTGCCGTCGGCGTACGCACGAACCGCGGCGGCGTCGAGCTCGGCAGCGCCGGACTTGAGCTTGATCCAGGCGCACAGCTCCTCGCCGTACTTGTCATCGGGGACGCCGATGACCTGGACGTCCTCGATGTCGGGGTGCGCGTAGAGGAAGTCCTCGATCTCGCGCGGGTAGACGTTCTCGCCGCCGCGGATCACCATGTCCTTGATCCGGCCGACGATGTTGCAGTAGCCGTCCTCGCGCATCTCCGCGAGGTCGCCGGTGTGCATCCAGCCGTCGCTGTCGATCGCCTCCGCGGTCTTCTCGGGGTTCTCCCAGTAGCCCAGCATCACGGAGTAGCCACGGGTGCAGAACTCGCCCGGCTGGCCGCGCTCGACGATGTCGCCGGTGACGGGGTCGACGATCTTGATCTCGACGTGCGGATGCGCCCGGCCGATGGTGGCCGTGCGCCGGTCCAGGTCGTCGTCGGCGCGGGTCTGGCACGAGACCGGCGAGGTCTCGGTCATGCCGTAGGCGATGGAGACCTCGGCCATGTGCATGTCGTTCACGCAGCGCTTCATCACCTCGACCGGGCAGATGGAGCCGGCCATGATGCCGGTGCGCAGGGAGGACAGGTCGTGCTCGGCGAAGCTCGGGTGGTTCTGCATCGCTATGAACATCGTCGGTACGCCGTACACGCCGGTGCACTTCTCCGCGGCGATCGTGCGCAAGGTGATCTCGGGGTCAAAGCCGGGCGCCGGGATGACCATCGTCGCCCCGTGGGAGGTGCAGCCGAGGTTGCCCATCACCATCCCGAAGCAGTGGTAGAACGGCACCGGGATGCACAGCCGGTCGTCGGGCCCGAGGTCGATCAGGTCGGTGACGAGGTAGCCGTTGTTGAGGATGTTGCGGTGGCTCAACGTCGCGCCCTTGGGGCGACCAGTGGTGCCGGAGGTGTACTGGATGTTGATCGGGTCGGTGGGCTCGAGCCGCGCCATCTGCTCCGCCACGGTGCCGGCTGCGACGTCAGCGCCGGACGCGATCAGGTCGGACCAGTCGTCGGTGCCGATGAAGACCACGCGTTCGAGGCCGGGGCACTCGGCGTGCGTCTCACCGACCATCGAGCGGTAGTCGCTGGTCTTGAAGCTCTCCGCGCTGATCAGCAGGCGCACGCCGGCCTGGTTGACGGCGTAGGCGAACTCGTGGGTGCGGTAGGCGGGATTGACGTTGACCAGGATGATCCCGAGCTTGGCCGTGGCGTACTGCACCAGCACCCACTCCGCGCAGTTCGGCGCCCAGATCCCGACGCGGTCGCCCGCCGTCAGCCCGGCGGCGATCAACCCGCGCGCCAGGGCATCGATGTCGTGGTTCAGCTCGGACCAGGTCCACCGGCGCCCGCTGGCCACCTCGACCAGCGCTTCGCGATCGGGCTGAGCAGCGACGGTGCGCTCGAAGTTGGCACCGATCGTCTCCTCCAGCAGTGGGGGTTCGAGCTCGCCGGCGGCGTACGACTCCATGCGGTCCTCCACACGTTTCAGGTCAGTGATCCGGATCTCACGAGCCTAGTCACCCCGCCGGGGCCGAGCATGTGCAGATCGTGAACACGGACGGCGGCGCCGGAAGGCGAGCATGAGGTCGACACCGCGAAAGGAACAACCCATGAACACATCGACGACCGCCTACCTCGCCGCGCGGGACCAGCTCATCGCACTGTCCGGTCGCTACGACGACGCCCTGGACATGTTCCGTTGGCCGGAAGTCGGAGAGCGCTTCAACTGGGCGGTCGACTGGTTCGACCACGTCGCGGCCGGGAACCAGCGGCCGGCCCTGGTGATCCTGGAGGAGGACGGGACCCGCTCCTCCACGTCGTACGACGAGATGCGGCGCAGCTCCAACCAGGTCGCCCGCTGGCTCGCTGACCGAGGCGTGCGCAAGGGCGACTCGGTCATCATCATGCTGGGCAACCAGATCGAGCTGTGGCAGAGCATGCTGGCGGTGATGAAGCTCGGAGCGGTGATCATGCCGACTGCCACCGCTGCCGGGCCTGCGGACCTCGCCGACCGGATCGAGCGGGGCGAGGCCAGGCACGTGATCTGCAATGCCGCCGATGCCGGCAAGTTCGACGAGGTGCCCGGTGACTACACCCGCATCTCGGTCGGAGCGGTGGACGGCTGGCTCGACCTGACCGAGCACCGGGACCTCGACGACCGTGATGTCGAGCATCCAGCGACCACGCCGGCCGACCGCCTGCTGCTCTACTTCACGTCGGGGACGACGAGCAGGCCGAAGCTGGTCGAGCACACGCAAGTGTCCTACCCGGTCGGTCACCTCTCCACGATGTACTGGCTGGGCCTCCGGCCCGGCGACGTGCACCTCAACATCTCCTCGCCCGGATGGGCCAAGCACGCGTGGTCCTGCTTCTTCGCGCCCTGGATCGCCGAGGCGACGGTCTTCATCTACAACTACTCGCGCTTCGACGCGGCGGCGCTGCTGGGGGCGCTGCGTCGCGAGGAGGTCACCACCTTCTGTGCGCCGCCGACGGTGTGGCGGATGCTGATCAAGGCGGACCTGTCGGGAGGACCCGGCGCGCTGCGCCAGATCATCGGCGCCGGTGAGCCGCTGAACCCCGAAGTGATCTCCCAGGTCGAGGAGAAGTGGGGACTGACCCTGCGGGACGGCTTCGGCCAGACCGAGATGACAGCCGCCCTGGGCAACGTCCCTGGGGCACGGGTCAAGCCGGGCTCGATGGGTCGCCCGCTGCCCGGCATACCCGTCGTGCTCGTGGACCCGCTGACGGGCGAACGCGTTGCCGGAGACGGTGTCGAGGGAGAGATCTGTCTCGACCTCGAGGGACCGACAGGTCGGCCCCTGCCTCTCATGACGGGCTACCTGGGGGACGCCGAGCGCAACGCCGAGGCGATGGCCGGCGGCGTCTACCACACCGGCGACGTGGCCTCGATCGACGCGGACGGCTACGTCACCTACATCGGTCGCACCGACGACGTGTTCAAGGCCTCCGACTACAAGGTCAGTCCGTTCGAGCTGGAGAGCGTGCTCATCGAGCATCCGGCAGTCGCCGAGGCGGCCGTCGTGCCAGCGCCCGACCCTGTCCGGCTGGCCGTCCCGAAGGCCTACGTCGTCCTGGCGCCCGGTCACGAACCGACCGCGGACACGGCCTTCGAGATCCTGAAGCATGCGCGCGAGCACCTGGCGCCGTACCTGCGCATCCGGCGGCTGGAGTTCGCCGAGTTGCCCAAGACCATCTCGGGCAAGATCCGGCGCGTCGAGCTGCGTCAGCGTGAGAACGAGCTGGCCCTGCAGGACGCGGTGGCTCCGGGCGAGTTCCGAGACGACCAGTTCTCCGCGCTGAAGTCGATCACCTAGACACGATCGTCGGCCATCAAGCGGTTGAGCAGCCGCGGCACGTCGAGCACGCTGTCGACCGCAGCCCAGGCGGCTCCTGATGCTCGAGCCAGCTGTTCGGCTGCTTCCACGTCGTCGCTCGGAGCCAGGATGATCAGCTCCTGGAGGCTCGAGGCCGCGGCTGCGGACTCCGACTCCTCGGTGGCCCGGCAGTCCGAGAGCAGCAGCGTGACCTTGCGCCGTGCAGCGGCCCTGCCCAGCTGACGACGCGCCTGCTCGAGCGCAGCCGAGAGCGAGGTCGTGCCGTGTCCACGCAGGGACAGGATCGAGGCCACCGTCTCGCTCGCCGGGTGGCGCTCCTGCATCGGCTTGAGCACGTCGACCAGAGCAGCGAAGGTGATCACCGCATTCTCTCGAGGAGCCAGGCTGGCGCACGCAGCAGCCGCGACCGCCGCCGTCGTCAGTCGAGCCCCGTTCATCGAGCCGGACCGGTCGATCACCAGGCACAGCGCCAGCTCGGGCTTGGCCCAGTCGCTGACGAGGAGCTCGTCGAGCCGGGCGCGGCGACCTTCCGCGCGAGCGCCGAGCACGCTGTCCATGGACCGGTCGAGGTCGATGTCACCTCCGACCGTGGCGGCACGGATGCGTCGCTTCGAGACCCCGGAGGATCTTGGCAGGCCACGTCGGGTCTGCTCCAGGATGAGTCGAGGCGCCAGCCGGCGCACCTGGCTGCGCAGCGCCTCGTCGGTCGCCGACGACATCTCGACCAACAAGGTGAGCGTCTCGTCGGGGTCGTCGCTCAGGGCGGAGGCGAGGGCCTCCTCGTCGAGGACGCCCACCTCGGGCGACAGCTCGGCGAACCGCGGGTTGCGTGCCAGGTCGGAACGGCCGGTCGTGCGCTCGGCGCGAGGGCGGTCGCGCGCCTCCGGGCTGGCGGTGGGCTGGGGCTGGCCCGCCGAGGGCGGCGGGCTCAGGGTTCCCCCGGCGACCCCGCAGAGTCGGCGTCGTCCGCCGAGTCGTCGGTCGGCTCCGGCCCGAAGATGCGCTCGTACATCTCCCGCACGACGTCCTCGGGGCTGCGGCCCGTGGAGTCGTGCAGCCGGATCCGCCCGCTGAGGGAGACCTCGGCCGCGGCGAGGCCGACGTGCCAGTCGTCGACGGCCACCCCGCGGAGCTGGGCCAGCTCCACCGCGATGCGGGCGATGTCGATGGCGCCACGCACGGATGACCCCCACTCGAGAGCGTCGTGCTCTCGCGAGGCCCGCACGAGGGCCACCACCTTGGCCCGCCAGGCGTCATCGATGTCGGGGGAGTGCAAGGTGACGATGTCGCGCTCCGCCGCCGCCGACTGGTAGCCCATCGAGATCCGGCAGGTGCGGTCGTAGAGTGCGCTGGACACCCGGGCGGTGCCCACGGCGTCGAAGGGGTTCATGGCGGCGACCAGGCCGAAACCCGAGGCGGCGACGACGCGCCCCAGACGCGGTACGGCGATCTCCTTCTCGGACATCGCAGCGAGGAGCACGTTCAGGGTCTCCTCGGGAATGCGGTTGAGCTCCTCGACGTAGAGGAGCCCACCGGTTCGCATCGCCTCGAGCAGCGGCCCGTCCTCGAAGATCTCGGCGGCATAGCCGCGCTCCAGGACCAGGGCTGGGTCGAAGTGCCCGATGAGCCGGGCGGGGGTGAGCTCGGCGTTGCCCTCCACGAGGACGAAGGGGATCTCACGGTTGTGCGCGACCTGGCGCAGCAGCGTGGACTTGCCGGTGCCCGGTGGGCCTTCGAGCAGCACGTGGGCACCACTGAGCAGCGCGGCCTCGAGGAGCTGGGCCTCCTCGACGCGGGCGACGGCGCCCAGGGGCGCGGCGTGCGGCGCCGCACCCCTGGACGGTGACAGGTCGCTGGTCATTCAGTGCTCGTGAACGACGACGCCGCGCACGTTCTTGCCGGACAGGAGGTCGTCGTACCCCTCATTGACCTGGTCGAGGCGATAGGTGCGGGTGATGATCTCGTCGAGCTTGAGGTCGCCGCTCTGGTAGAGGCCAAGGATCCGGGGGATGTCGACGGTGGGGTTGCAGTCGCCGAAGAGGCTGCCCTTGATGGTCTTGCGGAACAGGGTGAGGATCGACCCGGGCAGCTCGATCGTCTGCTCCTCGAGCTTGTTCAGCCCGGTCACGACGACGGTGCCGCCCTTGCCGATGGCGTTGAAGCCGCTGGCGACGATCTCCGAGGTCAACAACCCCGGCGTCAGGATCGCGGAGTCTGCGCCCTGCCCACGGGTGAGCTCGACGATCTTGTCCTGGGCCTCCTCGGCGCTGGCGAAGGCGTGCGTCGCACCGAGCTCCATCGCCTTCTCCCGCTTGTTCTCCAAGGGGTCGATGGCCACGATGTTCTTGGCTCCCGACAGGCGTGCGCCCTGGACGGCGTTGATGCCGATGCCGCCGATGCCGTAGATGGCGACCGTGTCACCGGCAGAGACGTTGGCGGTGTTGACCGCCGCGCCCCACCCGGTCGGTACGCCGCATCCCACCAGGACGGCCTTCTCCAGGGGCAGGTCGTCGTCGACCTTGATGCAGGAGTTCTGGTGGATGACGCCGTACTGGCTGAACGTGCCGAGCATGCACATGGCGCCGTACTGGCCGCGCGGGCCCGAGATGGGGAAGCGCTCGCCCGGCAGGTAGCCCTCCAGGATGGTGGCTCCCATGTCGCAGATCGACTGCTGGCCGCTGGCGCAGTAGCGACAGGTGCCGCAGTTGGGGATGAACGAGCAGACCACGTGGTCGCCGGCCTTGACGCGCGTGACGCCCGGGCCGACCTCCTCGATGATGCCGGCGCCTTCGTGGCCCAGCACCATCGGGAGCCGCGCCTCGAGGTCGCCGTGGGCGATGTGCACGTCGGAGTGGCACAAGCCGGCGTGCGTGTAGCGGATCAGTACTTCACCGTCCCGCGGACCGTCGAGGTCGAGCTCCTCGATCTCGATGGGCTTTCCAGTCTCGTAGACGACGGCTGCGATGGTCTTCACGTGAGCTCCTAGGGTTGTGATCGGGCTCACACCGTCGCAAGATTGCGGGAGCGATTCTGTTCAATGTCTGGACAAGTCGACGTCACGGCGTGCACGAGACTTCGTGACAGCGGTCACATGACTGCCGGCTGCGCGAAGGGACCGATCACATGGACTCGCACCCACCCGCTGGACCACCAGGCACGGCACTGCGCGAGGACATCGCCCTGTCCTGGCGGCGCGTGAGCATGGCCGGACTCGACCCGTGCGCCGAGTTCGACACGGCCGCACACGACGTCGATCCGCGCAGCTCCCTGCTGATGGGTGCCACGCCGGTCCTCGAGGAGCTGGAGGAGCACCTGAGGGGAAGCAACTACTCCACCCTGTTGGTGGACCGTGACTGCCGGGTCGTGCGCCGGTGGTTCGACGACCACCGGGTCGAGAGCGGCTTCGACGCCCTCAAGCTCACGCTCGGGGCGAGCCTGCTCGAGGAGAACATCGGCACCAACGCGCTCGGCACCGCCATGGTCACCCGACAGGGCATCAGCATCAACGGCAGCGAGCACTTCGCCGAGTCCCTCCAGGGTTTCAGCTGCTACGGGCACCCGATCAGGCACCCGCTCACCAAGCGCATCGAGGGTGTCCTCGACATCACTGCTCTCATCGAGCAGGCGAGCCCGTTGCTGCCGCCGCTGATCTCGCGCGCGGTCCACGACATCGAGCAGCGACTCCTGGACGGGAGCCGGACGTCGGAGAAGAACCTGCTGCGGGCGTTCCAGGGTGCGGCCGGACTGAGGCGGCGAGCCATCCTGGCGATCGGCGAGGACATCGTGCTGTCCAACCACGCTGCCAACGACCTGCTCAGTCCGGCAGACATCGCGCTGCTGCGCGCCCTGGCCGAGGAACCGCAGCGCGACGAGCAGGCGCTGGAGCTCACCCTCGAGTGCGGCGACGCCGTGAGCATCGAGATCGCGCGCGTGGGAGGTGCGCGCCGAGGGGCCCTCCTGCGGGTGGACCGCGTGAGTGGCGACCGCGCGCGGGCGGTCAAGAGCCGGACGCAGGACAAGCTCAAGCAGATCGGCGCTCCCCGGATCGTCACGGGCGTTCCGGGAACCGGACGTTCCACCCGGGCACGGGAGCTCGCGGCCGAGCATCCGCCGCTCAAGATGATGCGTCCCGCCGCCGCGCTCCTCGAGGGCGGCGCCGAGTGGGCGTGCGAGTTCGAGGACGCCATGCGGCGTCCGAAGGGCACCGTCTGCGTGGACGGGATCGACCTGTTGCCCGACGAGCTGCTCGACCTCGTCATCGACTCGGTGGATCGGCACTCGCGCCCCGACCTGATCCTCACCGCCGGTCCGATCGCCGGTCTCACCGGCCGCGCGGCCACCCTGGCCGGGATGGCGATGAACCGCGAGGAGCTCGTGCCGTTGTCCGCGCGCCGCACGGAGATCCCCGGGATCGCCGCCGCGATGTTGGCCGAGGTCGCTCCGAACCGGGCGATCCACCTGGCGCCGAGCCTGATCCGGGCCCTGGCTGCCCAGTCGTGGCCGGGCAACCTCCGGGAGCTGAAGGCCGTCATCCAGCACCTGGCGCTGCAGCGCTCCGTGGGTGCCCTCACCCTGCCCGACCTGCCCGAGCAGTATCGCGTGACGTCACCCGAGCACCGGTTGACCGCTCGGGACCAGGCCGAGCGGGACGTGATCGTGATGGCACTGAAGGCAGCCGCCGGCAACAAGGTGCGCGCTGCGGAGGAGCTGGGCATGTCGCGGACGACCCTCTACGCGCGCATGCGAACGCTGCGGATCACGACGTACTGATCGCCGCTGGTCGCCGTCGCCATGGAGTGTCCAGAGACTGAACATCGGCGTGAGCCGACGGGAGTGATCCTCGTCTCACGGACCTAGCACGTGGCAGGTCCCCGAAACCGGAGGCATTCCATGACCGCTGTTGCACCTGACCTGCACGCTTCGGTGATTCCCGCCGTCCGTGACTTCCTCGGCACCCCGAAGCGCCTGTTCATCGGCGGCGAATGGGTGGACTCCGCGAGCGGCGAGACGTTCGAGACCATCGACCCGGCCACGGGTCACGTGTTGACGACGGTCGCCCGTGGAGACGTCGAGGACATCGATCGGGCGGTCGCTGCCGCGCGCACCGCGTTCGACGGGGAGTGGTCGCTCTGGACGCCCGCCGAGCGGCAGCGCATCCTGTTCCGGATCAGCGAGGCCATCCGCGATCGCGCGGAGGAGTTCGCCCAGATCGAGTCCCTCGACAACGGCAAGTCCGCCGGGGTCGCCCAGGCAGTCGACGTCCTCTGGACCGCAGAGCTTTTCGCCTACTACGCCGGCTGGGCCACCAAGATCGAGGGCCGGACCATTCCGGTGTCGGTCCCGTGGGCCCCCGGCGCGCAGTGGCACGCCTACACGTTGCGGCAGCCGGTGGGCGTGTGCGGTGGGATCGTGCCCTGGAACTTCCCGCTGCTGATGGCTGCCTTCAAGGTGCCGGCCGCGTTGGCCACCGGCAACACGTCGGTGCTCAAGCCGGCCGAGCAGACGCCGCTCTCGGCGCTGCTGCTGGCGGAGGTCATGGCCGAGGCCGGCCTCCCCGACGGTGTGTTCAACGTGGTGACCGGATACGGCGAGGCCGGGGCGGCACTGGCCGCACACATGGACGTCGACAAGATCGCGTTCACCGGGTCGACCGAGGTCGGCAAGCTGGTCGTCGACGCGGCCCGCGGCAACCTCAAGAAGGTCTCGCTCGAGCTCGGCGGCAAGAGCCCGCAGGTCGTGTACGCCGATGCCGACCTCAGCGCAGCGATCCCCGGTGTGGCGAGCGGCTTCCTGTTCAACCACGGGCAGGCCTGCACGTCGGGCACCCGGCTGCTGGTGGAGGAGTCGATCTTCGAGGAGTTCACCCAGGGTGTTGCCGAGGTGGCCGGCGCGAGCAAGCTCGGCCCTGGCCTCGACCCCACCTCCGAGGTCGGCCCGCTGGTCGACGGCACGCAGCTCGAGCGGGTCACCGGCTACATCGAGGCGGGTCTTCGTGACGGCGCCCGCGCGCTGACCGGCGGACGCCGGCACGGCACGGAGGGCTTCTACGTCGAGCCGACCCTGATGGTCGACGTGGACGACTCGTTCAGTGTCTATCGCGAGGAGATCTTCGGTCCCGTCGCCGTGGCGACTCCCTTCAGGGCCGAGGAAGGCGTCGGTCGTCAGGCCAACGACACCCCGTTCGGTCTCGCCGCCAGCGTCTGGACGCGCGATGTCTCCAAGGCCCACCGCACCGCGCGCGAGATCAACGCGGGGACCGTGTGGGTCAACTGCCACAACGCCTTCGATACGGCCATGCCGTTCGGTGGCTTCAAGCAGTCGGGTTGGGGTCGCGAGCTGGGCGAGGGAGCGATCGACCTCTACACGCAGAACAAGTCCGTGAACATCTCCATCTGATCCGAAAGGCTGAGACATGACACCCACCGAGCTGAAGACGCAGGACGACTCCGAATCCGCCGAGGACATGGTCGCGGAGGACCTGATCGAGGAGGTCTCGATCGACGGCATGTGTGGCGTGTACTGATGCCTGACGTCCTGCTCGACCGCATCCTGACCCAGGCCTGGGCGTTGTCGCCGTCGGTCGCCCTGCGCCCGGAGCCCTTCGGCGCGTTGGCCTACCACTTCGGCAACCGCAAGCTGACCTTCCTCAAGCGACCGGAGCTGGTCCAGGTCGTCCGGGTGCTCGCTGAGCACCCGGACGTCCGGTCCGCCCTGGTCGCCGCGGGAGTGCCGGAGTCGCAGCACGCGGCGTACGGCGCAGCGCTCCGCGGCCTCGCCCGCACCGACATGATCCGGCCGCGCGAGCAGGAGCTGGCCTCATGACAGCAGTGCAGGAACGACCAGTGGGTGGTTCGCTCATCGACCAGTTCGAGCTCGGGCTCGACGCGCCGATCTGCCTGACGTGGGAGCTCACCTATGCCTGCAACCTGGCCTGCGCGCACTGCCTGTCCTCGTCGGGCAAGCGGGACCCGCGAGAGCTGAGCACCGCGCAGTGCGAGGCAGTGATCGACGAGCTGCAGCGGATGCAGGTGTTCTACGTCAACATCGGTGGCGGCGAGCCGACGATCCGGCCGGACTTCTGGCACCTGCTGGCCTACGCCGTCGATCACCAGGTCGGGGTGAAGTTCTCGACCAACGGCGTTCGGATCACGCCCGAGCGAGCCCGAGTCCTGGCGTCGACCGACTACGTCGACGTGCAGATCTCGCTGGACGGCGCGACTGCCGAGGTCAACGACTACGTGCGGGGGACGGGGTCCTACGACACCGCCCTCACGGCGTTGCAGAACCTCCAGGACGCTGGTTTCAAGGACGCCAAGATCTCGGTCGTCTGCACCCGCGAGAACATCGGGCAGCTCGACGAGTTCAAGGCCCTGGCGGACCGCTACGGCGCGACCCTGCGTCTCACCCGGCTGCGGCCCTCGGGTCGCGGGGCCGATGTGTGGGACGAACTGCATCCCCTGCCCGCCCAGCAGAAGGTCCTCTACGACTGGCTGATGGCGCACGGTGAGGACGTCCTCACGGGGGACTCGTTCTTCCACCTCGCGGCGTTCGGCGAGAGCCTGCCCGGTCTCAACCTGTGCGGTGCCGGCCGGGTGGTGTGCCTGATCGACCCGATCGGCGACGTCTACGCGTGCCCGTTCGCGATCCACGACAGCTTCCTCGCGGGCAATCTGCTGGACCAGGGAGGCTTCCAGCGCGTGTGGCAGACCTCCGAGCTGTTCACCGAGCTGCGGTCGCCGCAGACCGGTGGGGCGTGCGCCAAGTGCACGTTCTACGACACCTGCCGGGGTGGCTGCATGGCCGCCAAGTTCTTCACCGGTCTGCCGCTCGACGGACCCGACCCCGAATGCGTGCAGGGCTACGGAGAGACCGCCCTGGCCGGGGCCAGGACCATCCCGGCCGCCAGCCAGGACCACTCCCGGTCGGGGCCGACACGCAATCAGCCGGTGATGCTCCAGCTGATGACCAGGCCGCCGGTGTCGGCCTGCGCGCAGAGCCCGCTCGCCGGCTTCGAGGCCGCACCTTCGAGCCAGAACGGATGCTGCTCGTGAAGCTCGAGAACCCGTGGAAGCAGAACCCGTGGTTCGAGTCCGTCGCGGTCGCCCAACGGCGCGCGCGCAAGCGGCTGCCCGCTCCGGTGTACGGCGCCCTGGTGGCCGGTTCCGAACGCGGCCAGACGGTCGGTGACAACGAGGCGGCGTTCCGCGAGCTCGGCTTCGCACCGCACGTCGCGGGACAGCACACAGAGCGGTCGATGGCCACGACCGTGCTCGGGCGCGAGGTCTCGCTGCCGGTGCTGATCAGCCCGACCGGTGTGCAGGCGGTGCATCCCGACGGTGAGGTGGCCGTCGCTCGTGCGGCGGCGGCGCGGGGCACGATCATGGGTTTGTCGAACTTCGCCTCCAAGTCTGTCGAGGAGGTCACGGCGACCGGGGCGATGACGTTCTTCCAGATGTACTGGACCGGTGATCGTGAGGTCGTGGTGCAGCGGATGCAACGCGCGCACGCGGCAGGCGCGGTGGGCCTGATCGCCACGCTGGACTGGTCGTTCTCGGTGGGTCGGGACTGGGGGAGCCCCGAGATCCCGGAGAAGGTCGACCTCAGGACCATGGTGCGGATGGCACCGAAGGTGATCACGAAGCCGCGCTGGCTCTACGAGTTCGGACGGTCCGGGGAGATTCCCGATCTCACCGCACCCAACCTCGCACCTCGGGGCGCGGATGGAACGCTGGGCAGCGCGCCGACGTTCTTCACCGCCTACTACGAGTGGATGACCACGCCGCCGCCCTCCTGGGAGGACGTCGCGTGGATGCGCGAGCAGTGGGCCCAGATCAGTGGCACGCCCTTCGTCCTCAAGGGCGTGTGCCGCGTCGACGATGCGCTGAGGGCTCGTGACGCCGGGGTGGCCGCGCTGTCGGTCTCCAACCACGGCGGCAACAACCTGGACGGCACGCCAGCCGCGATCCGGATGGTCAAGCCGATCGCCGACGCTGTCGGCCACGACCTCGACGTCGTGATGGACGGCGGGATCCGCCGCGGCTCGGACGTCGTGAAGGCCGTTGCGCTCGGCGCCCGCGCAGTGATGATCGGTCGGGCGTATCTCTGGGGGCTGGCAGCCAATGGCCAGGCGGGCGTGGAGAACGTCCTCGACGTCCTGCGCGGCGGCATCGACTCGGCACTCATGGGGCTGGGCGTGTCCTCCATCGACGAGCTGACTCCCGACCACGTGCTGGTGCCCGCGAGCTTCCATCGGGCCCTGGGCACTGAGGCGACGGACGCCGCCAACCCATGAGCGGACGGATCGCAGACGCCACCTGGCCCGATCTCGAGCAGATCGAGCTCGTCGTGGTGCCGGTCGGGTCGATCGAGCAACACGGTCCGCACCTCCCGCTCGACACGGACACCACGATCGCGGTCGCGGTGGCCGAGGCCGTCGCCGCGGACCTGGGTGGTGCCTGGGTGGCGCCGGCGGTCGTCTACGGGTCCAGCGGTGAGCACCAGGCGTTCCCGGGGACGAGCTCCATCGGCACGGATGTCCTGCACCTGATGCTGGTCGAGTTGGTGCGGTCCATGCGGACCTGGACGCGCCGTGTGCTCTTCGTCAATGCTCACGGCGGCAACGTGCAAGCGCTGACCGGCGCCGTACGCCAACTTGTGGACGAAGGTCACGATGTTGCCTGGGCGCCATGCGCGACCGAGGACGTCGACCTGCATGCCGGACGCACCGAGACCTCGCTGATGCTGCTCCTGCGCCCGAACTCCGTTCGTCTCGACCTGGCCGAGGCCGGCAACACCCAGCCACTCACGGAGGTCCTGCCCGCGCTCGTCACGAACGGGGTGCGTGACGTCTCGGCAAACGGAGTGCTCGGCGATCCGGCTGGTGCCTCGGCGAAGGAGGGGGCGTTGCTGTTCGATCGCATGGTGCGCGACGTCCTGGCCCGGGCCGCGGTCCCGGTGACATGAGCCGCGTCGCCCTCGTCACCGGAGGCGCCCGGGGGATCGGTGCCGCGACCGTCGCTCGGCTGGTCGCCGACGGCTACCGGGTCATGACCGTGGACTCATGCGAGGGTGCGCCTCTTGCGACGCGCGCCGAGCTCGACGCCGTCGCTGCCGCCCATGGCAATGCCGTGCTGCACCGGGTCGTCGACGTACGCGATCGTGGTGCGCTGGCCGAGGCGGTCGCGCACACGCTGGAGACCTGGGGGCGGCTCGACGTCGCCGTCGCTTCCGCGGCGGTCATTCGGGGTGGGGCGCCGCTGTGGGAGACGAGCGAAGCCGACCTCGACCTGCTTTGGGACGTGGACGCCAAGGGTGTCTGGAACACGGCGGCCGTCGCGGTGCCGGCGATGCTGGCCGGGCCTGACCCCTCGGGTTGCCGGTTCGTGGCCGTCGCGTCGGCGGCCGGCAGCCAGGGCATGTTCCATCTGGCGGCGTACAACGCGGTCAAGCACTCCGTCGTCGGCATCGTGAAGGGACTGGCGGCGGATCTGGTCGGCACGGGTGTCACGACCTGCGCCGTCTCGCCTGGTGCCACCGATACCCAGATGCTGCTGGCGACCGCCGACCTCTACGCCGTGACGCCCGCCGAGCTCACGGAGCATCAGCTGATCCGCCGATCGATCGACCCGGCCGAGATCGCCGCCGCCATCGCCTTCTGCGCCTCATCCGCAGGCGGAGTGTTGAACGGCAGCGTCCTGCACGCAGATGGCGGCTTCACGCCGTGACGACGTCGTTCGCGGCCGGGCTGCCTCTCGGGTTCGAGGTCAGCATTCGCGGTGACGTGCAACGGCCGGGCGACGGGCGGGTGCTCGTGGGTGGCTCACCGCTGCGGGCCATCACCCTGACCGACGGTGCTCTTGAACTGATGGATCGAGACAGCGTGCGCGTCGTTGACCGCCGAAGCGGTGTGCTCGCCCAGCGGCTGCTCGATGCCAACGTCGCCGACCCCGTCCTGGCGACGATGACCGCGACCGACTCGATCACCGTGGTGATCCCGGTGCGAGACCGGCCAGAGCAGCTGGACCGTGCCCTGGCGGCGCTGCACCCGCTGCACACACTCGTTGTCGACGACGGCTCGACGCACCCGGAGGCCGTCGCCGAAGTGATAGCGCGGCACGGGGCCCGCCTCATCCGGCTCCCGGTCAACGTGGGGCCCGCGGGCGCTCGCAACGCCGGGCTGGCGACGGTGACCACGCCGTACGTCGCTTTCGTCGACTCCGACGTGCAAGTGACCGCCAAGGGGCTGATGCGACTGGCCCGGCACTTCGACGATCCCCGCGTGGCCCTGGTGGGACCTCGAGTCGTCAGCGTGGCTCGCTCGGTGCGGCCACGCTGGCACGAGCGCTACGACGAGCACGCCTCGTCCCTCGACCTGGGTGGTCGTGCCTGCTCCGTGCGTCCCGGCGCGGCCGTCGGCTGGCTGCCCAGCGCATGTGTCGTCGGGCGCGTGCAGCTGCTCGCCGGCGGGTTCGACGAGAAGCTGCGGATCGGCGAGGACGTCGACCTGGTGTGGCGCCTCGTCGCCGCCGGTCACACGGTCCGCTACGACCCCACGGTGGTCGCACGACACGACACGCGGCCGACGCTTGCCGGGTGGCTGGGGCGCAAGTTCGCCTACGGCACGGGCGGCGCGGTGCTGGCCCAGCGCCACGGCGACCACACGGCCGTGGCCCGGCTCTCGCCCGCCATGGCGCTGGCGGCCGGTGCGCTGCTGCTTCGCCGACGCTGGTCCGCGCCCGTGGCAGCGGCTTGCCTCGCTCGCAGTGCCTCGTCCCTCGCCGCGAGTCTCCCCGAGCCCGTGGTCACGCCCCGGCTCGTGGCCCAGCTCTCCGCACGCGGACTCGGGTGGTCGTTGCGTCAGGAGTCGTCGCTGCTGCTGCGCCACTGGTGGCCGGCGGCCGTGGTCGGTGCGATCGCGAGCCGGTCGGTACGCCGTGCCGTCGTGACCGCCTGCGTCGTCGACGTCGTGGCAGCCGCCTCGGAGGGAGTACGCGATCGACCCGTCGCCGCGTTCGTCGGCCGTCGAATGGACGACTTGGCCTACGGCGGCGGTCTCTGGTGGGGCTCTGTCAGGGCTCGTTCTCCTTGGGCCCTCTCGGTGCAGTGGGCTAGCCGCCCAGGATCCGCCCGCCGGCATGGACGAATGCTGACAGACTCACACCGAGTGAACGCGACGCTGGAAACATGATCGGCGGCTGGAAAGGCTGAAACCGTATCTCAGCAGCGACACCCTCGCGGGAATACCCTGGCCGATCTCCCTCTCGGCCTGTCCCAGCCGCCTCAGGGGCGCACTACGCGGCCACGCGAGGTCATCTCACGTACCCCGACCCGACCGATCTGGCAAGCAACGATGACTTGGCAGCACTGGGGCACGACAACCCCAGGGCTTGTCGGTCTTGCGACCTGATGCGTTGCGAGCTCCGCAGGGGGCTGAACTGGGCGCTCAGGTTACAGGCGGTCCCCACATGCGGAACCTCAAACGGTGAACGCACAGTTCGGAAGCCCATCCTGGCCCGACAACCCGACGGACGTCCCGTAGGAGCCGTCCGGCTCCATCACCGGGACGGGGGCGTCTTGCGCCAGCCGACAGGTTCAATCCCGACAACCAGATTTGCCTAATGAACGATGCCGAGCAGGCGGACTCGGCCGAGCTCGCGGCTGCCGAGGTCCTCGACGCGCAGCGTGTCCCCGTCGACCACGGCCGTCACGCGGACCTGGGTGACGTTGCCCTCGGATGGGTCGGGGCCTGCGGGCGTGACGGGGAGGGCTGCCTTGATGCCGCCGGCGGTTAGCACGGCGATCGCCGCGGCCGCGAGGCCGATGAGGGCCTTCATCGGGCGACCCTCAGCTGGGGACGCTCGCCGGCGCCGGGAACCGCGCGTGCCTGCGCGCGGACGCCGGGGGAGCGGTAGCCGGGCTCGGGGATCTGCTCGACGACCTCTGCCCCGCTCGTGCGGGCGCCGGCCGGCTCCTCGGGGAGCTCGGCGGCGATCTTCGCGGCCAGTTCGCGCAGCGGTGGGGTCTTCTCGATGCGCCGGGTCGCGTGGAGCACGGTCGTGTGGTCGCGGTCGAAGTGACGCGCGATCGTCGGCAGGCTGTGCCCGTGGATGCGGGCCGCCGTCATCGCCACCGCGGGGGCGTCCGCTGCCGCCCGGCTGCGGTCGGTGCCGAGGAGGACCTCGGGCGTGGTGCCGAAGGCCTCCGCGGTCGCCACGACGGCCTGCTCGACCGGGCCATCAGGCTCGAAGGTCGACGCCGGCGGATCCTGGTGGAGGCTGACCACCGTGGCCTCGGGGCGGGGGAGCCGGGCGGTGTAGCGGTCGTTGACGTGCTCGGTGACCAGGGGTGCGGCGTCGGCCAGCCGGGGTCGCTCGGCGGTGCGGCGCACGGCGTGGATCACCGAGCCGTGGTCCTTGTTGAAGTGTTCGGCGACCGCCGGCAGGGACAGGCCGACCTCGCGGGCGAGGGTCATGGCCACGGCGCGGGCGTCGCTGACCGGACGGCTGCGCTCGGCGCTCAGGATCGCCTTCGGGGTGGTGCCGAACATCGGTGCGGCCGCGTTGATGGCCAGCTCGCACACCGCAGCCAGGCCGGTTGCCGGCGCCGCCGGCATGGTCTGGTCGACCTGGACGGCCAGGACGGTCACCAGCGACCGCAGCTGTTCGGCGTCCAGCGGCGCGATCAGGTCGGGGACCTGGTCGTGCTGCCCGCGGCTGGCGGCATCGAGGACGAGGCCAGCCAGCTGGCGGCCGCGCTGATCGAGGTCCATGCCCGTCCTCCCGCCTACCGCGCCGGCGACCCGCCGGCCGGGGCCGCCTGGCGAGGAACATGGCCGCGGCCCTGCTCGGCCATACGCCGGCGAGCGTTGTCGGTGATCTCGCTCGCGATGCCGGCCGACTGCCGAGCGTTGGCCGCGGCGTGGTCGACGATGTTCTCGAGCAGGCGCACGTCCTCGTCGGCGCGGCCGAGTTCCTTGCCGGCGGTCGCGATGCTCCGCTCGAGGGTGACCGGCTCCAGCAGCGACGGCGGAGTCACGTGCTGGGCCGCCAGCTGCGCGCTGTCGACGTGCTGAGCGGTCAACCGGGCCATCGGCTTGGCCAGGTCGATCATCTCGCCCACGACTGCGAGGCGTGGCTTCAACTGCGCGACCTCGCTGGCGAGCTCAGGATCGGAGGTGTCGGCGTCTTGGAGGAGATCGTGGGCATCCGCGATCGCCTGCGATGCACGCTCCAGGTGTCCAGTGAGTTCGTCGACCAGCTCGGCGTTGTCGCTGCAGCGCCGCTGCAGGCGGCCCAAGTGCTCGCCGGCGGCCTCGAGGTAGTAGTCACCGCGGTCGCTGAGGCGGGCCTTCGCAGAGTCGAGCTCGGCGTCATCGAGAACCCGGAGCGCGGAGTTGACCGTGGTGTGGAGTTCGTCGACCACCCGGCGGGCGCGTCCCACGGCCTGCTCGGCCATGAAGACGGCGTCTGCCGCTTGCAGAGCGGTCTCGGTGGTCATGCCGGCTCACCGCCTCCCGTGTCGGACGGGGGCGTACTGCTCGGCGGGGGAAGCACCTCGCGGAGGCGGTCGAGCGCGGCCAGGGCCTGCTCAAGGTGGTCGCGGGCCTCCTGAACGGGGTCACGGTCGGCCGCGGCGGAGGGAGAATCGGCGGGCGTGCTCACGGGCAGCTCCTTGGTTGACCGGGGTCATGTTCAGTCACCAAAGGAAGGCCGACCCGCTCGGGCGATCACCGAGCGCGAAGAAATCTGGCTCATCTGACGCTTCCGTGGGTGGTTGATCGCGCCTGAATGGCCGCACGCCGTTCCCGCTCTAGGTTTCTGGCTTGTCGAGAGTCAGGAACCACGGAACGGAGAACGGCGTGCGAAACGCCACCCTATGGCGCGCCCTCTTGGGCGTCGAGAACACCGTCATCGAGGCGATCGAGTTCAGCGATGTCGAGGACATTGTCATCGCGCACGTTCGACCGCGACGAGCTGCTCGAGGCCGCTGCGGACGATGCGGCATCAAAGCCGCCTGGTACGACCACGGAGAAGGACGCCGACGGTGGCGAAGCCTGGACCTGGGCACGGTCGAGGTCTTCCTCGAGGCCGACGCGCCAAGGGTCAACTGCCCGGTCCATGGGCCGACGGTGCGGCATGTGCCCTGGGCGCGTCACGCGGCTGGTCACACGTTGAGCTTTGACCAGCAGGTCGCCTGGCTGGCTACCCAGTGCTCGAAGTCCGCGATCACCCAGTTGATGCGGATCGCGTGGCGGACCGTGGGATCGATCATCGCCCGGGTCTGGGCCGACACCGCCGAAGGGATCGACGCCTTCGCCGGACTGCGCCGCATCGGCATCGATGAGATCTCCTACAAGCGCAACCACAAGTACCTGACCGTCGTGGTCGACCACGACACCGGCCGGCTGGTGTGGGCCAAGGCCGGACGCGACCGCGCCACCCTCGAGGAGTTCTTCGACGCACTGGAAGCCTCCGGCGAAGGCAGGTGCGCCCAGATCACCCATGTCACAGCCGACGGCGCGGACTGGATCGCGGACGTTGTGCGGCGACGCTGCCCAGCCGCGGTCCGGTGCGCCGACCCCTTCCACGTCGTCGGCTGGGCCACCGATGCCCTCGACGCCGTGCGACGAGACGCCTGGAATCAGGCCAGACGCGCGGGCCACACCCGCCCCGCCGGTTGGCAGAACGGCCGGGCGGTTACGGTCGCAACCGGACACGCTCGCGCTCTCAAGCACGCCCGCTACGCGCTGTGGAAGAACCCCGAGAACCTCACCGACAAGCAGCAGACGAAGCTTGCGTGGATCGCCAAGACTGATCCTCGGCTCTACCGCGCCTATCTGCTCAAAGAAGGCCTGCGTACCGTCTTCAAGCTCCCAGCAGACGAGGCCGCCGAGGCGCTGGACCGATGGGTCGCGTGGGCACGGCGCTGCCGGATCGCATCGTTCGTCAAGCTCCAGCAGCGCATCACCAAGCATCGCGCCGAGATCCTCGCTGCCATCGACCACGGCCTGTCCAACGGCCTCATCGAATCGGTCAACACCAAGATCCGGCTCATCACCAGGGTGGCCTTCGGATTCCGCTCACCCGACGCCCTCATCGGTCTAGCGATGCTCAATCTCGGCGGCAACCGGCCGCTGCTGCCCGGCCGATGACCCACGGATCAGTCAGATGAGCCAGAAAACTTGACGCGTAGCCGCCCTCGGCATCGCGGGCACGCAGCTTCGACAAGACGCTCATCGTCACCTCGGCCAAGTAGTCGCCGGTGAGAACGTCAGCATCCGCCTGCCGCACCATGTCGCTCAGGGCGCTCGCGCGGTCGCCGTAGAAGCCCTAGAAATTTGCTATTCGGAGTGGCCTTGTCATTTAGATCCTTACGTATATATGGATCGGTATCTCTACATACGGAAGACTAGTGCGACGGGCGTCACATCGTCAACGGTCGGCCGCAACTCTGCCGTCAGCCATGTGTCGAACGTCGGGGAGGGTTGGACAGGAGGCCAACCGCTGCCTCGCCGCTCAGCCACACTGTGAAGAAAGCCCAGGGACCGGTGATGGCGTGCAACAGACCTCTCTTGTCAAGGGCCAGTAGAAACTGCCCAGTGGCGGACATGAGACCTGCCCGCTGACGGCCACGCGGAATCTGTCAAGTCAAGTGAGACAGTTTGGGTCAGTTGATTTGGGGTTCGAGGTCGGGCTGGTTGATCCAGAACTGGGTCGGCATGACCGGTGGGTGTGGCCTGCGGCCGCTGGCTGAGGTCGTGCACTGCTCGGCCAGGGGACAGACCCGACAGGCGCTGCCGAAGATGGCATTGCCCTTCGGTGTCACGCTCCGGGTGATGCCGACTGGGCATGTCATCGTTCCGGCGACCGGGTCGCGGGTGAAGTCGTCGATGGTGAATCCGCCAGGCACCGCGGGGCGCAGCGGCCAGGGCTTGATCACGGGCTTGTGGCCGGACTTGTCGAGCTCGCGGAGCATCTCGCCAGTGCCATAAGCGGAGTCGGCGAGGACCTCGACCTGCTGGCCTTCGCCAACCGTGGTGTCCTCGGCGAGCAGGACAGCGCCCACATTGCCGTCGGAGTTCTCAGCGCCGCTGGCCTTGGTCGCCTTCACAGCGGTGGTCAGCCCGGTGTCGGGCTCGACCACGATGTGGGCCTTGAACCCGTCCTGTTTGCGTTCGCGGGACTTGTGGGCGTGGCGCGCGTCGGGATCCACGGTCGAGATCATCCGATCCGGCGCGGTCCTGCGCGCGATCCTCCACCGGCCATCGGTGCCATCGGAGTCCTCGGCCGGCTCGACGTCCTGGCCCGCGACCAGCGCCAGCAGCGCGACGGCTTCGGCCGGTTTCCCACCGTCCTTGCTGATCTGCTCGATGTCCAAGGTGGCCAGCAACGCGAGCGCATCACCGACCAGCGCACTCACCAGCTCATCACGCGCGTCCGGGTCATCCCACGCGATCCGCGGCTTCCCGGTCCCGGTGTAGTCCTGACCAGTCAACGCCGCCAGCCGTGTGCAGTGCACCGCGATGAGGTCCTTCGCGTTGGGCACCTCACGGCCAACCCGACGGACCGAGGCGATCAACTGGGTCACGGTGTCCTGACGGGCAACCGCGTCATCGAGGATCGTGGAATCCAGCGCGCGGCGCTGCTTGCCGGCCACCGCACCCGTTTCGGCGATGACGTCGCGGACCACTTGGAAGATCCGTTGCGGACGATCACTGGCAGCGAGTCGACGCCGCCAGTAGGTCAACGTCGAGGCGTCGAAGCCCTTCGCGTCGATCGCGTACCCACACGCCGCCTTCCACCGCAGATCGAAGGTCAACGCGTCGACCGCTTCGCGGTCCGAATGCCCGTACAACGCTTGCAACACGATCACCGAAGCAATCACCTCGCCCGGGATCGAGGGCCGACCCCGTCCCGAAGGAAATAGGTCCGCGAACAACTCGCTCGGGAACAACCGGTCGCGATGCTCGGCCAGCAACGCGAACACGCTGCCCGGCTCAAGTAAGTGTCCGGCCACCGACTCCACGTCCAGCAACTCACGCTGCCGATCAGACTCACCCTGCATGCACTCAGGATTTCAGCCCTGCCCGCCGACCGTGGGAGGCGCGCCTTTTGTTCAGCAGTCTCCCAGTGAGGCTCCGCCTCTGACCGCCGAGTCTGGGGCTGGTCTGGGCGGGCAGGCGGGCGCACGCTGTGGTGATGGATAACGTCCTGCGAATCGGTGATCTCCTCGATGGTCATGTGGTGCTCGATGTGGAGTGCCTGGATCGGATCTATCTCAACGGGTATGAAGCGCCCCAGGTTTGATGCCGCTCCTGTTTGAGTCCAGGAGGATGAGCACCATGCCGAAGAAGATCGATGAAGAGTTGAAGGCCAGGGCTGTGCGTCTGGTCAATGATCGCCGCGGGGAGTACTCCTCGCTTACTGCTGCCTGTGCGGTCGTGGCCAAGCAGCTCGGTGTCGGCAAGGAGTCGGTGCGTCGCTGGGTCATCCAGTCCGACGTCGACAGCGGCACACGCCAGGGCGTCACGAGCGAAGAGCTGGCTGAGATCAAGGCGCTCAAGGCCGAGAACCGGCGGCTTCGTGAGGACGTCGACATCCTGCGCCGGGCCACAACTTTCTTCGCCGGGGAACTCGACCCCCGCAACCGCTGATCATGGGTTTCATCGACACCATGAGAGCCGAGGACTACGCGGTCGAGTCGATCTGTCGGGTCCTGCGCGAGCAGGGCTGCCAGATCGCCGCGCGGACCTACCGCAGCTGGAAGAGCACGAACAGGGTCGTCGCGGCTAGAACGATGTCCGATGCCCAGGTCGTCGACGCGGTACGCGACATCGCCTGGACCACCAAGGTCGACGCCGAGGGCGTGGCGGTGCGCAAGCTCGCACCCGAGGGGCTCTACGGGCGCCGCAAGATGACCGCCTACCTGCGGCGCACCACCATGCCCGAGGCCAGCGCCGGCAGCGTGGACCGTGCGATGCGGACCCTCGGCCTGTGTGGTGTGCGGCGTGACAAGGGCATTCGGACCACGATCCCGGCCAAGGACGGCACCCGTGCCGGGGACCTCCTCGACAGGGCTTCACCGCGCCGGCACCTGACCGGACCTGGGTCACCGACTTCACCTACGTCAGAACCTGGGCCGGCTTCACCTACGTCGCGTTCATCGTCGACGTCTACGCCCAACGAATCGTGGCCTGGCACGCCGCGACGAACAAGCAGACCGACCTGGTGATGATCCCGCTGCGGATGGCGCTGTGGCAACGCGGCCGCGAGGGCCACCCCACTCAGCCGGGTGAGCTCATCCATCACTCGGACGCCGGGTCTCAAGGCGGATTCAACTGGTCGTCGCAACACCCCCTGATGTCGGAGGTGTTCACAGATGGCGACGGCGGACTGGAGCAAGAAGACCAGCGATGTTCCCGAGGGTGCGCGTCGGCAGTGGCGTGCTGACAGA
>NZ_JADHZD010000008.1 GCF_020102855.1 Nocardioides lacusdianchii
TGAACCAACCCAACCAAAGGCCAGGCCAGCCACAATCAATAAGAGCCACATCCCCTGACTGAACAAAACTGACATCTGTCAGAATCATTGTCAAAGAAACCGCGACCCAACCACCCCAACCCCAAAAAGGCTGAAGAAGAAGAGCCAACGGGGCATAACAAACTAATTCGTCGACTAATCAAACACACTGTTGAGTTCTCAAGAATCAGACGCACACGTTCCTCACCGGCTTGGCCGGGTTGGTCGCGGGGCAACCTGCAGAAACTTACCGGGCGCTCCATCCCGCGTCAAACTCGGCGGAACTTCGTGCTTCGGTGGTCGCAGCTGGTTTCCGCTTCATCTGACCTTCTGGCCAGGAGGCGGCGCCGCTTGCGGCGACAGGTGAAACATTAGACGACGATCGGGCGACATGACAAACCGGGGGTCGCCTTCACGCATAACCGCAGGTCAGCGGCCTGCGCGGCGTGGTAGGGCGGGGCGGTACGAGCTGACCGTGCGGTCGCCGGTGACCCAGAACCGCCACGGACGGTCGGCCGCCTGGCGCAGTCCCACGCGTGGACCGGTACTGATCTGGACCACCTGCTCCCCCGCCTGCAGCTCCACCTCCGACCCGTTGTGCGTCAGATCGATGCCCATCGCGCGACACAACCGCGCCGGTCCGCGGGCCAGCTCGCGGTCGGGACTGCCTGCCCGGCGCTCCCGTGCGAGCTCGATCCCGGACACGACCTCACCGGCGCGGAGCAACACAGCTCCGGGATCGCCGTCGCCACCGGTGACGATGTTGGCGCAGTGGTGCATGCCGTAGACGAAGTAGACGTACAAGCGACCGGGCGGTCCGAACATGACCTCGTTGCGAGGCGTACGCCCACGGAAGGCGTGCGACCCAGGATCGGCCGGGCCGGCGTACGCCTCCACCTCGGTGATCCGCAGTGCGACTCCCCCGTGCGTCAGCACCGCGCCGAGGAGTCGCGGGGCGACCTCGAGGGGGTCGCCCTCAGCCCAGGCGGGCACGGTGGTCGGCACTCGCCGAGCGCAGCTCGTCGAGCTGCTCCCCCACGCGCACCGGGGCGGTGCCGCCCCGTCCCGAGCGGGAGGCGACGGAACCGTCGACGGTGAGGACCGCGCGTACGTCGGGGGTCAGTGCCGGCGAGACGGCGGCGAGCTGGTCGTCGGTCAGGTTGGGGAGGTCGCAGCCGAGCTCCTCGCAGCGGCGTACGCACGCACCGGCCACCTCGTGGGCGTCGCGGAACGGAACGCCCTGGCGGACCAGCCACTCGGCGATGTCGGTGGCGAGCGAGAAGCCCTGCGGCGCGAGTTCGGCCATGCGCTCGCCGTTGAACGTGAGTGTCGCGACCATGCCGGTCACCGCGGGCAGGAGCACCTCGAGGGTCTCGACGGAGTCGAAGACCGGCTCCTTGTCCTCCTGCAGGTCGCGGTTGTAGGCGAGCGGGAGGCCCTTGAGGGTCGCCATCAACCCGGACAGGTTGCCGATGAGGCGCCCGGCCTTGCCGCGCGCGAGCTCGGCGATGTCGGGGTTCTTCTTCTGCGGCATGATGCTCGACCCGGTCGACCACGAGTCGTGCAGCCGGGCGAAGTCGAACTCGCGAGTGGTCCAGAGGATGACCTCCTCCGCGAGCCGCGAGAGGTCGACCCCGACCTGCGCGGTCACGAAGGCGAACTCGGCCGCGAAGTCACGGGCCGAGGTCCCGTCGATCGAGTTCGCCGAGGATCCCGAGAACCCGAGCTCGGCGGCGACGGCCAGGGGATCGAGCCCCAGCGTCTGACCCGCGAGGGCACCGGAGCCGTACGGCGAGTCGTCGGCCACTCGAGCATCCCAGTCGCGGATCCGGCTGACGTCGCGCAGCAGCGGCCAGGCGTGGGCCATCAGGTGGTGCGCGAGCAGCACCGGCTGGGCGTGCTGGAGGTGGGTGCGGCCCGGCATGACGACCTCGAGGTGCGCCTCGGCCTGGCCGGCCAGGACGTCGACGAGGTCGAGCAGCAGCGCTGAGATCGTGCGCGCGTGGTCGCGGAGGTAGGCCCGGAACAGCGTCGCGACCTGGTCGTTGCGCGAGCGGCCGGCCCGCAGCCGGCCCCCGATCTCGGTGCCGACCTCGTCGAGCAGCAGGCGTTCGAGGGCGCCGTGCACGTCCTCGTCGGTGTCGGAGGGGCGCAGGTGGCCGGCGGCGTACCTCTCGCCCAGCACCCCGAGCCCGCGCAACAGCTCCGCGTGGTCGGCGTCGGTCAGCAGGCCGGCCCGGTGCAGCGCGTTGGCGTGAGCCCGCGAGCCCGCGAGGTCGTACGGGGTGAGCTGCCAGTCGAAGTGCGTGGACCGCGACAGCGCCTGCAGCTCGGGCGACGGCCCGCTGGCGAAGCGGCCACCCCAGAGCGCGCCCTCGTTGGTGGTGCCGTGCTCGCCCATCAGTCGGTCCCGACGTCCATCGCCGCGTGGTCGAGCGCCTCGTCGTCGAGCTGGTCGGCGCCGTTGCGCCGGGCGATGCGGTCGGCTCCCCCGGGCTCGATCTCACCGAACAGGTTGCCGTTCTCGACCAGGACGTGGCCCTGGTCCTGCGGCTGGGAGGCGTAGAGCTCGAGCTTGCTGCGCGAGTCGGCGATGTCGAGGTTGCGCATCGTGAGCTGGCCGATCCGGTCGGTCGGGCCGAAGACGGCGTTGTCGGTGCGCTCCATGGAGAGCTTGTCGGGGTGGTAGGAGAAGGCCGGACCCTCGGTGGCCAGGACGGTGTAGTCCTCGCCGCGCCGCAGCCGGAGCGTCACCTCACCGGTCACCAGGGAAGCCACCCAGCGCTGGATCGCCTCGCGCATCATCAGCGCCTGCGGGTCGAGCCAGCGGCCCTCGTAGAGCAGCCGGCCCAGGCGGCGCCCCTGGCTGTGGTAGCTCTCGATGGTGTCCTCGTTGTGCACCGCGTTGAGCAGTCGCTCGTAGGCGATCCACAGCAACGCCATGCCGGGTGCCTCGTAGATGCCGCGGGACTTGGCCTCGATGATCCGGTTCTCGATCTGGTCGGACATGCCGAGCCCGTGGCGCCCGCCGATCTCGTTCGCCTTCAGCACCAGCTGGACGGCGTCGGTGAAGGACTGGCCGTTGATCGCGACGGGCCGGCCCTGGTCGAAGCGGATCGTCACGTCCTCGGTGTCGATCACGACGGAGGGGTCCCAGAACTTCACGCCCATGATCGGCTCGACGGTCTCCAGCGAGACGTCGAGGTGCTCGAGGGTCTTGGCCTCGTGGGTGGCGCCCCAGATGTTGGCGTCGGTGGAGTAGGCCTTCTCCTTGCTGTCGCGGTAGGGCAGGTCGCGCTCGGTGAGCCACTGGCTCATCTCGTCGCGGCCACCCAGCTCGTGGACGAAGTCGGCGTCGAGCCACGGCTTGTAGATGCGCAGCTCGGGGTTGGCGAGCAGGCCGTAGCGGTAGAACCGCTCGATGTCGTTGCCCTTGAAGGTCGACCCGTCGCCCCAGATGTCGACACCGTCCTCGTGCATCGCGCGGACCAGCATCATCCCCGTCACGGCACGACCGAGCGGCGTGGTGTTGAAGTAGGTGCGACCGCCGGAGCGGATGTGGAAGGCGCCGCAGACCATCGCGGCGAGGCCCTCCTCGACGAGCGAGGCGCGGCAGTCGACCGCGCGTGCGATCTCGGCGCCGTACTGCATCGCCCGCGAGGGCACCCCGGAGATGTCGGGCTCGTCGTACTGCCCGATGTCGGCGGTGTAGGTGCAGGGCACCGCGCCCTTCTCGCGCATCCAGGCGACCGCCACCGAGGTGTCGAGGCCTCCGGAGAAGGCGATGCCGACGCGCTCGCCGACGGGGAGGGAGGTGAGGACCTTGCTCACAGGACGTCCTTTGCAGAGGTGGTGGTGTGGTGCGGATGGTTGGCCAGGTCGAGGAACCGCTGGGCGAGTGCGTCCCCGCCGAGCGGCTCACGGCCGATGACGAGCAGGGTGTCGTCGCCGGCGATCGTGCCGAGGATGTCGCCGAGGTCGGCCTTGTCGAACGCGCTGGCCAGGAACTGGGCGGCCCCCGGCGGGGTGCGCAGCACGACGAGGTTGGCACTGGCCTCCGCGCTGACCAGCAGCTCGGCACAGAGCCGGGCGAGCCGGTCGCGCCCGGCGGCGGAGTCGCGCGGGGCAGTCGGCGTGCGGTCGCCGCCCTCGCCGGGGACGGCGTAGACCAGCGCTCCGTCGGCGCCGCGGACCTTGACCGCGTCGAGCTCGACGAGGTCGCGGCTCAGCGTGGCCTGAGTGACGCGTACGCCGAGGCCGGCCAGCAGGTCGGCGAGCTCGGTCTGGGAGCGCACCGGCCGGGAGGTCACGAGGTCGATGATCCGCTGGTGCCGTGCGCCCTTGGTCAGCGGGGTCATCGCGCTCACGGGTGCTCCAGGAGCCAGGTGAGGACGGCCTTCTGGGCGTGGCGGCGGTTCTCGGCCTCGTCCCACACCACGGACTGCGGGCCCTCGATGACGGCCTCGTCGATCTCCTTGCCGCGGTAGGCCGGGAGGCAGTGCATCACGATGGCGTCCGCCGCAGCGTGGGCCAGGAGCTCCTCGGTCACACCGTAGGGCGGGAAGACGCGGAGGCGGTCCTGCGACTCCTCCTCGCGACCCATGCTGACCCACGAGTCGGTGATGACGACGTCGGCGCCGGCGACCGCCTCGACGGGGTCGGTGGTGATCTCGATGGAGCCGCCGGTCTGCTGGGCGAGCTCGCGCGCCTGCGCCACGACCGTGGCGTCGGGGGCGAAGCCCTCGGGCGCGCCGACGACGACGTGCATCCCGGCCGAGGCACCGGCCAGCACCCACGAGTTGCCCATGTTGCAGGCACCGTCACCGACGAAGGCGGCGCGGACGCCGGCGAGGCGCCCCTTGTGCTCGCGCACCGTCTGCAGGTCGGCGAGCAGCTGGCACGGGTGGAACTCGTCGGTGAGCGCGTTGAGGACCGGTACGCCGGCGTGCTCGGCCATGGTCACCACGTCGCTCTGGTGGGCGGTGCGCCACACGATCGCCGAGGCCTGGCGACCCAGGACGCGGGCCACGTCCTCGACGCCCTCACGCGAGCCCATGGCCGCCAGCCCGCCGTCGACGGTCATCGGGTTGCCGCCGAGCTCGGCGATGCCGGCCGCGAAGGAGACCTGCGTGCGCAGGGTCGGACGGTCGAAGACCAGCGCGACGGTGTGCGGACCGGCTAGCGGCTTGGGCCCGAACGGGTCGGCCTTCATCGCGTCGGCCAGGTCGAGCACCTCGAGCAGCTCTGCGGGCGACAGGTCGTCGTCGCGGAGGAAGTGGCGGGTCATGGGGTGGTCTCCTGGGCAGCGGTCCGGGCGGACTCGAGGATCTGGGGCAGGGCGCGTCCGAGCGCGTCGACGTCGTCGGAGGTGAGGACCAGCGGCGGCACGAACCGCAGGCGCGAGGGCCCCGTCGCGTTGAGGATGAAGCCGGCGTCGCGGGCGGCGGCGACCACGTGCGGGGCGTACGGCCCGTCGAGCTCGGCGCCGCGCATCAGCCCGGCCCCGGCGACCTCGACGACCCCCTCCTGGCTCGCGAGCAGGTCGGCGAGCTGGTCGCCACGCTCGACCGCGGCGGCGAGCAGGCCCTCGGCCTCGACGGTGTCGAGGACGGCGAGCGCGGCGGCGCACGCGACAGGGTTGCCCCCGAACGTCGTGCCGTGGTTGCCGGGCTGGAGCAGGGTCGCGGCCCGTCTCCGGGCGACGGTGGCCCCGATGGGGATGCCTCCACCGAGGCCCTTGGCGAGCGTCACGAGGTCGGGCTCGACCCCGTCCAGCAGCTGGTGGGCGAACCAGGCGCCCGTGCGGGCGATGCCGGTCTGCACCTCGTCGAGCCACAGCAGGGCGCCGTGGTCGTGCGCGATGCGCTGGGCGGCGCGGAGGTAGTCGGCTGACGGGACGACGACGCCCGCCTCTCCCTGGATCGGCTCGAGGACGACGGCGGCGACGGTCTCGTCCACCGCGTCCTCGAGGGCCGCCACGTCGTCGTACGGGACGAAGGTGACGTGGCCGGGGAGGGGCTCGAACGGCTCGCGGTAGGCCGCCTTGGACGTGAGCGCCAGCGCGCCCATCGTGCGACCGTGGAAGGAGCCCTCGGCGGCGACGATCCGGGTGCGGCCGGTGCGCCGGGTCAGCTTGATCGCGGCCTCGTTGGCCTCGGCGCCGGAGTTGCTGAAGAAGACGCGCGACTCGTCCCAGCCGAGCAGCGCCTGGAGGCGCTCGGCGAGGGCGACCTGGGGCTCGGTGGCGAAGAAGTTCGAGACGTGGCCCAGGGTCGAGAGCTGGGTGGTCACGGCCTCGACCAAAACGGGGTGCGCGTGGCCGAGGGCGTTCACGGCGATGCCGCCGAGCAGGTCGACGTACTCCTTGCCGTCGGCGTCCCACACGTGCGCGCCGCGGCCACGGACCAGGGCCAGCGCAGGCGGGCCGAAGGTGTTCATCACGGCGCCGGTGTAGCGCTCCTGGATGCTCATGACTCGTCCTGCGGGGCGTAGGGCTTGCGCATCCGGGTCGCGACGCCGGGCAGCACCTGGGTGCCGACGCCCTCGTCGGTGAAGATCTCGAGCAGCACCGAGTGCGGCTCGCGGCCGTCGACCACCGTCGCGCGTGGGACGCCGCCGGTGACCGCCTCGTAGCAGGCCCGCATCTTGGGGACCATGCCAGCGTCGAGGCTCGGCAGCATCTCCCCCAGCGCCTCCGGGCTGATCTCCTGGATGAGGTCGTCGGAGTTGCCGTAGTCGCGGTAGAGGCCCTCGACGTCGGTGAGGACGAGCAGCTTCTCGGCGCCGAGAGCGATGGCGAGCGCCGCGGCCGCGGTGTCGGCGTTGACGTTGTGGACCACGCCGTCGACGTCGGGCGCCACCGAGCTGACCACCGGCACCCGGCCCGCCTCGATGAGGTCCAGGACCGCCTCAGGGCGCACCCGGGCGACCTCGCCGACCAGCCCGAGGTCGACCTCCTCACCGTCGACGATGGTGTTGGTCGCCTCGGCGGTGAAGAGTCCCGCGTCCTCGCCGGAGAGGCCGACGGCGAGCGCGCCGTGCTGGTTGATCAGGCCGACCAGCTCCCGCTGGACCTGCCCGACCAGGACCATTCGGACGACGTCCATCGCCTCGGGGGTGGTGACCCGCAGGCCGCCACGGAACTCCGACTCGATGCCGAGCTTGTCGAGCATCCGGGAGATCTGGGGGCCGCCACCATGCACGACGACGGGCTTGAAGCCGGCGAAGCGGAGGAAGGCGATGTCCTCGGCGAAGGCGACCTTGAGGGACTCGTCGGTCATGGCGTTGCCGCCGTACTTCACCACGATCGTCTGACCGTGGTAGCGCTTGAGCCACGGCAGCGCGGCGGCGAGCGTGCGTGCCTTGGCGGGGTCGGGGCGGCGGGGGCTCTGGTTCGTCATCTCGTCAGTCATGAGCTGTAGGCGCTGTTCTCGTGGACGTAGGCGTGGGTGAGGTCGTTGGTCCAGACGGTCGCGCGGGCGTCGCCGGACTTGAGGTCGATGGTCACGCTGACCTCGCGGGGCGTGAGGTCGACGGTGGCCGGGTCCTCGGCGGGAGTGGACTGCCGGCAGACCCAGACGCCGTTCATGGCGACGTCGAGGTCGGCGGGGTCGAAGGTCGCGCTCGTGGTGCCGATGGAGGCGAGCACGCGGCCCCAGTTGGGGTCGTTGCCGAAGATCGCGGCCTTGAAGAGGTTGCTCCGCGCGACGCTGCGGCTGACCTCGACGGCCTCGTCCTCGCTCGCGGCGTGCAGCGTGGTGATCGCGATCTCGTGGTCGGCGCCCTCGGCGTCCTTGAGCAGCTGCATCGCAAGGTCCGTGCACGCCTGGGTGAGCGCGGCCGTGAAGTCCTCCGGGGTGGGCGTGATGCCGCTCGCGCCGCTGGCCATCACTGTCACGGTGTCGTTGGTCGACATGCAGCCGTCGGAGTCGAGCCGGTCGAAGCTGACCCGGGTGGCGGCGCGCAGTGCGGCGTCGAGCTCGGTGGCCGGCACCACGGCGTCGGTGGTGAGGACGACCAACATCGTCGCCAGCTGGGGCGCGAGCATCCCGGCGCCCTTGGCCATGCCGCCGATCGACCACCCGGCGCCCTCGACCACGGTGTTCTTGCTGACCGAGTCGGTGGTCATGATGGCCTCCGCCGCCAGGGCACCGCCGTCCTGCGACAGCGCTGCGGTGGCGGCCTCGACGCCCGCGAGCAGGTCGTCGCGGTCGTTGGCCAGGCCGATCAGCCCGGTCGAGCAGACGACGACGTCGATCGCGCCGATGCCCAGTCCGTCGGCGACCTTCTCGGCCACGGCGTGCGTGGTCTGGAAGCCCTCGGGGCCGGTGTAGCAGTTGGCGCCGCCGGAGTTGAGCACCACCGCGCGCACGACGCCGTCCTTGACGACCTCCTGGCTCCACAGGATCGGGTTGGCCTTGCAGCGGTTGGCGGTGAAGACGGTGGCGGAGTCGTGGGTGGGGCCCTGGTTGACGACGAGGGCCAGGTCGCGGGCACCGGTCGACTTGAGCCCGGCGGCGACGCCGGAGGCGGTGAAGCCCGCAGGGTGGGTGACGGTCATGACTTCTTCTTCCGGGAGGGATCGGCGGGGGCGACGGTGTGGCCCTGTCGTCGCCACGCCTCCGCCACGCGCTCGGCGTCGTCCCGGGCCACGAGGATCCAGTCGGTGTCGTAGGTGGAGAGCGTCAGGACGCTGACCTCCTCATCCACGAGCGGGCCGAGCAGTCCGTGAAGCACGCCGACCAGGTCGAGGTCGAGCGGACCCTTCACCGCGAAGGCGGTCAACGGACCGCGGTGCACGGACTTCTTCGGCACGCTGCGCGCGGCGCACACGAGCGAGGTCTCGTCGCTGGTCGCGGTGATCGAGAAGATCGAGGACGACTCGGCCCACTCCGGGATCTCCGCGCCGGGCGCGAGCCGCACCACCGCGAGGGTCTCGGGGAACTGCTCGATCTCGTGCGTCCGTGCGGTCATGGTGCGAGTCCGATCGTGGAGAGGCCGGTGGCCTCGTCGAGGCCGAGGGCGAGGTTCATGCACTGGACGGCAGCACCGGCGGTGCCCTTGGCCAGGTTGTCGACCACGGCCACCGCGACGAGGCGGCGTACGCGCTTGTCGACGGCGACCTGGACCTGCACGGCGTTGGAGCCGAGCACCGACTGCGTCTGGGGCCACTGGCCCTCGGGGAGCAGGTGGACGAAGGCCTCGTCGGCGTACGCCGTCTCGTAGGCGGCGCGGACGTCGGCCTCCCCCACCCCGTCGCGGAGGGGCGCCTGCACCGTGGCCAGGATCCCGCGCGACATCGGGACGAGCAGCGGCGTGAAGCCCACCGTCACGGGCGAGCCGGCGACGCCGCTGAGGTTCTGGACGATCTCGGGGGTGTGCCGGTGCGAGCCGCCCACTCCGTAGGCGCTGGCGTTGCCCATGATCTCGCTGCCGAGCAGGTGCGGCTTGGCGGCCTTGCCCGCGCCGCTCGTGCCGGACGCGGCCACGACGGTCACGTCGGGCTCGACCAGGCCGGCAGCCAGGGCGGGGACGATCGCGAGGGTGGACACGGTGGGGTAGCAGCCGGGGACCGCGATGCGCCGCGCGCCGCGCAGCAGCTCGCGCTGTCCCGGGAGCTCAGGCAGGCCGTAGGGCCAGGAGCCGGCGTGCTCGCCGCCGTAGAACGTCTCCCACTCCCCCGGGTCCGACAGCCGGAAGTCGGCGCCGCAGTCGATGACCACTGTGTCGTCACCGAGCGCCTGCGCGATCGCAGCGGACTGGCCGTGCGGCAGCCCGAGGAAGACCACGTCGTGGCCGGACAGGGACTCGAGCGTCGTGTCGGCGAGGACACGGTCGGCCAGCGGCAGCAGGTGCGGCTGGAGCGAGCCGAGGCGCTCGCCCGCGTTGGAGCCGGCGGTCAGCGCGCCGATCTCGACGTCAGGATGGCCCAGGAGGAGGCGCAGGACCTCTCCCCCGGCGTACCCACTGGCTCCGGCAACGGCGACTCTCACGGACATGTGCATGACTATACAGTGCTCTGTATGCACTGCTCGACCGGGGTGGACGGAAAGGGCGCGCACCGACCGGACCGGTTCGCCTACCGTGCACGGATGACCCCACCCCACACCCGCCTGGCCCCGGACGTCTACCTCACCCACCTCCGGGAGGAGTCCGCCCGGTTCCGCGAGGTGCTCACCGGCTGCGACCCCGCCGCACGCGTGCCGACCTGTCCCGACTGGAGCGCCGCTGACCTGCTCTGGCACCTGGCGACGGTGCAGCGCTGGTGGGCCGAGGTGCTGGCTGCCCGACCCGCGCGCCCCGAGGAGGTCGAACCGTCCCGGCCCGAGAAGTACACCGACGTGCTGGCGGCGTACGACGCGTGGTCCGCCCTGCTCGTGGGGGTCCTCGACGGCGCGGATCCGGCCGAGAAGGCGTGGTGCTGGTCCGACGACCACACGGTCGGCTTCATCCTGCGCCGGCAGGCGCACGAGGCGCTGATCCACCGTGTCGATGCCGAGCTCACCGCTGGTGCCCCCTCCGGTGTCAATGCCGTGCTGGCCGCCGACGGCGTCCACGAGGTCCTCGACGTGATGTACGGCGGGTGCCCGCCGTGGGGGTCGTGGGAGCCCGGCGAGGGCCTGGTGCGGGTGGATGCCACCGACACGGGCTCCCAGTTCTGGTTGCGGTTCGGCACGTTCTCCGGCACCAGCCCCGAGAGCGGGACGACCTACGGCGGCGAGGAGGACTTCCACGTGGTCGACCCGCCGGGGGATGCCGACGTCGAGCCGGACGTCGTCATCGACGGTCCGGCCGCGGCACTCGACCTGTGGCTGTGGAGCCGAGGAGGCGACGAGGAGGTCTCCGTCGCCGGCGATCGGGCGACCTACGATCGGTTCCGCGCGGTCGTGGACTCGCCGATCGACTGACCGGAACTGCTCGCAACCAATCACGCGGGGGCTGCGTCCCACGCGCGAGAGTGCATCGGCTTCACAGGGGGACATCCATGAGAACCGCTCGATCGACTGCGTCCGCGGCGGTGGCCGCGGCACTGGCCTGCGGGAGCCTCGCGGCGCTCGCGCTGCCGGCCACGGCCGCGCCGACCACCTGCCAGGGCCAGCCCGTGACGGTCACCGGCATCGTCGGCACCGAGGGCGACGACGTCATGGCCGTCGAGCCGGCGCAGTACACCACGGTGCGGGGCCTCGGCGGCGACGACCTGATCTGCCTCGTGGCGACGCCACTGGACGAGTGGCGCAACGTCGGCGTGGACGCGGGTCCCGGCGATGACACGGTCGTCAACGAGAGCACGGACGTCGACGCGGTGAGGTACGGGATCGTCCTCGGCGAGGGGGCGGACACCTATCGGGGTCTCCTCGCGTCGGTGCCGGAGGGACCGGAGCCTCCGACGGTCAGCGAGGAGGTCCACGCCGGGCTGGAGACCTACCAGATGCAGGACTCCGCGCCCGACACGATCGACACGGGCGGCGGCGACGACATCGTCTACTCGGGAGCGACCACGCCCGGAGCACCCAACGCCGACGTCGTAGGGACCGGGCCCGGCGCGGACACCGTCCACTGGGCGGGTGAGCGGGAGGGGTCCGGGCTGGACCTCGGCACCGGCGCGAACACGATGAAGCTCTACCAGGGCTGGCAGGCCACCTCCGTGGTCGTCGACGCCAGCAGGCGCGTGGCCACCGGCGACGGCCGGCCGGTGCTGCAGTGGGCGGGAGACCTCACGGACGTCACCCTGCAGCTGGACAACCGCGACGTGACCTACGTGGGCACCGATGCCGCCGAGTCGCTCGTCATGGCGCCCACGGCCTTCACCGGCGCCACCGCACCGGGGGACGGCAGCCGCACAGCCCTGATGGGGGGCGGCGACGACTCCCTCGTCCTGGCGGTGACCGGATCCGGCAGGGTCGAGGGCGGGGGCGGCCGCGACCGGTTCTACAGCGACACCTGCTCGACGGTGCGCGCCCGTCTCGGAGGCACCTTCACCTGTGGCTCGCGGGCGACCCCCGACGGCAGCCGCACCTTCGACTTCGCCGGCTGGGAGGACCTGTTCGTCAAGGGAGGCGAGGTGTCCCTGCGGGGCTCTGACCGCGCCGAGAAGATGAAGGTGGTCGGGGCCCGGATCCGTCTGCGGGGCCTCGGCGGCGCCGACGTGCTGGATGCCAGCGTCGCCCAAGGTTGGCAGGCCCACGACACGCCGGTCGTGGTCTCCGGCGGCCGCGGGGACGACCGGGTCCTGGGCAGCTACGTGGCGGACCGCCTCCGCGGCGGCCCCGGCGACGACAAGCTGTTCGGCCAGAGGGGCGACGACACCCTGCTGGGCGGCACCGGCCGCGACAAGGCCGTCGGCAAGGACGACCGGGACCGGTGCTCGGCCGAGGTACGGCGTACCTGCGAGACCCGCTGATCACGCACTGGGCCTTGAGTCTCCAGCAGACTCAAGGCCCAGTGCCATGTCGATCAGGCGCGCTGGACCGCCCCGGTGCGCTCGGCGGCGAGTGCCATCGCGGCGTCGCGAGCGGCGGCTGACTCACCCTCCTTGAGGGTCCGGTCCGGGGCACGGAACCGCAGCGCGAAGGCCAGCGACTTCTTCCCCTCGCCGACCTGCTCGCCGGTGTAGACGTCGAAGAGCCGGATCGACTCGAGCAGCTCGCCCGCACCCTCGCGCAGCGCCGACTCGACGTCCGCGGCCGGCACCGAGGCGTCGACGACCAGCGCGACGTCCTCCTTGGCGACGGGGTAGGACGAGAATGTCGGGGCCTGGCGCAGGTGGACCGCACGCGCGATGAGCAGGTCGAGGTCGATCTCCGCGGCGACCGTGCGCCTGGGCAGGCCGAAGGTGTCGCACACCTTCGGGTGAACCTCGCCGGCGTGCCCGACGACCTCCCCGTCGACCGACAGCTCGGCGCAGCGGCCGGGGTGCCAGGGAGCCAGCTCGACGGCGGAGGCGGTGACCTCGAGCCCGAGCGCGTCGGCGACTGAGCGGACCGCGTCGACCGCGTCGGACCACGCGACCGGACGCGCCTCGCCCCACCAGCCGCCCGCGACCGCGTCGCCGGCGGCGACGACGGCGAGGTGCAGCGGCTGCGCGGGGAGCGCTGCGTCGAGTGCGGCGAACTCCTCCTCGCTCGGGCGCCGGTCGACCGGCAGGATCGCAGCCGGTCCAGCGTGACGGGGCAGGGTGACCGTGCCGGTCTCGAAGATCGCCAGGTCGGTGTTGCCGTGCCCGACGTTCTTGCCGGCCGCGCGCAGCACGCCCGGCAGCAGGGTCGTCGTCATGTAGCCGGCCTCGGCGCTCAGCGGGTTGGACAGCCGGAGCAGGTCACGGCGTGGGTCGTCGGCGGCGAGGCCGAGGGCGTCGAGGTCCTCGGTGCCGATGAACGGGAACGTGACGACCTCGACGAAGCCCTCTCCCGCAAGCGTGCGGCCGACCCGGCGGCGCAGCTGCTGCGACCGGGTGAGGCCACGGCCCGAGGGCGGCGTCGGGAGCACCGACGGGACCAGGTCGTATCCGACGAGGCGGATGACCTCCTCGGAGAAGTCCTGGGCGTCGGTGAGGTCGGGGCGCCACGGGGGCGGGGTGACCGACAGGGTGCCCGAGCCGGTCACGTCGCACCCGATGGCGCGCAGGCACTCGACGCTGCGCTGCTCGGTGATGTCCATGCCGGACACGCGGGCGGCGAGGTCACCAGGGACCTCGACGGGCGCGATGGCCGGTGCGGACCCGACGACGGTGACGCCGGGGTGCGCCTGGGCACCGCCGTGCTCGACCAGCAGCTCGACGACGCGGTCGGCGGCGGCCTCGCAGATGGTCGGGTCGACCCCGCGCTCGTTGCGCTTGCCGGCCTCGGAGGTGATCTTGTGGCGGCGGCCGGTGCGGAACATCGACACCGCGTCCCAGTGGGCGGCCTCGACGAGGATCGAGGTCGTCGTCCCCGAGATCTCGGTCGTCTCACCGCCCATCACTCCGCCGAGCCCGATGATCCCCGAGTCGTCGGTGACGACCAGGTCGCCCGGGTCCAGCGTGCGGTCGGTGCCGTCGAGGGTGGTGAGCCGCTCGCCGTCGCGCGCACGGCGTACGACGAGCGCGCCCTGCACCTTGTCGGCGTCGTAGCCGTGGATGGGACGGCCGGTCTCGAGCATGACGTAGTTGGTGACGTCGACGGCCAGCGAGATCGGGCGCATGCCGGCCGCGGTGATGCGGCGGACCATGAAGTCCGGGGTGGGCGCAGCAGGGTCGAAGCCGGTGACCGTGCGGGCGACGAAGACCGGGCAGCCCTCGGCGTCCTCGACCACGACCGGGTGGCCCTCGGCGTTGGCGGCCGGGGTGTCGCGCAGCGCCGGGTCGCGGAAGCCGCTCGCGCACTCGACCGAGACCAGCACCTCGCGGGCGATGCCGCGGATCGACAGCGCGTAGGCGCGGTCGGGGTTGATCTCGAACTCGATGGTCTCCTCGTCGAGACCGAGCAGGGGGCGTACGTCCTCGCCGGGCGTGCCGGCGTCGGCGGGCAGCACGATGATGCCGTCGTGGTCCTCGCCGAGGCCGAGCTCGGCCGCGGAGCAGATCATGCCGGCCGAGACATGGCCGTAGGTCTTGCGCGCGGAGATCTCGAAGCCACCGGGCAGCACGCCGCCGGGCAGCACCGTCACCACGAGGTCGCCGGGCGCGAAGTTGTGGGCGCCGCAGACGATGCCCTGCGGCTGGCCCGTGCCGTTGGCGTCGCCGACGTCGACGGTGCACCAGTTGATGGTCTTGCCGTTCTTCTGCGGCTCGGGCTCCATGGTGAGCACGCGACCGACGACGAGCGGGCCCGTGATGTCGCGTCCCGGGCTCTCGACGGCCTCGAGCTTGAGGCCGGTCAGCGTGAGCCGGTCGGTGATGTCGTCGGTCGTCGTGCCCTCGGGTACGTCGACGTGGTCCAGGATCCAGGACAGGGGTGCCTTCATCTCAGTTCTCCCCTCTCAGATCTCGGTGCCGAATGCGCTGCTGAACCGGACGTCGCCCTCGAAGAGCGGACGCAGGTCCTCCAGGTTGTGGCGGAACATGAACGAGCGGTCGATGCCCATCCCGAACGCGAAGCCGCTGTAGACCTCGGGGTCCACGCCGCAGGCGACGAGCACCCGCGGGTTGACCACGCCGCAACCACCCCACTCGATCCAGCCCTCGCCGCGGCACGTGCGGCAGGCGTCGGAGCCCCCCGCGTCGACACCAGTGCCGCGGCACACGAAGCACTTCACGTCGACCTCGGCCGACGGCTCGGTGAAGGGGAAGTAGGACGGGCGGAAGCGGGTAGTGATGCCGTCGCCGAAGAGCTGCGACGCGAAGTGGTCGAGCGTGCCCTTGAGGTGGGCCATCGTGATGCCCTCGTCGACCACGAGGCCCTCGACCTGGTGGAACATCGGCGAGTGCGTGGCGTCGTACTCGTCGGTGCGGAAGACGCGACCCGGGCACACGACGTAGATCGGCGGCTTGCGGGTCAGCATCGTGCGCGCCTGCACCGGCGAGGTCTGCGTCCGGAGCACAACGTGGTGGTCGGCCGGCTCGGTCCAGAAGGTGTCCTGCATCGTGCGGGCCGGGTGGTCGGGGCCGAGGTTGAGCGCGTCGAAGTTGAGCCACTCGGCCTCGACGACAGGGCCCTCCGCGACCTCGTAGCCCATGGCCACGAACAGGTCGGCGATGAGCTCGGACTGCAGGGTGAGCGGGTGACGCCCGCCGCGGCGGCGCCGCGTCGTGGGCAGCGAGACATCGACGGTCTCGTCGGCGAGCATGCGCTCCTCGTGCTCGGCCTCGAGCACGACCTGGCGGGCGGCGATGGCTTGGTTGATCGCGCCGCGCGCCTGGCCGACGCGCTGGCCGGCCTCCTTGCGGGCCTGCGGGGGCAGCGCGCCGATCTCGCGGTTGGCCAGCGCCAGGGGCGACCGGTCGCCTGCGTGGTCGAGGCGCACCTGCTTGAGCGCGTCGAGGTCGGCGGCGGCGGCGACGGCGGCCAGGGCCGCCTCGCGCATCGCCTCGACCTCCTCGGACTTGAGCGGGGTCACTTCGACGGGGTCGTAGTCGGTGTTGGGGCCGGACATGGCTCCCTTTCGCGCGGCGGCATCAGGTCGCCGCAGAGTCTAGAAGTGGAGGGACATCGGGTCGGACGGGGCACTCCCCGGACCCATGACGTCAGCTGCCCGACGGACCAGGTCCGGGGCGCAGAAATCGCAAGCACGTGTCCACGGCCGCGACTCTACTCGCCGAAGGCGATCCACACGCCACTGCATTCCTCCAGCGAGCCGTACGACGCGACGGTGCTCGACACCGGCTCCAGCCCGATCGCGGCCAGCGCGTCCACCGCTCGGGCGCGCGCCAGGTTCCACGCACGGGCGTCCTCGATCGACTCCTCGCGCAGCACGTCGGAAGACGACGGCTCGAGCACGCACCGGGCGACGTCCTCGGGGAGCCGGTCGACGATCACGGGTGCCGCGTCGGCCGAGAGGGTCTGGAGGTAGGAGAGGTCGAGCTTCCCCGTCGCCTCCCAACGGTCGAGGTTGCGCTCCGCGACCCAGGCGTCGGGGTTGATCGCGGCCAGCCCGACGAGTGCTACCGCCCCGGACACGAGCGCCACGCGCGGCAGCCAACGACCGAGGCCGAGGGCGCCGGCCACCATGATCGCGAGCACCACGAAGCCGAGCCACCCCTCGAAGACGTCGACGAAGAGCCGCAGCGTGGTGAAGCCGTAGGCGTCCTGGTAGACCGCCATGCCCCTCAGCGCCGACGCGACGACGAGCAGGGTCAGGACGCAGAGCAGGCCGAGCGAGGCGAGCAGCCAGCGACGGTCCTCGCGGGACCGACCGGCCCGCCGCGCGGCGACCCACACCACGAGGACGGTGAGGGCGGTGGCGAGCGTCAGCTGCCCGAACCCCTGGTGGACGAAGTCGGCGTAGGTGAGCCCGGTGCTCTCCTCGATGTAGTCCCGACCGCCGACGAGCGCACGGGCCCGCGCGGCGATGAAGGTCAGGAAGACGGCGTCCACCACGAGCACCGGCACCAGCCACTCGAAGCGGTTGCCCAGCGGGGCGCCGCGCCGGTCCCCCAGGACCTCGACGTCTGCAGGGTTGAGGGCGAGGTAGCCCGCGCCGAGCGTCGTGGCGAAGACGAAGCAGGCCAGGAACGCCCGACCGACGAGGTCGTTGAACGTCAGGGTGGGCACCAGCTGGTCGACCCACGAGCCGAACACCGGGTCGGCGCTGGCGAAGATCGTGCCGAAGACGCCCAGCGCCAGCAGCGACCACGCAGCCGTACGCACCACCGCCGGGGTCCGCGTCCCGGTCCCCGCCAACCGCAGCGACCGTCCGAACCACGGGAGCCCGCGCAGGGAGGCGAGGGGCCAGGCGAGCCCGGACAGGAGGATGCCGGGCATGGTCCGGGCGCCCGTCACGCCGCACAGGAACACCGCAGTCGCGGCGACCAGGCCGAGCATCTGGATCCACCACGCGTCGAGCAGGGTCATCGGCAGGACGAGCAGGAGCGCCAGGGCGGCGCAGCCCAGGGTCCACGGCTCGCGTCGGCGACGCGCGGTGAGCAGTGCGGCCGCGCCGCTGACGATCGCCACCAGCGTCCAGGTGATCCCGACAGCGGTGAACGACAGCGCGATCCCCGCGACCAGTCCCGCCGCCGCTGCGGCCAGCACGGTGCGCAGCCCGCCGGGGAGGCCGCGCTCGGGCCAGAACCGGCCGAAGAGGACGTCGAGCCCCGGCTGCGGACGTACGCCGTCGGGCTGGCGCGCCGACGGAGGGCCGGCAGGAGCGGGTGCGGGTGCTGCGACGACCGATGCGTGCGTCCTCGCCTGATGCGCCGGGACCTCCAGCCGCAGACGGGCGCCCCGGTCACCCTCGGGGTCGACGAAACGCAGCGTGCCGCCGTGCAGCTCGGCGACCCACCGGGCCACGGCCAGGCCCAGGCCGGTGCCACCGGCCCCGTCGGTCCCGAAGCGCGCGAAGACCCGCTCGCGGTCCTCGGGCGCCACTCCCCTGCCGCGATCGATGACCTCGAGCCACCAACCGCCGCCCACCGTGCCGGCGCTGACCCGCACCTGCGTGTCGGGCGGTGCGTGGCGACCGGCGTTGTCGAGGACGTTGACGAGCAGCTGGCGCAGCCGGGCCGGGTCCGCGCGCACGACCAGGTCGTCGGGAACGCCGACCTCGAACGAGCCCGGCCGGCCCGCCGACGTCACCTGGGCCACCGAGTCGGCGACGAGCGCACGGAGGTCGACCTCCTGCCGGTCGAGCTCGACCACCCCTGCCTCGAGCCGGGAGAGCTGGAGGAGGTCGTCGACGAGGTCGGCGAGGCGGTGGGCCTGGTCGAGCGCGGCGCCCAGCCGGTCGGCGTCCGGCTCGACCACTCCGTCGGCGAGGTTCTCCAGGAGCGCGGTCATGGCGGTGAGCGGGGTCCGGAGCTCGTGGGACACGGTGGCGATGAGGTCGCGACGCTCGCGGTCGACCGTGGCCAGGTCCGCGGCCATCCGGTTGAAGGCGTCGGCGAGCAGGCCCACTTCGTCGGTCGCCGTGGTGTGCACCCGTCCGGTGTAGTCACCGCGGGCCATCGCCCGCGACACCTCGGTCATCCGACGCAAGGGCGCGACCATGCCGGCGGCGAGCAGCTGGGTGACGCCGAGAGCCAGCGCCACGCTGACCGGCAGCACGAGCAGCGGCGAGACGTCAGCGGCGGAGCCCAGCAGGGTCAGCAGCACCGCGACGACGACCGAGGTCGCGACCAGGAGTCCCAGCTTGACCTTGAGGCTCGAGATCGCGTGGAGCGGCGCGCTCGCCGGAGCCGTGCTCACGGCTGCTCCTCGAGGGCGTAGCCGACGCCGTGCACGGTGCGGATCCGCGAGGGGCCGACCTTGCTGCGCAGGGCCTTCACGTGGCTGTCGACGGTGCGCGACGCACTCGGGCTCCCCCACGAGTCACCCCAGTCCCACACCTCGCGCAGCAACCGTTCGCGGCTGAGCACCTGCCCGGGCTCGCGGGCCAGGCAGAGCAGCAGGTCGAACTCGGTCGGTGTGAGGTGCACCGTCTCGCCCGCCACGGTCGTACGTCGGGCGCCGGGGTCGATGCGCACCCCACCGACCTCCAGCACCGCGGGACGCTCGTCGGCCAGGGCGGCCGCCCGCTCCACGCGTCGCAGCAGGGCGGAGACGCGCGCCACCACCTCCCGCATCGAGAACGGCTTGGTGAGGTAGTCGTCGGCACCCACGCCCAGCCCCACCAGCACGTCGGCCTCGTCGTCGCGCGCGGTCAGCATCAGCACCGGCACCGGCCGGTCCGCCTGGATGCGGCGGCACACCTCGAGGCCGTCGAAGCCGGGAAGCATCACGTCGAGGAGCACCACGTCGGGGTGGGTCGCGGACGCGAGGTCGACGGCCGACGGTCCGTCGAAGGCCTGGTCGACGGTGTAGCCCTCCGCCCGCAACCGGTCGGCGAGCGCGTCGTTGATGGTGCGCTCGTCCTCGACGACGAGGGCCCTGCGTGAAGTCATGCTCCGACCCTAGGAGCCCGGACGGGGTGGAGGCGGGGACGACTCGTGAAGGTTGTGTGGAGGCTCAGGCCTCGCGCAGGTCCACGCTGGGCCAGTCGACCATCACCCGGGCGCCGCCGCCGGGCGCGTCGTCGATCGTGACCCACCCGCCGTGCGCGCGCGACAGTCCGCCGACGATGTACATGCCGAGCCCGGTGCCGCCGGACTCCCCCGTCGTCCAGAACTTGGTGAAGACCCGCCGGCGCAGCTCCGCCGGGATTCCGTCGCCCTCGTCGTCGACCGTGATCCGCACGCCCGGCAGCTCGGGCAGGGCGGCGAGCCGCACGCGGACCCGGCCCTGGCCGTGTCGTACGGCGTTCTCCACGAGGTTGGTGACGACCTGGGTGAACTTGTCGGGGTCGGCGAAGACCTCAGGCAGGTCGTCCTCGACGTCGAGCCCGACGTCGCGGGCGGTGCCGGCCTCGATCGAGTCGACGACCCGGCGCACCAGCACCTCGGCGGAGGACTCCCGGGGGTAGAGCTGGAGCCGGCCGGTGTCGATGCGCGCGACGTCGAGGAGCTCGGCGATCAGCCGGGCCAGCCGGTCGGCATCGGCGTTGACCGTCATCAGCATGAGCTTGCGCTGGTCGTCGCTGAGCTTGTCCCACCGGTTCAGCAGCGCCTGGACGAAGCCCTTGACACCGGTCAGCGGTGACCGCAGCTCGTGCGCCACCGTGGCGACGAGGTCGGAGCGCTCCCGGTCCAGACGCGCCCGTCCGCGACCGCTGCGGAGGCCCACGGCGATGCCTGCCACCGGCGCGAGCGGCTGGTCGCGGATCAGCGTCGCGGTGGTGAGGACCTCCTCGCCGGCGGCGCTCAGCCACGACTGCTCCGGCATCGCGCGCACGATCGAGATGCTGTCGAAGGGCCGGTTCACGTCGAGCCAGGTGCGACCGTCCTGGTCGAGCAGCCTGAGCACGTCGGCCAGCGGCATCCCGAGCGCGTCGTGGGCGTCGACACCGAGCAGCGCGGCTCCCTGGGCGTTCAGGATCGTCACGACGCCGTCGCGGGTGGCGCCGAGGATCCCGTCGGGGTAGAAGTCGGCCAGCGAACGCAGCCTGCTGGGGGTGCTCTCGACCCGTCGGCCGCGCTCGTCCGTCACGTCGGCAACCCTAGTCGCGCGACTGCGCCTTCGGCCGTCGCAGCCCCGCGGCGCGCAGGGCGAGGACCAGCTCGCGCGAGCTGACCGGGACGGCCCCGGCGGCCACCATCGCGTCGTAGTGGTCAGCGGGCACGTCGTAGTGGTCGCGGTCCCAGCCGCGGAGGGGGACGCCGTGGGCCGCGGCGAAGGCGTGCACCTCGTCGTAGGAGGTGTCGCTCGCCAGGTGCGACCAGAGCCGGTCCCAGCGGGGCACCGACGGCGGGTCGATGAGGATCATCGCGAGGACCGCTGGGCCCGTGCACTCGCGTAGAGGCAGACCGCTGCCGCCGTGGAGAGGTTGAGGCTCTCCGCGCGGCCGTGGATGGGGATGGACACCCGATGGTCGGCCAGCGACGCCAGCTGCTCGGGCAGCCCCCACGCCTCGTTGCCGAACAGCCACGCCGTCGGGCCGGAGAGGTCGGCGTCGAACAGGTCGACCTCGCCACTGCCGTCGGCGGCGAGGACGGTGAGCCCGCGGGCCTGCGCGGCGCGGACCGCCGCGGCCGGGTCGGGCTCGATCGCGAACGGCAGGTGGAACAGGCTGCCGACCGTCGCGCGCACGGTCTTGGGGTTGTAGGGGTCCACCGACTGACCGGCCAGCACCACGGCATCGGCCCCCGCCGCGTCGGCGGTGCGGATCACGGTGCCGGCGTTGCCGGGGTCGCGGACGTCGGCGCAGATGGCGAGCAAGCGCGGGGACGCGGTGACCACGTGCTCGAGCGGGGCGTCGAAGTGGCGGCACACGGCCACCACGCCGGCGGGACTCACCGAGTCCGACAGCGAGGCGAGCGCGCGGTCGTCGACCAGCGTGACGTCGACACCGCCGAGCAGGGACGCGTGCTGGTCGAGCGCGGCAGGCGTCGCGAAGACCTCGACGACGCAACCCTCGACGGAGAGGGCACCCTCGACGGCCTTCGGGCCGTCAGCGAGGAAGAGCCGCCGCTCGGTGCGTACCGAGCGGCGGCTCAACTTGCGAGCCTCCTTGACGCGACTGTTGCCAGCGGTCAGTGGAGTGCTCATGTGGATCAGGCGGAGACCTTGGGCGCGTTGACGTCCTCGGGCAGCGCGGCCTTGGCGGCCTCGACGAGCGCGGCGAAGGCCGGCGCGTCGTTGACGGCGAGCTCGGCGAGGATCTTGCGGTCGACCTCGATGCCGGCCAGGCCGAGGCCCTGGATGAAGCGGTTGTAGGTCATGCCGTTCGCGCGGGCAGCGGCGTTGATGCGCTGGATCCACAGCTTGCGGAAGTTGCCCTTGTTCTTGCGGCGGTCGTTGTAGCTGTAGACGAGGGAGTGGGTGACCTGCTCCTTCGCCTTGCGGTAGAGGCGCGAGCGCTGGCCGCGGTAACCGCTGGCGCGCTCGAGGGTGGTACGACGCTTCTTCTGGGCGTTCACTGCGCGCTTGACGCGTGCCATGGTGCTACTCCTTGGTGCAGAGGAAAATCAGGATGGGACGGCGGCTGGGCCACCAGGGGATGAGGCTCAGATGCCGAGCATCTTCTTGGCGCGCGAGACGTCGCCCTTCTCGAGCTCGACCATGCCGGCGTTGCGGCGGTGCTTCTTGCGGCTGCCCGTGGTCGGCGCGGACGCGAACGCAGCGCCGGACTTGCGGCCGGCCTGCAGGCGCATGATCTTGCCCGAGCCGGTCACCTTGAAGCGCTTCTTCGCGCCCGAGTGGGTCTTGTTCTTCGGCATGTTGTCTCTTCCTTCGATTGCGTGTGTCTGTGGGAGCGAGGCTTACGCCTCGATCTCCGGATCCAGGTTCTCGGAGCGGCCGCGCTCCTTCTTCTGCGCCACGGGGCCGGCGGCGTGGGCTGCCTCGCGCTCGGCGTCCTCCTCGGCCTTGCGCTCCGCGCGCTCCTGCTCCTTGGTGGCGCGGGCGGCGTCGGCGTCGATCTTGGCGTCGGCCTTCTTCTTGTGCGGGCCGATGACCATCGTCATGTTGCGGCCGTCCTGCTTGGGCGAGGACTCGACGAAGCCGAGCTCCTGCACGTCCTCGGCCAGCTTCTGCAGCAGGCGGAAGCCCAGCTCGGGGCGGTGCTGCTCACGACCGCGGAACATGATCGTGATCTTGACCTTGTCGCCGGCTCCCAGGAAGCGCACGACGTGACCCTTCTTGGTCTCGTAGTCGTGCTTGTCGATCTTGGGACGAAGCTTCATCTCCTTGATGATCACGTTCGTCTGGTTGCGGCGCGACTCGCGGGCCTTCTGGGCGTTCTCGTACTTGAACTTGCCGTAGTCCATGAGCTTGCAGACCGGGGGGCGTCCCTGGGGAGCGATCTCGACGAGGTCGAGGTCGGCCTCCACGGCCAGCTTGAGTGCCTGGTCGGTCGGCACGATGCCAACGGTCTCGCCGTTGGGTCCGACGAGCCGGACCTCGGGTACGCGGATCCGCTCGTTGATGCGCAGCTCGGTGCTGATGGGTCCTCCAGTGGTTCGGTGGGTGGGAGCTCCACTGTGCCCTGTCGAATCACTTCGCCCGGAAATGCACAACGGCTCCCGCTGGTGCCAAGCGGGAGCCAGTCACGACACGTCCCCCTCTCGGAGGAGCTCGTGGTCACAGAGGTCGCGCGACTCCTGTGCTCACTGGGACCTTGACCCGACGATCTGTGGTGCAGGGCGATCGGTGCGGGTGGGAGACGGTGGTGCTGCCTCCGCTTGGCGGGATCGGCGCCACCGTGGATCTGTGGTGGCACTGATCGGTCAACACGGAAGGTTAGCCGATCATTCCGTCGAGGGGCCAATCCAGCCGAACCCCTGCCCGACGCCCACCAGGCGCCAGCCCGCGGCCAGCCGGGTGAGGTCCTCGCCGTCGACGACGTACGTCGCGGGTCCGGCGAGGTCGACGAGCAGCGCCTCGGCACCGTCCTGGACCGCAGCGGTCGCGGCGGTGGCGGTGGTGACGGGCACCGGGCGGGCGGTCGGGTCCCACCGCGCCATGGTCTCCGTGGAGGTGAAGGCCAGCAACCCCGTGCTGCCGTCCGCGGCCTGCACCAGCACGGCCGCCATGTCGGACGACTTGTCGTGGGCGAGGCCCCGAGCGTCGTGCTCCACCTCGCCGAGGACCGCGACCACCGGCACGAGGAGCCGGGAGTCCTGCAGGGTGGCGAGCACGGCTCCCGAGCTCGCCCGTCCGGCGACGTGGTCGGCCAGTGCCCGGCCCACGCGCGGGTCGGCCTCGCCGCGGTCGTCGGCGAAGCCGGGGTCCGGGATCGTCCGGACCGGCTCGTCCGGGGCGGCGGTCTGGGGTCGCGGGTCGTCGTGGGGCACACCCTCATTCTCCCGGAGGTGTGGCGCGCTGTGGGACTCTGGGGCCGTGGATGGGACTACGTGGGCCGCTCTGACCGCCGCACTCACCGTCGCGGGAGGCATCTGGACGTGGATCGCTTTCCGACGCCGGGGCGCGGTCAACGGGCTGCGCGCGCTCGGCTTCACGCTCCTGCCTGCTGCCGCGTGGCTCACCGGGACCCTGGAGGTCGTGGTCGAGATCGCGGGATCGGTCACCGACTGGGCCACCGGGCTGGTCTTCGACGTCTTCACGTGGGCAGGCGTGGGCCTGGCAGGCCTCGCCGTCGTCCTGTTCGTGGTCAGTGGCTTCCTGCGCGACCGCCAGCTCGGCCGCGCCCAGGCCGGGGGCAGCGCCCCGAGCCGGGACCGCAAGGCCCCGGACGCCCTCCCCCGCTCGTCTGCGTCCGGTGCCGCAGGGCGCTCCCCGGTGGACGACGACCTGGCCGACATCGAGGCGCTGCTGCGCAAGCGGGGCATCGAGTGAGCGACCACCTCGTCGGGCGCAACCGGTTGTGGGCGCGGCTCGACCAGGCGGTCGCTGCCCTGCCCGAGCCGCCGTCCACCCCGATCGCTGTCGTGGACCTCGACGCGTTCGACGCCAACGCCGACGACCTCGTGCGCCGTGCCGGGGGCAAGCCGCTGCGGGTCGCGTCCAAGTCGTTGCGGGTCCCGGCGCTCATCCGGCGCGCCCTGGCCCACGACGGCTTCTCCGGCGTCCTGGCCTTCACCGTCGCCGAGGCGCTGTGGCTGCACGAGACCGGCGTCAGCGACGACATCGTCGTGGCCTACCCGTCGGTCGACGTCGCGGCACTGCGCCGCCTCCTCGCCTCCCCTTCTGCCGCAGCCGCGATCACCCTGATGGTCGACGACCCTGCGCACCTCGACGTCGTCGACGCAGCACGGGACTCCCACGACGTGCAGGTCCGCATCGCACTCGACCTCGACGCAGGACTGCGCCTCGGCGGTCAGCACATCGGTCCCAAGCGCTCCCCGCTGTTCGACACCGCCGACGTCGTGGCCCTGGCACGGCGGGTCGTCGAGCGCGACGGGTTCCGTCTCGTCGGCGTGATGACCTACGAGGGGCAGGTCGCCGGCGTGCAGGACGACGTCCCGGACCAGCGGACCAGGTCACTGCTCGTACGCCGCCTCAAGCAGGCATCGATGGCGCAGCTCGAGGTGCGACGACGCGAGATCGCCGAGGCACTGTCCCGTGTCGCCGACCTGGAGTTCTGGAACGGCGGCGGGTCCGGGTCCGTCGAGGCCACTGCCGCCGACGCCGCCGTCACCGAGATCGCCGCCGGGTCGGGACTGCTCGTGCCCGGGATCTTCGACCACTACGCATCCTTCGAGCCCCGCCCGGCGGCGTACTTCGGGCTGCGGGTGACCCGCAAGCCGACGCCGAACATGGCGACCGTGCACGGCGGCGGCCTCATCGCGAGCGGCGCGACCGGGGCGGACCGCTCCCCGGTGCCGTGGGCACCGCCGGGGCTGCACCTGACCGGGCTCGAGGGTGCCGGTGAGGTCCAGACGCCGCTCACCGGCCACCCCGCCGCACTGCTGCGGATCGGCGACCTGGTGTGGTTCCGCCACGCCAAGTCCGGCGAGCTCTTCGAGCACGTGCGCGACGTGCACCTGGTCCGGGACGCGACGGTCACCGAGGTCGTGCCGTCCTACCGCGGCTGCGACCGTGCCTTCTGACTCCAGCGCTGACTCCAGCGCTGGCTCCGGCACAGACCCCCGCACCACCGCCGGCCTCGTCGCCGGGCGCGTGCTCGACGCTCCGCCCACGCTCGGCACGGGGCGGCTGGTCTGCGTCGACGGGCCGGCCGGGTCGGGCAAGACCACCCTGGCGGCCGCGATCACCGACCTCGCCCCGCACGCGCACGTGGTGCACTGCGACGAGCTGCTCGAGGGCTGGCGCGGGCTCCCCGGCCTGGCCGGCTCGGTCGAGCGGCTGCTGGACCCGCTCGCAGTCGGCGAGGTCGGCCGGTGGCGCCGCTGGGACTGGGTCGCCGACGGCTGGGCCGAGTGGCACGCCGTGGCCCCGGGCGGACTGCTCGTGCTCGAGGGGGTGGGGTGCTGGTCGCCGGCCATCGCCCACCGGGTCGGTGTACTGGTCTGGGTCGAGGCCGCACCCGACCTCCGGCTCGAGCGGGGGTTGGCCCGCGACGGCGAGCACATGCGCCCGCACTGGGAGCAGTGGCGCACCGACGAGGAGCAGCTCTTCGCCCGGCTGCGGACCAGGGAACACGCGGACCTCGTCGTCACCACCGGCTGACGTCCGTCACTAGGGTGGCCGCCATGGTCCTCCCCAGCGGCGAGCAGTACGAGATCCGTGCGGCCGGCTACGTCGCCACCGTCACCGAGAGCGGCGCCGCGCTGCGGACCCTGTCGCACCACGGACGCGACCTGGTGGACGGCTTCGCCGAGACCGAGATGTCCGGCGGTGGTCGCGGGCAGCTGCTGATGCCGTGGCCCAACAGGATCCGCGACGGCCGCTACTCCTTCGGCGGTCGCGAGCACCAGCTGGGGCTCACCGACCCCACCCGCGGCAACGCCTCCCACGGGTTGGCCCGGTGGGCGTCGTGGACGCTCGAGGAGCACACCGGCACGTCGGTCTCGCTGGTCCATCGGGTGATGGCGCAGAGCGGCTACCCCTGGGCGCTCGACCTGCACGTGCTCTACGACCTCTCCGCCGACGGGCTCGTCGTCACCCAGACCGCCACGAACCTCGCGACCGAGCCGGCGCCGTACGCCAGCGGGGCGCACCCCTACCTCGCGGTCGGGGCCACCATCGAGGACCTCGAGCTGCGGCTGCCAGCGCACACCCGGCTGGTCGTCGACGAGCGGCAGCTGCCGACCGGCAGCGAGGCGGTCGCCGGGGCGTACGACTTCACGACCCCGCGCCGCATCGGCGACACCGTGCTGGACGACGGCTTCGGCGACCTCGAGCACGAGGACGGCCGCGCCACCGTCACCCTCCTCGACCCGCGGACCGGGCGCGGCGTCGCGCTGTGGGTCGACGAGCGCCACCGGTGGCTGCAGGTCTTCACCCCTCCCGCCGAGGGCGGACGTCCGGCGATCGCGGTCGAGCCGATGACGGCTCCCGCGGACGCGTTCAACTCCGGCACCGACCTGGTGACCCTCGCCCCCGCGGGGAGCTCCGGCGACGAGCTGTCGGTGTCGTGGGGCATCCACGCCCTCCAGCCGGCCTAGCGGTCGAGCAGCGCCCGCACCTGGCGTACGCCGTCGCGTGCGACCTTGCCGTCGGAGCCCTGGAAGGCCATCGCGGAGATCGTGGTGCCGTCGGCGAGGTCGAGCACGGCCCACGGCGCACCGGCGGGGAGGTGGATCGCCACGACCTGCTCCCACGCGAGGTGGCGCGTCCGGAAGCCGTTGACGACCACGAGGGCGTCCGGCTCCGCGGTGACGCGGGCGCGCCCCAGCGCCCAGCCGCACGCGGCCAGGCACCCGCCCAGCACCAGCAGCGTGAACCGCTGGAGCCAGGTGAAGCGGTCGCGCACGGACTCGTCGAAGCCGAACCACGCCGCCGCGCACACCACGAACAGCATCAGCCCGAAGCCGACCACCGCGTAGCGCACGCCCATCGGCCGCCAGGTGCGGGGCAGGTCGACGGGACCGACCGGGTCAGAGGCGGCAGGCATGGATGTCCGTGAGGAGGATGGCGCGCGCACCGATCGAGTAGAGCTCGTCCATCAGTCGCTGCGACCCGGCGCGCGGCACCATCACGCGCACCGCGACCCAGCCCGCCTTGCCCAGCGGGGAGATCGTCGGCCCCTCGCGCCCGGGTGCGAGCTCGGTCGCACGCGGGAGGTGGGCCTCCTCGATGTCGTAGTCCATCATCACGTAGCTGCGCGCCACCAGGACGCCCTCGATGCGACGGCGGAAGATCTCGAAGTCGTCGTGCACCACTCCACCGCGGGTGACCAGCACGGCCGCGGACTCGAGGATGATCTCGCCGAAGGTCGCCAGGCCGGCGGCGCGCAGGGTGGTGCCGGTCTCGACCACGTCGGCGATCACGTCGGCGACGCCGAGCTGGATGCTGGTCTCCACAGCACCATCGAGGCGCGTGACGGAGGCGTCGATGCCGTGGCGGAAGAGGTAGTCCTCGACCACGCCGACGTACGACGTCGCGATGCGCAGGCCGCGCAGGTCCTCCAGCGAGGAGTAGCGACCGGCGGGGCCGGCGAAGTGGAAGCGCGAGCGCCCGAAGCCGAGGTCCATCACCTCGTCGGCCTTGGCACCCGAGTCGAGCAGCAGGTCGCGGCCGGTGATGCCGACGTCGAGGGTGCCCTCGCCGACGTAGAGCGCGATGTCGCGCGGGCGGAGGTAGAAGAACTCGACGTCGTTCTCGGAGTCGACGAGCGCGAGCTCCTTGGAGTCGCTGCGCTGGCGGTAGCCGGACTCGCGCAGGATGTCGGTGGCTGCCTGGGACAGCGATCCCTTGTTGGGGACGGCGATGCGAAGGGTCATCAGTGGCTCACAGGTGTGCGTAGACGTCGTCGAGGGTCAGTCCGGAGGCGAGCATGAGCACCTGCGCGTGGTAGAGCAGCTGGCTGATCTCCAGCGCCGTGGCGTCCTTGCCCTCGTGCTCGGCGGCCATCCAGGACTCGGCGGCCTCCTCCAGCAGCTTCTTGCCGATGGCATGGACGCCGGCGTCGAGCTGGGCGACGGTGCCGGAGCCCTCGGGGCGCTCCACGGCCTTGGTGGACAGCTCTGCCCACAGCTCCTCGAACGTCTTCACGAGGGGCAAGCCTACGGCGCGGCACCACGCTCACCGTGACCGGTCCCGCCTGCGGACCACCCCACGGGAGGGTTGCCCGGGCCGGCGCCCGGGCTACAGTCGCAGCATGACTGAATCGAACATGCATTCGGACCCCGGCGCCACCGACGACCGGGCCGCTGACGCTCCGGCCTCTGACACCCTGGGCGGCCCCCAGGGGGACACCACCCGCAAGGACCCCGAGGAGTGGGTCACCGGCGACGAGCCGATGACCGGGGCGCAGCGCAGCTACCTCGACACCCTCGCCCGCGAGGCCGGCGAGGAGCTCCCCGGAGACCTCACCAAGGCGCAGGCCTCCGAGCACATCGACCGGCTCCAGGGCGCGACCGACCGCACGTCCTGACCGACCGCCCTCAGCGCCCGCGCAGTCCCTGCAGGACGCGCGCGGTGTCGAGGGCCGCCGCGGTGGCCTCCCACCCCTTGTCCTCCGACGAGCCGTCGAGCCCGGCCCGGTCGAGGGCCTGCTCCTCGGTGTCGCAGGTCAGCACGCCGAAGCCCACCGGGACCGCGTGCGTCACGCTCACCTGCGTGAGGCCGTCGGTCGCGGCCGAGCAGACGTAGTCGAAGTGGGGGGTGCCGCCGCGGATCACCACGCCCAGCGCCACCACGGCGTCGTACCCCTGCTGGGCAAGCGCTGCGGCGACCACGGGGAGCTCGAAGGTGCCGGGGACCCGGACCAGCTCCGGCTCGGTGACGCCGTACGCCGCCAGCGCGCGCTCTGCGCCGGCGACCAGTCCGTCCATGACCTGGGTGTGCCAGCTCGCCGCGACGACGGCGACCTTCAGCCCGCTCGCGTCGAAGGGCTGTGACGTGGGTGCTCCGGCGCCGCTCATGGGCGTCCTCCTTCGTGCAGGGGCTCGTCGCCGGCCAGGTCGGGCAGGTCGTGCCCCATCCGGTCGCGCTTGGTCAGCAGGTAGGCGAGGTTGTGGTCGTTGGGGTGCGGTGTGAGTGGCACCCGCTCGGCGACAGCGATCCCGAAGTCCTCCAGGCTGGCGGTCTTGGCGGGGTTGTTGGTCATCAGGCGGACCGAGGCGATCCCCAGGTCGCGCAGGACCTGGGTCGCGGTGCCGTAGTGGCGGGCGTCGGCGGGCAGGCCCAGGTCGAGGTTGGCGTCGACAGTGTCGCGCCCGCCGTCCTGCAGCTGGTAGGCCTGCAGCTTGGCGACCAGGCCGATGCCGCGGCCCTCGTGGCCGCGGAGGTAGACCACCACTCCCCTGCCCTCGGCGACGACCCGGGCGAGGGCCTCGTCGAGCTGGGGCCCGCAGTCGCACCGCTCGCTGCCGAAGACGTCGCCGGTGAGGCACTCGCTGTGCACGCGGGTCAGCACCGGCTCGTCGCCGCTGATGTCTCCGTGCACGAGCGCGACGTGCTCGCTGCCGTCGATGGTGATGCGGTAGCCGTAGGCGGTGAAGTCACCGTGACGCGTGGGCAGGCGCGTCTCCGCGACCCGCTCGACGTGGCGCTCGTGCCGACGGCGGTAGCGCACGAGGTCCTCGATCGAGATCATCGCGAGCCCGTGCTCGTCGGCGAACTCCCGCAGCTCGGGGCCGCGCTTCATGGTGCCGTCGTCGTTGACCACCTCGACGAGGACGCCGGCCGGCGTCAGGCCGGCCAGGACGGCGAGGTCGACGGCGGCCTCCGTGTGCCCGCGGCGCACGAGCACGCCGCCCTCGCGGTAGCGCAGGGGGAAGACGTGCCCGGGCCGGGTCAGCTCCCACGGCTCGGTCGCCGAGTCGGCCAACGTGCGCGCGGTGTGGGCGCGGTCCGCGGCGCTGATCCCGGTGCTGACGCCGTCGCGGGCGTCCACCGAGATCGTGTACGCCGTGCGCAGCTTGTCCTTGTTGTGCGGGGTCATCAGCGGGATCTCGAGCCGCTCCAGCATGTCGCCGGGCATCGGCACGCAGATCACGCCGCTGGAGTGGCGGATCGTGAAGGCCATCAGCTCGGGCGTCGCCTTGGCGGCGGCGAAGATGATGTCGCCCTCGTTCTCGCGGTCCTCGTCGTCGACGACGACCACGGCCCTGCCGGCCGCGATGTCGGCGACGGCGCGCTCGACGGGGTCGAGCCGGACCCTGCTGTCGGGAGTGGTGCTCATGCTGCGACGACCTCCTCGGTCTTCTCGGTGCCGCTGGTCTCGACGACGGTGCGGCTGGCGCGCAGCCAGACCACGAAGCCGATGACGACGAAGACGGCGTAGACGAGGTACATCCCCGCCGTGGGGTAGTAGCCGGCCTGGACGAGGGTGGTCACGCCGACGACGTCGACGAGGACCCAGACGAGCCAGAACTCCACCCACCCGCGGGCCATGCCGTAGGTCGCGAGCATGGAACCGGCCAGGATCCACGCCTCGGTGCTCGGGCCCCACGACCCGACCTGAAGGAGCACGACGTACGCCACGGCGTAGCCGACGACGCCGAGCACGAGCAGCTGGGCCCGCTCGGCACCGGTCGCCCACCGCGGGGCGATCGCGCCACCGTCCGAGGCGCCGCCGGCGTCACGCAGCCGGGACCAGCGCCACCAGCCGTAGAGCGAGACGGCCGCGAAGAACACCTGGCGGCCGGCCTGGCCCCACAAGGGCTCGGCGACCGCGCCGGAGAGCTCACCGGTCGCGAAGACGGTGAAGAGCAGGACGTTGCCGACCAGGCCGACCGGCCACGCCCACACCACGCGCCGCATCCCGAGGATCGCGCTGGCGAGGCCGAAGAGGTTGCCGACGACCTCCCGGGCGCTGAGCTCCCCGCCCGGCACCGGGATGGTGCCGTCGAGGAGCCATTCGATCAGGGGCATCAGGAGTCCTTCTGGATGTGGGCCGGGAGGTGGGTGGAGGAGTAGGCGCCCAGCAGCTTCTCGACGTGCTTGGCGATGACGTCGGCCTCGAGGTTGACCAGGTCGCCGGGGCGGCGGGTGCCGAGCGTGGTGCGGGCGAGCGTCTCGGGGATCAGGCTGACGGTGAAGGAGGACTCCCCCGCCTCGACGACGGTGAGGCTCACCCCGTCGACGGTGATCGAGCCCTTGTCCACGAGGTAGCGCGCGAGGTGGGCGGGCAGCGAGACCTCGACGACGTCCCAGTGCTCGCTGGGCGAGCGGGAGACGATCTCGCCGACGCCGTCGACGTGGCCCTGCACGATGTGGCCGCCGAGGCGCTTGTCGACAGTGACGGCGCGCTCGAGGTTGACCCGGTCACCGGGGGCTGCGCCGCGCAGCGAGGTCTTGTCGAGGGTCTCCTGCATCAGGTCGGCGGTCCACCGGCCCTCCCCGAGCTCGGCGACCGTGAGGCAGCAGCCGTTGACCGAGATCGAGTCACCCAGGATCGTGCCGTCGAGCACGGTGGACGCCTCGATGGTGAGGCGGATCGCGTCTCCCTGGTCGGCGACCTCGGCGATCGTGCCGAGCTCCTCGACGATTCCGGTGAACATCAGGCCCTCCTGGGGGTCGTGAGCGGCTTCATGGTCAGTCGCACGTTGGTGTCCTCGCCGTCGTGGCCCTGGAGCACGGCCACGTCGGTGACGTGCAGGTGCAGGGCATCGGCGATGGTGGTGATGCCGAGGTCCGCGACGGCGCTGGTCCCGGCGCCGAGCAGCATCGGCGCGACGTAGGCGACGACCTCGTCGACGAGGCCCGCGGACAGGAACGCGCGCGCGAGCGCGGGTCCGCCCTCGAGGAAGACGTGCTGGCGGTCGAGCTCGTGGAGCCGGGCCAGCGCCTCCTCGGGGTCGCGGGTGCGGAGGTGGACCGTCTCGGCGCGGTCGTTGAAGATCCGGCGGTCGGGCGCGAGGTCGCGCAACCCCATCACCGCGCGCAGCGGCTGCACAGCGACCGGCTCGTCGACCTCGTCACGGACGGTGAGCTCGGGGTCGTCGACCTCGACGGTCCCGGTGCCGACCAGCATCGTGTCGCAGAGCCCGCGCAGGCGGTGGGTGTCGAGCCGGGCGGCGCGGCTGGAGACCCAGCGGCTGGTGCCGTCGGGGGCTGCGCTGCGGCCGTCGAGGGTGGTGGCGAACTTCCACGTGACGAAGGGACGCCGGCGCGCGACGGCGAAGGTCCAGGCGCGGTTGATCGCCTGTGCCTCCTCGATCATCACGCCCCCGACGACCTCGATGCCTGCGTCGCGCAGCCGTCCCGCACCCCCCACGGCGACGGGGTTGGCGTCGGGTTGGGCGTAGACGACACGGCGTACGCCTGCTGCGACGAGCGCCTCGCTGCACGGTCCGGTGCGGCCGGTGTGGTTGCAGGGCTCGAGGGTGACGACGGCGGTCGCACCACGGGCGGCGTCACCGGCCTCCGCGAGCGCGGCGGCCTCGGCGTGGGCGGTGCCCGCGCCGCGGTGGAACCCCTCGGCGATCGTGGCGCCGTCGGGGTCGAGGAGCACGCAGCCGACGCGGGGGTTCGGACCGAGCGGCACTCCGGGGGTGACGGCGAGCACCAGCGCGCGCTGCATGGCGCGACGCTCCGCCTCGCTGGTCGTTGTCATCGCCGCCTCCGGTCCGTGGTGGGACTCCGGGGGGCGGGCGACGGCGTACGCCCCTCGCCGTGGCGGGAGGGCGTGGAGCCGTCAGCGTGCACTTCTCATCCGGACTGTGACCGTCGGTCCAGGAGTTCCACCTGGTCAACCGGCCACTGGATGTGGTCGGGTCGCGGACTGTGACCGCCGGTGCGGAATTTCACCGCCCCCAGAGCACGCAAGCTCTTCGTGGGCGCAACTGTGCCACAGCGCGGATGATTCCCTCACCGCTGTCCGGTCGTGACGTGTGCAACACCTGCCGAGAGGGTGGACGGCGCCGACTGGCACCGACGCAACGGCCCGCCGGAGGTCAGACCTGGTCGAGGAAGCGGTCGAAGACGCGCGCGCCGAACTCGAGCGCGTCGACCGGGACCCGCTCGTCGACGCCGTGGAACAGCGCGGTGAAGTCGAGCTCGGCGGGCAGGCGCAGGGGCGCGAAGCCGTAGGAGCGCAGGCCGAGCTTGCGGAAGTGCTTGGCGTCGGTGCCCCCGCTCATGAGGTAGGGGGCGACGAGGGCGTCGGGGTCCTCGGCGAGGAGGCTGCGGCTCATCGCAGTGACCAGGTCGCCGTCGTACGGCGTCTCCCACGGGTCCTGCTTGGACTCGAAGTCGAACTCGATGCCGTCGCCCGCGAGCTCGTGCAGGGTGGCGAAGAACTCGTCCTCGTAGCCGGGCAGGAAGCGGCCGTCGATGGTCGCGTGCGCCTCGGTGGGGATGACGTTGGTCTTGTAGCCGGCCTTGAGCATCGTCGGGTTGGCGGTGTTGCGGATGACCGCGCCGAGCATGCGCGCCGCGTCGCCGAACTCCTCGACGAGGGCCTCGGCGTTGTCCGGGGTCGCCTCGGTGCCGGCGAGCTCGCCGACGGTGGCCAGCAGCACCTCCATGGTGGGGGTGAGCCGCACCGGCCACTGGTGCGCGCCGATGCGCGCGACCGCACCGGCGAGCCGGGTGACTGCGTTGTCGTCGTTGATCATGGACCCGTGTCCCGCGCGGCCGCGGGCGGTCAGCCGCATCCACGCCATGCCCTTCTCGGCTGCCTCGATGAGGTAGACCCGACGCCCGCGGACCGTCGCGGAGAATCCGCCGACCTCACCGACGGCCTCGCTGCAGTCGGCGAACAGGTCGGCGTGCTGGTCGACCAGGATCCCGGCGCCGTGGTGGCCGCCCGCCTCCTCGTCGGCGGTGAAGCAGAGCACGACCTCGCGGTCGGGCGCGGCATCGGCGGCGGCGCGGGCCCGCACGACGCTGAGCAGCATCGCGTCGAAGTCCTTCATGTCGACCGCGCCGCGGCCCCAGACCTGGCCGTCCTTGATCTCACCGGCGAAGGGGTCGACCTGCCAGTCCGATGCCTCGGCAGGTACGACGTCGAGGTGCCCGTGCAGCAGCAGCGGGGCACGGCCGTCGCCGCCGCCCCAGCGCGCCACGACGTTGGCCCGGCCCGGTCGGCCCTCGATGATCCGGCTCTCGATGCCGACCTCGTCGAGCAGCGTGGCGACGTGCTCGGCGGCCTTGCGCTCCCCCGGACCGTCGTCGGTGCCGTAGTTGGAGGTGTCGATCGCGATGAGGTCCTGGCACAGCTGCACGACCTCCTTCGCAGGGTCGTACGAACGCTCCGGCGAGCTGACTGCCGAGGGGTCAGTGGGCACCTGTTCCATGCCGTCCATCCTGCCCCACGAGCAAGCAGCAGCCCCGATTCGTTGGTGGGGAGCCGCTTTGCTACTGTTTCCCAGCACTCGTCCGGGTGGCGGAATTGGCAGACGCGCTAGCTTGAGGTGCTAGTGCCCGTATTAGGGCGTGGGGGTTCAAGTCCCCCCTCGGACACCAGCTCGACACGCAAGCCCCAGGTCCCTGACCTGGGGTTTCGTCGTTGGCGGGGCGCCTGGACCGCTCACCTCCCCAGCGACTCGATCGGCGGGAAGAACCGGGCGGGGTCCTCGTCGTCCTCGTGGACGCGGGCAGCCGGGCCCACCAGGAGCGGGTCGGGGGTGCCCACGACGTCGTGGTCCTTCTGGGGGTAGTCCAGCTGCGAGAGCACCACCCGCATCGCCTCGAGGCGGGCGCGCTTCTTGTCGTTGGACTTGATCACCGTCCACGGCGCGTCACCGGTGTCGGTGTGGAAGAACATCGTCTCCTTGGCTTCGGTGTAGGCCTCCCACTTGTCGAGGCTCGCGAGGTCGGTCGGCGACAGCTTCCACTGGCGCACGGGGTCGGACGAGCGCGCGGCGAACCGCGCCGCCTGCTCGGCACGCGAGACCGAGAACCACAGCTTCACCAGGTGGATGTCGGCGTGCGTGAGCATCCGCTCGAAGTCCGGCGTCTCGCGCATGAAGTTGAGGTACTGGACGGGGGTGCAGTAGCCCATCACCCGCTCGACACCGGCGCGGTTGTACCAGGACCGGTCGAACAGCACGATCTCACCGGCGCTCGGCAGGTGGGCGACGTAGCGCTGGAAGTACCACTGCGACTTCTCCAGCTCGGTCGGCACGCTGAGCGCGACGAGCCGGGCGCCACGCGGGTTGAGGTGCTCCATGAACCGCTTGATCGCCCCGCCCTTGCCTGCGGCGTCGCGGCCCTCGAAGAGGATCGCCACCTTCTGCCCGGTGTCCCTGACGTGCGCCTGGAGCTTGAGCAGCTCGATCTGCAGCAACCGCTTGGTGCGCTCGTAGTCGCGGCGGCCGAGCTTCGAGGCGTACGGGTAGCCCTGGCGCCACGGAGGTACGCCGGCGGGGCCGGGCCGGTCGTCGGACTCCTCGCCCTCGCCGTGGAGCTCGTCGGTCAGGTCGCGGAGCTCGTCGAGCTCCTCCGCGTGGCCGGGGGTGCCGACCGGCACGCGCGGGGACAGGGTCGGGCCGTGGCCGTCGAGGGTCGCCATGACTCGACGCTAGGCAGCACGACCTCCCGCGGGGAGTGCCCATCGTCCCGACCGCGCGGGTACTTCGGCGGGTGCGGGTCAGCGGGCGCGGGCCTCGCGCCGCCGCCGGAGCGTGGCCGGGAGGGTGAGCACCAGCGCCAGGGCGACGCCGACGACCGTGCCGAGCGAGTTGGCCACGACGTCGCGCGGGTCCGGTACCCGTCCGGGGATCCCCCGCTGGACGTTCTCGATCACCGACGTCAGCACGACCCCCAGGCCGAGCGCGACGGGCCACAGCCGGGCGCCGACGAGCAGCAGGAGGAAGACCCCTACCGGCACGAAGAGCCCGATGTTGGCCAGGAACTCGACCCGGTCCACGTTCAGCCGGCTGGTCAGCGGGTCCAGGTCGGGATAGCGCTCCAGCCGGGCCAGGACGCGGGCGGCGAGGCCGTAGTAGTCGGGCTGCTCGGATGCGGGCGTCAGGGTGACGAGGCCGACGAACCCGAGGTAGGCCAGGGTCAGCAGGCTCAGGAAGGGATGTCGGTGCAGCACCTGACCATCATCCGGGTGGACCAAGTCGACCGCGTCGTCGGTGTCGTGGGAGAGGGTGTCCCCCATGACCCGGGTCCAGCTCTCCCGCCTGCCGGGCGAGCGCGTGCTCGTCACCGCTGGCGACGTCCAGCAGGAGCTCGACCTCGCCGCGCTGCCGGCGTACGTCCGCGCGCGCGAGGACGACCCGGCACAGACACCGAGGTGGGTCTGGGACGACACCGCGCGGTGGTATCCCCCGCTGCTGGCCGCCGGGGTGCGGGTCGCGCGCTGCCACGACCTGCGGCTGTGCCGGCGCCTGCTGCGCCGCGCCCCTGCAGTGGACGGACGCCTGCTCGACGGCGACGACTCTGCCCATTGGGACCGGCTGGGTCCGGCCGCGGCGCCGAGCCACCCCACGCTGTTCGCCGCCGACGACACCGCGGAGCACCTGCGCGCCGATGTCGAGGACGCCCGCCAGCTCGCGGCCGTCGCCGCGTGCGCGGAGGCGACCCGTCTCGGGCTGCTCCTCGCGGCGGAGTCCGCGGGAGCGCTGGCGGCAGCCGAGATGACGTACGCCGGCGTGCCGTGGCGCACCGAGCAGCACGAGCGGCTCCTGACCGAGCTGCTGGGTCCGCGACCCCTGCGCGACGCGCTCCCCCAGCGGCTCGACGAGGTGGTCGCCGAGGTCCGCCGCGCCTTCGGGGCCCCCGGCCTCAACCCCGAGTCCCGGACCGACGTGCTGGGCGCCCTGCGTCGGGCGGGCGTCGAGGTCCCCGACATCCGGGCGGCCACGCTCCGCCAGGTCGACCACCCGGCCATCGAGCCGCTGCTGCGCTACAAGAAGCTCGCGCACCTCTTCCAGACGAACGGCTGGGCGTGGCTCGACGAGTGGGTGAGCGACGGCCGGTTCCGTCCGTCCTACCAGCCGGCGGGCTCCTCGACGGGCCGCTGGTCCTCGAACGGCGGTGGTGCGTTGTCCTTCCCCGTCCAGGTGCGCTCCGCGGCGGTCGCCGACGAGGGGTGGGTGCTCGTGGTCGCCGACGTCGCGCAGCTCGAGCCGCGGGTCCTCGCCGGGATGAGCCACGACGGTGCCCTCGCTCGCGCCGCACAGGGCGCCGACCTCTACCAGGGGATGGTGGCCGACGGCGCCGTCGCGACCCGGCAGGACGCCAAGCTCGGACTGCTCGGCGCGATGTACGGCGCCACCAGCGGCGAGAGCGGACGCATGGTCGCCGGGCTCACCCGGCGCTACCCCGCCGCCTTCGCGCTGGTCGACGAGGCCGCACGCGCCGGCGAGCGCGGGCAGGTGGTCCGCACCCTCCTCGGGCGTGGCTCGCCCTCCCTGGGCGGCTCGTGGCAGGAGGAGCCCGACGAGCCCCCCTCCGACCTGCAGGCGCTCGACCGGCGACGGCGGGCCTATGGCAGGTTCACCCGCAACTTCGTCGTCCAGGGCACGGGTGCGGAGTGGGCGCTGTGCTGGATCGCCGACCTGCGCAACCGGCTCTGGCGACTCGGCAGCACCGGCGCGCTCGACGAGCGTCCGCACCTGGTCCTCTTCCTCCATGACGAGGTGGTGGTGCACACGCCTGCGGCGCTCGCCGACGACGTCGCCGCCGAGCTGGAGCAGGCTGCTGCGGGCGCGGGACGCCTGGTCTTCCGCGACTTCGCCGTGGACTTCCCCCTGAGCATCTCGGTGGTCTCGTCGTACGCCGACGCGGGCAAGGACAAGGACAAGGCCATGGACGAGAGCGGGACCTAGGTCCTCCGCCGCGGCGCCACTCGCCCCTGCGCAGCGCCGCACGCCTGCAGGAGGCTGGTGGTGGAGGCACCCTCGAGGAAGGACACCCCGTCATGACCACGCTCGTCGTGCACGAGTCCATGTTCGGCAACACCCGGGCGATCGCCGAGGCCATCGCCGCGGACCTGCCCGGCCACGTCGAGGTGGTCGACGTGACGGACGCACCCACACCGCTGCCGGCCCACGTCGACCTGCTCGTCGTCGGTGGCCCCACCCACGCCTTCTCCATGAGCCGGGCGGGCACACGACGCGACGCCGTCGGGCAGGGTGCGGCGCACGAGCACGAGGTCCGCGGCATCCGCGAGTGGCTCGGCGGCCTGCCCCGTACGCCGCACGTGGCCGTGGCAGCCTTCGACACCCGCGTCACCAAGGTGCGCCGGCTCCCGGGCTCGGCGGCACGGGCGGCCGGCAAGGTGATCGCGCGGCGCGGGCTCGGACGGGTGGTCGCCGTCGAGTCGTTCTACGTCGAGGACGTGTCCGGACCGCTGCTCGAGGGAGAGGTGGAGAGGGCACGGGCATGGGCGCGTTCGCTCGTCCCCGCCGCGCACCCGCGTTGAGCGCTACGACGCCCCGGTTGCGGCTGCCCCGGACCGAACTGCCGCGAACTCCCTGATCCGCGCAGCCACCTCCCGGTCGAGTCCCGCGCACAGGGCGTCGAGGTCGTCGACCAGGAAGGACTCCGCCCCGCACCAGTCGGACTTCACCACCCGCCCCTCGACGCACCAGTGCGTGTTGGTGGGGCGCCCCGCCACGACGAGCTGGATGCGCTCGGCCTCCACCGTGGACCCGTCCAGCAGCTCTGTCTCCTCGAAGCCGCGCCTGTGCAGCTCCGCTTCCTGCGTGGCCGCTCCGGGCTCGCTCTCGTCGAACTGGACGTACGACACGGTGTCCAGCTCGTCGTCGAGCATCTGCGCCAGCACCAGGTGCTCGCCGTACCCACCGACGGCGTCGGCGAGGTGCGGCGCCGGTGTCCCGTCGACGTGGACGCTGCCACCGGTGTCACGGGTGCCCGTGCGATGGCACTCCGAGCCGGGCGCGTCGTAGGTGAACCGCTCCCACCGCCGGACGTCACCGTCGTGGTCGACGACGTGGTCCACGAGGTAGACAGGAGCCTCGTCGCCCATCCTGAACACGGTGCGCGTCCGCAGGCTGCGGGAGCCCACGTGGCGGAGGATTGCGCCGCACCGACCGGCGTCCCCGTCGACGAAGGCGTGGTGGTCGGTCCTCATTGCGTCCCCCTCGATCCCGGCACCTCAGGACTGTTTCACAACCGCGGACACGAGGGGTCCCGGCGGCTCGCGGATCTCGGCGCCTCCAGGACGCCGAGGACCGTGAGAGTCCTCTCATCCTGAGCGCGACGGCGTACTCCCGGTTTGCGAGCAGCGGCGAATGTTGGTCTGGTCGACGGATGGCCACAGGAATCGAGCACCCCCGCGACCTGCCCACACCCGACCCCGTCGACGAGCCGCACCCGGCCCTCGACAGCGTGATCGACTCCAGCGTGCACCGGGAGTCGGGCCTGGACAAGCTCGTGTTCGGCGTCACCGCCGTCGTGAGCCTGGCCTTCCTCGTGTGGGGCTTCACCAGCACCAGCAGCCTCGCCGACGCCTCGGCTTCGGGCCTCGCATGGACGATGGAGAAGACCGGCTGGCTCTTCGTGCTGACCTCCAGCGCCTTCGTCGTGTTCGTGATCTGGCTGGCCCTGGGCAAGTTCGGCAACATCCCGCTGGGCCGCGACGACGAGCAGCCCGAGTTCCGGACCGTCTCGTGGATCGCGATGATGTTCAGCGCCGGCATGGGCATCGGGCTGATGTTCTACGGCGTCAGCGAGCCGATCACGCACTTCGCGACGCCGCCCCCGGGCACCGGCGAGGCCGGCAACCCCGAGGCCGCGCAGAACGCGATGGCCACCACGATGTTCCACTGGACCCTGCACCCGTGGGCGATCTACGCCGTCGTCGGCCTCGCGGTGGCGTACGGCGTCTACCGCAAGGGCCGTCTGCAGCTCATCAGCTCGGCCTTCGAGCCCCTGCTGGGCCGCCACGCCAACGGCCTCGGCGGCCGGGCGATCGACATGTTCGCCATCTTCGCCACGCTCTTCGGCTCCGCGACCTCGCTGGGCCTCGGCGCCCTCCAGATCGAGTCCGGCCTGCAGATCGTCGCCGGCCTCGGCGACACCGGCAACGCCGTCCTGGTCGGCATCATCGCCGTGCTCACCGCCGCGTTCGTGCTGTCCGCCGTCTCCGGCGTGGCCAAGGGCATCCAGTGGCTGTCCAACATCAACATGGTGCTCGCGATCGCGCTGGCGCTCTTCGTCTTCATCGTCGGTCCGACGGTCTTCATCCTGAACCTCGTGCCGACCTCCATCGGCAGCTACGTCGCCGACCTGCCGATGATGGCCGCGCGCACCGCCGCCGAGGGCAACGAGACCAGCGAGTGGCTCTCGGCCTGGACGGTCTTCTACTGGGCCTGGTGGCTCTCCTGGACGCCGTTCGTCGGCATGTTCATCGCCCGCATCTCGCGGGGTCGCACCATCCGGCAGTTCGTCACCGGCGTCCTCCTCGTGCCCAGCCTCGTCAGCGTCGTGTGGTTCTGCATCTTCGGCGGCGCGGCCATCGACCTGCAGAAGAACGGCACCGACATCGCCGGCGCGGGCGGGCTCGAGAACCAGCTCTTCAGCACCCTCGAGGCCTACCCGCTCGCCACGGTGTCGAGCATCGTGGTGATGGTGCTCGTCGGCATCTTCTTCGTCTCCGGCGCCGACGCCGCCTCGATCGTGATGGGCTCGCTCTCCGAGCGCGGCACGATCCACCCGAGCCGTCCGACCGTCATCTTCTGGGGCGTCGCGACCGGCGCCGTCGCCGCCGTGATGCTCCTGGTCGGCGGTACGGACGCGCTCAGCGGGCTCCAGACGATCACGGTCATCGCCGCCCTGCCGTTCGTGCTGATCATGATCGGCCTCGCCGTGGCCCTGGTGAAGGACCTGGCCCAGGACCCGCTGGTGGTGCGCCGCCAGTACGCCATCGAGGCCGTCGAGGCCGCGGTCATCACCGGCGTGACCGAGCACGGCGACGACTTCGTGCTGTCGGTCGAGAAGGCCGAGGTCGACAAGGCCGAGGTCGACAAGGACGTCAAGGCCTGAGCCGACGCACCGTAGGGTCGGGCGCATGATCGCCCCCCTGCGCATCGGCTTCGTCACCGGCGCGACCCCCGACAAGTGGGCGCGCAGCTGGCGCGACCAGCGGCGCGAGCCCCTGGAGCTCGTGCCGGTGACGGAGCCCGAGCAGCTGGACGGCGTGCTCGACGGAAGCCTGGACATGGCGCTGGTCCGGCTGCCCGCCGAGACCGACGGACTCCACTGCGTGCGCCTCTACGACGAGCTCCCGGTCGTCGTCGCCTCCCGGGACCACCTGCTGGCCGCCGCCGACGCGGAGGTGACCACCGCGGACCTGGCGGACGAGCAGCTCGTCCGCCCTCACGCGAGCGGGTGGCAGCCCGACGCCGAGCAGCTGGACTGGCCACCGATGACCGAGCGGGACGCCGTCGAGACCGTCGCCGCCGGCACCGGTGTCGTGGTGCTCCCGATGTCGGTGGCGCGGCTGCACCAGCGCAAGGACGTCGTCACGCGCGTCGTCACCGATCTCGCCCCCACCACGATCGCGCTCGTGTGGCGCATCGAGCGCGACGACGAGGTGACCCAGACCTTCGTCGGCGTCACGAAGGGGCGTACGGCGCGGTCCTCGCGCTGAGTCCGGTCCCGGCGCGGGAGTCCCGGCCGGTCAGTCGCGGTGCTTGCCCCGTCGGGAGTGGGGCGTGGCCATGACCTCGTGGACCTTCACCGGGTCGTAGTCCTCGCCGAGCCAGTCGAAGAGCCCGCGCAGCACCTCGGGGTCGGCGACGTAGTCGTCGTAGTGGACGCGGTGGACGGCGTCGCCCAGTCCCTCGGCCGCGCTGAGCATCCGCTCCTCGATGCGCTGCACGCGGCCGAGCGGGTCGTCCTTGTGGGTCCAGAAGTTGCTGGCGGCGACGTCCTCGAGGTTGCGGGTGTTGAGCACGAACCGCGCCCCGGGGAAGACCTGCCGGAGGAACTCGAGGTAGTCCGGGAGGTCCTCGTCGTACCACCGGATCTCCTTGTAGCCCGTGACCCGGGTGTCCGGCTCGGGGCGCAGGAGCGTCGCCTCGGCCAGCGCCCGGATGTGCTGGAGCGACACGTCCTCGGGGAACGCCTCGATGCCGAACCACGGGTGCGTGGGCTGGCTCGCGCGGCGTGCGTCGACTCGTGCCTTCTCCACCAGGCCGCTGCGGTGGAAGTCGTAGAGGTGGCGCATCGCGTGGCGGTTCTCCCCGCGCAGCAGCCAGCCCGGGATGGAGTTGAGGATGCCCATCAGCAGGGTCGAGCCCGACCTGCCGTAGGTCATCACGAAGACGTGCCGGAGCTCCCCCACGTCACCACGACCTGGCGAGCGGGCGGCCCTCGTGGAACCCCGCGGCGGACTGGACGCCGACCACGGCCCGGTCGTGGAGCTCGGCGAGGCTGGCGGCACCGGCGTAGGTGCACGCCGAGCGCACGCCCGAGCAGATCTGGTCGATGAGGTCCTCGACGCCGGGCCGGTCGGGGTCGAGGTACATCCGCGAGGACGAGATGCCCTCCTCGTAGAGGCCCTTGCGGGCCCGGTCGTACGACGACTCGCCGGAGGTGCGGTTGGCGACGGCCCGCGCCGAAGCCATGCCGAAGGACACCTTGAAGGGCCGGCCGTCGGCGTCGTGCATGAGGTCGCCGGGCGACTCGTGCGTGCCGGCGAACCACGACCCGATCATCACCGACGAGGCACCCGCGGCCAGGGCGAGCGCGACGTCGCGCGGGTGGCGTACGCCGCCGTCGGCCCAGACGTGCTTGCCGAGCTCGCGTGCGGCGGACGCGCACTCCAGCACGGCGGAGAACTGCGGTCGGCCCACTCCGGTCATCATCCGGGTCGTGCACATCGCGCCGGGTCCCACGCCGACCTTGACGATGTCGGCGCCGGCCTCGATGAGCGCGCGGGTGCCGTCGGCAGAGACGACGTTGCCCGCGACGACCGGGACCGTCGGGGACAGGCCGCGGACCGCCTTCAGGGCCTGGAGCATCCGGTCCTGGTGCCCGTGGGCCGTGTCGACGACGAGGCAGTCGACCCCTGCAGCGAGCAGCTCGCCCGCACGGGCCTCGACGTCGCCGTTGACACCGACGGCCGCGGCGATGCGCAGGCCCCCGCGTGCGTCGAGCGCCGGGGCGTAGAGGGTGGCGCGCAGCGCGCCGAGGCGGGTCAGCACCCCGATCAGCTCACCGGTCTCCGAGACGGCCACGGCCACGGGTGCCTTGGCACGCTCGATCGCGTCGTAGGCCTCACGCGGGTCGGTGGAGGCCGACACCGTCACCACGGCCGGGTTCATCACCTGCGACACCTGCGCGAAGCGGTCGACGTCGGCGCAGTCGGCCTCGGACACCACGCCCACGGGCCGACCGTCCTCGACGACCACGGCGGCGCGATGCGCGCGCTTCGGGATCAGCGACAGTGCCTCGGCGACCGTCTGGTCGGGGCGCAGCTCGATGGGGGTGTCGAAGACACGGTGGCGCTGCTTCACCCACGCCACGACGTCGGCGACCACCGGGATCGGGATGTCCTGCGGGATCACCGTGATGCCGCCGCGACGGGCCACTGTCTCGGCCATCCGGCGCCCCGCGATGGCGGTCATGTTGGCCACGACGAGCGGGAGCGTCGCCCCGGTGCCGTCGGAGGTGGCGAGGTCGACGTCGTACCTGCTCGCGACCGCCGAGTGCCGCGGCACCATGAAGACGTCGTCGTAGGTCAGGTCGTGCCCGGGCGGCGTGGTGAGGAACTGCACTGGCCGCACTCTACGCAACGGTCTCCCTGCCGAGCGGCAGTCCGACGTCGATGGTCCACACTGTCGGCCATGCTCCAGCTCGGGTGGACGACGTGATCGTCAGCGCGCCGCACGGACGCTCGTACGCCGTCCACCGCCGCTGGCTGCCGTGGCGCCAGCGGATCCCCGTCGACACGATCCTCCTCGTCACCGTCCTGGCCGGGCTCGAGCTGGCGCTGCGGGTGGCGCTCGTCCCGGTCGTCGTGCTGCTGCGCCTGCTCCGGGTCCTGCCGTGGGAGCTCGAGGTCAGGGACCTCGGCGCGCGTCGCGACGCCGCTGTCGTCTCACGAGAGCAGGTGCGCGGCTGGGCCGCGTCGCAGCAACGCCTGCGCGAGCTGGTCCGCGAGGTCCAGCACCAGAGCGTCGCGCCGGCACCGTCCGGCTTCACCGTCGTGCTGACGCGGGACGCGGTGTCGATGGGGGACGACGCCCATGACAACAGCCGCGTGCTCGTGCTGGACGACCGGACCGCGCACCCGACCGTGGCGACGCTCGTCACGGCCATCTGCAACGGGGGCAGGTGGATGAGCATCGAGGGCGCCCCGACGACGTGGGTGCTGCGCGAGGGCGACGTACGCCGCGGGCGGGGCCGGCCGCTCGCCGTGCTGGTACTCCACCGGGACCGGCAGGCGCCGGACGTGCACCCGGTGGTGGACACGTCCTTCCGCGTGGCCCGGGACGGGCGCTTCCACCTCGAGCACCTCGGCATCCAGGACGTCGAGCGGACGATCGAGATGGTCCGTCGCGACCCGGCCGGACGCCGCCCCCTCCGCGAGGACCGTCAGGCCTGAGCCGCGGCGGCTTCCTGCAGCGCCCGCCACGTGCGGTCGACGTCGGCCTCGGTGGTGCGCCAGCTGCCGACCGCCAGCCGGATCGCCGCGCGGCCCTCGACCGTGGTGTGGGAGAGGTACGCCTCGCCCGAGGCGTTGACCGCCTCCATCGCCGCGAGCGTCTGCTCGTCCCCGGCGCGCAACCGGAAGACCACCAGCGACAGCGACGGCTCGGTGACCATCTCGAAGCGGTCGTCCGAGGCCACGAGCGCGGCGACACGCTCGGCGAGGGCGATGCCACTGCGGATGTGGGCGCGAAGGCCCTCCAGTCCGTAGGTCCGCAGCACCGCCCACAGCTTGATCGCGCGGAAGCGGCGCCCGAGCTGCGGGTGCCAGTCGCGGTAGTCGACGACCTCGCCCGACTCGGTCGCGGCGTTGCGGAGGTACTCCGGCAGGATCGACAGCGCACCGGTGAGCGCCGCGCGGTCACGGACCCAGAAGGTGCTGCAGTCGAAGGTCGTGAGCAGCCACTTGTGCGGGTTGGTGACGAACGAGTCGGCCGCCTCGACCCCGGCCAGGAACCCGCGGTGCTCCGGGCAGACCGCAGCGACGCCCGCCCATGCGGCGTCCACGTGCAGCCACACTCCCCACTCGCGCACCCTCGCGGCCACCGCGTCCACGTCGTCCATCGCACCCGTCGAGGTCGAGCCCGCGGCGAGGTGCACCATCACCGGGCGCAGGCCGGCCTCCACGTCCTCGACGATCGCGTCGCGCAGGGCGTCGACGTCGATCGCCTGGGTGGCCGGGTCGACGGCGACTGTGCGCACCGCGCCCTCTCCCAGCCCGGCCATCATCGCGGCCTTCACCAGCGAGGAGTGGGCCTGCGTCGAGCCGTAGACCCGCCACGCCCCGCTGCCCACGCCGTCGGTGCGCACCGCTCCCCCACTCGCCCGGTGCAGCGCAGAGAGCAGCGCCGTGAACGTCGCCGTCGACGCGGTGTCCTGGATGACGCCGCCTCCGGCACTGTCGCTGCGGAAGCCGTCGGGCAGGCCGAGCGCCTCGGCGAACCAGTCGAGGACGACCTGCTCGACCTCGGTGACCGCCGGGCTGGTGGCCCAGATCATCCCCTGCGCGCCGATGCCGCTGGAGAGCAGGTCACCGAGGATGGCGGCCGGCGAGGAGTTGGCCGGGAAGTAGGCGAAGAACCGCGGGTGCTGCCAGTGGGTGAGCCCGGGCACGACGACACGATCGAGGTCGGCCAGCACATCGTCGAACGGCTCCCCCTGCTCGGGAGCCGACGCGGGCAGCTGGCGGCGTACGTCGCCGGGCGCGACCTGGGCGCGCACCGGAAGGTCGTCGAGCGAGGCCCAGTAGTCGGCGATCCAGTCGATGGCCGCGTGGCCGTGACGACGGAACTCCTCGGGCGACATGTGGCCGGCGTGCTCCTCTGGCATGGCCCGAACGTACCGGGCGGGTCGGGTGCGCGTACTCAGCGCAGGTCGGGTAGCCGGCCGGGTCCGCAGGGGCAACGGCGTCACGAGACTCCTGCCATGACCTCCAAGACCGACTCCACCGCCAAGAACACCACTGCCTTCGCCGCCCAGGCCGCGATCTCCTTCGGCGCCTCGCTCTTCGCGATGCTGGTCGCCGTCTACTTCATGCCGGCCGACCCGTGGATCAAGGGCTTCCTCGCCCTCGGCACCCTCTACCTCACGACGTCGGCCTTCACCCTCGCCAAGGTGATCCGCGACCAGCAGGAGGACCAGAAGGTCTTCCACCGCATCGACCAGGCCCGCGTCGACAAGCTGCTCGCCGAGCACGACCCCTTCCGCGCCGTCTCCTGACCTCGCCGACCGGGCACTTCCTCGCGCTACGCACCACTGACCGGGCGGCGTACGTGCGCCCTACTTCAGCTCCGAGCTCGTCAGCCCGAGGATCCGGCGGGCGACGATCAGCTGCTGGATCTGCTGGGTGCCCTCGAAGATGTCGAGGATCTTCGAGTCACGCGCCCACTTCTCCAGCAGCTCGCCCTCGCTGTAGCCGAGCGTCCCGCACAGCTGCACGCACGAGAGCGTGACGTCAGAGCCCACGCGTCCGGCCTTCGCCTTGGCCATCGAGGCCTCGAGCGAGTTGGGCAGCCGGTTGTCGGCCATCCACGCCGCCTGCATCATCAGCAGCTGGGCACCCTCCCAGTCCGCCTCGAGGCGCAGGAAGGTCGCTGCTGCCGCGCTCTGCGACTGGGCCGGTCGGTCGTAGTCGATGACGACGCCCGCCTGCTCGAGCAGGTCGCGGGTGAGGTCGAGCGAGGCGCGGGCGCACCCGACGGCCATCGCGGCGACGAGCGGCCGCGTGTTGTCGAAGGTCGCCATCGCACCGGCGAAGCCGGACTTGGTGTCGATCTCGGGCGAGCCGAGCAGGTCCTCGGCCGGCACCCGGCAGTCGGTGAAGGTGATCGCCGCGGTGTCGGAGGCACGGATGCCGAGCTTGTGCTCGAGCCGCTCGACCTTGAGGCCGGGGTTGTCCTTGCGGACCAGGAAGGACTTGATGGCCGCGCGGCCGAGCTCCTTGTCGAGGGTGGCCCACACGACGACGCTGTCGGCGCGGTCGCCGGAGGTGACGTAGATCTTCTCGCCGTTGATGACGTACTCGTCGCCGTCCTTCACCGCGGTCGTGGTGATGTTGGCGGAGTCCGAACCGGTGCCGGGCTCGGTGATCGCCATCGCGGCCCACGTGCCCTTGTAGCGCTCGAGCTGCTCGTCGTTGGCCACCGACGCGATGGCCGAGTTGCCGAGGCCCTGACGGGGCATCGACAGCAGGAGGGCCGTGTCGCCCCAGCACATCTCGGCGACGGACAGCACCGACGCGAGGTTCGCGCCGTTGCGCACCGTGGCCCTGTCCGCACCCGACGGCTTGTCGTCGCGGCGTACGCCGCCCGCGCCGGCACCGCCGGTCGCGCCGGTCTCGGACACGCCGTCGATCAGGGCCGCGAGCATGTCGAGCTCGTGGGGGTAGTCGTGCTCGGCGCGGTCGTACTTGCGCGAGATCGGGCGGAGCATGTTCATCGCGAGCTGGTGCGCCTGATCGATCAGGCCGGCCTGCTTCTTGGGGGTCTCCAGGTTGATCATCAGACCAGCACCGCACCTTCCATCACGCCGACGGCCCGCAGGTCGCGGTACCACCGCTCCACCGGGTGTTCCTTGACGAAGCCGTGCCCGCCGAGCAGCTGGACGCCGTCGAGGCCGATCCGCATGCCCTTCTCGGTGCACAGCTGCCGGGCCAGCGCGACCTCGCGGGCGAAGTCCTGGCCTCGGGTGGCACGCGAGGCGGCCTTCCACGTCAGCAGCCGCATCGCCTGCACCTCGATCGCGATGTCGGCCACCATGAAGGCGACCGACTGCCGGTGGCTGATCGGCTCGCCGAACGCCTCGCGACCGTTGACGTAGTCCTTGACGTAGTCGAGCACCGCCTGCCCGGTCCCGACCGCGAGGGCGCACCACGCCAGGCGGGAGAGGCGTACGCACTCGCGATAGGCGGTGCCGTCGGTGTCGCCGAGCAGGGCATCCGCCCCGACCCGTACGCCGCTGAGGTGCAGGCGGGCCAGGCCCGCGGCGCGCACACCCATCGACGGGTCGGCCTCGACCTCGAGGCCGACGGCCCCCGACTCGACGATGAAGAGCGCCGGAGTGCCCTCGAGCTGGGCGGCGACGACGAAGAGCTCGGCGTCGGCGCCGCGGACGACCGCGGACTTCACACCGTCGAGGACGAAGCCGTCGCCCTCGCGCCGGGCGGTCGTGGCGAGCGAGAACGGGTCGAACAGGACCGTGGGCTCGGCGATCGTGAGGGCGGCGACAGGGACGTCGTCACCGGTGAAGGCGGGGAGGTAGGTCTGCTGCTGGGCCTCGGTGCCCCAGAGGCCGATCGCCGTCGCCACCGCACCGGGTGCGAGCGTCGCGACGGCCAGGCCCATGTCGCCCTTGGCGAGCGCCTCGGCGACGAGCGTGCCGGCCATCGCGGAGCGCTCCTCCATGATGCCGCCGAGGGCGTCGGGCACGCCAAGGCCGGGCAGCCCGATCTCCTGGGCCGCGGCCAGCACCTCCGTCGGCGCGGTGCACGCCTCGTCGGCGGCGGACGCGGCAGGACGGAGCAGCTCGGTCGCGAGCTCGTCGACGACCGCCACGAGCATCGCCTCGTCCTCGGTCGGGGTGAGGTCGAAGACCCCGCTCGACCCGGCGCTGGCCGGACGCGCGCCGGGGGCGCTGCGTCCGGCACGGGCGAACGTGCGACCGGCGGCAGTGGCGACGCGGAAGCCGTTGCGGGTGGTGGAGTAGACGGCCTGCTCGGCCTGCTTGCGCAGGCCGACGCGGTCGATGAGCTCGCTCTGCGCCAGCCGGTTGACGGCGGCGACGGCGAAGCCGATGGGGTCGCGGGTCTCGCGCGAGGACACCCCGTGGCGGCCTCCCGGCCGCAGGCGGAACAGTGGGCTCATGCGTCCAATGTAACTCTGAGTTACATCTTTGACCAGAGCACGTCCGGCGTGGTGCGGGTCACCTGCCGGTCCTCGCTAGGATCCTCGTCATGCCCGAGGACCAGCCGACCGACGCAGACCTCGACCTCCGGGCGCCCCACGGCCCCCTTCCCGACGGTGGGTCGGTGCGCCCGATCACCCGCTGGGGCACCCCCGTCATGCACCGGCCGCAGGCCGCGGTGACGGCGTACGACGAGGCGCTGCGCACGCTCGCGGCCGACATGGTCGCCACGATGTACGCCGCCGAGGGCGTGGGCCTGGCGGCCTGCCAGGTCGGCGAGGACGTGGCGATGTTCGTCTTCGACTGCCCCGACGACACCGGCACCCGCACCGTCGGTGTCGTGTGCAACCCGGTGCTGACGCTGCCGGAGGGCCGCGACCGTCGCCTCGAGGACGACGAGGAGGGCTGCCTGTCGTTCCCCGGCTCCTTCGAGTCGTGCCCGCGACCCGACTGGGCGCGCGTGGACGGGACCGGCCTCGACGGCGAGCCGGTGACCTTCGAGGGCGACGGACTCCTGGCCCGCTGCCTCCAGCACGAGACCGACCACACCCTCGGCACCGTCTTCGGCGACCGGCTCTCGGCGAAGTCGCGCAAGCGGCTGACCAAGAAGCACGACGCCGCAGCCGAGGACTTCCCCCTCACCTGGCCCGCCGGATGAGCGACCTGCGCATCACCCGTGAGAACGCGCGCTTCCAGCAGTGGGAGGCGCTGCTGACCAACCGCTCCAAGCGCCACCGCAACCGCGAGTTCCTGGTGCAGGGCGTACGCCCCATCACGCGTGCCGTCGACGAGGGCTGGACCGTGCGGGCGCTCCTGCGCGCGGACGGCGCCTCCTCGGCCTGGTCGGACGCGCTGTGGTCCACCACCGACGGCGAGCGCGTCGACCTCTCCCCCGACCTGCACGCCCGCCTCAGCGGCAAGGACGGCTCCGAGCTGGTCGCCGTCGTGGAGATGCCCGACGACGGCGTCGCGCGCCTCGCCGACTCCTCACGCCCGCACGGACCGATCGTGGTCTTCGACCGGCCGACCAGCCCCGGCAACATCGGTACCCTGGCCCGCTCCGCGGACGCCTTCGGCGCGTCCGCGCTCGTCGTCACGGGGCACGCCGCCGACCCCTACGACCCGCAGTCGGTGCGCGCCAGCACAGGGTCGCTCTTCGCCCTGACGGTCCTGCGCGTCCCCGGCCCCGGACCGGTCGTCGAGCACGCCCAGGCCCGCGGCTACCGGATCGTCGGCACCGACGAGGAGGGCAGCCCGCTCGCGGAGGTCGACCTCTCGGGCCGGGTGGTCGTCGTGGTCGGCAACGAGACCCACGGCATCTCCTCGGGATGGCGTACGGCCTGCGACGACGTCGTGAGCATCGCGATGACTGGCACCGCGTCGTCGCTCAACGCGGCCGTCGCCGGGTCGATCGTGCTGCACGAAGCACTGCGCCAGCGCGGCTGAGCGACGGCACCGGTCAGCGGCGCGCCGCGGCGTAGCAGGCGACCGCGCTCGCCGCAGCGACGTTGAGCGAGTCGATGCCGGCCCGCATCGGGATGATGGCCCGCCTCTCGGCGGAGGCCTCCCAGCGCGACGACAGGCCGTGGCCCTCCGAGCCGAGCACCAGCGCCAGCCGGTCGACACCGGCGACCGCGTCCTCGATCGGCACCGAGTCGGCCGACAGGGTCAGCGCCACGGTGGTGAAGCCGCGAGCCGACAGGTCCGGCAGCGCGTCGTACCAGTCGGGCAGCCGGGTCCACGGCGTGGTGAACACCGCACCCATGCCGACCTTGATCGAGCGACGGTAGAGCGGGTCGGCGCAGCGCGGCGCCAGCAGCACGGCGTCGAAGCCGAGGGCGGCGCCCGAGCGGAAGACGGCACCGACGTTGGTGTGGTCGACGAGGTCCTCGAGGACCAGCACCGACCTCGCGTCCGCCAGCACGGTGTCGAGCGTGGGCAGCGGCCGACGCTGCAGCGAGGCGAGCGCGCCACGGTGGACGTGGAAGCCCGTCACCTGCTCGATCAGCCGCTCGGGCATGACGTAGCAGGGACCGGCACTCCGCGAGATGACGTCCTCGAGGCCCTCGAGCCAGCGCGGCGCCATCAGGAACGAGCGGGCGTCGTAGCCGGCCTCGACCGCGCGGCGCACGACCTTCTCGCCCTCGGCGAGGAAGAGCCCGTGCTCGGCCTCGAGGCTCTTGCGCAGCTCGACGTCGCGCAGGTCGCGGTAGTCGGCGAGGCGGGGGTCGTCGGGGTCGGTGATCTCGACGGTCTCAGGCACGTCCGTAGTGTGCCGGACGGGCCACCGCCACCACCTCGCCGATCACGATGATCGCGGGCGGGACCACCTCGTGGGCGGCGAGGTCGTCGGCCAGCGAGGCCAGCGTGCTGAGCACGGTGCGCTCGGTGGGCATGGTGCCGTCGACGATCACCGCGACCGGGGTGTCGCCCGCGCGTCCGCCCCGGAGCAGCTCCGCGGCGATGGCGGGAGCGTTGTCGACCGCCATCAGCAGCACGAGCGTCCCCCGCAGGCCGGCGACCGAGTCCCACGCGACGAGCGACTCGGGGTGGCCCGGCGGCAGGTGGCCGGAGATGACCGTGAACTCGTGCGCCACCCCGCGGTGCGTGACGGGGATGCCCACGCGGGCCGGCACCGCGATGGCGGAGGTGAGGCCGGGGACGACGGTCACCGGGACGCCTGCGGCCGCGCAGGCCTGGATCTCCTCGTAGCCGCGACCGAAGACGAAGTTGTCGCCGCCCTTGAAGCGCACCACGCGCTTGCCCGCCAGCGCCCGGTCGACGATGACCTGGTTGATCTGCTCCTGGGAGGCCGACCGGCCGCGCGGCAGCTTGGCGACGTCGATCAGCTCGACGTGCGACCCGAGGCCGTCGAGCAGCTCGCGCGGCGCGAGACGGTCGGCGACCACCACGTCGGCCGAGGCCAGGGCGTGGTGCGCGGCGACCGTGGCGAGCTCCGGCTCGCCGGGACCGCCGCCCACGAGCACCACACCGGGGGTGCGGTCGTGGGCGTCGGTGGCGCTCAGCTGACCGTCGCGCAGCGCGGTGACGATGTCGTCGCGCAGCGCCGCGGACTTCTTCGGCTCCCGGTTGCCCAGCACGCCGACCGTCACGCTGCCGTGGTGACCCACGGCCGGGGTCCACGCCGACCCCCCGAGCGCGTCGTCGGCGCGCACGCAGAAGGTGTGGCGCTGCTCGGCCGCGGTGGCCACGCGCGCGTTCACCTCCGGGTCGTCGGTGGCGGCGACGACGTACCACGCGCCGTCGAGGTCGGACTCGGTGAACTCGCGCAGCACCAGGGTCAGCTCTCCGCCCAGGCCCTCGATCGCGGGGGTCACCTCCGGGCTCACCACCACCACGTCCGCGCCAGTGGCCAGGAACGTGGGGACGCGGCGCTGGGCGACGTGCCCGCCACCGACCACGACCACCCGGCGTCCGGCCAGGACGAGCCCGGCCAGGTAGGGATGGGTCTCCGAGGAACCGTTGTCGAGCATGCTGCATTGTCTCTGGTCGGCGCCTTGGCCCCGTGGCTAGGTTCGAGGAATGAGCATCGAGCGACCTGTCAGCCCGAACCCGTACGACTACCTGCCGGCGACCGCGTCCTTCACGGTCACCAGCGACGACGTCACCGATGGTGCGCCGCTCAAGGACGACCAGGTGGCCGCCCTCGGCAACACCTCGCCCCAGCTGAGCTGGTCGGGCGCGCCCGACGGCACGAAGTCCTTCGTGGTCACCTGCTTCGACCCCGACGCGCCGACGCCCAGCGGCTTCTGGCACTGGTGCCTGGTCGACGTTCCCGCCGACGTCACCTCCCTCGACACCGGTGCCGCGGCAGGCGACCTGCCCGGCAAGGCCTTCCACGTGCGCAACGACGGCGGCGAGGCCGGCTTCATGGGCGCGGCGCCGCCGCAGGGCGACCAGCCGCACCGCTACTTCTTCGTCGTGCACGCCGTCGGCGAGGAGTCGCTCGGCGTCGACGACAGTGCCTCCAACGCCGTCGTGTCCTTCAACCTCGCGTTCAAGACGCTGGGCCGCGCGATCATCCACGGCACCTACCAGCACTGATCCGCCTGCGCCGAGCCTCCGGGGCCCGGTGGTCCCGACCCCCTGCGGTCCAGACCACCGGGCCCCCTTTTCGTGTTCCTGTCATGCAGAAACGGTCAAACTGTTGTGATCCGTGGTGGGAAATCCCCTGAGATCTCCTCAAGATCCGACACCCCGACGCGGATCCCGCACTGGAGGACCGACGTGCGCCACCCCCGACCTCGCTCGCGACGGTCGCTGGCGCGCGCCGCCACTGCCGCGGTGCTGGGCGCAGCTGTCCTGACCGGGCCCTCCGGCGCCGTCGCTGCGACGTCGCGCTGGGAGCCCACCGCACGGACGTGGTCGGTGCCCACCGTGCTCCTCGAGGACGCGACGTCCAGCCGCGACCGCGACCGGCTCGAGGACGCGCTGATGGTGCGGATCAACGACGCGCGTGCGGCGCTCGGCCTGCGCAAGATCTGGAACTTCGACGTCTGCACCGACGAGCTGGCCGAGCAGTGGGGCACCCGCATCGCCCGCACCGGTGTCTTCGCCCACCGCGACCAGGGCGAGGTGATCCGCCGCTGCCGCCACGCGTGGGCCGGGGAGACACTGGTGCGCGGGACCGCCCTGACCCCCGACGAGATGGTGCGGCTGTGGCTCGACTCCCCCGACCACCGCGCGATCCTGCTCAACCCGGACGCCCGCCGGGCCGGCGTGGCGATCACCGAGGACGCGTACGGCCGGGTGGTCGGCGTGGTCAACCTCGTGCGGCACCGCTGACGCGAGGGCCGGCGCACATCCGCGTGCGCCGTACCCCTCAGGTGTGAGACGATCCCCGGCCCCCTCGTGGGTGGGCCGGGGATCGTTTCGTGTGAGGGGAGAGCGGATGCTGCACGTCGCCGTGGCGTCACGCGCCTTCCGCCGCTACTCCACCTACCGCGCGGCCACCGTCGCCGGGGTCTTCACCAACTCCGTCTTCGGCGTCATCTACTCCTTCGCCTACCTCGCGCTGTGGAAGGCCAACCCCGACGCGGGCGGCTACGACGCCGTCGACGCCGTCACCTTCGTCTGGCTCGGCCAGGCGCTGCTGATGACCGTCGCGCTGTGGGGCGGGGGCGCCACCGACGACCTCGCCGAGCGGATCCGCACCGGTGACGTGGCCATCGACCTCTACCGCCCCGTCGACCTCGTCGGGTGGTACCTCGCGAGCGACCTCGGCCGTGCGGCGTACCACTTCCTCACGCGCGGACTCGCCCCGACGGTGATCGGGCTCCTCCTCTTCGACATCGCCCTGCCCGACTCCCCCGCCGCCGCGCTGGGGTTCGCGCTCAGCATCCCGCTGGCGGTGGTGGTCAGCTTCGCCATCCGCTTCCTCGTGGCCTCGACGGCCTTCTGGCTGCTCGACGCCAGCGGTCCGCGCATCCTCACCGGCGCCCTCGCGATCTTCTTCAGCGGCATGTCGCTCCCGCTCGTCCTCTTCCCCGGCTGGCTCGGCGGCCTCGCCGAGGCGCTCCCCTTCTCGGCGATGATCCAGGTCCCCAACGACATCTGGCTGGGCCGCCACACCGGGCTCGACCTCGTCGGCGCGCTGGCCTTCCAGGCCGGCTGGGCGCTCGCGCTCCTCCTTGCCTGCCGCTTCGTGCTCGCGCTCGCGACCCGCAAGCTGGTGGTGCAGGGTGGCTGAGACCTCGACGACCTCGGTGACCGCGCGCCTGTGGCACCCGGTCGCGCGCTACGGCGACATGGTGCGGCTGTGGGTCCGCGCCGAGCTGTCCTACCCCGCGTCCTTCGCGATGCTCGTCGTGGGCAGCATGCTGATCAACGCCCTCGACTTCGCCGGCATCGCGATCATGTTCTCCAGCATCGACTCGCTCGGCGGCTTCGGGCTGCGCGAGATCGCCCTGCTCTACGGCGCGACGGGGGTCGGCATCGGCATCGCCGACACCCTGATCGGCAGCGTCGAGCGCATCGGCGAGTTCATCCGCACCGGCCGCCTCGACCAGATGCTCACCAAGCCGGTGCCGCTCCTCGTCCAGGTCTGCTCCGACCGCTTCACGCTGCGGCGGCTCGGGCGCATCACCCAGGCGAGCGTCGTGATGGCCTGGGCGCTGCCGATCGTGGACTGGACCCCGTCGCGCGTGCTCGTGGCGCTGCTGATGGTGGTCAGCTCGAGCGCGCTCTTCTTCGGCCTGTTCGTCCTTTTCAGCTGCGTCCAGTTCTGGACCAGCGACGCCAGCGAGTTCGCCAACGCCTTCACCTACGGCGGCAACACGCTGACGCAGTACCCCCTGACGGTCTTCCCCCGCGAGCTGGCGATCGCGCTGACCGTCGTGCTGCCCATCGCCTTCGTCAACTGGTACCCCTGCCTCTACCTCCTCGGGCGACCCGACCCGTTCGGCTTCCCCGAGTGGCTGCAGTTCTGCTCACCGCTCGCCGCCGCGCTGGTCGTGGCCGCCGCCCTCCTCGTCTGGCGCACCGGTGTGCGCCGCTACACCTCCACCGGGAGCTGAGCCCCATGCCACTGATCGACGTCTCCGGCCTCGAGCGCACCTTCGTCGTACGCCGTCGCGCGGGCTTCATGCGCCGCACGCGCTCCGAGGTGCGCGCGGTCCACGACCTGACCTTCTCGGTGGAGACCGGCGAGATGGTCGGCTACATCGGTCCCAACGGTGCGGGGAAGTCCACGACGATCAAGATGCTGACCGGCATCCTGGTCCCGACCGCGGGCTCGCTGCGGGTGGCCGGGCTCGACCCGAGCCGGCAGCGCACGGAGCTCGCCCAGCGCATCGGCGTGGTCTTCGGGCAGCGCACCACCCTGTGGTGGGACCTGCCGCTGCGCGACTCCTTCGAGCTGCTGCGCAAGATCTACCGCATCCCCGACGCGCGCTACCGCGAGAACCTCGACCGCTTCGTCGAGCTGCTCGACCTCGGCGACCAGCTCGACACCCCGGTGCGCCAGCTCAGCCTGGGCCAGCGGATGCGCGGCGACATCACCGCAGCGCTGCTGCACGACCCCGAGATCCTCTACCTCGACGAGCCGACCATCGGGCTCGACGTGGTGAGCAAGGGCCGGCTGCGCGAGTTCCTCCGCGCCCTCAACGCCGAGCGCAGCACCACGCTGCTGCTCACCACGCACGACCTCCAGGACATCGAGGCGCTGTGCGACCGGGTGATCGTGATCGACCACGGCACGTCGGTGTACGACGGCTCGCTCGCCGGCCTGCACGCGCAGGGCGGGTCGAGCCGCACCCTGGTCGTCGACCTGGTCGACGAGGGCCCGCCCATCGACGTACCGGGAGCGCGGGTGAAGAAGGTCGAGGGCCCGCGTCAGTGGCTGTCGTTCCCGACCGAGGCGAGCGCTGCCCCGGTCGTGGCGGCGGTGGCGGCGTCGTACGACGTGGCGGACCTCTCGATCCAGGAGCCCGACATCGAGGACGTCATCCGCGACCTCTACTCCCGCGGCGCCTGAGGCGCCGGCGGCTCAGCCGCCGAGGGCGCGGCTGCGCTCGGAGTCGCGCTCCGGCGAGGTCAGTGGCTGGCGCTCGAGCACGAGCATCGCGCGGTCGTCGTCACCTCGCGGGACCTTCTTCAGGACCCGCTGCGGCATGCCGGTGAAGCCGCGGGCGTCGACGGCCTGGAGCGCGACCTGGCGCAGCCAGTCGATGCCGTCGTCGATGTCGCGACCTGATGTCTCGATGACGCCGTCGGTGTAGAACATCAGCGCCTCGCCGGGGCGCAGGCGCCCATGGCTGGGGGTGAAGTCGGCCTCCTCGATCACGCCCAGGGCCATCCCGCGGGCGTTGTCGACCGACCAGCCGCGCTGCCCCAGGTGCCAGTGCAGCGCCGGCGGGTGGCCGGCGCTGGTGATCGTGTAGTCGCCGGTGACCAGGCCGACCTTGATGTGCACGGCCGTGGCCAGCGACTCGTCGGACTCCTGGCGCAGCAGGAAGTTGTTGGCCGCCGCCATGAGCTCGGCCGGCGGCAGCGCGCCGATCAGACCGCCCAGGGCGCCGGCGAACTGCAACGCCTGCGGGCCCACCGACGTGCCCTTGCCGCACACATCGACCAGCGCCATCTCGAGCCACCTGCCCTCGCGCAGGTCCGCGACGAGGAAGTCGCCGGCGTAGCTCGGGCCGTTGGCGGTGATCGTCGCCGACTGCGAGCGCCACCCCTCCGGCAGCGGCGGCACCACGCCCTGGCGCTGCAGGCGGTCGCGCAGCTGGGTCAGCACGGCCTCGCTCAGCGCCATCGGCAGGCCCGAGCGCTGCCGGCTGGACTGGTAGAGCGCGAGCACGACCGCCACCGCGAAGATCAGCAGCGCCGACGCTCGGCTCGCGGTCGCGAAGCTGGTCTCGACCGAGGTCCACACCGAGACACCGAGCAGGACGGCGACCAGCACCACGAGCGGCAGGAAGCGGAGCAGCATGGTGCCGAGCATGAGGAAGAGGAACCAGAGCGACACCGGCATGAGGAGGTGGGTCAGCGAACCGAGCGCGACCGCCAGGGCCACGAGGGTCAGCAGCACGAGCAGCAGGAACGCCTGGCTGCCGCGGGAGCCGGTGCGCCAGCCCTCGACCCGCTGGCGGACGTAGGCGCCGCACGCGCGCATCACCGCTCCGACCGTTCCCGACACGTCCGAAGGGTAGGGCTCACCCGAGGCCTCCCGCGGTCGAACCCCGAAATCCGTCGCCCCCTCTCGATAGGCTCCGCCCATGCCCCTGGAACCGCTGCAGGCCGACGTCCTCGGGCCGGACTACCGGGTCGAGACGTTCTCCCTCCCGCCCGACGACGAGGGCCCCGTCGTCGCCACCCTCGTCACGCTCGAGCCGGAGCGCCCCAACGGCCGCGCGGTGCTCCACGTCCACGGCTTCGCCGACTACTTCTTCCACGACGAGTACGCCCGCTGGTGGGCCGATCGGGGCTACACCTTCTACGCCCTCGACCTGCGCAAGTACGGCCGGTCCCTGCGTGAGCACCAGACGCCCCACTACGTCAGCGACCTGGCGGAGTACTTCGGCGAGATCGACCTGGCCTGGTGGCGCATCACCCAGCGCGACGGGTTCACCGACGTCATCGCCTCCGGTCACTCCACCGGCGGGTTGACGCTGCCGTTGTGGGTCCACGAGCGGCGCCCCGCCGAGCTGCGGGCGCTGGTGCTGAACTCGCCGTGGTTCGACATGCAGGGAGCCGCCTGGCTGCGCAGCCCTGCGACGCGGGTGGCGCTCGAGCGGCTCGGGACGCGGCGACCCATGCAGCCCATCCCGCGCAAGGTCAACGACGTCTACGGCCGGACCCTGCACCGTGAGCACGGCGGCGAGTGGGACTACGACCTCGACTGGAAGCCGCTGCAGTCGCGCCCGGTCTACATCGGCTGGCTGCGGGCGGTCCGCCGCGGCCACGCGCAGCTGCACGCCGGCCTCGACGTCACCTGCCCCACCCTGGTGCTCTCCTCGGCCCGCTCCTGGTTCGGCGAGCAGACCGACGAGACCGCCACGACCCACGACATCGTGCTCGACGTGCAGCAGATCAGGAAGTGGGCCTCGTCGGTCGGTCGCCACGTCACCTCGGTGGCAGTGAAGGGCGCCATCCACGACATCGTGCTCTCGCGTCCCGAGGTCAGGGCGACGGCGTACGCCGCCCTCGACACGTGGTTGCGCGCCTGGGTGGAGCCGGCCTCGGCGGTCGAGTGACTCACACGAGCAGGGCCACCAGCGCGGTGAGGCCGACGACGGCGATCACGGCGCGCAGCAGTGGCGGCGGGAGGCGCCGGCCGACCGTCGCACCGAGCTGTCCGCCGACGACCGAGCCGAGGGCGATGAGGCCGGCGACCTCCCAGTCCACGTCGGCGACGGCGATGAAGACCAGCGCCGCGACGGCGTTGACGATGAGGGCAAGCACGTTCTTGGTGGCGGTGTGGCGCTGCATGGAGTCGGCGACGCCGATGCCGAGCACGGCCATCAGCAGCACGCCCTGGGCGGCGCCGAAGTAGCCGCCGTACACGCCCGTCGCGGCGACCGCCGGCCACACCCACCAGACACCGTGGTCCGGGATGCCGCCGCGCGCCTCGGCCCGGGCGGCCACGGCCCGCTGGACGCGCGGGCCGACGACGACCAGCACGACGCCGAGCAGGATCAGCACCGGCACGATCGCGTCGAACGCCGCCGACGGCAGCCACAGCAGCAGCAGGGCGCCGAGGATCCCGCCGAGCAGCGACGCCGAGCCGAGGCGCAGCACGCGCGAGCGCTGGCCGGCGAGCTCGCGTCGGTAGCCGAAGACCCCGGACATGCTTCCCGGCACGAGGCCGACGGTGTTGCTCACGTTGGCGGTCACCGGGGGCACGCCGAACGCCAGCAGGGTCGGGAACGTGATCAACGTTCCCGACCCCACCACGGTGTTGATGGTGCCGGCCGCCACTCCTGCGAGGGTGACCAGCACTGCCTCGAGCAGGCTCACGCCGGCGGGGGCTCCTGACCCGCGTCGGGCGTGGTGGCCGCGGTGTCAGCCGGCGGCGGCTCCACCGGAGCCGATCCACGGGAGACCTTGCTCGCCGACTCGGCGGCCGCGATCGCGTCCTGCACGGCCTTGTTGGTCGCAGAGACCTCGGCGTCCGGGCGCTGCGTCGACGGCAGCTGCGCCTCGGACGGGCCCATGTCGACCCGGGTGCGCGGCGTCGCGTCCTTGGGGATGCCCGCGATCTCGTGGATCGAGGACCCGAGGCCCTCCATCGCCTTGGTGATCTCCGAGGGGATGACCCAGACCTTGTTGGCACTGCCCTCGGCGATCTTCGGCATCATCTGGAGGTACTGGTAGGCCAGCAGGGACTGGTCGGGCTGGCCGTCGTGGATCGCCTGGAAGACGGTCTGGATGGCCTGGCCCTCACCCTGTGCACGCAGGATCGAGGCCTCGCGGTCGGCCTGCGCGCGCAGGATCTGCGACTCGCGGTCACCCTCGGCGTTGAGGATCTGCGACTGCTTGGAGCCCTCGGCCGTGAGGATCGCGGCCTGGCGCTGGCCCTCGGCGGTGAGGATCACTGCGCGCTTCTCGCGGTCGGCGCGCATCTGCTTCTCCATCGAGTCCTTGATGGAGGGCGGCGGGTCGATGCCCTTGAGCTCGACGCGATTGACGCGGATGCCCCACTTGCCGGTCGCCTCGTCGAGGACGCCGCGCAGGCCGGAGTTGATCGAGTCACGGCTGGTCAGCGTCTCCTCGAGGTCCATGCCACCGACGATGTTGCGCAGCGTGGTCATGGTGAGCTGCTCGATCGCCTGGATGTAGTTGGCGATCTCGTAGGTCGCAGCGACCGGGTCGGTGACCTGGAAGTAGATGACGGTGTCGATCGACACGACGAGGTTGTCCTCGGTGATCACCGGCTGCGGCGGGAAGCTCACGACCTGCTCGCGCAGGTCGATGAGGTAACGCAGCTTGTCGATGAACGGCACCAGGATGTTGAGGCCCGCAGGGAGCGTGGCCTTGTACTTGCCGAAGCGCTCGACGACGGCGGCGCGTGCCTGGGGCACGATCTTCACCGTCTTCGAGAGCATCACGACCACGAAGACGATGACGAGCAGGAACAGGACCAGCAGGGCTGTGGGCATTCGGTTCTCCCCCGGGTTGGTTCGGCTGGGTGTGGCGTCCGCTCAGGACTCGAGCGTGGCCACGGGGTGGACGTAGGCCGTCGCACCCTTGATCTGCAGGATCTCGACCGTCTCACCGGGCGCGATCCGCAGGTTGTCGTCGTACGGGAGGGCGGTCCACGTCTCGCCGCCGGCCTTGATGCGGCCCGCGTTGAGCCCGGTGATCTCCTCGGTGACCAGGCACCGCGTGCCGACCAGCTTGCCGTGGCCCAGCGAGAGCTCCGGGCCGCCGTGCAGTCGCTTGACGAAGGCGGGGCGCACGAGCGCCAGGGCGGCGACGGACGCGGCGAGCGCCAGCAGGATCTGCGCGACCACGGGCAGCCCGATGAGGGCCGCCACCATCCCGATCACGGCACCGGCCGCGAGCATGGCGAGGATCAGGTCGAGGCTGAACATCTCGGCGACGCCGAGCGCGATCGACAGCGCCAGCCAGGTCTCCCAGAGGTGGTCGCGGATCCAGTCCATGTCCCGACCCTATCCAGTCAGTGATCGAGGATGCGCTGCGGCGGACGGCGCCGCGCGGCGAACCGATCGTCGGCCCGGCTCAGCAGCAGCGGCATGCCGAAGGTCTCCGACAGCGTCTCGGCCGTGACCACGTCCTCCACCGGTCCGGCGTCGACCACACGGCCCTGCCGCAGGAGCAGGGCGTGGGTGAAGCCCGGCGGGATCTCCTCCACGTGGTGGGAGACCAGCACGGTCGCCGGCGAGTCCGGGTCGAGCGCGACGTCGGACAGGGTGGCGACGAGGTCCTCGCGGCCGCCGAGGTCGAGCCCGGCAGCCGGCTCGTCGAGCAGCAGCAGCTCGGGGTCGGTCATCAGCGCGCGGGCGATCTGCACCCGCTTGCGCTCGCCCTCGCTGAGCGTGCCGAAGGTGCGGTCGAGCAGGTGGGCGGCACCGACCTCGGCGAGGAGGTCGGCGGCACGGTCGTGGTCGAGGTCGGCGTAGTGCTCACGCCAGCGGCCGACCACGCCGTAGGAGGCGGACACGACGACGTCCCTGACCAGCTCGTCCCGGGGGATCCGGTCGGCGAGCGCTGCGCTGGTCAGGCCGATGCGCGGGCGCAGCTCGAAGACGTCGGTGGTGCCGAGCACCTCGTCGAGGATGCCGGCGACCCCGGAGGTCGGGTGCAGCTGGGCCGCGGCGACCTGGAGCAGGGTGGTCTTGCCGGCGCCGTTGGGACCGAGCACCACCCAGCGCTCGTCCTCCTCGACCTCCCAGCTCACCTCGTCGAGCAGCAGCGCGCTGCCACGGCGCACCGTGACTCCCGCGAACTCGATGACGGCGACCACGTCGTCACCCTATCCAGCAGCAGGCGCGCTGCAGGGCCGGACACGTCGGGTGTGCGCGCCCGAGTAGCCTCGCCCCGGTGTCGACCGCTTCCCCGGGCCACGTCCCGTCCCTGCCCCACTCCGCCACGCTGGCGTGGTGGCTCACGGCGTGGCTGCGCGGGCACGAGCAGACCGACCACGTCCTCGACGTGCTGGCCGAGGACACCCACCTCCTCGAGGGCGGCTCGGCGCTCGACCTGCTCGCCAGGACGCGCGCAGGCGGGGCGACGTACGCCGGACTGGCACTGCCCGTCGACGGTGACCCGCTCGGCCTGGGCGGGCCGCGGGACTTCAACGCCGCTGCGCTGGAGGCCGGGCAGGCAGTCGTCGCCGGGGGCCTCGGTCTCGTGCCCGTGGAGCAGGGCGAGACGGTGCAGTGGCAGGTCTTCGAGGCCGGTCCGCGCCAGCTGCCGGACGTGGGCGAGGCCGACCGCGGGCTGCGGGAGACGCTGGTCTCGACCGCCGGCGACCTCGCCGACCTCGACGTGGCGAAGTGGCGGCCCGAGGCTGCCGACGCACTGATGAACCTCCACCACCGCCCTGCGCTCGAGGCGCCGCTCGGCACCCCGCCACGGTGCGCGGATCTCGCCGCGCGCGGGCTGCAGGCGTGGGCGATCGTGGACCTCGCGCTCGACGACGACGGTGGCGCGCTGTCGTCCTACGAGGTGCAGCGCCGTGCCGGGCTGCTGCAGCCGTTGGGCCGGGCCGCGCGCCGTGCCGTCGTGGCTGCCTGCTCGCCCGAGGTGTGGCCGCACTAGCGACCACGCCCCGGCGCGCGTGACACGTCGGACCGATCGGCGGACTCCCCCGCGGTCCGGGCAGGTGCGCGACTAGCCTTCCCCCACCATGGAAGACGAGCCGAAGACCCTCCTGGTCACCCTCACGGGCAAGGACCGGCCCGGCGTCACCTCCGCGATGTTCGCCGCGCTGGCCGCGGCCGGTGTCGAGGTCGTCGACATCGAGCAGATCGTGCTGCGTCGCCGGCTGGTGCTCGGCATCCTCGTGACCGCCCCGCGGGACTGGAAGAAGCTCCGCGACGTCATCGTGCGCACCGCCGAGGAGCTCGACATGAGCGTCGAGGTCGAGCGGGGTGCCGGCGACAACCGCAGCCGCGCCGGCGACCGCTCGCACATCACCCTGATCGGCAACCCGCTGCGCGCCTCCGCGATGTCGGCCATCGCCGGCCGGATCGCCGACTCCGGTGCCAACATCGACAAGATCGAGCGGATGGCGCGCTATCCCGTCACCGCGATCGAGCTGCACGTCTCCGGCGCGCCCGCCGACCGGCTCCGCCCGCTGCTCGCCGCCGAGGCGGTCAAGCAGGGCATCGACCTCGCGGTGCAGCGCGACTCCCTGCACCGCCGCGGCATCCGGCTGATCGTGATGGACGTCGACTCCACCCTCATCCAGGGTGAGGTGATCGAGATGATCGCCGCGCACGCCGGCCAGGAGGCGGAGGTCGCCCGGGTCACCGAGGCGGCGATGCGTGGGGAGCTCGACTTCGAGCAGTCCCTGCGCGAGCGCGTCGCGCTGCTCGCGGGGGTGCCGGCCACCGCGCTCGACGAGGTCTACTCCTCCATCGTGCTCGCCCCCGGTGCCCGCACGATGGTGCGCACCCTGCGCCGGCTGGGCTACCGCTTCGCGATCGTCTCCGGCGGCTTCACCCAGATCACCGACCGGCTCGCCGAGGACCTCGGCATCCACTTCGCCCGGGCCAACGAGCTCGAGATCGTGGACGGCGTCCTGACCGGCCGGATCCTGGGCGACGTGGTCGACCGCGCCGGGAAGGCGATCGCGCTGCGCGAGTTCGCCGCCGAGGTCGGCGTACCGCTCGACGCGGTGATCGCCATCGGCGACGGCGCCAACGACCTCGACATGATCAACGCCGCCGGGCTCGGCATCGCCTACAACGCCAAGCCGATGGTGCGCGACGCCGCCGACACGGCCGTCAACGTGCCCTACCTCGACGCGATCCTCTACCTGCTCGGCATCTCGCGCGAGCAGATCGAGGAGGCCGACGCGGCCGTCGGCATCGTCACCCCGGCGCCCCCGCTGGAGGAGCTCAGCTGAGCGGTCGCTCCCCGACCGCCACGCAGCCGCCGACCTGGTCGTCGGTGACGACCTCCGCCACCAGCCCGGCACACGCCATCGCGTGACTCGTCAGGTCGGCCTGCGCGAGGCTGGTCTCGACGAGCAGGACCCCGCCCGGTGCCAGCCAGTCAGCGGCACCGGCTGCGAGCCGGCGGTGCAGGTCGGCACCGTCGGGTCCGCCGTCGAGCGCGACGACGGGCTCGTGGTCGCGCGCCTCGGGCGGCATCGTGGCGATCCGGTCGGACGGGACGTACGGCGCGTTGGCCGCGACCACGTCGATGCGACCGAGGAGGCGGTCCGGCAGCGCGTCGTAGAGGTCGCCGAGGTGCAGGTCCGCGGTGGGCGCGTTGGCACGCGCGCACGCCAGCGCGTCGGTGCTCACGTCGGCGGCGTGCACCTCCGCCCCGCGCCAGCCGAAGCAGGACGCGACCGGCGCGACCCCGCAGCACATCTCGACCACCACCGGGGAGAGCTCATCGGGTCGCCCCCGGTCCGCGACCTGCGTGAGCGTCAGGCGCGCCAGCAGCTGCGTACGCCGTCGCGGGACGAAGACGCCGGGCGCGACCACCAGCCGCCGACCCAGGAACTCGACCCACCCGAGCACGGTCTCGAGCGGCTCGCCCGCGACGCGCCGGGCGACCAGCGCCTCGAGCTCGTCGGGCGTCGCGGCCGACCGCTCGAGCGCCGCCGCCTCGTCCTCGGCCCAGACGCACCCGGCGGCGCGCAGGCGCGCCACCACGAGCGGGTCGGTCATCCGTGACCGGGGTGGAAGGCCTCGATGCGGCCGGAGCCCGGGCCGAGGTCGGCCCACGCGGCCTCGACGGTGAAGACCGCGAGGGCGGACGTGGGGAAGCCGCGGGTGACCAGGCCCGTGGTCGCCTCGACGTCACCCTCGCCGTCGTCGATCAGCTCGGCGATGGAGGCCATCGTCGGGTTGTGCCCGACGACGACGAGCGTCCCCACACCTGCGTCGGTCTCGCGGATGAGGTCGAAGGCGGAGTCGGAGCCGGCGGCGTAGAGCGCGGCGGAGAAGTCGGCCTCGAGGTCCCACCCTGCCGCGCCGGTGACGTGCTCCCAGGTCTCGCGGGTCCGCAGTGCGTCCGAGACGAGCGCGGCGTCGGGCGCGATCCCCCGCTCTCGCAGCCACCGACCGACCTGTTCTGCGTCGTCGCGTCCGCGGGCCGCGAGCCCGCGCTCGTGGTCCGACGGTGCCGTCGCGACCGCCTTTGCATGCCGCATCACCACCAGCCGTCGCATCTCGTCTCCCCTCGGCTGCTGCATCCGTCCACCCTTCCAGCCGCTAGCCTGCCTGTCATGCCCAACGGACCACTCATGATCATCGGTGGTGCCGAGGACAAGGTGCGCAAGCCGACCATCCTCAAGCACTTCGTCGCACTCAGCGGGGGTCCGGATGCGCGCATCGCCGTGATCCCGACCGCGTCGTCGCTCGGGCAGGAGGTGGTCGACGTCTACGACGCGCTCTTCATGAAGTTCGGCGCCGCGCGCGTCGACGCCGTACGCCCCGAGTCACGCGAGCAGGCGCACGACCCCGCGCTGGTCAAGGCCATCGACGACTCGACCGGCGTCTTCATGACCGGCGGCAACCAGCTGAAGCTGTCGTCGATCGTGTGCGGAACGCCGGTGGGCGACGCGATCCTGCGCGCCCACGAGCGCGGCGCCGTGGTCGCCGGCACCTCGGCCGGCGCCAGCATCCAGTCCTCGCACATGGTCGCCTTCGGGGTCGGCGGCGCCACGCCCAAGCAGCGGATGACGCAGGTCGCCGCGGGACTGGGGCTGGTGGACGCCGCCGTCATCGACCAGCACTTCGACCAGCGCAACCGCTACGGCCGGTTGCTGATGATCGTCGCGCAGAGCCCGCAGCTGCTGGGGATCGGCGTCGACGAGGACACCTGCGGGCTGGTCGAGGACGTCGACGGCGACCTCGTCATGCGGGTGATGGGCAAGGGTGCGGTCACCGTCTTCGACGGCGCCCGGATGGTGTCCAACGCCTACGAGGCGACCCGGTCCTCGCCGCTGCTCGCCAGCGGCGTGGTGTTCCACTCGCTGCCCGAGGGGGCGGTGTTCAACCTGACCACCCGCGAGCTGCTGCCGCAGGAGCAGGCCGTCGACCCCGAGGACGCCGACGAGCTCGCCGAGGCCGGGCGCGACCTGCGCCAGCTGGTGCGCGACATCGCCGCGGCCGACGCCACACCCGCCGCGATCAGGCGCCGCCTCAAGCTGAGGCGTACGCCCCGAGCCTCCGACACCACGCCCCCCACCCCCGAGGGAGACCACTGATGAGCGAGCGCCCCACTCCCGACCTGGAGATCGTCGAGACCCGCGTCTACCGCGGCGCCAACGTCTGGTCCTACGACAAGTCGATCCACCTCGTGGTGGACCTCGGCTCGCTCGAGCAGTTCCCCACCAACACGATCCCCGGCTTCTCCGACGACCTCGTCGCGATGCTGCCCGGGCTGCGCGAGCACTCCTGTTCCCGGGGGCGTCGCGGCGGGTTCCTCGAGCGGCTCAAGGAAGGGACCTGGCTCGGCCACGTCGCCGAGCACGTCGCCCTGGCGCTCCAGCAGCTGGTGGGCCACGACATCCGGCGCGGCAAGACCCGCCAGGTCAAGGGTCAGCCGGGGCACTACAACATCATCTACGGCTACATCGACGAGAACGTCGGGCTCACCGCCGGTCGCCTCGCCGTGCGCCTGGTCAACCACCTCGTCGAGGGCGACCCCGACTTCGACTGGGAGACCGAGCGCGACGACTTCATCCGGCGTGCCGAGCGCACCGCCTTCGGCCCGTCCACGCAGGCCATCGTCGACGAGGCGGTCTCCCGCGACATCCCGTGGATCCGGCTCAACCAGTACTCCCTCGTCCAGCTCGGCCAGGGCGTGCACGCCAAGCGCATCCGCGCCACGATGACCTCGGAGACCTCCTCGATCGCGGTCGACATCGCCTCCGACAAGGACCTCACGACCAAGCTGCTCGGCGCGGCCGGTCTCCCGGTCCCCAAGCAGGAGTCGGTGCGCTCGGTGGACGCCGCGGTGGCCGCCGCGCGCCGCATCGGCTTCCCCGTCGTGCTCAAGCCGCTCGACGGCAACCACGGCCGCGGTGTGTGCCTCGACCTGCAGGACGACGACGACGTACGCGCCGCCTTCCCGATCGCGGAGGGCCAGTCACGTCGCGGCACCGTCATCGTCGAGTCGTTCGTCACCGGCAAGGACTACCGCTGCCTGATCATCGACGGCCGGATGGTCGCGATCGCCGAGCGCGTGCCCGCCTCGGTGACCGGCGACGGCACCTCGACGGTCGAGCAGCTGGTCGACCTCACCAACGCCGACCCGCGCCGCGGCGTGGGGCACGAGAAGGTGCTGACCCGGATCAAGGTCGACGACGCTGCGATCGAGGTGCTGGCCGACCAGGGCCACAGGCTCGACTCGGTGCCCGCCGAGGGTGAGATGGTCAAGCTCGCGCTGACCGGCAACATGTCGACCGGCGGCATCTCGATCGACCGCACCTTCGAGGCCCACCCGGAGAACGTCGAGATCGCCGAGGAGGCGGCCCGCATGGTCGGGCTGGACATCGCGGGCATCGACTTCATCTGCCCCGACATCACCGAGCCGGTGCGCGAGACCGGCGGCGCGATCTGCGAGGTCAACGCCGCTCCCGGCTTCCGGATGCACACCCACCCGACCATCGGCGAGCCGCAGTTCATCGCCAAGCCGGTGGTCGACATGCTCTTCCCGCCCGGCGCGACGTCGCGGATCCCGATCGTGGCGGTGACCGGCACCAACGGCAAGACCACGACGAGCCGGATGATCGCCCACATCTTCAAGGGCCTCGGTCGCAAGGTCGGCATGACCTCGACCGACGGCGTCGTCATCGACGAGCGCCTGGTGATCCGTGCGGACGCCTCCGGACCGCGCTCGGCGCGGATGGTGCTGCAGAACCCCCGCGTGGACTTCGCCGTCTTCGAGGTGGCCCGCGGCGGCATCCTGCGCGAGGGCCTGGGCTACGAGCGCAACGACGTGGCCGTGGTCCTCAACGTCCAGCCCGACCACCTCGGCCTGCGCGGCATCGACACCGTCGAGCAGCTCGCCGACGTCAAGGCCGTCATCGTCGAGGCGGTGCCGCGCGACGGCCACGCCGTCCTCAACGCCGACGACCCGCTGGTGCGCGAGATGCGGCGCAAGTGCTCGGGGCAGGTCGTGTGGTTCTCCATGGAGGAGCCCGGCACCGAGGTGCGCGACATGATCGACGCCCACTGCCGCCGCGGCGGCAAGGCGATCGTGCTCAACCCGACCGAACGTGGCGAGATGATGGTCGTCCAGCACGGTCGGCGCGAGATGCAGCTGGCCTGGACCCACCTCCTCCCGGCCACCTTCAACGGCCGCGCGCGGATGAACGTCCAGAACGCGCTCGCCGCGGCTGCGGCTGCGTTCGCCGCCGGGGCGCCCCTGCACGACATCCGTCAGGGCCTGCGGACCTTCTCGACCAACTACTACCTCTCCCCCGGACGCCTCAACGAGGTGGACGTCAACGGCGTCAACGTCATCGTCGACTACTGCCACAACGCCCCCGGCATGAAGATGCTCGGCGACTTCGTGGACCGCGTCGGCGACTCGCTCGAGTCCTCGCACGACCTGGCCCGGCCGTCGCGGATCGGCATCATCGCCACCGCCGGCGACCGGCGCGACCAGGACATGCGCGAGCTCGGCCACATCGCCGCCCAGCACTTCGACGTCTGCATCGTCCGCGAGGACGTGGCCCTGCGCGGGCGCGAGCGCGGTGCCACCGCGGAGCTGGTGCTCGAGGGCGTACGCGCCGCGATGGACGAGGGCGCCCGCTGCAAGCAGGCCGAGCTCGTGGTCGAGGAGATCGAGGCCGTACGCCATGCCATGACGCGCGCCAACCGCGGTGATCTGGTCGTGGTGTGCGTGGACAAGCACGCCGAGGTGATGTCGGAGCTGGAGAACTGGTCCGACACCGCCCAGGCCGGCTCGGCGGCGAACCCCGACGCGCCCTCGGCCGACCCCGACTACACCCCACCCGCCGTGGACGCTGAGTGAGGATCCTCGACCTCGCGGAGCTGCCCCACCGCCCGATCGAGGCGCACGGCAGCCGCAGCTTCTCGGTGGGCGCCTTCGGCATCTGCGCCGACGCCCACCTGGTCGCCGTGTCGCTGGCGCCCGGCGGGACCATCGGGCGTCACCCTGCGGTCGGCCGCCAGCTGCTGGTCGTGCTGTCGGGCGAGGCCGAGGTCGCCGGCGCGGAGGGCGACGTACGCCACCTCGGCGCCGGCCAGGCCGCGGTGTGGGAGCCGGGCGAGGGGCACGAGACGCGGTCACCGCGCGGGATGACGGCGATGATCGTCGAGGGCGACCTCGACATCGGCGCCCCCGGCGAGCAGGTGGACCCCGGCGACGTCTGAGGCCGTCCCGCTGGGCGGTTCGTGAGGGGCATTCCAAGGGCACGCAAACCCCCTCACGCACCGCTCAACGGGAGTCGCGCGGCGACGCGCCGGCCAGCGGCGCGTGAGGAGCGTTCCGCAATCTGGAATCCCCCTTCACGCACCGCTCCGGAGTCGGGTCAGCCCTCGCCGGCCGCCCGCACCTTCGACGAGAGCGTCTCCGCGCTGTCCGGGGTGCCGCCGTGGGCGGCGATCCAGTCGTAGGCCTCCTGGCGCTCCGCGTGGCACATCAGGCCGACGACGTCGCCGGGCTCCGCGCGCTCGACGAGCGCGGCCAGGCACTCGACCTCGGTCCGGTAGGTGTCGATGTCGGTGACCCCGACCCGCGCGGCACCGGCACGCAGCAGGGCGTCGATCTCGTCCATCGTGCGTCCGCGGAGGTACCACTCCTTGTGGCCGATCGCGACCACGTCGCTGCCCTTGGCGCCGATCTCGCCGAGCGCATCGATCAGCTCGTCGGTGCGGTCGCCCACGGCGCCGAGGCCGAGCAGCAGGCGCGCACCGGGACGGCGTACGCCGCCCATGATCTCGAGCAGCGCCTCGAGGCCGGCCTCGTTGTGGGCGAGGTCCATCACGACGCTGACCTCCCCCGGCAGGGAGAAGAAGTTCATCCGGCCCGGGTTGTGCTCGGCGTCGGGCAGGAAGGACCGCAGCCCGGCGACCACGTCGGCGCGGTCGAGCCCGATCGCGAGGGCTGCGGAGGCTGCGGCGAGGGCGTTCTCGATGTTGAAGCGCGACAGCCCGGCCAGCGTCATCGGGACGTCCACGAGCTCGACGAGCGGGTCCGGGTCCGCGCCGGGCGTCAGGACGGTGATCCAGCCGTCGATCACCGTGGTCGCGCGACCGCCGCCGTGGCCGAGCACCTCGCGCACGGCGGGCGAGTCGGGGTCGCGGCTGAAGATCCACGGCTGGGCGCTGACCACGGCGCGCATCGCAAGCACGCGGGGGTCGTCGCCGTTGAGGACCGCCCAGCCGTCCTTGCGCGTGATCCGCGGGACCACGGACTTCACCTCGGCGAGCTGGTCGACGGTGTCGATGCCCTGGAGGCCGAGGTGGTCGGCGGTCACGTTGGTCACCACGGACACGTCGTTGCGGGTGACGCCGATGCCCTTGAGCAGGATGCCGCCGCGGGCGGTCTCGGTGACGGCGAGCTGGACGCCCTCGAGGCCGAGCGCGCGACTCGCACCGGAGGGGCCGGAGTAGTCGCCGGCCTCCACCAGCACGCCGTCGCGGTAGATGCCGTCGGTGTTGGACCACCCCGCGACGAGGCCGCTCGTGCGGGCGATGTGGGCGACCATCCGGCTGGTGGTCGTCTTGCCGTTGGTGCCGGTCACGGCCACGACCGGGATGGTCGGGGTGATCGTCGTCGGGCGGCTGCCCGGCTCCGCGGCTGCGACCTCCTCGGCAGCGGCGCTCACCGCTGCCTCGACGTCGGGGGTGGGCAGGGCGTCCAGCGCGTGCGCCACGGCCTCACCCAGCGCGCGCGCCCGGCCGCGGTGGCGCCACGGGAAGGCGACGACGAGGACGTCGGGGTCCGAGGTGGGGCGTACGCGCACCGCGAGGCGGCGGGTGCCGGCCTCGCTGGCGATGGCCCGCACCAATCGCTCGACCGCGCGCAGGGCGAAGCGCTGCCGGAAGCCCGAACCGGGCGCACCGGGGCGCGTGGTCCGCAGCCCGATGCGGCGCGCCAAGCGCAGCACTGCGTCGTCGCTGGCCTCGCTGATGGAGGACACGTCGAGCGTGAGCTTCACCGCGGCCCGAGGGAAGTAGAGGTTGGGGCCTTCGAGGATGCGCAGCTCGAGGAGTGACGTCACGCAGCGCACGCTATCCGAGCCCCGCCCGACGACCTGCGAGTACCCGATCTGGTGGATGTGCGGCCGGCGCGAGACGACGATGCTGGAGGACGCGTCGATCTGGGGGGCGGCGATGACACGGAGCACCTCGCTCCACGACATCGACGAAAGGACAGGCGACCATGAGGAAGTTCCTCGTCTCGGCGGCCACTGTGGTGGCCGCCCTCACCACGCTCTCCGTGACCCCCTCGGCCCAGGCGACCGAGATCGGCTACGAGGGTTGCACCCCCGGCTACTGGAAGAACCACACCGACAACTGGCAGGAGATGAAGTCCGAGCGCCTGTTCGGGGTCGTCTACACGTCGGCTCCCACGAGCGTCTCAGGCCTCACCTTCCTCCAGGCGCTGCAGGCCAGGGGCGGGGCGGGGGCGGACGGGGCCGCGCAGATCCTCGCGCGTGCCTCCGCGGCGGCGTACCTCAATGCGGCACACGAGGGACTCGGGTACCCGTGGCGCCGCCTCACGACCGGCAAGGACGACAGACCGGCCCTCGTCGCCACGGTGAACGCAGCGTTCGCGAGCGGAGACCGCGACACGATGCTGGCGCTCGCCGCGCGTCTCGACGCCGACAACAACCTCGGCTGCCCGCTCAGCTGACCCACGGATCAAAGGTGGCACCGGTCCCGCACGGCCGGTGCCATCTCCGACGACGCGCGTCCGGCCCTACAGCCCCATCGCGTGGAAGCCGCCGTCGACGTGCACGATCTCGCCCGTGGTGGCCGGGAAGAAGTCGCTGAGCAGCGCGCACACGGCCTGTGCGGTTGGGGCGTGGTCGGTCTCGTCCCAGCCGAGCGGGGCGCGGTCCTTCCACGCCGACTCCAGGTCCTCGAAGCCCGGGATCGCCTTGGCGGCGAGGGTCTTGAGGGGTCCGGCGGAGACGAGGTTGCAGCGGATGCCGTCGGGACCGAGGTCACGGGCGACGTAGCGGGAGGTGTTCTCCAGCGCGGCCTTCGCCACGCCCATCCAGTCGTACGCCGGCCACGCGGTGGTGGCGTCGAAGGTGAGGCCCACGATCGAGCCGCCGCGCGACATGAGCGGGCGCGTGGCGACCGCGAGCGACTTCAGCGAGTAGGCGGAGACCTGGACGGCCTGCGCCACGTCCTCCCACGGGCCGTCCATGAACTTGCCGCCCAGGAGGGTCTCGGGGTTGCCGTAGGCGATCGAGTGGACGACACCGTCGAGCCCGTCGACGTGCTCGCGGACCTGGTCGGCGAGGCCGGCGAGGTGGTCCTCGTCGGTGACGTCGAGCTCCAGCACGGGCGGCGTCTGCGGCAGCCGCTTGGCGATGCGCCGAGTGATGCCGAGGGCACGGCCGAAGTTGGAGATCAGCACCGTGGCGCCCTGCTCCTGCGCGATCTTCGCGGTCGCGAAGCCGATCGAGCTGTCCATCGTCACGCCGGCGACGAGGATGCGCTTGCCGTCGAGGATTCCCATGTGCGTGTGCCTTTCGTGTGGCGTCGAGGAGCGGGGTGGGTGCGTCAGTGGCCCATGCCGAGGCCGCCGTCGACCGGGATCACGGCCCCGGTGACGTAGGCGGCGCCGTCGGAGGCGAGCCAGGTGACAGCGGAGGCGACCTCTGCCGGAGAGGCGTAGCGGCCCAGCGGCACCTGCGTCTTGATGAGGGCCTTCTGGTCGTCTGTGAGCACGTCGGTCATGTCGGTCTCGACGAAGCCGGGCGAGACGACGTTGGTGGTGATCGAGCGACTGCCCAGCTCCCGGGCCAGCGAGCGCGCCAGGCCGACGAGGCCGGACTTGGACGCGGCGTAGTTGACCTGACCGGCCGAGCCGAGCATGCCGACCACGGACGAGATGAGGATGATCCGGCCGCGGCGCAGGCGCAGCATCCCCTTGGCCGCACGCTTGGCGAGCCGGAAGGTGCCGGTGAGGTTGGTGTCGATGACCGACGACCAGTCGTCCTCGCTCATCCGGAGGAGCAGGGTGTCCTTGGTGATGCCCGCGTTGGCGACCAGCACCTCGACCGGCCCGTGGGCCTCCTCGACCTGCTTGAACGCAGCCTCGACCGCGTCAGGGTCGGTGATGTCGCACCGCACGTCCAGCGCACCCTCGGGGGCGCCTCCGTTGCGGGTCGTCACCGCGACCTTGTCGCCCTGGGCGATGAAGGCCTCGGCGATGGCGCGACCGATGCCGCGGTTGCCGCCGGCGACCAGGACGGAACGGGGGGCGCTGGGTGCGGGAATCTCGCTCACTCCGACGACGCTAGTGATTACCGGGGGGTAGGCCGAAACCACCGGTGGCGACTACTCGTCCTCGAGGCGGAAGCCGACCTTCATCCCGACCTGGAAGTGCTCCACGGACCCGTCCTTGGCCTGGCCACGGATCTGGGTCACCTCGAACCAGTCGATGTGGCGCAGGGTCTGGCCGGCACGGTCGATGCCGTTGCGGATCGCCTGGTCGATGCCGTCCGGCGAGGTGCCGACGATCTCGGTGACGCGGTAGGTGCGGTTGGACATGGTTCCTCCTGTACGCCGGGCCGCCGGGCGCCGCTGTGGGGTGCGACACGGCCCGTGGATTGTGGAGCCTAGCGACGTACAGTGGAACGCATGGCCGAGCCCGACGTCGTACGCATCACGACGGCACGCAGCAGCGCCGCGGACGACATGAAGCTGCGCAAGCGACGCTACGCGTGGTCGATGTCGATCAGGCTGGTCTGCTTCCTCGCCGCGGTGATCGTCGGATCCGGCGTGTTCATGTGGCTCCTCATCGCCGGCGCGGTCTTCCTCCCGCTCTTCGCCGTGGTGATCGCCAACGCTGTCGACCAGCGAGACGACGGATTCACCCTGCCGTCGGGCCCGTCGGCCCCTGAACTGACGGCCGGCGAGCGTCCGGACTGAGGAAAAAAAGTCCGGCGACTTCTGCTCAGAAGGTTTGGTTTTCACCGACCCCGGTGGCATGATCTTCCACGCGAGCGCAGCATCCCCCGTCTGTGTTCGCTTCCGAGGTGCCGGACAGCTTCCCCCCGTGGCTGTCCGGCACCTCTACATTTGTCCCCTCCCACGCCCCGAGAGGTCTCCATGGATCCCGATCGCCCCATCTGCTCGGCGAAGGGGTGCCAGGCCGACGCCGTGTGGGACCTGCAGTGGAACAACCCGAAGATCCACACGCCCGAGCGACGCAAGTCGTGGCTGGCGTGCGATGACCACCGCCAGTCGCTCGCGGACTTCCTCGGCGCGCGCGGCTTCCTGAAGGACGTCGTCGCGCACGAGCACGACGCCTGACGCACCCGTTTCCTGCGGGAGCCCCGTCGGCTCAGGCGGTGATGGCCGTGCCGGAGGTGGCGTCGGCGACCAGCCGATCGCGCAGTGCCACGACCTCGGCCACGGCGGCTAGGAAGCGCGTGGTGCTGTCGCCGACGTGGAGGTCGTCGAAGTAGTGGTGGCGCATCGCCACGCGGTCGAGGTGGCGCGTGTCGTGGTCGAGCCGCTCGGCCAGCAGCGCGCTGAGGTCGTCCACGTTGGAGTGGTCGAGGACGTCGGCGCAGTGGCTGACCGGGACCTCCTGCCGCAGCGACTCGGTGTCGCCGTGGCGGTCGGTGAGGAGGATCGGCTTGTCGGTGTGGAGGTAGAGCCAGTCGAGGCCCACCGAGGAGACGTCGGTGACGATGGCGTCGCAGCCGGGCATCACCGCCAGGATGTCCCCGTTGAGGACCTGCGTGTGGCCCGCAGCGGGCTCGTCCTCCGCGGCCTCACCGACGAGGTCCATGATGCGCTGGTGCGCAGCGGCGATCGCCGGGGCGCGGCTCGTCGTCACCTTCGGGTGCGGCTTGTAGACCAGCCGTACGTCCGGCACGGCGAGGATCCCCCGCACGATCGACTCGCCGAAGAGGTCCACCGAGGTGTAGTCGTTGTAGTCGGCGTCGCCCTCCCACGTCGGGGCGTACATGACCGTGCGTCGCGGGCTCGGCGCCAGGAGCGGCGTACGCGGCAGGTCGAGCTGCGGGCGACCGATCCGCACGAGTCGTCCGGCGTCGAAGTCGAGGAGGCCGGTGAGGTAGCGCTCGACCGCGGCGCCACCCGCGACGAACACCCGGTCGTAGGCCTTGGCGTTGTTGCTCGCCATGGACTGCTTGTCGCTCTCGCCGTGGTTGATGTGGACGTGCAGGCGGCGGCTGTCGAGGAGCGACTCGAAGTTGAGGACCGAGTTGTTGCAGTAGAGCACGACCTTGGCGTCGAGCTCGGCGTAAAGCTCGGTCAGCTCGGGGAAGGTCGGGGCGGTGAAGACCTGCAGGTCGGTGCGGGCCGCCACCAGCGCGGCGGAGTCAGGGTCGCGCAGCACCAGACCCACGCGGTGGGACCCGTCGAGGATCTCGAGGACCTCCAGCCACTGCACGAGCTGGTAGGTCCTGGTGGGGTCGCCCGCGAAGTAGGCGATCACGTGCACGTCGTTCACGAGCAGATTCTAGTCGCCCGGAGGGCAACGGCACCCACCCGCAGGTGGATGTGGATGGTCTCAGCCGCCGATGGCGGACATCGGCCGGTCGGGCTGCAGGAAGGTCACGTCGTCGATGCCGTGGCCGGCGCGCTTGCCGAGCATCGCGATCACCCAGCGCTCGGCGATCTCCTGGTCCGTGGCGTCCGAGCGCAGAGCGGTGCGGAGGTCGGACTCCTCGCGAGCGAAGAGGCAGTTGCGCACCTGGCCGTCCGCGGTGAGGCGTACGCGGTCGCAGTCGCCGCAGAAGGGTCGCGTCACCGAGGCGATGATGCCGACGGTGGCCGGCCCCCCGTCGACGTCGAACAGCTCGGCCGGGGCGCTGCCGCGCGGCTCGCCGTGCGGCGTCAGGGTGAACTCGTCGGTGAGCTGGGCGTAGATCTCGTCGGCGGTGACCATCGCCGCACGGCTCCAGTCGTGCTGGGCGTCGAGCGGCATCTGCTCGATGAACCGCAGCTCGTAGCCGTGCTCGATGCTCCAGCGCAGCAGCTCGGCGGCCTGGTCGTCGTTGGTGCCGCGCAGCAGGACGGCGTTGAGCTTGATCGGGCCGAGGCCGGCAGCCTTGGCCGCCTCGAGGCCCGCGACCACGTCCTGGAGCCGGTCGCGGCGGGTGATCGTCGCAAAGGTCTCAGCGCGGACCGTGTCGATGCTGGCGTTGATCCGGTCGAGGCCGGCGTCGGCGAGGGCCTGCGCGGTGCGGTTGAGGCCGAGGGCGTTGGTGGTGAGCGAGGTCTCGACGCCGAGGGCGTGCGTGCGGGAGACGATGTCGACCAGGCCGCGTCGCAGCAGCGGCTCGCCGCCGGTGAAGCGCACCTCGCGGATCCCGAGGCGCTCGACCCCGATCGTGATCAGGCGCACCACCTCGTCGTCGGTGAGCGTCTGGTCCGTGGGCAGCCAGTCGAGGCCCTCGGCCGGCATGCAGTAGTTGCACCGCAGGTTGCACCGGTCGGTCAGGGACACGCGCAGGTCCGTGGCCACGCGGCCGAATCGGTCTGCCAGAGGTGTCGTCACACCCACCACCCTAGCGAGGCACCCCCCACGCGCTCAGGACGCGCCGGATAACCTCGTCCTCGTGCACAAGCTGCGGTTCCTGGTCTCACGCCGCTGGGTCGCCTTCGCGCTCGTGGTCGTCTTCCTCGGCTGGGTCGCCTGGCGCCTCGGTGAGTGGCAGTTCGACCGACTCGAGGAGCGTCAGGACCGCAACGCGACCATCGAGCGCAACGAGAAGGCCGGCGCCGACCCGATCCTCGAGGTGATGGCGCCGGGACGGGACGTCACCCGGGACACCGAGTGGCGGATCGTGGAGGCGACCGGCACCTACGCCGTCGAGGACACGGTGATCGTGCGCTACCGCACCCGCGAGGGCGCGGCCGGCGTCGACGTCGTCGTGCCCCTCGAGCTCTCCGACGGCTCCAGTGTGCTGGTCGACCGCGGATGGTTCGGCACCGACAACCGGGGCGCCACCTCCGAGGACGTCCCCGAGCCGCCGACCGGCGAGGTGACGGTGACGGGCTTCGTGCGCCAGGACGCCGAGGGCGACAGCACCCAGGTCAGCGACCAGTCCACGCGCGCGGTCAACAGCGCCGAGATCGCGGAGGCGCTCGACCGCGAGGTGCTCGGCGGGTGGATCGACCTGCGCACCGAGTCGCCCGAGGCAGCGACGCCGCTCGCCCCGGTGGAGATGCCCGAGCTCAACGAGGGCCCGCACTTCTTCTACGGGCTGCAGTGGTGGTTCTTCGGCGCGCTCGCGATCTTCGGCTTCTTCTACCTGATGTACGACGAGTGGCGGGGCGGGCGTGGCCCGTGGGGCAAGACCCGTGACGAGGCCGCCCGGACCGGGGTTGCTGCCGACCGGGGGCCTGCGTCAGAGGCTGCGCAGGAGCCCGCCGTCGACCGGAAGCATCACGCCCGTCAGGAATGACGCCGCGGGCGAGAGCAGGAACGCCGCGACCGCACCGAACTCCGCCGGCTCGCCGTAGCGTCCCAGCGGGATGGTCGCCTCCGCCGCCCGACGCGCCTCCTCCGGGTCCCCGGTGGAGGCATCGAGCTCGGCGACGCGGTCCGTCGCGATCCTGCCGGGCAGGAGGCCGTTGACCCGTACGCCGCGGGGGCCGAGCTCGTCGGCGAGGGTCTTGGCCACCATCGCCAGACCGGGTCGCAGCCCGTTGGAGATCGCCATCTCCGGCAACGGCGCCCGCACGCTCGATGACAGCACCAGCCCGAGCGCACCACCCGAGGCCAGCGCGGCGCCGACCTCACGGGCCAGGCGTACGGCTCCGAGGAAGACCGACTCGAAGGCCGCGCTCCACTGCTCGTCGGTGATGGTCGACACCGGGCCCTTCGGCGGACCGCCGACACTGATCAGCGCGCCGTCGACGCGGCCCCACGTGTCGTGGGCCGCCGCAAGCAACCTGGCCGGGGTCTCGCGCTCGGCGTTGTCGGCCACGACGGCCACGGCGGCCTGACGGCCGGCGGAGTCGTCGAGGGCACGGACAGCCTCATCGAGGGACTCCTGCGACCGGCCCGACAGCACGACCCGGGCACCCTCGCCGACGAGCGCCTCGGCGCTCGCGCGGCCCAGGCCGCGGGCCCCTCCGGTGACGATGAGGACGCGGTCGGTCAGGCGGAGGTCCATCTCCCGAGCCTAGTCATCGGGTTTCGAGGCTCGCTGCGTTCGCACCTCAACCAGCGACGGTGGACTCGGTCCTGCCCTCGCGGAACTGGGTCGCGTGGAGGGTGGCGTAGAGGCCGCCCGCGGCCAGCAGCTCGGCGTGGGTCCCCTGCTGGACGACCCGCCCGTCCTCGAGGACGAGAATGAGGTCGGCGTTGCGGACCGTCGAGAGCCGGTGGGCGATCACGAGGGACGTACGCCCCTCGAGCGCGGCGTCGAGGGCCTGCTGGACGGCTGCCTCGGACTCGCTGTCGAGGTGGGCGGTCGCCTCGTCGAGGACCACGATGGCGGGCGCCTTGAGGAGCAACCTCGCGATGGCCAGACGCTGGCGCTCGCCGCCGCTGAGGCGGTAGCCGCGGTCGCCGACGACCGTGTCGAGCCCGTCGGGCAGCGACTTCACCAGCGTGGCGATCTGCGCCGCCTCGAGCGCCGCCCACACGTCGGTGTCGTCGGCGCCGGGGCGGGCGTAGAGCAGGTTGGCCCGGATGGTGTCGTGGAACATGTGCGCGTCCTGGGTGACGTAGCCGACGACGTCCTCCAGCGACTGCAGCGTCACGTCGCGCACGTCGTGGCCGCCCACCCGCACGGCACCGGACTCGACGTCGTAGAGGCGCGCGACGAGGTGCGTGACAGTGGTCTTGCCGGCGCCGGAGGGACCGACGAGCGCGACCATCTGTCCCGGCTCGGCTGTGAACGTGACGTCGTGGAGCACCTGCCCGGTGTCGCGCGACTCGGTGCGCGCCACGGTCTCGAGCGAGGCGAGCGAGATCTGGTCGGCGCGGGGGTAGGTGAAGGCGACGTGGTCGAACTCGAGCTTCGAGGCGCTGGGCGCCAGCGCGACGGCGTCGGGCTTCTCCTGGATCAGCGACGGCAGGTCGAGGACCTCGAAGACCCGGTCGAAGCTCACGAGGGCGGTCATCACGTCGATGCGCACGTTGGAGAGCCCCTGCAGCGGGCCGAGCAGGCGGGTGAGCAGGACCCCGAGGGCGACGATCGTGCCGACGGACAGGTCGCCCTGGATCGCGAGGTAGCCGCCGATGCCGTAGACGAGTGCCGTGGCGAGCGACGGCACCAGCGTCATGGCGGCGAAGAAGATGCGGGTCAGCAGGGAGATCCGGATGCCGAGGTCGCGCACGACCGCCGCCTTCTGCGCGTAGGCCACGTCCTCGACGTCACGGCGGCCGAAGAGCTTGAGCAGCATCGCGCCGCCGACGTTGAAGCGCTCGGTCATGGCGTTGCCCAGGTCGGCGTTGCCGTCCATCTGCGCGCGGGACAGGTCGGCCAGGCGCGCGCCGACGAGGCGCGAGGCGATCAGCAGGATCGGGAACAGTGCCAGGCACAGCACCGTGACCGGCCAGCTGAGGAAGAGCATCGTCACGCCGACGACGACGGCGGAGATCACGTTGGAGACGGTGCCCTGGAGCGTGGAGGTGAAGGCGCGTTGGGCGCCGATGACGTCGTTGTTGAGCCGACTGACGAGTGCGCCGGTCTGGGTGCGGGTGAAGAAGGCGAGCGACTGGCGCTGCACGTGGGCGAACACCTGCGTGCGGAGGTCGTAGATCAGGCCCTCGCCGATGCGGCTGGAGAGCCACCCGGTGATGAGGCCGAACCCGGAGTCCACGATCGCGACGAGCGCGACCAGCAGGGCCAGCCACACCACCAGCGAGGTGTCGCCGGAGCTGACGCCGTCGTCGATGATCATCTTCAGCAGCAGCGGCGGCGCGACGACCAGCGCGGCGTCGACCACGGTCACGGCGAGGAAGCCCGCGATCAGCTTTCGGTGCGGTCTCGCGAAGGTCAGGACCCGGCGCAGCGTGCGGCGCTCGATCTTGTTGTCGACGACGCTCCGGTCACTGCGCAGGTGCCGCCACGGCGGTCCTCCCGCTCCCGGTCCCATCGACATGCGTCCACTCCCTCAGCCCGTCCGACGCAGGCAGAACGCCCGCATCGACCCCAGTGTTCCTGAGGGGTACGACGATCAGCCGGCGAGGGCGGCCGCGACGGCGCGGAAGCGGCGTACCTGCGCCTCGCGCTCGAGGCGGCGCTGCTCGTCGAGGTCGCGCTCCCCCGCCCCCTGGAGCAGGGCCTTGGTCTCGGGGACGACCCCGGGCATCGGTGCCGTGAGGGCCGCGGCGAGGTCGGCGACCGCGGCGTCGAGGTCGGCCGACGGCACCGCCGAGGTCGCCAGGCCGATCCGCACCGCTTCCTCGGCCCCGACCACCCGCGCGGTGGCGCAGATCTCGAGCGCGCGGGCATAGCCGACGTGCTCGACCAGCGGCTTGGTGCCGGTGAGGTCGGGCACGAGACCGAGGGCGGACTCCTTCATGGAGAACTTGGCGTCGTCGGCCACCACCCGCAGGTCGCACGACAGCGCGAGCTGGAAGCCCGCACCGATGGCATAGCCGCGCACCTTGGCGATCGAGACGAAGCGCGGGTCGCGCAGCCAGGTGAAGCCGCCCTGGAACTCGTCGATCCGCGCAGAGGCCTCCTCGTCGCTGAGCGCGAGCAGGCCGACGACGCTCTCCTGGCCCGCCGTCGACGGGTCGAGCATCGCCCGGTCCAGGCCCGCGGAGAACGTGTCGCCCTCCCCCGTCACCACCACGACGCGTACGTCGTCGGGCAGGGTGCGCCCGATCTCGCCGAGCGCGATCCACATCGCCGGCGTCTGGGCGTTGCGCACGTCGGGACGGTCGAGCGTCACCGTCGCCACCGGGCCCTCGATGTCGAGGCGGAGTCCGACGGCGGCGAGGTCTGCGGGAGTCATGCACCGAGGTTACTACTCACGGGTAACAGTGGTTTCGAGGCTCGCTGCGCTCGCACCTCAACCACCGACAGCAGGTCAGGCGAGCGACACCAGGTCGGCGTAGTCCTCGTTCCACAGGTCCTCGTCGCCGTCGGGCAGCAGCAGCACCCGGTCAGGGTCGAGCGCCCGCACCGCGCCCTCGTCGTGCGTGACGAGGATGATCGCGCCGGTGTAGCTGCGGATCGCGTGGAGCACCTCCTCGCGGGAGGCGGGGTCGAGGTTGTTGGTGGGCTCGTCGAGCAGCAGCACGTTGGCGCTGGAGACGACCAGGATCGCCAGGGCGAGGCGGGTCTTCTCCCCGCCGGACAGCACACCGGCGGGCTTGTGGGCGTCGTCTCCGGAGAAGAGGAACGAGCCGAGCACCGAGCGCGCCTGGGTGTCGGTGAGCTCCGGAGCCGCGCTGTGCATGTTCTCCAGCACCGTGCGGTTGACGTCGAGCGTCTCGTGCTCCTGGGCGTAGTAGCCCATCTTGAGGCCGTAGCCCGGCACGACCTCGCCGGTGTCGGGCTGGTCGACGCCGGCCAGGATGCGCAGCATCGTGGTCTTGCCGGCGCCGTTGAGGCCTAGGATGACCACGCGGCTGCCACGGTCGATCGCGAGGTCGACGGCGGTGAAGACCTCGAGCGAGCCGTAGGACTTCGACAGCTCCGAGCCCATGAGCGGCGTCTTGCCGCACGGGGCGGGCTCGGGGAAGGCGATCCGCGCCACCTTGTCGGCCGTGCGCTCGCCCTCGATGCCGGCCATCATCTTCTCGGCGCGCTTGAGCATCGACTGCGCGGCCTGGGCCTTGGTGGCCTTGGCGCGCATCTTGTTGGCCTGGTCGGTGAGCACCTTGGCCTTGTTCTCGGCGTTCGAGCGCTCGCGCTTGCGGCGCTTCTCGTCGTCCTCGCGCTGGGTGAGGTAGTTGTGCCAGCCCATGTTGTAGACGTCGATGACGGCACGGTTGGCGTCGAGGTGGAAGACCTTGTTGACGGTCGCCTCGAGCAGGGCGTTGTCGTGGCTGATGACCACGAACCCGCCGCGGTGCGCCTTGAGGAAGTCGCGCAGCCACACGATCGAGTCGGCGTCGAGGTGGTTGGTGGGCTCGTCGAGCAGCATGATCTCGGCGCCCGAGAAGAGGATGCGCGCGAGCTCGACCCGGCGGCGCTGGCCACCGGAGAGGGTGCCGATCGGCTGGGCGAGGATGCGCTCCTCGATGCCGAGGGCTGCGGCCATCTGCGCGGCCTCGGACTCGGCGGCGTAGCCACCACCGGCGTGAAGCTCGGCGTCGGCGCGGGCCCAGCGCTTCATGCCGCGCTCGTGGACCTTGGGGTCGGGGTCGGCCATGTCGACCTCGGCGTCGCGCAGGCGGCGTACGACCTCGTCGAGGCCGCGCGCGGACAGGATCCGGTCGCGCGCGATGACCTCGGGGTCGCCGACGCGCGGGTCCTGCGGGAGGTAGCCGACCTCGCCGCTGCGGAGCACCTGCCCGTCGGCGGGGGTGCCCTCGCCGGCGAGGATGCGGGTGAGGGTCGTCTTGCCGGCGCCGTTGCGCCCCACGAGGCCCACCTTGTCGCCCGCGGCGATGCGGAAGGTGACGTCCTCCATGAGGAGCCGCGCGCCGGCTCTGACCTCGAGCTTCTGGGCGGTGATCATCGGGCCACATCCTACGAAGGGGTGGAGGCAGGAGCCCCATCGGCGGCGCAGGCGCTAATCTGCGCTGTGGTCGCTCCGACCGTCACGACCTGCGGAAAGGCACCACCCATGCGCTTCAACCCGAAGGCCCGTCTCGACACCTCTCGCGTCCGCGACGGTGGCGGCGGTGGCGCCTCCGGCGGTCCGATGCGCATCCCGCTGCCCGGCGGGACCAAGGCCGGTGGCGGCATCGGTGCGGTGCTGATCGTCATCCTCTTCCTCATCCTGCAGCAGTGCGCCGGCGGCGGGCTCCCGAGCCCCGGCGGCGGCACCTCGTCGGGCACCGACACCAGCCGGATGCAGGACACCGAGCGCTACGACAACTGCAAGACAGGCGACGACGCCAACACCGACGTGGACTGCGCGCGGGTGGCGGTCGAGAACTCGCTCGTCGACTACTGGGCCGACACGCTGCCCAGCCAGTCGGACACCCAGTTCTCCCCCGCGTCGATGACGACCTTCAGCGGCGCCGTGCCCACCGGCTGCGGCCAGGCCTCCTCGCAGGTCGGACCGTTCTACTGCCCGCCCGACCAGGGCATCTACCTCGACACCACCTTCTTCGCCGACGTCCTCGAAGGCCAGCTCGGCGGCCAGGGCGGCGACTTCGTCGAGCCCTACGTCCTCGCCCACGAGTACGGCCACCACGTGCAGAACCTGATGGGCACCATGGGCCGGGTCCGCACCCAGCAGGGCGCTGACTCCGACGCCGTACGCCTCGAGCTCCAGGCCGACTGCTACGCCGGGATGTGGACGGCCCACGCCGAGGACAGCGAGCTGATCACTCTCGACCCTGCCGACATTGAAGAGGCGCTCGACTCCGCCAAGGCCGTGGGCGACGACCGGATCCAGCAGAAGTCCGGGCAGGGCGTCGACCCCGAGGGCTGGACGCACGGCTCGTCGGAGCAGCGGATGGCGTGGTTCACCCGTGGCTACGAGGAGGGCTCGCTCGAGGCGTGCGACACCTTCTCGGCCAGCGACCTCTGAGCCGCGGCACCCTCAGGCGAGCAGCGCCTCGATCTGGGTGACCTGGCGCTGCATCGCACGGATGTAAGGGGCGACGGCCGGGTGGCGGAACTTCCCGACCAGGGCTCCATTACCGTCGGCGACGCGCGCCAGGGCCCAGTCCAGGCGGGTGAGCGCGGTGTAGACCGCCATCACCCGGGCGCCTGTCATCACCTGCTCGATGGTGGCCAGGCCTGCCGGCAGCGCGTCGACGTACGCCTCCACGAGCGGCTCGACGTCCTCGCGGGTCGCGAGGGAGAGGTAGCCCAGGTCGGAGCCGACCGGTCCACGTCCCAGGTGGGCCCAGTCGATGGCGATCGCACCCTCGCCCTCGGGCACGCGCCCGGGGATGTTGGCCGCGGAGGGGTCGCCGTGCTGGGCGACCTGCGGCAGCGCGTCACAGCGGTCGAGCCAGGGCTCGCGGTGCCGCCAGAGGTGGTCGGCGATGTCGGCGACGGGCGTGCGGGCGAGGGTGCGCCATCCTCCGCGTCGGTCGACCAGCGCCAGTCGGGTGCGGAGCTGGTCGCGGGCGAGCCACGGGTGCTCTCCCAGGTCGACGGCTGCGAAGCGACCGAGGCAGGCGGCGAGCCAGAGGCCGGGCGCGTCGTGGTGCTCGACGCGCTCGTGGACGAGCGTGACGCCCTCGTCGTCCTCCTCGACTCGTACGACGCCCGCCTCGCGCAGCCCCGGCGAACCGGCGACCACGCCGCTGAGCGCGACGTCGGCAGCGCGCCGCCAGTAGTTCACGTCGCGTGGCGCGAGGGCGCCACCGGCGGCGTACGGGTCCGGAGCCTGCAGCCGCTTGACCACCACGTCACGCCCGCCGATGCTGGCCGACCAGACCCCGGCGGTGGCCGGTCCGGCACCGGGGAGGGCTCGCCACCCGGGCTCGGGCTGCCAGCGGGAGCCGTCCATGGGCGCGAACCTAGCGCACCCCGCGGTCGCTGCGGCGCAGGATCGCGCGCAGGTCAGCCGGCGTTGATGACCTCGACGCGGATCGCCTGCGCGTCGAGGACCGCCTGGTCGAGCACCGCGCGCCGGGGGTCGGGCACGGCCAGCCACGGCTCGACGACCGTGAGCCGCGCCAGCCGCGGGTCGGTCAGCACCGCTTCGACCGCGCCGTGGTCGCCCCCGGTCACGACCGGCCCGACGCCGGCGAGGATCCGCGCGGCGTGCTCGGCCGCCGCCTCGTAGGCCTGCCGCGCCTGGTTGTCGCGTCGGCGCGCGAAGCGCTGCTGGCTCTGGCCGCCCGCCTTGGTGCGACCCTGCACGTGGCGCTGGCCGATCTTGTGCCCGACGAGACCGGTGCCGCGCAGGCGGGCGACGGCGAAGCCGCCCTTGCGCACCAGCAGGACGCCCCACTCCCCCGGCGGCACGGCGGCCTCGGCGAAAGCGGTGGCGTCGACCGGTCCGGCGTACGCCGTCGCGAACGGCAGGTGGGCGGTGAAGTGCGAGCCGTCCGCGGCGCGCCCCGACAGGTCGCCGTCCCGGACCTGCAGGTCGGTGTCGCCGTGGCCGGTCGTGAAGTTGTCGACCCATCGTGGCCAGCGGGCGGCGGGGACGAGGACGTGGGGCACGGGCCGAACCTAGCCGTTGTGCCTCGCGAGGAGGTGTCCGCGTCCCGCCCACCTCGTCTATGGTCCCCGTCATGCACGCACCGGGTCCTCCCGTCGCCCCGCGTCCCGCGGTGGCGTCGTGACCGGCTGGGTCTACATCGGGATCATCTCGGTGGGCCTGATCGGCTGGGCGTTCGTGCTGGGGGACCGCCTCGACTACGAGCACCGCCTCGCGACGTGGTGGGTGGACGGCGCGCGGGACCTGGGAGCGGCGGCGGGTCCGGTGTCGTTCATCAGGTCGACCCTCCTGCTGGCGATCTACAGTGTCGTCGCGTGGCTCGGCGACCTGCTGGCGACCGGGCTCGGCCACCCGCTGTGGGCCCTGCTGCTCTCGGGGCCGGCCATGCTGGCCTACGCACCCGTGGTCCTGGCGATGGCGCCCATCGACTTCACGGCGTACACGACCTGGAGGTCCCACCTCGCTGCCGCCGGCGCAGACACGGGGCAGCAGCGCGCGATCGCGTGGGGGGCGGGGCCGCCCGCGCTGGCGGGGTTCGGCGCCGTGTTCTTGACGCTGGCGACGATCTTCGGCGTCTGAGGACGAGCCTCACCCCCTTCGCTCCCGTGGTTACAGTCGGAGATCCACCACTTCCGGGAGGTCCCACCGTGCGCCGCATCCTCGTCCCCGCCCTCACCGCCGTCCTCGGGCTCAGCGCCCTGACCGCGACGTCCCCCGCGTCCGCGGCACCCGCCGAGCGCGACAAGCCGTTCCCCTCACGCATCGAGCTGCCCGACGGCTTCGAGCCGGAGGGCATCGCGATCGGTCCCGGCGCGAAGGCCTGGCTCGGGTCGCTCGCGGACGGCGACATCTACCGCGTCTCGCTGCGCACCGGCGAGGGCGAGGTCGTCGTCGACGGCACCGGCACCCCCGCCGTCGGCCTCAAGTCCGACCGTCGCGCCCGGCTCTTCGTCGCCGGCGGTGACTCCGGCACGGCCCGCGTGGTCGAGACCCGCTCCGGCGACGTCACCGACTACGACCTCGACGGCGCCTTCGTCAACGACGTGGTCCTCACCAAGCAGGCCGCGTGGTTCACCGACTCCGGCCTGCCGCAGCTCTACCGCGTCGCACGCGACGCGAAGGGCGCTGCTGCTGCGACGGCGACGACGCTCCCCCTGACCGGCGAGTGGGTGCAGGGCACCGGCTTCGGCGCCAACGGCATCAGCACCACCCCCACCGGCGGCGACCTGCTCGTCATCAACTCCGGCACCGGCGTGCTCTACCGCGTCGACCCGTCGACCGGTGTCGCGACCGCGGTGGACCTCGGTGGCGCCTCGCTCACCATGGGCGACGGCATGCTCCGCCACGGCCGGCTGCTCTACGTCGTGCGCAACCGCATCAACGAGATCGCCGTGATCCGCCTCGACCGCACCGGGTCCAGCGGCGAGCTCGTGCGCACCATCACCGCCGACGACCTCGCCGAGTCGACGAGCTTCGACGTGCCGACCACGGTCGCGAAGTTCGGCGGGAAGCTCTACCTGCCCAACGCGCGCTTCGGCACCACCGCGACCCCCGACACCGACTACTGGGTGACGAAGGTCCGCGCGAAGCCGTGACGGCTGCGGCGGGCGTCGACCCGGGCTCGGTGCCCGGACGGCGCCCGCCGTCCCGCCTCAGAGGAAGTCGAGCGGGTCGAACTGGTCGATCGGGATGATCCGCACGCGCGGCAGCGGGGTGTTGAAGGCGCCGAGGTCGTACTCGAGGTCGAAGATCCGCAGGCCCGGCAGGTTGCGGAACTGCGAGTTGATGAACTCGGTGAAGCCGATGACGCCGACCTGCCGTGAGCCGTCGCACAGCTGGGCCACCTGGTCGACGAAGTCACCGTCGTGACTGACCAGCACGACGTCGGCGTCACGGTCGACGAGCGCCTCGGCGGTGCGCTGGATCGCGATGTCGACGATCTTGCCCTCACCGCTCAGCGGGACCGGCTTGAAGCCGATCGCGAGGAGCGCCTGCACGAAGCTGATCGGCATCTCGGTGGTGGCGGCCAGGAAGAACAGACCGGTGACGTCCTGGTCGAAGGCCCGCTCGGCCCACTCCAGCAGCCGGTCCCACCGGGGCCGCTCCTCGGGCCGGGGGCGCCGCCCCAGGATCGAGGTGCCCAGGGTGGCGTCGATGTTCTCCCCGTCGACGAGGAGGTAGGTCATCCGCTCGGCCATGCGAGGACTCTCCCACACCCGGGCGAGGCACTCAGGCGCGGTAGACGACCCGGAACGCCTCGACGACCTCGTCGCCGGTCGTGCGGACCTCGCTGACCTCCACCAGCGCGCGCGGCACACCGGAGCCGTCGCACAGGATCGACAGCACACCCACCTGCGGCAGGTCGCCGAGGTAGTCCGCGGCGTCGGCCGTCGTCTCACCGCGCTCGTCGGCCAGCACCTGCTCGACGAACGCGTCGGACTCCTGCGCGGAGTCGCCGTACGCCCACGCCGGCGGCGGCACCGACTCCAGCGTGGTCGGCCCGAAGTAGGACGGCGCCGCGTTGAGCTTGGCGTGGAAGCGGGCGAGCTCCCAGAAGACGCGGAGCTCCTCGTGGTCGAAGTCGGTCTCGGACAGGTCGACCTCGGGCTCATCCATGACCGGAGCCTAGCGAGCCGACCCCGATCCGCTCAGGCCACGGCAGCGACGTACGCCGCGAAGTCCCGCGCGGCCTCCATCGAGCCGGGGCGCGGTGCGGCCTGCGGGTCCAGGCCGAGGTCGCGGTCGGCCAGCACCTGCTGGAGCAGCGGTCGAAACCGCGGGTCACCGTGCACCATCGCCCAGCGCAGTGCGTCCCGCTTGCTCGCGACCTCGCCGGTGCGGACGGTGTAGAGGCTGCGGCTGGCCTGGACGACGAGGTAGCGCTGGCACCACGCGACGTCCGCGGAGCACCAGGACGCGATGTCGTCGACGAGGCTCGCGAGACCTGCGCGCGCGCCCTCACGCAGCACCTCGTCGGGCACCTCCCCGACCACCTCGGCGGGACACGGACCGACGAGCGTGATGCCGTGCTCGCGCAGGACCCAACGGGTCCACGGCTGGTTGCAGTGGGTGGACCACGTCATCTCGTCGTGACCGTGGTCGACGTAGAGCCACTCCCGACCCAGGCCCTTGATCGAGCGCAGGTCGGCGGCGACGGCGTAGGACCCCTCGAGGTGGCCGAACCAGTGCCCCTCGCGGTGCGGCAGGTCCCGGTGCAGCGCCCGCAGCGCCGCCTCCTGCGCGGCGTCGGGACGATCCCGCACCACGACGACGAAGTCGCAGTCGCTGTGCAGGTCACCCGCGCCGAGCGCGAACGAGCCCTGCAGGTATGCACCCACGAACGACTCCCCCAGCGCCTGCCGGGCGCCGGTGACGAGCACGTGGAGCACGCCGTTGAGCTCGGCGTAGCGCGTGGGGTGGGGGTTGAGCACGGATGGAGTGTGCGCCCCCGAGCACCCCCTCCGCCACGGAATATCCGCAGGTCAGGAGCGCCTTGACCACGGCGGGCCTTATGCCGGGTCGCCGGGTCTCGACCCGCCCGTCGCGGGTTCGCAAGCTCACCCGCGGGGCTCGCTCGACCTCTTCGGGTTCGGTCAGGCGCTCCGCGCCCGACCGACCTCAGACGTTGAAGCCGAGGGCGCGCAGCTGCTCGCGGCCGTCGTCGGTGATCTTGTCCGGACCCCACGGCGGCATCCAGACCCAGTTGATCGCCACGTCGTTGACGAGGCCCTCGAGGGCGGCGTTGGTCTGGTCCATGATGACGTCGGTCAGCGGGCAGGCGGCCGACGTCAGCGTCATGTCGAGGACGGCGTTGGCGTGCTCGTCGAGGTGCACGTCGTAGACGAGGCCGAGGTCGACGACGTTGATCCCCAGCTCGGGGTCGACGACGTCCTTCATCGCCTCGGTGACGTCGTCGACGGTCACCGTCGACGTGCCGCCTCCGGCGCTCGCCTCGGGCACCTCGGGCAGGTCGCTGTGGTCGATCTGCTGGTCAGTCATGGGTGACTCCTCCGGTCTGGGCCGAATCTGATTGGGCCTGGGCGGTCGCGTCCTTCCACGCCATCCAGGAGAGCAGCGCGCACTTCACGCGCGCGGGGAACTTGGCGACACCGGCGAACGCGATGCCGTCCTCGAGGACGTCCTCGTCGGGCTCCACCTGTCCCTTGCCCTGCATGAGCTCGAGGAAGGTCTGGTGGATCGACATCGCCTCGTCGACCGGCTTGCCGATCACGAGGTCGGCCATCACCGACGTCGACGCCTGGGAGATCGAGCACCCGACCGCGTCGTAGGACACGTCCTGCACGACGCGACCCTCCGCGCCGTCGGCCAGGTGCACGCGCAGGGTGACCTCGTCGCCGCACGTGGGGTTCACGTGGTGCACCTCGGCAGTGCCGGCGGAGGACGGGTCGCCCCTCAGTCCCTTGTGGTGCGGGTTCTTGTAGTGGTCCAGGATGATCTCCTGGTAGAGCGAGTCCAGCTCGGCACTCATCGGTTCATCCCACCTTGAAGTAGCTGCGGGTGTGGTGGAGGCCCTCCACGAGCGCGTCGATCTCCGCCGGCGTCGTGTAGAGGTAGGACGACATCCGCGTCGAGCTCTGCACGCCGAAGCGGGCGTGCGCGGGCTTGGCGCAGTGGTGGCCGGCGCGCACGGCGACACCGCGCGAGTCGAGCACCTGGGCGATGTCGTGGGGGTGGACGCCGTCGAGCTCGAAGGAGATCGCGCCGCCGCGCCGCGTGGCGTCGAGCGGACCCATCACCCGCAGCCCGGGCACGGTCTGGAGCCCCTCGAGGGCGTACGCCGTGATCGCCTGCTCGTGGGCGTGGATCGCGTCGAGCCCGATGTGGCCGAGGTAGTCGACCGCGCAGCCCAGCCCGACCGCCTCGACGATCGGCGGGGTGCCGGCCTCGAAGCGGTGGGGCACCTTGGCGTACGTCGAGCGCGCCATGGTCACGGTCTCGATCATCTCGCCGCCGCCGTGGAAGGGCGGGAGCGCGTTGAGCAGGTCCTCACGACCCCACAGCACGCCGATGCCGGTCGGGCCGCAGACCTTGTGGCCGGTGAAGACCAGGAAGTCGCAGCCGACGGCCTGCACGTCGACCGGGAGCTGCGGCGCGGCCTGGGAGGCGTCGATCACCGACAGCGCGCCGAAGGCGCGGGCGCGCTCGACGAGGTCGGTCACCGGGTTGATCGTGCCGAGCATGTTGGAGACCCACGTGAAGGCCAGGACCTTGGTGTTCTCGTCGACGAGCTGGTCGGCGTTGCCCAGGTCGAGCTCCCCCTCGTCGGTCAGCCCGAACCAGCGCAGCTCCGCGCCGGAGCGCTCGCAGGCCAATTGCCACGACACGATGTTGGAGTGGTGCTCCATCTCGGTGATGACGACGTTGTCGCCGGGGCCGAGCTCGATCGTGCGCGCCAGCAGGTTGAGCGCCTCGGTGGCGTTCTTGGTGAAGACCACCTCGTTGCGCGACGGCGCGTTGAGGAAGGCCGCCACCTTGTCGCGAGCGCCCTCGTAGGCCTCGGTCGACTCCGCGCCGAGCTGGTGCATGGCGCGGGCGATGTTGGCGTTGTGGCGCTCGAGGTGGTCGACCATCGTGTCGATGACGACCTGCGGCTTCTGCGAGGTGTTGGCGCTGTCGAGGTAGACCAGCGGCACTCCGCCCGCGAGCGTGCGCTCGAGGATCGGGAAGTCCTTGCGGATCACGTCGAGATCCGGAAGCAGTCCTTCCATCATGGTCTCCCTTCGGTGCGTTGGCGTGGCCGGATCAGACCGACGCGGCCTTGCTGAGGTACTTGTCGTAGCCGTTGGCCTCGAGCTCGTCGGCGAGCTCCTTGCCGCCGGACGCGGCGACCTTGCCGTCGACGAAGACGTGGACGTGGTCGGGCTCGATGTAGCGCAGGATGCGGGTGTAGTGGGTGATCAGCAGGACGCCCTTGCCCTCGCGCGCCCGGAAGCGGTTGACGCCCTCGGAGACGATCTTCAGCGCGTCGATGTCGAGGCCGGAGTCGGTCTCGTCGAGGACGGCGACCTTGGGGTCGAGCAGCTCGAGCTGCGCGATCTCGTGGCGCTTCTTCTCACCACCGGAGAAGCCCTCGTTGACGTTGCGGGTGCCGAAGGTCGGGTCGAGGTTCAGCTGCTCCAGGGCCGCGTTGACGTCCTTGACCCAGGTGCGCAGCTTGGGCGCCTCGCCGTCGATGGCGGTCTTGGCGGTGCGGAGGAAGTTCGACACGGAGACGCCGGGGACCTCGACGGGGTACTGCATCGCGAGGAAGAGCCCGGCGCGGGCGCGCTCGTCGACCGAGAGCGACAGCACGTCCTGGCCGTCGAGGGTGACCGAGCCGCCGGTGATCGTGTACTTCGGGTGGCCGGCGATGGAGTAGGCCAGGGTCGACTTGCCGGAGCCGTTGGGGCCCATGATGGCGTGCGTCTCGCCGTCGTTGATGGTCAGCGTGACGCCCTTGAGGATCTCCTTGGGGCCGTCCTCGGTGTCGACGGTGACGTGCAGGTCGGTGATGACGAGCTTGCTCATGCGGGGGTGACTCCGTTCAGGGTGGTCTCGATGTCGACGTAGACGTCGCTGGTGCCGTCGGCACCGGCGCGTACGTCGACGGGGAAGGTGGCGACCGGCTCGGTCGCGGGGAAGTTGGTCGGCTTGCCGGTGCGCAGGTCGAACATCGACCCGTGCAGCCAGCACTCGATCTGGCAGCCGCCGTCGTTGGTGGCGACCTCGCCCTGGCTCAGGGCGACCTCGGCGTGGCTGCAGAGGTCCTCGACCGCGAAGACCTCGTCGCCGTCGCGGGCGATGGCGATCTCGTAGCGGCCGACGGTGACGGGCAGGGCCTGGTCGGTCGGCACCTCGTCGAGGGCGCAGACGCGCTCGAAGCCCATCAGGAGAGCTCCTTCAGCACGTTCTTGGCCAGCTCCGCCTCGACCGTGGCCAGCAGCCGCTCCTCGATGGAGGGCACGCCGACCTTGCGGATGAGGTCGTTGAAGAAGCCGTGGACGACCAGGCGCTGGGCCTCCTTCTCGGAGATCCCGCGCGCCTGGAGGTAGAACAGCTGCTCGTCGTCGAAGCGGGCCGTGGCCGAGGCGTGCCCAGCACCCTCGATCTCGCCGGTCTCGATCTCGAGGTTGGGGATCGAGTCGGCCTGGCAGCCGTCGGTGAGGACGAGGTTGCGGTTCTCCTCGTAGGTCTCGATGCCCTCGGCGACCTTGCGGATCAGCACGTTGCCGACCCACACGGTGTGCGCCTTCTCGCCCTGCAGCGCGCCCTTGTAGACGGCGTGCGACTTCGTGCGCGGCGCGGTGTGGTCGGCGAAGATCCGGTGCTCGATGTGCTGGCCGGCGTCGGCGAAGTAGAGACCGAGCAGCTCGGCGGAGCCGCCGGGGCCGTCGTAGGTCACGTTGGCGTCCATGCGCACCACGTCGCCACCGAAGGAGATCGCGGCGTGCTTGTAGGACGCGTCGCGACCCACGCGCGCCTGGTGGTGCGAGAGGTGCACGGCGTCGTCGGCCCAGTCCTGGATCGAGACGACCGAGGCGTCGGCTCCGTCGGCCACGACCACCTCGACGACGGCCGCGACCGCGGCCGAGCCGGTGTGGTTGAGCACCACGACGGCCTTGCTGTGGGTGCCGAAGCGCAGCACCACGTGGGCGCCGCTGGTCACGTCGGCGTCTGTGCCGTCGACGTCGATGACGATCGGCTCGGAGACCTCGGTGTCGGCCGGCACGTCCACGAGCAGCGTCGCCGGGACCTCGGCGAGGATCCGGGCGGTGAAGCGCGTGTTGGGCGCCCAGCCGCTGACGCCTCGCAGCGAGGTGGCCTCGTCGCCGGTCACCACGCCGACCTTCGCGCCCTCGGGGGCGTTCCAGGTGGCGCGGGTGTTGCGCCCGTCGAGCGGGGCGTCGGCGTGCAGGCCCTTGAGCCGCTTGAGCGGCGTGAAGCGCCAGATCTCCTCGCGGCCGGTCGGGACCAGGTGGTCGGCGACGTCGTAGGAGCCGGCCGGGTGGAGGTGGCTCTCCACCTTGTCGAGCGGCGCCTGCTCCAGCGCGGAGCGGACTGAATCAGTGGTGACGGTCACTACTTCTCTTTCTACGTGCGGATCGGACGGGGACGGGCGCGAGCGTCAGCCCACGGCCCCTTCCATCTGGAGCTCGATGAGGCGGTTGAGCTCGAGGGCGTACTCCATCGGCAGCTCCTTGGCGATCGGCTCGACGAAGCCGCGCACGATCATCGCCATCGCCTCGTCCTGCTCCATGCCGCGCGACATGAGGTAGAAGAGCTGGTCGTCGGAGACCTTCGAGACGCTCGCCTCGTGGCCCATCGACACGTCGTCCTCGCGGATGTCGACGTAGGGGTAGGTGTCGCTGCGGCTGATCTGGTCGACCAGCAGCGCGTCGCACAGCACGTTGGACTTCGAGCCGTGGGCGCCCTCGTTGACCTGGATCAGGCCGCGGTACGACGTACGGCCACCGCCGCGCGCCACCGACTTGCTCAGGATCGAGCTCGACGTGTGCGGCGCTGCGTGCACCATCTTGGCGCCGGCGTCCTGGTGCTGGCCCTCACCGGCGAACGCGATCGACAGCGTCTCGCCCTTGGCGTGCTCGCCCATGAGGTAGATGGCGGGGTACTTCATCGTCACCTTGGAGCCGATGTTGCCGTCGACCCACTCCATGGTCGCGCCGGCCTCGCAGGTGGCGCGCTTGGTGACGAGGTTGTAGACGTTGTTCGACCAGTTCTGGATGGTCGTGTAGCGGCAGCGACCACCCTTCCTGACGATGATCTCGACGACCGCGGAGTGCAGCGAGTCGGACGAGTAGATCGGCGCGGTGCAGCCCTCGACGTAGTGCACGTAGGCGTCCTCGTCGACGATGATCAGCGTCCGCTCGAACTGGCCCATGTTCTCGGTGTTGATCCGGAAGTAGGCCTGCAGCGGGATGTCGACGTGGACACCCTTCGGGACGTAGATGAACGAGCCGCCCGACCACACCGAGGTGTTGAGCGCGGCGAACTTGTTGTCGCCGACCGGGATGACGGTGCCGAAGTACTCCTTGAAGAGCTCCTCGTGCTCCTTCAGGGCGGTGTCGGTGTCGACGAAGATGACGCCCTGCTCCTCGAGGTCCTCGCGGATCGAGTGGTAGACGACCTCGGACTCGTACTGCGCGGCGACGCCCGAGACGAGGCGCTGCTTCTCCGCCTCCGGGATGCCGAGCTTGTCGTAGGTGTTCTTGATGTCCTCGGGGAGGTCGTCCCACGTGGCCGCCTGCTTCTCGCTGGAGCGCACGAAGTACTTGATGTTGTCGAAGTCGATCGTCGAGAGGTCCGAGCCCCAGGTTGGCATCGGCTTGCGGTGGAAGAGCTTGAGGCCCTTCAGGCGCAGGTCGAGCATCCACTGCGGCTCGCTCTTGAGGCCGGAGATGTCGCGTACGACGTCCTCGCTGAGGCCGCGCTTGGCGACGGAGCCCGCCGCGTCGCTGTCGGACCAGCCGAACTCGTAGCGGCCGATGCCCTTGAGCTCCGGGTTCATTTCTTCGATGCTCAGGTTCTGGGTCATGACTGCTCCTTCTTGGGGTCCGTCTGAGGGTCCGTCTTGAGGGTCTGGGGGATGCAGGTGGTGCACACGCCGTCGCCGTGGGCGATGGTCGCGAGGCGCTGGACGTGGGTGCCGAGCACGGAGGCGATCGCCTCGGTCTCGGCCTCGCACAGCTGCGGGAACTCGTGGGCGACGTGGGCGACCGGGCAGTGCTGCTGGCACAGCTGCTCCCCCACGACCGGCAGGTCGCGCACCGAGGCGGCGTAGCCGTTCTGGGTGAAGACCCGCGCGAGCGCCTCCGCAGGCGTCAGGTCGGGGTCGGCGGCCGTGACGACGGCGTAGTCGCGCTCGACGAAGGCGACACGGCGGCGGGCGAACTCGACCACCGCGTCCTCGCCCTGGGTCTCGGCGAGGAAGCGCATCGCCTGCACGGCGAGGTCGTCGTACTGCTGGTCGAAGCTGTCGCGTCCCGCCTCGGTGAGCGCGAAGACCCGCGCCGGGCGGCCGCGACCGCGGGTGCCGTAGACCTTCTGCTCGCGCGACTCCACGATGCCCTCCGCGAGCAGGTGCTCGAGGTGGCGGCGTACGGCGGCGGGCGTCAGGTCGAGGCGACCGGCGAGGTCGGCTGCGGTGGAGGGCCCGTTCTCCAGGATCGTGCGCGCCACGCGGTCGCGCGTCGGCGCGTCCCCGTCAGGGCTCGCCGAAGCGCGGCTGGGCGCTCCTGCGGTCGATCCGGACAATTCCACAACGACAGTGTGACGTTATTGCCCCACCCGCTTCAAGGAAGGGTCCCCTAAGTCACCTGACGACATCCCTCTGGGGGCGCCGGCGTCCCGCGCACGGCTCTGTCGTCCCCGAAAGTCGGTAATCGTGCAGAGAGCCGGGCAGGAGCCGGCCCGAGAGGCGTTCTCTGGACCGGGAGGCCGATCTTCGGCCGACGGGGAGGAGGATGACCATGAGAGCACGACGAGGAGCCACGGGCGTCGCGTTGGTGGCGGGGCTGTGCCTCGTGGCCCCGATGGCGCAGGCGGAGGTGGGTCGCACGTCTGCCCGCCTCGCACCCGTGACCACGCTGGCACTGGAGCTCAATGAGGCGCAAGGGGCGACGGTCGCCACGGACAGCTCCGGCATGGGCAACCACGGAGCGATCGGGAGCCACCTGAGGCTCCGCGGGTCGTACGCCACCTGGGACCGACACGATCCAGCCGCCGGCATCTACTACGGCGGCGCCCACCTGGTGATGGTCCCCGATGCGGCGAACGGATCACTCGACCCTGGTGGCGGCAACTTCTCGGTCGAGATCCGCTACCGCTCGACGGTGAAGTTCGGCAACGTGATCCAGAAGGGCCAGTCGAAGGACTACGGCGGCCAGGTCAAGTTCCAGCAGCCGAAGGGCATCATCAGCTGCATGTTCAAGTCACCGACCGGCCAGGCCGCAGTCAACTCCAAGACGCCGCTCAACGACGGACAGTGGCACGTGGTGCGCTGCGAGCGCACGACGACGCAGGTGACGATGTACGTCGACGGTGTCTACCGCAACCGGATCCGCAAGACGACCGGCGTCATCGACAACAGGAAGCCCTGGACCATCGGCGGCAAGTTCGACTGCGACACCAGCGACCCGACGGTCGGGGCCGACAGCTGCGACTACTTCGCCGGAGACATCGACTACGTGCGGCTCACCAAGGGCTGAGGCCACCCGGGGCCGAGGCCACCTGACGAACTCGCCGCCCCACGCCGCTCATCCGGCCGTGCGGCTGCGGAAGGTGCGGATCGCGAGCGGGGCCACCACGGCGGTGATCAGGATGATCCAGCCGATCGTGAACGGGATCGGGTGGTGCATCGGGAAGGCCGCGCCCTCGGCCAGCGGCTGGTCGTTGCCCCAGAGCTCGCGCACCGCCTGGGTGAGCGAGGAGATCGGGTTCCACTCGGCGATGAAGCGCAGCACCGTGGGCATCCGGTCGGTGGGCGCGAAGGTGTTGGCCAGGAACGTGATCGGGAACATCGTCGCGAACATGACCCCGTTGACCGCCTCGACCGAGCGCATGGCGGAGCCGACCCAGATGCCCACCCAGATCATCGCGAATCCCCAGCCGAGCAGCAGGAGGTAGCCCAGTGCGGCCTCGAAGACGTTGGTGTGGATGCGCCAGCCGATGACGAGGCCGGTCAGCGACATCACCACCAGGCCGATCGACGCGTGGGCAAGGCTCGAGATGCTGCGACCGACCAGCACCGCGGCCGGGTTGATCGGCAACGAGCGCATCCGGTCGACGATGCCCTTGTCGAGGTCGGCGGTGAGCCCGACCGCGACGATGAAGGAGGCGAAGGCCACCGTCTGCGCCATGATCCCGGCAAGCAGGAAGGCGCGGTAGCCGGCGGGCGTGGCCACGTCGATGGACGAGCCGAAGACGTAGGCGAAGAGCAGCACGAACATCACCGGCTGGATCGTGACGTCGAGCAGCATCTCCGGCATCCGGCGGATGTGGCGGAAGTTGCGGCGCGCGATCGCCCACGACTGCGTGAGCAGGCCCGTGGTGCGGATCTCTGGTCGCTCGATCGTGCTCATCGGGTCACCTCCCCTGCCGGCTGGCCGGCGGTCTGGTCGTCCTCGGCGCCGTCCTCGGCCCGGTGGCCGGTGAGGTGGAGGAACACGTCGTCCAGGCTCGGGCGCTTGAGCCCGATGTCGTCGAGCACGATCCCGCTCTCGTCGAAGATGCCGGCCACGCGGGTCATGTGCCCCAGCCCCTCGGCCGGCGCGGTGAGCTGCCGGGCACCGGCGTCGAGGTGCACCTCGCGCACGTGCGGGCGCATCAGCGCCTCGGCCGCGGCCAGGTCGTCGGCGTGCGACACCGTGACCACCAGGGCCGCAGCGCCGGACCGGTCCTTGAGCTGGAGCGGTGTGCCCTCGGCGATCACCGTGCCCCGGTCGATGACCACGATGTTGTCGGCCAGCTGGTCGGCCTCCTCGAGGTACTGCGTGGTCAGCAGGAGCGTGGTGCCGTCCTTCACCAGCTCTCGCAGCACCTCCCACAGCTCCACGCGTGAGCGCGGGTCGAGGCCGGTGGTCGGCTCGTCGAGGAAGAGCACCGGCGGCGTGGCGATCAGGCTGACGGCGAGGTCGAGTCGCCGACGCATGCCGCCGGAGTAGGTCTTCGCGATGCGGTCACCGGCCTCGGCGAGCGAGAAGCGCTCGAGCAGCTCGGCGCTGGCGCGGGTGATGTAGCCCGCGTCGAGGCCGTAGAGCTGGCCGATGAGGCGGAGGTTCTCCCGGCCGGTCAGCAGCTCGTCGACGGTGGCCGCCTGACCGGTCAGGCCCATGCTGCGGCGCACGGCCGCGGGGTCGTCGAGGATGTCGTGGCCGGCGACACGGGCGGTGCCGGAGGTGGGGCGGGTCAGCGTGGTCATCATGCGGACCGTCGTGGTCTTGCCGGCTCCGTTGGGCCCGAGGAGGCCGAGCACGGTGCCCTCCGGCACGACGAAGGACACCCCGTCCACGGCCACGGTGTCCCCGAAGTGCTTGACGAGGCCCTCGGCCTCGATCGCTGGGCGAGTCATGGTCGCCACGCTAGCGGCGGGGACCGACAGCCGCCGCTCATTAACCCGCACCTAGGATTGGACCGTGCCAACCGCCTCCCCCGCCGTCGAGATCGACGGCCTGGTGATGGCGTACGGCGACAAGGTGGCCGTCGACGGCCTCTCGCTCGAGGTGACCCGCGGGTCCGTCACCGCCGTCCTCGGTCCCAACGGGGCCGGGAAGACCACGACCCTAGAGACCTGCGAGGGCTACCGCGTCCCCCAGCGCGGCACCGTGCGGGTGCTGGGGCTCGACCCGCAGCGCGACCGCGCGGCGCTGCTCCCCCGGATCGGTGTGATGCTCCAGGCCGGCGGTGCGTGGAGCGGCGTACGCGCGGTGGAGATGCTCGAGCACATGGCCTCCCTGCACGCCCACCCGCTCGACACCCGGATGCTGGTCGAGCGCCTCGGCCTGGGTGACTGCGGGCGTACGCCCTACCGCCGGCTCTCAGGAGGGCAGAAGCAGCGCCTCGGGCTCGCCATCGCGCTGGTCGGCCGCCCCGAGCTTGTCTTCGTCGACGAGCCGACCGCGGGCATGGACCCGCAGGCCCGGCGCACGACCTGGGAGCTGCTCGAGGAGATCCGCGCCGACGGCGTGACGGTGGTGCTCACGACCCACCACATGGACGAGGCCGAGCAACTCGCCGACCGCATCCACATCATCGACCGCGGCCGCGTGATCACCAGCGGCACGCCGGCCGAACTGACCCGCGGCGGCCGCTCGGCCACCATCCGCCTCGTGGTCAACCGCCCGTTCCCCGAGGGCGCCCCCGAGTCGCTGCGCGCCGAGCTCGGCCCCGAGACCGAGGTGCGCCAGCTCGACGAGGTCAGCATGCTCATCCACGGACCCGCCGACTCGACCACGCTGGGCCGGGTCTCGCGCTGGTGCGAGGAGCACGGGGTGCTCCCCCAGACCCTCAACCTCGGTCAGCGCACCCTCGAGGACGTCTTCCTCGAGCTCACCGGACGCGAGCTCGCGTCGTGAGCCCCCACACCTTCGCCCCGGCCCCCGGTGGTGCGTCACTGCGCCGCATGGTGCTCGCCCAGTCCCGGATGGAGGCGCGGCTCATGCTGCGCAACGGCGAGCAGCTGCTGCTCGCCATCGTCATCCCGGTCATCGTGCTCGTCGGCGGCGTGGCCGCGGCCGGGCGGATCGGGATCGACCTCGACGGCCACCGCGCGGTCGACATCCTCACGCCCGGCGTGCTCGCGCTGGCGGTGATGTCCACCGCCTTCACCTCGGTGGCGATCTCGACCGGCTTCGAGCGCCGCTACGGCGTGATCAAGCTCCTCGGCGCCTCGCCGCTGCCGCGCCACGGCCTGCTGCTCGGGAAGGTGCTGGCCCTGCTCAACGTGGTCGCGCTCCAGCTCGTCGTGCTGGTGGTCGTGGGGCTGCTGCTCGGCTGGGAGCCGACGCCGGCCGCACCGGCACGCACGGTTCTGGGCGTGGTGCTGGCGGTCGCGCTCGGCACCGCCGCCTTCGCCGCCCTCGGCCTCTTCGTGGCCGGTGCGCTGCGCGCCGAGGCGACCCTCGCCCTGGCCAACCTCGTCTACCTCCTGCTCATGGCTGGCGGCGGCGTGGTCCTCCCGGCCAGCACCTACGGCGCTGCGTCCACTGTCATCCAGTGGCTCCCGTCCGGCGCGCTCGGCGAGGCGATGCGTACGGCTCTCGTGGACGCGGGCGTCGACGGCCGCTCCCTGCTCGTCCTCGCTGCCTGGGCCGCCCTGGGCACGCTGCTCACTGCTCGAACCTTCAGGTGGGAATGATGCACACCCTGCTCGCCCGGCTCTCCCGGTACCTCTGGCCACTCGCGGTGGCCAACCTGCTCGCCAACATCGGCATCGTGGTCACCGGTGGCGCCGTACGCCTCACCGGCTCCGGTCTCGGCTGCCCGACCTGGCCGCGCTGCACCGACGAGTCCTACGTCGCCCACGGCGAGCTGGGGCTCCACGGCGCCATCGAGTTCGGCAACCGGCTGCTCACCTTCGTGCTCGTCGCGATCGCGCTCCTGTGCTTCCTCGCCGCCCTCGGCGCGAGGCACCGCCGCGCGACGCGGCTCTCGCTCGTCATCGGCCTCGGCATCCCGCTCCAGGCCGTCATCGGCGGCATCACGGTGCTGACCGACCTGAACCCGTGGATCGTCGCCGGGCACTTCCTGCTGTCGATGGCGATGATCATGGTGTGCGTCGCACTCCTCGACGAGCTGCGCAGCCCCGACCGCGCAGCCGCCCCCCGGCTGCCGCGCAGGCTGGCCTGGGCGACGCTGGCGTCGGGCTGGGTGGCGCTCTACCTCGGCACCGTCGTCACCGGCGCCGGTCCGCACGCGGGCGACACCGACTCGCCCCGCAACGGCCTCGACCCCGCAACGGTCTCGCAGGCGCACGCCGTCTCCGTCTACGTCCTGGTGGCCCTCACCGTCGCGCTGCTGGTCGTCGCCGTCCGCGGTGGCCACCAGTGGCTGGCCCGGGTGACCGGCCTCGTGCTCCTCGTCGAGGTCCTGCAGGGGGTGCTCGGGTGGGTGCAGTACTGGCTGGACCTGCCGGTCGCGCTCGTCGCCCTGCACATGCTGGGCGCGGGGCTCCTCGCCGCGGGGCTTGCGCGGCTCGGGCTCGCGGTGCTGCCGCACGCCTCGACCAACGAGGCGGAGGCCGACGCCGGCACGCAGCCGCACCCCGCGACCCACCTCGGCTGAGGCCGGGTCCGGCCCTCGGGCCGGGCGGTCAGCCCAGCAGCGGGTCGAGCGCCACCGCGACGAAGAGGAGCGAGAGGTAGAGGTTCGATGCGTGGAACAGGCGCATCGGGTTGATCTCGGACAGCGCGTCGAAGCGCTTCGCACGGCCCCACATGCGGTGGGCCTCCACGAGGAAGACCGCGCCGAGGACGGCGGCGGCCACGGGGTAGACCAGACTCGTGCCGGCCACCGGCCACAGCAGCAGTGAGGTCGCGACCATCACCCAGCTGTAGACCACCACCTGGCGGCCCACCTCTGCGGCGGGCTTCACGACCGGCAGCATCGGCACGTCGACGTTGCGGTAGTCCTCGCGGTAGCGCAGCGCCAGGGCCCAGGTGTGGGGCGGGGTCCAGAAGAAGACGACCATGAAGAGCACGACCGGTGTCCACGCGAGCGAGCCGGTCACGGCCGTCCACCCGATGAGGGTCGGGAAGCAGCCGGCGATCCCACCCCAGACGATGTTCTGCGTGGTCCGGCGCTTGAGCAGCATCGTATAGACGAAGACGTAGAACGCGATCGCGGTCACCGACAGCACCGCGGACAGGGTGTTGACCCCCACCCAGAGGATCACCGTCGACAGCACGCCCAGCACGGCCCCGAAGACGAGAGCGGCGCGCGGGGACACGATGTGCCGCGGCAGCGCCCGTCGCCTGGTCCGGCGCATCTGCTCGTCGATGTCGCGGTCGTAGACGCAGTTGAAGACCGACGCGGAGCCCGCGGAGAACGTGCCGCCGAGGACCGTCCACACGACCGTGGACAGGTCCGGCACGCCGCGCGCGGCGTAGAACATGACCGGCACCGTCGTGAGCAGCAGGAGCTCGATGACGCGCGGCTTGGTCAGCCCGACGTAGGCGGCGACGACGTCGCGCCAGGTGGGCGGACCGTCAGCCCCGCGCTCGTCACCGGTCGACGGCCGCGCGGATGCTGCATGCGGACCGGCGTGGGACACGGTGGGGACCTCGGTGACAGGAGGGGGCGGGACTGGACGGATGCGATCCCGACTTCGGGGAACCGAGGTGGATGAGGAGCACATGAACCGGCATCCGGACGGCCCGTCGGGCGGGGTCGAGTCTACTCGGCCACGGCGATAGGCTCGCAGTCGAGGCCACCTCACGCACCTGTGATCCTGCACTCCAGCCCGAGCTCCAGCCCGAGCCTCGGGCCGCACTCCACCGAGAGGAACCGCGTTGACCGAGAAGTCCGCCCTGCCCACCACCCTCGAGTGGGACGACGTCGACCAGCGCGCGGTCGACACCTCCCGGGTCCTGGCGATGGACGCGGTCCAGAAGGTCGGCAACGGCCACCCCGGCACGGCCATGAGCCTCGCGCCGGTGGCGTACCTGCTGTTCCAGAAGGTCATGCGCCACGACCCGGCCGACCCCGAGTGGATCGCCCGCGACCGGTTCGTGCTGTCGTGCGGCCACAGCTCGATCACCCTCTACACCCAGCTCTACCTCGGCGGCTTCGGCCTCGAGCTCGACGACCTCAAGGCACTGCGCACGTGGGGCTCGAAGACCCCCGGCCACCCCGAGCTCGGCCACACCGCCGGCGTCGAGGTGACGACCGGACCATTGGGCCAGGGCGTCGGCAACGCCGTCGGCATGGCGCTCTCGGGACGACGCGTCCACGGCATGCTCGACGCCGACGCGGCTCCCGGTGAGGGCCTGTTCGACCACCAGGTCTACGTCGTGGCCTCTGACGGCGACCTCCAGGAGGGCGTGAGCTCCGAGGCGAGCTCGATCGCCGGCACCCAGAAGCTCGGCAACCTCACCGTCATCTACGACCGCAACCGGATCTCCATCGAGGGCGACACCGACATCGCCTTCACCGAGGACGTCGCCGCCCGCTACGAGGCCTACGGCTGGCACGTCCAGACCGTCGACTGGACCAACGGCGGCACCGACTACGTCGAGGACGTCCCGGCACTCTACGCCGCCATCCGCGAGGCCCGCGGCGTGAGCGACCAGCCCTCGCTCATCGTGCTCGACACTGTCATCGCGTGGCCCGCACCCAACGCCCAGGGCACCGAAGCGGCCCACGGCAGCGCCCTCGGCGCCGAGGAGGTCGCCGCCACCAAGAGGGTCCTCGGCTTCGACCCCGACCAGACCTTCGAGGTCCCGCCGGGCGTGCTCGAGCGCACCCGCGAGCTGCGCGAGCGCGGCTCCGCGTGGGGAGCCGAGTGGGACGAGGCGTACGCCGCCTGGGCCGACAAGCACCCGGAGTCCGCCGAGCTGCTGCACCGGCTCAAGCGCCGCGAGATGCCCACCGAGCTCGCCGAGGCGCTGCCGACCTTCCCGGCCGACGCCAAGGGCGTCGCCACCCGCTCCGCCTCCGGCAAGGTGATCAACGCGCTCGCGCCGGTGCTGCCCGAGCTGTGGGGCGGCTCCGCCGACCTCGCCGGCTCCAACAACACCACGATCACCAGCGCCCCGTCCGTCGGTCCCGAGGTCGCCGAGATCGGCGAGTGGAGCACCGACCCCCACGCCGGCCGCGTCCTCCACTTCGGCATCCGCGAGCACGGCATGGGCGCGATCATGAACGGCATCGCGGCCGACCGGCTCACCCGCGTGTTCGGCGGCACGTTCCTCACGTTCTCCGACTACATGCGCGGCTCGGTGCGCGTGGCCGCGCTCAGCAAGCTGCCCGTCACCTACGTGTGGACCCACGACTCCATCGGCCTGGGCGAGGACGGCCCGACCCACCAGCCGGTCGAGCACCTCGCCGCCCTGCGCGCCATGCCCGGCCTCGACGTCGTACGCCCCGCGGACGCCAACGAGACCGTCGCCGCGTGGCAGACGATCCTGGGCCGCACCGACTCCCCCGCCGCACTCGCCCTGACCCGCCAGAACGTGCCGGTCTTCCCGCGCGGCGACGACGCCGACTCCGGGCAGACGTGGGGCTCGACCGAGGGCGTGGCCCGCGGCGCCTACGTGCTGCTCGACGCCGACAAGGGCACGCCCGACGTGATCCTCGTCGGCACCGGCTCCGAGGTGCAGCTCGCCGTCGAGGCGCGGGCGCTGCTCGCCGAGGACGGCATCGACGCCCGTGTGGTCTCGATGCCCTGCCTCGAGTGGTTCGACGAGCAGGACGAGTCCTACCGCGACACCGTCCTGCCCCCCACCGTGAAGGCGCGTGTCTCCGTCGAGGCCGGCGTCAGGCAGGGCTGGCGCGAGATCGTCGGCGACAACGGCCGGATCATCAGCATCGACCACTACGGCGCGTCGGCCGACTACGCCCGGATCTACACCGAGCTCGGCATCACCGCCCAGGCCGTCGCCGACGCCGCACGCGACAGCGTCGCCGTCGTCAACGCCTGAGCGACCCCGACCGCCCAGACCCCATCCACGGGAGGAACCCCATGAACGACCGCCTCAAGGCCCTGGCTGACGCCGGGGTGTCCATCTGGCTCGACGACCTGTCCCGCGAGCGCCTCGAGACCGGCAACCTCGCCGACCTCGTGCAGAACGGCAGCATCGTCGGGGTGACGTCCAACCCGGCGATCTTCCAGACCGCGCTGGCCGACGGCGAGCGCTACGACGCCCAGGTGCGCGAGCTCGCCGCCGACGGTGCCGACGTCGACCGCGCCACGATGGTCATCACCACCGACGACGTGCGCGAGGCCTGCAAGGTCATGCGTCCGGTCTTCGACGCCACCGACGGCGTCGACGGCCGCGTCTCGATCGAGGTCTCCCCCGGCCTGGCCCACTCGACCGACGAGACCGTCGCCGAGGCCGCCGCGCTGTGGAAGACCGTGGACGAGCCGAACGTGATGATCAAGATCCCCGGCACCGAGGCCGGCTGGCCTGCGATCACCGACACGATCGCCGCCGGCATCTCGGTCAACGTGACGCTGATCTTCGGCCTCGAGCAGTACCGCAACGTGATGGAGGCCTACGTCTCCGGCCTCGAGAAGGCGCTGGAGAACGGCCACGAGCTCGCCGACATCCACTCGGTCGCCTCGTTCTTCGTCTCGCGCGTGGACTCCGAGATCGACAAGCGGCTCGAGGCCACCACCGAGGGTCCCGGCACCGACCCGGCACTGCGCGGCAAGGCCGGCGTGGCCAACGCCCGCCTGGCGTTCCAGATGTACGAGGAGTTCTTCTCCGGCTCCCGCTGGGAGGCGCTGGAGGCCAAGGGCGCGCGCAAGCAGCGGCCGCTGTGGGCCTCGACCGGCGTGAAGAACCCCGACTACGACGACACGATGTACGTCGTCGACCTCGTCGTCGAGGACACCGTCAACACCATGCCGGAGAAGACCCTCGACGCGGTGGCCGACCACGGCGAGGTGCGCGGGGACCGCGTACGTCCCTTCTACGACGACGCCGCCGCGCACATGCAGGCGCTCGCCGACGCGGGCATCGACTACGACGACGTCATCGCGGTGCTCATCGCGGAGGGCGTCGACAAGTTCGTCGTCGCCTGGGACGAGCTCCAGACCACCCTGGCGGCGTCGCTCGAGGCCGCGCGGGCATGAGCACGGGCGCGGTCGACCCCACCACCACGGCCGCGTGGAGCCGGCTGGCGCAGCTGGCCGGCTCCTACGAGCCCGACCTGCGCTCCTCCCTCACGCCCGACTGGGTCGCGCAGCAGACGCTCGCGGCGGGCGACCTGCACGTCGACCTGTCGAAGAACCTCCTCGACGCCGAGGTCGAGTCGGCCCTGCTGGCGCTCGCCGACGAGGTCGACGTCCTGGGGCGCCGCGACGCGATGCTCTCCGGTGAGCGCATCAACGTCACCGAGGACCGCGCCGTGCTCCACACCGCGCTCCGCCTCCCGGCGGGCGCGTCGCTGACGGTCGACGGCCAGGACGTGGTGGCCGACGTGCACGAGGTGCTCGAGCGGGCGTACGCCTTCGCCGGACGCGTGCGCTCGGGCGAGTGGACCGGGGTGACCGGGCGTCGCATCGAGACGGTCGTCAACATCGGCATCGGCGGCTCCGACCTCGGCCCGGTGATGGCCTACGAGGCCCTCGAGCCCTACCGCCGGGACGGCCTGTCCTGCCGCTTCATCAGCAACATCGACCCGACCGACGCCGGGCAGTCGCTGTCCGGTCTCGACCCCGAGTCGACGCTCTTCATCGTCTCCAGCAAGACCTTCGGGACGCTCGAGACACTGACCAACGCGCGGCTCTGCAAGGCCTGGCTGCTCGAGCACCTGCCCGTCGGCACCGACGCCGACGCTGCGGTCGCGCAGCACTTCGTCGCCGTCTCGACCGCGCTCGACAAGGTCGCCGACTTCGGCATCGACACCGACAACGCCTTCGGCTTCTGGGACTGGGTCGGCGGACGCTACTCGATGGACTCCGCCATCGGCCTCTCGCTGGTGATCGCCATCGGTGCGGAGCGCTTCGCCGAGCTGCTGGCGGGCTTCCACGCGATGGACGAGCACTTCCGCACCGCGCCCCCGGCCGCCAACGTCCCGCTGAAGATGGGGCTGCTCAACGTCTGGTACACCAACTTCCTCGGTGCGCACACCCACGCAGTGCTGCCCTACTCCCAGCTGCTGCACCGCTTCCCCGCCTACCTCCAGCAGCTGACGATGGAGTCCAACGGCAAGGGCGTGCGGTGGGACGGCACTCCGGTCGGCTACGACACCGGCGAGGTCTTCTGGGGCGAGCCCGGCACGAACGGGCAGCACGCCTTCTACCAGCTGATCCACCAGGGCACCCGGCTCGTGCCGGCGGACTTCATCGCCTTCGCGCGTCCGGCGTACCCCCTCGTCGACGAGGTCGACGGACGGCAGGTCGACGTCCACGAGCTGTTCCTCGCCAACTTCTTCGCCCAGACCAAGGCGCTGGCCTTCGGCAAGACCGCCGACGAGGTGCGTGCCGAAGGCGTGGACGAGGCGCTGGTGTCGGCCCGCACGTTCCCCGGCAACCGGCCCACGACGTCCATCATGGCGCCGCTGCTGACGCCGGGCGTGCTGGGGCAGCTGGTCGCGCTCTACGAGCACATCACCTTCGTCGAGGGCGCGGTGTGGGGCATCGACAGCTTCGACCAGTGGGGCGTCGAGCTCGGCAAGCAGCTCGCCCAGGAGCTGGGCCCCGCCGTGTCGGGTGATGCCGACGTGCTCGCGCAGCAGGACCCCTCCACCCAGTCCCTGATCGGCTACTACCAGGAGCACCGAGGCTGATGACGCACGTGAACCCGCTGCGCGACCCGCAGGACCGCCGGCTCCCCCGCATCGCCGGGCCTTGCGGGATGGTGCTCTTCGGCGTGACCGGCGACCTGTCGCGCAAGAAGGTCATGCCGGCCATCTACGACCTGGCCAACCGTGGGTTGCTCCCGCCGGGCTTCAGCCTCGTCGGGTTCGCCCGCCGCGACTGGGCCGACCAGGACTTCGCGCAGATCGTGCACGACGCGGTCAAGGAGCACGCACGTACGCCGTTCCGCGAGGAGGTCTGGAACCAGCTGTCGGAGGGCTTCCGCTTCGTGCCGGGCAACTTCGACGACGACGACGCCTTCGAGCAGCTGCGCCGCACCGTCGAGGAGCTCGACCAGCTCCGCGGCACCGGCGGCAACATGGCCTTCTACCTCGCGATCCCGCCGTCGTTCTTCGGCACGGTCGTGGGCCAGCTGAAGAAGCACGGCCTCGCCGACCGGGACGGTGACCAGTGGCGCCGGGTGGTCGTGGAGAAGCCGTTCGGCCACGACCTCGAGTCGGCGCGTGAGCTCAACGACGTCCTCGCCGACGTCTTCCCGTCGGGCTCGATCTTCCGCATCGACCACTACCTCGGCAAGGAGACGGTGCAGAACATCCTCGCGATGCGCTTCGCGAACAACATGTTCGAGCCGATCTGGAACGCCAACTACGTCGACCACGTGCAGATCACGATGGCCGAGGACATCGGCATCGGCGGTCGCGCCGGCTACTACGACGGGATCGGCGCCGCTCGCGACGTCATCCAGAACCACCTCCTCCAGCTGATGGCGCTGGTCGCCATGGAGGAGCCGATCGCCTTCGACGCCGAGAGCCTGCGCATCGAGAAGCTCAAGGTGCTCGCCTCCGCGCAGCTGCCCCCGCGGCTCGACACGACCACGGCGCGCGGCCAGTACGCCGCCGGCTGGGCCGGCGGGGAGAAGGTGACCGGCTTCCTCGAGGAGGAGGGCATCAAGAAGACCTCGACGACCGAGACCTTCGCCGCGATCACCGTCCACGTCGAGACGCGGCGCTGGGCCGGCGTGCCGTTCTACCTCCGCACCGGCAAGCGCCTCGGCCGACGCGTCACCGAGGTGGCCGTCGTGTTCAAGAAGGCGCCGCACCTGCCCTTCTCGCAGACCTCCACCGAGGACCTCACCCAGAACGCCCTCGTCATCCGGGTCCAGCCCGACGAGGGCATGACGATGCGGTTCGGGTCGAAGGTGCCCGGCACCGCCATGGAGATCCGCGACGTCAACATGGACTTCGCCTACGGCGGGTCCTTCACCGAGGCGAGCGCCGAGGCCTACGAGCGACTCATCCTCGACGTGCTGCTCGGCGACCCGCCGCTCTTCCCGCGCCACGAGGAGGTCGAGCTGTCGTGGAAGCTGCTCGACCCGGTCATCGACCACTGGGCGAAGAAGGGCCGGCCCGACGCGTACGACTCCGGCACCTGGGGTCCCCCGTCCGCTGAGAAGATGCTGGCCCGCGACGGCCGCACCTGGAGGAGGCCCTGATGATCGAGCTCACCGACACCAACTCGGCCAAGATCGCCGCGGAGTTCGTCCGGTCCCGCACCCGCGCCGGCAGCCCTGCGATGGGGATGGTGATGACGCTGATCATCGTGGCGCCCGAGGACGACGCCGCCGAGGCGATGCTGGCGGCCAAGCGGGCCTCGCGCGAGCACCCGTCGCGCGTGCTCGGCGTGATCCTGGGTGACGCGCGGGGTTCCGCCGTGGTCAACGCGCAGGTCGGCAGCGGTGACGGGTGGGGCGGCGAGACCGCCCTCATCCGGCTCAAGGGCGAGGTGGTCAAGCACGCCGAGTCGGTGGTGCTGCCCCTGCTCCTGCCCGACTCCCCCGTCGCCATCTGGTGGCCCACCGCCGCACCCGCCGACCCGGCGTCCGACCCGCTCGGCGCGCTGGCCCAGCGCCGGATCACCGACTCGGCCGGGGTCTCGCGGGGCAAGGCCACCGCGATGCTCACCCAGTGCCAGCACTACGCGCCCGGCAACACCGACCTCAGCTGGACCCGCCTCACACCGTGGCGGGCACTGCTCGCGGCGGCGCTCGACCAGCACCCGCTCAAGGTCACCGGCGCGAGGGTGACCGCGGAGCGGGTCAGCCCGAGCGCGGACCTCCTCGTGGCGTGGCTCTGCGACCGGCTCAAGGTCGAGGTGACCCGCGGCAGCTCCGACGGTCCCGGCATCACCGAAGTGAGCATGGACACCAAGGAGGGGGCGATCCGCATCTCGCGTGCCGACGGCCGCCTGGCGACGTTCACCTCCCCGCATCGGCCCGACCGGCCCGTCGCGCTCAAGCGGCGCGAGGTGCCGGCCCTGCTGTCGGAGGAGCTGCGCCGCCTCGACGAGGACGACGTCTACGCCGCCGTCGCGGCCAAGCTGGTCAAGCTGCGGAGCCCGAAGTGAGCGCCCCGGAGATCCGCCGGCACGACGACGCCGACCTCCTCGTCGGTGACATCGCCTCCGCCCTGCTGGACCGGCTCGAGGCCGCCCAGGCGCGCGGTGAGGTCCCGCAGGTCGGACTCACCGGCGGCAGCATCGCCGAGGCGCTGCACCGCGAGCTCGCGCGGCGCGCGGCCGACTCCTCGCTCGACTGGTCGCGCGTGGTCTTCTGGTGGGGTGACGAGCGGTTCGTGCCCGCCGACTCGCCCGACCGCAACGCCCGCCAGGCCCGCGAGGCGCTGCTCGACCACGTCGACGTCGACGCCGCCAACGTCCACGAGGTGCCCGCCAGCGACCAGGTCGCCACCGCAGAGGACGCCGCTGCTGCCTACAGCGACGCGCTGCGCGAGCACGGCGCCGGCTTCTTCGAGGTGCTGATGCTCGGGATCGGACCGGACGGTCACTGCGCCTCGCTCTTCCCCGGCCACCCCGCCCTCGGCGCCCGCGACGCGATCGCGGTCGCGGTCCACGACTCCCCCAAGCCGCCGCCGGACCGGGTGACCCTCACCTTCGAGACCCTGGGGCGCTCCCGCGCGGTGTGGTTCATCGCCAGCGGTGAGGGCAAGGCCGAGGCCGTCGCGCGAGCTCTGGCCGAGGACGGTTCGGTCGAGGAGACCCCCGCCCGCGGCGTACGCGGCGAGGAGACCGTGTGGTGGCTCGACGAGGACGCCGCCTCCGCCCTCCCCTGACCCCCGAGCCGGCGCATCTGCACGCCCAGGCCCGTCGAGTCGGCGCATCTGCACGGTTCTCCACAGCGCGATGGCGAGCAGACTGAGATGAGCCGGCGCGGGGCATGCGACGTGGCATGGACATCTCGCAATGGCTTCGCCTGCCCCAGCTGGGCGAAAGCTTCCCGCTCCCCACGGACGAGCCATTCACCCTCCAGCAGGCCCTGGCCGCCGGCGTCCCACACCGCTGGTTGAACGACCTGACGCGCGCCGGACTGCTGCGGCACCCGATCAAGGGCGTGTACCTCCCTGCGCAGCTTCCGGACAGCACCGCATCCCGCCTGGCGTGCTTGCGTCTCGTGATGCCCGCCGACGCGGTGGTCGTGGACCGGCACGCCGGATGGGCGCAGGGCGCCAACATGTTGCTGCTCCCCAACGAGCACCTGAGCGCGCTGCCGATCGCGATGTACCTGCCCCAGGGTCGAGGCCGCCTGCGCAACAAGCTGGCCGATAGCGGAGAGCGCACGTTCCGCGAAGCCGACCTGACGGAGGTGGACGGCGTACGTATGACCACGCCGCTTCGCACTGCCCTGGACCTCGGTCGACAGCGGTGGCCCGAGCCAGCGCTCACTGCTCTCGATGCACTCCACCGGCTCGGCGAGTTCAGCGTCGAGGAGCTGATGTCGGAAGTCGACCGCTTCAAGCGCATGCGCTGGGTCACGACGCTCCGCCACATGGCGCCGTTCACCGACGGACGCTCGCAGTCAGGTGGCGAGACCGTGGTGAGATGGCGATGGCGCAACCTGCCTGTCCCGCCGCCAGAGCCACAGGTGGCCGTGCGATCGGAAGGGCGGCTCGCCTTCGTCGACGTCGGCAACGGTGACCTGCGCTTCGGCGTGGAGTTCCAGGGATTGGACTGGCACACGGGGGCCGACAACGAGGCCAAGGACGAGGAGCGGTTCGACTGGCTCCGGACCGATGCAGACTGGGTCATCGAACCCGTCTGGACGCCGGATGTCTACGGACGCCACGCTCGGATCGACGACATCATACTGGACGGGGTCCGTCGGGCTCGCCGGCGAGGCGCCGCGTGAGCAGACGCGCCGACTCGACGCTGACTGGCGCACACACGCGCCGACTCGACGTCAGGGTGGCGTGCAGACGCGCCGCCTCGACTCGGTCAGAAGATGATCTCGCCGGCCTTGCGGCGGCTGCGCAGCAGGGCGACGGCCTCGTCGAGGATGTCGGCCGCCTCGGTCTCGCTGCGACGCTCCTTCACGTAGGCGAGGTGCGTCTTGTAGGGCTCGATCTTCGGCGCCGGGGGCGGGTTCTCCGAGTCCAGGCTCGCGGGGAGACCGCACTTGGGGCAGTCCCACGAGTCGGGCACGGCGGCCTCGATCGAGAACGTCACCACCGACCGGTGGTCGTGGCTGCAGAAGTAGGTGACCGTCTGGCGGGGCGCGGCCTCGCCGCGCTCCGCCTCGCCCATGGGGCCGGCACCGATTCGACTACCGCGGATCGCATTTCCAGCACCAGCCACGACGACTCCTTCGAAAGAAAGCTGAGGGGGATTAGTTGCCCGCGTAGGCCTTGAGCAGGCCCAGGGCGATGATGCACGCAAACCAGATGACACCGACGCCGACCGTGAAGCGGTCGAGATTGCGCTCGGCCACCGACGATCCCCCCAAGCTGCTGGAGACGCCCCCGCCGAACATGTCGGAGAGGCCGCCACCGCGGCCCTTGTGGAGCAGCACCAGCAGGATCATGATCGCGCTCGTCGTGACGAGCAGGATGGTGAAGAGCAGAATCACGAGCGGAAGCCTACGTCACGTCCACGCGGAACCGGTGAGCGCCCTCACAGCACCGGCATGTCGTAGAAACGGCAGATGCCACCGAACTCGTCGACCTGCAGGCTGGCGCCGCCCACGAGGCATCCGTCGACGTCCGACTTGTCCATGATCCCGCCGACGTTGGCGGCCTTGACCGACCCGCCGTAGAGGATCCGCAGGCCGTCCGCGGCCGCGTCGCCGTGCACCTCGCGCACGCGCCCACGGATGGCCGCACAGACCTCCTGAGCGTCGTCGGGGGTGGCGACCTCGCCGGTCCCGATGGCCCACACGGGCTCGTAGGCGACCACGAGGCCGGCGACCTGCTCGGCGGTGAAGCCGTCGAGCGAGCCGTCCACCTGCGTGAGCGTGAACGGCACGTGCTCGCCCGCCTGGCGTACGTCGAGGCCCTCCCCGACGCACACGATCGGCGTCATGCCGGCCGAGAGGGACTTGTGGGCCTTGGCGTTGACCAGCTCGTCGGACTCGTTGTGGTACATCCGGCGCTCGGAGTGCCCGACCACGACGTAGGAGCAGCCCAGCTTGCTGAGCATGCCCGCAGAGATCTCGCCGGTGTAGGCGCCCTCGTCGTGCACGGACACGTCCTGCGCGCCGTAGCGGATCGAGAGGCGGTCACCGTCGACCAGCGTCTGCACCGAGCGGATGTCGGTGAAGGGCGGCACGACGACCACCTCGACCTTGCCGAAGTCGTGGCGCTTGTCCGACAGCGTCCAGGCGAGCTTCTGGACGAGCACCACCGCTTCCTGGTGGTTGAGGTTCATCTTCCAGTTGCCCGCCATCAGCGGCGTGCGGTCGTTCTTGGCCACGGGTCAGTCCCTCTCGAGTACGGCGATGCCCGGGAGCTCCTTGCCCTCCAGGAACTCCAGCGACGCGCCACCGCCGGTGGAGATGTGGCCGAAGGCGGCCTCGTCGAAGCCCAGCTGTCGTACGGCGGCAGCTGAGTCGCCGCCACCGACGACGGACAGGCCGTCGACCTTCGTCAGCGCCTCGGCGACGGCACGGGTGCCGTCGGCGAAGGCCTCGACCTCGAACACGCCCATCGGCCCGTTCCAGAAGACCGTACGCGCGTCGCTCAGCGCCGCTGCGAAGTCAGCCGCCGAGCCGGGCCCGATGTCGAGCCCGAGGGCGTCCGACGGGATCTCCGAGGCGGGTACGACGCGGGGCTCGGGCTCGCGGTCGCCCGACGGGAAGGCCGTGTCGACCACGACGTCGGTCGGGAGCAGGATCTCCACCCCGCGGTCCGCCGCCTCGGTGAGGTAGCGGGTGCAGGTGTCGAGCTGGTCGGCCTCGAGCAGGCTCTTGCCGACCTCGTGGCCCTGGGCCTTGAGGAAGGTGAAGACCATGCCGCCGCCGATGAGCAGCTTGTCGGCCTTGTCGATGAGGTTGTCGATGACGCCGAGCTTGTCCGACACCTTCGAGCCGCCGAGGACGACGACGTAGGGACGCTCGGGGTGCTCGGTCAGCCGTCGCAGCACGTCGACCTCGGCCGCGACCAGACCGCCCATCGCGGACGGCAGCCGCAGCGCGACGTCGTACACGCTGGCCTGCTTGCGGTGCACGACGCCGAAGCCGTCGGAGACGAACGCGTCGGCCAGCTGCGCGAGCTGGTCGGCGAACGCCCCGCGGACGGCGTCGTCCTTGGACGTCTCACCGTCGTTGAACCGGACGTTCTCCAGCAGCGCGATGCCGCCGTCCTCGAGACCCGCGACGGTCTCCGACGCGCTCGCGCCGACGGTGTCGGACGCGAACGCCACCGGACGCCCCAGCAGCTCGGAGAGCCGGCGCGCGACCGGCTCGAGGGAGTACTTCGGGTCGGGCGAGCCGTCCGGGCGGCCCAGGTGGGCGGTGACGACCACCCGGGCCCCCGCGTCGGACAGCTGCGTGATGGTCGGCACGCTCGCGCGGATCCGGCCGTCATCGGTGATGGTGGTGCCGTCGAGCGGCACGTTGAGGTCCGAGCGGACCAGCACGCGCTTGCCCGACAGGTCCCCCAGCGAGGTGATGTCCGACATCGAGCTCAGAGGCTCGAGCCGACGTGGGTGATGAGGTCGGCGAGGCGGTTGGAGTAGCCCCACTCGTTGTCGTACCAGCCGAGGACCTTCACCTGGTTGCCGATGACCTTGGTCAGCGGGGCGTCGAAGATGCACGAGGCCGGGTCGGTGACGATGTCGGTGGAGACGAGCGGGTCGGTCGAGTAGCGCAGGTAGCGGCCGTCGGCGGCAGCCTTGACGATCTCGTTGACCTCGTCGACCGACGTCTCGCGCGAGGCCTCGAACGTGAGGTCGGTGGCCGAGCCGGTCGGGACCGGGACGCGCATGGCGTAGCCGTCGAGCTTGCCCTTGAGCTCGGGCAGCACCAGGCCGATGGCCTTCGCGGCACCGGTCGAGGTGGGCACCATGTTGAGCGCGGCGGCACGGGCGCGACGCGGGTCCTTGTGGATGTTGTCCTGCAGGTTCTGGTCGGCGGTGTAGGCGTGGATGGTGGTCATCAGGCCCTTGTTGATGCCGAGGCCGTCGTGCAGGGCCTTCGCCATGGGCGCCAGGCAGTTGGTGGTGCACGACGCGTTGGAGATGACCGTGTGCTGCGACGGGTCGTAGAGCTCGTGGTTGACGCCCATCACGATGGTGATGTCCTCGTTGGACGCCGGCGCGGAGATGATGACCTTCTTGGCGCCGGCGTCGACGTGGGCCTTGGCCTTCGTCGCGTCGGTGAAGAAGCCGGTGGACTCGACGACGACGTCGACGCCCAGGTCGCCCCACGACAGGTTCGCCGGGTCGCGCTCGGCGGACACGGCGATCCGCTGGTCGCCGACCATGATCGAGGTGTCGTCGCTCGAGACGTCGGCGTCGAGGCGCCCGAGGATCGAGTCGAACTTGAGCAGGTGGGCCAGCGACGCGTTGTCGGTGAGGTCGTTGACGCCGACGATCTCGATGTCGGCGCCCGAGGCGCGCACGGCGCGGAAGAAGTTGCGGCCGATGCGGCCGAAGCCGTTGATGCCTACGCGAACGGTCATGGTGGATGCCTCCTAGGTGCGGGGCCTTCGGTGACCCCGTCGACAGCTCTGGCCTTCGGTGACCAGCATCACCGACCCTATCGGGTCACGCCGGAGCCGCGGAGCGCGGTCGACCGCGGTACGGACAGGTAACTTTGGATCGATCCAAAGCCCCCGGCCTCACTCTTCCTCAGCCAGCATCTCCGGGGTCAGCGACGCCTCGGTGTCGGGGATGCCGAGCTCCTCGGCGCGCTTGTCCGCCATCGCGAGCAGCCGGCGGATCCGCCCGGCGATCGCGTCCTTGGTCAGGACCGGGTCGTGCAGCTGGCCGAGCTCCTCGAGCGAGGCCTGCTTGTGCTCGAGGCGGAGGTGGCCGGCCTGGCGCAGGTGGTCGGGGATCTCCTCGCCGAGGATCTCCAGCGCGCGCTCCACGCGGGCGCCCGCGGCAACCGCTGCCCGGGCGGACCGGCGAAGGTTGGCGTCGTCGAAGTTGGCCAGGCGGTTGGCGGTGGCGCGGACCTCGCGGCGCATCCGTCGCTCCTCCCACGCCATCAGCGACTCGTGGGCGCCGAGCCGGGTGAGCAGGGCCCCGATGGCGTCGCCGTCACGGATCACGACCCGGTCCACGCCGCGCACCTCGCGCGCCTTCGCGGAGATGCCGAGGCGGCGGGCGACGCCGACGATCGCGAGCGCGGCCTCCGGGCCGGGGCAGGTGATCTCCAGCGACGACGAACGACCGGGCTCGGTCAGGGACCCGTGGGCGAGGAACGCACCGCGCCACGCCGCGACGGCGTCGCAGCCGCCACCGCTGACGACGGCGGGCGGCAGGCCGCGTACGGGGCGACCGCGCTGGTCGAGCAGGCCGGTCTGGCGCGCCAGCGCCTCGCCGTCCTTGGTCACCCGCACGATGTAGCGGCTGCCCTTGCGGATGCCGTTGCCCTGCACCATGACCACGTCGGAGGGGTGGCCGTAGACCTCGGAGATGTCCTTGCGCAGGCGCCGCGCGGCGGCTCCGGTGTCGAGCTCGGCCTCCACGACGATGCGGCCGCTCACGATGTGCAGGCCGCCTGCGAAGCGGAGCATCGAGGCGACCTCGGCCTTGCGGCAGCAGGTCTTGGTGATCTGGGTGGAGGCGAGCTCTGCCTTCACCTGTGCCGTCATAGCCATGGGCCGAATCCTGCCATGCTGGTCAACGACCCTCGACGGCCCGGGCGACCGGGTCTGCGCCGCTCAGGCCTCGTCGACGATGCGCCGGAAGGCGGCCGCGAGACGGTCCGGGTCGTGGCGCGGCTCGCCCGGCACGGCGATGTCCTCGACGACCAGTCGGGCGCCTCGCTCCGAGACCGCCTTCTCGAGGACCTCGCGCTCCCCCGCCAGCGACCCGGCGTCGACCAGCACGGCGTGCACGTTGAGGTCCGGTGCGTGCTCGAAGAGCGCCGCGAGGTGCTCCTCGGGACCGAAGCCGGTGGTCTCGCCCGCCTGCTCCTCGAGGTTGAGCACCACCACGAGACGCCCCGGCGTCTCGGCCAGTGCCCGGCGCAGGCCCGGCACCATCAGGTGCGGGATCACCGAGCTGAACCACGACCCGGGGCCGAGCACGACCCACTCGGCGGCCAGGACAGCCTCGACCGCCTCCGCGCAGGCCTGCGGGTCCTCCGGGACCAGGGCGACCGACTCGATCTGGCCGGCGGTCGTGGCGACCTCGACCTGGCCGCGTACGACCGTGACGGCGTCCGGGGACGCCGGGTCGACGCCGCGCACGCGCGCGGTGATGTCCATCGGCGTGGTGGCCATCGGCAGCACCCGGCCGTGCGCGCCGAGCAGGCGACCGACCCAGTCGAGGCCGCGGACGTGATCACCGCCCATGAGCTCCCACAGGCCGACGATCAGCAGGTTGCCGACGACGTGACCGTTGAGGTCCCCCTGGCCGGCGAAGCGGTGCTGGACCACGTCGGCCCAGGTGCGGCCCCACTCGTCGTCCCCGCAGAGCGCGGCGAGCGCCATCCGCAGGTCCCCGGGCGGCAGTACGCCGAACTCGCCGCGCAGGCGGCCCGACGACCCGCCGTTGTCCGCCACCGTGACGACCGCTGTCAGGTCGTCGATCGTGAGCTCGTCGTGGAGCCGGCGCAGCGCCGACAGCGTGGCGGCCAGACCGTGGCCGCCACCGAGGGCGACCGCAGCCTGCGCGGTCTCGCGCGCCACCTCACTCCCTGCCGAGGTCGCGGTGCGCGGTGCGCACGTCGTAGCCCGCCTGCCGCATGAGCCCGGCGATAGCCTCGGTCATGGCCACGCTGCGGTGCTTGCCGCCGGTGCAGCCGACGGCGACCTGCATGAAGCGCTTGCCCTCCCTCAGGTAGCCCTGGGCGACGGTCTGCAGCACGGGGAGGTACTGGTCGAGGAACGTCTCCGCGCCGGGCTGGGACAGCACGTAGGCGGACACGTCGGGGTCGCGGCCGTTCTGCGGGCGCAGCTCGGGGACCCAGTGCGGGTTGGGCAGGAACCGCATGTCGGCGACCCAGTCGGCGTCGACGGGGATGCCGTACTTGAAGCCGAAGCTGATGACGGTCACCTTCAGGCGCGTCGTCGCCGCGGTGCCGAACAGCTCGGTGATCCGGTCCTGGAGCTGGTGGACGTTGAAGTTGGACGTGTCGAGCAGCACGTCGGCGTCGCCGCGGATGTCGGCCATCGCCTCGCGCTCGCGCTGCAATCCGTGGAGCAGGCGACCGCTCCCCTGCAGCGGGTGCGGACGGCGGGCCGCCTCCTGGCGGCGTACGAGCACCTCGTCGGTGGCCTCGAGGAACAGCAGCGTCGTCGGCCGTCCGGTGACCTGCTGGTGGCGGTTGGCCTGGAGCGAGTCGAAGAACGAGCCCGAGCGCACGTCGACGACCACCGCGATCGGCTGGTCGATGCCGCGGCTGTCGTCGACGAGGCGTACGACGTCGCGCACCAGGGTCGGCGGGAGGTTGTCGACCACGAAGTAGCCGAGGTCCTCCAGCTCCTTGGCCGCCGTGCTCCGTCCGGCGCCGGTCATGCCGGTGACGATGACCAGCTCGCCGGGGGTCGCCTCGACCATTCAGTCCTCCTCGATGAGCTCGCCGGTGGCGGTGTTGACCGCCGGCTCCCTGGGGGCAGTCTTGCGGGTCGCGTCGGCCTTCGCGACCGCTTCCTTGATCGCCGCAGCCGTGCGCGGGCCGATGCCGGGGACGAGCGCGATCGCATCGGGCTCGGCCTCGCGCAGCTTCTTCAGCGACCCGAAGTGCTTGAGCAGCGTCTTGCGCCGGACCTCGCCGAGGCCGGGCACGTCGTCGAGCATGCTCTCCACCATCGACTTGGACCGCCGGCCGCGGTGGTGGTTGATGGCGAAGCGGTGGGCCTCGTCGCGGATCCGCTGGAGGAGGTAGAGGCCCTCGCTGGTGCGGGCCATGATGACGGGGTCCTCCTCCCCCGGCAGCCACACCTCCTCGAGCCGCTTGGCCAGCCCGCAGACGGGGATGTCGGTGACGCCGAGCTCGGCCAGCGCCTGCTGGGCCGCGGCGACCTGCGGCGGGCCGCCGTCGACGACGACGAGCGAGGGCGCGTAGGCGAACTTCCGTGGCCGACCCGTCTCCGGATCGACGAGCATCGGACCGGAGTCGGTCGACACCGTCTCGCTCCGCGCCTGCTCGTCGAGCAGCCGCTTGAAGCGCCGGGTGATGACCTCGTGCATCGACGCCACGTCGTTCTGGCCGTCGACGCCGCGGATCACGAACCGCCGGTACTCAGACTTGCGCGACAACCCGTCCTCGAAGACGACCATCGACGCGACGACCTCGGTGCCCTGGAGGTTGGACACGTCGTAGCACTCGATGCGCAGCGGTACCTCGTCGAGCGCGAGGGCCTGCTGGATCTCCTCGAGCGCGCGGTTGCGGGTGGTGAGGTCGCTGGCGCGCTTGGTCTTGTGGAGCGCGAGCGCCTGCGCGGCGTTGCTCGCGACGGTCTCCTGGAGGTCGCGCTTGTCGCCGCGCTGCGGCACCCGGATCGCGACCCGGCTGCCGCGCCGCTCGGTGAGCAGCTCCTCCATCACCGTGTGGTCCGGCGGCAGCGCCGGCACCAGCACCTCGCGCGGGATCGTGTCGCCCGCGTCGGGGTCGGCGCCGCCGTAGAGCTGCAGCAGGAACTCCTGCACCAGGCCGGCGGTGTCGCTGTCGTCGGAGCGGTCGGCCACCCAGCCCCGCTGGCCGCGGATGCGCCCGCCGCGGACGTAGAAGATCTGCACGGCCACCTCGAGCGGGTCCTCGGCCAGCGCGATCACGTCGGCGTCGGTGCCGTCGCCCAGCACCACCGCCTGCTTCTCCAGCGCCTTGGTCAGCGCGCCGAGGTCGTCACGGAGCCGCGCGGCCTTCTCGAAGTCCAGCGCCTCCGAGGCGGCGTACATCTCGCGCTCGAGGCGCTTGGTGAAGGCGGTCGTGCTCCCGGCCATGAAGTCGCAGAAGTCGTCGACGATCTCGCGGTGCTCCTCCGGCGTCACGCTGCCGACGCACGGGGCCGAGCACTTGTCGATGTAGCCCAGGAGGCACGGGCGCCCGATCTGCGCGGACCGCTTGAAGACGCCGTTGCTGCACGAGCGCATCGGGAAGACCCGCAGCAGCAGGTCGACGGTCTCGCGGATCGCCCAGGCGTGGCTGTAGGGGCCGAAGTAGCGGGTGCCCTTGCGCTTGGCCCCGCGCCCGACCATCACGCGCGGGAACTCCTCGCCCACGGTGACCGCGAGCCAGGGGTAGGACTTGTCGTCGCGGTACTTGACGTTGAAGCGCGGGTCGAACTCCTTGATCCAGCTGTACTCCAGCTGGAGCGCCTCGACCTCGGTGTCGACGACCGTCCACTCGACGCTGGCGCCGGTGGTCACCATGGACGCGGTGCGGGGGTGGAGGTTGCCGATGTCCTGGAAGTACGACGACAGGCGCGGGCGCAGGCTCTTGGCCTTGCCGACGTAGATCACGCGACCCTTGGCGTCCCGGAACCGGTAGACCCCCGGCTTGGTCGGGATCGACCCCGGCGCGGGTCGATAGGTGCTCGGGTTGGCCACCCGTCAACCCTACGGGCGGCCCCCGACAGTCGTGACAGGCCGGTCAGGCGCGGGTGATGGAGTCCCCGTCGACGGTGATCTCCACGGCGGCCAGTGCGGCCGTGGCCGGACCGCCGAGCGGCGAGCCGTCCTCGAGGGAGAACCGGCTGGCGTGGCACGGGCAGGGGATCTCGCCGTCGCTGCTGGTCTCGACGAGGCAGCCCTGGTGGGTGCAGACGGCGGTGAAGGCCTTGAAGTCGCCCTCGGTGGGCTGGGTGATCACGACCTTGGCGTCGGGGACCACCAGGCACCCGTTCACCGGTACGTCGGCGGCGCTGGCGAGGACCGCGCCGCCGGCAGCGGCCCCTCCCTCCTCGGAAGGGGACGACGACGCGTCCGGGGTGTCGGAGCCGGAGGAGGTGGCGGGGTCGGTGGCCGAGGTGTCCGAGTCGTCACCGCACGCGGCGAGGAGCGGGACACCCACGGCGACGGCGGCGGAGCCGGACAGGGCGCGACGTCTGTTGATGGCGGTCATGCGGCCAGAGGCTAGCCAGCGCACCTGTGAGAATGCTGTGACGACTACTTCTTCGCCGCGGCCTTCCGGGGTGCTGCCTTCTTCGCCGTGGCCTTCGTGGCGGCCGCCTTCTTCGCGGGCTTCTTGGCCGCCGCCGTCTTCTTCGTCGTCCTGCCGGCCGGCGCCGAGGTGGCTGCAGCCGCGCGTCGCGGCTTGCCCGGCTGCTCGGCCCCACGGCCCTCGAGGATCGGACGCAGGAAGGTGCCGGTGTGGCTCGCCTCGACCACCGCGACCTCCTCCGGAGTGCCCTCCGCGACGACGGTGCCGCCGCGCGAGCCGCCCTCGGGACCCATGTCGATGAGCCAGTCGGCAGTCTTGATGACGTCGAGGTTGTGCTCGATCACCAGGACCGTGTTGCCCTTGTCGACCAGGCCGGACAGCACGTGGAGCAGCTTGCGGATGTCCTCGAAGTGCAGGCCCGTCGTGGGCTCGTCGAGGACGTAGACGGTGCGGCCGGTCGAGCGCTTCTGCAGCTCGCTGGCGAGCTTGACGCGCTGCGCCTCGCCGCCCGACAGGGTCGTCGCGGGCTGGCCGAGGCGGACGTAGCCGAGGCCGACCTCCTGGAGGGTGTTCATGTGGCGGGAGATGGCCGGCACCGCGGCGAAGAAGTCCGCGGCCTCCTCGATCGGCATGTCGAGGACCTCGGCGATGGTCTTGCCCTTGTAGTGGACCTCGAGCGTCTCGCGGTTGTAGCGCGCGCCGTGGCACACCTCGCAGGGGACGTAGACGTCCGGCAGGAAGTTCATCTCGATCTTGATCGTGCCGTCGCCCGAGCACGCCTCGCAGCGCCCGCCCTTGACGTTGAAGGAGAACCGGCCCTGGAGGTACCCGCGCATCTTGGCCTCCGGGGTGGAGGCGAAGAGCTTGCGGACGTGGTCGAAGACGCCGGTGTAGGTCGCCGGGTTGGACCGGGGGGTGCGACCGATCGGCGACTGGTCGACGTGGATCACCTTGTCGACGTGCTCGAGGCCGGTGATCTTCGTGTGCCGCCCCGGGACCGTGCGGGCGTTGTAGATCTGCTTGGCCAGCGAGGTGTAGAGGATGTCGTTGACCAGCGTGGACTTGCCCGAGCCGGAAACGCCGGTGACGGCGGTGAAGACGCCCAGCGGGAAGCTGACGTCGACGTCCTGGAGGTTGTGCTCGCGGGCTCCGTGGACCGTGAGCTCACGGCCGACGGTGCGCGGGCGGCGTACGGCGGGGACGGGGATCTCGCGACGGCCGGAGAGGTACTGGCCGGTCATCGAGTCGGGGTGCTTGAGCAGGTCCTCGACCGAACCCGAGTGGACGACCTGGCCGCCGTGCTCGCCGGCGCCGGGGCCGATGTCGACGACCCAGTCGGCGACGCGGACGGTGTCCTCGTCGTGCTCGACGACGATGAGGGTGTTGCCGAGGTCCTTCAGCCGCAGGAGGGTCTCGATGAGGCGCTTGTTGTCGCGCTGGTGCAGGCCGATGGACGGCTCGTCGAGGACGTAGAGGACACCGACGAGGCCCGCGCCGATCTGCGTGGCGAGGCGGATCCGCTGCGCCTCACCGCCCGACAGCGACCCGCTGGGCCTGTCGAGGGAGAGGTAGTCGAGGCCGACGTCGAGGAGGAACTGCAGGCGCTCCTGGATCTCCTTGAGCACCCGCTCGCCGATCTGGCGCTCGCGCACCGACAGGTCGACGGTGCGGAGGTAGTGGGCGGCCTCGTTGATCGGCAGCGCGCAGACCTCGGCGATGTTCTTGCCGCCCTGGTCGCGGGCGCCGAGGGTGACCGACACCGAGACCGGCTTGAGGCGCGAGCCCTGGCAGGCCGGGCACGGCACCTCGCGCATGAAGCCCTCGAAGCGCTCGCGGCTGGTGTCGGACTCGGCCTCGCGGTGCCGGCGCTCCACGTAGGGGCGTACGCCCTCGAAGGCGGCGTAGAAGGCCCGCTGGCGGCCGTAGCGGTTCTTGGTGACGACGTGGACCTTGGTCGAGTGGCCCTCGAGCAGCGACGTGCGCTGCTTGGGGGTCAACTGGTCCCACGGGGTGTTGAGGTCGAAGCCGAGCTCCTCGCCGAGCGCGTTGATCAGGCGGAGGAAATAGTCGGCGACGTGGGCGCCGCTCCACGGCGCGATGGCGCCCTCGCCCAGCGTGGCGCCGGTGTCGGGGACCACCAGCTCGGGGTCGACCTCCATCTTGGTGCCGAGGCCTGAGCAGACCGTGCACGCGCCGAAGGGCGAGTTGAACGAGAAGGAGCGCGGCTCGAGGTCGTCGGTGTCGATGGTGTGGTCGTTGGGGCAGGCCATCTTCTCGGAGAACTTCATCTCCCGGCCCGGGTCCTTGGCGTCGAGGTCGACGAAGTCGAAGACCACGAGGCCGCCGGCGAGCCCGAGCGCGGTCTCGACCGAGTCGGTCAGGCGGCGCTTCGACGACTCCTTGACCGCGAGGCGGTCGACGACGACCTCGATCGTGTGCTTGAGCTTCTTGTCGAGCGTCGGCGGCTCGTCGAGGGAGTGGGTCTCGCCGTCCACACGGGCGCGGCTGAAGCCCTGCTGCTGGAGCTGGCGGAACAGCTCGACGTACTCGCCCTTGCGGCCCCGGATGACCGGCGCGAGGACCTGGAAGCGCCGACCGTCCTCGAGGCCGAGGATGCGGTCGACGATCTGCTGCGGGGTCTGGCGCTCGATCGGCGCGCCGCAGGTGGGGCAGTGGGCGCGGCCGGCGCGGGCGTACAGCAGACGGAGGTAGTCGTAGACCTCGGTGATGGTGCCGACGGTCGAGCGCGGGTTCTTCGACGTGGACTTCTGGTCGATGCTGACCGCGGGGCTCAGGCCCTCGATGAAGTCGACGTCGGGCTTGTCCATCTGGCCGAGGAATTGGCGCGCGTAGGCCGACAGGGACTCGACGTAGCGGCGCTGGCCCTCGGCGAAGATGGTGTCGAAGGCGAGGCTGGACTTGCCGGACCCGGACAGGCCGGTGAAGACGATGAGCGCGTCGCGCGGCAGGTCGAGCGAGACGTCCTTGAGGTTGTGCTCGCGAGCGCCCCGGATGATGAGCTGGTCGGTCACGGATGTCCTCGTCGGTCCTCGTGGCGGGCAGGTCGGTGGAGTCGAACACATGTTCGTCTCGACGGCGCCCGCGGTCAAGCCGACGCACCGTTCCACCTTCTCACGCGGCACCCACACCGCCCCGATCGTCCACCCACGGGGGTGGGTGCCGCAGAGGTGGCACGATGGCCCCGTGACCGACTCCGCGGCCCGGGCCGCCGACCTGATCACGGACGCCGACCGGGCGCTCGTCCGGACCGTCGACCGCCTCGACGAGGCGGCGTACGCCGAGCCGTCGCTGCTGCCGGGCTGGACCCGCGCCCACGTCGTGGCCCACCTCGCGCTCAACGCCGAGGGACTCGCGGGCGTCCTCCACGGGGCGCACATCGGAGAGCCGCAGCCGATGTACGCCTCCCCCGAGGGCCGCGACTCCGACATCGCCGAGCTCGCCGCCGCCGACCCCGCCGAGCTGCGCGAGCGCCTCCTCGCCGGCACCGCGACCTTCTCCGACGCGCTCGCCGCGATGCACGAGGACGACTGGGCCGGCCGCTTCGAGCGCACGCCCGGCGGACCCGACTTCGCCCTCGTCCACGTGGCGCTGATGCGGGTGCGCGAGGTGGAGATCCACCACGCCGACCTCGGCGCCGGCTACTCCCCCGTCGACTGGCCGGAGCCCTTCCGGGTCCTGCTGCTCGACTCGATGACGAAGCGCCCCTACCCGGCGCCCTTCAGCGTGCACCCCACCGACCTGGACCGGACCTGGCACTACGGCGAGGGGACCGGGGGCGCCGTCGTCACCGGCACGTCCGCCGACCTCGGCTGGTGGCTCACCGGTCGCGGGACGGGCGAGGGGCTCGAATCCGACACGAACGACCTCCCGGAGGTGGAGTCATGGTGAACGACAGCCCGACCGACTACACGGGGGACGTCTCCCCCGGCGGCGCACCCGACGTACGCCGTGCCGGGTGCCTGACGGTGACCAAGGTCGCGGTCGATTCGGACATGTCCAACAACTGCTACCTCCTGCACTGCAGCGAGACCGACGAGCGCGTCCTCGTCGACGCCGCGGCGGAGCCCGAGCGGCTGCTCGAGCTCATCGGCGACGGTCCGCTGACCTCGATCGTCACCACCCACCAGCACTGGGACCACCACCGCGCGCTGGCCGCGGTGAAGGCGGCCCACCCGGGGGCCACGGTCGTCGCCGGCGCCCCCGACGCGGAAGCGATCGAGGAGCAGACCGGCGTGAGCGTCGACCGGCGCGTCGGCGCGGGCGACAAGGTCGCGGTCGGCACGTGCGACCTCCACGTCATCCCGCTCACCGGCCACACCCCGGGCTCGATCGCGCTGCTCCTCGACGACGAGGCGGTGTCGCCGCACCCCCACCTCTTCACCGGGGACTCGCTCTTCCCGGGCGGTCCGGGCCGGACGACGAGCCCGGAGGACTTCACCTCGCTGATGGACGACCTCGAGGAGAAGGTCTTCGGCCGGCTGCCCGATAACACGTGGTTCTACCCCGGCCACGGCAACGACTCGACCCTCGGCGCGGAGCGTGGCTCGCTGGCCGAGTGGCGCGCCCGCGGTTGGTGACCCCCGCCACCTCTGCGCCGACGACGTGAGTCCGCGGCGTCGTCGTGGCAGGCTGGACGCATGAGCACCCGTGAGCTGACCCTGGCCGACTTCGAGCAGACCGTGAGCGGTGAGGGCATCGTCCTCGTCGACTTCTGGGCTGCCTGGTGCGGACCGTGCCGGCAGTTCGCACCGGTCTACGAGAAGGCGTCCGAGGACAACCCCGACATCGTCTTCGGCAAGGTCGACACCGAGGCCGAGCAGCAGCTCGCCCAGATGGCGGCCATCACCTCCATCCCTACCCTGATGCTCTTCCGCGACGGCGTCCTGCTCTTCAACCAGGCCGGCGCCCTGCCGCCGCAGGCGCTCGCCGGCGTGATCGAGCAGGCCCGCGAGCTCGACATGGACGCCGTACGCCAGGAGGTGCAGGCCGCGCAGGAGGCAGCTGCCAATGGCCCCCAGGACGAGATCGGCCTCGACGAGTTCGCCGCCGCGCACAGCCAGGGTGCGTACGTCGTCGACGTGCGCGAGGCCGACGAGGTGGCCGGCGGGCGCGTCCCCGGCGCCGTGCACATCCCGATGAACGACGTCCCGAACCGGGTCGCGGAGCTGCCGCAGGACCAGCCCGTCTTCGTGATCTGCCAGTCCGGTGGCCGCAGCCGTCAGGTCGTCGACCACCTGCGCGCCCAGGGCGTGCCCGCCTTCAACGTCGTGGGCGGCACCGGCGGCTGGGCGCAGCGCGGCTGGCCGCTCGAGGCCTGAGCTGCACCGCGGACCGACCTGCGATCAACAGTTCGAGACGCCGGTCAGGTCGTACGAGCCGCCCAGGTTGGCCGTGCTGACCAGGGTGCGCTGGTTGGTAGCGGTGTAGCCGAGCGTCAGCTTGAACTGACTGGGGCTCTTGCTGGTGCAGAACGTGAACGTGATGAGGTTGCTGCTGCTCGTCACGTTGGCGAACTGCTTGACGTCGACCGTGCTGAAGAAGTCGGTCCCGTCTGCCTTCAGCGAGGTGATGTCGATGGTCCACGGGTCACCGGGCTGGACCGTGAGGGTCAGCGTGGCTCGATAGCTCTGGCAGTTCTGACCAGCGCCAGCCAGCTTGCACACGTTGAAGGACAGGACGCCGCTGATGCTCGGGGCATCGGTGGACGCGGCGAAGGCCGGTGCGTTGGCGGCGACCGCCACGACCGGGATGCTCCAGGCTGCTCCACGTACAACGGTGCGCCGGCTGTACTGCGACATGCTGAACCCCCACGGTTCGATGACAGTGATGTCATCCCCACGATGACTTTGTCGACGGTAGGAGGTTCGTGCGGGGAACCACGGACAGATCTGCTGTTCTTGAGAGTTCCTGCGGTTTTCCTCGGCTTTGGGGCGTCGCTGGACTGGACCACTCGGCACGTCCGCGCCTCGGCTCGGCGCAGGAACGCGCGCGTGAGCCGTCCGCCGGAGGCGTCTCACGCGTGGGATAACCTCGGCGCGTGCTCATCAGCGACTCCCGGCAGGTGCTCTTCGTCCACGTCCCCAAGACCGGCGGTGTCTCGGTCGAGGACACGGTGAAGGAAGCCTGTCCGGACGCCCGCAAGGCGCGCACGCCGATCGGCCGGCACGCCACGCTCGGCAAGATCATCAAGCACGAGCCGCAGGTCGTGGACTACTGGACCTTCGGGTTCGTGCGGAACCCGTGGGCACGGATGGTGTCGTGGTACTCGATGATCTCGGCGTGGGACCGGCGCCACGGACCCGCGAGCGGCAAGCCCCAGGACGTCAAGCACGGGTCGATGCGTGACGGCAACGAGATGTGGCGCGCCGCAGCGGCGTACTCCGGCTTCGACGAGTTCGTGATGCGCGGCACCGAGGAGCTGCCTCGCGTCGGCACGCCCCAGATCAAGTACCTCCGCGCGCCCAAGCACAACCGCGAGGTCGACTTCATCGGCCGCACCGAGAACTTCGTCGAGGACCTCCAGCGCGTCCAGGTGCAGCTGGGGCTCGAGCCGTCGACGCCGGTGCACAAGAACAAGTCCAAGCACGGGACCTACCACGACTACTACACCGACGAGACGCGCCAGCGGATCGCCGAGGTCTACGCCGAGGACATCGAGCTCTTCGGCTACACCTACTGAGCCTGGCTCTCCAGCCGGGTCCCCCGGGCTCGCGACCACTCCCCCGTGGCCTCGAGCCGGCGCCACACGTCGTACTCCGGGGCGAAGTGCGCGGCGAGAGCCTCGCGGGTGGCGAAGGACAGCTCACCGCGGGCGGCGCCCGACGTGTTGCGGCGCTCGAACTCCAGAGGTGCGCCGATCCGCTCGCTGAACCACGCCGACCAGACGTCGGGACGCTCGACGCTGAAGACGCGGTCGACCGCGACGGCGCCCTGGGCGTGGAGGAACTTCGCCGGTCGTCCCTTCGGGATCGGTGCGTCGTCGTCGCCGGCGAGGTAGTGGAGGGCGAACTGCTCGAAGGACATGTCGGCCGTCGACTGCCGGCTGTCGTCGCGGGCGCGGTAGCGCCACCACGACTCCAGCCAGGCGATCGGCTCACGGAACATCGTCACCAGCTCGTAGGACTCCCGCGGGTGCCCCTGCTCGGCAAGGCCGGCCGCCCGGGTGTGCACGAAGCCCCGGGCCGGGAGGTGCTTGCGGGCCGGCGGGGCGCTGACGACCTCGGTGGCGTACGGCGCCAGCGTGCGCTCCAGCGTCGTGCTCGCGGTCTTCGGCAGCGCGAGCAGCACGAAGTCCCGCCCCGGACCGAGCTCGAGGAACGTCATCACCCGCAGATCATCCCGCATCGCCTCGCGCGCGGCTGCGCCTGCCACGGGTGCGTGGGCTAGCCTCGCGCCCGTGCTGATCTCCGACGCCAAACGTGCGCTCTTCGTGCACGTGCCGAAGACGGGCGGGGTGTCGGTGGGCGTCGCCTTCGAGCGCGCCTGCCCCGATGCGCGCAGCAAGGCGCCCGGCGTGCGGCCGCCGCTGGGCCGGCATGCGCCGTACGAGCGGATCCTGCGCGCGGAGCCGCAGACGGTCGGCTACTGGTCGTTCGCGTTCGTGCGCAACCCGTGGGCGCGGATGGTCTCGTGGTGGTCGATGATCCAGGACTGGGACCGCGAGTGGGGCCCGTCGAGCGGGCGGCCGCAGGGTGCCGACGCCGAGAAGATGCGCGGCAACGACATGTGGCGCGCCGCCGCGGCGTACTCCGGCTTCGAGGAGTTCGTGCTGCGCGGGACGGCCGAGCTGCCGCGCGTGGGTCGGCCGCAGGTCGACTACCTCCGCGCGCCGGACCGCGAGGTCGACTTCATCGGGCGCACCGAGTCGTTCGCCGAGGACCTGCAGGAGGTCGAGCGCCGCCTCGGCGTCGAGCCGACCCGCATCCCGCACCGCAACAAGTCGCCGCACGGCAGCTACCGCGACTACTACTCGGACGCCGCGCGAGCGAAGGTCGCCGAGGTCTACGCAGCAGACCTCGACGCCTTCGGCTACACGTTCTGAGTCGGGCCGCGCGTCAGGCCGCGCGGTACTGCAGCCAGGCGTCGCTCATGCGGGCGACCTGACCGGCGGTGAACTGGTACATGCAGGAGTCCTGCGTGTAGTCCATGTAGTTGTGGATCGGGTCGAGCCCGGGAGAGGTGCAGGTATCGGCGCCGGTCGGGCAGTCGAACTGCGGTCCGGCCTCCGCCGGGGTGTCGGCGACCTGGTCGCCCTGGCCCTTGCAGCCGCCCTGGAACGTGTGGTAAAGCGCCAGCCAGTGTCCGACCTCGTGGGTCAGCGTGTCGCCGAGGGCGTACTTCCCGGCGGTGCCGCCGGGCATCGACTCGTCGAGGATCACGACGCCGTCGCTGCTGTTGAGCTTCCTGGTCGGGAAGGTCGCCCAGCCGAGCAGGTCGTCGCCGATGTCGGCGGTCCACACGTTGAGGGTGTCCTTGCCGCCGACGCGGGTGGCGGCCTTCATCTCCTTCTCCACCGGCCCCGGCGTGACCGTGGCCCACGTGTCGTTCTCGAGGAAGTTGATGTCGACGAGGTCGAAGCTGAACGGCGTCGCGGCCGAGGACTGGGTGCCGGTGCGGCCGGTGTAGGCCTCGTTGAGGACGGCCACCTGCGACTGGACGAGCTGGCCGAGACGGTCCTTGGCGGCCTGCGAGGTGCCGACGGGCACGACGACGTGGAAGTAGGTGGGGACCGAGACCGAGCCCGCCGCGAGCGTGGCGGCGTTGTCGAGCTTGGCGTACTGGTCGCCGCGGCCCTGGAAGAGCTCGGGCTCGAGCTTCTTGGAGCCCGCGCGCACGCGGGCCTCGTCGGCGGCGTGGTCGTGCTCGTCGACGCACGCAGCCGCACCGGGAGAGGGGGCGAGCGCGATGGCGGGAACGGCAGCGGTGGCGGAGAGCGTCGTGCCGGCGAGGGCCAGCGAGCCGGCCACCACGAGGCCGCGAAGGGAACGGGAGTGTTGCATCCGAGATCAACCTGTTCTTCTGGGGGGATTGTGGCCAGCAACCTAGTCGTGCCGAAGGCCGGATGAACAGACCCTCGTACGCCCGCTGCGGTGGACGTCCTCTTCCGTCGGGCGCGCACCGCTGGCAGATTTCTGGTCGTGGACGCACTCGCGAGCTGGACCAGGACCGAGCACACCGCCGACGTGGCGGGACGGCCCACCACCCACCCGGTCTGGCGCAAGGGCGTCGGGCCGGGCGTGATCGTGGTGCACGAGATCCCCGGCATCACCCCCGAGGTGGTGGCGTTCGCCGAGGAGGTCGTGGCGGCCGGCCACACCGTGCTGATGCCCAGCCTCTTCGGCACCGACGCTGCGCCGATGACGGCCACGAGCACTGCCAAGGCGCTCGGTCGGGTGTGCGTGAGCCGGGAGTTCACCAAGCTCAGCACCGCGGAGACCACCCCGGTCGCTGGATGGCTCCGCTCGTTGGCGCGCGACCTGCACGCCGAGGTCGGCGGCCCGGGCGTCGGTGCGCTGGGGATGTGCTTCACCGGCGGCTTCGCCCTCGCCATGATGGTCGACCCCTCGGTCACCGCCCCCGTGCTCTGCCAGCCCAGCGCGCCCTTCGCCGTGACGCCCGGCCGGTCGCGCGACCTCAACCTCTCCCCCGGTGACCTCGACATCGTGAAGGGGCGCTGCGCCGCCGGCCAGCAGGTCCTCGGCTTGCGCTTCCGCTCCGACCCGGCCGTCGGCAAGCGCTTCGACACCCTCACCACCGAGCTCGGCGAGGCGTTCATCCGCGTGGAGTTCGAGGGCAAGGGACACTCCACCGTCACCACCCACCGCCAGCAGGCCGGGGTGGACGCGGTGCTGGACTTCTTCCGGGAGAAGCTGGGCGCCGGCTGACGGTTCGTCCACCCTCGGTGGTCGAGTAGCCGAGCGAGGAACGAGTGAGGCGTATCGAGACCAGCTCGGTCAAGGGGTCTCGATACGCCGCTCGCTGGCGCTCGCGAGCTACTCGACCACCGATGACGGGCCACTCGGTGGTCGAGTAGCCGAGCGGTCACTTCCCCTTCGGTGGTCGAGTAGCCGAGCGAGGGACGAGTGAGGCGTATCGAGACCCAGCTCGGTCGAGGCGTCTCGATACGCCGCTCGCTGGCGCTCGCGAGCTACTCGACCACCGATGACGGGCCACTCGGTGGTCGAGTAGCCGAGCGGTCACTTCCCCTTCGGTGGTCGAGTAGCCGAGCAAGGAACGAGTGAGGCGTATCGAGACCCAGCTCGGCCGACGCGTCTCGATACGCCGCTCGCTGGCGCTCGCGAGCTACTCGACCACCAATGACTGGCCACTCGGTGGTCGAGTAGCCGAGCGAGGAACGAGTGAGGCGTATCGAGACCCAGCTCGGCCGAGGCGTCTCGATACGCCGCTCGCTGGCGCTCGCGAGCTACTCGACCACCGACGCCCTCAGCCCATAGACGCGATCAGCTGTCGCACCGTACGCAGCCCCAGCTGCGACATGTGCGACGCGGTGTCGCGGTAGTAGGTCCAGCCGCTGATCGCGGGCGCGAGCGCGAAGCCACGCGCGCGGCGGTAGGCCGCGTCGTCGAGACCGACGGTCTCCCGGTAGAGCCCCGCCACGGAAGGAGGCAGCGAGCCCCACATCGCGTTGAGCTCGATCGCCGGGTCGCCGCGTCCGGCGCAGCCCCAGTCGATCACCGCGGCGAGAGCGCCGTCGCGCACGAGCAGGTTGCCCTCGTGGAGGTCGCCGTGGAACCAGCGCGGCTCGCCGTCGTACGCCGGTGCGGCCAGCGCGTCGTCCCAGACAGCGAGCACCGCGTCGCGCGAGACCTCGGTGGGGTCGGCGCGGGCGGTCCACCGACGGACCCACTCGTCCATCGCGGCGAGCGGTCCCCCGCGCCCATCGGTCGTCACCGGCCCGTCGAGCGCCGGCACCTCGCGGCACGCCCGCACGAAGGAGCCGAGCGACACCGCCCACTCCTCGGGGTCGTACGTCGCCGGCGTGGGCGTCGCCCCCTCGATCCACGGCACCACGGTCCAGGGGAACGGGTAGCCCTCCCCCGGCTCGCCGAGGGCGACGGGCGCGGGGATCGGCAGCGGCAGGTGGGGCGCGACGAGCGGCAGCCAGGTGTGCTCGAAGGCGACGGTTTCCGCGGGCCCGGGAATCCTCGGCAGCCGCACGAGGAGGTCGTCGCCGAGGCGGCAGAGCTGGTTGTCCGTCCCGACCGGAGGCAGCCGTCGCAGCGGCAGGTCGGCCCACTGCGGGTGCTGCGCCGCCAGGAGACGGCGTACGACTCCCTCGTCGACGAGCACCTCGTCGTCATGCATCCCGGTCATCGGACAGGACAGTAGTACCGGCCAGTAGATTGAGCAGGTGAGTTTCCTGCTGCGCCAAGGCGTCGTCGCCGCCCTGACCGCCAACGCCCTGCGTCCCAGCCGCGGTCGCCGCTCCGGCCTCGGCTCGTTCCTCGCCGGGTTCCTCTTCAACGAGGCCGCGCCCCAGGTGCTCGCGGTGACGGCGCTCGACGCCGCCACGCACCTGACCGCCGGGCGCCGGTCGGGGTTCCGGGCGAAGGCCGGACTCGCACTGGCCGGCGCGAGCGCGCTGGGCCTCGCGAAGGTGGTGCGCCAGAGCCGCAGGTCGGCCGACCGCTTCGAGGACGCGCTCGTCGAGGGCCTCGGCGTCGACTACGTCGAGCAGCTCGACGCCGTGCCCGACCCGGCGGACCTGGCCACGGCGTGGCGCCGACTGGCCCGCCCCTTCAACTTCGCCGACGAGGGCGTGCGTGTGATCAGCGACGTCCCCTACACCGAGGCCGGAAAGCGCGGGCACCTCGACATCTACCTCCCGGCCGGTGAGGACGCGATCAAGGACGCCCCGGTCCTGCTCCAGGTCCACGGCGGCGCGTGGACCGTTGGCGCCAAGGAGCACCAGGCCCGCCCGCTGATGAACCACATGGCGGCTCGCGGCTGGGTCTGCGTCGCGATCAACTACCGCCTCGCCCCGCGCGACGCCTGGCCCGCGCACATCGTCGACGTCAAGCGCGCGATCGCGTGGGTGCGCGAGCACATCGCCGACTACGGCGGCGACCCCGACTACCTCGCCATCACCGGCGGCTCCGCAGGCGGCCACCTCGCCGCGCTGGCCGCGCTGACCCCTGGCGACCCGGCCTTCCAGCCCGGTTTCGAGGACGCCGACACGAGCGTCCGGGCCGCGGTCCCCTTCTACGGCGTCTACGACTTCGCCGGCTCGACCGGGCTGACGAACGCGATCGGGATGCGCGACGCCTTCCTCGGCCCGCGCGTCATGCAGACGACGTGGACCGACTCCCCCGACGTCTACGAGGCCGCCTCCCCCATCCTGCGGATCACGCCGGACGCCCCCGACTTCTTCGTCATCCACGGCGACCTCGACTCCCTCGTGGCCGTGGACCAGGCGCGGCTCTTCGTCGCCGAGCTGCGGCGCACGTCGCGCAAGTCGGTGGTCTACGCCGAGCTGCCCGGGGCGCAGCACGCCTTCGACGTCTACCACTCGATCCGCAGCACGTACGCCGTGCGCGCGGTCGACCGCTACCTCTCCTGGCACTGGAACACCTGGCGCCACGGCCTCGACGCGGACAGCGGCGTCGAACCCGGCGACCTCGACGGCGACGCCCGCACCGACCGGAGCGCCTAGGTGACGCTTCCCGCCGACCTGCTCGAGCACGCCCGCGCCGCGAAGGGCTTCATGCCCGAGGACGAGGGCGCCCTCCTGCACCGCTGGGCGGTCGAGCGGCTCCCGCACGGCCCTGCTCTCGAGGTCGGCACCTACTGCGGGAAGTCCGCCGTCTGGCTCGGCGGCGCGGCCCGCGAGGCCGGCGGCACCGTCTTCACCGTCGACCACCACCGCGGGTCGGAGGAAAACCAGGCTGGCTGGGAGCACCACGACGACACCCTCGTGGACGCCGAGCTCGGCGTGATGGACACCCTGCCCACCTTCCGCCGCACCATCGCCGCTGCGGGGCTCGAGGACCAGGTGGTCGCCGTCGTCGGTCGCTCGGAGACGGTCAGCCGCTGGTGGCGTACGCCGCTCTCGCTGCTCTTCATCGACGGCGGCCACGGCGTCGAGCCCGCCCGCGCCGACTTCCGCGGCTGGCCGCAGTGGGTCATGCCCGGCGGCGTGCTGCTCATCCACGACGTCTTCCCCGACCCCGCGGACGGCGGTCGCCCGCCCTACGAGGAGATCTACCTCCCCGCGCTGGCCGGTGGTGCCTTCACCGAGGTGGAGGCGGTCGGCTCGATGCGGGTCCTACGTCGTACGGCGGGGGCCGCCGGCGACCCGGTCGCCGACTGAGCCGTCCTCGGGCAGGCACCCGCACTCGAGGCCGATCTCCGCGAAGTCGGGGGCCAGCGTGGTGCCGCGCATGATGTCGGCACCCGGCGTCCCGTCGGAGAGCGCGTCGACCGCGAGGATCACCGCCGCCGCGGTGTAGGTGGTCTGCTCGTGCGGCCAGTTCACCTCGTCCGGCCAGACGTAGCCGGTCCAGTAGGACCCCTCGTCGGTCCGCAGGTGCTGCATGTCGGCGAGCAGGCGCAGGGCCCGCTCGCGGTCGCCGATCGCGTCGAGCGCGAGCACCAGCTCGCACGTCTCCGCGCCGGTCACCCAGGGGTTGGTCGACACGCAGCGGATGCCGAGGCCGGGCTCGACGAAGGTGTCCCAACGCTCAGACAGCAGGGCGTGGGCGGCCGGCCCACGGACGGCGCCGCCGAGGACGGGGTAGTACCAGTCCATCGAGAAGGTCGACTTGTCCAGGAAGAGGTCGCGGTGCTCGCGCAGCGCGTGGCCGAGGCGGCCGCCGGCCAGCTCCCACTCGACCTGCGGCTCGTCGACCAGCTCGGCGAGCGCCACGCCTGCGCGCAGCGAGTGGTAGATGCTCGACGACCCGGCCAGCAGCGCGTCCTCGTTCACGCGGGCCGGAGCACCGTCGCGCCACTCCTGCGACCACGCGACGCCGCCGAACGGCAGCTGGAGGGACACGACGAAGTCGAGCGCCCGACGCACCGTCGGCCACATCCGGCGTACGAAACCCTCGTCGCGCGCGACCAGCCAGTGGTGCCAGGTCGCCACGGCGACGTACGCCGACATGTTGGTCTCGCCGGAGTGGTCCTCGACCTCGCCGACGACGATCTTCATCGGCCACGACCCGTCGGCCCGCTGCGTGGAGACCGCCCACGCGAAGGCGCGCTCGGCGGCCTCGCGCTCGCCGCCGACCATGAGCGCCATCGCCGACTCGAGGTGGTTCCACACGTCGGTGTGCTCCCCCGGCGTCCACGGGATCGCGCCGGACGGCTCCTGCATCGCCACGATCGTGGCCGCCGTCTGCTCGACCTGGGCGCGGGTGAGGACCTGCGTCATGCCGGCTTGCGGAAGTAGAGCACCATGCTCTTGCCGATGAGCGGGTCGAGGACCTTGCCGGCGTACTGGAGCGCCTTGGGGTTCTTCATGATCTCCCACACCAGGAGCTTGTGGTAGCCCTTGGCGAGCGGGTGCTCGTCGTTGGTGACGCCCACCGCGCACTTGATCCACCAGTAGGGCGTGTGCAGGCCGTGGGCGTAGTCCTTGCCGGTGAAGACCATCGCGTCGCCGGGCGTGCCGTCGTTGGAGCGGCCGGCCTTGGTGACCTTGTCGACGAGCTCCTCGGACGTGTAGATGCGGATGTGGCCGCCCTCGGCGTTGTGGTAGTCGTCGGAGAGCTTCCAGTTGACGATCTCCGGCAGCCAGCGCGGGACCGAGATCGCGAGCGTGCCCCCCGGGCGCAGCACCCGGACCAGCTCCTTGATCGCGTCGACGTCGGCGTGGATGTGCTCGAGCACCTCCGCGGCGACGATGCGGTCGAACTCGCCGTCGGCGAAGGGCAGGGCGAGCGCGTCGCCCTCATTCACGTCGGCCTCGGCCCCGGCCGGCACCTCACCGGCGTCGCGCATCGCGGCGAACCACTCGCGCACGGTCGCGAGCTCGTCGGCGTCGCGGTCGAAGGCGATGACGTCCGCGCCCCGCTTGTACATCTCGAAGGCGTGGCGCCCGGCGCCGCAGCCCATGTCCAGCACCCGGTCGCCGGGGCGCAGGCCCAGGCGGTCGAAGTCAACGGTCAGCACGGTGGCTCTCCTCCTGCTCGCGCGGACCCCGCTCGCGGCGGAAGTCGGCGATGGTCTCCTCGTAGGCGGCGGCGGTGGCCTCGGCGACCGCGCGCCAGCTGAACAGCTCCTCGACGCGCGCACGCCCGGCCGCGCCCATCGTCGTACGCCGCTCGGGGTCGTCGAGCAGCGCGGCGATGGCCTGCTCCAGCTCGAAGACGTCGCCCGGGGTGACGAGGTCGGCGCACTCGCCGTCGGGGCCGACGACCTCGGGGATGGCACCCGCGCGCGAGACCACCAGCGGCGTGGCGCAGGCCATCAGCTCGGCGGTGGGCAGTGAGAAGCCCTCGTAGAGCGACGGCACGCAGGCCACCTCGGCGGAGCCCATCACCGCGACGAGCTCCTCGTCGGTGACGCCGCTGACGAAGGTGACCTTGTCGGCGATGCCGAGCTGGTCGATCAGCTGCTCGGTGCGCCCGCCCGGCTCGGGGCGGGTCACCAGCACCAGCGACACCTCGCGCTCGACGCTCAGCTTGGCGAAGGCCTCGAGCAGGGTCGCGATGCCCTTCATCGGGGCGTCGGCGCTCGCCATGGCCAGGATCCGGCCCGGCACACGCGGCGCGGTCGGCGGCGCGAAGACGTCGTCGACGCCCAGCAGGATGGTCTGCATCCGGTCGGGGTCCACGCCGAAGTCACGCGCCACGTCGCGTCGCGAGGACTCCGAGGGCGTGAGCACCTTGCGGAGGCGGCGCGCCACCTTGGTCTGCATGCGCAGGAAGCCGTACCACCGGCGCAGCGTCATCCGCTTGCGCCAGGTGGGCGCCGTCTGGAGGTCGATGCGGCGGTCCATGGTGATCGGGTGGTGGATGGTCGCGACCACGGGCAGGCCGTAGGACTCGAGCTCGAGGACGCCCGGCGCCAGGACCTGGTTGTCGTGGGCGATGTCGAACTCCCCGGCGCGCTCCTCCATCAGCCGCGCGATGCGCGACCCGAAGGTCTTCGGCTCGGGGAACCCGGCCGTGCACATCGTGAGGAACTCCTCGACGTCGATGCGGTCGCGGAACTCGCGCAGCTTCGGCACGCGGAAGGGGTCGGGCTCGCGGTAGAGGTCCAGGCTCGGCACCTTGGTCAGCCGCACGCCCTCGTCGAGGTCGGGGTAGGGCTGGCCGGAGAACACCTCGACCTCGTGCCCGAGGCGTACGAGTTCCCGGCTCAGGTGGCGGATGTAGACACCCTGGCCGCCGCAGTGCGGCTTGCTGCGGTACGACAGCATGGCGATGCGCACTGTGGTCTGCCTTTCGCGCTCGATGAAGCCCCCATTATGCCTACTCGTCGGTAGGTGCCGACCGCGCAGGGTCAGGGACGCGACACGACCCGGAACTCGTGGTCGAACGTCGCACCGGCGGCGTCGTACGGGCGGACCTCCACGTGCGCCACCCGGCCCTTCACGCCGGCGCCGACCGGCGCGTACGTGAGCCCCTGCTCCACCGCCTCGACGATGCGCCCGCGTCCCACGAGCAGCTCGTCCGACGGCGCCGCGATCCCGAGCTGGCGGAGGACCAGGACGCAGACCGCGTGGATCGCCCGCTCGTCGGCGGAGTCGTAGCCCAGCGCGTAGGACTCGTCGTCGCGAGGCGGCCGCACGGCGAGGCGGACCGTGAGGTCGACGAGCACGAGCAGGTCGTCCTGCGCCACCACCGGGCACCCGGTGAGCACGTAGTCGCGGTCGCGCAGGTCGACGCCCGAGGGCTGGCGGGTGAAGAGGCCCATGACCCTCACGCCTCGCTGGAGTGACCGGGGAAGACGTGGGCCGACGGGTCCAGGACGACAGCGGCGTTGTTGACCGCGGTGGCGGCCTCGCCGAAGCCGACGGCGATCAGCCGGACCTTGCCGGGGTAGTCGGTGATGTCGCCGGCGGCGAAGACGCGCGGCAGGTTGGTGCGCATGGCGGAGTCGACGACGACGTGGCGCTTCTCGGTCACCAGCCCCCAGCGCTGGATCGCGCCGAGGTCGGCGATGAAGCCGAGCGCGGCCACGAGGGCCTGCGCCGGGACCACCCGCGGCTCGTGGCCGTCGACGGTGATTTCCACCTCCTCGAGGTGGGCGTCGCCGCGCAGCTCGGTGACCTGGGCACTGGTGATGATCTCGACGCTCGAGGCCTTCACCTCCGCGACCGTGCGCTCGTGGGCGCGGAAGGCCTCGCGCCGGTGCACCAGGGTCACCGTGGACGCGACCGGCTCGAGGTGCTGGGCCCAGTCGAAGGCGCTGTCGCCTCCCCCGACGATCACCACGTCCTTGCCGGCGTAGGGCGCAAAGCTCGGCACGAAGAACTCCATGCCGCGCCCGACCCAGCCCTCACCCGCCGGGAGCGGCCGGGGGCTGAACTTGCCGATGCCGGAGGTGATCAGCACGGCACGCGCGGTGACCGCGGTGCCGTCGTCGAGGGTGACGACCACCTGGTCCTCACCGTGCTCGAGAGTGGTCGCGGTGCGGTCCAGGAGGTACGTCGGCGCGGCGGTGGCGGCCTGCGCGACCAGCCCCTCGACGAGGTCACGTCCCTTGATGCTGGGGAATCCCGCGACGTCGAGGATCGCCTTCTCGGGGTACATCGCGGTGATCTGCCCGCCGAGCTCGGGCAAGGAGTCGACGACCGTCACCGACATCCCACGGAAGCCCGCGTAGTAGGCGGCGTACAGGCCGGTCGGACCGGCTCCGATGATCAGCAGGTCGGTCGTCACGTCGTCCACGCTGTGATCCTCGCGTCCGGGACGCCCTGCTCACAAGGCATCGAGCTCGCTGACCTTCCACGCGCCGTCCACGTCCTCCAGGGTCACCAGCACCCGGTCCAGGTCGAGGAGCGGCTCCTCGAGCCCGCGACCGGTGGTGCGCTGGTTGACGAAGACCAGCACCCGCGCTGCGTTGGCCGTGGCGGTCACAAGTGCCGTGTCGACGACCTCCGCGGAGACGACCGTCCGGTCGCGCCGGCCGGTGGTGCCGGTGCCGGCCATCGTGCGGTCGTAACGGGTCTGCATCGCGGCGGTCATCAGCGCGCGCGCCTGTGCCTTGTCCTCGGCGAGGGTGTCCCAGGAGTAGCTGTAGGCCCAGGCGGCGGCCTCCGCGGCGACCGCCCGGACCTCCTGCTTCACGGCCTGCGAGGCGACGGTCGCATCGCCGGCCTCGGCGGAGGTGACCGACGTCGTGTCGGGACTCCCCTCACGCACCAGCCAGACGAGGGCGACCGCAGCAGCGACCACCAGGATTGTCAGCACGACGCCCGCGCGCCTGACCGCGCTCATCGGACGAACTCCACCGCGCTGGTCAGCCAGCGCCCGTCCTCGCGCACCAGGTCCAGGCGCAGGCGGTAGTAGCGCACCTGCCCCTCGGCTCCGGTGCCGCTGTTCGTCACGGTGCTGTTGGCCGCGACGAGGACGGTCGCGGAGTCGTCGTCGAGGTCGCCGACCCCGAGGGCCACGACCTCGCCGGTCGAGGTGGCCTCGGTGCGCTCGGCCTCGCTGACGAGCGTGTCGCGCTGGGCGGCGTACTGCTCGGCGAAGTCGCCCGTCGCGCCGGCGAGCACGGCGTCGACGACGGCGTCCATGTCCTCGTGGTCGACGGTGAGAAAAGCGACCGCCTCGGCGCGCGCGGCCGCGGAGACCTCGCGCTGGGCGGCCGAGAGCCCGGCATCGACGTCGCCCCGCGACGACCAGACCAGGCCGATGGCCACCAGCAGCCCGACGAGGACGACGGTCAGGCCACCGACCACCCAGCGATCCGCTCGCCCAGTTGCTCGTCCCACCACGAGCCGAACCTAGCCCAGCCGAGCGCCGCGACGGTGCACATCTGCGTGCCTAGACTCCCTCCTCGTGAAGCGACCACTGGGACAACTGGGCACGCACCCGTCCGCCTTGCTGCTGGGCGCCCAGCTCCTCCAGGTGCTGCTGTGGCCGTTCCTCGACGACTCGGTGGTGGGCCGGGCCGGACTCGGGACCATCGGCATGCTCGCGGTGGGCGCCGCCGTCCTTGCCGTGCGGCGTACGCCGTCAGCGAGCCGCGTCGTCCTGTTCCTCGGGGCCCCGGCCATGGTGCTGACGCTCGTCGAGCCGGTCTTCCCCGACAACGACGCAGTCGTGCTCGTCTCCGGACTGCTCCACGCGCCGTTCTACGTCTACGTCTCGTACGCGATGCTGCGCTACCTGTTTCACGACGACAAGGTGACCACCGACGAGTACTACGCCACGGGCGCGGCCTTCACCGTCGTGGCGTGGGCCTTCGCCTACGCCTACTCCGTCGTGCAGGTGCTGTGGCCGGACTCGTTCTCCAGTCCGTCCGGCTCGGACCAGAGCTGGTTCGAGCTGCTCTACCTGTCCTTCTCGGTCCTGACGAGCGTAGGGCTCTCGGACATCGTCGCCGTGGGCGCGCAGGCCAGGTCGATCGTCATGGTCGAGATGATGACCGGGGTGTTCTACATCGCGATGGTGGTCTCGCGCATGGTCGGGCTGACGATCCTGCGTCAGCGCTGAGGGCTCACTCCTCGGAGTCGTCGTCCTCGTCGTCGAGAAGGCCCTCGCGCTCGGCGGCGGCGACGATGCGGCGGACGTTGTCGATCGAGCCGCAGTCGGCGTCGAGCTGCTTGTTGCGCTCGGTGGCAAAGGCGGTGCCGAGCTCGGCACGCACCTGCTCGCCGACCTCCTCGCGGGCGGGGTTGAGGATGGTGAGCTCCTCCTCGGTGAGGTGGTGGTTGAGCACCTTGGCGAGCTCCTCGACGGCGTCGTCGAAGGCCTGGGTGTCGGTGCCCTTGAGCTCCAGCACGGCCAGCATCGCCTCGTGGCCCTCGGCGTGCTCCTCCTCGCCGTGCTCCGCCTCGTGCTCGGTGATCGCGTCCTTGCGGCGCAGCTTGGGGTAGACGTGCTGCTCCTCGGCCTCGGCGTGCGCGACGTGGAGCGCGGCCAGCGCGCGGCGCACGGCGTCGCGGTCGGAGGTGCTGTCGCGCAGGTCGCGCAGCAGCGCCTCGAAGCGCCGGTGGTCGTCGAGGATCAGGTCGATGACGTCGCCGGAGACGGGGCGACCGAGGTCGATGGAGGTGCTCATGACCCGAACCTAGCCACTTCGTGCGACAGCGGCACCACACGACCGCCCGACCGGGTGGGCTGTCCCTATGCTGGAGGAGTGCCGGGCATCGAGGTGTGGAGCCAGTTCGACCACGACCCGCGCCGCCCCGACAACGCCCCGATCCGGGCCTCGGACCGCGACCGCGCCGTGATCGAGGGCGTCCTCGCCGACGCCTTCGCCGAGGGACGCCTCACCCGCGCCGAGTACGACGAGCGCACCGAGGCCGCGCTCTCCAGCCGCACGCTCGGCGACCTGGTGCCCCTCGTCGAGGACCTGCCCGTCGCACGGGCGCCGCGGGCAGGGAGTGTCGACCTCCAGCAGCAGGCCGTCCGGAAGTGGGAGGCCGACCGTCGGGAGGCGCTGCTGGGGCTGATCGGGCTGTCCGCGCTGCTCTGGACCATCTGGGCCGTCACCATGTGGGGCGAGTTCCCCTGGCCGCTGTTCCCCATGGGCTTCGCCCTGATGAACCTCGCGCGGGTCGTCGTGAACAAGCGCGACATCGTCGAGGAGCACGTGAAGCGCATCGAGAAGAAGGAGCGCAAGGAGCTCAAGCGCCGCGAGGACGACCTCTAGCCGCGACTCACTGCACGAGAACGCAGCCAGCGTGCGTGCTGGGCGTTCACTTCGTCGCCTCCATCATCTGGCGGAGCTCCTTCTTCAAGTCGCTGATCTCGTCGCGCAGGCGTGCGGCCACCTCGAACTGCAGCTCGGCGGCCGCGGTCTTCATCTGGTCGGTCAGGCCCTGGATCAGCTCGGCGAGGTCGCTGCTGGGGATGCCGGCGGTGTCGGGGGCCTCCGCGTGGATCCGCGACAGGGCGGGCGTCGGCGACTTCCCGGCCTTCACTCCCCCGGCGCGACCCTTCTGGCCGACGTCGGCCCAGGTGCGGAGCAGCTCCTCGGTGTTCTCGTCCTCGCGGGCGAGCATCTCGGTGATGTCGGCGATCTTCTTGCGCAGCGGCTGGGGGTCGATCCCGCGCTCGGTGTTGTAGGCGACCTGGATCGCGCGACGACGGTTGGTCTCGCCGATCGCGTTCTCCATCGAGGGCGTGATCTTGTCGGCGTACATGTGGACCTGGCCCGACACGTTGCGCGCTGCGCGACCGATGGTCTGGATGAGCGACTTGTCGGAGCGCAGGAAGCCCTCCTTGTCGGCGTCGAGGATCGCGACCAGCGACACCTCGGGGAGGTCGAGGCCCTCGCGGAGCAGGTTGATGCCGACCAGGACGTCGTACTCGCCCATGCGCAGCTCGCGGAGCAGCTCGATGCGGCGCAGCGTGTCGACCTCGGAGTGGAGGTAGCGGGTGCGGATGCCGGCGTCGAGGAGGTAGTCGGTGAGGTCCTCGGACATCTTCTTGGTCAGCGTGGTGACCAGGACGCGCTCGTTCTTGTCGGCGCGGGTGCGGATCTCGTGGATCAGGTCGTCGATCTGGCCCTTGGTCGGCTTGACGACGACCTCGGGGTCGATCAGGCCGGTCGGGCGGATGATCTGCTGCACCGTGCCGTCGATGCCGCCCACCCGGTCGAGCTCGTAGTTGCCGGGGGTCGCGGAGAGGTAGATCGTCTGGCCGATCCGCTCGAGGAACTCCTCCCACCGCAGAGGCCGGTTGTCCATCGCGCTGGGCAGGCGGAAGCCGTGGTCGACGAGGTTGCGCTTGCGCGACATGTCGCCTTCGTACATCCCGCCGATCTGCGGCACCGCGACGTGGGACTCGTCGACGACGAGCACGAAGTCCTCGGGGAAGTAGTCGAGAAGGGTGTTGGGCGCGCTGCCGGGCTTGCGGCCGTCCATGTGCATCGAGTAGTTCTCGATGCCCGAGCACGAGCCGACCTGGCGCATCATCTCGACGTCGTAGGTGGTGCGCATCCGCAGCCGCTGGGCCTCGAGCAGCTTGCCCTGCTTCTCGAAGGTCGCGAGCTGGTCAGCGAGCTCGAGCTCGATGCCCGTGATCGCCTTCTCCATGCGCTCCGGGCCGGCGACGTAGTGGGTGGCGGGGAAGACGTGGAGCTCGGTGTCCTCGGAGATCACCTCGCCGGTGATCGGGTGGAGCGTCATCAGCCGCTCGATCTCGTCGCCGAAGAACTCGACGCGGACCGCCAGCTCCTCGTAGACCGGGAAGATCTCGAGGGTGTCGCCGCGCACGCGGAAGGTGCCGCGGGTGAAGGACATGTCGTTGCGCGTGTACTGGATCTCCACCAGGCGGCGCAGCACCGAGTCGCGGTCGTGCTCCTCACCGACCTTGAGGCGCAGCATCCGGTCGACGTACTCCTGCGGGGTGCCGAGGCCGTAGATGCAGGACACCGTCGAGACCACGATGGTGTCGCGACGGGTCAGCAGGCTGTTGGTCGCGCTGTGGCGCAGCCGCTCGACCTCCTCGTTGATGGAGGAGTCCTTCTCGATGTAGGTGTCGGTCTGGGGGACGTAGGCCTCGGGCTGGTAGTAGTCGTAGTAGGAGACGAAGTACTCGACTGCGTTCTCCGGGAAGAGCTGCCGCAGCTCGTTGGCGAACTGGGCGGCGAGGGTCTTGTTGGGCTGGAGCACCAGCACCGGGCGCTGGACCTGCTCGGCCACCCACGCCACCGTCGCGGTCTTGCCGGTGCCGGTCGCGCCGAGCAGCACGACGTCCTGCTCGCCGCCGTTGATCCGCTCGACGATCTCCTTGATCGCCGCCGGCTGGTCGCCGGAGGGCTCGTAGTCGGAGACCACCTTGAAGGGGGCCACCCGGCGCTGGAGATCGGTGACTGGACGCATGCGTCGAGCCTACGGGCCGCCACCGACAACGGACGCCGAGCACTACCCTCGCTGCCATGCGGCCACCGGACCACGTGCTCGACCTCTTCGTGGCCGACGGTGTCCTCGAGCCTCTCGCGGGTGGGCAGGGCACCAGCTGGCGGGCCGGGGACCTCGTGCTCTCCCCCGACCGTGACGCGACCCAGCTCGGCTGGCTGGCGTTCGCCCAGGCGCGACTCGCGGTCCGGCTCGACCAGGAGTTCCCACGCTCGCTCCGACTGGCCCTGCCCGTCCCAGCCCGCGACGGGAGGATCGTCATCGACGGCTGGGCAGCCACCCGCTTCGAGCCCGGCACGATGCCGTGCCACGACCTCGCAACGCTGCGGGCCACCGCCCACCTCCTCCACGCGCGTCTGGCCGTCGCGGTGGCGGAGCGACCGGACGACCTCGACGCCCGCACCGACCAGTGGGCGGTCGCCGAGCGCCTGGCCCACGACGGCGACGCGGCGCTCCGGGCAACCGGCCTGCGACCCGAGCCGGGACACCACGACCTCGTCGCTGCGCTGGTCGCCGGACTGGATGCCACCGACCTCGGCCGCGAGCAGCTCGTCCACGCGGACCTCGCCGGCAACCTGCTCCTCGACGCGTCGCTCACCCCGTTCGTCATCGACCTGTCCCCCGCGTGGCGCTCGCCGCTGTGGGCGGAAGCGGTCTGCGTCCTCGACGCCGTGCTCTGGTTCGGCGCCCCCGACGACGCGCTCGACGACTGGCGGGCCGGTGTCCGGCGGCAGGCGATGCTGCGGGCAGCGCTCTTCCGGGTCTTCTCGGACCAGCCGTGCGACGTGGCGCGATACGCCGCTCTCGGGCTGGCCTGAGCCCTAGGCTGGAGCCATGGAGGACCCGAAGGACGAGGCGGCGGGCGCCACCCGGCGCCAGTGGACGATCTTCGTGTCCTGCGGGTGGGCCCTGCTCGGCGTGTGGTCGCTGTCAGCCGGCGACCGGTGGATCGGCGTGATGTGGCTTGCGCTCGCCGGGCTCAACGTCGCCGTACTGCTCTCCCCCCGGGCCGCGGCCCGGATGGATGCTCCGCTCTTCCCGAAGAAGCGCTGACCCAGCGGCTCAGCGCCATCGGTCGAGGGTGACCACCCGGACGCATGGCTTCACCGTGCCGACCGCGTCGTGCAGGTGCTGGAGTGGACTCCGTGGCTAGATTGTCCGCGTGACCGTCGCCCGCTTGTTGACCACCGCGCGGCGGACCCTGCTCGGCCTCCTCGGACTGCAGGTCGGGCTGGCCGTCGCGCTGTCGCTGGTCGACTCCTACCGCCGCCGCGGCAAGAAGCCGAAGCCGTTCCCCGTGACCGGCCCGGAGACGGTGCCGGTCGGCGACGGGCTCATCACGACCTACACCTTCGGGCGCGACCTCTACGACGACATGCTCGCCGCGATCGACGGGGCGAAGAAGCAGATCCTCTTCGAGACCTACATCTGGAAGGGCGACGAGATCGGGTGGAAGTTCAAGACCGCCCTCACCGCCGCCGCTGACCGGGGCGTCGACGTCCACTGCATCTACGACGGCTTCGCCAACATGGTCGTCTCCCCCGCCTTCAAGCGGTTCTCCCCCTCGCTGAAGGTGCTGCGCTACCCCGTCTGGACCGCCGGCCTGCGCTTCTGGGACCTGCGCCACTACGGCCGCAACCACCGCAAGATGCTGGTCGTCGACGAGGAGGTCGCCTTCCTCGGCGGCTACAACATCGGCTCGGCGTACGCCACCGAGTGGCGCGACACGCACGTGCGGATCACCGGCCCGGGCGTGTGGGACCTCAAGCGTGCCTTCGCCGACTTCTGGAACCTCAACCGCCGGCACCGCCTGCGCCGCAGCGAGCGCCCGCTCCTGCTGGAGACGGCCTCGCACTGGGACCCGCAGATCCGCATCCACCGCAACAGCCCGCGGCAGTGGAACTTCCCGATCCGCAGCATGTACCTCGAGGCGATCAACCGCGCCAGCCGCAACATCTGGCTGACCACCGCCTACTTCCTGCCCGACCAGGACTTCGTCGACGCGCTGACCGACGCGGCGCGCCGCGGGGTCGACGTACGCATCCTGCTGCCGCTGAAGTCCAACCACATCGTGGCGGACTGGATCTCGCGCGGCTACTACGGCCAGCTCCTCGCGTCGGGTGCGCGCATCCTGCGCTTCAAGGACGCGATGGTGCACGCCAAGACCGCCACCATCGACGGCAGCTGGGCCACGGTCGGCACGGCCAACATCGACCGGCTCAGCCTGCAGGGCAACTACGAGATCAACATCGAGGTCATCGACCCGGACTTCGCCGCGGTGATGGAGCGGGTCTTCCTCACCGACGAGGGCAACTGCCTCGAGCTCACGCTCCACGAGTGGGAGGCGCGCGACCTCAACAGGAAGTTCACCGAGAGCTTCCTGGCGCCGCTGCGCCCGCTGCTCTGAACAGGTGTGTCCCTGTTGGCACCCCCGGATGCCGCAACCTTCCGGTCGTGGGCCGCTGGGCCGGCCTATGCGACTGGCGGCGGATCGACCCAGTTCTCGTAGGTCTCCAGCAGCGTGTCCCGACCTTCGCCGCCCTTGAGGTGACGACTCACGATGACGGCCGTTGACATCAGGGGGCTGTGCTCGTTCAGGGGCCCCGCGATGACGGGCTGGTTGTGGAACACGTCTCCGGATCGACCGCTTCCGACTTTCCACACCCATCCGTTGGTGTGGGCGAGCACGTTGCCGAGGTGTCGCGCCACGCCGTCGATGAGCCACAGAGTGTGCGGAGAGAAGTGTTCCAGCCCGTAGCCCGTCGAGGTGGTGAACCACGACGGCAGCGCGCTCAGGTCACCGAGGCCTTCCACCGGGGCCGCCGGCGACCAGCGCTCCGGAGGATTCGCAGGTTGATAGAGGTCCTGCCAAGAGAACAAGGGCGCGACCGCAACCCAGACGTTGCTGAGGGATGAGGGGGCGAAGTCGCTGACGAGAGCGGAGTCGGCGCCCTGGTCCTGGAGAGTCTCCGCCAACCGCGCTGCACCGGCCGGCATCTCTGCCAGGAACTGGTCCAGGTAGGACTGGGCCTCCCGTCGGCTCAGCGTGTGGAAGATGGGCACGATCGTCCTCCGGTCGATGGGCATGCGGAACGTGAACTCGACTTGTGCAGGTCGAGCATGGTCGATGAGTCTCCGACGTGCTGCTGGTGCAGGTGGTCGCACATTGAGGTAGCCATCTGGGGCCACGAGGTCCGGGACGCCCACGCCAGGACGACTGTGCGGTCACCGTGGTGCGGCAAACGCACCAAGATGACCGCACTCCGCCTCACCTCGTCGGCAGGTGCGTCGGGACGCTCATCCGCGGCCCGCGGCGGGGTCGTTGCTGACCGCCGGCCATCGCCATCGCAGCCGCCCGGCCGCGGTGGGGGCGGTAGGGCTCGAGGAGCTCGGCCATCTCGTCGTCGGTGATGTCGTGGCCCACGAGCGTCCAGCCGATCCAGTTGGCGAGGTGGTAGTCACCGAAGCTCACCGCGTCGGGGTCGCCGAGAGCCCGCTGACGCACCTCCGCGCTGGTCCACACGCCGATGCCGCGCACGGAGCGCAGCCGCTTGTCGGCCTCCTCGACCGACACCTCGGTGATCCGCTCCAGCGACGACGAGAGCCGGCACGCAGTGACGAGGGTGCGGGACTGGGCGGGCTGGACGCCGAGCCGCAGCCACTCCCACGACGGGATCGCGGCGATCGTCGCCGGCGTCGGCTGCACCATCAGCCGCAGGGCCGCGACGGGGCCCGGCGCGGGCTCGCCGTGGCGGCGTACGAGCTCGCGGAAGGAGCCGAAGGCCTGCTTGCCGGTCACCTTCTGCTCGAGGATCGACGGCACCAGCGACTCCATGACCAGGCCGGTGCGGCCGATGCGCCAGTGCTGGTGGCTGCGCCAGCCGGCTGCGACCTCGGGGTGGTGGTGCGCCTCGAACCCGGTCGGGTCGTCGTCGGCGCCGAGCAGGCCCGGCATCGACTCGAGCGCCCAGTCGGCGCCCGGTCCCCACGCCCGGCCGAGGACGTCGCCCGTCGAGGGGCGCGGCAGGATCGCCAGCGTCGCCAGCCCGGTCGGCGTACGCATGGCGCGCCAGACCCGTCCCGAGTCCTCGTGGCGCTGGGTCGGGTCGCCCGCGCCGCGACGCTGCGGTCGCAGCACCTGCGCAGGAGAGCACGGCCAGTCCGGCACCCAGGTGCGGGTGCGCTCGGGCTCGGCGGGGGGCATGGCGTCGACGGTAGACGAGGCCACCGACCGCGACGAAGGATAGGTTGCCGCCCATGGGTGAATCACCGAACAGGCGCGACCTCGAGGACGGCATCGAGAAGGACTTCTCGCGCTCGATGTCCTACGGCGACTACCTGCGGCTCGACGTCCTGCTCTCCGCCCAGCAGCCCCTGTCGGACCCCCAGCAGCACGACGAGCTGCTCTTCATCGTGCAGCACCAGACCAGCGAGCTGTGGCTCAAGCTGATGATCCACGAGTTGCGCTCGGCCCGCGCCTTGCTGCGCTCCGACGACCTGTCCCCCGCCCTCAAGCGGATGGCGCGGATCAAGCACATCCAGCACACGCTCACCGACCAGTGGTCGGTGCTGGCGACGCTGACCCCGAGCGAGTACGCCGAGATCCGCCCGTTCCTCGCCACCAGCTCGGGCTTCCAGTCCGCGCAGTACCGCGAGGTCGAGTTCCTGCTCGGCAACAAGAACGCCGACATGGTCGACGTCTTCTCCCACGACGAGGGCGCGCGCGCCGCGCTCGACGAGCTGCTGCACGAGCCGTCGCTCTACGACGAGTTCCTCGCCCACCTGGCCAGGCAGGGGTACGCCGTCCCGCAGCGGCTGCTGGACCGTGACTGGACGCAGCCGCACACGACCGACCCCGACCTCGTCGAGGTCTTCGCCTCTGTCTACGCCGCGCCCGCCGAGCACTGGGGCGTCTACGAGACCTGCGAGGAGCTCGTCGACATCGAGGACGCCTTCCAGCAGTGGCGCTTCCGCCACCTCCAGGTCGTGCAGCGGGTGATCGGGCACAAGGTCGGCACCGGTGGGTCGTCGGGCGTGGACTTCCTCCGCCGCGCGCTCTCGCTCACGTTCTTCCCCGAGCTGTACGAGGTCCGCACGCGCATCGGGCAGTGAGGCGCCGGCTGCGTCCGCCCACCCAATTGGGGGCAATCAGGTCGCGGCCCTGCGCGTGCCGGGCGGTGTCGGCCTAGGCTGCACACGTCGCTCGCCTCGGGCGTCGTACGCACCGCCCGCCCTCGAGTGAGGACCACCCCGTGCCCGTCCGCAGCCTTCGGCAGGAGGAGGCCGTCGAGCGCGCGGCCCTCCTGTCGGTCACCTCCTACGACATCGCGATCGACCTCACCGGCCTGGTCGAGGGCCCTGACTTCCGCGCGGTCAGCACGATCCGCTTCACGGCCACCGCGGGCGCGTCGACGTTCGTCGACTGCTGCGCCGAGGTCGAGTCGGCCACGCTCAACGGCCAGCCGCTGCCCGAGCCGCAGGAGGGCCGGATCGGACTCGACGGGCTCGCCGAGGACAACGAGCTGGTCATCGCCACCGTCCAGCGCGACACCCAGCACGGTCGCGGTGTCCACCGCGCGGTCGACCCCGGCGACGACAACGTCTACCTGTGGACCTCGTTCGAGCCCGACGAGGCGCGCTACGTCTGGGCCTGCTTCGACCAGCCCGACCTCAAGGCGCCGCACGCCTTCACCGTCACCGCGCCGGCCGCGTGGACCGTCGTGAGCAACTCCGGCGACCCGCTGGTCGAGGACGTCGACGGTGGCCGGCGATGGACGTTCGAGCCGACCCCGGCGCTGTCGACGTACAACCCGGTCGTGGTGGGCGGGCCGTTCGTCGAGGTGCGACAGGACGCCGGTGGCTACGACCTCGGCCTCTACGCCCGCCAGACGCTCGCCTCGGCGCTGGAGCGCGACGCCGAGCAGCTCTTCACCCTCACCGCGCAGGGTCTGGAGTTCTTCGGTGACCGCTTCGGCATGCCCTTCCCCCAGCGGTCCTACGACCAGGTGTTCCTGCCCGAGTTCGGCGGGGCGATGGAGAACTACGGCTGCGTCACGTGGTCCGACAGCATCCTGCGCCGCCACGAGCCCACCACCGCCGAGTGGCAGGTGTTCGCCAACGTGCTGCTGCACGAGATGGCGCACATGTGGTTCGGCAACATCGTCACGATGCGCTGGTGGGACGACCTCTGGCTCAACGAGGCCTTCGCCGAGTTCGCCTGCATGTGGGCCGCCGAGCGCGCCACCACCTACGGCGACACCGCCGCCAACAACCTCGTCGGCGACAAGCTCAACGCCTACCTCGCCGACCAGGGCCCGGCCTCGCACCCGATCCGCCAGCCCGTGCCGACCGTCGCGGACGCGGAGTCGATCTTCGACTCCATCACCTATCCCAAGGGCGCGGCGGTGCTCAAGCAGCTCATGCACTTCGTCGGCGAGGACACCTTCTGCGTCGGCATGAGTGCCTACTTCGCCGAGCACGCGTGGGGCAACACCACCCTCGACGACCTCGTCGGGGCGCTCGAGCGGGCCAGCGGCCGCGACCTCCAGCCGTGGCGTACGGCCTGGCTGGAGACCGCCGGTGTCGACCGGCTCGGCATCGAGCAGACCGACGACGGGCTCGTGCTCACCGCGCTCGGCGCGCACGGTACACCGCACCCGCAGGTGGTGGGCGTGGGCGCCTACCGCCGCTCCGGGGAGACGCTCGAGGAGGTCGGCTCGGTCCGCGTGGAGGTGGCGGTCGAGCGCACCCCGGTCGAGGGCCTGCCCGACGCCGACCTCTACCTCGTCAACCACGACGACACCACCTTCGCCACCACCCGACCCGACGCCGCCGGGCGCGAGGTGCTGGTCAGCCACCCCTCCGGCCTGCCCACGACCCTGGCCCGGGCCGTGGCGATGGCCACCGTGTGGGACATGCTCTGCAACGGCGCCGCCACGGCGGCCGAGGCGGTGGGCGCGCTCACCGACGTGCTCCGGGTCGAGACCGTCGAGACGGTGGCTGAGCCCTGCCTCGAGCTCGCCCTCTACGCCGCCCAGGGATGGGCACCGGAGTCCGAGCGCGCCGGCCTCGAGGCGCAGGTCGCCGCCACCGCGCGCCAGATGGTCGATGCCGGAGTGTCCCGGCAGGCGGCCCTGCGCGCGCTGGCGGGCACCGCGACCGGCGCGGACGACCTCGCCGCCGTGCGCGAGCTGGCCGGCGACGACCTCGACCTGCAGTGGTACGTCCTCGAGCGCCGGGCCGAGCTCGGCGAGGTGGACGCCGACGCCGTGCAGGCGCTGCAGGAGCGGGACCCCGACCCCGACGCGTGGGTCCGCGCCCTCGCCGTACGCGCCAGCTCGCCGTCGGCCGAGGCCAAGGAGGAGGCGTGGACCGCCGTGGTGGGGCGCACCGTGCCCATCCAGGCCGCGCGCACCGTGGCGGCCGCGTTCTGGCGCCCCGGCCAGGACGACGTGCTGGCGCCCTACGCCGCGCGTTACCTCGAGGCCGTCCCGACCCTGCACGAGGGCGGGATGATCCCGGGCCTCGCCCTGACCGCCAGCCTCTTCCCGGTGTACGCCGTCGACGAGGCGTGGGTCGCGCGGGCCCGCGAGGTGGCGGCCGCCGAGGCGGCGCCGGTCGTGGTCGGCTCGCTCACCGAGCGCTCCGAGCTGGTGCTGCGGATGCTGCGCGCCCGCGCGCTCTGAGGGCGGGGCTCAGCCGAGCCCGGCGAGTGCGGCGGACCGCTCCCACAGCCCGTCGATGATCGCGCGGTCGCTCGCCTGCTTGTTCTCCCGACCGTCGGGGGTGAAGCGGCTGAAGTAGCGGCCGTCGAGGTCCCGGTCGGCCCCGCGCTCGGCGAGCGCGACCAGCGGCGCCGCACCCTCGGGGACGCTGATCGTGGCGAAGCGCTTCAGCGGCGTGCGGTAGAGCAGCCCGACGACCCGCGAGTCGCGACCGAAGGAGCTCCCCACCGGCCCGGGGTGGACGGCGACCGAGACGATGCCGTCGCCGGACCAGCGGGCCGACGCACCACGGGTGAAGACGATGTTCATCAGCTTGCCGGTGCCGTAGGCCGGGAACTCGCGCGCCTTGCGGTGCTCGTAGTCGAGGTCGTCGAGCACGACCTTGCCCAGCAGGTTGGCGATGCTGGAGGTGTTCACCACGAGAGAGCCACCTGCGGCGGCGAGCTTCGGGTGGAGGAGGTTGGTGAGCAGGAAGGGCGCGAGGTGGTTGACCTGGAAGTTCGGCTCGTGGCCGTCCGCGGTCAGGCGCGACGGGGAGAAGGTGCCGCCGGCGTTGTTCATCAGCACGTCCAGCGTGCCGACGCGCTCGGTGACCTGCTCGGCCAAGCGGCGTACGTCGTCGAGGCGGGAGAAGTCGGCGATCAGGGGCTCGGTGCCGACGGCCTGCGCGACCGGCCGCAGCTTGTCGAGGGAGCGGCCGGTGACGTGCACCGTCGCGCCCCGCGCCGCCAGCACGCGTGCCGCCTCGGCGCCGATCCCGTCGCTCGCCCCGGTCACCAGGACCGTACGGCCCGCCATCGTCTGCTCAGTCATGCCCCGAGCCTAGGCGCGGCCTGCTGAGGAGGAAGAAGTGGAGCGGACGCGAGGATTTGAACCTCGACCATCTCCCTGGAAGGGAGCCGTGCTGCAACTACACCACGTCCGCAGGACCGGCCCTTGCGAGCCCACAGGTGACAAGTGTGGACCACTCCCCCGGCCGCCCGGCCACCGGGTCGGCGGCTAGGTTGACGCCGTGTTCCACGTGATGTTCCTCGAGCCCCGGATCCCGCCCAACACGGGCAACGCGATCCGCATGGTGGCCGGGACCGGAGCGACCCTGCACCTGGTCGAGCCGCTGGGCTTCGACCTGTCCGAGCCGCAGCTCAGGCGCGCCGGGCTGGACTACCACGACCTCGCGTCGGTGGTGGTCCATCCCGACCTCGACACGGCGCTCGCGAGCGAGGCGCTGGCGGGCTCGCGGGTCTTCGCGTTCACCGCGCACGCGACGCGCTGGCACACCGACGTGGCCTTCGAGCCCGGCGACGTGCTGCTCTTCGGGCCGGAGCCGACCGGACTCCCGGACGAGGTGCTGGCGCACCCCCGGGTCACCGATCGGCTCCGGATCCCGATGCTGGCGGGCCGCAGGTCACTCAACCTGTCGAACTCCGCAGCCGTGGTGACCTACGAGGCGTGGCGCCAGCAGGGATTCCCCGGCGCCGAGTGATCGGTCCGGGTCAGAGGAGCCGACCGCAGGTGGGCCACGGCGAGCGGCCGCGCTGCTTGTAGAGCAGCTTCGCGCGGAAGGTCTGCTCGCCGGCCGACGCGGCGGTCGGGAGGCCGGAGCCGCCCACGCTGCGCCACGTGCCGAGGTCGAACTGGTAGAGCCCGTAGTAGCCGGCCGGGTTCACCGCACGCGGGTTGCCACCCGACTCGCAGTTGGCCAGCGCGCCCCAGTTGAGGCCGTCGGCGCCGGCGACGGCGTACGCCTTGCGCCCGACGAGGACGCGGCGCGGACGCGGGTCGCGGAGCATCTTCTTCTTCACCACGCGGTACTTCACCGGCTCGCCGTTGTGCAGCGTCTTCATCGCGACGACCTTGCGGACACCGGGACGGCCCTCGCGCACGACCTTGCGGACGCCGGGCTTCAGCTTCGTGGTGAAGACCTCGACGGTGCCGCGACGGACCTTGGTGCGCTTGGTCTTGCGCTCCTTGACCACGTCGGTGACGCGTACGACGTCACCCTGGCGCAGGCGCTTGCGCTTGCCCGAGACCTCGCGGCCGTCGCGCACGACGTCGACCAGGTCGTTGCCGTCGGCGGGGACGCCGTAGGCCTCGAGGAGCTCGCCGGGCCACGCCCGGGGCGTGAAGGCGACCTCGACGGGGGCCGCGTCGGCGACCTTGAGGCGTACGTCGACCGGCTCAGCACTCGAGGCGGCGGACGCGCTGCCGGGGACGAGGGTCAGCGCGAGCGCGGACGCGGCGATGGTGGCGGCGACGCCGCGGGAGCGGGCGAACAGGGCAGGTGTGGTGGTGGCACGCACGTGCTTCGGACCTCACATGATCGGGGGTACGCCTCCGGGGCGCTCGGACACGGCGCCGTCTCGGGCGCCGGGACCACGGCCAGCGCTCGCCTCGCGAAGGGAGGCGCCTCGTCGTCGAGGGGGCGGCTGCGGTGGCTCCACCAGAACACGGTGCGCGCGCGAGTGTCGAATCGACCTTGCCCGTCCACGGCTGCCGGGGTCGCGCCGTGTGAGTGACCTCACGCAGCGCGACCCCGGTCAACCCGTGCTCAGCGAGCGGGTGTGTAGATCAGCTTCTTGTTGACGAACTCGTCGATGCCGTAGGGGCCGAGCTCACGACCGACGCCGGAGCGCTTCGTGCCGCCGAACGGGAGGTCGGCGGCCGAGCCCTGGGCGCTGTTGATCCACACCATGCCGGTGTCGAGCTGGTCGGCGACCTGCTGCGCCTGCTCGGTGTCGGAGCTCCAGACCACCCCGCCCAGCCCGAAGGACGAGTCGTTGGCCAGCGCGACGGCCTCGGCAGCGTCCTTGACTCGGTAGACGACGGCCGCGGGACCGAAGAGCTCCTCGCTGTAGGCGCGCATCTCGGGGGTGACGTCGGTGAGCACGGTGGCCTCGACGAAGGCGCCCGGACGGTCGAGGCGCTTGCCGCCGGTGCGGAGCGTCGCGCCCTTCGAGACGGCGTCCTCGACCTGCTCGAGCAGGTTCGACGCGGCCTGCTCCGACGACAGCGGACCAAATCCGGTGGTGGTGTCGAAGGGGTCGCCGGGCTTCAGACCGGACATCGCGGCGGTGAACTGCTCGACGAAGTCGTCGTACAGCCCGTCCACGACGATCATCCGCTTGGCGCCGTTGCACGCCTGGCCGGCGTTGCCCATCCGGCCGCGGACGGCGGACTTCACCGCGGCGCCGAGGTCGTCGGCGTCGAGCAGGATGAAGGGGTCGGAGCCGCCGAGCTCGAGGACGACCTTCTTGAGGTGGCGACCGGCGACCTCGGCGACGGCGGAGCCGGCCCGCTCGGAGCCGGTGACCGAGACGCCCACCACGCGCGGGTCGGCGATCATGTCGGCCGACTGGTCGTTGGTGGCGAAGAGGTTGATGTAGGCGTCGGCCGGCAGTCCGGCGTCGGCGAAGACCTGCACGATCGCGAGCGCCGACTCGGGGCACTGGGGCGCGTGCTTGAGCAGGATGGTGTTGCCGACCATCAGGTTGGGCGCGGCGAAGCGGGCCACCTGGTAGTAGGGGAAGTTCCACGGCATGATCCCGAGCAGCGGGCCGATCGCTTCCTTGCGCACGACCGCGTTGCCGCCCATGGCGGGGTCCAGCGGGGTGTCGGCCAGCAGCGCGGCGCCTTGGTCGGCGTAGTAGCGGAAGATCGAGGAGACGAGCTTGAGCTCGCCCTTGCCCTCGCGGAGCGGCTTGCCCATCTCGCGGGCGATGATCGCCGCGAGCTCGTCGGCGCGCTCGTCGTAGAGGTCGGCGACCTTGCGCAGGATCGTCGCGCGCTCGTCCAGGGTGGTGGTGCGCCACTCGCCGTACGCCGCGTGGCTGCGCGCGAGCGCGTCCTGCACCTCGGCGTCGGTGGCGGTGGGGAACTCCTTCTCGACCTCACCGGTGGACGGGTTGACGACCTGGTAGTCGCTCATGGTGACTCCTCTCGAACGGGGCGGGGACGGGCGTGCTCCCCTGTCCGAACGTACGGTCGTGCTCGGGCATCACAAGGGCCCGACGGGGTGAGGAGTCACACCGTCGCGATCGGGAATGGGCGGATCAGCCGCCGGCGAGCTCGCGGCTGCGCTGCTCGATGCCGAGCTCGCCGTAGGGGTAGTCGGTCGCGGCGAGGTCGCTGGCCTCGTCGAGGCTCGCCTGCTCCTCAACCGTGAGCTCCAGGTCAGCGGCCTTCAGGTTGGCGGCGAGCTGCTCGGTCGTGCGCGCGCCGAGGATCGTGGACACCACGGCCGGGCGGTTGTTGACCCACGCGAGCGCGACCTCGGCCATCGAGATGCCACGATCGGTGGAGACACGCTCGACGGCGTCGATGATCCGCCAGGTGCGGTCGCTGCCGCGACGGTCGTACGCCTCCATCCCGCGGCCCGGGTCCTCCCCCAGCCGGGTCTCGCCGGTGGGGCGCTGGTCGCGGGTGTACTTCCCCGACAGCCAGCCGCCGCCCAGCGGGCTCCAGGGCAGCAGGCCCATCCCGGCGTCGAGAGCGGCCGGCACGACCTCCCACTCGATCTCGCGGACGATCAGGCTGTACTGCGGCTGGAGCGTCACCGGCTCGCGCAGGCCGAGGGCGCGGGCGGTCAGCACCGCCTTGGTGAGCTGCCAGCCGGTGAAGTTGGACAGGCCGTAGTAGCGGATCTTGCCGGCCCGGACGAACCCGTCGAGCGTGCGGAGTGTCTCCTCCATCGGCGTGTGCGGGTCGAAGGCATGGACCTGGTAGAGGTCGACCGTGTCCACCCCGAGGCGGCCGAGCGACGCGTCGAGCGCGCGGGTGAGGTGCCGCGCGGACAGCCCGTTGCCGTTGGGGCGGGAGTCGGTGGCGAACCTGCCCTTCGTGGCGAGCACGACGGACTCGGTGACGTCGGCGGGGCGGTCGGCGAGCCAGCGACCGATGATCTCCTCCGACACCCCGGCGGAGTAGACATCAGCCGTGTCGACGAGCGTGCCGCCGGCCTCGACGAACAGGTCGAGCTGCTCGTGGGAGCCCGCCTCGTCGGTCTCGGCGCCGAACGTCATCGTGCCGAGGCACAGCTCGGAGACAGCACAGCCACTCTTGCCCAGCAGTCGGTATCGCATGGATCCAGCCTAGACACGGACCTGGCGGGGCCCGGGTCCAGCGAGGTCAGCGACGCTTCGGCACCGTGACGGTGGAGCGGTCGACGGCTGCTCGTACGACCTCGGTCCCGGCGTAGCGCACGACCACCGGCTTCGTGCCGGGACGGAGCCCGCGCAGCACGGCGCGTGCCTTGCCTGCGACGACCTGGACCTCCACGGTGCGCTTGCCCACGCTGACGGTCATCGTGCCGTCGAGGCGGGGCGCACCCACGGCGCGCACGCGGACGTCCACGGCGACACGCTTGCGCGAGGCGTCGGCGCGCACCTTGAGGGTGGGGGTCGTCGTGACCATCGGCACGGCGACGGTCTCGGTGGTGCTGCGGAAGTTGCGTCGCGACAGGGTGATCTCGACCGACAGGTTGCGACCGACGTCGGCCTTGCGGACCGTGTAGGTCGGCCTCGTCGTCTTCGCGATGCGCACGCCGTCCCGGAGCCATCTGTAGGTGGCCGTCGCGTCGGTGGGCTTGACGCTCCCGGCACGGACGGTGAGCTTGCTGCCGACGGTCGCCGTCCCCTTCACGCGGGACGGGCTGGTGATCTGCACCGGCTTGGCGAGGACCGGACCGGTCTCGACCGCGGTGGCCCGCGACTTTTTGTAGCCGCTCGCGCTGGCGATGGTGCGCGCGCTGATGCGCTTGTCGATGTGGTCACGGGTGAGGACGAGCGAGGCCCCAGTGGCGCCGTCGAGGGGTGCACCGTTGGCGTACCACTGCGTCGCGACCTTCTTGGGCTGCGGCGCCCACGACGGGGGCGTCAGGCTCAGCGTCTGGCCGACCTCCGGCACACCCTGGATCGTCGGCTGCGCCGTGGGCTGGAAGACGCCCGGTGCGACGGGAGCGGTCGCGAGGCTCGCCCGGCCGGCGGTGTAGCCGCTCAGCTCGGCGGTCACCTCGGCAGTGAGGGTCTTGCCCTTCACGTCGGGCGTGGGCACGTAGGACGGGGTGGTGGCGCCGGGGATGGCCGCACCGTCGGCGAGCCACCGGATGGCGACGCTGCTGGGCGTGGGCGTCCACGCGCCGGTCGCGACCTCGAGCGGTGCGCCGACCGCCGGGGACCCGACGATGGCAGGAGCCGTGGTCGGTGCGACCACGCGGTCGTTGAAGTGGATGAAGCCCGAGGGCCAGCCGCCGCCGGTCTTGGTGATGCGGCGCCAGTAGAAGTCGCCGCCCCAGTAGTCCTCCGAGACGATGATCTCGGTGTCGGAGATGACCTGCTCGACGTAGGCGACGTGCCCGCTCCCGCCAGCCGGAGTCACGTTCGGCTTGTACCAGGCGACGGACCCGACGGTCGGGGTCTGGTCGGTGATGGGAGCCATCGCCACGCCCCAGTTCGAGGCGTTGCCGCTGCCCGACCAGGGGCGGACGTCGGGCATGCCGGACTGGATCAGCCGGTAGGCGACGTAGTTGGTGCAGTTGTGCCCGGCGTACATCCGCCAGAACATCGTCGACGACGCCTGGCGGTAGCCCGCGTGCCCGTAGCCGGCGTCCTGGCACCCGGCGTAGCCGGAGCAGAGGTACGTCGACGTGACCAGGTTGATCTTCGCGGTGGTCGTCGGGAGGGCCACCACGAGGAGCGCCACCAGCGCCGTGAGCAGGCCGGCAGTGCGGCTGGCACGGCGTACGACGGAGGCGAGCGCGGCCCGTCCTGCGGGGGCGCTCTGTGACGGCTGTGACTCGTGAGGCAGTTGTTGCACTGAGTGATCGTATGGGCCAGAAGTCAAGGCCGCCACGCCGATGAGTGAAGATCAATCGTGTAATTCGTTCGCGGGCTGTCTGTGCTTGGGTGGTCCGGTGCCTGAAGTCGTCGTGGGAGCGCTGGTCCGGAAGGGCCAGGTCCTGCTCGTCCACCGTCGGCCGGACAAGCATGCCAATCCCGACGTGTGGGACCTGCCCGGGGGCCTCGTCGAGGCCGGCGAGTCAGAGCTCGAGGCGCTCGCCCGCGAGCTGCACGAGGAGCTGGGTGTCCGGGTCGACACGTCGTCTGCGTCCCACCTGTGCCGCCTGAGCGTGGGCTCCGCAGGCGAGCCCGCCGTCCTGAGCGCCTGGCTGGTGCGCGACTGGCACGGGACGCCGGCGAACGTCGCTCCGGAGGAGCACGACGGCATGAAGTGGTTCGGACTCGAGGAGCTGCCTCCTCCCCCGCACCTGCTCGCCCGCGACGCGCTCGTGGAGACGATGCGGGGCCTTGACGACTGAGGCCGCCCAGCCGTCAAAGGACGAAGAAGATCAGCAGCACGAGCGCGGTGATGGCCAGCGAGACGAGCAGCGAGCCGGCACAGCCGAGGCGGTTGCTGAAGAAGAGGAACATCAGAGACTCCGGCGGCCTGCCGGGAGCACCGACGTCGCCGCGTGGAGCACCGCCGCGCTGACCATGCCCATCAGGTGTCCGATCGAGCGGACGTACACCGGGGTCACCGGTCCACCGTGCCAGAGCAGTCGGTCGGGTGGAGCGGGGGCGTGGGGATGGTCGACATGCGTGTCTCCGGTGGTTCTCGAACGTGCCGGCCCGTTGTCTCGAGCCTGAGTGCTGCTCCCCCGTACCCCTTGGCGCTACGCGCATGTCGGGACGAGATGTGGGCTACACCTCACGCGCCAGCGACCGTCCCGGGAGCGTGCGGACGGCGGGCATGACTCCACGGACCTCCGCCGTGCTGAGCGGGTGCGTCGGTGCGAGCCCTCACCGCGAGGTGACGTGCGATCGCAGCCCTTCAGCAGCGATAAGACGCACTCGTCGCGGCAGATCCGGACGTCTCGCGCCACACGGAACCGGCGGTGATGCTGGCTTCATTGTTGATGCTGATTGCAACCTGGGCGGCCCCCGTGGGGCTATAAGTGGGCAGAGGGTCTACCAACGGCAGGAGGGATATGAGCAACTCAGAGAGTTTCGATGCCTTCTACGCCGCGCGGGCCCCGAGACTGGTGCGCAACATCTACCTGCGCACAGGCGACGCCACACGTGCGGAGGACTCCGTGCAGGAAGCATTCGTGCGGGCCTGGCGCAGGTGGGATCGGTTGGAGAATGACGATCCGGTGGGGTGGGTGACCACGGTGGCGTGGAGGCTAGCCATTCGGGATTGGCGGCGCACCCTGCGAGAAGCCGCAGCGCGGCTGGGCCTGGAGGCGAGGTCACGCGAGCACATCCGCCCGCCGGATGAGTTACTGCACCTGCACCAAGCGTTGGCCAAGTTGACCCCAGCGCAACGCGATGTCCTGGTCCTGCACTACTTCGAGGACATGCCTGTGCGGGATGTCTCGGCGCTCCTTGGTATGCCCGAAGGGACGGTCAAGTCCCACCTCTCTCGGGGCCGCGATGCGCTGCGTGAAGCGTTTGCTCTAGGAGGGGCAACCACATGAACGATCTTGACCTGCTAGAGAGTGCCCGCGACACGCGCTGGGAGCACGACCTGCTCACTCCGCACGAGGTCCGCGCACGTGGCAACCGGCGCACACGGGTCCGCCGTGCCTCAGGCGCTGCCGCCGCCTTGGTGTCCATCGCCATCGTCTATGCCGTGGTTGGACCCATAAACAATCGCAATCCCGATCAGGTAGCCACCGACGTCCCGTTCAACGCGGAGAACCTCAACGGAGCAGAGTTCGACCTTCCGCCCGGCTGGGCGGTTCTCAACCGGCCATCTGTGAGCCAGGTATGCGTCGGCGATGCCACCGAACCCGGCACCAGTTGCCCCGTCCTCATGGCCGTCGCGAATGACCCGCAGACGGCGCTGGAGAACGGACTGGACGTCGTAGCCGACCTGATGAGTACCTGCCAAGCCGACGACCCGCAGTTCGTCGAGGTTACGCACGACACGCCGGGCACCAGCACGTATTCGGGTCGATGCACAGCCAGTAGCCCCGTCATGACGGCCTGGTCCTACGACAACCGCACCCTGTACGTCCTCGCCACCGAAGTGCGCTGGCGGTCCGACGCTGCGGACATCTTCGACACCATCACCGTGCCTAGTTACTGGCCGCAGGCCCCGGCCGCGACCGAGTCCGCGACCGCTGGTCCGTCCACGGTCAACGAGTAGACAGCGCTATGCCCAGGCACCCACGGCCTGCCACATCGCGGCCGATCCGGGCGAGCGTAGCCGCCCTCAACGCGGCAAGTCAGGACACGCATCCGAAGTTGGCCCACCGATCGCCCAGTGCGCCGAGTCTTCGCCGGAAGCCTGATGTTCGCGGTGTGGCGGGTGACGCGTTACTCGTGACCTACCTACCGCAGAACCTCGCCCGTCCTCGTGTCCATGCGGATGTAGACGGCTTTGCTCGTTCCAGTCAAGTACCGACTCAGGACCTCACCGGTCCGCGTGTCCATGAGCACGGTTGCTCCTCGTGAGTGCCCGCAACGTGCCGATGGCGCATCACAGGAGTTCGAGGGTGTTACGACGGTTCCGGTGACCGCAGCGAAGACGGCTACGAGCGTCGCGAATGCAGATCTGAGCCAACCCATGCGTAGTGGTCCTTCTTTGCCGAAGTTCAGATGGTCTGCGGCTTTAGTGGACTAACCGTCGGTTGGTGCCACGAGTTTCGCCGCACCGGGATCGTTGCAGTCCGATGAAGCCTTCAGCGCTACCGACACGCGGGCTTCGGTCGTGCTGGAGCGTCGGGACGTTAAAGCGATCCGCCACATGACGCGGGGTGTTACGAAGTAGCCGACTACGAGGCAACTGGGCTGAGGACCATCCGCATCTCGGCTACTAAGAGACTTCCCGCAGGATCGGGGTCTGGCCAGACTTCGATCTAGGTGATCGGCGGGACGCTCTCTTATCGGCTGCCCACCATCTGCGGTGTGGCTCTCATCTGGACTGCGACCTGCCGACCACCGTGACGAGGAGTGGCTCCAGAGGGGTTTGCCCAGCTCGTAGTAGCAATGCCCACCTCGTCGTCCATTGGCACCAGCCACAAGACGAGGTGAGCAGATGAGCAACACGAAGAAGGGCGTGATCATCGGGGTCGATCCCCACAAGATGTCGGTGACGAACGAGGTCGTCGACACCCACGAGCAGCTGCTCGGCACAGGTCGGTTCGACACCACCAACACCGGTTACGCCGAAATGCGCCGGTATGTGAAGCAGTGGCCTGAGCGCCTCTGGGCTGTCGAGGGAGCCAACGGCGTCGGCCGGCCGCTGGCCCAACGTCTGGTCGCCGCCGGCGAACACGTGGTCGACGTCCCAGCGAAGCTCGCGGCGCGGGTGCGGCTCTTCGACACCGGCCACAACCGTAAGACCGACGCGCTGGACGCCCACTCCATCGCGGCTGTCGCCGTGCGCACCGAAGGGTTGCGGGTGGTGGCCGATGACGGTGAGCTCGAAGCGCTGCGGATGCTCACCGACCGCCGCGACGAGCTCGCCCACCAACGGGTCCAGACCGTCAACCGGCTGCAACGTCTACTGAGCGAACTGCTGCCTGGCCAGCGCAAACGCGACCTGTCAGCCACCCAGGCCAAGACCATGCTCGCAACAGTGCGGCCCCGAGACATCGCCGGCAAGACCCGCCGTCGGATGGCAGCCGAGGAGATCACCGACCTGGTCGCGGTCGACGCGAAGCTGAAGAAGATCAAGGCCGAACTGAAGGCAGCAGTCGTCGAACGCGGTTCAACGTTGATGGACCTCTACGGCGTCGGACCAGCCGGCGCTGCGCGGGTCCTGGCCGACGTCGGTGACGTGGCCCGGTTCGCCGACCGCAACCGGTTTGCGTCCTGGACCGGGACCGCACCCCTGGACGCCTCCTCGGGGGAGCAGACCCGCCACCGCTTGTCGCGGGCTGGGAACCGGCGGATGAACCACGTCCTTCACGTCGCCGCGGTCGTGCAGATCCGCCACGACACCGAGGGCCGCGCCTACTACCGGCGCAAGCTCGCCGCGGGCAAGACCCCGATGGAAGCACTGCGGTGCCTCAAGCGACGTCTGTCCGACGTCGTCTACCGCCAGCTCGTCGCGGACGCCCAGCTGCGGGATGGAGCGGGTCCGGGAGGGCACTGCGGGGCGACTCTTCAATCCAGCGCGGCCGACTCGCACCCGCTCATCGACACTTCGGATCAGCCACTTCCCGGACCCGCGCAGCCGACGCTACGCCGACGACCAGCCGGTCGGAAGACCCTCACTCCAGCCGCTCCTTGACACAGAGGGGTACCAGATCCGGTTGTCCCCGACAAGCGGCGGTTTGACGCACCATGTGACGAGACCCCACTCACCAACCCGCGAGAGCTCTTGGCGCCCATGGCCCCTCAATAGGTATCGCCTCGCGGCCGCCGGGCATCACCGACCCCACACCGAGGAGGAGGGCCTAGCACCTGGCGCGCGCACTGCCTACAGTGCAATTGGGTCACGCGGCGGCCCCTTCATCACCGCGATCTTGGACGCGACCGGCCCGTCGGCTTGGCACCTGACTACAAGGAGAATCTCATGCCGCTGCAGAACGACTTCTACACACCCGAGGGCCAGGGAGCCTACGAGCTGATCTCGATCGGCCGCTTCGAGTTGGAAGAGGGTGGGGTGATCGAGGATCTTCGGTTGGCTGTGGCGACGTACGGCACCCTCAACGAGGACAAGTCCAACGCAATCTGCATTCCGACGTGGTTCTCAGGGACCCATGCCACCTGGGAGCAGGTCTACATCGGTTCGGGGCGGGCCCTGGACCCCGACAAGTACTTCATCGCGGTCATCAATCAGATCGGCAATGGCCTTTCGACTTCACCGCACAACACCGAGGACCCATCGATCGCGATGTCGAAGTTCCCTCATGTGCGCATCGGCGACGACGTCCGCGCACAGGAGCAACTGCTGCGCGAACACTTCGGCATCGAACGACTTGCGCTTGTAGTGGGCGGTTCCATGGGCGCTCAGCAGACCTACGAGTGGGCGGTTCGGTTCCCCGACAAGGTGCTGCGTGCAGCTCCCATCGCAGGTACGGCCCAGAACCTGCCGCACGACTTCCTCTACACCCAGACCTTGATGGACGCGATCACGTCAGATCCTGCCTGGAACGGTGGGGAGTACGCCGCGAATACCGACGTGGCTGCTGGGTTGCGGCGCCATGCCGACATCTGGGCGGTCATGGGACTGACCACGGACTTCTGGAAGACGGAGTTCTGGAGGGACATCACTCCCTTGGTGGAAGGCGTCGGGTGGGAGACGTTCGAGGAGTTCCAGCAGAACTTCACCGCGCTCATCTTCGGCATGATGGACCCCAACGCGCTGCTGTCGATGGGCTGGAAGTGGCAACGCGGGGACGTGGCGCGCAACACCAACGGGGACCTCGCAGCTGCGCTCGGCAGCATCACCGCCAAGACGTTCGTGATGCCGATCGAGCAGGACATGTTCTTCCCACCCCGCGACTGCATCCCCGAGCAGGAGATGATCCCGGGCGCCGAACTCAGAATGCTGCACAGCATCGCCGGTCACTTCGGGCTGTTCGGCTTCGAGCCCTCCTACACCGCCGAGGTGGACGCCGCGCTCTCAGACCTGCTGGCCATCGAGGTTTAGAAGTTCAGTCTCGAGCGTTGCGATCCGCCTGTGCCGAATCATGGATTTGCGTCGGCGGCTGTGGGCTCACGCCATCCGCCCACACGACACATGCCGCCGTACAACTTGTCAGTTGGGGCCGTTTCAGGGCGCGCCGGCAGGCGGCGAACTGCCCTACCGCTCGACCGTCGTCACCACAGAGGTCACCGACGGCCGGGCAGGCGTCGACGAGAACCCGAACCGGCACGGCGGGTCCACGGGTGCAAGCGACCCGAGACCAGCGCCACGCCACTCCCCCGCAATTCCAACGACGGCCCGCACCGAAGTCGCGCCGTACCACTCCCTCCGGTTGTTGCCGGCCGTCCCCCGCGTCCGCACCCCACGCATCACCACGCGCGCGACAGGATCGATCACCGTGCACCACGCGGGCGCCGTCGCGACACGTGCAGGCACGAGGCCGAGCGCCGCGCCCAGCGGCGTACGGCCTCCGACCTCCAGGCGCAGCGAGAGCGACGGGGTCGACACCTGCCAGCCGTCGGCGGTGTCCTCCACAGAAACCGGCTCGATGACGTGCTCGTCGAAGGAGTAGGTCGCGGTCACGAAGTCGCGCACCCGCTCGTCCGGAGCCAGGAGCACCCGATGCCCGGAGGCGTCCTCGACCATCACGTCGGCGAAGGCGCCCCAGGGCGAGTCGTCCCAACGACCGACGACGACGCAGACACCGCTGGTGCTGCCCACCCCGGCGATCCGGCCGGTGAAGCGTTCGCGGACGCGGCCCGGCTTCACTGCTCGACCAGTCCCGACGGGTCCCGCCCGTCCGCAGCCAGTCCGCGGGCGACGCCGGCGCGGTCCTCGTCGGAGCGGTTCTGGCTGAGCTTCGCCTTCGCCTCGACCGATGAGACGACGAGCTCGACGCCGACGATTGGACGCAGGTTCTTCGTGACGTAGTCGTCCGGGGCGTCGCTGACCGCCCACGGCTCGACGCGCGGCTGCTCGTGGTGGTCGGTCAACCGGGTCACCAGGTCGCGCACCCACGCGGGGTCGTCGTGCACGACGACGCTGCCGCGCAGGTGGACCACGGAGTAGTTCCACGTCGGGACGACCTTGCCGTGCTCGGCCTTCGTGGCATACCAGCTCGGCGAGACGTAGGTGTCCGGCCCCGTCACGATCGCCAGCGCCGGCGAGCCGTCCACGATGCGCCGCCAGTGGGCGTTCGCGCGGGCCAGGTGGCCGACGAGCCGGTCGCCCTCCCACAGCACCGGGAGGAAAGTCGCATCGGGCAGGCCGTCGGCGCCGACGGTGACAAGCTGCGCAGTCGCGACCGCCGAGACGAAGGGGCGTACGTCGTCGGGGTCCATCACGTTGAAGCGCGGGACGTAGAGCTCAGGGTCGGTCACGCCCCCATCCTGCCCGTTGGGAGGCACCGGACTGTCGGTGCCGGGCGGCAGGATGGGTCCATGCTGCTCGCCGAGCTCGTCGCCACGTCCACGTCGGTGGCTGCCACCCGTTCCCGCAAGGCCAAGGTCGCTGCCCTCGCCGAGACGCTCGCCCGCGTGGAGCCTGCCGAGCTCGAGGTGGTCGTGTCCTACCTCGGCGGTGCGCTGCGCCAGCGGCGTACGGGTCTGGGACACCGGGGCCTCACCGACCTCCCGACGCCGGCCGACGAGCCGTCGCTGTCCGTGCTCGAGGTGCACGAGGCCTTCGAGGCGATGTCGACCCTCGCCGGGCCGGGCTCCCAGCAGGCCAGACGCGACGCGGTCACCGCGCTCTTCGGGCGCGCCACCGCGCCGGAGCAGGCATGGCTGCGCGCCGTCGTCACCGGCAACGTCCGTCAGGGCGCACTCGACGCCGTCACCCAGGAGGCGGTCGCGCAGGTCGCCGGCGTCCCGCTCACAGCCGTACGCCGCGCCGCGATGCTCGCCGGCAGCACGGTCGCAGCGGCCGGGGCGGCGTTCGCGGGCGAGGAGGCCCTGGCCGAGATCGGCCTGGAGGTGGGGCGACCGATCATGCCGATGCTCGCCTCCAGCGCCCCCGACGTCGCCGCGGCGATGGCCGGCCTCTCCCCCGACGGCACCACCGAGGTCGCGATCGACGCCAAGCTCGACGGCATCCGCATCCAGGTGCACCGCGACGGCGACGACGTGGTCGTGGTGACCCGCAGCCTCGACGACATAACGGGACGGCTGCCCGAGGTCGTCGAGGTCGCCCGGTCGCTGCCCGCCGAGCGCTTCGTCCTCGACGGCGAGGCGCTCGCGCTGACCGACGACGGGCGGCCGATGGCCTTCCAGGACACCGCGAGCCGCACCGCCCAGGACACCGGCGTCGCCGTCACCCCGCACTTCTTCGACCTGCTCCACGTCGACGGCCGCGACCTGCTCGACTCCCCCGGGCACGAGCGCCTCGCCGCCCTCGACGCGCTGGTGCCCGAGCAGCACCGCGTGCGCCGCCTCGTCACCTCCGACCCCGGCGAGGCCGACGCCTTCGCCACGGAGACCGTCGCCGCGGGCCACGAGGGCGTCGTGCTCAAGGACCTGTCGGCGCCGTACGCCGCCGGGCGTCGCGGCTCGGCCTGGGTGAAGGTCAAGCCGGTCCACACCCTCGACCTCGTCGTGCTGGCGGTCGAGTGGGGGTCGGGGCGGCGCGAGGGCTGGCTCTCCAACATCCACCTGGGTGCCCGCGACGACTCCACGCCGTCCGGGTTCGTGATGCTGGGCAAGACCTTCAAGGGCATGACCGACGAGATGCTCGCCTGGCAGACCGAGCGCTTCACCGAGCTGGCCACCTCACCGGTCGACCGCAGCTCCTACGTCGTCCACGTCCGGCCCGAGCAGGTCGTCGAGATCGCCTTCGACGGCCTCCAGCGCTCCACCCGTTACCCCGGTGGCGTCGCGCTCCGCTTCGCACGGGTGATCCGCTACCGCGACGACAAGGCAGCGACCGAGGCGGACACGATCGAGCAGGTCCGCGCCCACATCGCCACCTGACGCGTGCCCGGGAGGGCGCAGTCACCCCGCTCCCTAGACTGACCCCCATGACCTCCGAGCCGTCCGCCCCGCCGACCACCGGACGCAGCGGCACCGCTGCGGCGCGGCGCCGGGTGCGCGAGGCCGAGATCATCTCCGCGACCCGCGGTCTCTTCGACGAGCGAGGCGTCCGCGACGCCCAGATCGAGGACATCGCCAAGGCCGTCGGCATCAACCGGGCCATCATCTACCGCCACTTCACCGGCAAGGAGGAGCTCTTCAGCCTCACGCTGGTGGAGTACCTCGACGAGCTGCGCGTCGCGCTCGAGCAGGGCGCCGCCTCGACGGACGAGCCCCGCGCCCAGCTCGAGGCGCTGGTGGAGGCATTCGTCGACTACGGCCTGGCCCACCCCGCCTTCGTCGACTGCGCGCAGGCGATCATGCGGCGCCCCGGCGGCGACCTCCTCGAGGAGGTCAGCGAGAGCGCGATGTTCCGCCTCGGCCAGGCGATCAACGGCTGCCTGTCGGTGCTGACCCGCACCATCGAGGCCGGGGCCGCCAGCGGCGACTTCCGCGTCGACGACCCGCGGCTGCTGGCCAACATGCTCTACGCCAGCGGCCTCGGGACCCTCCAGCTCGGCCGCGTGGCCATGCTCGTGTCCGAGGACGCGCCCGGCGTACCCCGCATCAGCCGGGTCACCGCCCAGCAGGTCCGCGACCACATGGTCACCACCGCACTCGCGGTCGCGTCGGCCCCGCCCCGCTGAGAGCGGACGACCTCAGCGCGAGAGGTGCCTGGCGCGCGCGAAGCAGAACAGGCCGTACGCCCCGATGCCGAGGCCGATGGCCGTCAGCATGACCGGACCGAAGGGCTGCTCGAGCACGGTCTGCAGCGCCTGGTCGAGACCGCCGGACTCCTTGGCGCGATGGGTGATCGCGGCGTATCCGAAGAGGCCGCCGATGACGCCGAGAGCCACGCCCTTGGCGATGTAGCCGACCTTGCCGAGCGTGACGTAGGCCGAGCCGTCCTGGCCGGACTGCCCCTGTGCGTCGAGGTGCTCGCGGAACTTCTCGGTCCAGCCGCGGACGATGAGCGAGATGCCGTAGCCGATGATCGCCAGGCCGATCGCGCCGACGATCAGCTGACCGCCGGGCAGCTGCATGATCTTGGCCGTCGTGCCGTCGGTGCCACCCTTGGACCCGTCGCCGATGGCCACCTTGACCGCGCTCCAGCCCAGCGCGCCGTAGATGACCGCCTTGCCGAGCGACGTCGCCCGCTTGCGCCAGCGCTTCGTGTCGTCGGACTCCTCCGGGTAGCCGAAGGCGAACTCCAGGAGCCGCCAGACGACCAGGAGGAGCATCCCGACCGCGACCCCCCACACCAGCACCTCGCCGAACGGCTGCTCGGCGAGGTAGTGCAGGGCGCCGCTGTTGGACGCGTCCTCCTGCTTCCCGCCGAAGGCGAGCTGCACGGCGAGGAGGGCGACCAGCAGGTGGACGACGCCGTACGCCACGAGGCCGGCGCGGATCGCGTGGTCGAGCCAGCCGCTGCGGTGCACGGAGTCGGCGGTGTCTGCGGCGGCGTTCATGACGCCAACCTAGACCCGCCGGGGACGGGACCGCGAGCGGTGTCGCCCGTGGGGGTGGGGTGGGTCAGACCAGGGTGGAGCGGTCGCGCTGGATCGAGCCGAGCAGGCCGTTGACGAAGGCCGGCGAGTCGTCGGTGGAGAGGTCCTGCACGAGGTGCAGCGCCTCGCTCACCGCGACGGTGTCGGGGACGTCGGCGTCGCCCCACAGCAGCTCGTAGACGCCGATGCGCAGCACGTTGCGGTCGACCGCGGGCATCCGCGCGAGGGTCCAGCCCTTGCTGTAGGTGCTCAGCACCTCGTCGATGCGCTCGAGGTGCTCGACCACGCCACGCACCAGCGTGCCGGTGTAGGCGTTGGTCGGGCCCTCACCGGCCTCGATGGCGCGCTCGAGCGCGACGACGGGGTCCTCGGAGCGGAGCTCGGAGGCGAACAGGATGTCCAGCGCGCGCTTGCGCGCCTTCGAACGGGCAGCCACGTGGTGCGCTCAGCCCTTGACGCGGCCGAGGTAGGACGAGTCGCGGGTGTCGACCTTGACCTTCTCGCCGGAGGTGATGAAGAGCGGCACGGCGATCTGGTGGCCGGTCTCGAGCGTGGCGGGCTTGGTGCCGCCGGTGGAGCGGTCGCCCTGCAGGCCCGGCTCGGTCTCGGCGATGAGCAGCTCGACCGAGGCCGGCAGCTCGATGAAGAGCACGCGGCCCTCGTTGGTGGCGACGATCGCCTCCTGGTTCTCCAGCATGAAGTTCTTGGCGTCGCCCACGATCTCGGGCGCGACCTCGAGCTGCTCGTAGGTGCTGGTGTCCATGAAGACGTAGGACGAGCCGTCGTTGTAGAGGTACTGCATGGTCCGCTTGTCGACGTTGGCCGTCTCGACCTTGGTGCCGGCGTTGAAGGTCTTGTCGACGTTCTTGCCCGACTCCACGTTGCGGAGCTTGGTGCGCACGAAGGCCGGGCCCTTGCCGGGCTTCACGTGCTGGAACTCGACGACGGCCCAGAGCTGGCCCTCGATCTTGAGGACCATGCCGTTCTTGAGGTCGTTGGTGCTTGCCATGCTGTGTTCCGCCTCCGTCGAGTTGTCAAAGATGAGTAGGCACCCTCCGCTGGGCGGTCGGCGCCGACGCGCCAGTCTAGTGGTGGCCGACGAGAGCCATGAAATGCTCGGCCTGCGCCTCCGTCGTGCCCGGTGGGTTGCGCCGCCACCCGCCGTTGCCCGGGAGGAGCATCGCCAGCCAGAACGCGGCGAAGAGCGGGCGGTAGGCCCCCATCCGCTCGCGGTCCTCGGCGTCGATCCCGACCGCGTCGGCCAGTGCGCGGGCGTCGTACACCCCCGGCAGGCGGCTGCCGAGGTGCTCGACGTGGTCGGCGAGCTCGTACGCCGGGTCGCTGAGGCCGCCGTCCTCGAAGTCGACGAGCCGTACGTCGCGCCCGTCCCAGAGCACGTTGGCCGGGTTGAGGTCGGCGATCCCGAGCGCGGTGAGCCGCGGCTCCGGCACCGGCGGGTCGGCGACGAACGCCCGTGCGGCGTCGAGCGCATCGGCCACCAGCCCCGGGTCGCGGCACTCCCGGAGGTCGTGGTCGTCCGCCAGCCACTCGACCAGGACCCGCGGGTGCTCGGCAGCGCCGTACCTCCGCGGGCCGATGCCCGCATCCGTCACCGCCTGCACCGGTACGTCGTACAGCCGGCGCAGCGCGGCGCCGAGCGCCTGCGTCTGGACGGGCGTCAGCGGTCGTGGCGCGAGCGGGTCGCCGGGGATCCGCTCCATCACGATGACCGGCGTCCCACCGTCCTCGCGGCGCAGGGGCCGCGGTGCGAGGCCGGGCGCGTGCTCGGCGAGGAGCGTGAGGCAGGCCCACTCCCGCTCGGCCTGGAGCTGGTGGTCGGCGACGAACACCTTGCGCACCTCACGCTCACCAAGGGTGAGGCCGTGGGTCGAGGTCTGCACCGGCTCACCGTAGCCGCGCTAGCGTCGCCACCATGCGCATCACGATCTTCGGCGGCCACGGCAAGGTGGCCCTCCTGCTCGCTCCCCTGCTCGTCGAGGCCGGACACGAGGTCACCTCGGTCATCCGCAACCCCGACCACGTCTCCGACGTCGAGGCCACCGGTGCGACCGCGGTCGTCTCCTCGCTCGAGGACGCTGACACCGCAGCCCTCACTGAGCTGCTGTCCGGCCAGGACGGCGTCGTCTGGTCCGCCGGCGCCGGTGGCGGCAGCCCCGAGCGCACCGACGCCGTGGACCGTGACGCCGCGATCCGCTCGATGGACGCTGCGGTCGCCGCCGGCGTGAAGCGCTACGTGATGGTGTCCTTCTCCGGCGCGTCGGTCGAGCACCTCGTGCCCGAGGACGACTCGTTCCGTCGCTACCAGGACGCCAAGATCGCCGCCGACGAGCACCTGCGCGGCACCGAGCTCGGGTGGACGGTCCTGGGCCCCGGCGCGCTCACCGACGACCCGGCCGACGGACGCGTCAACCCGGCCGCGAGCTCGCGCGACGGCGACGAGTCGCCGCGTGAGCTGGTCGCCCAGGTCGCGGCCGCCGTGCTGGCCGACGACCGTGCCTCGCGCACGACGCTCGTCTTCGGCAAGGGCGACGTGCCGATCGACGACTGGCTGTCCTCTCTGTGAGGATCCTCGTCACGGGAGCCACCGGCTACGTCGGCGGACGCCTCGTGCCCCTGCTCCTCGACCGAGGTCACACGGTCCGCACGACCACCAGTGACCCGGGGCGCGACGCCCCGTGGTGGGCAGGTCGCGTCGAGACCGTGGTGATGGACGTGCTCGATCCCGAGCAGGTCGCAGCCGCCTGCCAGGACGTCGACGCGGTCTACTACCTCATCCACGGGATGGGTGGCGACGACTTCGCCGAGACCGACCGCAAGGCGGCCCGCAACGTCGCCGCTGCGGCGCGCGCGGCAGCGGTGGACCGGGTCGTCTACCTCTCCGGCATCGTCCCCGATGTCCCGGACGACGAGCTGTCGGAGCACATCACCTCCCGCCGGGAGGTGGAGCAGATCCTCGAGGGCGCAGCCGACACGGTCGTCGTGCTGCGCGCAGCCGTGCTCATCGGCAGCGGGTCGACGTCGTTCGAGATCATCCGTCAGGTCAGCGAACGGATGCCCGTGCACACCGTCCCCCGGTGGATGGACTCACTGGTGCAGCCGGTGGCGGTCGTGGACGCGCTGGAGGCCCTCGTCGGAGCACTCGACCACACCGGGCCCTCACGGCACTTCGACGTCGGCGGACCGGCCCGCCTGCGCTACGGCGAGCTCCTCGAGAGGTACACGGCGCACGCGGGTCTCGACCGCACGCAGCTCACCGTGCCGCTGCTCCCGACAGCACTCGTCGGGACGTTGGTGGGCAGCCTCACCGATGTGCCACGTCCCACCGTCGGAGCGCTGGTGGAGAGCCTGCAGCACGACATGGTCGCAGCCGACGACGCCTTCCTGGCGCTGCTCCCCGACGGTCACGTGCTCGTGGGGGTGGACGAGGCGCTGCGGCGCTCGCTCGTGCCCGCGTCGACCGGTCCCGAGCAGTCGGACGCCATGGGTCCGATGCCCCAGGATCCGGTCTGGGCCGGCGGCGGGGACGGGCGAGGAGCCCTCGCCAGGGTGGCGGACGCGGTCAGGGGTGCCCTGCCCGGGTCGTGAGTCCCGCCAGGACGGCGAGCTCCGCCCTCAGCGCACCAGGCGCGCCGCACGGCGTGACGCCACGCCGGAGTCGGTGCAGAAGCCGTCCCCGCTCCGCTTGAGGCACAGCAGGCCGAGCAGCCGCCCGTCGTCGTCCACGACGGCGAGCCGCCTCTCACCCGCAGCCTGCATCGCCCGCCGTGCGTCCTCCGACGCCCGTGAGGCGTTCACCGTGCGGCCCTCGACCCGCGCGTGCGCGAGAGCCGAGCCCGGTGCGTCGGACCCGGACCCGGCGGGCGGCAGGTCGTCGCGCACGAGGGTGCCGAGGAGCCGCTCGCCGACGCGCCCCGTGCCGGTGAGCAGCACCATGTGCACGTGGGAGCTGTCGAAGACCCTCCGCACCTCGTCCAGCGGCTCGGACGCCGCCAGCACGATCGGCGAGCGGAGCATCAGCTCGGTGACACCACCTGTCATGGGTCCATGATGGGCGCCCGGGTGCTCCCTGTCCTCACCCGGGCGGCGAGGTTCGCCGAGCGGACACGCTCAATCGAGGTCGACCTCGCCCACGACCCGCGTGACGGCGTCCCCGGAGACCCAGACCTGGTCGCCGTCGGCCTCGATCCGCACGCGGCCCTCGCGGCCGATCACCGAGCCCTGGCGGGAGGTGTACGCCGACGGCAGCGCGCCGGTGCCGGTGAGCCACTGGCCCAGGCCGGCGTTGGCGCTGCCCGTGACCGGGTCCTCACCGAAGTCACGGCCGTCGGCGTAGAACGCCCGCACCTCGACGTCCGCGCCGAGGTCCGCCGCTCGCGCGGCGTCCCAGCGTCCGAGGACCGTCACCTTGAGGTCGGTGAAGGCGGCGATGTCGGGCACCACGTCGAGGACGGACTGCGCCGTCCCGAGGTCGACGCCGACCCAGCCGGGCCCGTTGTCGATCCACGCCATGTCCTGCACGTCAGCATCCGCGATGTCGAGCGCGCGCACGATCCGGGCGCGCAGATCGGTGTCCACCGACCCCGAGCGGCGCAGCGGGGGTGCCGCGAAGCCGAGCCGCGGCGAGCGGCGTACGTCGACGAGGCCGGCGCCGCACTCCTGCACGACGACTTCGCCCTGCGGCACTCCCCCGGCCTCGAGCCAGGCGTGCGCGCTGCCGATCGTCGGGTGACCGGCGAACGGCAGCTCACCGGTGGGCGTCCAGATCCGGACCCGGTAGTCGGCGCGGTCGTCGGTCGGCGCGCAGAGGAACGTCGTCTCGGACAGGTTCGTCCAGCGCGCGAAGTGCGCCATCTGCGCATCATCCACGCCGTCGGCGTCGTGGACGACCGCGAGCGGGTTGCCGAGCCACGGCTCGGCGCTGAACACATCGACCTGGCGGAAGGGCAGCACCGGCCGATCCAAGCACAGCGTCAGCCGTGCGCGCTCCACCGCCGGCCGGCCTGGTCGGCCGCAGCCGCGATGAGCCCCGCGAGCTCGGGCCGGTCCGGGACCGGGAAGGAGACGTAGGCGCCGCGACCGCCGGCGACGGGGCGGCCGTAGGCCTTCGCGGCGAGCGAGCCGTCCGGCAGCATCCGGATGGTCAGCGACTGGAGCTCGAACTCCTCGTCGCGGCGGGTGTCGCGCCAGCGCAGGTCCTCGGGGATGACCACGTTGATCGCCATCGCGCTGACCTCGACCGGTGCGTCCACGTCCCCGATCGTGCCATGCGGGTCACGAGGCGGCGAGGTGCTCCAGCGCCTGGCGGTAGCCGTCGATCCCCTGCCCCGCGATCGTGACCGCCGCGTGGGGCTCGACCACCGAGGTGTGGCGGAACTCCTCGGCACGTTGCTTGGGGTCGGAGATGTGGACCTCGACGAGGGGTGCCTCCAGCTGCGCGCAGGCGTCCCAGAGTGCGAGCGAGTAGTGCGTCCACGCGCCCGCGTTGAGCACCACCGGGGTCAGGTCGTCGGCGGCGGCGTTGAGCCAGTCGAGCAGCTCGCCCTCGTGGTTGGTCTGGCGCACCTCGACCTCGAGGCCGAGCGCACGTCCCCACTCGACGCACTGGTGGGCGAGCTCGGCGTGGGTGGTCGAGCCGTATATCTCCGGCTGCCGGCGGCCGAGACGACCCAGGTTGGGTCCGTTGAGGACGAGCACACGCGTCATGACGAGAGCGTACGGCTCCGCGCTGCTCGCACGTCCGCGGTGTCCGGGAGCGAAGGCACGGTCCAGTCCGCGGGCGACTGCCACGAGCGCCACTCCTCGTCCAGCGCCCAGTGGGCACCGCCGACCAGCTCGGCCCGGGCCCACTCCGCGGCGGCGTGCACCTCGGCCGCCGTCGCGGACGAGCAGTGGCCGGAGCCGACCGCCGCCTCGAGCTCGTCGGCGTCCTTGAGCCACAGCTCGCCGGACGGCTCGAGCCACAGGTCGAGCACCAGGTCGCGCGTCGCAGTCACGTCGCCGCGGCGACGGTGGGTGAGCTCGAGGTTCACGTAGTGCCCCGCGAAGGTGCCGTCGCCCTCGGTGAACACCCAGACCGACCAGGGCCGGCCGCTCGGCGCGATCCGCAGCACGCCAGTGCCGTTCCAGCGACGCAAGACCGGACCGCGCTCGACGCCGAAGCGCTCGGCCAGCGGGACCTCGCGCAGCGAGCGTCCGTCGACGGGCGCCATGGCGACCTGCTCGGTGCCCTCGGCGAGCCACGCCACCAGCCCGCGCGCGTCGTCGCGCACCACCCGCATCGGGTCGATGCCGTGGCCGTAGCGCCACAGCACGACATCCCCGGGCTCGAGGAACGGGCCCTGCCCGGCGTCCGGCCAACCCTCGGTGCCGGGCAGCCGGTGCGACTCGAGCACCTCGAGGTCGACCGGCCGGATCGCGGCTGCGCCGCCGATGAGACGGGTCATGGTGCCGCCAGACTCGCTGACCGTCGTGTCGTCGTCCCCCGAGGTGTCCGTCACCCGGCGGACGATAGCGCGGCGTACGCCGCCCGCAGGTCGTCCTCGCCGGGCCCCGCGAGGATCCGCGGGGAGGCGAGGTCGTCCAGCACGACGAAGCGCAGCTGCGAGCCCCGCGCCTTCTTGTCGACCTTCATCGCGGCGTGCAGGTCATCGAAGGACGCGGCGTCGTACGTCGTCGGCAGCCCGACCCGCGACAACGCGGCGCGGTGCCGCTCGACCAGCGCCGGGTCGAGGGATCCGGCCCGGGCGGCGAGCTCGGCGACGAACACGCAGCCGATCGCTACGGCCTCGCCGTGGCGTACGGAGTAGTCGCTGGTGCGCTCGATGGCGTGCGCGAGGGTGTGGCCGTAGTTGAGCACCTCGCGACCGGGATGACCGTCCGAGCCGCCCTGTTCCTTCAGGTCGTCGACCACGACGTCCACCTTGACGCGGACCGCACGCTCCACGAGCTCGCGCAGCTCGGCCGAGTCGTGGGTCAGCGCCGCGGGATCGGTGCGCTCCACGAGGTCGAGGATCGCGGGGTCGGCGATGAAGCCGCACTTGACGACCTCGCCCAGGCCGGCGACGAGCTCCTCGCGCGGCAGCGACTCCAGCAGCGACAGGTCGCAGAGCACGCCGGCGGGCTCGTGGAAGGCGCCGACGAGGTTCTTGCCGGCGCCGGTGTTGATGCCGGTCTTGCCGCCGACGGCGGCGTCGACCATGGCGAGCAGTGTCGTGGGCACGTGCACGACGCGTACGCCGCGCAGCCAGGAGGCGGCCACGAAGCCGCCGAGGTCGGTGGTCGCCCCGCCGCCGATCGTCACCACGGCGTCGCTGCGCGTGAAGCCGGACTCGCCGAGCGCCTCCCAGCAGTCGGAGGCGACGGGCGCGGTCTTGGCGCGCTCCCCCTCCGGGAGCCCCAGCGCGAGGACGTCGTAGTGCTCGACGAGGGCGTCGACGATCGGGTCGACCAACGCCCCGAGCGTGCCGGCGTAGAGCACGGCCACGCGCTCGACCGAGTCGCCGAGGATCGAGGGCAGGCGACCGGTGATCCCGTGGCCGATGACGACGTCGTAGGGCGAGGCGCCGCCGACGTGGATGACCGTGTCGCTCATGCCAGCAGCTCCCGGATGGCGGCCGCGACCGCGTCGGGGGTGCGGCCGTCGGTGTCGACGACGTGGGTGGCGACCGACTCGTAGACCGGGGTGCGCTCGTCGAGCAGCACCTTGATCCGCGAGCGGACGTTGCCGAGCAGGAGCGGGCGGCCCACACCGATGCCGACTCGCTTGACCGCGTCGGAGAGCCCGACGCGCAGGAAGACCACGGGCACGTCGGCGAGCAGGTCGCGCGTCTCCGCGCGCAGCACCGCTCCGCCGCCGAGGGCCAGCACGCCGTCGTGCTCGGCGACCGCCGCGGCGACCGCCGCCGCCTCGAGCTCACGGAAGGCGTCCTCCCCCGACTCCACGAAGATGTCGGAGATCTCGCGACCGGTGGTGGCCTCGATGTCGGCGTCGGTATCACGCACTGGGACGCCCCAGGCGTCACCGAGCAGGCCTGCCACCGTCGTCTTGCCGGCACCCATCGGCCCGACCAGCACCACGCGGGGCGGCATCAGCGGAACCGCAGGGTGTCGAGGTAGGACTCGACGTTGCGCTTCGTCTCGGCCACGGAGTCGCCGCCGAACTTCTCGACGACGGCGTCGGCGAGCACCAGCGCGACCATCGCCTCGGCGACGATTCCGGCGGCCGGGACCGCGCAGACGTCTGAGCGCTGGTGGTGCGCGACTGCTGCCTCTCCGGTCGCGACGTCGACGGTCGCCAGTGCCTTCGGCACGGTGGCGATCGGCTTCATCGCCGCGCGCACGCGGAGCACCTCACCGGTCGTCATGCCGCCCTCGGTGCCGCCGGCGCGACCCGTGGTGCGGCGCAGGCCCTCGTCGGTCGGGACGATCTCGTCGTGGGCGAGCGAGCCCGGGGTGTCGGCGAGCTCGAAGCCGTCGCCGACCTCGACGCCCTTGATCGCCTGGATCCCCATCAGGGCACCGGCGAGGCGGGAGTCGAGGCGCCGGTCCCAGTGGACGTGCGAGCCGAGACCCGGCGGCAGGCCGTGGACGACGACCTCGACGACGCCACCGAGGGTGTCGCCGTCCTTGTGGGCCTGGTCGATGCGGGCGACCATCGCGGCGCTCGCCTCGGTGTCGAGGCAGCGGACCTCGTCGGCGTCGAGCCGCTCGACGTCGTCAGCAGCGGGTACGACGCCCGCAGGCGCCTTGACGCCGCCGAGGGACACCACGTGCGAGACGATCCGCGCGCCGGTGGCCTGCTCGAGGAAGTTGGAGGCCACCCGGCCAAGCGCGACGCGCGCCGCGGTCTCACGAGCCGATGCCCGCTCGAGGATCGGGCGAGCCTCGTCGAAGTCGTACTTCTGCATCCCGGCGAGGTCGGCGTGACCGGGGCGCGGGCGGGTCAGCGGCGCGTTGCGGGCCAGCGCCTCGAGCTCCACCGGGTCGACCGGGTCGGCCGACATGACCTTCTCCCACTTCGGCCACTCGGTGTTCCCCACCTCGATGGCCACCGGGCCGCCCTGGGTCTCGCCGTGCCGGACGCCGCCCAGCACGCGGATCTGGTCCTGCTCGAACTTCATCCGAGCGCCGCGGCCGTAGCCGAGACGGCGCCGGGCCAGTGAGTCGGCGAGGTCGTCGGTCGTGACGCGGACATGGGCGGGAAGCCCCTCGAGGATCGCCACCAACGAGGGACCGTGGGACTCGCCTGCTGTGAGCCATCGGAGCATGGCCCCAGTCTCTCAGCCCCAGATGCGCCCAGCGAGCGCAGTCCCCCAGACGAGACCCACCAGCGCGCCGATCACCATGAACGGGCCGAACGGGAACGACTTCTTGAGCATCAGTCGGTCGCGTCGCCAGAGGGCAAGCGCGAGGGCGGGGACGACGAAGGCGACGAAGCTGGTCCACACGCCGATCGCCACCGCTCCCCAGCCGACCCAGCCGAGCACCAGCCCGACGGGCGCACCGAGGCGGACGTCGCCGAAGCCCATGCCGGCGGACCGCACCGCCCACAGCACCCAGAAGAACGACCGCACCGCGACCATCGCCCACAACGCCCGCACCAGCGCCTCGCGCTGGTCGGTGGCCAGCCCGACCGCGGTCACCACGACGAGCGCGGCGAGGGTCGCGGGCACCACGACGACGCGCGGCAGCAGCCGCGTGTGCCAGTCGACGACCGACAGCGCGACCGCCACCGGGGTCAGCGGCACCAGCCACATCAGCGACCAGTCGAGGCCGACCGCGGCGCCCAGCAGCGCACCCGTGGCCGCGGAGACAGCAGCGCTGCGCCACCCCAGCCCCGGCCGCGCGGCGATGTCGGCGTACGCCGTCTTCGGAGGCTCGGCCTCTGAAGAATCCTCGGGTCCCGACTCCGACTCCGGCTTGGGCTTCGGCTCCGGCACGCGGGCGATCAGCGTCGGCACCAGCAGTCCGCCCAGCCCGGCGACCAGCGCGGCGAGCACGGCCGCCAGCACGACGTCGCTCACCCGTGGCTCCGCGCCTCGAGGGCGGCGCGACCGGCCTCCCGCATCACGTCCAGAGGAGCCGGTCCGCCGGTGAAGAGCTCGTGCTGCAGCGCCGCCTGGTGCACCAGCAGGTCCAGCCCGCCCACGAGCACCCGGCCCGAGGCGAGCGCGGCGGCAGCGAGCGGCGTGGGCCACGGGTCGTAGAGCGCCTCGAAGACCACCGGCACCCCGGCGACGCGGTGCAGCAGCCCGGGCACCTGCGCGGCCGCGGGGATCGTGGAGACCACGATGTCGGCCGCCAGCGCCTCCGACGCGTGCAGCACCCCGGTGCGTACGTCGACGTCGGCGGCGTGCGAGCGCAGCACCTCGACCGTGTCACCGGCGCGCGTGACGTCGCGCACGAGCAGGTCGATCGTCCGCACCCCGAGGTCCGCGAGCGCCAGGCCGACCGAGGCCGCCGTGGCTCCCCCGCCCAGGACGACCGCGGAGGCCAGCGGGTCCGACGTACGCTCCCGGACCGCGGCAGCCGCGCCGGGCAGGTCGGTGTTGTCCCCGACGAGCTCGCCACCCGGCTCGAGCAGGAGCGTGTTGACCGCACCCGCGCACCGCGCGCGGTCGGTGAGCCGGTCGACCAGCGGCACCGCCTCCCGCTTGAGCGGCATCGTCAGCGACAGGCCGCGCCACGTGTCGTCGAGCCCGGCGAGGAAGGACCCCAGCCCGCCCGACGGCACCCGGTGCGCGTCGTAGGACCAGTCCAGGCCGAGCTCGGCGTACGCCGCCCGGTGCAGGACCGGCGAGAGCGAGTGGGCGATCGGGTCGCCCAGCACGCCGCAGCGCCGGCCCGCAGGAGAGCCGCCGCTCACCTCTGCCTCGGCCCCGGCCTCAGCACCGGTCGGAGGTCTCGCAGTAGGCGCGGTACTCGTCGCGACCCACGAGGAAGTCGTCGTAGTCCTCGTAGAACTTCGTCTCGCCCGTCTCCAGGTTGACCGTCACGTAGTAGTACCAGGGGCCGTCAGCCGGGTTGGCCGCCGCCTCGATGGCGTCGTCACCCGGCGCCTCGATCGGCGTGGGCGGCAGGCCCGCGCGGCGACGGGTGTCGTAGGGGGTGTCGACCGCGAGCTGCTCGGTGGTCAGCGCCGTGGTGCCGGACAGGCCGAGGCCGTAGGCGTTGGAGGCGTCGATGCCGAGCGTGCCGTTGGTGCCGCCCTTGTCGCCGGGACCGTCGAGGCGGTTGTAGATGACCCGCGCGATCTTGGGCATGTCGTCGCCGCGGCCCTCGGCCTCGATGAGCGAGGCGATGATCATCAGCTCGCCCGGGGTCTTGCCGAGCTCGGCGGCCTTCTCCTCCAGGCCGGCCTGGTCGGCGGCCTCGCGCCAGCGGTCGACCATCATCTTGAGGATCCGCACCGGCCGCTGCCCGGGCTTGATCTCGTACGTCGCCGGGAAGAGGTAGCCCTCGGCGTTGCCCTCGGCGTAGTCGGGCAGGCCGAGCTTGTCGGGCTGCTGGAGGGCGCGGTTCCACGCGGCCTCGGGGATGTCGGTGTTCTCGGCGAGCGTCGAGACGATGTCGACGAGTCGCAGGCCCTCGGGGATGGTCACCGTGGGGAAGCTGATCATGTTGTCCGGGTCGATGAGGACCTCGAGCGCGTCGGCGGCCTTCATCTCCTTCTGGAGCTCGTAGTCGCCGACCTGGATGCCGCTGGAGGCGGGCTCGCCCGCGGCGGCGTCGATGAACGCCTGCACCGAGGCGGTGACGCCCTCCTCCTTGAGGTTGCGACCGATCTCGGCCACCACGTCACCCTCGTTGACGGTGAACTCGATCGAGCCGGTGCCGGGGCCGGGGTAGTCCTCGGGGCCCTGGAACTGGTCGGCCACCCACGAGACGCCCTTGGTCAGGCCGAAGTAGAAGCCTCCGACGAGCACTGCCAGCGCGACGAGGACCGCGATGCACCCCTTCGCGCCACGGCCCTTGCGGCGCCGCCCGCCCGGGACGTACTCGTAGTCGTCGTCACTCAGCACGTCCTGCTCGGACTCGTGCTCACTCATCAGTCACCTCGACGATCTCTCCAGGCGCCTGCCCGCCGATGCGCTCGGTGTCGAGCGCCGTCTGCAGGATCAGCACCGCTGCTGCCTGGTCCACCACGGCGCGTCGCTTGGCGCCACGCCGTCCCTGCTCGCGCAGGATCGACTCGGCCGAGACCGTGGTCAGGCGTTCATCACACAGTCTGACAGGGACGGGTGCAACTCGGCGCGCGACCCGACGGGCGAGGTCGCGCGCCTTGTCGGCCGCGGGACCCTCCGTGCCGTTGAGCGAGCGGGGCAGGCCGATGACGACCTCGACGGCCTCGAGCTCGGTGACGAGCTGCGCGATCCGGCGTACGTCGCCCCTGCCGGCGCGCACGGTCTCGACGGGCGTCGCCAGGAAGCCGGAGGGGTCGCTGCTCGCCACCCCGATCCGGGCGTCCCCCGGGTCGATGCCGAGCCGCACCCCGAACCGCACCCTCAGGCCTGCGCCAACGAGTCGACCTCGCGCGCGACGAGCGCGAGCGCCTCGTCGATGCGGGAGGCGTCGGTGCCGCCGCCCTGCGCCACGTCGTCCTTGCCGCCGCCCTTGCCACCGAGCAGCGGGCCGACAGCGCGGACCAGCTCGCCGGCCGAGAGCCCACGGGCACGCGCCTCGTCGTTGGTCGCGGCCACCACGGACACCTTGCCGTCGGCCTGTCCGATGATCACCACGACGCCGGGCTCACCCTGCGGCAGGCGTCCACGCACGTCCATCGCCAGGTTGCGTACGTCGCCGCCGCCCGCGCCGTCGGCACGGTGGGCCACCAGCCGGACCGGGCCGACCTGCGTCGCACCGGCGGCCAGGTCGGCGCTGGCACCGAGCAGCTGGGCCAGGCGCGCCTTCTCCAGCTCCTTCTCGGCGTTCTTCAGGCGCTCGGTGAGCCCCTGGACGCGGCTGACCAGGTCGTCGGGCTGCGTCTTGAGCAGGCCGGTGAGCTGGGCGACCACGTCGCGCTCGCGGGCGAGGTAGCCGAAGCCCTCGACCCCGGTCAGCGCCTCGATGCGGCGGTTGCCCGAGCCGACGCTGGTCTCGCCGGTCACCACGACCGTGCCGATCTGCGAGGAGTGGTCGACGTGCGTGCCACCGCAGAGCTCGCGCGACCAGGGGCCGCCGATCTCGACGACGCGCACCTTGGTGTTGTCGTAGGTCTCGCCGAAGAGGGCGATCGCGCCCCACTCCTTGGCCTGCTCGAGCGTCATGTAGTCCCACGCGACCGCGAGGTCGGCGCGCAGCGCCTGCTGCGAGACCGTCTCGACGTCGCGGACCTGCGCGGGCGTCAGCGCCTGGGTCCACCCGAAGTCGAGGCGGAGGTAGCCGGGGCGGTTGTAGGAGCCGGACTGCAGCGCCGTGGGGCCGAGCACCTCGCGCAGGGCGGCGTGCACGACGTGGGTGCCGGAGTGCGCCTGGCGCGCGCCCGTACGCCACTCCGGGTCGACGCGGGCGTGCACCTCGCGGCTGGCCTCGAGCTCTCCCTCGAGCACCCGCACCTGGTGCACGACGAGGCCCTTGATCGGGCGCTGAACGTCGAGGACCTCGAGGCGGCCGCCGTCGAAGACGATCGTGCCGGCGTCGGCGGCCTGGCCGCCGGACTCGGCGTAGAAGGGGGTGCGGTCGAGCACGAGCTCGCCGACCTCCCCCTCGGCCAGCCGCGGGACGGACGCGCCACCGCTCAGGAGGGCCAGCGGGCGCGACTCGGTCTCGAGCGTCTCGTAGGCCAGCCACTCGGTGGGGCCGTGCTCGTCGAAGACGCCGCGGTAGACGCCCGTGTCGCCGTGGGCGCCCTTCTTGGCGCGCGCGTCGGCCTTGGCCCGCTCGCGCTGCTCGGCCATCAGGCCGCGGAAGCCCTGCTCGTCGACCTGCAGGCCCTGCTCGGCCGCCATCTCCAGCGTGAGGTCGATCGGGAAGCCGTAGGTGTCGTGCAGGGCGAAGGCACGCTCGCCGGACAGCGTGGAGCCGCCGGTCTGCTTCACCTCGGAGGCGGCGACGTCGAAGATCTGGGTGCCGGCCTGGAGGGTCTTGCGGAAGGCGTCCTCCTCGGCGAAGGCCACCTGCGAGATGCGCGGCCAGTCGCTGATGAGGTTGTCGTAGGTCTCCCCCATCCGGTCGCGCGAGACCGGCATCAGCTCGGGGAGCACCCGGTCCTCGCAGCCGAGCAGGCGCATCGAGCGCACCGCGCGACGCAGCAGGCGGCGCAGGACGTAGCCGCGGCCGTCGTTGCCGGGGGTGACGCCGTCGCCGATGAGCATCATCGAGGAGCGCACGTGGTCGGCGACGACGCGGAACCGTACGTCGTCCTCGGGGTCGGCGCCGTAGCGGCGGCCGGTGAGCTGCTCGGCCTTCTCGATCACGGGGTACATCACGTCGATCTCGTACATGTTGTTCTTGCCCTGGAGCAGGAACGCGACCCGGTCCAGGCCCATGCCGGTGTCGATGTTCTTCTTCGGCAGCGAGCCGGCGACGTCGAAGTCCTCCTTCGAGCGCACCGCGGAGAGCTCGTCCTGCATGAAGACCAGGTTCCAGATCTCCAGCAGGCGGTCCTCGAGCTCGAAGGGCATGTCCGGGCCGAGGGTCGTGACGTCGAAGTCCGGGCCCCACTCGGGGCCGCGGTCGTAGAGGATCTCCGAGCACGGCCCGCCGGGACCGGGCACGCCCATCGACCAGTAGTTCTCCTTGTTGCCCAGCTGGACGATCCGCTCGCGCGGCAGCCCGGTGGCCTTCATCCAGTGGCCGATGGCCTCCTCGTCGCCGACGAGGACCGAGGGATAGAGCCGCGACTCGTCGAGCCCGAAGCCGCCGTCGTCGACCGACTTGGTCAGCAGTTCCCACGCGAGCTCGATGGCGCCTTCCTTGAAGTAGTCGCCGAAGGAGAAGTTGCCGCACATCTCGAAGAACGTGCCGTGGCGGGTGGTCTTGCCGACGTCCTCGATGTCGGGGGTGCGCACGCACTTCTGGACGCTGGTGGCGCGCGGCCACGGCGGCGTCTCCTGGCCCAGGAAGTAGGGCTTGAAGGGCACCATGCCGGCCGGCACGAAGAGCAGGTTGGGGTCGTCGGCGAGCAGCGAGGCGGAGGGCACCACGGCGTGTCCGGCGGCCTCGAAGTGCGCGAGGAAGCGGCGGCGGATCTCGGCGGTGTCCATCAGTTCTCGTTCTCCTTGGGTGCATCGGTGGGTGAGGTGCGAGCCGGAGGGGCCTCGCCACCACGTGTGAGCTCGGGGATGCCATGAGGCCGCAGGCCGAGCTGCTCGCGCAACTCGGTTTCCCGCTCGGCGCGGCCCTGCTGGACCTCCTCGGCGAAGAGCCGGGCACCGACCTGCCAGCCGCGCACGCGGTCGCGCAGGCCGTCGGCGGTCAGCGCCTCGGCGGCACGGCGGGCGCGGGCGGCGGCGTACACGCCGACTCCCGCCCCGGCCACGAACCAGAGTGGGCGACCCATCAGGCGACGTCCTCCCCGACATCCCGGTTCAGGTCGCGCCCCAGGTCCGCACGCTCGCGCGCCCGGAACTCGCGCAGCGCCTGCTTGGTCTCGGCGCGGCGCTGCCGGGTGGCGCGCCGGGTCTCCTGGCGCACCTCGAAACGGATGCGGTTGCGGCTCGCCGGGGACAGGGCGCGACGCAGGCCGTGGGTCCACGACGCGGCCATCACGACGCTCTCGCGCGCGACGATGTCGGCGAACAGCCGCCCGTCCACCGGTCGCGCGACGGGCACCTCGACGGCCGGCGCCTCGTCGGCGCCCATGCCGGTGATCACGAAGGTGGCCGGGGCGTCGTCGACCACCGGCTGCGGCGCGGCAGTGACCGGCGACTCCAGCACCGCCACGCGTACGGCGAGGGCCGCGGCCTGCGACTCCGCGCGGCGTGCGCGACGGAGCGCGAGTGCCGACAGGGCGAGCGCCGACAGGGCGAGCGCCACGAGCGCCACGGCGCCTGCCGCGATGATCCACACCTGCTCCGTCGTCACCGGGACACCCTATAGAAGGCGCGAGAGTCACTGCACGACGTAGAGGTCCTTGTAGTTCGGGGTGCCCATCGAGCCGTCACCCGTGGGGTTGCCGATGTCGGCGCCGAAGACGAAGAGCTTGTTGACGTAGGCCGTGGGGATGATCGGGAAGTAGTCGGTCATGACCTGCTCGTCGAGCTCGCCCCACGCCTCGGGCTGCTCCCCGATCGGGAGCGTCGCGAGCCGGTCCATCGCCTCGTCCACCTCGGGCTCGTCGAAGCCGGCGGTGTTGAAGACCGCGCCGCCCTCCAGCAGGGCCGGCAGCAGCGCCGCGCCGGCCGGCCAGGCCGGGCAGAAGTTCACACCGCGGACGTTGAGCCGCTGGTTGAGCTCGTCGTCGGGGTTGAGCCAGGTGTTGTAGGGAGATTCCTGCACCGGGAAGGCCCTGACCTCGAAGCCGCCGGCCTCGAGGCCCTTGGTGATCTGGTCCTGCGCGTCCCGCGCCTGCGGGTCGAGCTCGTAGTAGATCATCGTGATCGGGTAGGGCTCGTCGCCGTGGCCGGCGTCGGAGAGCAGCGCGCGCGAGCGAGCCGGGTCGTAGGTGATCTGCTCGCCGTCCACCTGGAAGACGTGCCGCCCGACCATGCCCGGCGGCATCACCGAGCTCGCATAGTCGCGGGTCACGCCGGGGACCTCACCGTCCGCGATCCACACGTCCTCGTAGGGATAGGCGTAGGCAAGAGCCTTGCGGACCTCGATCTCCTCGATCTTCGAGTAGTCGGGCGCCAGGGTGGTGACGCACGGGGAGCTCTGCTGCACCAGGCGCTCACCGAGCACGGCGTCGGCCTCGGTGTAGCGACCGGGGCCGAGGGACGTGGCCAGCGAGGTCCTGCTCTCGGAGGTGCCGGAGAGCATCATCTCGTCGACCATGGTCTGGTCCGCGTTGAACTTGAAGACCCAGCGGTCGGGGTACTGGTGGCGGGCCGGGTCAGAGCGGGCGTCCCAGGCGTCGTTGCGCACCAGCACCAGCTCCTCGTCCGGTGACCAGCTCTCGACCAGGTAGGGGCCGGTGGCCATCGGCTGCTGGCTGTAGGCGATCGGATCCGCAGCGTCGCCGAGCGGCGCGGGGCCCATCGCCATCACGGCACCCCAGTAGTCCATGTCGGGGAAGGGCTGCTCCATCTCGATGGTGACGTCCTGGCCTTCCACGGTGATGGCGTCGTAGTCGTCGCAGCCGGGGTCGTTCCCGGTGTAGGGGCCGTCGTAATCGCTCCCCCCGGCGAAGTAGGTGCGGGAGTACTGGGCGCCCGGTCCGGCAGGGAACTGCTCCACGTCGAGCGAGCGGCAGATCCCGAAGGCGACCTCCGCGGGCGTGACGGGCGAGCCGTCCTGCCAGGTCGCGTCGTCACGGATCGTGAAGGTCCACTCGGTGTAGTCCTCGTTGTGCGAGCCGAGATCCGTTGCGAGGTCCGGCACCAGGACCGGGTTGCCGTCCGCGTCGCGGGCGTACTGGGTCAGTGACCGGCTGACCAGCGCCTGCTGGATCGCGTTGCCGACGACCGACCAGCCGGCCGTCGGGTCGAGGGAGTCGGGGCCGGGCGCACCCGGCAGGTGGACGGTGATCGTGCCGCCCGGCGTCGCGCCCTCGACCGGGGCGGCCGGGCCCTGGCGGCCGAAGTCCTTCGAACCGCCGGAGAACGGGATCTGGGACCGGGCCTTGCCGCCGCCGATGGGGGGCGTGCCCGGTCGGGACACTCCACCGCTGCAGGCGGCCAGCGCCACCACGGCAGCACCGAGCGCACACGCAAGGGTCCGCGACGCTCTCATGCCTCCCCCTGTTCCCTCACGAGCCGCGAACGATGCGGCGTACGCGCTCCCAGCGCTCGCGGACCGCGGACTCCGCGCCGAGGCTGGTGGGTGAATAGTAGGTCGCGTCGGCCAGCACGTCGGGGAGGTACTGCTGCTCGACGACACCGAACGGCTCGTCGTGGGGGTAGGCGTAGCCCTTGCCGTGCCCCAGGTCCTTCGCACCGCCGTAGTGGGCGTCACGCAGGTGCGGTGGCACCTGGCCAATCTTGCCGGCCTTCACGTCGGAGATGGCGGCGTCGATCGCGGCGATGACGGCGTTGGACTTGGGCGCGATCGCGAGGTGGATGGTCGCCTGGGCCAGGTTGATCCTGGCCTCCGGCATCCCGATGAGCTGCACCGCCTGCGCGGCCGCGACCGCCGCCTGGAGCGCGGTCGGGTCGGCGAGCCCGATGTCCTCGCTGGCGTGCACCACGAGCCGGCGGGCGATGAAGCGGGGGTCCTCCCCCGCCTCGATCATCCGGGCCAGGTAGTGCAGCGCCGCGTCCGGGTCCGAGCCGCGGATCGACTTGATGAAGGCCGAGATCACGTCGTAGTGCTGGTCGCCCTGACGGTCGTAGCGCACCGCGGCCTGGTCGACCGCGGTCTCGGCGGTGGCGAGGTCGATGGTGTCGAGGCCGTTGCTCGCCGCCGCCCCGGCCGCGGCCTCGAGGTAGGTCAGGGCCCGGCGCGCGTCGCCACCCGCGAGGCGTACGAGGTGCGCGCGGGCCTCCTCGTCGAGACCGGTCTCACCGGCCAGCCCGCGCTCGTCCTCCAGCGCCTGGCCGATGACCTCCGCGACGTCGTCGTCGGTCAGCGACTGCAGGCGCAGCAGCAGGCTGCGCGAGAGCAGCGGACTGATGACGGAGAAGAACGGGTTCTCGGTGGTCGCCGCGATGAGCGTCACCCAGCGGTTCTCCACGCCCGGCAGGAGGGCGTCCTGCTGGGCCTTGGTGAAGCGGTGCACCTCGTCGACGAAGAGCACGGTCTCCTGGCCGCTGCGGACCAGCTCGGCCCGGGCGCCGTCGATGGCGGCACGGACCTCCTTGACGCCGGCCGCGACCGCGGACACCTCGACGAAGCGTCGGCGCGTCTGCTGGCTCACGATGGCGGCGATCGTGGTCTTGCCCGTCCCCGGCGGCCCCCACAGCAGCAGCGACATCGACTGGTCGCCCTCGATGAGGCGTCGCAGCGGGGAGCCGGCGGCACGCAGCTGCTGCTGACCGACGAGCTCGTCGATGGTGCGCGGACGCATCCGCACCGCGAGCGGGGCAGACGCGAACGTGTTGGCGCCCAGCGATCCGGCCCCCGGCGTGCCGGCTCCGGACATGGATCCGGGCGCGGGTTGCCCCGCGCCCGGAATCTCGAACAAGCCGTCCACGTCGGTGAGTATCCCCCGTGCCGCGCGCGGCACGGCAGGTGGGCTCAGACGCCGGTCGTCTGCTTGGTGTGCAGGTCGTACCAGGTCTTCTCGTAGCCCGGGATGGTCAGCTGCGTGTTGCTGGGCGTGGCGCCCGGGACCGGGCTGCCCTGGTCGTCGACACCGAGCAGCTCGGTCGTGACCGGGGTGGCCGGGTGGGCACCGAGCTCGCCGGCGAAGTGGCAGGCGACCTTGTGGCGCTTGCCGATCTGCAGCAGCGGCGGCTCGACCTTCGCGCAGATCTCCTGGGCGAACTGGCAGCGGGTGCGGAACCGGCAGCCGGACGGCGGGTTGATCGGGCTCGGCACGTCGCCCTCCAGGCGGATGCGCTCGCGACGACCGCCCACTGCCGCCTGCTTCACGTCGGGGACCGCGGAGAGCAGCGCCTGGGTGTAGGGGTGGTGCGGGCGGCTGTAGATCGTCTCGCGGTCACCGATCTCCACGATCTTGCCGAGGTACATCACGGCGATCTCGGGGCAGAAGTGACGCACGATGGCCAGGTCGTGGGCGATGAAGAGGAACGCCACGTCGAACTCGCGCTGGATGTCCTGGAGCAGGTTGACGACCTGCGCCTGGATCGAGACGTCGAGCGCCGAGACCGGCTCGTCCGCGACGAGCACCTTCGGGTTCAGCGTCAGCGCGCGGGCGATGCCGATGCGCTGGCGCTGGCCGCCGGAGAACTCGTTGGGATAGCGGTTGTAGTGCTCGGGGTTGAGGCCCACGACCTCCAGCAGCTCCTGGACGCGCGAGAGCACCTGGTTCTTCGGGACGATCTTGTGCACCTCGAGGGGCGCACCCACGATCGTGCCGACGGTGTGGCGCGGGTTCAGCGAGGTGTAGGGGTCCTGGAAGATCATCTGCACGTCACGGCGCAGCGGCTTCATCTCCTTGTTGGAGAGCTTGGCCAGGTCGTTGCCCTCGAACATCATCGAGCCGCCGGTCGGCTTGTAGAGCCGGGTGATGAGGCGACCGGTCGTCGACTTGCCGCAGCCGGACTCGCCGACCAGGCCCAGCGAGCCGCCCTTGGGCACCTCGAAGGAGATGCCGTCCACGGCCTGCACGTGGCCGATGGTGCGGCGTACGACGCCCGAGGAGCGGACCGGGAAGTACATCTTGAGGTTGTCGACCGTCAGCACGGCAGGTGCGTCGGGGTCGAGCCTCGAGGCCGCGTGGCCCAGCTCAGCGACCGAGTGGGGGCGGTCCCCCGGGACCTCGTGGGAGGCGTAGGCGTCGCTCGCCTCGGGGGTGAGCTGGCGCTCGCCGGACTCAGCGGCGTTGGCACCGACCTCGGTCGGGGCGACCTGGGCGTCGGCGTTGGGGTCCTGGGTCATCGGGTCTCCTCGACCAGGTCGGGGGCGATCTCGGGCAGCACCTCGGACTGGTAGACCGCGCTGGGGTCGGCGAGGTGGCAGCGCCGGAGATGGGCCGCGCCGACGCTCGCCGGCAGCAGCGGGGGCAGCTCGGTGCTGCACAGGTCACCGGGGACCTTGTCGGAGTGCACGCAGCGAGGGTGGAACGAGCAGCCCGACGGCGGACGCAGCAGGCTCGGCGGGTTGCCCGGGATGGGGATCAGGCGCGCGTCGGTGGACGCGAGCACGTCGGGCACGCTCGAGAGCAGGCCCCACGTGTAGGGCATCTCGGGCGCGGTGAGGATCTGCTTCACCGTGCCGTACTCCACGCAGCGACCGGCGTACATCACGAGCACGTCGTCGGCCATCTCGGCGATGACGCCGAGGTCGTGGGTGATGATGATGACCGCGGAGTTGAACTCGCGCTGGAGGTCCTGGAGCAGGTCGAGGATCTGGGCCTGGACGGTCACGTCGAGCGCCGTCGTCGGCTCGTCGGCGATCAGCAGCGCCGGGTCGTTGATGAGACCCATCGCGATCATCGCGCGCTGGCGCATGCCGCCGGAGAACTGGTGCGGGTAGTCGTCGACGCGGCGGTCCGGCTGCGGGATGCCGACCCGGTCCAGCATCTCGATCGCCTTGCGGCGGGCGTCGCGCTTCGACGCGCTCGAGTGGTGGACGAGGTAGGCCTCCTCGAGCTGCTTGCCGATCTTGTAGAACGGGTGCAGCGCGGCAAGGGCGTCCTGGAAGATCATGGCCATCGAGTTGCCGCGCAGGGCGCGCATCTTCGACTCGTTGAGGCCCACGAGCTCGGTGCCGCCGACCCGGATAGACCCGGAGATCTGCGCGGACTTCGCGTCGTGCAGGCCCATCACGGCCATGCTCGAGACGGACTTGCCCGAGCCGGACTCGCCGACGATGCCGAGGGTCTTGCCCCGCTCGACCGAGTAGGACAGGCCGCTGACGGCGGTCACCGGACCGTCCTCGGTCGGGAACGTCACCTTGAGGTCCTCGACCACGAGGAGGGGACCCTCGCTCGCCGAGCCCTCGCTCATGGAGGACTGGGTCATGGGAACGCTGGTCACGAAAGCCTCACCCTCGGGTCGAGCACGCTGTAGACGATGTCCACGAGCAGGTTGGAGATGATCAGGACGACGGCGCTGAAGAGAGCGGTCGCCATGACCACCGGAAGGTCCCTGTTCTGCACGGCCTGCAGGCTCCACCAGCCGATGCCCTGGATCTCGAAGATCCGCTCGGTGAAGATCGTGCCGGCGAGCAGGGTGCCGAAGTCGATGCCGAAGATCGTGACGACCGGCACCAGCGCCGCGCGAAGCCCGTGCTTGTAGACGATGGTGCGCGTCGGCAGGCCCTTGGACTTGGCGGTGCGGATGTAGTCCTCGCTGAGCGCCTCGACCATCGCGCCACGGGTGAAACGGGTGTACTGGGTGCAGCCGAAGATGCCGAGCGCGACCCAGGCCAGGAACAGGCCGCTGAACCACGCCCACGGGCCCTCGGTGATCGGCGAGAAGTAGCCGGTGTTGCTGAAGAACGGGATCTCGAAGGTGATCGTGAGGTAGAGCCAGGTCAGCAGCGCGAAGAGGTAGTAGGGGATCGAGCTGATGAACAGGAAACTCGAGACAAGGGCCTTGTCGGCCAGCGTCCCGCGGCGTCGCGCTGCTGCCACGCCGATGGGGATGCCGAAGAGGAGGTAGAGGAAAGCGCCACCGATGGCCACGGAGAAGGTGGCCGGGATGCGATCGACCAGCGCCTCCTTCACGGGCTGCTTGGTGACGAAGCTCAGGCCGAGGCACGGTGCGGTGCACTCGTACTCGTTGGAGGCGACGGTGATCGTGCGGCCGACGAAGACGCCCTGGACGAACTTGCCGTACTCCTCGTAGACGGGGTTGTCGTAGCCGAGGGTGCGCTCGTAGATCTCGATGCGGTCACCGCATCGGTTGCTGGTCTCTCGGTCGCACACGGTCTGGGCGGGACTTGAAGGGCCGTACCAGAACAACAGGAAGATCGCCATCGAGACCAAGGCCACGACGAGGACTCCCGAGATCAGCCGCTTCACGACATACGCGAACATCGCAGATCACTCTCCGGGGATGGTGGATGAGTCGGACCCCCCGAGGCAGGAGAGCCTACTTGGGTCCGGGCTGGCGAGTGGGGGCTCCCGGGTTCGGGAGCCCCCACCCGTCAGTGGTTGCTACTTGTTGCTGGGCGGTGCCCCCAGGACCGGGTCACGGACCCGGACAGGAGCACCAGGATCACTGCATGACGAACAGGTCCTTGTAGTTCGGCGCACCGATCGAGCCATCGCCCGTCGGGTTGCCGATCTTGGTGCCGAAGACGAACAGGTCGTTGCGGAACGCGGTCGGGATGATCGGGAAGTACTCCGTCATGATCTTCTCGTCCAGGTCGCCCCAGGCAGCAGCCTGGTCCTCGAGGGGCAGCGTCGCGATGGAGTCCATCTCGTCGTTGATCGAGGCCTCGTCGAAGCCGGCGGTGTTGTAGACAGCGCCACCCTTCAGCAGCGGCGGGAGCATGGTCGAACCGGCGGGCCAGTCCGAGCACCAGTTGACGCCACGCATGTTGAGCTGCTTGTTGACCTTGTTGTCGGGGTCGAGCCAGATGTTGTACGGCGACTCCTGGACCGGGATGGCCTTGACGGAGAAGCCACCGGCCTCGAAGCCCTTGGTGATCTGGTCCTGGGCGTCCTTGGCGAGCGGGTCGACCTCGTAGTAGACCATGGTGATCTCGTAGGGCTTGTCACCGTAGCCGGCCTCGGCCAGGAGCTCCTTCGACTTCTCGGGGTCGTACTTGATCTGCTCCCCGTCGACCTGGAAGTCCTTCTTGCCCGCCATGCCGGGGGGCATGATCGAGTTGGCGTAGTCACGGGTCACGCCCGGAACCTCACCGCCCGAGATCCACACGTCCTCGTAGGGGTAGGCGTAGGCGAGGGCCTTGCGGACCTCGATCTCCTTGATCTTGTTGTAGTCAGGCGTCAGCGTGGAGACACACTGCGACGTCTGCTGCACGAGGCGCTCGCCGAGCTGCGAGTTGGCGTCGTTGTAGTTGCCCGAACCGAGCGAGGTCGCGACGGCGGTCTGGCTGTCGGAGTTGTCCGAGAGCATGATCTCGTCGACCTTGGCCTGGTCCTGGTTGAACTTGAAGACCCACTCGTCGGCGTACTGGTGACGGGCCGGGTCGGACTCAGCCGCCCACTGCTCGTTCTTCACCAGGCGCAGCTCCTCGTTGGGCTTGTAGCCACCGGGAGCGATCTTGTAGGGGCCGTTGGACAGCGGCTGGTTGCCGTAGTTCGGCGGCTTGGAGGCGTTGCCGAGCGGGGCCGGGCCCATGGCCATGAAGGAGCCCCAGTAGTCCATGTCCGGGAAGGGCGTCTCCATCGCGATGGTGATGTCCTGGCCCTCGACGGTGATGCCGTCGTAGTTCTCGCAGTTGGGGTCCTTGCCGGTGTAGGGACCCTCGTAGTCAGCGGCGCCGGCGAAGTACGTCTTGGAGTACTCGGTGCCGGGACCGGACGGGAACGCCTCGGAGTCGAGCGAGCGGCAGATGCCGAACGCGACCTCTTCGGCGGTGACGGGCTTGCCGTCCTCCCACGTGGCGTCCTCACGGATCGTGAAGGTCCACTCGGTGAAGTCCTCGTTGGGGGTGCCCAGGTCGGTGGCGAGGTCGGGAACCAGGACGGGCTGGCCCTCCTCGTCACGCGAGTACTGGGTCAGCGAACGGCTCGTGAGCGCCTGCTGGATGGAGTTGCCCGTGACGGACCAACCACCGGTGGGGTCCAGCGAGTCGGGGCCCGGGTCGCCGGGGAGGTACACCGTGATGGTGCCTCCGGCGGCTGCGCCCTCGACCTCGGGAGCGGGGCCCTGACGCTCAGCGTCCTTGGTCCCTCCCTCCTGTGCGCCGATCTCTCGGTCCGTGCCTCCATCGCCATCACCGTTCTCCGACGAACCGCCGCCACAGGCAGCGAGGGTCAGAAGAGCGGCGCCAGCGACGAGCGCGAGCGGCTTGTTCCGCTTCATGCTGTCCAGCCTTTCCTTTTTGTTCTCACCGAGGACGGCGTCTCCGGCGACGTGCTGCGACCTTGACCGAGGAGTGCTCAGCGTCGGGTCTTGGGGTCGAGGGCGTCGCGGATCGCGTCACCCAGGAGGTTGAGGGAGAGCACCAGGGCAACGACACCGATCATCGGCTGCCACAGGTACTGGGGGTAGTCGCGGAAGTAGACCGGGGTCGCCGCGTCGAGGATCATCTGGCCCCACGACACGCCGTCGGTCACGCCGATGCCGAGGAAGGCAAGGCCCGCCTCGAGGGCGACGAACGCGGGGAGCATCAGCGAGACGCTGATGATGATGGGCGCCGCCAGGTTGGGCAGCAGCTCCTTGAAGAGGATGCGCGAGGTGGGCATGCCCATCACGCGGGCCGCCTGGACGAACTCGCGCTCACGCAGCGAGAGCACCTCGCCGCGGATGAGTCGCGCGGTGCCCATCCAGCCGAACACCGACAGCACCACCACGAGGCTGAACTTCTGGATCGTCGCGTAGTTGTCGGCCGTGTTGAACCGCTCGTTGAGGATCGGCGCCAGCGTCAGCGCGGCGAGCAGGAAGGGGATGGTGAGGAACATGTCGATGAAGAACGACAGGACCTTGTCGACCTTGCCGCCGAGGAAGCCGCTGAGCAGCCCGACGACGACGCCCACGATCGAGGCGATGATCGCCGCCGTGGTCGCGATCGTGAGCGACACGCGGCAGCCGTAGAGCCAGTAGGCCATGTTGTCCTGGCCGGTGCGCGGCGCCACGCCCATCGGGTGGTCCCACGTGAAGGGGCCGTTGGGCGGGCCCATCTCGGGCTTCGGCAGGTTGTTGTTGAGGCCGTCGACGCGCTCGCTGGCCAGCGGCGTGTCGAGGCTGACCCCGAAGAGGTTGCTGATCGTGCCGGCGAAGACGGCGCAGATGATGAAGAAGAGCACCACCAGCGCGCAGACCACGGCGACCTTGTCGCGGGCCAGACGACCCAGCGCGATCCGCAGCGGCGACTTGCCGGCGATCTCCTTCGCCTGCTCGCTGTTGGGATCCTGCGGCGCGGGCTCGTTGCTCAACGAGCCCAGCGTCTCCGGCCCTGCGGTGTCTGCCGACATGCTCTCCCCATCTGGTTCGGGACTGTCCCGGCGCGCTCCGGGGGTCCCCCGAGGCCAGCGCCGAAACGGGACTCTATGTGACCCGCACCGCATGGACGATCACCGACGGGTAACGATCCAGTTACGACGCGTTCACCCCCGCCGCGCGGTGAAACCTGCGCCAGTGGAGCGCGTGCACGGAAGAACCTGTCACCAGCGGTGGCCGCGACGCTCGTCCTTGTGGCGTTCGACCCCGTACGCCGACGGCGCCCGCCCCGACCGCGGTGGCGGTCGGCGCGGGCGCCGTCGTGGTGGTGCGGTGCGCGGGCGTGGCTGTCAGGCCGGGTCGGACCCGTCCTTCTCCGGCTCGTCCTTCTCCGACTCGTCCTTCTCCGGCGTGGCGTCCACGCCGGCCTCCTTGCGCTGCTCGGGCGTGATGGGCGCGGGAGCGGCGGTGAGCGGGTCGTAGCCGCCGCCCGACTTGGGGAAGGCGATGACGTCGCGGATCGAGTCCGTGCCCGCGAGCAGCGCCACGATGCGGTCCATGCCCACGGCGATGCCGCCGTGCGGCGGGGCACCGAACTTGAAGGCGTCGAGCAGGAAGCCGAACTTCTCCTGCGCCTCCTCCTCCCCCAGGCCCATCACCGAGAAGACACGCTTCTGGATGTCACCGCGGTGGATACGGATGGACCCGCCGCCGAGCTCGTTGCCGTTGCAGACGATGTCGTAGGCGTAGGCCAGCGCGCTGCCGGGATCGGTGTCGAAGGTGTCGACGAACTCGGGCTTGGGGCTGGTGAAGGCGTGGTGGACCGCGGTCCACGCGCCCGCCCCCACCGCGACGTCACCGCTGGCGACCGCGTCGGAGCTCGGCTCGAACAGCGGCGCGTCGACGACCCACGTGAAGGCGAAGACCGAGTCGTCGAGCATGTCGCCACGGCGGCCGATCTCGAGGCGGGCGGCGCCGAGCAGCGCACGGCTGCTCTTGGCCGGACCGGCGGCGAAGAAGATGCAGTCGCCCGGCTGGGCGCCCACGTGGGCGGCGAGGCCGTCGCGCTCGGCGTCGGTGAGGTTCTTGGCCACCGGCCCGCCGAGCTCGCCGTCCTCGGCGACGGTGACGTACGCCAGGCCCTTGGCCCCGCGCTGCTTGGCCCAGTCCTGCCAGGCGTCGAACTGGCGACGCGGCTGGCTGCCGCCGCCGGGCATGACGACCGCACCGACGTAGGGGGCCTGGAAGACCCGGAAGGTGGTTTCCTTGAAGTAGTCGGTGCAATCGACGAGCTCGAGGCCCATCCGGAGGTCGGGCTTGTCGGAGCCGAACCTCGCCATCGCGTCGGCGTACGTCATCCGCGGCAGCGGCCGCTCGATGGTGTGGCCGGCCTGGGCCCACATGGCCTCCAGGACGTCCTCCATCAGCGTGATGACGTCCTCCTGGTCCACGAAGCTCATCTCGATGTCGAGCTGGGTGAACTCGGGCTGGCGGTCGGCGCGGAAGTCCTCGTCGCGGTAGCAGCGCGCGATCTGGTAGTAGCGCTCCATGCCGCCGACCATCAGCAGCTGCTTGAACAGCTGCGGGCTCTGCGGCAGGGCGTACCAGCTGCCGGGCGCCAGGCGCGCGGGCACGAGGAAGTCGCGGGCGCCCTCGGGGGTGGAGCGGGTGAGCGTGGGCGTCTCCACCTCGACGAAGTCGCGGGCGTCGAGCACGTCGCGCGCAGCCTTGTTGATCTTGCTGCGCAGGCGCAGGGCGGCGTTCGGGCCGGAGCGGCGCAGGTCGAGGTAGCGGTGCTTGAGCCGGGCCTCCTCGCCGACCTCGCCGCCCTTGTGGCCGGACGCGTCGTCGATCGGGAAGGGCAGCGGCTCGGACGTGGACAGGACCTCGACGTCGGTGGCGACGACCTCGTAGTGCCCGGTGGCCAGCTGCGGATTGATGTTGCCCTCGGAGCGCTCGACCACCTCGCCCGTCACCTTCAGGCAGAACTCGCTGCGGAGCGGGTGCGCCACCTCGGGGTCGCGGATGACGACCTGGACGACACCGGATGCGTCGCGCAGGTCGATGAACGCCACGCCGCCGTGGTCGCGACGGCGCGCCACCCACCCGGCGAGCGTGACGGTCTGGCCGACGTGCGCAGGCAGCGTCAGGGCGCCGGCGTCATGGGTGCGGATCACTTGGGGGTCTCCTCAGATGTGCTGACTGTGTTGATGGTCGGCCGGAGGTCTGCCTCCGGCGGGGCCCAGGTGGCGGGGTCGGCGTCGACCTGCTCACCGGAGCGGATGTCCTTGACCTGGTTCGTCCCGTCCGCCTGGACGAACCAGACGAAGGGGATGCCGCGCCTCTCGGCGAAGCGGATCTGCTTGCCGAACCTCGCCGGCTCCGGGGCGACCTCGCAGGCGATGTCGCGGGCGCGCAGTGCGGCGGCCACCGCGGTGCTGGCGGCGCGGTCGTCCTCGGTGTTGAGCGCGACGAGCACGGCGCTCGGCACCGGTCGGCTGCCGGACAGCACGCCGTCGGTGAGGAGCGGGATGAGGGTGCGCGAGACGCCGAAGGAGACGCCGACGCCGGGATAGGTCGTACGCCCGTCGCTGGCGAGCGCGTCGTAGCGCCCTCCCCCGCCGACGGACTTCAGGCGCTCGTAGCCCTCCATGAAGATCTCGACGACGGTGCCGGTGTAGTAGTCCAGGCCGCGCGCGATGCGCAGGTTGGCCTCCACGCCGACGCGGTCACCCGCCACTGCGCGGCAGCCCTCCACCACGGCGGCGAGCTCGTCGAGGCCCTGGTCGAGCAGCTCGTCGCTCACCCCGAGCGCGCGGACCTGCTCGACGAACGAGGTGTCCTGCACGCGGATGGTGGCCAGCTCCAGGCACCGCTGCGCCTGCTCGGGCGTGGTGCCGACGCGCTCGACGAGCAGCTTGGCGACCTCGGCCTCGGGGAGCTTGTCGAGCTTGTCGATGACGCGGATCGCCTCGGTGACGTCGTCGATGCCCAGGCCGCGGTAGAAGCCCTGGATGAGCTTGCGGTTGTTGAACTGGAAGGACACCCGCGGGATCGGCAGCCGGCCGAGCGCGTCGACCATCACCGACATCACCTCGACGTCGTGGTGGAAGGGCAGCTCGTCGCGCCCGACGATGTCGACGTCGGCCTGGGTGAACTGGCGGTAGCGGCCCTCCTGCGGACGCTCCCCGCGCCAGGCCGGCTGCACCTGGAAGCGCCGGAACGGGAACTGGAGGTGACCGGCGTGCTCGAGGACGTAGCGCGCGAAGGGGACGGTGAGGTCGAAGTGGAGGCCGAGGTCGGCCTTCGCGTCGGGCTCCGCCGCGATGCGCTGGAGGACGTAGATCTCCTTGTCGACCTCGCCGCCCTTGGCCAGCCGCTCGATCGGCTCGACGACACGCGTCTCGATGTTGGCGAAGCCGTGCAGCTCGAAGGTGCGCGAGACCGACGCGATGACCTCGCGCTCGACGGCACGCTGCGCAGGCAGCAGCTCGGGGAACCCGCTCAGCGGGCTGATCTTGCTCATCACAGGTCCTGGAGATAGGGGTTCGTGGCGCGCTCGCGCCCGATCGAGGTCTGCTCACCGTGGCCTGGCAGCACCACGATGTCGTCGGCCAGCGGCAGCACCTTGTCGGCGAGGCTGCGCAGCATCGTGGCGTGGTCGCCGCCGGGCAGGTCGGTGCGACCGATGGAGCCGGCGAACAGCAGGTCGCCGGAGAACATCACCTCGGAGACGTCCTGCTGGGCGTACGGCGAGCGGAAGGTCACCGAGCCCTCGGTGTGGCCCGGGGTGTGGTCGACGACGAACCTCAGGCCGGCCAGCTCGAGCTCGGCGAGGTCGGCGAGCTCGCGTACGTCGTCGGGCTCGGCCCACGAGTAGTCGCCGCCGAGCAGCATCTGGGTGGTCTCGGGGCTCATCCCCGCCATCGGGTCGCTGAGCAGGTGGCGGTCGGCCGGGTGGACCCAGGCGGTGGCGTCGTACGTGCCGGCGACGGGCGCGACGCACCACATGTGGTCGACGTGGCCGTGGGTGACCAGCACACTGACGGGCTTGAGGTTGTGCTCGCGCACCACCTGGGCGACGCCCTCGGCGGCGTCCATGCCAGGGTCGATGACGACGCACTCGGACCCGGGACCCGTCGCCACGACGTAGCAGTTGGTCCCCCAGGGCCCGGCGGGGAAGCCGGCGATGAACACGGGCGTCAGTCCTTGCTTGTCTCGCGTGTCGGTGGTCGGTGGGGCGTGGTGGTGCCCGCCTCGGGTGGGAAGCCTACCGAGGCCGCTGCGGGCCATGACTACGATGGGCGACCATGAGCGCCGACAAGCAGTCCCGAGACGATTCGGCCCCCGCTGAGATGCCTTGGGGTCGGGTGGCCGAGGACGGCACCGTCTATGTCCGCACCGCCGACGGGGAGCGCTCCGTCGGCTCCTACGAGGCCGGCACGCCCGAGGAAGCACTGGAGTTCTTCACCAAGCGCTTCGACGAGCTCGAGGGCAAGGTCCACCTCCTCGAGCAGCGCGTCGCGTCGGGCCGCCTGGCCCCCGAGGAGGCCGCGTCGTCGGTGAAGTCGCTGCGCGAGCAGGTCGTCGACGCCCACGCGGTCGGTGACCTCGTCTCCCTCGCCGCGCGGCTCGACGCGCTCGGCCCGGTGATCGCCGTGCAGCGCGCCGCCCGCAAGGAGGAGCGCGCGCAGAAGGCCGCGGAGTCCAAGGCGGAGAAGGAGAAGCTGGTCGCGGAGGCCGAGAAGCTCGCCGCCGGCACCGACTGGCGCAACGGCGCCAACCGCCTGCGCGACCTGCTCGCGACGTGGAAGGAGCTCCCCCGCCTCGACCGCGCCACCGACGACGCGCTGTGGCGCCGCTTCTCCACCGCCCGCACGACCTACACCCGCCACCGCAAGGCGCACTTCGCCGAGGAGCACGAGCGCCGCGACTCCGCGCGGGTCATCAAGGAGCGGCTGGTCAAGGAGGCCGAGGCGCTGTCGGGCTCCACCGAGTGGGGTCCCACGGCCGGCAAGTACCGCGACCTGATGCGCGAGTGGAAGGCCGCCGGCCCCGCCCCCCGCGAGGTCGACGACCAGCTCTGGCAGCGCTTCCGTGGCGCGCAGGACACGTTCTTCGGTGCCCGCGACGCGACCAACGCCGCGCTCGACGAGGAGTTCGCCGCCAACGCCGTGGTCAAGGAGGAGATCCTGGTCGAGGCCGAGAAGCTCGTCCCCGTCACGGACCTCGAGGCCACCAAGAAGGCCTTCCGCGACCTCGCCGACCGCTGGGACGCCGCCGGCAAGGTGCCGCGCGACCGGATGAAGGACCTCGAGGGCCGCATGCGCAAGGTCGAGCAGGCCATCCGTGCGGTCGAGGACGAGCAGTGGAGCCGCAGCGACCCCGAGAAGTCCGCGCGCGCCGACGACATGATCGGCAAGCTCGAGGCGGGCATCGCGGACACGCAGGCCAAGCTCGACAAGGCCTCCGCCGCCGGCGACACCAAGCGTGCCAAGGACCTCGAGTCCGAGCTCGCCAACAAGCAGGCCTTCCTCGACATGGCGCGCAAGGCGGCCGCCGACTTCGGCTGAGCAGGTCAGCTCGTGACGCGGTAGGCGTCGAACACGCCCGGCACGGCGCGTACGGCACGCAGCACGCCATCGAGGTGGGCGGCGTCGGCCATCTCGAAGGAGAACCGGCTCTTGGCCACCCGGTCGCGGGTGGTCGAGAGGGTGGCGCTGAGGATGTTCACGTGGGCGTCGGACAGCGCCATCGTGATGTCGGAGAGCAGCCGCGCCCGGTCGAGCGCCTCGACCTGGATGTTGACCAGGAAGGTCGACTGCGACGTCGGCGCCCACTCGACCTCCAGCACCCGCTCGGGCTGGCCCAGCAGGCTCGAGGCGTTGGTGCAGTCGCGGCGGTGCACCGACACTCCCCCGCCCTTGGTCACGAACCCCAGGATCGGGTCGGGCGGCACCGGGGTGCAGCACTTGGCGAGCTTGACCCAGAGGTCGTCGACACCGGGGACGATGACGCCCGAGTCGGTCGGGGCGCGCTTGGCGCGCGAGCGGCCGGTGATCGTGACGGCCTCGGACATGTCCTCGGCCGCGCCGTCGTCGCCACCGTGCAGGTCGATGACGCGGCGTACGACGGCCTGGGCGCTGAGGTTGCCCTCCCCGACAGCGGCGTAGAGCGCGGAGACGTCCGCGTGGTGGAAGTGCTCGGCCACCAACGCCAGGACGTCGTGGGTCATCAGGCGGGTGAGGGGCAGGCCCTCCTTGCGCATGAGCTTGGCGATCTGGTCCTTGCCGTGATCGATCGCCTCCTCGCGCCGCTCCTTGGTGAACCACTGGCGGATCTTGGAGCGGGCGCGCGGTGACTGCACGAAGTTGAGCCAGTCGCGCGACGGGCCGGCCGTCGGGGCCTTGGAGGTGAAGACCTCGACCACGTCGCCGTTGTCGAGGGTCGACTCCAGCGGCACGAGGCGGCCGTTGACCCGCGAGCCGATCGTGTGGTGGCCGACCTCGGTGTGGACGGCGTACGCGAAGTCGACGGGGGTGGCGCCCATCGGCAGCGGGATGACGTCGCCGCGCGGGGTGAAGACGTAGACCTGCTGCTGGTTCATCTCGAAGCGCAGGGACTCCAGGAACTCGCCCGGGTCCTCGACCTCGCTCTGCCAGTCGAGGAGCTGGCGCAGCCAGGTGAGGTCGTCCTTGTCGCCGAGGCGGTCGGTGTCGACGCCGGCCTTGGAGTTCTCCTTGTACTTCCAGTGCGCCGCGACGCCGTACTCCGCGCGACGGTGCTGGGCGAAGGTGCGGATCTGCACCTCGACCGGCTTGCCCTGCGGGCCGATCACCGTGGTGTGGAGCGACTGGTACATGTTGAACTTCGGCATCGCGACGTAGTCCTTGAAGCGCCCCAGCACGGGGTTCCACCGCGAGTGGATCACGCCGAGAGCGCTGTAGCAGTCGCGGTCCTCCTCGACGAGGATCCGGATGCCGACCAGGTCGTAGATGTCGGAGAAGTCGCGACCGCCCACGATCATCTTCTGGTAGATCGAGTAGTAGTGCTTCGGGCGACCGGTGACCTTCGCGGTGATGCGCGCGCTCTTGAGGTCCTCCTCGATGTCCTCGACCACCTCGGTGAGGAACTGGTCGCGCGACGGCGCCCGCTCGGCGACCATCCGCACGATCTCGTCGTAGATCTTCGGGTGCAGCGTGGCGAAGGCGAGGTCCTCCAGCTCCCACTTCAGCGTGTTCATGCCGAGGCGGTGCGCGAGGGGGGCGTAGATGTCGAGGGTCTCGCGCGAGGAGCGCTCCTGCGAGGCCGCCGGGACGTAGCGGAGCGTCCGCATGTTGTGCAGGCGGTCGGCGAGCTTGATGACCAGCACCCGGATGTCGCGCGACATCGCCACGATCATCTTGCGGATCGTCTCGGCCTGCGCCGAGGCGCCGTACTGCACCTTGTCGAGCTTGGTCACGCCGTCGACCAGCACGGCGACCTCGTCGCCGAAGTCGGCCCGCAGCGCGTCGAGCGTGTAGGGGGTGTCCTCCACCGTGTCGTGCAGCAGCGCGGCGACCAGGGTCGGCTCGGTCATGCCGATGTCGGCGAGGATCGTGGTGACCGCGAGCGGGTGGGTGATGTAGGGGTCGCCGCTCTTGCGCATCTGGCCGGTGTGCCACTTGTCGGCGACCGCGTAGGCGCGCTCGAGGAGCGCGAGGTCGGCCTTCGGGTGGTTGGCGCGCACGGCGCGGAAGAGCGGCTCCAGGACCGGGTTCGACGAGGGCGGCTTGGTGCCGACGCGGGCCAGGCGCGCACGCATGCTGCGCGCTGTCAGGGGCGCCTTCGGCTCCTGCGTGGGCACCTGCTCCTCGGCCATCACCCCAGTCTAGTGAGCCCCGTGGCGCAGCCGTGCGCCGACGACCCCCGTGAGCGCCCTCAGACGGTCAGCAGGGTGGAGATCGGGAGGTCGCCGGTGACCGCGCGCGGGTCGAGGAAGGACAGCTCCATCAGCACCGAGGCGCCGGTGGCGACGCCGCCGCAGGCCTCGATGAGCTGGCGGGTGGCCTCGACGGTGCCGCCGGTGGCGAGCACGTCGTCGACCATGAGCACCCGCTCCCCCGCGCCGATGGCGTCTCGGTGGACCTCGAGGATCGCCTCGCCGTACTCCAGCGAGTAGGAGACCGCGTGGGCCTCGCGCGGCAGCTTGCCGGCCTTGCGGACCGGGACGAAGCCGATGCCGAGCGCGAGCGCGACGGGCGCGGCGAGGATGAAGCCGCGGGCCTCCATGCCCACGACCTTGTCGACCACGACGTTGCCGTGGTCGTCACGACCGGCCGCGGCGAGCGCGGTGATGATCGCGGAGAAGGCGTGGTGGTCGGCCAGGACCGGGGTGATGTCCTTGAACGTCACGCCCTTCTCGGGCCAGTCCGGCACGTCGACGGTGAGGCGCTCCAGCGCCTCCTGGGCCGTACGCCGGTCAGGCATCGCCGGGCTCGCCCGGCTCGACGGCCACGGGCTGGTCGACCTTGGCGATCGCGGCGCGCGCGATCTCGATGGTCGTGCCGTTGGTGATCTCGAGGTGGGCCCGGTCATCCGTGAGGGACACGACGGTGCCGAAGATGCCGGACGACATCATCACGCGCTGCCCGACCTGGATGCTCTCCTGCAGGCGCACGACCTCCTTCTGACGGCGCTGCTGCGGGCGGACCACCATGAACCAGAAGAGGGCGAGGATGGCCACCAGGGGGATGAGGGCGGCGATGTCGTTCACGGTCGGGGCTCTCCTGAGGAGTGGGGGACGGAGCGCGTGGAGTCTACGCGGCGCCCACCCGGGGCCTCACACGTCGTCGAACAGCGTGGAGTCGACCGTGGGCATCGCGGGCGGCGTGAGCCCGAGGTGGTGCCACGCCGCGGGCGTCGCGACGCGTCCGCGGGGCGTACGGGCGAGCAGGCCACTGCGGACCAGGAACGGCTCGGCCACCTCCTCGACGGTCTCGCGCTCCTCGCCGACGGCGACGGCGAGGGTCGAGATGCCGACCGGTCCCCCGCCGAAGCGGCGGCACAGCACGTCGAGGACGGCGCGGTCGAGGCGGTCGAGCCCCGACTCGTCGACCTCGAAGAGCTCGAGCGCCGCCTGCGCCACGGGGAGGGTGAGCACGCCGTCGGCGCGGACCTGGGCGTAGTCGCGGACCCGGCGCAGCAGCCGGTTGGCGATGCGCGGCGTGCCGCGCGAGCGGGAGGCGATCTCGCTGGAGCCGTCGACGGTGAGGTGCACGCCGAGCAGCCCGGCCGAGCGGTGCACGATCTGGTCGAGCTCGTGGGGCTCGTAGAACTCGAGGTGGGCGGTGAAGCCGAAGCGGTCGCGCAGCGGGCCCGGCAGCAGGCCCGCGCGCGTGGTGGCGCCGACCAGGGTGAAGGGCGGGATCTCCAGCGGGATCGCGGTGGCGCCGGGGCCCTTGCCGATGATCACGTCGACCCGGTAGTCCTCCATGGCCATGTAGAGCATCTCCTCGGCCGGGCGCGACATCCGGTGGATCTCGTCGACGAAGAGCACGTCGCCCTCGTTGAGCCCCGACAGGATGGCGGCCAGGTCGCCGGCGTGGGTGATGGCCGGACCGCTGGTGAGGCGCAGCGGGGTGCTCATCTCGGCGGCGATGATCATCGCGAGCGTCGTCTTCCCGAGTCCCGGCGGACCGGAGAGCAGGACGTGGTCGGGCGCCCGGCCACGGCGGCGGGCCGCCTCGAGGACGAGCCCGAGCTGGTCGCGTACGCGGACCTGCCCGACGACCTCGTCCAGGGTCTTCGGACGCAGCGCCGCCTCGACGGCACGCTCGTCGCCGTCGGCATCGGCGTCGGTGAGCCGCTGGAGGTGGCCGATCTCGGCCTGGCTCAGCGCGACGTCGTCGTAGGTGTCCTCGTCGGTGTCGTCCCAGTTCATCGGCGCGGGGTCCTCACGCCTTGCTCAGCGTGCGCAACGCGGCGCGCAGGAGGGCGCCGACGTCGGGCATCTCCCCCGCGTCGGGCGCGACGGCCTCGACAGCCTTCTCGGACTCCTTCGCCGACCAGCCGAGGCCGACGAGACCCTGCTGGACCTGGTCGCGCCACGGCGCGCCAGCCGGGTGAGCGGCGGGCGAGGGATGGACGCCGACGGGAGGACCGATGCGGTCCTTCAGCTCGAGGATGATGCGCTGGGCGCCCTTCTGGCCGATGCCGGGGACCCGGGTGAGCGCCTTGACGTCCTCGGTCGTGATGGCACGGCGTACGTCGTCGGGGCTCATGACCGCGACGATCGCCTGGGCGACCTTCGGCCCGACCCCGGAGGCGGTCTGCACGATCTCGAAGACCTGCTTCTCGTCGTCGTCGAGGAAGCCGAAGACGGTCAGGCTGTCCTCGCGGACCACCATGCTCGTGGGCAGCGTGGCCTGCCGGCCCACCCGCAGCGTGGCGAGGGTGCCGGGGGTGCACATCAGCTCGAGGCCGACACCGCCGACCTCGAGCACGGCGCTGTTGAGCGTGACGGCGGCGACCTCGCCGCGGACGAAGGCGATCATCGGGTCCTCACAGGTCGTCGGTTGGCGGCCACGGCGGCGTCGAGGCGGGACTGCGCACCGCCGCGCCACACGTGGGTGATGGCCAGGGCCAGTGCGTCGGCGGCGTCGGCGGGCTTGGGGAGCTCGGTCAGGCGCAGGATGCGCACCACCATCGCGCCGACCTGCGCCTTGTCAGCGCGGCCGTTGCCGGACACGGCGGCCTTGACCTCGCTGGGGGTGTGCAGCGCGATGGGCAGTCCGCGCCGTGCGGCGACCACGAGGGCGATGCCGCTGGCCTGGGCGGTGCCCATGATGGTGCTGACGTCGGAGCGGGCGAAGACACGCTCGACCGCCACCGCGTCGGGGCGGTGCTCCTCGATCCACGCGTCGAGGCCGCGCTCGATGCTGACCAGCCGCTCCGCGATCGGGAGGCTGGAGCTGGTGCGGATGACGCCCACGTCGACCATCGTCAGGGGGCGCCCGACGCTGCCGTCGACGACGCCCACGCCGCACCGGGTGAGACCGGGGTCGATGCCGAGCACCCGCACGCTGTCCCACCTCGTCCCGTCAGTCCGTCCGAACACGTGTTCGTGTGCCCACGCTAACCCGCCCCGGCGGTGGGGCCGGGGACGACACGCGGCGGGGCGTCGGCTCTGCGGGCTTCGGTCCGGTCCGGGCGCCGGCTCCGCTGTAACGCCGGGTTAGGTGCTGTACCCACTCAGATATATCCAGGTGGGTATAAGCACCAACCCGGCGTTACAACGGGCGGTCAGCGCCGGTGCACTCGGTAGGGCGCGAGGTCGTCGACGTTCGTTCCGAAGCGCGCGCACGTGTCGGCGTACTCGCGAGCCGCCCGCGCGAGCGCCGCCCGACGCCCGCTGAACAGGTCGACGTACGTCAGCCGCGAGCCGCCCAGCTTGAAGCCGGTCAGGAAGTCGTGCCGACGCTTCTCCTCCGCCAGGACAGCATCGGGCTCCTTTCCGCTGGGATTGCCGAGCGGGTACTTGAACAGTCCGTCGGCCTCGAAGAAGTGCCGTCTGACGCAGAGGTCGGCGAACGCCGTGGTGTGCCCGTCGGTCAGCCCGAACTGGAGCTCGGGCCGGCCGATGCCCAGCTCCAGCACGAAGTCGCGCACCAAGGACTCGAGGTAGCTCTCGGCGCGGCGGTCGGCGTGCTCGATGCACCACCGCATGCACCGGCTGTGCGGCCAGCAGCCCATCGTCGACAGCACCTCGAGCAGCGCCGACCGTGACACCCCCGCCCGGAGCGCGGAGTCGCAGGCCGCGAGCCCGTGGGCCCGTCCGTGCTCACGGACCATGTCGAGAGCCGTCCGCGCGCGGTCGAGCACGACCAGACCATCGATGGTCAGGGTGTCCGTGGCTGCGTAAGGCGCGAGGTGGTGCTTCACCCCCGCTCGGACGGCGTCGCCGTGCACCTTGGGCCGACTGACGTGGACCAGCGCCGTGCGCGGGTCCGGGGCACCCATTCCGAGCACGATCGCCGACGAGTCGTGGCTGAACGCGTACGTCGGCGACGCGAGCGTCATCGCGGCCGCGCGGATGCGCATGACCGGACGCTGGCGGTATTCGTCCAGGGCCGCCCAGGCGTCGCTGTCGACGTACACGCCATGTCGGATCCGGCGGAGGCTGCCGGCACGAAGGAGGCTGCGGACGTCGTTGGCCGTCAGGCCGGCCGCACGCAGCTGGCGCGCGGCAATGAGTCCGTGCTGGGAGTCCATGAGGGAGACGGTCGGCAAGTACATGCCAGCCGAGCATCGAGGTGGTCACCGACGCACGGGCCGCGGCACAGCACTCGCCTGTGGACAGGCGCGGAGGCGGGGCTGTTGTGGACGATTGCTGGCCCGCCCAGCCCCGCTGTAACGCCGGGTTAGCAGCTGTACCCACCCGGACATATCCAGGTGGGTACAAGGCAGGTTCAACCGGTCGATGCAACACCGGGTTGTTGAAGGGAGCGTAGCTGCTCCTCGAAGACCTCAGCCGGCGTCCTCCAGCCGAGGATCTTGCGGGGCCGATTGTTGAGCGCGTGAGCGACGGC
>NZ_JADHZD010000009.1 GCF_020102855.1 Nocardioides lacusdianchii
GGAAGCTCAACACCCGACCACGCAAGACGCTGGGCTGGGCCACCCCAGCCCAGCGACTCGAAGAGCTACTCTGCGGACACCAAATCAATCGTGGTGCAACGACCGGCTGAATCCGCCCGGCGTTACAACACGCGCCTGGACGCCGCGGCTCTCAGGGACGCGCGTGCTCGATCGCCTCGTCCTCCTCCGGCGAGAGCTGCTGCTCGCACGTCCAGGAGGAGATCGACTTGGCGTAGGTGCGGGCCTCGCTGCGGCCGTGGATCGAGGTCAGCACGACCCCGTGGCCGGCGTCGTCGAGCACCGCCAGGCTCCAGCTGAGGTGCCCGCCGACGTCGCCGAAGGCGTCGTAGCGCACGACGGAGAGGTGGCGCAGCGCGTCGGCGCTCTCCGCCTTGAGGGCCGCGACCTCCTGGCGCAGGCCGTGCACGTCCTCGGGCAACGCCTCGACCCCGTCACCGCCGGAGCGGGACGGCGTACGCCGCAGGGCGAGCACGGCGAGCACGCAGGCCAGGGCGGCGAGGACGACGGCGACGACGGAGAGCACGAGCACGCCCCGACCCTATGTTCGCGGGGCGGTCAACGACTGCCGGACACGGCCGGAGGTGACACACTCGCCGACGTGACAGCCCGACGGATCGCCTACCAGGGAGAGCCGGGAGCCAACTCCCACCTGGTGTGCCAGCAGGCCTACCCCGACTGGGAGCCGATGCCGTGCGCGTCGTTCGAGGACGCCTTCGCGGCGGTGGAGAACGGTGACGCCGACCTGGCGATGATCCCGATCGACAACTCGATCGCCGGCCGGGTCGCCGACATCCACCACTTCCTGCCGACCTCGGACCTGCACATCGTCGGCGAGCGCTTCCTGCGCATCCAGTTCTCCCTGATGGCCCTGCCGGGCGCGAGCGTCGGCTCGCTGCGCACCGTGCACAGCCACGTCCACGCCCTCGGCCAGTGCCGCGGCGTGATCCGTGAGCTCGGGCTGACCCCGGTCGTCGCGGGCGACACCGCCGGCGCGGCCCGCGAGGTGGCGGAGTCCGGCGACCTGACCCAGGCCGCGATCGCTCCTCCCCTGGCGGCCGGCATCTACGGCCTGCAGGTGCTCCGCGAGGAGATCGAGGACGAGGACCACAACACCACCCGTTTCGTGGTGCTCTCGCGCGACTTCGAGCAGGCCACGGCCGGCGAGGGACCGGTCGTGACGACCTTCATCTTCAACGTCCGCAACCTGCCGGCGGCGCTCTACAAGGCGCTCGGCGGCTTCGCCACCAACGGCGTCAACATGACCAAGCTGGAGAGCTACATGGTCGGCGGCCACTTCACCGCCACCCAGTTCCTCGCCGAGGTCGACGGCCATCCCGACGACCCGGGCGTGCGCAACGCGCTCGAGGAGCTCGCCTTCTTCACCACCGAGGTCAAGGTGCTCGGGGTCTACCCCGCCGACGCCTTCCGTGCAGAGTGATTGAGACACTTCCGCGGTGATCGATCTCCTCGTGGTCGCCCTCGCCTTCGGTGCCATCTTCGTCGTCGAGCTGCCCGACAAGACCTTCATCGCCACGCTGGTGATGTCGACGAAGATGCGTCCGCTCTTCGTCTGGATCGGCGTCGGGCTCGCCTTCCTCGTGCAGACCGGCATCGCGGTCGGCCTCGGCAAGGCGGCGTCCTTCCTGCCCGAGCAGCTCATCCACACCGTCGCCGCCCTGATGTTCCTCATCGGTGCGGTCATCCTGTTCCGGGAGGCACGCTCGGCCGACGACGACGAGGCCGACCAGGAGGAGGAGTACGCCGCGAAGGCCGACCCTGCCGCGCACGGCTTCCGGGTGGTCGCCACCTCGTTCCTGGTGCTCTTCGCCGCCGAGTGGGGCGACCTGTCGCAGCTGCTGACCATCTCCCTGGTCGCGAAGTACGACGACCCCCTGTCGGTGTTCCTCGGCGCCTGGGGCGCGCTGCTGGCCGTCTCCGGCCTCGCGGTCATCGTGGGCCGCCTGCTGCTCCAGCGGATCAAGCTCTCGCTGCTGCACTACGTGGGTGCCACGGTCTGCGTCCTGATGGCAGTCTTGACGGTGTGGGAGATGACGCGCTGACCCATCGGGTGCGGATGGCGGTCCACGACCGCTACGTCGCCGTCAACGGCGACCACCCGATGACCGCCGACGACGACGCCTACGTGCGCGAGCACTTCGTCCCGGCGACACCCGAGGCGATGGCGCTGATGCTCGAGGGTCGCCTGCCGCTGGCGTCGTACGTCCTGCGCGACGGCACGCCGATGGTGCCCGCCGCGCACGGCGAGCTGGCCGAGATCGCCGGAGGCATCGACCGTCTCCGGGAGTGGTTCGTCGCCTTCTGGGAGGGCGAGGAGGAGACCGGCGCCCAGGAGTGGGCGCACTACCTGTCCGGGCAGGAGGTCAGCCTGCGCGACGTCAACCCGGTGCGGATCCGGCAGCGCGAGGAGCGCATCGCCGAGGCCGCCGCAGCGCTCGACCTGCTGCGCCGCGACCCGCGCGACGGGACCGGCCGGGGGATGCTCGGCGAGGCCGTCGACGGCGTCCTCGCGGTGCCCGGGCTGGACTGGCTGCTCCTGCCGATGACGGCGTACGACCGGCTCCGGTTCGGTGGACCGACGGTGCGCGAGCTGTGGGTCGACCTCCCCCGCGCCGAGTTCCTCACGCCTGCCCCGCCGGCGTGGCCCCTGCGCACCGAACGGCTGGTGCTGCGCCCCTACGAGCCGCGCGACGCGGAGGCCTTCGTCGAGGCGTGGGCCTCCGAGGAGTGGAGCAGCCTGCTGCTGAGCCGCCCGATGAACCGGGCCGAGGTCGTCGAGATGGTGCGCCGGCGCACCGCCGCGGCCAGCGACGAGTTCGTCTCGCTCGTCGTCGAGCACGAGGGCGTGGTCGTCGGCGACTCCCTGCTCCACCTCCAGGGCACCGGGATGAGCGAGGGCGAGATCGGGTGGACGGTCCTGCCCCAGCACGCCGGACGCGGCTTCGCGACCGAGGCAGCCCGGGAGGTGCTGCGCCTCGGCTTCGAGCACTACGGCCTGCGCCGCATCGTGGCGAACCTCGACGCCCGCAACCACCGCTCCGCCGCGCTCTGCGAGCGGCTCGGGATGCGTCGCGAGGGCGACAAGGTCGCCGACTTCTGGTCCAAGGGCAGGTGGACCAGCTCGTACGACTACGCGCTCCTGCGCGAGGAGTGGGAGGCGGCGCTCGGCTGATCCGGCCGCCGCACGTGCGGCGGGCGTGGTTGACCGGGCCCCCTCGGCACTAGAGTCCGCACATGGTCTCCCACACTCCCGCCCCCCACGGCGCGGACAGCGAAGTCGGCCGGCTGGCCACGGTCATGCTCCACCGGCCCGGCAACGAGCTCAAGCGGCTCACGCCCCGCAACAACGACCGCCTCCTCTTCGACGGCATCCCGTGGGTCAGCCGCGCGCAGGAGGAGCACGACGCCTTCGCCGCGACCCTGCGCGAGCGTGGGGTCGAGGTGCTCTACCTCACCGAGCTGCTCACCGAGACCCTCGAGAGCGAGCTCGCCCGCAACCACGCGATCACGAGCGCGCTGTCCGGCTTGCACCTCGGCGACACGATGCGCCGCTACCTCGCCCAGGCGCTGCGCAGCCTGTCCCCCGAGGAGCTCACCGGCGTGCTCACCGCCGGCATCCGCAACGACGAGGTCAAGGGCGGCCACGGCCTGGTGACCAGCCTGCTCCACCCGCACGACTTCCTCGTCGACCCGCTGCCCAACCTGCTCTTCACCCGCGACTCCAGCGTGTGGGTCCGCGACCGGGTCGCGGTGACCAGCCTCGCGATGCCGGCCCGCAAGCGCGAGACCCAGCTGACCGAGCTGATCTACACCGAGCACCCGCGCTTCGCCGGCACCCGCAAGATCCACGGCTGGCACAACGAGCACGTCGAGGGCGGCGACGTCCTGCTCCTCGCGCCCGGCGTGATCGCCGTCGGCGTCGGCGAGCGTACGACGCCCGCGGGCGTGGAGCGGCTGGCCCGCCAGGTCTTCCACGCCGACCTCGCGCACACCGTGCTGGCCGTGCCGATCGCGCAGGAGCGCGCCACGATGCACCTCGACACGGTCTGCACGATGGTCGACGTCGACAAGGTCGTGATGTACCCCAACGTCGCCGACACCCTCCGCGCGGTGACGGTGACCCTGGCGGACCGCGGCTCGGGCGAGTCCGACCTGACGCTGAACGTCAGCGGGTCCGAGCCGTTCCTCGTCGCGGCCGCCAAGGCGATGCAGATCGACACGCTGCACCAGATCGACACCGGCCTCGACCCGGTCACCGCCGAGCGCGAGCAGTGGGACGACGGCAACAACACCCTGGCGCTCGCGCCGCGGGTCGCGGTGGCCTACGAGCGCAACGACGAGACCAACGACCGGCTCGAGGACGCCGGCATCGAGGTCGTGCGGATCGCCGGCTCCGAGCTGGGCTCGGGTCGCGGCGGGCCACGCTGCATGAGCTGCCCGATCTCGCGCGAGCCGCTGCAGGTGGACTGAACCACGCCGAACGGGCATCACCCTCGCGCCGGTGGCTCGTTGACCGGGCATGACTGACTCGATCCTCGACGCCCTGGAGCCCGCCGACGCCCAGCGCGTCCTGGCTGCCGGCAACGCCCTGCGCCTGCCCCAGGGCTGGTCGCCCATCGCCGAGAGCACCCCTGCCGACAAGGCGTACCTCATCACCGAGGGCGAGGTGTCGGTGCGCAAGGGCGGCGTCGAGGTCGCCACCCTCGGCCCCGGTGCCGTCGTCGGCGAGACCGCCATCGTCAACCGCACCCTCCGCTCGGCCACCGTCGTCGCGCTGACGCCGCTGCGGGTCGTGCACTTCACCAGCGAGCGGATCGAGCAGCTGGCCGACGAGATCCCCGCCTTCGGCGCCGCCCTGCGCGCTGCCGCGGCCGGGCGTGCCGCGGGCAGCTGAGCGACATGGGCGAGGGCGCCCCGGTCGAGGGGGCTCCCCCCGCGCTCGACGTGCCGGACGGGACCGTCCGCGCCATGGAGGCCTTCCTGCTCGGTCAGGAGCCGAGCCTCACCCGGGTGCAGGTCGCCGAGCGCGCCGGCGTACCGCTCGAGCTGGCGGTGACGCTGTGGCACCACCTCGGCTTCCCGCACCACCGCGACGACGACGTCGCCTTCGCCGAGAGCGACGTCGAGGCGCTGCGGCTGAGCGCCGACCTGGTCGAGATGGGCATCCTGCCGCCGGACTCGCAGGCGGCGCTCGTCCGCACGTGGGGCCGCAGCTACGCCCGGCTCGCGGAGTGGCAGACCGCGCTGCTGGCCGAGCTCGCCGTCGAGGGCGGTGACCCTGCCGCGGCGCTCACCGAGCTCGCCTCGGACGTGCTGCCGCGCGTCGAGGCCCTCCAGAGCTATGTCTGGCGCCGCCACCTGGCCAGCGCCTCGCAGCACCTGCTCGGGCACGCCACCACCCTCACCGTCGGCTCCGGCGAGGCCCGGATGTCGGTCTGCTTCGTCGACATCGTCGGCTACACCACCCAGAGCCGCAGCCTCGACGGCGCCGAGCTCGTCGCGTGGGTCGACCGCTTCGAGTCCGACACCACGACCCTCGTCGTCGACCACGGCGGCCAGGTCATCAAGACCATCGGCGACGAGGTGCTCTTCACCGTCGCCGACCCCGGGGCCGCCGTCACCATCGCCACCACGCTCACCGCGCGCGGCGACGACCCCGACGACCCGTTCCCCGCGGTCCGCGCCGGCATCGCCCACGGGGACGTCGTACGCCGTCTCGGCGACGTCTTCGGCTCCACCGTCAACGCCGCCTCCCGCCTCACCTCGGCCGCCCGGCCGGGCACCGTGCTGGTCGACGCCGGGGTCCGCGAGGCCCTGACGGAGGCGGCCGACGAAGGCGAGGACGACGGTGACGACACCTCACCCTGGCGCTTGCGCAGGCTGCGCCGGGTGTCGGCCAAGGGCTTCAAGAACCTCGAGGCCTGGCGGGTCAGACCGGCACCCGGGAGGAAGTGACGCGCATCGCGCGGATGCGATCAGGACGGCTGGGTACCGGGGGTCAGGTTCGCGGGCATTCATGAGTGCCCACGAGCTGAGGCCCGAGTGCTCATGATGGCGGGCACTCGGGCCGCCCCAAGCATCTGGAGACGTGAAAGCCCGGTCGTTGTTGACGGGGGAAACAACAACGACCGGGCAGGGACGAATCTACTCCGCTCGTGACGGCACGCACAACCGTTGGCCCGCTTGTGTTCTGCATGTGGCCAACACGTGGAGCCGCTCTTACCGGATCGTCACCTGACGGTTGGCGAGTCCGGCCCGGGCAGAGCGCTCGGCCGCCGTGAGCGCTCCGCCGCCGAGGGCCTCCTCGAGGTCGGCGGCGAATCGCGCAGCCGGCTCCTCGAGCACCTCGGCGCCGGTGCCGAGCGGCAGGTCCCACACGGGCGCGAGCAGGCCGTGCGCACGGAACATGCCCACGAAGCGCGAGCCCTCGGCCACCGAGTCCCGGCCGGCGGCGTGGAGGCGGGCGAGCGCGTCGAGCAGCGCGTCCTCGGGGTGCGGCATGACCCAGCGCAGGTGCTCCTTGGTGCCGACGTCGGTCCAGTACGCCGCCTCGACCGAGGTGAGCCGCGTGGTGGGCATGACGCCGCCGTTGGCCTGCTCGAGGGCGGCCTCCATGCCGGCGTCACGCTCGGGGATGTCGTCGATCCAGTAGTCGAAGCCGTCGTGGACGGTGATGTCGAGGCTGGTGTCGGTGATGAGGTCCTGCAGGGCGGGGCCCTCGCCGGGAGCGCTCAGGAGACCGACGACACCGGGCTCCTCGGTGGCCAGGGCCAGCTCGAGGACGGCGCCGAGGTCACGGGCCGGGTTGCCGTAGGCGTGCTGCACCTGCAGGCCCAGCCAGACGTCGCCGGAGTCGCGCACCATCGCGGGTGCTGCGCCGGGCAGGAGGGTGGCCAGGCGGACCGTGCGGTCGCCGTCCTTGAGGGTCAGCGGCGCGGTGGCCGCGGGCACGAGCTCGCGCAGCGCGATGACGTCGCACTCGCTGGGCATGCCTTCGAAGGGGCGCGCCACGAAGGTGGGTGCGGCACCGCCGGCCGCGCCGTGACAGGCCTTGTAGCGCTTGCCCGAGCCGCAGGGGCAGGGCTGGCGGGGGCCGACCTCGCCGGCGGCGGGGGCGGACGCGGACGTGCTGCGGTTGCGCGACTTCTTGGCCATTCCCCGAGCCTAGTGCGGGGTCCCGATGCCGCGCTCAGCGGTCGAGCAGCTCGAGGATGTGGGCCGGGCGGTCGCTGATCACGGCCGTGACCCCCAGGTCGAGGCAGATCTCGAGGTCGTCGGCGGTGTTGACCGTCCACACGTGGATCTCGCGCCCGGCCTTCACGAGGTGACGGCCCAGGCCGGGATGCTCGCGCAGCTCCTTGATGCCCGGACCGATGATCCAGTCGTCGTCGACGACCGGTCGCAGCACCGGCCAGTGGTGCGCCTTGTCGACGAGCATCACGACCTCGAGCCCCGGCGCCAGGCGGCGCACACGGCTCACGGCGTTGAGCGAGAAGCTCATCACCCGGGCCGGCGACCCCGCCCGGTCCCAGCCGAAGTCGCCCAGCGTCTCGACCAGGCGTCGCTCGACCAGCCCGCCGTAGCGGGTGGGGTGCTTGGTCTCGATGGCCAGCTCGACGTGGCGGTCGTAGTCGGCGACCATCTCGAGGAGCTTGCGCAGGGTGAGGACCTTGCCGTCCGCGGGGTCCCGGTCGGGGGCCTCGTCGTCGAGGTCGGACCACGGGCTCTTCCACGACGCGAAGTCGAGCTCGTCGAGCTCGGCGAGGTTCATCGTCGACACCAGCCCCGTGGTGGACGCCGTACGCCTCAGGTCGCGGTCGTGCACGCACACGAGGTGGCCGTCGGCGGTGAGCCGGACGTCGCACTCGAGCGCATCGGCCCCCTCGTCGAGGGCCTTCACGTAGGCCGCGAGCGTGTGCTCGGCCCTCTCGTGGCTGCTCCCGCGGTGGGCGACCACCTGCGGTCGGGTGCGGGGGTCACGGGGGCGCCGGATGCGCGGCGTACGACGCATGGTCCGAGCATGGCACGTCCGGGGACCTCCGCGTCGCAGGACGGCCGTCCCCCGGGCGGGTGCCATGCTGGGCGCATGTCCTGGGTCGCGCAGTACGCCGTCGCCGCCGTGGTCTTCTGCGTGCTCGACCTGATCTGGCTCGGCACCGTGGCGGAGGACACCTACGCGCGCCACCTCGGCGACCTGCTGGCGCCGGAGCCCGACGTCGGCGCGGCGTTCGTCTTCTACGCGATCTTCGTCGCCGGACTGCTCTACTTCGTGATCCACCCGGCGGTCGCCGCGGGCTCGTGGCGCCGGGCGCTCGGCGCGGGCGGCTTCTTCGGGTTCGTCACCTACGCCACCTGGGACCTCACGAACCTCGCGGTGCTGCGCGACTTCCCCGCGGCGCTCGTCCCGATCGACCTGGCCTGGGGCACGTTCCTGGCCGCGACGGTCTCCGTCACGACGTACGCCGTCGCGCAGCGCCTGCCCTCCTGGGCGCGCGGGGGCAGCTGAGCATCGCGGTCAGTGCACGTGGTCGCGCCAGTCCTCCGGCACGCGGCCGGCGGGCCCGGGCACGGGCTGGTCCTCGGGGCGGGACTGCGGGTCGGCGAGCCGCGGCCCGACCACCCCGACCGAGCGGGCGAAGTCCCAGAACCAGTCCTCGCCCGGCTCGTAGCTCTGCATCACCGGGTGCCCGGACGACTCGAAGTGGGCGGTCGCGTGCTGCGAGGGGCTGGAGTCGCAGCAGCCGACGTGGCCGCACTGCGCGCACCGGCGCAGGTGCACCCACCAGCCGCCGGCGGCCTCGCACTCCACGCAGCCGGGACCGGACGGGGCGACGTCGGGATCGATGCCTGCTGTCATGGGACCAGCGTGCCCCGTCGCGGTCGGATGTGCCAGAGCCGCGTCAGCCGGTGCCGGCGAGGAAGCCGGGCAGCCAGTGGGCCTCCCACGCCGGGATCTCCTGGTGCTCCACCGGCGCCCGCTCGGGGGCCCGCGCGGCCGTCCGGTAGCGGCCGTCCTCGCGCTCGAGGTAGCGGTAGTTCACCAGCTCGCGGCGCAGGTAGGCGAAGTCCTCGTGCACCCCGAGCAGGACGTCGTTCACCTCCCGCTCGGAGTAGACCCGCCCCGGCTCGAAGCGGCGCACCACCTCCAGCAGCACCGCCGCGCGGACCTTCCGCCTGGCAGGCACCCGCGCGATGCGGCCGTCGGCGAAGAGGCGGCCCACCAGCCGCTCCTGCTCGGCCCGCGCGGCGTCGTACGCCTCCCGGTGCGGGCTGCGGGTCTGCTCGAGGGTCGCTCGTGCGGCGGCGTAGCCCTCGCCGGTCTCGGCCATGCGCGCACGCACGACCGACTTGAAGTCACTGTCCCTAGTCATGTCGTGATCACCTTCGACTGCGCTGCGCCCCCAGTACGCCGCTGCAGCGGGCGTCGACGATGCGACTCGTGGATGCGCCCGAGGATCTGCTCCCCTTCGCCACCTCGCACGGACTGGGGCCGACGCGTGGGCTGGGCGCTGGACGGCGCCCTCGGGGTCGAGTCTCCCAGAGACTCAGCAGCAAGGGCAAAGACTTTCCCGCGGGGTCGACCGCGCGCCCTCGGGCAACATCCACACCCGCGAGAGCCGCTGGGACATCACCTGCTACACCTGCGGCTGCTGACCGGCCGGCTCCCAGCCGCGCAGCCCGGCCAGGGTGCGCTCCACCAGGTCCACCTCCACCCGCTGCGGGTCGTGCGACCACCACTGCGGGTCGTCCGGCGGGAGGCCGAGCGTGGAGCGGAGCAGCGCGAAGAGCGGAGCGTCCTCGTGCGCCACGTCGTCGTACGAACGGGTCGCGAGGTGGTGGATCATGGCCGGCTCCCCTGGATCAGCGGTGATTCCGTGGCGTTTCTCCCGAGCTTCCGCTGCGTCATCTGTTGTCGAACCTAGGCACCCCCGCGTGGGACGGGAGCGGTGTTACCGAGCAGTGGTCGGGACGTGCACGCACCGATGCCCCCGCACGGCCACCGGGCCGACATGGTCTAGCCCGGAACCGACGGGGGCACCGTCGCGGTGGAGCTTCAGCGCGAGCCGACCGGCTCGTCCTCGTCGAGGCCGGCGGCCGCCTTCGCCTTCGTGCGCCGGTTGGCGACCAGGCTGGTCGTGATGGTGACCGTCAGGATGCCGAGGATGACGAACAGCGACGTCAGCGTGGGCACGTCCGGCACCGACGGCCAGACCAGGTGCGCCCAGTGCAGGACCAGCTTGAAGCCGATGAAGCCCAGGATCGCGGCGAGGCCGTAGCTGAGGTGGGCGAGCGCGCCGAGCGCACCCTCGAGCACGAAGTAGAGCGCGCGCAGGCCGAGCAGGGCGAACGCGTTGGTGACGAAGACCAGGTAGGGGTCACCGGTGATGCCGTAGACCGCCGGCACCGAGTCGACGGCGAAGACCACGTCGGTGGCGAAGACCGCGACGGTCACGAGCGCGAAGGGCGTCAGCGCCCGCGCGCCGTCCTTGATCACGGTGAACTTCGCGCCCTCGTAGTCGTCGGTGACGGGCATGAAGCGGCGCATCACCTTGACCACGCGCATCTCGGCGACCTCGACCTCGTGCTCCTGGCCGCGGATCGCGTCACGCAGCAGCTTGACGCCGGTGAGCAGCAGGATCGCGCCGAAGACCAGGAAGACCCAGTCGAAGCGCGAGAGCGCGGCCGCACCGAGGGCGATGAAGATGCCGCGCAGCACGAGCGCGCCGATGATGCCGTAGAGCAGCACGCGCTGCTTGAGCACCTCGGGGACGGCGAAGGCCGCCAGCAGCAGCATGAAGACGAAGAGGTTGTCGACGCTCAACGTCTTCTCGACGAGGTAGCCGGTGTAGTACTCCAGGCCGCGGTCGCCGCCGTGGACGTTCCAGACGTAGAGGCCGAAGGCGAGCGGCAGCGCGACGTAGAACGCCGACCAGGCGATGGCCTCCTTCATCGACACCTCGTGCGGCTTGCGCGTGGCGATGAAGTCGACGGCGAGCAGGGCAAGCACCACGCCGATGGTGATGAACCACAGGGTGGGGGACGCGATGGACGTCATGGGTCTCCTCAGGATCGATCTCCTGAGGTCTCCCCCGCCGCGAGCTGCGATCGGCCGCTCGCCGGGGCGCCTGCTGAGGCGCCGTAGTGACCGACGAGTGTTGGTGGGGTACTCCCCTCGCCGCGGAGTCTAATTGACCCTTCAAGGTGATCGCCAATCGGCTCGGGCGCCGTAGTCTCGCGAGCATGGACGAGCTGGAGTACGACGTCGTCGTCATCGGCGGCGGACCTGCGGGCGAGAACGCCGCGCAGTACGCCGTCGAGGGCACCGACATGACCGCTGCCATCGTCGAGCGCGAGCTGCTCGGCGGGGAGTGCAGCTACTGGGCCTGCATGCCCAGCAAGGCGCTGCTGCGCCCGATCGCCGTCGCCGACCTCACCGCCGACCTGCCGGGGGTCTCGACGGCCCACGTGGCTCCGAAGGCGCTGCTGGAGCGGCGCGACGCCTGGGTCTCGCACTACGACGACGCCGGGCAGGTCACCTGGGCCGAGGACGCCGGTCTCGCAGTGCTCCGCGGCGACGGCCGCCTGACCGGCGAGCGGACGGTCCGGATCTCGGGCTCCGACGGCGAGCGCACGGTCCGGGCCCGCCGGGCGGTGGTCATCGCGACCGGCAGCGCGGCCCACGTGCCGGAGATGTACGCCGAAGCGCTGCCGTGGGACTCGCGCGACGCCACCGCGGTGACCGAGGTGCCGGACCGCCTCGTCGTGGTGGGCGGCGGCGTCGTCGCCTGCGAGGCCGCGATCTGGATGTCGGCCCTCGGCTCCGAGGTGACCCTCGTGGTCCGCGACCGACGCCTGCTCGGGCGCACCGAGCCCTTCGCCGGCGAGGCCGTGCTGGAGGGCCTGCGCGCGCGGGGCGTCACCGTGCACCTGGGGACCGACGTGACCGGCGTACGCCGTGAGGGCGCGGAAGCCACCGGGGTCGGCAGGATCCACGGGGGGACCGTCGCGCTGGCCACCTCGGCGGGCGAGATCGAGGCCGACGAGGTGCTGCTCTCGATCGGGCGCGCACCGCGGCTCGACGACCTCGGCCTGGACTCGGTCGGGCTCACCCCCGACGACGTCACCGGCGGCCGGCTGCCCGAGTGGCTGCACGCCGTGGGCGACGCCAGCGGCGGCCCGCCACTGACCCACTGGGGCAAGCACCAGGCCCGGCTCGTCGGCGCCCGCATCGTCGCAGCCGCCGCCGGCGAGGTGGCGTGGGAGCCGGACCGCGAGGCGCCCGTGCCGCAGGTCGTCTTCAGCGACCCGGAGGTCGCGAGCGTCGGGCTCACCGAGGCCGAGGCCCGCGACGCGGGGCACGACGTGGTCACCTCCCGCGTCCCGACCTCGGCCGCAGCCGGCACCGGCCTGCTGCGCGACCACGTCGCCGGTCATGCCCAGCTGGTCGTGGACACCGACTCGCGGCTCCTCCTCGGCGCGACCTTCGTCGGCCCGGAGGCCGGCGAGCTGGTGCACGCCGCGACGGTGGCGATCGTCGGCGACGTCCCGGTGCACGTGCTGCGGCACGCCGTGGCGTCGTACCCCACCGCTGCGGAGCTGTGGCTGCGGCTGCTCGAGGAGCTGCCGCGCGAGCTCCGGGTCCCGCCGGAGCGGTGAACCGTCAGCCGCGCTCGCGCAGGTAGCGCCCGAAGTGGGGCACGGTGAAGGCGATCCGACCGCGCTCACCGGAGTAGACGAGGCCCTTCTTGAGCAGGGAGTCGCGCGCCGGGGAGAGCGACTGCGGCTTCTTCCCGAGGTTCGCCGCGACGTCCGCGCTGAGCACGGCGTCACCCTCGGCCTCGTCCTGCGCTGCCGCGACCTCGGCCATCGCCATCAGGTAGTCGCGCTCCCCCGGCGTGGCCCGCTCGTAGCGTGAGCCGAAGAAGCCGACCGCGAGCTCCGACTCGGCCTCCGGTGCCGCGACCGCGACGTCGGCGGCGGTGATCGGCGAGCGCGGGGCGAGGTCCCACACGGCCTTGCCGTAGGCCTGGATGAAGTAGGGGTAGCCGCCGGTGGCGTCGTACATCGCGGCCAGCGCGTCGGCGGCGTACGCCGCGTCCTCGTCCGCGGCCGGCGCCTCGAGCGCGCGGTCGGCGGCCTCGCGGGAGAGCCGGTCGATGCGCTGGTAGCGGAAGAGCCGCTCGCTGTAGGACTTGCTCGCGCTCAGCACGGCCGGCAGGTGCGGCAGGCCGGCGCCGACGACGATGACGGGCAGGCCCGACTGGCTCAGCTCGTGGCAGGCCGCGCACAGCGCCGAGATGTCGTCGGGGCCGAGGTCCTGCATCTCGTCGATGAAGATGCCGATGCCCTTGCCCACGTCGGCGGCCAGGCCGCCGAGGTCGGTGAAGAGCTCGACGAGGTCGATCTCGATGTCGCCGGAGTCGGCCCGCCCGCGCACTGCGGGGGCGTCGATGCCAGGGCTCCACTGGTCCTTGAGCTTCGCGGCGGCGCCGGCGTCACGGTGGGCGAAGGACTTGATGACGCCGAGGACGTGGTCGACCGAGTCCTCGTCGCGGTGGCCGAGCTCGCGCACCGCCTGGTGCAGGGCGCTGCTCAACGGGCGCCGCAGCCCCTGCCCCGGTCGGGCCTCGAGCTTGCCGGTCCCCCACCCCTTGCGCACGGCGGCGCCGCGGAGCGCGTTGAGCAGGACGGTCTTGCCCACGCCGCGCAGCCCGGTGAGCACGAGGCTGCGCTCGGGGCGCCCCTTGGCGACGCGCTCGAGGACGACCTCGAAGGCGGCGAGCTGCTCGTCGCGGCCGGCGAGCTCAGGCGGGCGCTGCCCCGCGCCGGGGGCGTACGGGTTCCGGATCGGGTCCACGATCAGACGGTATCCGGGAATCTAGTTCGCGCCTTAGATTGCCGGATAGTCCGCGAGTCGGGCCTCGGACCTCAGCCCGCGCGGCTCGGCCGCTCCACCCGCTCGACCCGCTCGCGGGCGGTGTCGTACGCCTCGTCGAGCCCGCGGCGCAGGAGCGTGATCAGCTCCGGCACCTCGTCAGCGGCGAGGCGGAAGGTGCCGGCGCACACGTTGTCGCGCCACAGCGAGAGCACCACGACCTGCTGCTCCTGGTGCCAGGTGACGCGCATCGTGCGGTCCTCACCGCGGGGGTCGAGGAAGACCGTCCCGGTGCGAGGGGTGCGCTGCTGGGCCATGTCTCATTGTGACCCGTCGCACACAGATCTGCCTAGACTCGTCCTTGTGCCCGAGCTGCCCGAGGTCGAAGCCCTCGTCCAGGACCTGCGCGGCCGCCTCGTCGGTCGTGCGATCAGCCGCGTCGACCTCGCCGCCTTCAGTGCCCTCAAGACCTTCGACCCGCCGCTGCACGCGCTGCACGGCACGCTCGTCGAGGACGTGACCCGCCACGGCAAGTTCCTCGACATCGACGCCAGCGGGGTCCACCTCGTGATCCACCTCGCGCGCGCCGGCTGGATCCGGTGGCGCGACGAGGTGCCGGCGCTGCCCGCCCGGCCCAACAGCAAGAACCCGCTGGCCGCGCGCGTGGTGATCGACGACCCCGACCTCGACACGCAGCCCGGGCTCGACATCACCGAGGCCGGCACCCGCAAGGGCCTCGCGATCTACGTGGTGCGCGACCCGCAGCAGGTCGAGGGGATCGCGCGCCTGGGCCCGGACCCGCTCTCGGACGACTTCACGATCGAGGTGCTGCGCGGGATCCTCCAGGCCGAGGGGCGCAAGCAGGTCAAGGGCGTGATGCGGATGCAGTCGATCATCGCCGGCATCGGCAACGCCTACTCCGACGAGATCCTCCACGCCGCACGGATGTCGCCCTTCAAGCCGGCCAGCAGCCTCGAGGAGGACGACCTCGAGACGTTGTACGCCGCCATCCGCGGCACGCTGGGCGACGCGGTCCGGCGCTCGAGCGGGCTCGCCGCGAGCGAGCTCAAGGGTGAGAAGAAGAGCAACCTCGCGGTCCACGGCCGCACCGGCCAGGCGTGCCCGGTCTGCGGCGACACCGTGCGCGAGGTGTCCTTCGCGGACTCGAGCCTGCAGTACTGCGCGACGTGCCAGACCGGCGGGAAGCCGTTGGCGGACCGGCGCATGTCGAAGCTGCTGAAGTAGCCCGACCCGGACGCAGCGAAGGTGCCGGTCGGACTCACCCCCGTGAAGCCCGCCCGACACCTACTGCGTCAAGCGTACCTTGACAAGGACAGATCTTCTCACGCAGTGGCGCTCTTGTCGCTCGATTTCCGCGAGAACCTCTCCCAGGCAGCCTGCCGCGACACCCCGAGGGTGCGGCCGATCTCCGCCCACGAGACGTTGCGGGCGCGGAGCAGGTCGACCCACTCGTGCGCGAAGGACTGGTTCTGCTCGGCCGAGGCCAGGATCATCGGGAGCGCGGCGAGCACCTCGGTGTCGCTCATCCGCTCCCACGGGAAGGTCCCCCGCGCCTCGGCGACCTGCGACGGCTCGTGGACCATGACGTGGAAGTCGTCGACGCAGCCGCGGCAGATCTGCGCGCCGAGACCGCCGATCAACGGCACGTCGGTGTCCGGCCCCCCCTGCGTCCCGCAGAACGAACAGATCCTGCCCTCACGCGTGATCGCCATGGCCCTCGCCTCCCGCCGTCGATGCTACTCCCCGGCGGGCGAGCCCACCGGCGTACGCACAACCCCGGCTGCGGCTCATTCCGTCGACCCGGGCATCTCCGGCATCTCGGGCAGCTCCGGCATCTCGATGTCCCTGAGCGGGTCGCCGCAGGTCGTGGTGAGGTAGTCGGCGAAGGCCTCGGCCTCCTTCTGCGCAGCCTCCGAGGCGTCCGCACCGCCCTGCTCGAGCTCCTCGAGCTTGTCGATGGAGAAGTCGGCGGCATCGATCTCGCCGGCCTGCTCGACCAGCTGCTCGAAGCCGGCGCGGGCCTCGTCGGAGATGTCGTCGGGCGTCCCGACCTCCTCCAGCTCCCGGCCCCAGTCCTTGACCGCCTGCGCCATCTCCTCGTTGCTGGGGAGCTCCGGGGCGCTCATGTCCTCGGGCAGCAGGTCCGCGAACAGGCTGCTCTGGGTGTCGCAGAAGTCCTTCTCGCTGGCGTCGGCCGGGGCTCCCCCGCCACCGCCGCAGGCCGAGGTGGCGGCGCCGACGAGCAGCACGGTGCTGGTCAGGGCGAGGCGGGCGCGGACGTTCATGGGGATCCCCTTCGATCGGACGCGGACGCGTCGCGGTGTCGTCACTCGCGCCTACCCTTGCGCGGGTCGCCTCAATCGTCCATTCCGAAGGCGTCGGGCAGCGGCACCCGCAGGGACCGCTCGAGCGCCTCGAGGTACTCCCCGCGCGGACGGCGTACGACGCCCAGCGAGGCCAGGTGCGGCGTCTGCCACTGCACGTCGAGCACGCGGTGCCCGGCGTGCCGGTCCTGCATCATGTCCACGAGGGCGAGCAGGGCGACCTTCGAGGCGTCGCGCTCGTGGTGGAACATCGACTCCCCGGCGAACAGCCCGCCGACGGCGACGCCGTAGAGCCCCCCGGCGAGCCGGCCGTCGCGCCACGCCTCGACCGAGTGCGCCCAGCCGAGGCGGTGGAGGCGGCCGTAGGCCTGCTTGAAGTCAGGCGTGATCCAGCCGTCGGGCCGGTCCGTGCGTCCGCACTGCGCCACCACCTCGTCGAAGACGGTGTCGACGCGGATCTCGAAGTCACGCGCGGACCGGCGCAGCGAGCGCGACACCCGCATCCCGTCGAGCGGCAGCACCCCGCGCTCGACGGGCGAGAACCAGCCGAGCTGCTCGTCGCCGTCGAGGGTGACCGGCATGGGGAACAGGCCCGCCGCGTACGCCGTCACCAGGGTGCCGGCCTCGAGGTCGGCGCCCAGCGCGACGAGGTCGTCGTCGGGGTCCCACGTCGAGTGGTGCGGGAAGGCCCACGGCGTAGGAGCGGGAGCGATGGGCACGCTTCGCACGGTAGCGAACAACCTTTCGCACCGCGCCGACGTCTCCCCCTCGACACCCATCTCGGAGGACACATGCGACGCACCACCACCCTGACCGTCCTGAGCGGCCTCGCCGGCCTCGCGCTGGCGCCCGTCGTCGGCTCGGCACCCGCGCACGCCGCCGTCACCTGCGACGGACTGGCCGCGACGATCGTCGTGCCGGAGTCCGACCCCTACACCTCGCAGCCGGCCGTGCGGGGCACGCCCGGCGACGACGTCATCGTGGGCTCGTCGGGCGACGACGAGATCGAGGGCCTCGGCGGCAACGACACGATCTGCGGGCTCGCCGGCGCCGACACGATCCGCGGCGGCGAGGGCGACGACCGGCTCTTCGGCGGTCTCGACTTCTACGACTACGAGGACTACGACGGCGACCACGTCGAGCCCGGCCCGGGCGACGACCACGTCGACCTCGGCCACGACCCGGTGACCGAGGAGCTGTCCTGGGGCACCTACACGTGGGACCAGGTCTCCTTCGCCGGCGCCGCCGGATCGGTGACCGTCGACCTGACGGCCGGGACCGCGACGGGCGAGGGCACCGACACCATCGCGCCGACCACCCTGGTCGGCGGCGTGGAGGGCTCGGCCTTCGACGACCGCATCACCGGCTCGGAGCAGATCGACTGGATCACCGCGGGCGGGGGCGACGACGTGGTCGACGGCAGGGGCGGCGACGACTTCGTCCAGGCCGACGCCCCGACCCGGAGGCTCCCGGCCAAGGAGACCCAGGTGCCCGGCGACGACGTGGTCGACGGCGGCGACGGCAGCGACGTGGTCGAGGGTGGCCACGGCACGGACCTGCTCCGGGGCAACGGAGGGCGCGACGCCATCCGGGTCCAGGACGGTGAGCGCGGCACCCGGGCCCTCGGCGGACCCGGTCGCGACGGGATCGGGTCGTGGAGCTTCCGGGCGACGGGCGAGGCCCTCATGCTCGGCGGCGGTGGCGACGACACGTTCTACCCCGCGATCAGCGACCGTCGCGACCGGGTCGTCGTGCGCGGCGGAGGAGGTGCCGACCGGCTGGCGCCAGCCGTGTCGCTCAAGGCGGCGCCGCACAGGAGCAAGGTCGTCGTCGACGCCCGCAGGGGCACGGTGACCACGAAGGTCGGCACCCGGATCCGCTTCTCCTCGGTCAGGTCCTTCGGCTTCGAGGGCAGCACCGAGACCCGCTTCCACTTCCGCGGCTCGGACCGCCCCGAGGTCCTGCGGTTCACCGAGCAGTACGGCCCCGTCACCGCCACCGGCGGTGGCGGCGGTGACCGGCTCACCGGCGGGTGGGGACGCGACCTGCTCGACGGGGGCTCCGGGCGCGACGTGCTCGACGGGGACAAGGGACGCGACCGCTGCCTGCGGGGCGAGCGGCTGCGCAGCTGTGAGGCCCGTCGCTGACGCAGCGCTCTGGCGCGCCGCCGTACGATCGATGCATGGGCCTGAAGCAGACCGTCGCGCGCCAGCTCGCGCCGAGGATCACCGAGCTGACACCCGGGCTGAGCACGGGCTTCGTCCGTGAGGCGCTCAACCGGGCCATCGACGGCGTCGGCCCCCTCGCCCCCGCGGCGGTGGCCGCCGACAAGCAGCTCAGGGAGCAGCGCGGCAACGTCGAGCGCGCGATCCACGAGGTCATCGAGAACAACGTCCGCATCGCCGGCGCGCAGGGCTTCGCGACCAACGTCGGCGGGCTCGTGACGATGGCGGTGGCCATCCCCGCCAACGTGACCGGCCTGGCGATCATCCAGTGCCGGATGGTCGCCGGCATCGCGCACCTGCGCGGCCACGACCTCAGCGACCCGCGCGTGCGCAACGCGGTCCTGGCGCTGCTGCTCGGCGAGGAGCACGTCACCGAGCTCGTCAAGAAGAAGAAGCTGCCGGCCACGCCGATGGCCCTGGCCACCGCGCCGGTGCACGACCCCACCCTCGACGGCACGATCTCCGCGGTCGTCGCCTCCGACATCGTCACCCGCGTCGTCGGCAAGCGGCTGGCGACCACCGTCGGGCGCCGCGTGCCGGTGGTCGGCGGCGTCGTGGGCGCCGGGGCGGACGGCTTCGCGACCTGGAAGGTCGGGAGGTACGCCGACCGCGAGCTGCTGGTGCGCCGGCGCTGAGGCCTCAGCCCGCGCGGGCCGCCCACTCCTCGGCGAGCAGCGCGTAGCCGACCTCGTCGAGCCACCCGAGCTCGTGGTGCCACAGGGACTGGCGCGAGAGCCGCTCGCGTCGCATCCCGGCCTTCTCGAGGACCGCGACCGAGGCGTGGTTGTCGGCGTTGGCCGCTGCCGTGACGCGGCGCAGGCCGAGGTCGTCGAACGCGGCGCCGAGCAGCGCGCGGGCCGTGGCCGTGGCGATGCCCTGGCCGGCGAACCGCGGGTCGACGATGTAGCCGATCAGGCCGTCGGTGCCGTCGGGGACACCCGGCTGGCCGGGACCGTCGACGACGTCGAGGAAGCCGATCGCGACGACCTCGCCGTCACGCTCGACCACGCAGGAGTGGTCGGTCGGGCTGCCGGGCACGGCCAGCAGCTCGCGTCGCAGGTCGTCGGGGTCGACGTGGGTGCGGACCATGAAGTGGTTGACGACCGGGTCGTTGCGGAAGGCCAGCAACGCCTCGACGTCCGCCTCCACGGGGTCGCGCAGGAGCAGGTCGTCGGCACGGGCGGGCCAGGGGCTGGAGGGCACGGCGGGACCCTCGCACACGACGACGGTCCGGCGCACGGCGGTTTTCCGCCGCCGAGCGGGCTCAGCCGCGGAGCCGGCCCTTCGCCCGCCGGTAGGCGTCGAGCGTGCCCCGGCCCGCGGGACTGTCCTCGAGCGTGGTCACGACCTTGCGCCGGACCCGGTAGGACGGCGTGGCGCGCGCGTGGTCGCGCTCCTCGCGCGCCTCGCGCAGCTCCTCGTGCAGGCGCTCCTCGACGGCCCGCAGGCGGGCGCCCTCCACGAGCAGGGCGCTGATCGCGTCGAGCGCCGGCGCCAGCAGCTCGTCGGCGGCGGTGGTGTCGGGGTCGGCGAAGGTGCCCGGCTCCGGCCCGAGCAGGTCGTCGAGCGAGCCGACGACGTCGTAGCCGCGCTCGGCCAGCACGGCCGTCCAGCTGCGCGAGAGGTCGCGGGCCCACGCGTGGGCGTCGGGCGGCAGGCCCAGCCGGGCGGACGCGACGCCGCGCGACAAGGTCTGGTGGGCCAGCACCTCGCGCACGAGGGGGCGGTAGTCGGGAGGGGCGATGATCGAGGTGACCCGCTCGTTGATGGTGCGCAGCAGCGACGTCTCCGGGACACCGAGGGACGGGTTCTCCCGCTCCGCAGTCAGGTCCAGCGGAAGGTCGCCGAGGCCGAAGGTGCGCTCGAAGCGGCGCCAGAGCTCCCCGCGGTCGGAGCCCGACGGCGGGAGCGTGACGAGGTGGACCCGCTCCGGTGGCAGCGAGCTCCCCCAGCGCTCGAGGATGTCGGGGACCTCCTGCACCGCCCAGAACCACGACCCGATCCGCGACTCGCGCGCGGGGTCGCGGATGGTCTCGAGGAAGCGGGAGTAGGTGATGTGGCTGCGGTGCTTGACGTTCTCCTGCCACTCGGCCGGCACCTGGCGCACCAGGTCGCGCGCCGACAGCACGAGGTGGACCTCGGCGTCGCCGAGCGAGTCGAGCGCGCGCCGGACCTGGGTCGGGGTGGCCCGGGCGAAGATCTCGTGGCTGATGATCGAGGTGCCGTGCCACTCGCGCACCTCGGCGGCGAGCCGGTCCCAGGCCCCGACGGCCTCGGTCTCGATCCCGCCCCACGGGAGCGTCATCAGGTCGAGCGCAGCGAGGAAGTGGGCGTCGAAGCGGTCCGCGGGGTAGAGGATGTCGTGCTCGCGCAGCAGCGACTGGTTGCGGAACAGCACGTCCTGGAGGTAGGACGTCCCGGTCTTGGGGCAGCCCACGTGCAGCAGCACCTTCCTGCTCACTGCCCCACCTGCCTCTCCGTGCGCCATGCCGGGTCGACGACCATCCTGATCGCCAGGTCGAGGACCTGCTCGTCGTCGGCGCCGGTCACCGTGGCGGGCGCGCTGCGCGGCGCGAGATCGGCGAGGTCGCCGACGACAGGGTAGCCAGCGCGCGTCAGGTGGCGCGTCATCCGTGCCGCGGAGGAGGCGACCCAGTCGCGTTCGCGATCAGGTACGCCGACCGGTGCGACGCCGCTGTCGGGGATCCGCCGCTGCAGCGTGCGCATCAGCGCCGGCCGCTCGGCCGCCGGCACGCGCAGCCCGACGACCGCAGCCACGCGGCGGGCGAGCTCGGCCTGGTCGGCCCCGGGGACGCGCGCAAGAGACGACGGCAGGGACCGTACGCCGAGCTCGCGGGGCAACCGGTCGAGGTCGGTGACGACCCGCACGAGCGGGCGGCGTGGGTGCCAGCGGGCCACGGATTCGGCGAGGTCGACGCGGGCCGGCAGCTGGTCGCGCTCGCGCCAGAAGCGCAGCCACTCCGCCCACGGCTTGCTGCCGTGCTCGAAGCAGCGCTGGGTCCAGGTGCGCGCGAGGAGCTCGTCGAGCGGCGCGCCGAGGGCGACGACGTGCGGCCGAGGACCTCCCTCGGGCCGGCCGAGGGCGCGCAGGTGCTCGCGCAGGCCGGTGGCCAGGACCGGGTCGCCCACCAGGCGGAACCTGCGGCGCCACGGCCGCGCCCAGGTGGTGCACACGGGATCGGCGCCGAGCGCGACGAGGTCGTCGGCCACGAGGACGCTCGCCACGCGCAGCAGCTCGTGGGCGCCCACGGTCGCCGGGTCGACGGGTGCGGGACCGAACCCGGACCTCGGTAGCCCGACGAGCGGCAGGTCGGCCTTGCCGCGGCCGGCGGCCGTGGTCGCCAGCACGCGGTCGGCGAGCGCCGGGTCCGGGACCGCGGACCCGCGAGCGAGGTTGATCCGGCGCAGCAGCTCGAGCTGCTGGGCGCCCGGCAGCGTCGGCGCGGCCACCGGCGTGGTCCGGTCGGCCCACGCCAGCCAGGGCGTCGTACCTCCGTGACGGAGGTGCTCGACCCAGCTCGCGGCCGAGCCGGAGGAGTCGCCGGTCAACGGTCGCGCAGCCGACGCGCGGTCTCGCGGATCCTGCCGCTCACCGTGTCGGCGGAGGCGCGGTTGGCGGCCTCCTGCGTCATCACGGTCAGCGCGTCGAGCGCCGCCCCGAGCTCGAGCTTCGCGCGGACCCGGTCGGGGTTCTTCCAGTCCTCGCCCTCGGCGGGACGGCGCGGGCGGAGGTCCTCCACGTCGCCGATGACGTCGACGCCGCTGCCCCTGATCCACTCGATCCAGAGGTCGGCGCGCTCCTCGGCGAAGGCGTAGCGCTCGGGGGGCAGGCGCACCGGGACGGCGGTGCGGGAGACCAGCACCTCCTGGGCGAGCACCTCGCGGATGAGGTTGTCGTAGGCCGGCTCGCGCCACACGCCGAGCTCGAGGCGGCGGTTCAGCTTGCGCAGCAGGGACGTCTCGGCGATGCCGAGCGAGCGGTTGTCGCGCTCGGAGTCGAGCGGCGCCCAGTCCGGGTCGATGCTGAAGGCGCGGCAGAAGCGCAGCCACAGCTCGTCGCCGTTGGGACCGCGGTCGTGGGGCACGGTGACCACGTGCACGCGCTCGGGAGGGAGCTTGGCGCCCCACTGCGAGAGCACGCGCGGCAGGTCCATCGCGTTGAAGAACCACGTCTGGCCGCGCTCGACCTTGTTGAGGAAGCGGCGGAAGGGCCACTTGCGGCCCTGCTTGATCGACTCCTGCCAGGCGGCGGGCAGCTGGCGGCCCAGGTCGCGCGCGGAGTAGACGATGTGGACCTCGTTGCCGGCGAGGTCGTTCATCGCCTTGGCGATCTTGTCCGGCTTGGCACCGGCGAGGATCTCGTGGCTGATGACCACGTTGCCGTCGGAGCGGTTGACCCGCTTCACCATCGCCTCCCAGGCGCCCTTGGCGTGCCCGGGCGCGCCGCCCCAGTCCTGCTCGAGCAGGTCGAGCGCGGCGCGGAAGTGGAACATGTCCGAGCGACCGCCGCGCGTGCTCGGGACGGTCACGCCGTGCCGGGCCAGCGACGCGGAGTTGAGCAGCAGCCGGTCCTGGAGGTAGGTCGTCCCGGTCTTGGGTGCCCCGATGTGGAGGTGGACGACGCGGCTCATGGCGCTGATTGTGCCAGTCCCCCACCCAGTGCTCGTACGACGGCGCTCGGGCTCGGGCGGCCCAGCCGGCCGGCCATCCACACGCTGGTCGCGACCACGGCGTCGAGGTCGACCCCGTGGTCGATGCCGAGACCGGTCAGCATCCACACCAGGTCCTCGGTGGCGAGGTTGCCGGTCGCGGACTTCGCGTAGGGGCAGCCGCCGAGGCCCCCGGCACTGGCGTCGAAGGTGGTGATGCCGGCCTGGAGCGCGGAGAACGTGTTGGTCAGCGCCTGGCCGTAGGTGTCGTGGAAGTGCATCGCCAGCCGGTCGGTGCCGACGCCGACGTCCGCGAAGGCCGCGACGAGCGCCTTCACGTGCCCGGCGGTGGCCACGCCGATGGTGTCGCCGAGGCTCAGCTGGGAGGCGCCGAGGTCGAGGAGCCGGGTGCCGGCGGTGACGACCTGCTCGACCGGCACCGCTCCCTCCCACGGGTCGCCGAAGCACATCGACACGTAGGCCCGCACGTCCATCCCGGCCTCGCGGGCGCGGGCGACGGTGGGCTCGAACATCGCGAACTGCTCGTCGAAGGTGCGGTTGAGGTTCTTCGCGGCGAAGGTCTCCGTGGCGCTGCCGAAGATCGCGATGTGCTCCAGGCCGAGCTCGAGCGCCCGGTCGAGGCCGCGCTCGTTGGGCACCAGGACCGGCAGGTGACGCCCGGCCTCGCCCAGGTCGGCCATCAGCTCCGCGGCGTCGGCGAGCTGCGGCACCCACCGCGGGTGCACGAAGGAGGTGGCCTCGACGATCGGGAGCCCGGCGGACACGAGGCGGCGTACGAACTCCGCCTTGACCTCGACGGGCACGATCGCCTGCTCGTTCTGGAGGCCGTCGCGGGGGCCGACCTCGTAGATCGTGACGGCGGACGGAAGGCCGTCGGCCCGCACGGTCATGGGCAGCGGTTTCGACGCAGCCTCATCGGTCCCTGAGGTGCGAGGAGCGCCAGCGACGAGCCTCGAAGGGCGCACCTCAACCACCGATGCCTTCGGCGAGGGTCTCCACGACGAAGAGGGTGGCGCCGAGCTTGACGAGGTCGCCGGTGGCCGCGCCGACCGACGTGACCGTGCCGGCGAAGGGTGCCTTGAGCGCGAGCTCCATCTTCATCGCCTCCATCACGCCCAGTGTCTCCCCCTCGGCCACGGCCTGGCCCTCGGCGACGTTGACCGCCAGCACGGTGCCCGGCATCGGGGCGAGCAGCGTCCCGTCGCCCGCCGCGGCGGCGTGGTCGGCGAAGGGGTCCGGCCGGTCCCACACCCAGCGCTGTCCGCGGTGCACGACGTCGACGAAGTCGCTCTGCACGTTGAGCACCGCGTGCTCGGCCACGCCGTCGACGAGGAGGTGCACGGTGTGGTCGGCGGCGGAGACCAGGCGTACGCCGTGGGTCGTCCCGTCGAGCGACACCTGTCCGCGGTGCCGGTCGACGACGGCGGAGGCGTCGCCGAGGACGACCATGTCGGCGGCCGGATCCCCGCCCATGCGCCACCCGTCGGCCCGCCAGGGGCCCGAGGTGCCCGCGGTGTCGAGGAGCACCTCGGTCCACGCCGCGAAGACCCGGGCCAGCGCGGCGTCGGGCTCGGGCACCTCGTGGCGGTCGAGCCAGGCGGTGTCGATGGTGGCGTCGCGGAACTCCTCCGACGCGGCGAGCGTGCGCAGGAATCCGGTGTTGGTGGTGATGCCCAGGATCGCGGTGTCGTCGAGCGCGGCCACGAGCGCGGTGCGCGCGGCCTCGCGGTCGGTGCCCCACGCGATGACCTTGCCGAGCATCGGGTCGTAGGAGGTCGAGACCTCCTGCTCCGGCTCGAGGGCGTGGTCGACCCGGATGTGGGTCTCGATACGCCGCTCGTCCCTCGCGGCTACTCGACCACCGGGGGTGGACGCCCATCTGACGATCGACGTACGTCCCGCCTGCGGCAGGAAGCCGTGGAAGGAGTCCTCGGCGTAGACCCGCGCCTCGATGGCGTGGCCCTCGAGCGTGACCTGCGACTGCTCGATGCCGAGCGGGTCGCCCGTCGCGGCCCGCAGCTGCAGCTCGACGAGGTCCACGCGCCCGCCGTCGACGCGGACGACCTCCTCGGTCACCGGGTGCTCGACCTGGAGACGGGTGTTCATCTCGAGGAAGTAGAACTCCCCGGTGGCGTTGTCGAGGAGGAACTCGACCGTCCCGGCCCCGGTGTAGCCGCACTGCTCGGCGAGCGCCACTGCGGACGACGTGATCGCCGAACGCTGCTCGTCGCTGATCGTCGGGGCGGGAGCCTCCTCCAGCACCTTCTGGTGTCGGCGCTGGGTGGAGCAGTCACGCTCGAAGAAGTGCAGCACGGTGCCGTGGGAGTCGCCCATGACCTGGACCTCGACGTGGCGCCCGGACTCGACGTACTTCTCCACCAGGATCGTGTCGTCGCCGAAGGACGACAGCGCCTCGCGCTGGGCGGCAGCGAAGGCCTCGGCGTAGTCGTCGGCCGAGCGCACCACGCGCATGCCCTTGCCGCCACCGCCGGCGGCGGCCTTGACCAGGACGGGGTACGCGTAGGTGGCCGGGTCGTCGTCGAGGGAGTACGACGGCACCACCGGTACGCCGGCGGCGAGCGCCACCTCGCGCGCGGCGTCCTTGCGCCCCATCGCGTCCATCACGTCACCCGACGGGCCGACCAGGGTGATGCCCGCCTCGGCGAGCGCGCGGGCGAACGGCGCCCGCTCGGACAGGAAGCCGTAGCCGGGGTGGACGAAGCCGGCGCCCGAGTCGATCGCGGCGGCGACCACCGCGTCGATGTCGAGGTAGGACGAGACCCGCACCGCGCGGTCGGCGGCGCGCACGTGCGGGGCGTCGGCGTCGAGGTCGGTGTGGATCGCGACCGTTCGCCAGCCGAGGCGTCGCGCCGTCCGCATGACCCGCAGGGCGATCTCGCCGCGGTTGGCGATCAAGAGGGTGTTCATGGGGTGCTCCTGGTTTCAGCTTCGCTGGTTGAGGTGCGAGGAGCGCCGGCGACGAGCCTCGAAACCTGACCGGGGAGTGTGGCCTCGAGGCTCGCTGCGCTCGCACCTCGACCACCGAGGGGGACTACATGCGAAAGATCCCGTACCTCGGCTCGGGGATCGGGGTGTACGACGTCGCGGCGAGCGCCATGCCGAGCACCCGGCGGGTGTCGGCGGGGTCGATCACGCCGTCGTCCCACAGCCGCGCGCTGGCGTAGTAGGGCGAGCCCTGGGTCTCGTACTGCTCGCGGATCGGCGCCTTGAAGGCCTCGACCGCCTCGTCGTCCTCGAGGTCGGTGCGGACGGTGGCCAGCACCGAGGCGGCCTGCTCGCCACCCATCACCGAGATGCGGGCGTTGGGCCACATCCACAGGAAGCGCGGGTCGTAGGCCCGTCCGCACATGCCGTAGTTGCCGGCCCCGAACGAGCCGCCGATGACCACGGTGAACTTCGGCACCACGCTGCACGCGACCGCGGTGACGAGCTTGGCGCCGTCGCGGGCGATGCCCTTGTTCTCGTACTCGCGCCCGACCATGAAGCCGGTGATGTTCTGCAGGAACACCAGCGGGATGCCGCGCTGGTTGCACAGCTCGATGAAGTGGGCGCCCTTGAGCGCCGACTCGCTGAAGAGGATGCCGTTGTTGGCCACGATGCCGACCTCGTAGCCGTCGATGCGGGCGAAGCCGCACACCAGCGTGTCGCCGTAGAGCTTCTTGAACTCGTGGAACCGGCTCCCGTCGACGACCCGGCGGATGACCTCGCGCACGTCGTACGGCGTACGGGTGTCGGTGGGGACCACGTCGTAGAGCGACTCCGGCGGCTCGTGCGGCTCCTCCACCTCGGCGCGGGGCTCGCGGGCCGGGCGGGCGGCGGGCAGCGTGTCGACGATCGAGCGCACGATGGCCAGCGCGTGGGCGTCGTCCTCGGCGAGGTGGTCGACCACCCCGGAGGTGCGGGCGTGGACGTCGCCGCCCCCGAGGTCCTCGGCCGAGACCACCTCACCGGTCGCGGCCTTCACCAGCGGCGGGCCGCCGAGGAAGATCGTGCCCTGGTCGCGCACGATGACGGTCTCGTCGGACATCGCCGGGACGTAGGCCCCGCCGGCGGTGCAGGAGCCCATCACGCTGGCGATCTGCGGGATGCCCTGCGCGGACATGTTGGCCTGGTTGAAGAAGATCCGGCCGAAGTGCTCGCGGTCGGGGAAGACCTCGTCCTGCAGCGGCAGGAAGGCGCCGCCGGAGTCGACGAGGTAGATGCAGGGCAGGTGGTTCTCGGCGGCGATCGTCTGCGCGCGGAGGTGCTTCTTGACCGTCATCGGGTAGTAGGTGCCGCCCTTGACGGTGGCGTCGTTGGCCACGATCACGCACTCGCGGCCCGAGACCCGGCCGATGCCGGCCACGACGCCGGCGGACGGGACAGCGTGGTCGTCGCCGTCGGCCCCGGAACCGCTGCCGTACATGCCGTACGCCGCCAGCGGGGCGAGCTCGAGGAACGGGCTGCCGGGGTCGAGCAGCCGGTCGACCCGGTCGCGGACCAGCAGCTTGCCGCGGTCGGTGTGCTTGCGGCGCGCGCTCTCCGACCCGCCCTGTCGCACCCGGGCGAGCCGGGCGCGCAGGTCGTCGACGAGCTCACGCATGGTCGGGGGACCCTGGATCGGGCTCAGCTGCTCGGACACGGGCTCAGGTTAGCGATCGTTAACCTCAGGCGTCCAGTGGCGGAACTCCCCACGCAGCGTGGTGCCACGACCCGGCGCGGTCTCGAGGTGGAGGATGCCGCCGGCCGCCGCGACCCGGGCCTCCATCCCGAGCAGGCCACCGGGGGTGACCACCTCGCGGTCGAAGCCGCTGCCGTCGTCGCTGACGCTGAAGCTCAGGTGCGGCCGCCCGCGGAGGGTGACCAGCACCGCGCTCGCCCCGGCGTGCTTGGCAGCGTTGGTCAGCGCCTCGAGGATGCAGAAGTACGCCGCCGCCTCCACCTGCCGGTCCGACCGACCGACGTCGGCGACGTCGAGGGTCACCGGGACCGGCGAACGGCGTGCGGCGGACTGGAGCGCGGCGACCAGGCCGCGCTCGGCCAGCAGGGGCGGGTAGATGCCACGCGCGAGCTCGCGCAGCTCGAGCAGCACCTCGCGGTTGTCGGCGGCGAGCTGTCCGAGCAGGGTGGCGGCGCCCTCGTCGCGCCCGGCACGCAGCTCCGTGCGCGCCCGCTCGATCGTCACGCTCATGGCGAGCAGCCGCTGCTGGGCGCCGTCGTGGAGGTCGCGCTCGAGGCTGCGGCGCGCCGCGTCGGCGACCTGGACGATGCGCGTGCGCGACTCGACGAGCTGGTCGGACTGCTCGCGCAGACGGGTGTAGGCGTCGCGGACCAGGTAGGTCACCACGAGCACGCCCGCGGGCAGGGAGGAGGCGATCACTACCGCGTTGACCCACCACAGGTCGTTGAGCGCCTCCGTCCGGCGCCACTCCCCGATGGCCACCACGCCGGCGCTGCCCAGGATCGCGAAGACGCCCAGCACGTTGAGCCACAGGCGCGAGACGTAGGGGATCGCCACCAGCATCGGGATCAGCATCAGCAGCGCGGTGAGCGGACTGAGGTTGGGCGTGGCCCAGGTGCCACCGACACCGAAGGCAGTCGCCGACAGGGTGAGGCCGACCAGCACCGCCGCCGTCCCGAAGCGGCGCGCCAGCGGCAGCGTCGCGAGCATCAGCAGGAGGGACAGCGCCATCACCGCGAGGTCGACCTCGACCGCGGTGTGCCGGAAGCCCAGCGCGTACGACGCTCCCAGGACCACCGTCGACCCGCTCAGGGCGTAGAGGTTGATGCGCAGCAGGCGGGCCAGGGCCGGGTCGAGCGCGTCCCAGCCCGACAGCAGGGCCTTCACCGGCTCCTCATCGACGCGGCGGCACCCCGCCGCTGCCCACGCCGACACCCGCCTCGCTGAGGAAGACCAGGGTGGCGGCGACGCGGCGGTGCACGGGCGCGTCGGAGGGCAGGTCGAGCTTGGTGAGGATCGAGCTGATGTGCTTCTCCACCGCCCGGTCGGTGACCACCAGCTCCTCGGCGATCGCCGCGTTGGTCATCCCCCGCGCGACCATCCCGAGCACCTCGAGCTCGCGCGGGGTGAGCCGGTCGAGCAGGGAGTCGTGGCGACGGGTGCCGGTGGCCATCAGGGCGTCGACGACGATCTGGTCGATCACCGACCCGCCGGCGGCGACCGTGCGCAGCGCCGCGACCAGCTCGTCCACGTCGGCCACGCGCTCCTTGAGCAGGTAGCCGCGACCGTCGCTGCCCTCGCGCACCAGGTCCAGGGCGTACTCGACGTCGGAGTACTGCGTCAGCGCCACCACCCCGGTGCCGGGGTGCGTGCGCCGCAGCTCGCCCGCCGCGCGGATGCCCTCGTCGGTGAAGTCGGGCGGCATCCGGATGTCGGTGAGCACCACGTCGGGGTGGTGCTCCTCGACCGCGGCCATCAGCTCCGGGAGGCTGGTCGCGGTGGCGACCACCTCGAGGTCGTCGCAGGCCGCGAGCAGGGCGAGGATGCCCGCCCGGAGCAGGTCTCCGTCCTCGGCCAGGACGACCCGGATCCGCGTCATGCGCGCAGCGTAGCCACGGCGCGACCCCGGCGTCTGTAGAGCAGGCACCACACCCCGGCAGGATGTGTCGCAAGGTGTGGCCGTCGCGTGTCCCGCGCGTGTGGATCGGTTTTGCTGCTGTGGGGTAGACCAGAGGTGGTGCTGGCACCACTGCGGCGATCCGCCCCGAGGAGGACACTTCTCGACGGATGCCAGGTGCACTGATCGTGGGGATCAGTGGGCCGCTGCGGGGGTGCGGCCCACTGGAGCACGACATGGGGAGGCACGTGTGATTCCGCTCGCGGTCTGGCAGGCGCAGCAGCGCCCGGTGGCGCTCCCGACCCCGCGCGCGCCGCATGACGGGTCGTCGGGCACTAGCCTCGGCCCCGTGACCCCCCGCCGGCAGCAGATCCTCGACATCGCGGCCGACCTGTTCGCCGCGCGCGGCTTCCACGGGGTCTCGGTCGTCGAGCTCGGCTCCGCCTGCGGCATCTCCGGGCCGGCGCTCTACAAGCACTTCGAGTCCAAGGACGCGATGCTCGCCGAGATGCTGGTGAGCATCAGCGAGACCCTCCTCGCCGAGGGCCGTAGCCGCGTGGCCGGCGCCGACGGCCCGCGCGAGGCCCTCGAGGCCCTGGTCGAGTGGCACATCCAGTTCGCCATCGAGCACCCCGCCCTCATCGTCGTGCAGGACCGCGACTGGAGCAGCCTGCCCGACGAGGCCCGCGAGCGCGTGCGCGCGCTCCAGCGGGCGTACGTCGACGTGTGGGCCACGCAGGTGCGCCGCTTCCACACCGGCCTCAGCCCGGAGGCGTCCCGCACCCGCGCCCACGTGCTCTTCGGCCTGCTCAACTCCACCCCGCACAGCGGCCGGCTCCCCGACCCGCAGATGCACGACGTGCTCCGCGACATGGCGCACGGAGCCCTCGGCCTGACCTGAGGCGCCGGCGCGCTCACATCGCGTCGAAGGGGCTCTCCTGCTGCAGCAGCCGCGCCGCGCGGACTGCGGCGTCCTCGGCCACGACGAGGTCGTCGAGCTCCTCCGGTCCCTCACCTGCGCGATCGCGGTCCTCCTCCGACCCGCCGCGCGGCTGGTGGATGCGGTGCAGCTCGCGCAGCACCCGCTCGCGCGAGAGCCCGCGCAGGTGGGTGAGCACGAAGGGGTCGGCGGCGATCAGCCACGCCAGCTGGGTGAGCACGGCCAGCGCGTGCGGGCACGGGTCGAGCCAGGCCTCGCACGTGCAGGCCGAGCCCAGCTCGCCGCCGTACGGCAGCAGCTCGACGCCCGCCTCCTCCACGGCCTCGACGAGGGTGTGGGGCAGCTCGCCGGCCATCAGCGCCGCGATGCGGCCCGCCTCGGCGGCGACGAGCTCGGTGAAGGCCGACGCGTCGGAGTCGTCGAGCACCGGCACCGTCACCTCGACGGTGAAGGTGTCCTGGCCCTCGCCCACCGCCGCCACCGCGGCGCCGTCGGAGACGGTGATCGCCCCCACCGCCCCGGCCCGGGCGAGCGCCCGGCCGCGCCTGAGGTCCTCGGCGCTGTAGGCCGCCTCCTCGACCGAGCGCAGCACCGCCTTGCTCCACCACGTGCCGGAGCCGCCGCCGCGCCGGGCGGCCAGGCGCGGGTGGGTGGTGCCTGCCGCACTCATCGGCGCAGCTCCACGAGGTCGCGCAGCTCGGCGTCGGACAGCTCGGTCAGCGCGGTCTCCCCGCGCGTGAGGACCGAGTCGGCGATGGACCGCTTGCGGGCCAGCAGCTCGGCGATCTTCTCCTCGATCGTCCCCTGGGTGATCGCGCGGTGCACCTGCACCGGCCGGGTCTGGCCGATGCGGTAGGCCCGGTCGGTGGCCTGGTCCTCCACCGCGGGGTTCCACCAGCGGTCGAAGTGGATGACGTGGTCGGCGCGGGTGAGGTTGAGCCCGGTGCCGCCCGCCTTGAGCGACAGCAGGAAGACCGGCACCTCCCCGGCCTGGAAGCGCGCCACCATCGCGTCGCGCTCGCGCACGGGCGTGCCGCCGTGCAGGAACTGGTGCGGGACCCCGGTCGTGGTCAGGTGGCGCTCGAGCAGCCGCGCCATGGCGACGTACTGGGTGAAGACGAGGACAGCACCGTCCTCCGCCACGACCGTGCCGACCAGCTCGTCGAGCAGGTCGAGCTTCTCGGAGCGACCGCGCAGGCGCGGGTTGGCCTGGCGCAGGAAGTGGGCCGGGTGGTTGCAGATCTGCTTGAGCCCGGTGAGCAGCTTGAGCACCAGCCCGCGGCGGGTCTCCTCGTCGGCCTCCTCGATGCGGCGCATCGACTCGCGCACGAGCGTCTCGTAGAGGACGACCTGCTCGCGGGTCAGCCCCAGCACGTGGTCGGTCTCGGTCTTGGGCGGCAGCTCCGGCGCGACCCCCGCGTCGGACTTGCGCCGGCGCAGCAGGAACGGCCCGATCAGGTCGGCGAACTGGCGCGCCTTGGTCGGCTCGAGGCCGGACTCGATCGGTCCGGCCCACACCTTGCGAAAGGCGTTGCGGCTGCCGAGCAGGCCCGGGATCGCCCAGTCGAGGATCGACCAGAGCTCGGTGAGGTCGTTCTCGACCGGGGTGCCGGTCAGCGCGACCCGGGCGGTGCACGGGATCGTGCGCAGCGCGCGGGCGGCGGCCGAGCGGGAGTTCTTGATGTGCTGCGCCTCGTCGGCGACCACGAGGTCCCACGCCACCTCGGACAGCAGCTCGGCGTCGTTGCGCATCGTGCCGTAGGTCGTCAGCACGAAGCCCGCAGTCACGCCGTCGAGGTCGCGCGCGCTCCCGTGGTGGCGGCGTACGGCGACGCCGGGGGCGAAGCGGCGGATCTCGGCCTCCCAGTTGCCGAGCAGCGACGCCGGGCACACCACGAGCGTCGGACCGCGGGTGTTGTCGGTGGTCGGGTGCCCGGCGAGGGACGAGCCGGGTGTATCGAGACCCGCCCGGTGCAGGTGCAGCGCGATCACGGTCACCGTCTTGCCGAGGCCCATGTCGTCGGCCAGGCAGGCGCCGAGCCCGAGCGAGGTCAGCTCGGCGAGCCAGGAGAGACCGCGGCGCTGGTAGTCGCGCAGCTCGGCCCTCAGGGCAGGGGGCACGTCGACCAGCGCGCCGGTCGCGGCGTCGCGGAGCCGGTCGCGGACCGTCAGCAGGCTCGCGCCGACGACGGCCTCGTAGGGGACGTCCTCGATGTCGACGACGCCGGTCAGCGTCGCGGCCAGCGCCTGCACGGGGGTCACGGTGCGGATCAGCCGCTTGCGGGCGCGCTTGATGATCCCGGAGTCGACCGCGACCCAGTTGTCGCGCAGCTTGATGATCGGGCTCGCCGTGCGGGCCAGCTCGTCCATCTCCTCCTCGGTGAGCTCCTCGCCGTGCAGCGAGACCTGCCACTCGAAGCCGAAGAGCGCCTGCGGGCCGAACAGCCCGTCCTGCAGCGGCTCCTCGCGACGCCCCGGCGCGGACCGGTGGCCCAGCTCGACGCGCTGGGTGACCTCGCGGTCGAGGTACTTCGGCCACAGGACCGGGTGCCCGGCCTCGGTGAGCGCCGCCGCCCCCTCGTCGAGGAGGGAGAGGATCTCGTCGGAGTCCAGCGTGATCTCGTCGGGGACCCGGAGGTCGAGCAGCCGCTCCAGCACCGGCCAGGCGTCGGCCGCCGAGCGCAGCGCGATGGCGGCGTGGGTGCGGGCGCGCTCGCCGAAGCCGTGCGCCGCCTCCGGACCGGACTCGGCCCACAGCTCGGATGCGTCGGCCATGTGGGCGGCGTTGTCGACCGCGTGCACCTGCGTGACAAGGCGTACGGCGCCGGCGACCAGCTCCTCCTCGTCGGCCTCGATGCGGAAGGAGATCGTCACCAGGTGCGGCCGGTCGTCGCGGGCACGCGTGCGGATCCGCGCGATCCGCTGCTGGAGCCGGTCGCTGAACTCGTCCGGGCTCTGCGACCCGACGGGCGCCGGCACCGCGGCCGCCGGGGCGCGGTGGCGCGATCGCCCGGGCGTCGTGCGCGGGACGGTGTCGACCACCGCGTCGAGCAGCGCCCGGACGGTGCCCTCGGCGGTCGCCTCGTCGAAGCCGTCCCAGGCCCGCGAGCGGGCCAGCTCGCCGATGCGGCGCTCGTCGTCGGCGTCGAGGCCGGCGACCTGCCAGTGGCGGCCCTCGGGGTCCGGGGCGAAGCGGCCCGACGCCACCAGCTGCAGGCCCATCAGCGCAGCGCCGGCGAGCAGCGCGACCGACGGGTGCGGCTCGTCGGCGTCGCGGACCTTGCCCAGGACCGGGAGCGCGCCGCGGATCGGCAGCACGATCGTGCGGCGCTCGTCGGTGAACTCGATCGAGCCCTCCCGGGGCGGCTCTCCCACCAGCAGCCTGGCGGGACCGGTGACCGGGACAAAGCTCATGCAGCACCCTTCGTTGATCCGCTCGACCTGACGCTAACGCCTCGGACCGACAGGGAGTTCCCCGGCGACTACCGTCGGGCGGCATGGACGTCGCCGAGCTGCTCGCCGCCCACCCCGTCATCGACGGGCACAACGACCTGCTGTGGACCGCGCGCGCGGCAACGGCGTACGACTTCGCCCGCCTCGACGTCGGCGCCGGCGGCACCCCCACCCACACCGACCTGCCGCGGATGCGCGCCGGCGGGATGGGTGCGCAGTTCTGGTCGGTCTACGTCCCGACGCGCCTCACCGGCGACGACGCGGTGAGCGCCACGCTCGAGCAGGTCGACGCCGCGCGCCTGTTGACCGACACGTACGCCGACCAGCTGGCGTGGGCGACGACCGCCGACGAGGTCGAGCAGGCGTGGGCGTCGGGCCGGATGGCCTCGCTCATGGGCGCCGAGGGCGGGCACTCGATCAGCTGCTCGCTCGGCACGCTGCGCCAGCTCCACGCCCTCGGCGTGCGCTACCTGACGCTCACCCACAACGCGAACACGCCCTGGGCCGACTCCGCCACCGACCGACCGGTGGCCGGCGGGCTCACGGAGTTCGGCCGCGAGGTCGTGCGGGAGATGAACCGCCTCGGCATGATGGTCGACCTCTCGCACGTCTCCGCCGACACGATGCGCGACGCGCTCGCCGTCAGCGAGGCGCCGGTCGTTTTCAGCCACAGCTCGGCCCGCGCGGTGACCGACAGCCCGCGCAACGCCCCGGACGACGTGCTGGAGGCGACGGCCCGCGGTGGCGGCGTGTGCATGGTGACCTTCGTGCCGAAGTTCGTGAACGCCGCCTGCGCCGACTGGCACCGGGAGATGGTCGCGGCCGCCGCGGCCGAGGGCGTCCCCGAGTCCGACGGCGAGCGGTTCGGCGCCTTCCAGGACGCCTGGGTGCCCGACCACCCGCAGCCGCGCGCGTCGCTCGCCGACGTCGTGGCGCACGTCGAGCACGTCCGCGACGTGGCCGGGATCGACCACGTCGGCCTCGGCGGCGACTACGACGGCGTCGAGACCCTGCCGGTCGGGCTCGAGGACGTCTCGACCTATCCGGCCCTCGTCTCCGCGCTGGCCGACCGCGGCTGGTCGGAGGCCGACCTGGCCCGGCTCACCTGCCGCAACACGCTGCGGGTGATGCGGGAGGTCGAGGCGGTCGCACGCGACCTGCAGCAGGTGCGCGGTCCGAGCCTGGCGCGCATCGAGGACCTCGACGGCGTACGCCCGGGGGCCTGAGACCCGCGTCCACCCCGCGGGGTGACGCAGCCCACCCGAAAAGGAATAGGTGGTTGTCGACGGCAACCAATATCGTTCTCGGGTGACCGACACCCAGATCGACTCCGGCGAGACGCGGCCGGACAGCTCCGACAAGCTCGACAAGAACGTCCTGATGGTGGCCGGCGTGGTCGTCCTCGGGGCGATCATGTCGATCCTCGACATCACGGTCGTCTCGGTGGCCCTCGAGACCTTCCAGCGCGAGTTCGACGCCACCGCGGCCGAGGTCGCCTGGACGATGACCGGCTACACCCTGGCGCTGGCCAGCGTCATCCCGCTGACCGGCTGGGCGGCCGACCGCTTCGGCACCAAGCGCCTCTACCTCCTGGCGGTCCTGCTCTTCACCGCGGGCTCCGTGCTGTGCGCCGCAGCGACGTCGCTCGAGATGCTCGTCCTCTTCCGGGTGCTGCAGGGTCTCGGCGGCGGCATGCTGATGCCGCTCGGCATGACGATCCTGACCCGCGCCGCCGGCCCCGAGCGCGTGGGCCGCGTGATGGCGGTCCTCGGCATCCCGATGCTCCTCGGTCCGATCTTCGGCCCGATCCTCGGCGGTGCCCTGATCGACAGCGCGTCGTGGCACTGGATCTTCCTGATCAACCTGCCCATCGGCATCGCCGCGATCGTCTACGCCTGGATCGTGCTGCCGAAGGACGAGGTCGAGCCGTCGGAGACCTTCGACTGGCTCGGCATGGTGCTGCTCTCCCCCGGCCTCGCCGCCTTCCTCTACGGCATCAGCTCGATCCCCGAGGAGGGCACCGCGATGGCCGCGCGCGTGCTCGTGCCGATGATCCTCGGCATCGCGCTGATCGTCGCCTTCGTCCCGTGGGCGCTGGCGCGCCGCAACATCCACCCGCTGGTCGAGCTGCGCCTGTTCAAGAACCGCAACATGACCGTCGCGGTGCTGGCGATGATGCTCTTCGCGATCGCGTTCTTCGGCGCCTCGCTGCTCTTCCCGCTCTACTTCATCCAGGTGCGCGGCGAGGACGCCCTCGGTGCCGGCCTGCTGCTCGCACCGCAGGGCATCGGCGCGATGGTGACGATGCCGATCGCCGGCATCCTGGCTGACCGCATCGGCCCCGGCAAGATCGTGCTCACCGGCATCAGCGTGATCACCGTCGGCATGGCGATGTTCACCCAGATCGGCGCGGACACCTCCTACACCTACATCCTCGCCGCCCTCTTCGTGATGGGTCTCGGCATGGGCGGCACGATGATGCCGATCATGACCGCCGCGCTCGCCACCCTCACGGCGCACAACGTGGCCCGCGGCTCCACCCTGCTCAACATCACCCAGCAGGTCGCGGCCTCGATGGGCACTGCGCTCTTCTCGGTGATCCTCACCAACGAGCTCAAGGGCAAGGAGTCGGTCGCCGTGGCCGGCGCCGTCCAGGAGGCCGGCAACGACCAGGGTGCTGTCGCGGGCGTGCTCGAGCGCTTCGGCCTCTCGCCGGCCGAGCTCGACAGCGTGCTCGCGCGAGTCCCGGGCGACATGGCTGACTCGTTCGCGACGGTCTTCATCGTCGCCACGATCCTGGTCGCGTGCTGCCTGATCCCGGCGGCGTTCCTGCCCCGCCGCAAGGTCGCGCCGGTCGACCCGACCGCGATGATGGGTCACTGACCGGGCACTTCGTTCTCCTGAAGCACCTCGACCGGGCACTTCCTCGCGCTGCGTGCGTGGGGAAGTGCCCCTTCGGCGCGGGTGGTTCGTCCGCCCCCTCCCTCCTATGCTTCGAGACGTGGACGGACTCGGGACGGAACTTCCTCAGCGCCATACCGTCGTGTGGTTCCTGCTCATCGCGGCACTGGTCTTCGCAGTGCCGGTCCTCCGCACGGGCCGCTCGGCGATGGGCGAGTCGGGAGGACCGGCGATCGGTGGCTGGGCGATGGCGGCGGTGATGGCGCTCGTGCTGGTCGTGGTGCCGCTGCTGCTCGTGCGCAGCATCCTTGCCCGCCACACCTACGTCTCCGATGAAGCTGTCTCGGTGGTCACCGGCGGCGACGTGCGGCAGCAGATCGCCTTCGACGACCTCGCGGAGGTCAAGGTCCGGTTCTCCGGTCGTGGCGGCAGCACGCTGCGCAACGAGAAGGTCTTCCTCTCCGGCTCGCTACGCACGGGCAGCGGCACCGTGCTCGTGTCGCGGTTCCACGTCGACTCGCTCCAGCCCCTGCTCCAGCGCCTCGAGGCCGAGGTGGCGGAGCGGCCGGAGCTCCTCAAGGGCGAGGTCGAGCGGGACGTCTTCGAGCGTGCGCTGGCCACGGCCCCCTGACGCAGGTCCGCGCGGCCCGCGTGACGGGCGCTGCGGCCATGCAGTCGGCCGCTAGGACCGGCTGCCCAGCCACAGCGGCAGCACCGCGCTGGCACCGGCCTCGCGCAGCGCGACCGCGGCGAGCGTCGAGCTCCACCCCGTCTCGACCAGGTCGTCGACCAGCAGCACCGTGGCGCCCGGCGGCACCTCGGCGACCAGCCCGCTGCGGCGGCGTACGGCGGCGACGCGCTGCGCGGAGTTGGACTGACCGGCACGCGGGGGCACGGTCGCGTCGCGCACCGCCCAGGTGCCGACGACCGGCACCTGCATCACCCGCGCGAGGCCTTCGGCGAGGTCGCGCGTCAGCGTCGGCCGGGTCGCCGACTCGGTCACGACGATCGCGTCGGGCCGGCTGCGCCACTGCGGCGCCCAGTCCTTCATCACGTCCATCACCGCCTGCGCCAGCCCGGGCGGGACCGGACCGTCGGGGGTGTCCTCGCGGAAGAGGTCGCGCAGCGCCTGGCCGTGGCCGAGGTCGGTGAGCCGGGCGACCGCGCGGCCCGGCTCGGCGCCGGCGGAGATCTTGCCCCTGAGGTCGAGGCCGAGGTTGGCCAGCGCGGTGGGCCACATCCGGCGCGGGTCGATGGTGACGCCGGGGCGCGAGAGCCGCTCACCAGCCTCGGCGACCGCGGCCTCGCTCACCGACGTCGACAGGTCGAGACCGCCGCAGTTGTCGCAGCGCCCGCAGTCGGTAGCGCCCTCGTCGTCGAGCTGCTCGCGCAGGTAGCGCATCCGGCACTGGTCGGTGTCGAGGTAGCCCAGCATGGCCTGCTGCTCGCGCTCGCGTGCCTCGGCGACGCGGGCGTAGCGCTCGGCGTCGTAGTGCCAGGGCCGGCCGGTGGCGATCCAGCCGCCCTGCACCCGCTGCACCGCACCGTCGACGTCGAGCACCTTGAGCATCGACTCGAGCCGGTTGCGACCGAGCTCGACACGGGTCTCGATCGTCGCGGTGGAGAGCGGACGCTCGGAGTCGGCGAGCGCGGCCAGAGTCTCGCGCACCTGCTCCTCGCGCGGGAAGCCGAGGGAGGCGAAGTAGGCCCAGATGTCGCGGTCCTCGACCTGCGGCAGCAGCACGACGGTGGCGTCGTCGGTGCCGCGCCCGGCACGGCCGACCTGCTGGTAGTAGGCCACGGGCGAGGCGGGTGCGCCGAGGTTGATCACGAAGCCGAGGCTGGCGTCGAAGCCCATCCCGAGCGCGCTGGTCGCGATGAGGGCCTTCACCCGACCGTCCACCAGGGCCTGCTCGAGGCCGTGACGCTCGTCGGCCTCGGTCTGGCCGGAGTAGGCCGCGACCTCCAGGCCGCGGTCGCGGAGGTAGCCGGCGACCTCCTGGGTGGCGGCGACGGTGAGGCAGTAGACGATGCCCGACCCGGGCTGCTCGGCGAGGTGGTCGGCCAGCCAGGCCAGGCGCTGCTCCGGCGTCCTGAGACGTACGACGCCGAGGCGCAGCGACTCGCGGTCGAGGGTGCCGCGCTGCACGAGCACCGCGGAGTCGCCCGTGCCCTCGGCGTGCACCCCGAGCTGCTCTGCGACGTCGCCGGTGACGCGGGAGTTGGCCGTCGCGGTCGTGGCCAGCACCGGGATCCCCGCCGGCAGCTCGGCCAGCAGCGTGCGGAGGCGGCGGTAGTCGGGGCGGAAGTCGTGGCCCCAGTCGGAGATGCAGTGGGCCTCGTCGACCACCAGCAGGCCGCACGTCGCGGCCAGGCGCGGCAGCACCTCGTCACGGAAGCCGGGGTTGTTGAGTCGCTCGGGGCTCACCAGCAGCACGTCGACCTCGCCGGCATGGATCTGGTCGTTGATCGGCTGCCACTGGTCGATGTTGGTGGAGTTGATGGTCACCGCGCGGATGCCCGCACGCTCGGCCGCGGCGATCTGGTTGCGCATCAGCGCGAGCAGCGGGCTCACGATGACGGTCGGGCCGGCGCCCTCCTCGCGCAGCAGCTTGGTGGCGACGAAGTAGACCGCCGACTTGCCCCACCCGGTGCGCTGCACGACGAGCGCGCGACGGTGGTCGACCGCGAGCGCCTCGATGGCCGCCCACTGGTCCTCCCGCAGGACGGCGTCGTCGCGTCCGACGAGGGCCCGGAGGTGGCGCTCGGCGGACTCGCGGGCCGAGCGGCGTACGTCGTCGGCGACGGGTGCGGCGGGAGTGGGGGTGGTCATGTCCCCTGTCTACCAACAGGGACCGACGGCCCGCCCGGCGGTTGCGTAGTCCACCGGGAAGTGGTCGTTCGGCGCGACGGCCGGCAACCACGTCCCGGTGGACTACCCGGGGGTCGAGAAGGCTCAGCGACGCGCGCTGCGCTCCAGGAACTTCTCGATGTCGACCCCGGCCCGACGGGCGTCACGACGTGCCTCGGGGGTGGTGAGGTCCGGGGCCACGAAGGTCTCCGGCTCGATGGAGCGGTCGGCGTCGGCGTACTGGCTCTGGAGCGCGGCCTGCTCGTCGGCCGAGGAGGAGGACTCGGCGACGACCTGGGCGGTCACGGCGACGGCGGCGCCGGTGAGCAGCGGGCTCACGGTGGGGGTGTAGCCGCTGGCGTGGCCGTTGGCCTTGGGGTGGTAGCTCTCGCTGATCGGGCTGGACAGCCCGTTGATCCACTCGTCGTCGGCGCAGACGGCGTGGCCGACGAAGCGGCTGGTGGGGTTGGCGAAGGAGAAGCCGGCAGCCGACGCGGCAGCGGCGAGACGGCTGTTGAGCAGGTCGGCGGTCTGGTTGAGCCGCGTCTGCTCCGCCGGGGAGAACCACGTGAAGGCGTTGCAGTCCTCACCGTTGAAGATCCGCGGGTAGCCCACGACCACGACCTTGGCGTACGGCGCACGCGCGCGGATCTGGGAGTAGAGGGTCGTCAGCCGGGACGGCAGGGTGTTGTTGACGAAGGACTGGGCGGAGTTGATCGCGCCGTCACAGTTGCCGGCCCACCAGGGCGTGGCGCAGGTGGTGAGCACGTCGGCGAAGCCGGCGTCGTTGCCCCCGACCGAGATCGACACGTAGTTCGTCGCCGACGTCAGCGCCGCCAGCTGGGTGTTGGTGACGTCGGGGATGGTCGCGCCGGAGCAGGCGCGGAAGTTGAGCGCGTAGCCGCGAGCGGCGGCGATCAGGCTCGGGTAGGCCGAGGTGGAGCGCTGGCAGCTGGTGCCGTCGCTGATGTAGGAGCGGGTGCCGGTGCCTGAGGCGTAGGAGTCGCCGAGGGCGACGTAGGCCGGCGCGGCGGCCTGGACCGGCTGGAGAAGGAGCGGCGTGAGCAGGCCGGCGAGGGCCGAGCCCAGCACTGCCAGGCGTCGAGTCGTGCGATTCATCTGTGTGAGTCCTCCGAGATCGTGGCCATCCGAGTGTGACCGCGCTCACAGTAGGCAATGCGGCCCCGCCGCCACCAGACCGAACGGTCAGGTTTTGCTCACGATCCGACCCGGCGCAGCCGCGGGCCGTCCGGCGGCAGGGTCGCGGCGTCACGGAACGACTCGCCCACCAGCACCGGCACCACCTCGCTGACGTCGTGCTGCGCGGCGATCTCCACGTCGGCCACGAAGCCGGCCTCCCGGAGCTCGCGACCGCCGGCGCAGTCGAGCAGGTCGGTCGGGAGGTCGGTCGCGCGCCACGCGGCGACCGCCATCCGCGCCTCGGGGCTCGCACCGGCGTCGACCCCCGGAGCGTCGAGGAGCGCGTCGAGGACCGCGCCCGCGCCCCACAGGTCCTCGGCCGCCGGGCGCAGCGTGTCGTCGTACCACCGCTCCCCCGCAGGTACGACGACCACGCTCGCGCCGGCGGCCACCCGCGGCGCCAGCCACCGGGCGACGGCGCCGGCGTTGCGCAGGCACGCGCCGACCACGCTCGAGCCAGCGTCGGCGAGCGCGAAGGCGATGGTGGAGCCGTTGGGCGAGGGCAGCACGAGGCGCTCCACCCCCTCGACCTCGGCCAGGCTGGCCGGCGAGAGCGAGACGTGGCGCGCGTCGCCGCGCGAGAGCGCCTCGAACCTGCCGACCGCCAGGGTCGCGGCGTGGCGCATGGCGTGCTCGGCCGCCCGGGCGTCGCGCCAGCGGAACGGGAAGACCTCGATGCCGCGCTCGACCGCGACGCTCAACGTGGTCGTGAAGGACAGCACGTCGACGACGACGGCGTAGTCGGCTCGCACGGCCTCGGCGCCGGTCGGCCCCCACTCGAGGCGCAGGCGATAGCTGGACTGGTCGTGGCCCGGGATCGTCACGGGCTCATTCAACATCCTGCGCAGGGCTGTCACGGAAATCGCGGATCGGCTCCCGGGCACCGCCGCGCAGTCCTACCCTCGATCTCCACAGCCAGCCAACAGAAGGCCCACATCGAACCCTGGAGTGTCCCGTGAAGACCACGCCCCGCACGGCCCTGGCCGTCCTCGTCGCCGTCATCGCCCTCGTCCTCTCGGCCGCAGCCGGCGCCACGGCGTCCCGCCTCATCACCGGCAAGCAGGTCAAGGACGGCAGCCTCACCTCGGCCGACGTCAAGAACCGCACCCTCAAGCCCAAGGACTTCTCGGCGAAGGCGAAGAGCAAGCTCCGCGGTCCCGCCGGCGAGACGGGCCCGCGGGGCGCGACCGGCCCGGCCGGCCCCCAGGGCGCCGCGGGCCTGAGCGGTTTCGAGGTGATCACCCGCACGGTGTCGATCCCGGGCCTGGGTGGCACCGACTCGATCACCGCCGCATGCCCTGCGGGCAAGAAGGCGATCGCCGCGACCGCGGGGTACGCCGCCCCGCTGGTGAACCTGGTCAGCGAGGTCACCCGCACCAGCGACACCGCCTTCAGTGCGAGCGGGCTCAACCTGCTCGGCAGCCTGACCGGTCAGGTCCTCACCCTCGACGTGGTCTGCGCGACCATCCCGAGCTGAGCGACGAGCAGGGCCGCCTCGCGGCCCTGCTCACCAGATCCGGACGCGCGACTCCGGCTCGAGCCACAGCCCGTCGCCGGGCGCGGTCTCGAACACGTCGTGGAACTCGTCGAGGTTGCGCACGATGTTGGCGCGGAACTCGGCCGGGCTGTGCGGGTCGATCGTGAGGTACTGCAGCTCCTGCTCCTTGCGACGCTTGGTGCGCCACACGTGGCTCCAGTTGAGGAAGAGCGAGCGCCGGTCCTCGACCGAGGCGTCGCCGCCCTGGCTGATGACGTACGCCTTGTGCGCGATCGTCAGGCCGCCGAGGTCCCCGATGTTCTCGCCGACCGTGAGGCTGCCGTTGACGTGCTCGCCGGGCAGGTTGCGCGGCTCGAAGGCGTCGTACTGCGCGATGAGGGCCTGCGACTTGGCCTCGAACGCGGACTTGTCGTCGGCGGTCCACCAGTCGTGCAGGTTGCCGTCGCCGTCGTACTGCGCACCCTGGTCGTCGAACCCGTGCCCGATCTCGTGGCCGATGACCGCGCCGATGCCGCCGTAGTTCTCCGCGTCCGTGGCGTCAGGGCTGAAGAACGGGGGCTGGAGGATCGCGGCCGGGAAGCAGATCTCGTTGGTGCCGGGGTGGTAGTAGGCGTTGACCGTCTGCGGGAGCATCAGCCACTCGTCGCGGTCGACCGGCTGGCCGACCTTCTCGAGCTGGCGGTCGGTCTCGAACGCCGAGGCCGACGCGACGTTGCCCATCAGGTCGTCGGCGGAGATCTCGAGCTCGGAGTAGTCGCGGAACTCCGTCGGGTAGCCGATCTTGGGGTAGAAGCGGTCGAGCTTGTCGTACGCCTTCTGCTTGGTGTCCTCGCCCATCCAGTCGAGCGTCTCGATCGAGCGGCGGTAGGCCGTCACGAGGTTGGCGACGAGCTCGTCCATCATCTGCTTCGACGTGGGCGGGAAGTGCCGCGAGACGTAGACCTTGCCGACGGCCTCGCCGATCGCGCCCTCGACGAAGTCGACGCCGCGCTTCCAGCGGGCGCGCAGCTCGGGGGTGCCGTTGAGGGTGCGGCCGTAGAAGTCGAAGTTGGCCTCGACGAACGGCTCGGGCAGGTAGGGCGCGGAGCTGCGGACGATGCGCACGTGCAGGATGTCGCGCCAGGTCTCGATCGGCGTCTCCTCCAGCACCGTGGACAGGTGGGAGAAGAAGTCGGGCTGCATCACGATCGTGGTGCGCAGCGTCTCGTCGCTGCCGCCGAGGGCCGCGACGTAGGTCGACCACTCGAAGGCCGGGCAGAGCTCGCGCAGCTGCTCGAGCGAGAGGTGGTTGGTCGTCTTCTGCACGTCGCGGGTGGCGGCGGCCTCCCAGTGGCCCTCGGCCAGCCGGGTCTCGTAGGCCAGGACGCGGGCGGCCGCGCCGGCTGGGTCCTCGTGCTCGCTCAGCGTGAGGAGGGTCGTGAGGTACTTCTCGTAGGTGGCGCGGATCTCGGCGAACTTCTCGTCGCGGTAGTAGGACTCGTCGGGCAGTCCGAGCCCACCCTGGGCGAGGTAGACGATGTTCTTCGAGGCGTCGACCCGGTCGGGCGTGATGTAGGAGCCGAACAGCCCGGGGCCGCCGATGCGCTCGAACATGCCGAGGAAGTCGGCGAGGGCGGCGAGGTCGCCGATCGCGTGGGCGCGGTCGAGCAGGTCGCGGACGGGCTCGAGGCCGAGCGCCTCGATCCGCTCGGTGTCCATGAAGGAGGCGTAGAGCGCCGCGATCTTGGTCTCCTCGTCACTGGAGAGCTGGTCGGCGGGACGGTCGGCGAGCTCGGTGATGATGTCGCGGACCTGCTGCTCGGCGGCGTCGGCGAGGGCGATGAAGGCACCCCAGCTCGACTTGTCCGAGGGGATCTCGGTCTCGTCCAGCCAACGCCCGTTGACGTGGCCGAACAGGTCGTCCTGGGGGCGGATGTCGGGGTTCATGCCCTCGCGGGCGTCATCGAGGATCGTCACGCCTCCGACCATAACGTCGCGCGCCCAGCACACGCGGAGCCGGACCGGTCCAGACCAGGTGCTGGCACGAGTGGCAAACCCGCCCGGATGGGTGAGTCTGGACCGAGCCACACGGCTCCGATCGGGAGGACCTCATGTTCGTACGCGCCCGCTCCCTGGCCCTGCTCGTCTCGACCGGCGTCCTCGTGGCCGCGGCCGCCGCCCCGCCCGGCTCGGCGGCGAGCGCGGAGCGTGTGACGCCGCGGTCGTGGCAGCCGCTGACCTCCAGCGTCTCGCCCAACTTCGCGCAGGCGGCGGTCGCGCGCACGGCCGACGGCACCCAGCACGTCGTGTGGATCGTGGACAACCCCGACCGCACCCACAACTACGAGCACACCACGATCTCCCCGAGCGGCTCGCAGGGCCGGGTCACCCGCGTCCTCGCCACCGACTGGGCCCAGCTCAGCACGCCGGTGGACCTCGGCGTGAACGCCGACGGCAGCCTCCGCCTGGCGTTCCGCGGGACCGCCGACGGCGACACCTCCAACTTCTTCACCTACAAGGGCGTCTACACCGCCGTCTCCGGCGACGGCGGCGCGTCGTGGGTGCTGCCGCGCGAGGTGCTCGCGCCGAGCATCAGCGACGGCGGCGTCACGATGGCGTACACCCCCGACGGCACGCCGATCACCGGCTACGGCGACACCGGCGGGTTCCACTGGAACGTCGGGACGGTGCCCGAGGCCGCACTCCCGGCCGCGACGGTGCAGGAGTTCACCGACCACGACGCCAACGCCGCGAGCCTGGTGGCCACCGGTTCGGCCGTGCTCGTGGTCTACCAGAGCATCCGGGGCTCCGGGATCTACGCCCGGCAGGTCTGGCCGTTCCTGGGCGCGCCGGTCCGCGCGCCCGGCACCTACACCAACCCGGGCCAGCCGATGGCCGTGGTCGACCGGCCCGGAGTCGGGCCGGTGGCGGCCTACGCGATCGACGGGGAGGTCGTGCTGTGGGACATCGCCGCCAACGGCATCCACCGCGTCCGGGGCATGGACGGCCCCAACAACGTCGCGCTGGCGAGCCTGCCCGACGGCCACCTGTGGGTCGCCGCCCAGGGGCCGATCGGCTACACCCCGCGGGTCTCGCGGGTCTCGGCGCGGGGCTGGACCATCGACCGCAGGCCGGTCCGGCTCGACGACCTCTACAGCACGTTCGGCCTCGAGGTCAGCAGTGCCGGCGCGCTGCGCGCCGAGCTGCTCCTGACCGGCAACGAGGCCGGCGACCCGTCGCGGATCCAGGCAATGTCCGCGCTGGCGCAGATGAGGCTGCGGGCCACGCCCGGCCGGTGGCGGGTGAACCGGGCCCAGCGGGTCGTCTTCCGGGTGACCGACGTCGACGGCGGGGTGGCCGGGGTGAAGGTCCGCGCCGCCGGTCGTCGCTGCACCACCAACGGTGCCGGGCGCTGCGCGATCCGGTTCCCCGGGCAGGCCCGACCCGGACGGATCACCGTCAAGGCGACCAAGCGCAGCTACTACCCCGTGAAGGCGAAGCTGCGCGTGCGCCGGTGAATCAGCGGACCCGCACGACCGACTTGCCCAGGGTGCGGCGCTCGTCCATGTCGACGAGCGCGCGCCCGAAGTCGCCGAGCTCGTACGTCGCACCGACCGGCGGTCGCACGACACCCGAGGCGATCATCGGCTCGAGGCGGTGCCACTGCTTCTGCATGTAGCCCGGGCGGGTCATGGCGTACGCCCCCCAGCCGACACCGCGGACGTCGGTGTTGCCCAGCAGGAGACGGTTGACCTTGACCTCGGGGATGCCCTGCCCGGCGGCGAAGCCGACCACCAGCACCCGCCCCTGCTCGGCGAGGCAGCGCAGCGAGTCGGTGAAGGCGGGGCCGCCGACGACGTCGAGGACCACGTCGACACCCACGCCCTGGGTCAGCTCCTTGACGGCGTCCTTGAAGTCCGGGCCGACGACGACCTCGTCCGCTCCCGCGGCGCGCGCGAAGGCGGCCTTCTCCTCGGTGCTCACGACGGCGATGGTGCGGGCGCCGAGGCCCTTGGCGACCTGCAGGGTGGCGGTGCCGACCCCGCCGGCCGCACCGTGGACGAGGACCGTCTCGCCCTCGCGCAGGCTCCCGCGCTCCTCGAGCGCGAAGAGGGCGGTGAGGTAGTTCATCGGCAGCGCCGCGCCCTCGTCGTACGACAGCGCGTCGGGCAGCGCGAAGGTGAAGATCGCCGGGTTGGCGACCTGCTCGGCCGCCCCGCCGTGGAGGTTCACGCCCGCGACCCGCTGGCCGACGCTGAAGCCGCTGGACTCCGGCGAGCCGGGGTCGAGGACGACGCCGGCGAAGTCGACGCCGAGCGTGAAGGGCGGCTCGGGCTTGAACTGGTACTCCCCGCGGCTCAGCAGCAGGTCGGGGAAGGCCACCCCGACGCTGTGCACCTCGACGAGCACGTCGTGGGGGCCGGGGGTCGGCGGGTCGACGTCGCGGACCTCGATGTCGGCTGGACCGGTGGGCGTGAGGACCTGGACTGCCTTCATGCAAGCGAGCCTAGGGGGCCGTGCTCAGCCGACCGCCTTCACCTCGCTGAGCTCGAAGTGCATCGGGTCGGTGTAGCGCCAGTCCCCGCCCCACGCGAAGCCCCACGTCTTGAAGATCGCCACCACGTCGCGGTCCATCTCCCCGACGGTGCCGCGCAGGTTGCCGGGCACGTTGAGGTCGAGGGCCAGGCCGAAGGAGTGGTTGGACAGGGTCGTGGTGTTCGCGATGAAGCGCGGGTAGTAGCAGCCGGCGTACTCGCCGGGGTTGATCTCGTCGGCCAGCCCGCGCTGCTGCACCTCCAGCAGCGCCGCGCGCAGCTGGGGGAAGAGGTCCTCGTGGCAGGTGACGCTGCCGAGGATCGGCACGACCTCGGTGCGGATGTTGGCCGCCACCCACGCGGGGTCCGGCGCGATCCGGTTGCCGCCGACCACGCGGTAGCGGTAGGTCCCGACGACGCTGCCCAAGGTGCCACCGGTCGGGATGGCGGTGAGCCGGGCGTCGGGGTCGAGCCCGATCCGCGATGCGACGTCGAGCATCTGGACCGACACGTCCTCGCCGACCAGCCGCTCGAGGGGCTTGCGGATCGTGGCGGGGGTGATGTCGTCGGTCGAGATCAGCAGGCCGTTGCTCGTGGCCATCTCGATGTCCTCGGCCCACGCGGTGTTGACCACCATGTCGATCGTCGGGATCTGGGGGGTGTACGCCCCCACGTGCAGCACCGGGGCGTCGTCGTCGTTGCCGAGGCGGATCATCCCGTCGTCGTCCGCGAGCCGTCGCGCGACGGCGCGGTCGATCGCCAGCTCGCCGCCCGCCACCCGGTCCCAGGCCTCCTGGAAGTCCGCCACCTCGGCGCGGGTGAAGTGGCGGTAGTCGGCCGGGTCGACGGACGCGACGGTCAGCACGCGGTTCTCCAGGCTGACCTGGCCGAGGCCGATCCGCTCGGTGTGCGCGACGCCCCTGAGCTTCTCGATCTCCTCGACCAGGTCGTCGTCCAGCGGCTGGTCCCACTGTACGAGGATGTCGGCGCTCCACAGCCGACCGTCGCGCTCCCCGGGAGGGTCGACAGCGTGCTCCGGGTCCGCGACCGGGACGGCAGGCGTCGTCGGTGGCTCGGTGGAGGAGGGCGCCGGCCCGGGCTCCGGTTCGCCGGTGCTCCCGGCCTCGCTGCAGGCGCCGAGCAGCAGGACCAGCGCGGCCGCTGCCACTCCGCCCCGCAGTCCCCGTCGCCCGTGCATGCCACAGACCCTAGGCGGCAGGGGCAGGCGTGCGGACCCGAGCGGGAATGGTGAACCACGAGACCACCCCGCCCACCACGAGCAGCACGGCGCAGGCCACCATCGCCGAGCCGTACGCCGTGTCGAAGCGTGCCGGGTCGCGGTAGTCGTCGCCGGCCAGTCCGACGGCCATCGGCAGGGCGGCGACCGCGAGCAGGGAGCCCGCGCGGGCCACGGCGTTGTTGATCCCGCTCGCCACGCCGGCCACCTCGTCCGGCGCCGCGGCGAGCACGGTCGCCGTCAGCGGGGCGACCATCAGCGCCAGGCCGAGCCCGAAGACCGTCAGGCCCGGGGCGACGTCGCGCCACCACACCACGTCGGGACCGACCACGAGCAGCCACAGGGTGCCGGCAGCCATCACGAGCGGACCGAAGGTCATCGGGATCCGCGGCCCGATCCGCTCGCCCAGCGCCCCGCCGCGAGCGGCGAGGAAGAGCATGCAGGCGGTGATCGGCAGCGTCGCCAGCCCGGCCGCGAGGGCGCCGTAGCCGCCGACGGTCTGGAGCTGGAGCACGAGGAAGAACAGGATCGCGCCGAGGGCGGCGTAGACGAGCAGCGTCATGAGGTTCGCGGCGCTGAAGGTCCGGTCGGCGAAGAGCCCCAGCGGGACCATCGGCTCGCGGGTCCTGCGCTCGACGACCACGAAGGCCACCGCAGCGAGCAGCCCGAGCGCGGCGGCCCACGGCGTCACCGGGCCGCCGGCGTCGGTGAGGGCCCAGGTGGTTCCCGCGAGCGCGAGCGAGGCGAGCACCGCCCCCGTGAGGTCGAAGCGGCCGTGGGCACGGGGGTCGCGGGTCTCGGGCACCCACCGCAGCGCCAGCCACACGGTGAGCGCGGCGAGAGGCAGGTTGATGAGGAAGATCCAGCGCCAGGACGCGTGGTCGACCAGCAGGCCGCCGACGAGCGGGCCGAGCGCCGCTGCGATTCCGCCGAGCCCGGACCACGCGCCGATGGCCCGGCTGCGGTCCTCGGCGCGGAAGGCGCCCTGGATCATCGCGAGGCTGCCCGGGGTGAGCAGTGCGCCGCCGATCCCCTGCAGGACCCGCGCCACCACCAGCACCTCGGCCGTCGGGGCGAGGCCGCACAGCAACGAGGCCAGTGCGAACCAGACCGTGCCGATGATGAAGACGCGGCGTCGGCCGAGCCGGTCGCCCAGCGAGCCGCCGAGGAGGATGAGCGAGGCCAGCGAGAGCAGGTAGCCGTTGGTGATCCACTGCAGCTGCGACAGCGATGCGTCGAGGTCCTCGCCCATCGTGCGCAGCGCGACGTTGACGACCGTGCCGTCGAGCAGGGTCAGTCCCGACCCGAGGGTCGCGGCGGCGACGATGCCCCGCGCGCTCGGCGTACCCCAGGCGACGGCGCTCACGCAGCAAGCGTAGGGCTCAGGTCGCGAGCACCTGCCCGGCGAGCCAGGCGATGTCGGCGCCCGTCTGCTCCGGCGATCCCGAGGGCTGCATGACGTGGCTGAGCACCACCCGCACGACCATGTCGATGGCCGGGTCGAGGTGGGCCGGGTCGATCCCGGGGGCGTACGGCACCACACGGGCGCTGATGACCTCCTTGGCGACGCCGAGGAGGGAGCCGGCGTTCGTCGTCAGCAGCGGCAGCAGCTCGGTGTCGGCGCCGTGGGTGGCGCTGACGACGGCGTGCAGGAGCGGGTTGGCCCGGGCGTAGGTGAGCACGTCGCTCACCGCGCGCTCGATCGCGCGGGTCAGCTCTCCGGGCTCGGCGTCGAAGGCCTCCTCGACCACACGGAGGAAGCGGGCGAGCTCCTCGAGGATCATCGTCTCGGCCAGCGCCGGCTTGGACCCGACCTCGTTGTAGACCGTCTGCCGGCTCACCCCCGCCTCCTGGGCGAGCCGGGCCATCGTCACCGAGGCCCAGCCCGAGGAGGTCGTCATCGCCACGGCCGCGGAGACGATGCGGTCGCGGGTGGAGGGCATGGTCGCAGTGTAGGAGTGAGCGGTGACGTCCGTGGTTCAGGCCACCGACCGCTCGGGCTCGCACGGCACGAAGTCGACCTTCTCGCGCACCCCGCAGTCGGGACAGCACCAGTCAGCGGGAATGTCGGCCCAGGCGGTGCCGGCAGCGAAGCCCTCGTGCTCGTCGCCGGCTGCCACCTCGTAGACGTACTCGCAGCTGGGACAGCGAGCGGCGAGGACCTCGGCCACGGCACCGGGCAGGGCCTCCTGCGCGGCGCGAGCCGCCGCCGACGCAGCTGCGTGACCCGCTGCGTCGTACCTCGTCAGGTACGCCTCCCGCTTCCGCGGGCTGATGTTGGCCAGCGACACGTCGCCGCCGAAGTGGTCGACCACCCGCTGGTCCATCACGCGCCGCCAGACGGCCGGCACGATGGCCAGGACGATCATCCCGGCGTAGCCGGTGGGCAGCGTCGGGCTCTCCTCGAAGTCGCGCAGCGTCTGGTAGCGCCGGGTCGGGTTGGCGTGGTGGTCGCTGTGGCGCTGGAGGTGGTAGAGCAGCACGTTGGTCGCGATGTTGTTGGAGTTCCAGCTGTGGCTCGGCAGCACCCGCTCGTAGCGCTGGCGCTCACCCTCGCCGACCTTCTGGCGCAGCATCCCGTAGTGCTCCATGAAGTTGACGACCTCGAGGAGCGAGAAGCCGACGACCGCCTGGACGAGGAGGAAGGGAAGGACCTCGATGCCGAAGGCCGCGACGACGCCCGCCCACAGCACCAGCGACATCAGCCAGGCGTTCAGCACGTCGTTGTCGAGGCGCCACGGGCTCTGCTTGCGCCGGGCCAGCCGGCGCTTCTCCAGGCGCCAGGCCGACGTCAGTGACCCGCCGACCGTGCGCGGCCAGAACTGGTAGAAGTTCTCCCCCAGCCGGGCGCTCGCGGGGTCCTCGGGGGTGGCGACCCGGACGTGGTGCCCGCGGTTGTGCTCGATGTAGAAGTGGCCGTAGAACACCTGGGCCAGCGCGATCTTCGACAGCCAGCGCTCGTTGGCCTCCTTCTTGTGCCCGAGCTCGTGGGCGGTGTTGATGCCGATGCCACCGATGCAGCCGATCGAGATCGCCAGGCCGACCTCGTCGACCAGCGACAGGGGCTGGTCGGCCAGTACGCCGAACGCGTCCCACCCACCGACGAGGGCCATCGCGCCGAGGAAGCCGGCGTACTGGATGGGCAGGAAGAGGTAGGTGATCCAGCGGTAGTAGCGGTCCTGCTCGAGCGCCTCGATGACGTCGTCGGGCGGGTTGGAGCGGTCGAGCCCGGCGATCAGGTCGATCGCCGGCACGATGCCGAGGATCACGATGGGGCCGACCCAGAACCACACGCCCCAGCCGGTGGCGGCGTACCCCCCGAAGGCGACGAAGGCGAGGCTCGGCACGACCAGCCCGATGAGCCACAGGTAGCGCTTGCGGTCCTTCCAGAGCTCGGTCGTGCCGTCGGGCACCGTGCCGCTGGGAGCGAGTCGGGTGGGATATCCAGCCATCTGCCTGACCTCCTGCCGTGGGGTTTACATGAGGGTACGATCTGTAAACTCTTTTGACAAGACCCCCCCTTTTGTCAAACGTCGCCCGGGAGATGTCTCGTCCGGTGTTGCCCGCGTCACACGCGCCCGGGCCGGGCGATAGGTTGGTGCCCATGGAGCACCCCTTCGGCATCGACTTCGGCGGCACGGGCATCAAGGGAGCCCCCGTCGACCTCGAGCGCGGCGACTTCGTCCACGACCGCGTCCGCATCGACACCCCGCGCCCGGCCACGCCCGACGCCGTGGCGGAGGTCTTCCGCGGCATCGTCGGCAGCTTCCCCGCCTCGAGCAGCCCCGTCGGCGTGACCGTCCCGGGCATCGTGCGCCACGGGTTCGTCCACTCCGCGGCCAACATCGACAAGTCGTGGGTCGGCAAGGACGCTGACGCGATCTTCACCGAGGCGCTGGGTCGCGAGGTCCACGTCGTCAACGACGCCGACGCCGCCGGGCTCGCCGAGTCGGAGTACGGCGCCGCCCGCGGACGCCGCGGCCAGGTCCTCGTCATCACGCTCGGCACCGGCATCGGCTCGGCCATGATCTGGGACGGCGAGCTGGTGCCCAACACCGAGCTCGGCCACCTCGAGCTCGACGGCGCCGTCGCCGAGGTCACCACCGCGACGAGCGCCCGCGAGCGCGAGGGCCTGTCGTGGGAGGAGTGGTCGCAGCGCCTGACGCGCTACTTCCGCCACGTGGAGCGGCTCTTCAGCCCCGACCTCTTCGTCGTCGGCGGCGGGGTGAGCAAGTCGTGGGACAAGTTCGGCCACCTCATCGAGATCGAGACCGAGATCATCCCCGCCAGCCTGCGGAACCGCGCCGGCATCGTCGGCGCCGCCCTGGTGGCGCAGCGCAAGGCGGGCCCCCCGGACTGAGGGTCCGGCTCAGCGCTCCAGGATCTCCTCGAAGGCCGCGGCCGCGCCGCGCAGGTAGCGCTCGACGACCGCCTTCTCCTCGTCGGTGAAGGACGAGTCGTGACGGTGGAGCGCGCTGAACATCGGCATCAGGTGCCCGACGATCTCGCTGCGGCCCGAGTCGGTGATGTGGAGGTCGGTGCGCCGGCGGTCGACCTCGTGCGGTCGCCGCTCGACGTGCCCGCGTGACACCAGCCGGTCGACGATGCCCGTGGCGGCGGCCGTGGAGACCTCGAGCCGGCGCGCCACCTCGGCGGGCCCGATCTGCTCGCGGGTCAGGTGCTCGAGGGTGACGAGCTCGGTCTCGCTCAGGCCGGCCCGGCGAGCGACCGTGTGGTTGACCCGGCTCCCGGCAGCGACGAGGTCACGCAGGGCGAGCAGCGTCGGCGGCTGCTGCCGCTCCTGGCCGCGCGCGACCCACGGCGGGGCCTCGGCTGCGTCCTGCTGCTCGGTCACGCTGTCCTCACTACGTCGGTGTCGATCCGGCGCCGAGGAGGCGCCGCACTTGCCACTCTAAACATTCTACCGCTAACTTGATAAGTAACTTGGTTAGCAATCACCCTGACTAGCGACTTCTGCCGCCCGACCTTCGTCTCCCGAGGAGCATCGTGTCCGCACACCGAACCCCCGCCCTGGCCCGGGCCATCGCCGGCCGGCGGCTCGCCTGGGTCGTCGCCCTGATCCCGCTCCTCATGGCGCTCGCGGTCATCGCGATGGTGCCCGAGGGCGACCGCGAGGGCTCCGCCACCGACACCCTGCCCGCGGGCGCGGACAGCACGCTGGCCGTCGAGCTGGCCGACCGGCTCCCCGAGGACGAGGGCCAGGTCGCCATCGTGCTGTGGACCGCCGACTCCGGCGAGCTCGACCAGGCGGTCCAGGGCGAGCTCACCCAGCAGGCCGTCGCGCTGCTGTCGCAGGCGGGCGGCGAGGGCGCACCCGAGGGTGAGCAGGGCGGACCCCCTTCCGGTACGCCGGACAGCGGGGGCGCGCCCCAGTCGCCGGTCGTCGTGGCCGAGGACGGCACCGCCGCGTTCGTCGCCGTGCCCGTCACCTCGACGTCGGCGACCGACAACATCGACCGCGTGGAGAAGCTCCGCGAGGACCTGCGCGACGACGCCCCCGACGGGGTCACGGTGGAGGTGACCGGCCCGGCCGGCATCCAGGCAGACATCGGTCAGGTCTTCGACGGCGCCGACTTCCGCCTGCTGCTCGCCACCGCCGGCATCGTGGCGATCCTGCTGATCATCACCTACCGCAGCCCGGTGCTCTGGCTGGTCCCCCTCGCCGTGGTCGGCATCGCCGACCGCTTCGCCGCCATCGTCGCGACCAACGTCCTCGAGGTGACGGGGGTCGCCTGGGACGAGTCGACGGTGGGCATCCTGAGCGTGCTCGTCTTCGGCGCCGGCACCGACTACGCCCTGCTGCTGATCTCGCGCTACCGCGACGAGCTCAAGACCACCGACTCGCGCCACGAGGCGATGGCCCACGCGCTCGCCCGCACCACCGAGGCGGTCGTGTCGAGCTCCACGACGGTCGTGCTCGGCCTGCTCACCCTGCTGCTGTCCGCGATCCCGACCACCCGCGGCCTCGGCCTCGCCTGCGCGGTCGGTGTCGTGATCGCCGCGACCTTCGCACTCGTCGTGCTGCCGGCCGCGCTGGTGCTCTTCGGCCGCTGGGTCTTCTGGCCCAAGGTGCCCCGCGTCGGCGACCCGGTGCTGGTCGACTCGCGCGGCGTGTGGCGTCGCGTCGGCGACGCCGTGGCCAAGCGGCCGCGCACCTTCGTCGCCGGCACCGTCGCCGCCCTGGCCCTGCTCGCGATCGGCACGACCTCCATCACGACCGGCCTCGACCCCGCCGACCAGTTCCTCCAGCGTCCCGAGGCCATCTCGGCGGCGGAGCGGCTCGGCGAGTCCTTCCCGGCCGGCACCAGCGACCCGGTCCAGGTCGTCACCCGCGACACCCCCGAGCAGGTGCTGGGCGCGGTCGAGGGCGTCGACGGCGTCGACTCCGCGCGGATCACCACCAGCGCGGACGGCATCGCCCGCATCGACGCCGTACCGGATGCGGCACCGGGCAGCGACGCGGCGCGTGACGTGGTGCTCGACGTACGTGCGGCGGTGGCCGACTTCGACGACACCCACGTCGGCGGCGGCGACGCCGAGGCGCTGGACGCCAAGGACTACGCCGCCAGCGACCGGCTGCTCATCCTGCCGCTGATCCTGCTGCTGGTGCTGGGCGCGCTGCTCCTGCTGCTGCGCTCGATCGTGGCCCCGCTGCTGCTCGTCGCGACGGTGCTGGCGACGTACGCCGCTGCGATGGGCGCGTCGTGGTGGCTCTTCCAGGGCGTCTTCGGCTTCGAGGCGATGGACACCGGCGTGCCGCTGCTCGCCTTCCTGTTCCTCGTCGCGCTCGGCGTCGACTACAACATCTTCCTCGTCACCCGGGCGCGGGAGGAGGCGCGCGAGCACGGCACCCGCAAGGGCATGCTGCGCGCGCTGACCGCCACCGGCGGCGTCATCACCAGCGCCGGCATCCTGCTGGCCGCGGTGTTCGCCGTCCTCGGCGTGCTGCCGCTGGTGGTGCTGGCGCAGCTCGGCGCGATCATCTTCGTCGGGGTGCTGCTCGACACGCTGGTCGTACGCACGGTGCTGGTGCCGGCGCTCGCGCTCACGCTCGGCGAAAAGTTCTGGTGGCCCCGGAAGGTGACCGGGGCGTGACCGGACTCAGCCCTCGCGGCCGCTGATCGCGGCGGCCACCCGCTTGGTCACGTCGGGGTGGAACACGCTCGGGATGATGAAGGCGGCGTGGAGCTCCTCCTCGCTGACGGTGTCGGCGATCGCCTGGGCGGCGCGCAGCAGCATGTCGACGGTGACCTCGTGGGCACTGGCGTCGAGCAGGCCGCGGAAGACACCCGGGAAGGCGAGCACGTTGTTGATCTGGTTGGGGTAGTCTGAGCGGCCCGACGCCACCACGGCGGCGTACTTGTCGGCCTCGGCCGGGTCGATCTCCGGGTCGGGGTTGGCAAGCGCGAAGACGACCGGCGACTCGGCCATGGTCGGGATCCACTCGGCCTTGAGGATGCCGGGCGCGGAGACGCCGACGAACACGTCGGCACCGACCAGCACGTCCTGCAGGGAGCCGGTCGCGCGACGCGGGTTGGTCGCGGCGGCGAGCTCGGTGTGGGCCGCGGACAGCGACTCGTCGCCCTCGGCCAGGGCGCCCTCGCGGTCCACGACGACGACGTCGTGCGCGCCCGCGGCGAGGAGCAGCGTGACGATCGCGGTGCCCGCGGCACCGGCACCCGAGACCACGATCCGCACGTCGGCGAGCTGCTTCTCCACGCACCGGAGCGCGTTGGTCAGCGCCGCCAGCACCACGATCGCGGTGCCGTGCTGGTCGTCGTGGAAGACAGGGATGTCGAGCGACTCGCGCAGGCGTGCCTCGATCTCGAAGCAGCGCGGCGCGGCGATGTCCTCGAGGTTGATGCCGCCGAAGCCGGGGGCGATCATCTCGACCGCGCGCACGATCTCGTCGGTGTCCTGGGTGGCCAGGCAGATCGGCCAGGCGTCGATGCCGGCGAAGCGCTTGAAGAGCGCGGCCTTGCCCTCCATCACCGGCAGCGCCGCCCCGGGACCGATGTTGCCCAGGCCGAGAACGGCCGAGCCGTCGGTGACCACGGCGACGGAGTTGCCCTTGATGGTGAGCTTGCGGACGTCCTCGGGGTTGTCGTGGATCGCCATCGACACGCGTCCGACGCCGGGGGTGTAGGCCATCGACAGGTCGTCGCGGGTGCGCAGAGGCACCTTGGACGAGACCTCGATCTTGCCGCCGAGGTGGAGCAGGAACGTCCGGTCGCTGACCTTGTGGACGGTGACGCCCTCCACCGCGTCCACTGCGGCGACGAGCTCGAGGGAGTGGTCGGCGTCGGCGGCCGAGCAGGTCACGTCGACCACGAGCCGGTCGTGGCGGGACTCGGTGACGTCGATCGCGGTGACCACCCCACCGCCCTTGGCGATCGACGTGGCGACGGTCCCGACGACGTGGTGGTCGGGAGCGGTGTACAACCGCATGGTGATCGAGTACGACGACGCGGTTGCTGCCATGCGCTGACCTTCCACCGCCGGCGGGGTTACGCACAAGTCACCTGGGGCTACGCTCGCGTTGTGGACATAGTGTTCGCCGACGCCCCCGACCGCAGCCGCTTTGAGCTGCGTGCCGGCGACGAGCTGGTCGGACTCATCGACTACCGCCTCGCCGGCGACGTGATCACGCTCGTGCACACCGAGGTCCCCGAGGCGTTCGGCGGCCGGGGGTACGCCGCCCGGCTGGCCCGCGGAGCGCTCGACGACGCCCGCTCCCGGGGCCTGCGCGTCGTGCCGTCGTGCCCCTACGTGGCGGCGTACGTCGCCAAGCACCCGGACTACGCGGACCTGGTGCGCTGAGGCGCGGCGACGTTTCGACGGCGCGACACGGGGAAGCCCTATAGTCCCGCGAGGAGCACAGCGGAACGGGGGAAGCGCATGTCGGAGCTGTCCGCAGAGGTCGACGAGGCCGACGCGGTCGTCGCGCGACGGCTCCGTTTCCTCACCCGTCCCCTGCAGGCCCTCGTCAACGCCCCGCACCTGCTGGTGCTGGCGATCGTGGCGATCTGGGTCGCCTGCTCGCTGACCTACGCCGTGCTGGAGGACAAGGGCCCGATCGAGGGCCTGTGGTGGGGCATCGTGACCGGCTCGACCGTCGGCTACGGCGACTTCTACCCCGCCTCCACCACCGGACGCGCCGTCGGCGCCGTCCTGATCGTGTCGATGCTCGTGCTGGTGCCGATCGCGATCGGCCACGTCATCGCCAACCTCGTCTTCGACAAGGAGTCGCTCGCCGTGGCGACCGTGCTCGAGGACGTCCACGAGCGCATCGACCGCCTCGAGCACCTCACCCTCGCCTCGCTGGAGGCCCAGCACGGACGCGCGTGGCTCGACGAGCGGCTCGCGGAGTACGAGGCGGCCGACGCCGCCCACACCGACGTCGCCGAGCAGATGCTCGAGATGTTCCGGCCCAAGTTCCCGCAGGACCCGTCGCACCCGGACCCGGGAGGGACCCGATGACCACGCCCGTACGCCGCCGCATGCGCTCGACCAGCATCTCGCTCGGCATCACCGCGCTCATGGCCTCCAGCCTCACCGGCTGCTCCTCGAGCGCCGACTACGCCGCCGTGTGCGTCGACCCGGAGACCGAGGAGCGCGTCGACGACGACCAGTGCGACGACGACTCCGACTACAACGGCACCGGGTCCGGCTTCTTCTGGTACTACCTCGGTGCCAGCTCGCGCGTGCCGGCGATCGGCCAGACGACGTCGGGCGGCACCTTCAACGGCAGCACCCTCAACGGCACCGTCCAGCGCGGCGGCCTGCCCACGACCGGCGGCTCCACCGTCAAGTCCAGCACCACCAAGGGTGGCTTCGGCGGCAGCTCGCGCGGCTTCGGCTGACGAGCACCTCCCGACCTCCCCCTCCCACGCCCGCCTCCCAGGAGACCCCGTGACCGACCTGCTCACCGCCCTGTTCCACGCTGTCGCCTACGCCGTCGTCGGCGGGGTGATGCTCGTCGCGGCCTACTACGTCCTCGACCTCGCCACCCCCGGTCACCTCGGCACGCACCTGCGCGGGGTCGACGAGAACGGCAACGAGTCGGTCCACGCGCACTCGCGCTCGGCCGGCGTCGTCACCTCGGCCTGGCTGGTCTCCAACGCCGCCGTCCTCTTCACCGCGATCTGGACCAACGGCGAGACGTCGCTGGGCTGGGCGCTGGGCTGGACCGTCTCCTTCGGCGCTCTCGGCATCCTCCTCAACACGGTGATGTTCTTCGCCGTCGAGGCGATCACGCCGGGCGACCTGCGCCGCATCGTCACCGACCCCGGCCCGGTGCGCCCGCTGGCCTACGTCGCCGCGGCGGTCGCGCTGTCGGTCGGCGCCATCGTCTGCGCCAGCATCGCGTGAAGGGCATCGCCTGATGTGGCGCCACCGCTCGAAGGCCCGTGAGGGCTGGCGCGAGAAGGTCGTCGAGCAGGGACTCGTCTTCCCGGTCACGAAGATGCCCGACGGCTCCGAGCTCCCCTACTGGAACGAGGACGCCTGGTACGAGGTGACCATGGAAGAGGTGGAGGCTCTCGAGGCCGCCACCGAGGAGCTGTGGGCGATGTGCCTGCAGGCCGTCTCCCACATGGCCACCACCATGACCGACGAGCGGCTCGGGCTGCCGCCCGGCTCGCTCGACGTCGTACGCCGCTCGATCGAGGCAGGCGACCCCGCGCTCTACGCCCGCTTCGACCTCGCCTACGGCGCCGACGGCTCCATCAAGATGCTCGAGATCAACGGCGACACCCCCACCGGCCTCGTGGAGACCGGCATCGTCCAGTGGAACTGGATGGAGGACGTGATGCCGGAGATGGACCAGTGGAACTCCGTCCACGACCGCCTCGTCGACGGCTGGCGCGCGCTGCGGCGCTCGGGCCGCTTCGACGGCGACCGGATGCACTTCCTCTACGACCTCGGCGAGGAGGACTCCTACGACGGCGGCGAGATGGAGATGACCTGCCACTACCTCATGGACACCGCCGTCCAGGCCGGCTGGCTCGCCCTGGCCCACCCGGTGGCCGAGGTCGGCTGGAACCCCGACGCCCGCGAGTACCGCGACGTCCACGACGAGCCGCTGCGCAACGCCTTCAAGCTCTACGCCTGGGAGGAGATGCTCGCCGAGCCGTTCGGCCGCTTCATCGTCGACCGGGCCGAGGCACGGCCCACGAAGTGGATCGAGCCGGCGTGGAAGGTGCTGCTCAGCACCAAGGCGCTGCTGCCGGTGCTGTGGGAGCTCTTCCCGCGCCACCGCCTGCTGCTGCCGGCGTACTTCGACGAGCCGCGCGACCTCGAGCGCTGGGTCGCCAAGCCGCTGCACGGGCGCGAGGGCGACAACATCCGCATCCACCTCGACGACATGCTCGAGGACGTGGTGATGCCGGGCGGCTACGGCGCGGAGGGCTGGGTCTACCAGGGCTACACCGAGCTGCCGAGCTTCGAGGGCAACCGGGTCGTGCTCGGGTCGTGGATCGTGGGCGGCGAGGCCGCCGGGATGCTGGTGCGGGAGTCGGACAACATGGTCACCGACTACTTCTCCCGCGTCGCCCCGCACGTCATCTCCGACGGGCTGGCGCCGACCGAGGCCCAGGTCGCGGAGTGGCTGGCCGAGCGCGTCGGCCCCGACGCCCCCACGCTGCCCTCGTAGCCCTTTCGGCGGTCGAGTAGCCGAGCGAGGAACGAGCGAGGCGTATCGAGACCCCTCAGCGCACCACCGAGTCCGTGATCGTCCGCCTCGCCCCGAGGAAGAAGATCCCCGGCAGCGTCTCGAAGCCGGCGCTCGGGTTGTCGGTGAGCCGAGAGCCGTCGATGGTCATCGTCCCGGTGCGGTCGTTGGAGACGAAGAAGATCGCGCCGCCGCCCTCGCGGGCCCGGTTACCGGTCAGCGTCGAGTCCTCGATCTCGAGGTGGATCGCGTTGCCGTCGAGGTAGATCGCTCCGCCCGATCCCCCGCCGGGCGAGCCGGGCCGGGCGGGGTTGGCGCCGCGCCCGATCGCCCGGTTGCCGGTGAAGGTGGAGGATGAGATCCGCCACGAGACGCCGATGCTGCTCAGCGCCGAGCCGTTGCTGCACCGCCCGCCGGTGAAGGTGGAGCGGCGTACGACGACCGGTGAGTCCCGGTGTTGGTCGAGCACCCGCACCGCACCTCCGCCGACGTCGGGGCCGGTGCGGTCGCAGCGGTTGTCGACGAAGGTGGAGTCGAGGATCTTCAACCGTCCGCCGCGGGCGAAGATCGCACCGCCGCCACCGCCGTCGGTCCTCTCACCGGTCGCGTTGCCGTCGACGAAGCGCATCCGCTTCACGACCAGCCGCGGCTCGGCCTGGTCGTCGCAGTGCGACGTCGTCCAGGTCTGCGCCCGGTCGCACGTGTTCATGTAGAGGATGCGGCGCTCGCCCTGCCCGCTCAGCGCGACGCGGCCGTCGCCGTCGAGCACGACCCGCGACGAGGTGTTGACGACCTTGGCGGTGCGCTCCATCGGGATCGTCACCGGGCCCGGGCCGCAGTCGAAGGTGATGACACCACCCCTCGCCACGGCACGTACGACGGCGCGCGACGTGCAGGACGCCGGCGTCCCGGACCCCACGACCGCCCTCGCAACGGTCGAGACGCGCTCCGCCCCCTCGGTGGTTGAGGTGCGAGCGGAGCGAGCCTCGAAACCACTCGCAGCCACCGGAGCCGCCGACGCCACCACCGCGACGACCGCCGCGGCGACGACGCCGGCGCGGATCACAGCGCCTTCTCGATGTCCTTGCTCAGCTTCTCCGGCTCCGTGGTCGGCGCGAAGCGGTCGATGACCTGGCCGTCGCGGCCGATGAGGAACTTGGTGAAGTTCCACTTGATCTTCGAGCCGAGCATGCCGCCCTTGGAGTCCTTGAGCCAGTCGAAGAGCGGGTGCGCGTCGTCGCCGTTGACGTCGACCTTGGAGAACAGCGGGAAGGTCACGCCGAAGTTCTTCTCGCAGAAGTCCGAGATCTCCGCCTCGCTGCCGGGCTCCTGGTTGCCGAACTGGTCACACGGGAAGCCGAGCACGACCAGCCCCTGGTCGGCGTACGTGTCCTGGAGCTGCTGGAGGCCCTTGTACTGGCCGGTGAACCCGCACTGGGAGGCGGTGTTCACGACGAGGACGACCTTGCCGTCGTACTGCGAGAGGTCCATGTCCGTGCCGTCGATGGCAGGCGCCGAGAAGTCGGAGAGAGAAGTCATGCCACGAGTCTGCCAAACCCTCGCCAACCCGCTGGCCGGTCCATCAGGTGGCAGTGACGCTGATCTCCTGTTCGCGACTGGTCGGACAGCCCGGACCGTCGCTCACCGTCCTGGGGTCGAGCGTCGCGCTGGTGGTCCCGAGCGTGCGGCCGGCTCCGTCCACCACCTCGACCACCACCTCGCCGGGCTGGTCCAGGTCGACGTCGAGGTCGGAGAGCGCGACGTCGACGACGTACTGGTTCGCAGGCGCGGTGAGCTCCTCGCACCGGTCGTCCTGACACACGTCGATCCGCATCTCGTGGTCGTCACCGACGGTCGAGCGGTCCAGCTGGACCTCCAGAACGTCACCGATGGCCTCGTCGCCGCAGCCCGCTGCACAACCGGTGGTTCCGGCGGCTACCACCAGCAGGCCGGCGAGCACCGCACGGGTGCCCCTGCCTCGGCGCCCGGGTGCGGTCATGTCCCGGAGTCTGCCACCGCCGAGGCGTCGTAGGGCTCGCCGAAACGTCCCGCGAAGGCCCATTCCGACAGGGGCCTGCGCGTGCGGTCGCGGTGGTCGCGCGCGGCGGTGCGCTCGTCGACCTCGCCGGCGTCACCCGGCACGCCGACAGCGATGCCGGTGAGCAGCCGGTGGGAGGGCGGTACGCCGAGCGCGTCGGCCAGCGCCTCGTGGTCGAAGCCGGCGAACTGGTGGGCGTGCAGTCCCATCGCGCGCGCCTGGAGGGTGAGGTGGGCCGCGGCCTGGCCGACGTCGTAGAGCGCGAGGTCGCTGTACTCCGGCGCATCGGGGCCGTCCCCGTCGCGCACGTGCGCGACGGTGAGGAAGACGACCGACGCCCGCGGCACCCAGCCGGCGTTGCCGCGGCTCAGGCTCTCCACCAGCCGGTCGTGCCCGGGCGTGCCCGGCACGCAGACGATGAGGGCCCACGGCTGGGTGTTGCCCTTGCTCGGCGCCCACTGGGCGGCGCGCAGGAGGGTCTCGACCTCGTCGTCGCCCAGCCGGTGCGCGGCGTCGTACACGCTCGGGCTCCAGCGCGAACGCAGCGGCTCGGCGAGGTGCTCGGCGCCGGGCTGGGGGGCGCGCGGGTCGTCGCTCATGGGGCGAGTATGTCCGGCGTAGACACGCGGCTCAGTCGAGGGCGTCGAGCTCGCGCAGCGCGGACTCCCAGCGCTCGCGCCGCTCGGCGTCGGTCTGCTCCCACCATTTCGGGCCGCGCTCGCCGAGCCCGGTCTTGGCCAGCTGCGTCCGGTGCCGGGTGGCCGCCAGCTCGGCGTCGTCGCGCGCAGTGCGGACGCCGGACCTGCCCCGGCCGAGGTGCGACTTCAGGCGGGCCAGCTCGTCGACCGGGATCGCCGGGTCCGTACGCCGCCAGCGCCGGCCGTCGACGACGAGCCACTTCTCGTCCTCGGTCGGGGAGTCGTGCGGCTCGGCCATCCCTCGAGCATGCCCGACGACGACGAAGGTGCCGGACCGGCCTGCGCCGGTCCGACAGCTAGCATGAGCGAACGCGAAGGCCAGGGAGGCAGCATGCAGTTCAGTCGTCACGAGAAGATGTGCTCCTTCTGCGGCGTGCAGGGCGGCCCGGAGAGGAAGCTCGCTGGTGGTCTCGGGGCGATGATCTGCGATGAGTGCGTCAGCCACTTCCACGAGAACAACCAGCACCCCGATCGCGTGCACGAGATGTCTCGCCCGCCGTGGGACCGGATGTCGCTCTCCGAGCTCCTCGCCACCCTGCCGCTCATCACTGCGTCATCCGAGCAGAATGCGGCCTTCGTCCAGGAATGGGTCGACATGCTCCGCGAGCGGCGGGCCTCGTGGACCGAGATCGGCCAGGTCCTCGGGGTGACGCGTCAGTCCGCGTGGGAGAAGTACGCCCACCGCAGGGCCGACGACTCGGCGACGGCCTGACACGGACTGACGGTCCGCCGCCGGCACCTCAGGCGTTCGTCAAGGACCGCACCTCGCGCCGCGTCGTCGAGGCGGCGCTGCGCACGGTCAGGTCCGACACGATCGGTGCCAGACATATGCCGATGCCTTCCGGGCGCAGCGAGGTTCGTGTGTCGGCGCGGACTGTTCCGACGCGGGTCAGGACGTTGGTCTCCGTCAGGGCGCCGACAAGGCCGACCAGGCACGCCAAGGACGCGTCCGTGCCGGGGCACCGGTGCAGCCCCGCTCCGAAGGCCAGGTAGTGCCGCGACGCGGGGGTCCGACCGAGCCACCGCTGTGGAACGAAACTGCACGGGTTCTCGTACAGGGACGGGTCCCGGTGCAACACGTAAGGACTGAGCACGAAGGTGTGGCCGGCGCGGAACTCGTACGCGCCCAGGTGCACACGGCGGCGGGCCACCCGCGAGATCAGCCATGTGGGTGGGTACAGACGCAGTGCCTCGAGAACAGTCGCCCTGGTGAACGGCGACCGCCCTTGCCGTGCCAGCGCCCCGTCGGCGTGGGGTGCGCGAGCCTTCACGGCCTCGGCCCGCACCTGCGACTGCGCCTCCCCGTGGTCGGCCAGGAGCATCAGCACCCACCCCGCTGCCGCCGCCGGAACGCGTTGCGCTGCCAGCAACGCGCCGATGAGCAGGTCCGCGCGCCGGTCGACACCCGTGGGTGTGTGTGCCGCCACGAGCGAGACGAGCGGCCGCGGCTCTGGGTCTGCTGGCGCCGGCACACGCAAGGACGCGTCAGCGCACCCGATCAGGCTCGCGACGCCCGCACGCAGGCGCTCGTACCGGCGGGCGATGCGACGCCGTGCCGGCGTCCCGAACGCTGGCGGGAGAGCGAGCACGTTGCCGATGACCTCCTCGAGCGCATCGAGGAGATCGGCCACCAGGTGACCGAGGTCGTCGTAGGCAGCGCCCAGGACGTGACGACCGACAGCCTCGGAGATCACTGACTCGGCGAAGGTCAACGGGTCCAGCACGACCGGCGAATCGTTCCGCACATCCGCCAGCCGCTCATGGGTGAGACGAAGCACGTGTGTGGTGAGACCGACCATGCGCTGGCCCGCATCCCGGGGCCGAGCAACGGCCGGACCGCGACGATGTCCTCTGACTCCGCCTGATCGAGTCGCCGTCCAAGGAGGTCGTGGCTGACGTCCCAGAGCCGGTCCCGGTCACGAAGGATCTGCAAGGCCAGGTGCGGGTCGTTCACGACTGTGGTCCTGGTGTCGAACGATGCGAGGCTGCCGTACCGCCTCACGTCCATGAGGAATCCCAGCCGGTCCTCCTCGTATGCGCGGAGGTTGCCGGTCAGGAGCGATCCGACTGGTCCGGGGGGACGGCTGCTGCGCGTTCCCGAGTCGCGCTTGACCATGTCGCAGGCCTAGGTCCAGTAATACCCGGCCGGCAGGCTGCGGCGGTGCAGCCGCTGGACGATCCGAGCAATGAGGTACTTCGTGGTGCGCAAGACGACCCCCGTCGTGATTTACCTGACTGATGACAGGCACACCCTGACGGGTGAGCTGGCGTGACCCAAGCCGACACGCCGTTCGTGACGCGTCTCTGACGTTCACACGCCAGGACGGTGTGCCGCAGGAGAGCCGGGCCTCCCTCCTACTCGCCGAAGTCCTGCCAGCCGAGGGCGAGTCGTGCGCTGATGGCGCGACTGCTGAACCAGCAGGCGACACCGACCGCTGCGATGAGCGCAAGGAGCAAGGCGGCGATCTGGACCCACGGGACCACGATGGTGATCTCGGGGACGAACCACCGGGTCAGCACAAGGGGAGCCACTCCCGCCAGCACTCCGACCGGGACCGCAACTGCGAGCATCACGCCGTACTGCCGGATCACCACGCCTTGGGCCCAGCGGAGTCGTACGCCCAGCTGGGTCAGGCGACTCGCCCACGGCCTCATCGACACGACCTGGGAGTGCGTCGAGGCGATGGCCAGGAGGAACAGGAGGACGAAGAGGGCGAGCGCAGAGGCGGTGAGCGCGGCTGGGGGAACGACAGGCGGCAGGTCGCGGTGCACCTCAGCGGTCTCTGGGTTGATCCCGGCCCGGCTGAGGGCCTGGAGAACCTGCTGCGAGTCCTCAGGACTCACGCCCGTGTAGATCAGCGCGCCGTCGGAGGTGGGCAGGCCCTCAGCCTCAGCAGTCGACGTGAGCATGATGGTGGGCACAGCGACGAACCAGGGAGTGGGCCTGATCTCGGCCCTCGCTGCTTCATAGGTGCCAGCGGCCGATCCCTCGGCATCGACCAGGTCCACCGTTCCGGACGCGATCGGCAGTTCGGGGTCGATGACCAGCACCCCGCCGTTGTCGAGCACCGCGGTCTCGCGCGCGCTCAGGGTGCGTCCTACGACTCGCTCGACGTCGCTGGTCGAGTCGAAGGCGAAGGTGTTGGCGAACGTGTTGGCGGGCGAGACGGTGTTCGTCAGCTCGATGATGTCGGGGTTGGTCCGCTCGCGCAGCTCACCCAGCACCCGGACCTGGACAGGTTCCTGGTCTCGGAGCGCCGGCACCCTCTCCGCCGCCCGGACCACCGCTGCAGGTACGGGTAGGGCGGGGGTGTCGTCGTTGTCCAGGGCGACCTGCCCGGGCAGCGCGGTGGCACCTCGCAGCGCGCGCTCCGCCTCGACTGCACTGGTCACTGACACGAGCAGCCCACAGCTGCACGCGACGGCCACCACCAAGGTCGCGGTCGTGAGCCCGTTGCGACGTGAGTAGGCCGACATGAGGCGGGCCGTCAGCCGTCTGGTCAACGAGTCGGAGGGCAGGCGGGAAACAATGCCGTCGAGGAGGTCCGGGGTCGCCAGCGCTGCCACCACGGCCACCACAGCCGACAGGCGCATGCCGTCGTTCGGTGTTCGCAAGGTCATCGCGAAGTAGACCGCCACCGCCCCCGCGACCGCCGCGCAGCCGTGCCGGAGGTTCCGCATCAGCCTCGGTGTCAGCAGCGATCGTCGCGAGCCGCGTGCGCGTGGCCGCGGGTCGCGGGTGACCGCCCACAGCAACGCCGTGCCCGCGAGTGCTCCCGCGACGACCCCCGACGACGTGGCGAGCACAGCGGCAGAAGGAAAGCGCCAGGTCGCACCCGGGCTCGACCACCGGCCCGCACCCGCCTGCGCGACGGCATGGCCGGCCAGGCTGCCCAGCAAGGCCGACGCGCCGACGGCGGGAATGACCCAGGCCAGGACCCCGACCGCCCCTGCGCCGACCGCGGAGGACACCGTGACTCCTTGACGCTTCAGGTTCCGGAGGGCCGGCCCCACACGGCGCAGCATCCCCCAGAAGGCCAGCAGGATCGCCAAGGGGGTCAGTGTTGCTACGGGCACCCAGAAGGTCAGGGGCGAGCGGGCGGTCCACGCCGGCTCGGTGTCCGCGCGCGCATCAGCTCGGGTCCTGAGCGCGGAGGCGAAGTCGCTCTCGAGTGCGCTGCTCGAGCCACCTGGACCGTCGACGAGTCCCACGTCGCTCACCGTGTCAGCCAACGGGGCGACGACCCGCAACGGTTCGGGGTCGGAGATGAAGAACGTCGGAGAGGCCGTTGCCTGGGACAGCGTGGTGTCCGAGGACGGATCCAGGGTTGCCCACGTCCCCGGCGCCGCCAGCACCTGTTCGTCGTCACTCAGGGTGTTCTCCACGACCCCCACAACGGTGAAGGCGTCTGCCTGGCCGAGCACGCTGATCCGCTCACCAACGGCCAGCCGGTCCGAGATCCCTGATCCGACAAGGGCCACTTCTCCGGCGCCGGTGGGAAATCGACCCTCCACGAGGTCGAGCGCGTCGGGAAAGGGTTGCGGCTCCCACGGCATCTCCCGGTAGTAGATGCCGTCGTCGGCGAGCTCCGGAAGGGAGAGGTCGGGTGCCTGCAGGGACACCACGACGGGGATGCCGGCTGACTCGAGCCGGGACTGCAGCTGCTCGGGCGACGTCGAGCCCGCCGGGATCGAGATGCCGAGCCTGCTGATCGACGCCTCGAAGCGCCCCGGAAGTCGGTCGGCCTCCTGCTCACCAGTGAGCGTCTGTTCATCGAGGAACACGTTGACGGCGAAGGCGAAGGCGATGACCACCACGGCCGGCACGACCGCTGCTCGGGCGCGCAACCGGCTCGCGAGCCTGCGTCCCAGCGTCAGGCTCAGCACGTCGGCTCGTCCGAGACGACCCGGCCATCGAGCATGTCGACGGTGCGCGTGGCGAACTGGCGACATGCCGGGTCGTGCGATGCGACCAGCACCAGGCGGCCGTCATCACACAGCTCGCGCAGGAGGCCGAAGATCGCGGAGGCGTTGGCGCTGTCCAGCGATCCCGTCGGCTCGTCGGCGAGCAGCACCCGACGCCCTCCGGTCAGGGCGCGCGCAATGCCGACTCGCTGCCGCTGGCCACCGCTGAGCTGGCGGGGGAACCGTGCTTCATGGCCGCCGAGACCGACACGCTCGAGCAGCTCACTCGCCTCGACCAGAGCCTCGCGGGCGCTGACGCCCCTCGCTTCCAGCGGTAGGGCGACGTTCTCCGCCGCCGTGAACTCCTCGATCAGGTGGTCGGTCTGGTGGACCATGCCGATGGTCTCGCGACGCAGCCGCACGCGCTCGTCCTCGGACGCTGCCAGCAGGTCGAGGCCGTTGACCCACAGCTCGCCGCCCGTGGGCGTGTCCAGGCCCGCGATGAGATTCAGCAGGGTGGTCTTCCCCGATCCGCTGTGACCGAACAGGCCGATGAACTCACTGCCACCGGCGGCCATGTCAACTTCGTCGACCGCGTCCACCCGCTCCGCCTCGGACACGTAGGTGCGCATCAGCTTGCGGGCTGTGATCAGTTCCGTCGACATGGCCGCCACTGTCTCAGCAGCCGTTCTTCGTGCGCATCGCCGAGGTCGAGTTGCTGTTGAACCACGCCAGGTCGGGGTCGCTGCTTGCCTTGGCCATGGTGATGCGGTCGCCACCGCCGTCGACGTCGTCGGCCATGCAGCCGGTGTAGGTGTTCGACCGGTTGGCCCACGAGTCCTGCTGGTTGTTCTCGCCGTTGGCGTCATTGAAGACGTCCATCCAGCTGCCCTGGCCATGCACCTGAGCAGCGATGAGCCACTCGTAGTTGCCGTTGCCCCAGACACACATGTAGTTCGTGCCGCACTGGTTCAGGCCCGCCTGTGCGGCCGTCGGTGCAGCGAGCCCCGCGAAAGCCATCGCCCCGGCGATGACCAATCCCTTAACGCGCATCTACTTCGTCCCTCCGTGAAGCCAAGCCCGAGTAACTTGGCGGACGAAACATATCCATTTTGTCAAGATATGTCTGACACCCGTCAGGCAGTGCCTGACGGGCACTTAGACTACTCGTGCTCCTCGAGGGCCTAGGTCCCTCTCGACGGCGCGACGGCGTGGCTCGAGACCACGAGGGTTTCGGCAGCCACCCGCCACGCTCGGAGACGAGGGAGAGCTCCTCACCTCGTCCTGGAGGCCCTTCCCGACGACAAAGGCCCCGGACCGGGGTCCGGGGCCTTCGAGGTGCTGGTGCGCGAGGGGGGATTTGAACCCCCACGCCCTTTCGGACACTGCGACCTGAACGCAGCGCGTCTGCCGTTCCGCCACTCGCGCATGAAGCAGAGGGAAGGCTACCCCACGCCTGAGGCACGCTCCCAATCGGCCGTGTCCCCGCGCGACGCCCCGCCCGAGGTCACCCCTCGGGCGGGGCGGCACCCGTGCGCAACGGCGACCGGCCGGTACGCTCGGCGGCACCGATCGGGGGGTGTGTGAAGCCTGCCCACCACAACGACGTGACGCCAGCGCGAGGAGAGGAGGCCCGGAGTGAATGCGCTCCAGAGGTTCGAGCAGCGGCTCGAGTCGGTCATCTCCGGCGTCTTCGCCCGCGCCTTCCGCAGCGCCGTGCAGCCGGTCGAGATCGCCGCGGCGCTCCAGCGCGAGTGCGACAACAACGCCCAGGTGCTCAGCCGCCAGCGCCGGCTGGTGCCCAACGACTTCCACGTCGAGCTCTCCGCCTCCGACCTCGAGCGGATCGTCGGACTCGGCCGCGCGCTCGAGCAGGACCTCGTCGACCAGCTCCAGGACCACGCCGACGCGCAGGGCTACGTCTTCACCGGCCCCGTCAGCATTGCGTTCGAGTCCGCCGACGACCTGACCACCGGCCGCTTCCGGATCCGCTCCAAGGCGCAGGCGAGCGTCACCGACAACGACCAGCGCACCCGTACGCGGTCCTCGCACGCCACGCTCGAGGTCAACGGGACGCGTCATCCGCTGCGCCCGCCCGGGCTGGTCATCGGCCGCGGCACCGAGGCCGACCTGCGCATCAACGACCCCGGCGTGAGCCGCCGCCACCTCGAGCTCGAGGTGAGCATCGACGGCGTCGAGGCGGTCGACCTCGGCTCGACCAACGGCATCCTGGTCGACGGGACGAAGGTCGCGCGGGCACGCCTGCGCGACGGCTCCACGATCAAGATCGGGCACACCGAGATGACCGTCCGCATCGACGGCGGTCGCGACGAGGCCGGGGGCTGGAATGTCTGAGCTGACCCTCTTCCTGATCCGCGTGGCCTTCCTGGCCATCCTGTGGATCTTCGTGCTGTCCGCGATCTCGGTCATCCGCTCCGACATGTTCGGCGCCCGGGTGCCCGAGACGGCCCGCGGCGGCGCACCCGCGGGCCGCAAGGGCAACGGCAAGCCGAAGAAGCCGCGGCGCGGCGCCCCCACCCACCTGCTGGTGGTCGAGGGCGACAACCCGGGCACCCGCGCCGAGCTCGCCGACGCCCCGCTGCTGATCGGGCGCGGCAGCGACGCCGCGATCAAGCTCGACGACGACTACGTCTCCACCCGCCACGCCCGCGTCGGGGCCAGCGGCGACGAGTGGTTCGTGGAGGACCTCGGCTCCACCAACGGCACCTACGTCGGCCCGGTGCGCATCACCCAGCCCACCACCATCGGTGTGGGCGTCCAGGTGCGGGTCGGCAAGACGATCCTGGAGCTGCGGAAGTGATGTACCTCCACTACTCCGCGATCTCCGACGTCGGGCGCGTACGCCGGGAGAACCAGGACAGCGGCTACGCCGGTCCGTGGCTGCTCACGGTCTGCGACGGCGTCGGCGGCGCGGTGCGCGGCGACCTCGCCTCGAGCACCGCCGTCCAGGCGCTGCGCAAGCTCGACCAGGAGCCCGACGACGACATCCTCGGCCAGGTGGCCGGCGCCGTGCACCGCGCGGACGACCGGATCGGTGAGCTCGTCGAGGAGGACCCCGACCTCAACGGCACCTCCACCACCGCGACGGTCGCGCTCTTCGACGGCACCCGGTTCGGCATCGGCCACATCGGCGACAGCCGCGCCTACCTCTACCGCGGCGGCGAGCTGCGCCAGCTCACCCACGACCACACCTTCGTGCAGTCCCTCATCGACGAGGGCCGCATCACCGAGGAGCAGTCGCGGACCCACCCGCACCGCAACCTCATCCTCAAGGCGCTCGACGGCATCCGCCACGAGGAGCCCGACCTCTTCGAGGTCCCCGCCGAGCCCGGTGACCGCGTCTTCGTGTGCAGCGACGGCGCCTGCGGCACGCTGAGCCCCGAGCGGATGGCCGACATCCTCTCCACCGGCACCCCCGACTTCGCCGCGGTCGAGCTCGTCCGCGCCAGTCTCGAGGCCGGCAGCACCGACAACGTCACCTGCATCGTCGCCGACGTCTCCGAGGAGCCGCCGCCCGAGGACCTGGTCCCCCTCCTCGTGGGTGCCGCGGCCGACCTGCCCCGCCGGATGCCGCTCGGCGGCGCCGTCGGCGGGCTGTTCCGCGGCCACCGCTCCGGCGACACCGGTGAGATCGCCCCGGTCCCGGCCGACGTGCCGAAGGGCGCGTTCGCCGCCGACCCGATCGACCCCGAGGCCGCCCGCTACGCCCCCCGCGACCCGGGCCGCTACGCCTGGCTGCGCCGCCTGCTCGTCGCCGCGGTCCTCCTCGGCATCGCCTGGGTGGTCCTCGCGGCCGGCTGGTCGTGGAGCCAGCAGCAGTTCTACGTCGCCGAGCAGGACGGCCGGGTCGCGATCTTCCGCGGCATCGACGCTGACCTGCCCGGTTTCTCGCTCTCCCACGCCTACGAGATCACCGACGTCGAGCTCACCCGCCTGAGTGACATCGACGCCGAGACCGTGCGCGAGGGCATCGAGGCCGACGACCTGGACGAGGCGCGGATGACCGTCGACAACTATGCCGCGCGCCAGGACGTCGACTCAGAGTGACGGGGGTGCTGCGATGAGTCAGACCGGGACCCTGATGGGCTTCGTGCACCGGCGCCGCCGGGGCGCGGAGCTGTTCCTGCTCGTCCTCGCCCTCGCGGTCGGCATCGGCGCCTACGCCGCGGTCGGCCTGGGCCTCGAGGGCCAGGTGCCGGCCGACATCGTCGGATACGGCGGATGGCTCACCGCGCTGATCGTCGCCGCCCACGTGACCGTGCGCATCGTCGCGCCGTACGCCGACCCGGTGCTGCTGCCGCTGGTGGCCGCGCTCAACGGGTTCGGTCTGGCCATCCTCCGCCGCCTCGACATCACCTACGAGGCGCTCGGCGACCCGCACACCTTCGCCCGCCAGCAGCTGGTGTGGATGACGGTCGGAGTCGTGCTGTTCATCGTCACGCTGGTGCTGATGCGCGACCACCGCGTCCTCCAGCGCTTCACTTACACCGCCGGCCTGGCCGGCATCGTGCTGCTGATCCTGCCGTTCCTCCCGCTGATCGGCCGCGAGATCAACGGTGCCCGCATCTGGATCAACGTCGCCGGCTTCAGCTTCCAGCCCGGCGAGGTGGCGAAGGTGATGCTGGTGATCGCCTTCTCCGGCTACCTCGTCCTGCACCGCGACGCCCTCGCGCTCGCCGGGCGGCGCGTGGTCTTCGTCGACCTCCCGCGCGGGCGCGACCTGGGCCCGATCATGGCGATGTTCGGGATCTCGATGATGATACTGGTGCTCCAGAACGACCTCGGCTCCTCGCTGCTGTTCTTCGGCCTCTTCCTGGCCATGCTCTACGTCGCCACCGAGCGGCCCGGCTGGCTGGTCGTGGGGGCGGCACTCTTCGGGGCCGGCGCGCTGGCGGCGTACACGTTCGTCGACAACGTGCAGAACCGCTTCAACTTCTGGCTGCACCCGCTCGACTACTACGACGACTCGCCCGGCAGCTTCCAGCTCGTCGAGGCGCTCTTCGGACAGGGCTGGGGCGGGCTGATCGGCCGCGGGTTCGGCGACGGCTTCCCCGAGCGCGTGCCGTTCGCCTACTCCGACTTCATCATCTCCACGATCGGCGAGGAGCTCGGGCTGACCGCCGTCATGGCGATCGTGCTCTGCTACGGCCTGATCGTCGAGCGCGCCCTGCGCATCGCGCTGATCTCCCGTGACGGGTTCGGCAAGCTGATGGCGGTCGGGCTCGGCGCGATCTTCGCCCTCCAGGTCTTCGTCGTCATCGGTGGCGTCACGGGCCTCATCCCGCTGACCGGCCTCACCACCCCGTTCCTGTCCTACGGAGGCTCCTCGCTGGTCGCCAACTGGGTGGTCATCGCCCTCCTGCTGCGCATCTCCGACCAGGCCCGGCGCCCGGCGCCGCGACTGGACCCGGTCGACGACTCGGCCGCCGACAGCGAGCACACCCAGGTGGTGAAGCTGCGGTGAACAAGCCCATCCGCGTCGTCGCGGTCTTCTGCCTCGTCCTCTTCATGGCGCTGCTGGTCAACTCGACCTACCTGATGTACGTCCGCGCCGGCGACCTGGCCGAGGACCCGCGCAACCGCCGCATCCTCACCGCCACCTACTCCCGCGAGCGCGGGGCGATCCTGGTCGGCGACGAGGCGATCGCGCGCAGCGTGCCGTCCAACGACAAGTACCGCTTCCAGCGCACCTACTCCGAGCCCTTCAAGTACGCCCATGTGACCGGCTACTTCTCCTACTTCAGCTCCACCGGTGTCGAGCGCTCGCAGAACTCCGTCCTGTCCGGCGACGACTCGCGGCTGTTCGTCACGCGCCTCGTCGACATGCTCAGCAACGGCGACCCCAAGGGCGGCAACGTCCAGCTCACCCTCGACGCGGCCGCGCAGGACGCCGCATGGAACGGCCTCGAGGCGCTCCCCGGCGACGCCGAGGGGGCGGTCGTGGCCCTCGAGCCGACGACCGGTCGGGTCCTGGCGATGGCATCGACCCCGAGCTACGACCCCAACGTCCTGGCCTCCCACGACTTCGGCGCGGTGAGCGAGGCGAGCGAACGCCTCAACGAAGACCCGCGCGAGCCGCTGGTCAACCGTGCCATCTCCACCACCCTGCCGCCGGGCTCGACCTTCAAGCTCGTCACCGCGGCGGCCGCGATCGAGTCAGGTGACTACGACGCCGACTCGATGGTGCCGGGCGGCTTCCGCTACCAGCTGCCCCAGTCCTCGACCACGATCGGCAACTGGGACGGCGGCAACTGCGGCGGCCGCCGGATCACGATGACCCAGGCCCTGCAGGTCTCCTGCAACGTCTCCTTCCTCAGCCTGGCCAACGAGCTCGGCACCGAGGCGATGGCTGACCAGGCCGAGGCCTTCGGCTTCAACTCCACCTCGTTGGAGGACCTCCCCGGGCAGGCGCCGTCGCTCTACCCGCGCGACATGGACGCACCGCAGACCGCGATGTCGGGCATCGGCCAGTCCAGCGTCACCGCCACTCCCCTGCAGATGGCGATGGTGGCCGCCGCGATCGCCAACGACGGCGACGTGATGCGTCCCTACGTCGTCGAGGAGGTGCGCGCGCCCAACCTGTCGGTCCTCGACCGCACCGACCCCGAGACCATCAGCAAGGCCATCTCGAGCAGCACCGCCGACGAGCTCACCGAGATGATGGTGGCCACGGTCGACTCCGGGACCGCCTCCCCGGCGCAGATCCCGGGCATCGACGTCGCCGGCAAGACCGGCACCGCGGAGTCCACCGCAGACCGGCCGCCCTACGCCTGGTTCGTCGCCTTCGCGCCGGCGGACGATCCCCAGGTCGCGGTCGCGGTGCTCGTGCAGTCCAGCGACACCTCTCCCGACGAGATCGGCGGCGGTGCCCTCGGCGGGCCGATCGCGAAGGCGGTCATGGAGGCGGTCATGGAGGCGGTGATCAACCGGTGACGACCCTGGCCCCGGGCGGCCACGTCGACGACGCCCGCCGCTACGTCCTGGAGTCCCGCATCGCCACCGGGGGCATGGGCGAGGTCTGGTCGGCACGCGACACCGTGCTCGACCGCGCCGTCGCAGTGAAGGTGCTCAAGACCGAGTACGCCGACGACGCGCTCTTCCGCACCCGCTTCGAGACCGAGGCCCGCCACGCGGCAGCCCTCCAGCACCCCGGCATCGCGTCGGTGTTCGACTACGGCGAGAGCTCCCTCGACGACGGCTCGGGAACCCCTCGTCCCTACCTCGTGATGGAGCTCGTCGAGGGCCAGCCACTGTCGGCGCTGCTGCGCCCCGACGCACCGCTCGACCCCGCAGCCGCGCAGGACCTGCTCGCGCAGGCCGCCGACGCGCTCGGCGTGGCCCACGCCGCCGGCATCGTGCACCGCGACGTCAAGCCCGCCAACCTGCTCGTCACGCCCGACCGGCGGGTCAAGGTCACCGACTTCGGCATCGCGCGTGCCGCGGAGGGCATGGCGCTGACGAAGACCGGCGAGGTGATGGGCACGCCCGCCTACATCTCCCCCGAGCAGGCCGAGGGCGGCACCGCGAGCGCCGCCTCCGACGTCTACTCGCTCGGCGTCGTCGCCTTCGAGTGCCTCGCCGGGCGCAAGCCCTTCGTCGCCGACAGTGCCGTGGCCACCGCGATCGCCCATCTGCGCGACCCGGTGCCCGACCTGCCCGCCTCCGTGCCGGGCGACCTCGCTGCCGTCGTACGCCGTGCACTGTCCAAGGCACCCGGGGACCGCTACTCCGACGGCGCCGAGCTCGCCCGCGCCCTGCGTGAGCCCGCCGGGGCCGCGACCGTGGTCGCACCGGCCGTGGTGCCGCCGGCCGGCTCCTCGACGCAGGTGATGCCGACCGTGGCGCCGGCCGCGCCGGCCGCTGCCGCCCCTGTTCCCGCGCCCGCGCCCGACCGACGTCGTACGCCGGCGCCGTGGCCGCTGCTGCTCGGCATCGCTGCCGTGCTCGCGGCCGTACTGCTGGCGGTGTGGCTCGGCACCCGCGACGACACCGACTCCACCTCCGGCGAGACCGACACTCCCTCGCAGACGCCCGAGCCGTCGCAGACGCCGACCGGGACACCCACCGAGACTCCGACCGAGACCCCGACCGAGACCCCGACCGAGACGCCCACAGAGACCCCGAGCGAGACGGAGTCGCCGGAGCCTGCGACCGTCGAGGTCGACCCGGCGGCCTACGTCGGGCGCGACCGCAAGGACGTGGAGAAGGAGCTGCGCGACCTCGGCCTCGAGCCCACGCCGGTGGAGCTGGAGAACCCCGGCGACCAGCCCGAGGGCATCGTGGCCTCGGTGGAGCCGAGCGGCACCCTCCAGGAGGGCGACACGGTGGCGGTGAGCTACTGGGCCAAGGTGCCGCCGGGCCAGGAGAAGCAGGACGACGGAGAGGGCGACGAGGGATGACGCAGCCGGAGCCGACGCTGATCGGTGGCCGCTACGAGCTCGGCGAGCTGCTCGGCCGCGGCGGCATGGCCGAGGTCCGCAAGGGCAAGGACCAGCGCCTGGGCCGCACGGTCGCGGTCAAGAGGCTGCGCACCGACCTGGCCAGCGACGCCACCTTCCAGGCGCGCTTCCGGCGCGAGGCCCAGTCCTCGGCGTCCCTGAACCACCCGGCGATCGTCTCGACCTACGACACCGGCGAGGAGATGGCGACCGACGGCTCCGGCGTCGCCCAGCCCTACATCGTCATGGAGTGCGTCGAGGGACGCACCCTGCGCGACATCCTGCGCGAGGGTCGCAAGATCCTGCCCGAACGGGCGCTCGAGATCACCGCCGGCGTGCTGGCTGCGCTCGACTACAGCCACCGTGCGGGGATCATCCACCGCGACATCAAGCCCGGCAACGTGATGCTCACGCCGTCCGGCGACGTCAAGGTGATGGACTTCGGCATCGCCCGCGCGATCTCCGACGCCGCCTCCACGATGACCCAGACCGCGGCCGTGGTGGGCACCGCGCAGTACCTCTCCCCCGAGCAGGCCCGCGGCGAGACCGTCGACTCGCGCTCGGACGTCTACTCCACCGGCTGCATGCTCTACGAGCTCCTCACCGGCCGTCCGCCGTTCGTCGGCGACAGCCCGGTTGCCGTGGCCTACCAGCACGTCCGCGAGCCGGCCTCCCCGCCGTCGGACCTCGACGACCAGCTCGACCCCGAGATCGACGCCATCGTGATGAAGTCGCTGGCCAAGCGGGTCGAGGACCGCTACCAGAGCGCCGCGGCGATGAAGGCCGACATCGAGCGCTACCTGTCCGGCCACCCGATCCAAGCGCCCGCGGTCCTCCCGACCGCGGCCGACACGCAGTACGTCCCCGCGGCACCGCCAGCCGACGCGACCACCACCATGACCGCCGCACCACCGCCCCGTCAGGGCCAGGAGCAGCAGTCGTCCGGCGGGCGTACGGCGTGGTGGGTGCTGGGCGGTCTCCTCCTCGTGCTCCTCCTCGGGTTCGGCGCCTACCTGCTCAACGGGGTGCTCTTCGAGGAGGCGCCCGAGCGCGACCCCGTCCCCAACCTCGTCGGGCTGACCGAGGACGAGGCGCGCCTCGCGATCGCCGACGCCGGGTTCCGGGTCGGCCGCGTCACCCGGGAGACCTCCGACACCGTCGAGGCCGACCGGGTCATCGAGCAGCGTCCCAACCGCGACGCCTTCGTCGACCCCGGCAGCTCGGTCGACTTCGTGCTGTCCCTGGGCCAGCCCGAGGTCGAGGTGCCCAGCGTGGTCGGGAACCTCCGCGCCGACGCACGTGCCCAGCTGATCGCGCTGGGCCTGCGCGTCCGGTTCCAGGCGGAGGACTCCGACGAGGACCGCAACGAGGTCCTGCGCACCGAGCCTGCCGCCGGCACCTCGGTGGCGGAGAACACCACCATCACCGTCGTGTTCTCAGACGGCCCCGAGAAGGTACCGGACGTCCGCGGCCTGCAGGAGCGCGAGGCCGAGCGGACGATCCGTGAGGCCGGCTTCGTCGCCGACGTGCGCACCGACCCGGCTTCCACCGAGCCGCAGGGCACGGTCGTGGACCAGATCCCCGTCGGCGGCACGCTCGACCAGGGCAGCACCGTGACGATCTTCGTCTCCGCCTTCGAGGAACCGACCGAGACGCCCACCGAGACGCCCACCGAGACACCGACCGAGACGCCGGTGCCCACGGAGACGCCCGTCCCGACGGAGACGCCGGTGCCCACCGAGACGCCGCCCACCAGCCCGACCCCCCGCGCCTCGCGCGACTGATCGCAGCGGCGCTCAGCCGTCGAGGGGCGTCGCGTAGGTGAGGTCGAGCAGTCCGGCGTACGCCGGCGCGGTGACCGACTCGAGCTGGCTCATGTCCCACGAGACGCCGCCACCCGGGATCGCGGTGTAGTCGCGGTAGGTCGCCAGGATCGGGTCGGTGGTGAGCTCGGCCTCGAGCCGGGCGGTGTCGCCGATGCCGACGATGACGTAGGGCGGGGAGTAGGGCAGGCCGTGCAGGGTCACCTGGTTGCCCTCGCACTTGATGCCGGTGGTGGAGATGAGTCGCTGGCCCTGGATGGTGACGGCCTCCGCGCCGGCGTTCCACATGGCGTTGGCGACGGCCTGGATGTCCTGCTGGTGCACCACCAGGTCGTTGGGGTCGCCCTCGTAGGCGAACCGAGCCTCCGGCGAGGCGTCGTCGAGCACGACCTGGACGCCCGCGCCGGTCTTCTCGGTCAGCCCGGCGGGGTCGACGAGCGTCGCGATCTCGTCCTGCACCCGTCCCACCGACCGGTCTCCCAGCTGCGTGCTCAGCGCCTCGACCTCGGCGTTGAGGGTCGCGACCCGCTCGGTCAGGTCGCCGGTCTCGTCCCGCTCGGCGCGCACCACGGACGCGAGGTCGGTGAGGCGGCCACCGCGCAGGTCGAGGCCGTCGCTCTGCTCCGCGCTCACCGCGAACAGCACGCCGCTCAGCAGCACCATGACCGGCGTCGCCACCCGCCAGAGGCGGTGGCGTGCGGGGCGCACGTGTGACTGGGGCGACATGCCGACTACGCTAACCCCCCGTCGGGTGCTACGCAGCCTCGGCGAGGCGTCGACGTACGCCGACGAACCGCATCAGCCAAGCCACAGGAGCAGCAGTGTCGAAGTCCACGACGGTCACCACCGGGGAGAAGAGCTCGCTCGTCACCCCCAGGTTCCTGATCAGTCTCCTCCTGGTCGTCGCCGGCATCGGCTGGATCGTCTACTACTACGTCGGCCCCCGCGGCAACCCGCTCGCCTTCCCGCCCGTCGAGGGCTCGCCGAAGGCGATCGCCGACCTCGGGAGGTGGAACTACGCCATCGGCTTCGGCCTGCTCATGCTCGGCCTCATCGTGTCCGCGCACCCCTCGACCCCGCTCGGCCGCGGCCGCGGCGTCGTGGTCGGCATGCTGGGCTGCTTCCTGGTCGGACTGATCTGGATCTGCACCTTCTACGTCTTCTCCGACGACCTCTCCAGCCTGTGGGTCATGAACGACCTCGGGCAGTGGAACCTGGTCGTCGGCATCGCCTTCATGGCGGTCGGCTTCAGCTTCGCGACCAAGTGGGAGTAGGTTCTCCCTCGGCCCCGTAGAACGGGCCCCGCGCCTCGAGCGGTGAGTGAGGCGCCTTCCTGGGGAAGGGAAGGCGTCTCTCTCACCGCTTGAGTCGATTTCGGGGGATTTGCACACAGCAAGCGCCCCTCGCACACCTGTGCGGATTTCCACACTGTGGAGAACCCCTGTGGAGAATTACACGCCTGTAGTTATCCACACCTGTGTGCACACCTGTGGAACAACAGCGGACGCAGCACGGCCCCCGCTCCACGTCGTACGACGCGGGGCGGGGGCCGATGTCACGGAGCCGGCGGGCGGACCTCAGGTGAGCGCGAGGCCGCGTGCCACGGCGACGGCCAGCAGCACGACGGCCAGCAGGCCCAGGCCCGTCCACTGCACGACGGCACGCCGCGCCCTGGGGGCGTAGGCGACCACGGCCGCGGCCGCCGCGCCGGCGACGAAGCCACCGAGGTGGCCCTGCCAGGAGATGCCGCCGACGACCAGGCCGTAGACGCTGATCGCGACTCCGAGACCGAGGTTCTGCAGGAGCGCGCGGGTGTCCAGCCGCGCCTTGCGGGCCACCACGAGCAGCGCGCCGAGGAGGCCGAAGAGGGCGCCGGACGCCCCGACGGTCGAGCCCGACGGACTGCTGAGCAGCATCACGGCCGCGGAGCCGCCGAGCGCGCTGACGAGGTAGACGGCCAGGAAGCGGGTGCGGCCGATGATGCCCTCGAGGGCGGGGCCGAAGAGCAGGAGAGCGAACATGTTCATCGCGACGTGCCAGATCTCGACGTGGGCGAAGGCGCTGGTCAGCAGCTGCCACCAGGCGCCGTCGGCCACGCCCGCACGCCAGATCCCGTCGCTGCCGGGGACCAGGTTGCAGGCGGCCTCGCTCGGCAGGCCGGGGTAGTACTGGTTGGGCGCCGACCGCGACCCACAGCTGCCGGTCGGGGAGAGCGCCAGCAGGTCGGCGACCCGCGAGAGGCGACCGCCGGTGGCGGTGATCGCGAGCCAGACGACGGCATTGATGCCGATCAGGACGTACGTCGTCAGGCGGGGGTCGGCGCTGCGCTCGCCGCCGTACATCGCGCGGTTCTGGCGCGAGTTCTTGTTCGCCTCCTTGACGCAGTCGGGGCACTGGAAGCCCACGGCGGCGTCGCGCATGCAGTCGGGGCAGATCGGCTTGTCACAGCGCTGGCAGCGGATCCAGGTCTCGCGACCGGAGTGCCGGTAGCAGGTGGGCACCCCGGTCGCGGCCGGGTCCTCGGACGGTTGGGTCATGAGGAGGAAGGGATCAGGTCCGCGTCAGCGCTCGACGGTGACCGACTCGATCACCACGGCGTCCGTGGGACGGTCCATGGCGCCGGTCGGGGCGCTGCCGATCGCGTCGACCACGTCGCGGCTGGCCTGGTCGGCCACCTCGCCGAAGATGGTGTGCTTGCGGTTGAGCCACGGGGTGGCGCCCAGGGTGATGAAGAACTGCGAGCCGTTGGTGCCGGGACCGGCGTTGGCCATCGCGAGGAGGTAGGGCTTGTCGAAGACGAGCTCGGGGTGGATCTCGTCCTTGAACGTGTAGCCCGGGCCGCCGGTGCCGGTGCCGAGCGGGCAGCCGCCCTGGATCATGAAGCCCTCGATGACGCGGTGGAAGCCGAGGCCGTCGTAGTACTTCTCGCCGCTGCGGCCGGCGTCGTCGCGGTAGTCCTTCGTGCCCTCCGCGAGGCCGACGAAGTTCTCGACGGTCTCGGGGGCGTGGTTCGGGAAGAGGTCGATGACGATGTCGCCCTTGTTGGTCTTCAGGGTCGCCTTCAGGTCGGCCATGGGGTGTGCCTCTCAGCTGTCTGTGGGGTGGGCCTCGCAGGCCCGCGTGCGCCTCGATCCTGCCACGCACCGCCACCCACCCGGACGGGGCTGGTCGCCTCAGGGTGGGCATGGTGAGATGGAGCCACAACTGACAGAGGAGGTCACGCATGCCTTTCCGCCGCAAGAAGTCCCTCATGGACCGGGCACACGACTACGTCGAGCAGGTCTCGGAGACCGTTCTGCCCCACCTGGAGTCCGCGTGGGAGCAGGCCGTGGACAAGGCCGGGCCCGTCATCACCGACGCGCGCGAGAAGACCCAGCCGCTCATCGCCGAGGGCCGGGCCCTCGCCGCCGAGAAGGCGTCCGTGGGCGCCGCGCTCGCGAGCGAGAAGGCCGCCGAGGCCCGTGAGAAGGCCGCACCGCTCCTGGCCGAGGCCAGGGCAACCGCCAGCGAGAAGGCGTCCGTGGGCGCCGCCCTCGCCGCCGAGCGCGCCGCAGCCAGCCGCGACATCGCGGCCGCGAAGGTCAACGAGCTGCGCGGCATCGAGCCCGAGCCCAGCGGGGGCCGGCTCAAGAAGTTCCTCCTGCTGGGCGGCCTGCTGGCCCTGGGCGGCGTGGTCTTCAGCAAGGTCCGCGCCAAGCAGGACGCCGAGGCCAACTGGCAGTCGAGCTACGTCCCCCCGGCCCCGCCGGCGGCACCCTCGACCCCCCAAGCACCCGCCGCGGCACCGGTCACGCCGGCCACCACGTCCGGTGACCCGCTGACCGACCCGCTGACCGACGAGGTCACCGCGGACGACGTGGTCACCGCCGAGCCCCCGGCCGCCGAGGACGTCGGTGGCGGAGCGCCCGGCGAGGCGATCAGCGACTCGGTCGAGGAGGCCCACGAGGCCACCACGCCCGACGCGCCCGCCGAGGTCATCGACATCGACGACGTGCCGCAGAAGAAGTAGCACCACCGCTTCGGGCGGTGCGTGAGGAGGGTTTCCCGGCTCGGGAGCACCCCTCACGCACCGCCCGTTCGCATGTCCGGGGTCGACACGCCGCTCAGGTCGCGTCCGGCGGCCGGTTGGCCTCGATCCACTCGTCGATCTGCTCCCACCAGCCGTAGAGCCACTCGATCCGCTCGTCGCGGTCCTCGGGGATCTCCTCGCGCGAGACCTGCCACCACCGCATGGTGATCTGCTTGTCCATCGGCAGCTCGCGCCACAGGTCGCTCACCGTCACCAGGTGGTCGAGCCCGGTGTGGGCGACCATCAGCACGTCGGCGTCCGGTGCTGCCTCCAGCGCCGCGAGCACGCCGCCCGGGCGCGGCGCCAGCACGTGGGTCATCTCCTCCGCGCGCACCGCCATCCGCTCGAGCCCCAGCTTGCGCAGCCGGGCGATCCCGCGGTCACGCCGCTCCGGGGTGAAGTTCCCGCCCTCGGGGAAGATCACGAAGGCGTCGTTGTCGTCCAGACCCGTGGCCAGCGCCGCGATCTGCGACTCCAGGTCCTCACCCGCGACCGGGTTCGGCGAGATGAAGCGGGCCGGGATGCGGTTGAGGATCACGTCGATCGCGGGGTCCCAGGCCAGGGTGTTCTTCAGGACCACCCGCGGCTCGCGGTGGTACCAGTGCAGCAGGGCGTACATCAGGATGAACGAGTCGCCCGGGCCCGCGTGCCGGCACATGACGAGCACCGGGCCGTCGGGGTGGCGGGTCGGGTGCGGGCCGTCGGTGCGGATCCGCAGCGCCAGCACGCGCCGGGCCTCGCGGAAGAACGCGATGAGCGTGCCCTGCACGAGGTCGTAGTGGATGCCGGCGAAGTAGGGCGAGCGGATCCGCCACCCGAAGCCGCTGGCGAGCCACAGCCCGAGCAGCACGACCAGTAGCAGCGTCTCGAAGCTCAGGTAGACCACGACGAGCCACAGCAGCCGCAGCGCGCGCCAGCGGCCCGGCAGCACCGGCGCCAGGGCGGCAGCGACGAGCAGCCAGGCCGGCAGCGTGACCCACAGCAGCACGGTGAGGGCGATGACCGTCGGCGCGACGACGAACCGGCGCAGCGCCCAGACCCCGGGGTGGCTCACGGCCCGGACCCCTCGACCGGCCCGAGGGCCTCGTCGAGGTAGTCGCGGGAGGCGGCGTACGTCGCCTCGATGCGCGCCTCGACGCCCCCGAAGTCACGGTGGGAGAGCAACGAGTCGTCGCGCGCCGAGGTGCCACCAGCAGGCAGGACGTGGGCCTCGACGCCCTCGGGGATGGTCGCCATGTCACGCATGAAGCGGTGGCGGCGGGCCACCTCGAAGCTGACCCGAGCGACGTCCCACGGCCGGGTGGGCGGCGCGAGCGGCCGGTCGATCCGGCCGACCTGGAGCACGAAGACCCGGGTCGCGCCGAGCTCGACGGCCCGGCCGACGGGGATGGAGTTCACCAGGCCCCCGTCGAGGAAGTGCTCGCCGTCGATCTCGGCAGGGGGCAGGAGACCGGGTACGGCGGCGCTGGCGAGGATCGCGGGCACGAGCGGGCCGCTGGTGAACCAGTGCTCCGCCGCGCGCTCGATGCTGGCGGCGCAGACCTCGAGGCGCACGGGCAGGTCCTCGAAGTGGGCGTCCCCGAGCTCTTCCTCGAGTCGACGCCGCAGCGGCGCGGAGGAGTAGATGTGGGTGCCGGTGGTGACGGCCCGGCGGACCGTGCGCAGCGGCCGGTCGCCGTAGACGTCGCGGGACCGCGCCGTGGAGGCCCACAGCTCGGTGAGCCGGTCCACGACCGCGAGCTCGGGCTGGCGGGCCACCAGCGCGCCGTTGAGGGCGCCGACGCTCGTGCCGACGACCAGTTCGGGCACGATCCCGCGCTCCAGCAGCGCGCGCAGCATGCCGACCTCGACGGCGCCGAGGACGCCACCACCGCCGAGCACGAACGCTGTCGTCACCCGGTGAGCCTAGTGCTCAGGCCAGCTCGGGGTGCTCCGCGCGCACCCGCTGCGTCGCGCGGCGCTCGGCCCAGAAGGACAGCAGCGGGATGGTGCCGCACGCCAGCGTGACCAGCGTGAAGGGCAGGTCCCACCCGGCGCGACGCGAGAGCGCGAAGGCGCTGAACAGGAAGATCATGTAGAGCCAGCCGTGCGCGACGCCGAGGTAGGTCGTGATGGCCTCGCCGAGGTTGTGGAGGTCGGAGCCGGTCGTCACCCAGGCGGGCGTGCTGTCGAAGACTCCCCACATCGGGGAGCCGTCGAAGTTGGCCAGCGGGACGCCGACCAGGCAGAGCACCACGAGGAGGACACCGACGATGGCGGCCATGACGCGGTAGGCGGTGAGGTTGCGGGACACGGCGCCAAGGTATCGGGTGCGGCCTACCCCGCCGACGGGGAGATCTCGGGAGCGGTCGCGTCCCGGCGCCAGCGCCACCAGATGAAGGCGGCGAAGCCCCCGAAGACCCACCACTCGACGGCGTAGAGCAGGTTGCGGATGCCGGTCGCGCGGCTCGGGGTGGGCAGTGCCTCCAGCTCGGCGGCCTCCAGGCCGTCGGCGGGCTCCTGCGCGATCAGGTAGGCGGAGTAGAGATCCACGTCCACCCGCTGGACGGCGTCCGCGACGCGGATCTCGGGGAACACCTCGTCATCGGGGTCGTCGTCGGTGACCAGGCTGCCGTCGGGGGCCTGGAGCCACCCGGTCAGCTCCGCCTCGCCCGCGACCCCCAGCAGGTCGGCCTCGGGCTCGGGCGCCCACCCGCGTACGACGAGCACGGCCGCGTCGCCGACCTGGAGCGGCTCGACGGCCCAGTAGCCCGACCGTCCGCCCTGCTCGCGGTCGGCGACCCAGAAACCGCCGTCCAGCCACTCGCCGGCGACCTCCACCGGGCGGCCCAGGTCGGGCGCGGGGAACGGATCGTCGTTGCCCATCACGTCGGTCAGCGGCACCGGCGTGATGCCGGTCAGGTCGCGGGCCTCGGCCTCCCGGCTGGCCTGCCAGGCGTCGTACTGCCACTTCCCGAGCAGCCCGGCGATGCCGACGAGCACGAGCGTGAGGACCACGGCGCCGAGGTCGGTCAGCAGGCCGGGCCGGCGGGAGGAGCTCACGGGCTCGATTGTCCCAGCCGTGCGGTGAGCGCTGTCCGGCGCCTGCGAGGTGAGGTCAGGTGGAGGCGAGCGCCAGCTTCACCGCGAAGCCGAGGAAGACCGCGCCCACGGCCGACGTCGCGCCGGCCGACAGCGCCGTACGCCGCCGGAACGCGTCGGCCAGCCGGGTGCCCGCGACGATGAGGACACTGAGGTACGCCGCGCTCGCGAGCGTGGCGAGGACCCCCAGCGCCAGGAACGAGATCGCCGGGTGGGCGTAGGCCGGGTCGACGAACTGCACGAAGAACGCGACGAAGAAGAGGATCGCCTTGGGGTTGAGCAGGCTGATCACCAGCGCCCGGCGGTAGGGCCGCTCACCCTTCACCTTCGGCACGAGCCCGGCCTCCTCGGTGGCGTCGGCGAGCTGCTCGGCGACCGTGCGCCGCGAGCGCCACGTGGCCCACGCCGCCCGCATCATGCCGATCGCGAGCCAGAGCAGGTAGGACGCGCCGACCCACTTGACCACGCTGAACGCCGTCTCGTTGGCCTGGAGCAGCGACGCCACCCCCGCGGCGGAGAGCGTCATCAGCACGGCGTCACCCGTCCACACGCCCGCCGCGGCGGCGTACCCGCTGCGCACCCCGCGCCGCGCGGCGACCGACAGCACGTAGAGCGAGTTCGGTCCGGGCAGCAGGATGATGAGGATCAGGCCGACGAGGTAGGTCGGGAGGTCGTTGATGCCCAGCACGGGACCAGTGTGGGACCGGCGGGTGGGCCGGCACGACCGATTTCGAGGGGTGGTCTGGTCAGGCTCGCGGGCCGACAGGACTGGTGGAGCCTAGGGGACTCGAACCCCTAACCCCCTGCTTGCAAACCGCCTTTGAGGACCGTCCGATCAGCGATTTGAGCGTGACTGTGCAGGTCAGAAGCGGACATCGTTGGACTGGTTCGGACTTTCCTTCCCCCTAATCACCCCACGATTGTGCTCCCAGAGCAGGGGGTTGGCTGTTACCGTCTTAGCAGGCGACGCACACGGGAGGTCTCGGTCATGGCACGACGACGAGGGTTCGGCGAGCTCGAGCGACGTACCGGGCCGACGGGGCCGTCCTACCGGGCGCGGTACGCGATGCCCGACGGCAGCCGCCACTCTCGCAACTTCCGGACCAAGATGGACGCCGAGGCCTGGCTCGCTCGCGAGCGGTCGCTGATCGACCGCGACGAGTGGACGCCGCCCAAGTCCCGCAAGGTCGCCGAGGCGCGCCGCGAGCGAGAGCAGGCGATAAGCACCGTCCAGAAATACGCCGAGCGGTACGTCGCCGAGCGAGGCTTGCGACCGACGACCGTGCGGGGCTACGAGGCGCTCCTGGCGACCCGGATCCTGCCGTACTTCGGTGCGATGCCGCTGCGCGACGTGACCCTGTCGGAGATCAAGACGTGGCGACGCTCGCTCGACCCGAAGACGGCGTCTTCCAACGCGGCGGCGTACCGGCTGCTGCGCTCGATCCTCCAAGCGGCCGAAGAGGAGGAGCTGATCGACCGGGCTCCGCCGAAGATCCGCGGCGCCAGCAGCGCTCCGGTGAAGCAGGAGGTGATCCCGGCGACCTTCGACGAGATCACGGCGATCGTCGACGAGATGCCCGAGCGGTTGAAACTGCTCATCGTGCTCGCCGCCTTCGTCGGACTACGGGAGGGCGAACTTCTGGAGCTGCGTCGGTCCGACGTCGACGGGGTCACCGGCCGCATCAACGTTGCGCGAAAGGTCGACAAGGACGCCAACCCCGCGGTCCGCGGCGCCTGCCCCGAGTGCGGTCGACACATCAGCACACCGAAGACCAGGAGTGGCATCCGGACTGTGCACGTTCCTCCGCCGTTTCTGCCGATGCTCCAAAGCCACCTGCTCGAGCACGCCGCTGAAGGTCCGAGGGGCTTGCTGTTCCCCGGGGACCGTACCGACCACATGAGCGCCCGCTACCTGATGGATCGCTACCGCCCGGCCCGAGAGAAGGCCGGTCGTCCGGACCTGACGATCCACCACCTACGCCACACCGCACTCACAATTGCCGGCCAGCACGGCGCGACCGGCGCCGAGCTCCAGGCCCGCGCCGGCCACGCCTCCCAGGCAGCCATGGCGATCTACCAGCACGCCACCCTCGACCGCGACAAGGCGCTGGCCGAGAAGATCGGCGACACTTACGCCAAGTGGGCGAGCAACCGATCGGAGCAAGCGTGACACCCGAAGAGCTGAGTGCCCTGCTCGATGACCTGATCGCCACTTGGGAGAACGAGGTTGCCGAGTTCAAGGCGGTCGGCGACAACTTCTCCACCTCCGACATTGGGAAGTACTTCTCGGCTCTGTCCAACGAGGCGAACCTTCGCGGAGTAGACCGTGCCTGGCTGGTCTTCGGCGTTGACAACACGACTCGTCGCGTGGTGGGGAGCGAGTATCGCCGCAACCGCGAGCGACTCCAGGGACTGAAGAACGACATCGCGAACAGCACGGAGCCACGGGCCTCGTTCCACGAGATCTATGAACTCGACCACGCCGACGGACGGGTGCTGCTGTTTGAGGTTCCTCCGGCTCCCCGCGGAATCCCGATCTCGTGGAACGGCCATTACTACGCACGTAATGGCGAGAGCCTCGGTCCTCTCGACCTGAACAAGCTCGATGAGATCAGACAGCAGGACGCGGGGGACGACTGGTCAGCCGCAGTCCTGCCGAAGGCCACCCTCGATCACCTCGACGGGGATGCGCTGACCGCGGCCCGCGGGGCGTTCGCAGCCCGGCATCCGAACCTTGCGCCCGAAGACATCGCCGCATGGAGCACTGAGACGTTCCTGGAACGGGCTAAGCTCACGATCGACGGCGGCGTCACTCGAGCGGCCGTTCTTCTCCTGGGTCGCGAGGAAGCAGCGCACTTGCTGTCGCCACTCCTGGCAGAGATCACATGGAAGCTGACCGGCCCGGAACAGGCCTACGAGCACCTCGGCCCCCCGTTCCTCCTGAACACAACTAAGGTCTATGACCGGATCCGCAACGTACAGGTTCGACTCCTGCAGCCTGGAACGCTCATCCAGACCGAGATCCAGAAGTACGACCGGCAGAGCGTTCTCGAGGGCATCCACAACTGCGTGGCACACGCCGACTACCGCACCGGTTCCCGCATCGTCGTCACCGAGCATCCGGACCGTCTCGTTCTGGAAAACGCCGGCTCCTTCTACGACGGCAAGCCGGAGGAGTACGTCACCGATACGCGGATGCCGAAGCGCTACCGCAATCCGCTTCTCGTCTACGCCATGACGGAACTCAACATGATCGACCGCATGGGCTTCGGCATCCAGCGGATCAACCTGTCGCAGGTCAAGCGCTTCCTTCCGTTGCCGGACTACGATCTTGACGACGCAAGCGCTGTGAAGCTCACGATCTACGGCGCGGTCATCGACGCGAACTACACCGAGCAGCTGATGGAGCGGAGCGATCTCCCACTCGAGGACGTGCTCGCGCTGGACCGGGTCCAGAAGAAGTTTCCCATCAGCAGCGACGCAGCGGCGCGACTGAAGCGCGCCCACCTCGTCGAGGGCCGTCGTCCCCACCTGCACGTGTCATCCGTCGTCGCAGCAGCGGCTGACACGAAGGCGGACTACATCCGGACGCGCGCACAGGACGACGCCCATTACGCCAAGTTGGTCACCGACTACCTGACGAAGTTCGGCGAGGCGTCGCGGCAGGACATTACCCACCTGCTGTGGGACAAGTTGAGTGACGCGCTCAATGAGAAGCAGAAGCGGAACAAGGTGATGAACCTGCTCACGAAGATGCGAAAGAGCGGGCAGATCCACAACGTCGGCACTCGTACCAAGCCGCGTTGGAAGCTTACTTAGACCTGCCTCGCGTGTAGCCACTTATGCATGGACGTAAGCACCCGTCCGAGTGTTTGCGCAGGTCAGAGGCCGGTTTTGCTTACTTACAGCCGCCGGCGTCCTTGCAGGATTTAAGCAAACAGGGCCCCTCGGACAGCAACGTCACTCGGAGAAGAGGTCCAACTGCGCTTCCTCGGCCACCTTAGGCTCGTCGACCTCCTCGCCGTCGGGGACCCACACTTCGATCTCGATCGGCAGCTCTCCTAGGTGGTGCTGAATCAGTGGCCACACGTCGCTCCACCGAAGCCCGCCGTTGCCACAGCCAAGCGGTGGCAACGCCAAGCTCTTGATATCCCACTCTTGGTACCTATCGGCAAGGATCTGGAGGCCCCTCTCGACCCACTCGATCTGCGACGGATTGCGCCAGTGGTTCTTGGTCGGGAAGTTCAGGATCAGCTCGAGCTCAGGCTTGTCGCGCTTAGCGTCGGCTGGGAAGACGTAGGGGACGCCTGGCCGCACCTCGTTCCTGTCGCACCGTCGGACGTAGTCGTCGAAGTTCGCCTTGTGTGCCTGCTTGAACTTCAGTGCGACGCCCTTGCCCATGACGCCGACGCAGTTCACCGTGTTGGTGATCGTCTGCATCCGCGACTTCAGGAGCGTGTCGCGTCCGATGTGGCGGCGCGTGATCGGCATCCGGACCTCCCCTCGGTCAAAATCTAGCTTCCGAACCTTCGAAGAAGGTGTGCCGGTCAACCTGCCCGGACCAGTGCCCAACGATGCGCTTAGCTCTTTCGACTACTTCCTGAGACGGAGCAAGGAAGCCCTCGATGAACCTAGGCAGCACGGCACCTGGCACCAGTACCTCGGCCTGCGTGATCCTCTTCAACTCCGGATCGGGTGCACCCTTGAAGTCTCGCCAAGTCTCAGATCGAATGCTGTCTAGGTCGATCTGGGCAAGACCCTCAGGCGCCGGCCACCACTTGGATGCACCGGCCGCCGCGTTGCCGTCGAACACAACCACGCCCGGCTCATCGAGGACATCTCCGGATACACAGATCACGACGACGTCTCGCCGCTCGAACTTGTACAGGCGATAGAGCATCGCGTTGCGCGGGTTGATGTAGAGGTTCGCGTAGCTGTGAAGCGGCATGTCGCCGACCCACCGTCCATCACGCCTTTCCTGAACACCGCCATCCGACAGATCGTCGTGACGGACGTCAGTAGCCAAGTCGTGACACAGAATGCCTCGGCTGGCGATGCGGGCGAGGTTCGCAACGGCGGTGATGTTGTAAAGGCTGACGACCTGGCCCCGAACGACAGCCGTCCTTTGGCGCTTTTGTGCGATCCTCGTCGCCTGATCCGCCCGGAGCCGCTTCCCGGCGGCCCTATCCGCGCGACGCCGATCCTCGTCCTCTTTCAGACGACGCTGCTCGGCCTCGTATCGCTCTCGACCTAGGGCGTGCTGCTCGGCTTGGCGTTGCCGGACCGTCGCTGCGGCCTGCTCCTGGCGCTCCCTCTCAGCCGTCTCGTCTCTGCGAAGTTGATCGGCCGTCACCTCGGCCAGCCATCGATCCAAGAAGGCGTCCTGGGACGTCCCCGGTTCGGCCGACCAGACGTGCGTCGCGAGACTCTCCACCAGATCGGCGTCGTGCGCACTCAGAGCGGCGACCCGGCGGTCGATGTTGAACGCCATCTTCTGACGCGAGTCACCGGGATCCGTTCCCGACAGCGCGCACCACTGGCCCCACAGGCGGTTCATTTCCGCGGTCCTCGGCGTTGCGACCCGGGCATGCCGTCATGGTCCCAGCGCAGAAGTCTCCCCGGAGCCGCTTTCGGTGAACTCGCAGCGCAAGCGCCACAGAAGTCGTCGCACACGAGGGTGTGGTTGTCATCCCTGGACGGAGAGGCCCAGCGGTCTGGCGGCCTATAAGTTACCTCGCATGGATGATAGTATCATTGATGCGAGTATCCCGGAGGTGAGTAATGTTCGTTGGTCGTCAAGCGCAATTGGCGCGGCTTGAGGCGTTACTGCAGCAGGTTCGTGCCGACAAGGACTCCAAGCCCGGCAGGGCACTCCTCATACGCGGGCGCCGGCGCGTCGGCAAGTCCCGCCTCGTGGAGGAGTTCGTCGATCGCGCCGACGTACCCCACGTGTTTTTCGCGGCGTCAGGGCGACCGGTACGGGACGAGCTGCACTTGTTCGCGCAGGAGGTCGCCGCGTCGAACCTGCCCGGAGCTGAGCTCTTCAGTGGTACCGAGCTGGCCGGTTGGGACGCCGCACTGCGCTTGCTGGCGACCGCCCTCCCCGATGACGGCAGTGTCGTCGTCCTCGACGAGATCCCCTACCTCGTCGCGTCCGACGAGAGCTTCGAGGGAACACTCCAACGGGCGTTCGACAGAGAACTGGCGCGCAAGCGCGTCGTAGTGATCGGCATCGGTTCCGACCTGGGGATGATGGAGGCACTCAACGAGTACGGGCGGCCCTTCCACCAGCGCGCGAAGGAAATGGTCGTCCCGCCCCTCACCCCATCTGAGGTCGGCGACCTGCTGGGCCTTCCGGCAGCGGACGCCTTCGACGCGCACATCGTCACCGGCGGCCTACCGCTGATCTGCGACGAGTGGCCCACAGCCATGCCGCTGATGGACTACCTCAGCCAAGCCGTCAGCGATCCGACCTCGGCACTACTCGTCTCGGGGGAGCGCTCGCTCGCCGCCGAGTTCCCCTCCGACGCACAGGCACGCACGGTGCTGACCGCCATCGGCAGTGGAGAACGCACCTTCACCAATATCGGCCGCGCGGCGGACATCCCGCAGGGTTCACTCAACCGATCCCTGACGGCCCTCGTGGCCAAGCGCATCGTCGCCGCCGACGAGCCGCTCTCGACCAAGCCCGGGTCGAAGGACAAGCGCTACCGCGTCGCTGACCCGTACCTCCGATTCTGGCTCGCCTTCCTCGGCCCGCACCTCGACGAGATCGAGCGGGGACGCGGAGATCGCGTCCTCGCGCGCATTCGCGCGTCATGGACCTCGTGGCGTGGGCGAACGATCGAGCCGGTCATCCGCGAAGCCTTGGAACGTCTGGCGCCACCCGTGCTCACGGGCGAGGACGGCGTGCCGGGCATCGTCGGCGGCTACTGGACGCGCACCAACAAACCCGAGATCGACCTCGTGGGCGGCGACCGCGCGCCGGTCGCGAAACGCGTCCTCGCACTCGGCTCGATCAAGTGGCTCGAGAATGCTCCCTTTGATCGACACGATCTCGGTGAACTCCACGCGCACAGGACTCAACTGCCGGGCGCCGCGGTCGATACGCCGCTCATCGCCGTAGCCAGATCCGGCTGCTCGGTCAACGGTGTCGAGCACTTCAGTCCCGACGAGCTCATCGCTCACGACTGACATCGACGGCATCACCGGCCGCGTCACGAGTAGACATCTCCGCCTACGATCGGGCCGTGCCTACAGGTGACGCCGATGACCTCCGCCGTCAGTTCGACGCCCTGATCTCGGGCGCCGAGTTGGGCGACCTGCGCACGCTCGCCGACCAGATGTCGGTGGTCTCGGGCGGTGTCTTCGCGAAGCGGACGAGCAACCCGCACCTGCGACACCCCAAGCGGGACGAGCCGGCAATCTTCCGTGTCCGGGTTGACCTCAACGACGCACGTCCGCCGATCTGGCGGCGACTCGAGCTGCGCTCCGACCTCACCCTCGCCGCGGTCCACCAGGTGTTGCAGGCGGTGTACGACTGGACCGACTCCCACCTGCATCGGTTCTCCGTCGGCGGCGACACGTTCGACATGGGCGCTGAGTGGTTCCTCTGCGAGTACGACGTCGAGGAGGGCGAGGACGAAGGCACGCCTGACGCCGACGTGACGCTCGACGAGACCCTGGTCGGGCCGGGCGACGTCTTGCACTACGTCTACGACTACGGCGACAACTGGGATCTGACGATTCGCCTCGAAGAGGTCCTCCCGCTGACGAACGACGCGCCCCAAGCGAGGTGCGTCGACGGACAACGGGCCGCACCCCCGGACGACTGCGGCGGACTGCGCGATGCCGAAGATCTCGCCCAGGTCGTCGACGACCCCGCTGCCTTCGATGTCGCCGAGCTCAACCAACGCCTCGTCTCACCTGCCGGCGGACTCACCGAGTGGGGAGTGCGCCCGGACCTCGTCCACCTGCTGAACCAGCTTCAGCGGACGCCGGTCGGCGACGACTTCATCGCCCGCACCCTCGCCATCGGGGCTCCCGAACAACCGGACGTGCCGACCCTGAGGGCCAACCTTCGCGCGTACCAGTGGTTCCTCGATCGTGCAGTTGGCGACGGCATCACTCTGACCGCAGCCGGCTATCTCAAGCCCGCCGACGTCGAGGCCGCGTCGGAGGTTGTTCCCGTCGTCGGGGACTGGATTGGGAAGCGCAATCGTGAAGACCTCACGATCCCTCTGCTCGAGTTCCGCCAGTCGCTCCAGCAGATCGGGCTGCTTCGGAAGTACAAGGGCAAGCTCCTGCTCACCAAGCTCGGCAAGGCCGCTAAGGCCGACCCGGTCGTCTTGTGGCGCCACCTCGCCGACCGCCTCGTCGACGGCAACGAGGACACCTTCACGACCCAGGCTCGACTGCTGGCCCTTCTGTGCCTTGCGTCTGAACCGGAGGGACGGCACGACAAGCGATTGGCCGAAGCTCTGACCTACCTCGGCTGGAGACAGCGCGATGGACGACCTGTCAGCGTCGACCAGCCCCGATGGGCCATCAGGGAAGCCACCCACGCGCTGGCAAATGTCGCCTCGGAACAGCGTGATCGTGGGATTCCTCGAATCGATCGTCGGGCACTCACGCCACTCGCCGTGCTTATGGCAAGGACCGCTCTCTCGACCCAGGCCACGTTCGACGGAACACCCTCGAGCGGTTAGACGCATCGACGCCGTGAGGCCCTATGTCATCCCGCCCACTATGACGCTGTCCATATGGGGGAGACGGTCAAGCATCTGGCTTGTGTGGTGGGACGTCCTAGATGCGCCGAACGGCGGCGCCCGTGGTTCATCCCCCCTAGAGTGCGTTGCTCGAAGGTCCAGTCGGAGCGTTGTGACATCCTGCGAATTGCGCATGAGGAGGTGCTGTGACCGAGCAGTCGCTTGAGGGGACCGGCGACGATGCAGTGTCAATAACGCCGATTCAGCACCCTACGGCTCTTGACGCGCACGCTTGGGCCCCGGTGCCGAGCCACCTGTCACTGACGCCCGAGAAGCGCATCTCGCTTTACGACGATGTGCAGTGGGAGGAGTTCGTGCTGGAGTGGGCCACGACGTTGACTTACGAGCAGGTCATGCGCAGTGGTGGGGCACACGACCACGGCGTTGACGTCGCAGGGTTCGTCACGTCCGCTGGATTTGACGACCTATGGGACTGCTATCAATGCAAGCATTACGGGAAGGCATTGCTGCCCAGCGACGCCTACCCGGAGATCCTGAAAGTCATACTCGGCACCCTGTCCGGTCACTACACCTGGCCTCGCAAGTACAGGTTCGCTGCCCCGCACGGAGTCGGCACAACCTTGGCAGGCGTGATCCATTCCCCCACTAAGCTCAGGTCGGAGCTGACCAAGGCGCTCACTAAGGACAGGAGCACCCTCACGCCGCAACTCGGGCAGCACTCGCTGGACACGGTTCTGGCTTTCATTTCGGATGCCGACTTCAGCATATTCGGAACAGTGGAGCTCCATGAGCTCGTGGAGGCACATGCAAGCACCCGGTGGCATTCGGCCAGGTTCGGTGTCGAGCTGCCGAACCGGCCCGCTCCGCCCGAGCCCTCGTCGGACCCCACGGATGAGGAACAGCACTACATCGCCCAGCTCCTGCAGGCCTACAGCGAACGCCACGGCGGGACCTTCACCGCACCTCATGCGACAGAGCATGAGTACGTCGGAGCCCACTTCGTGCGGCAGCGCGTGGCGTTCTACAGCGCCGAGGCTCTCCGCGTCTTCGCCCGCGACTCGGTCCCGGAAGGGACGTTCGCAGCCCTACAGCAGGACATTTTCGACGGCGTCATTGAGACGCACGACCTCGGCCACGCAGACGGGCTGCAGCGGCTGGCCGAGGTCACGAAGTCAGCCCAGGGCTTGGCGATTACCTCAAACGGGCTGCTTCCGGTGTTGGCCGTCCGAGATCGCACCGGCATCTGTCACCAGCTCGCGAACGAGGAGAAGTTGCGGTGGTGTCATGCAGCCGCTGAATAGCCCGCTTGAGCTGGGACTGCGGACCCTGGTCGTGCTGACGACCGCCTTTCCGCGGACGTTCGACCTCGACCGCCTCGTTCTCCTCGACTACTGCCTCTTGCATAGCGCCGACCTCGAGGGACCACCGAGTGTGCTGCCTGCAGTTCCGAACCGCAGCGGCGAACTCGGACTCAAGCGCACAGTCCTCGACCACGGCGTCCAGCTCATGGCGCGAGCCGGCATGGTGGACCTGGTGACCACCGCTGAGGGCATGACCTACCGCGCGGGCGAGGAAGCCGCGCCGTTCCTTCGGCTCCTCGAATCGCCCCTCCTGGGTGCCCTCGGAGAGGTCGCGACGTGGGCAGTCGACGAGTTCGGCGACCTCAACACGGATCAGGTTCGCGACCGGCTCCGTACCGTTTCCGAGAGTTGGGCAACCGAGTTCGCTTGGGAGCCGACCGACGAGGAGGGGATGGTCGGATGAGACTCGTTCACCTGACCGCCGTTGGCGCCGACCTCCCGCCCGCCAGCGTGGAGTTCGCACCACGCCTCACGGTCATCTACGGAGCCTCCGAAACCGGCAAGACCTACGTGATCGACGCGTTGGACTTCATGCTTGGCGGTCGCGAGCTGCGCGAGGTGCCTGAGGCTGCCGGCTATCGATTAATGCTGCTGGGCGTGGAACTCGACGACGGTCACGTGCTTACGCTGGCGAGGGACCTGCGCGGTGGCCGCGTCTCAGTGTTCGATGAAGATCTGCGGACCCTACCGAACCGCCTTCCGGACCGTGACTTGCTTGGCCAGCACCACAAGGACAACCCTGACACGATCTCCTATTTCTTTCTTGACCAGCTGGGGATCGCGGGTGCCAAGCTGCGCAAGAACGTGCGGAACCAGGTCCAGTCGATGAGCCTGCGCAACATCGCACACCTGGTGCTGGTCGACGAGGAGCGGATGCAGTCTCGCGTCACGCCGGTTGAGAGCGGCAATCCGACCTCCAGGACTGCGGAGCGCTCTGCGTTCAAGCTGCTCCTTGAGGGCGAGGACGACTCAAGCCTCACCGAGGCTGACGACGCGGCTGCCTTCCGACGGGTTAACCACGGTCAGGTCGAGGTACTCGACCGGGCGATTGAGCAAGTGCGCTCACAGATGACCGAAGCCCCTGAGCCGGCCGAGTGCCTCGATGTCTTGGCAAGAGTCAACGCCGCCATCCGGCAGACCTCGAGTTCGATGGCTGTCCAGCTAGCCGCCCGGGACCGTCTGGTGAACGAGCGAACCCGTCTCCAGGAGCAGCGTCAACTTGGTCGCCAACAGGCTGGCGAGATCCGCACTTTGGTCGATCGGTTCACCCTGCTCGACGCCCAGTACGCCGCCGATCTAGAACGGTTGGAACTGGTCAAGGAGGCGGGCACGCTGCTCGGCTACTTCGACACTGAGGCTTGCGTATTCTGCGGGGCCGACGCGGCTCACCAGCAGCGCGAGCACGCCGTCTACGAGACCGTCCAACTCGCGGAGTCGGTAGATGCCGAGTCCGCAAAGACTCAGGCGCTCCGAGGTGACCTCGTCCTCACGCTCGGCTCGGTGCAGGCCGAGTTGGACCGTCGGCGCGACCGTCTCAGCCAGATTGATGAAGCAATGCGAGCGGCCGATGACCAACTTTCCCAAGTGGACAACACTTTACAACCGGTTCAGTCCGACCTGGACGAGCTCATGGGACGTCGTTCGCAGGTCGAGCGATGGATCGAGCGGTGGGCACGAGTTGACCAGCTCGAGGAACTGCGCGCGAGTGTCGCCCAAGAACGGCCTACGCCGGTTGATCCGGTCACGCATGGGATCACCCTTGCCTCCCAGCAGGACTTCTCGCGCAAGTTGCGCGACGTGCTGACGCAGTGGCAGGTCCCCGGCGCAAAGGAGGCAGTCTTCACGTTCGACGGCACGCCGCAGATCAATGTGCAGCAACGGAGTCGCGAGGATCGCGGCAAGGGGATGCGCTCGGTTCTGCATGCTGGCTTCAGTGTGGCGCTGAGCGAGTTTTGCACTCAGCGCGGTCTACCTCACCCCGGTTTCGTCGCACTCGATACCCCAGTCCTCACATACCGCGATGCCGACTCGGCCGGACCGTACTCCGTCAGCCCCGATGTCTCGGAGGTCGCGGCGAGATCGGTTGAAGGTGACGACGAGCTACTCAGTGGGTCCGTCGCGCGGGCGTTCTATGCCTACTTGAGCAATGGCCATCCCGGGCAGACGATCGTGCTCGAGAACCAGACGCCACCCGTGGTGGACGACGCCGACTGCACGATTGAGTACTTCACGGGAAACCCTGCGATCGGTAGGCCTGGCTTCTACCCCGTAATCGGCTAGCGAGCTTGCATCTCCTCGATTCGCTCAGTCCGGTCTGCTGCACGGATGCTGATAGCTAGTCCTGCCCCATTCCGCCGCCTGTCCACTGGTCGAGTGCGGCACACGTCCCGAGCCCTTCGCGCCACACGGGCGTTCGGCAGAGGGCAGGATGCTCCTATGAGCGATGTCGGGTTCTTCGAGGACCTAGTTGTCACCGGGACACGGCGAGTAGTGGGTGAAGTAAGAGGACTGAGGATCCTCAGGGACGCCAACCTTGTCGTACAAGGGGTACTGCGCGGGGCAATACAAATTGAGGACAACTCGGCGGTATCGGTCAGCGGTCAACTCGACCTGTCAGTCGTACGGAATGAAGGCGGCACGCTGACGTGCGCCGGCCAGGTGACAGGCTCCCGCGAGCAGTTCGACTCCGCAGCAAGCTTCGACGTAGCCGTTGGATCATTTGTGAACGACATTGTGTTGCTTGACGACGGCACTTTGCGGCCGCCAGGCGCTAACGAGCAGTTCGATGCACACAGCCGGCAGCTGTGTCTGTGGTCGCCACGCGAACAACGGTTCAAAGCAATATGGTAGGTGCGTCCTTTCGCCGCGACCGAAGGACGTGCCTAGACCTGAGCCGCTCAGCGATGTCTCATGTCTATATGAGCACCGAGATCCAAGAGGCGGTACTTGAACTCCAAGCGATGCGGGAGCGAGTCCGGGCTATCCGCACGCACCTCTGCGAGCCAAAGTCCAACGCGAATCCTCGCTACCTCGCATTGTCCAATGTCGTCAGCAACCTGACGAAGGCGATAGAAGACCTGGAGGCCGAAACAGGATGACGAATCAGCAAGAGTGCTCACCAACGGGAGGCTTTGACTACACCGCGGCCGTCTACGACTACCTTCTTTCGCTAGGAGATCCGGGCGATGAGGTCTTGACATCGATCCGTCCTTGGCTCGAGAAGACCTACGGTCTGGGCTACTCCGACGCCGCCCGTATCCGTCGGATCGCCATGGTCGAACTCACCGCTCGAGGCAAGATTGAGCGACTCAACACCCGGGGTCGTTACGTTCGGATCCTCCGCTAGCGAGATCACTGGCACGTGCGGCAGTCCGCCGCGTACCGTCCGGGGCGCGACATTGCGCCGCTTACCCGCTGGCCTTACGCCGGTCGCATGGGTTGGCCAGTCGGCGATGTACCCGTTGGACCGCGTCGCCGTCCAACGTCACTCAACTGTCGCCAGGGGAAGAGGCATCGGCGGTCGGATGTTGTGTGCTCGATGATGCGTCATCTGCGTCTCGGCACTCACTGTCCGAGGTCAAGGACGCGCTCCGCAGCCCGTGCGACGTCCAAGCTAACAAGCCGCGTCCAGACTGAACGGGCGGCTGAGCATGCCCTCTACGTCTCGACCAATGGGCGGGCGCTAGGCCAAGGTAGGGCCGTGCACAAAGACAACGACGCAAGTGGCAAGCGCCGCAGCTTTTCGCAACGTGTAGGCGACAAGGGGGAGCTTGCCTTCCGCAACTTCTGCGACCGGCACGGCCTCTTGCCCAACAAAGTCGAACAGGACTACGGGATCGACTTCATGTTTCAGGTCGACCTCGACCACGAATCTCATCAAGCCAGCAACATCGCGAACAGCTTCGCCGGGGCGTGCGTCCGTGCAAGCACGTCCAAGAACGGAAAGGTGAAACTCAATCGCGGCGACGCCGCAAACCTGCTCAATTCGCGTTCACCTCTGGTCTTTGTGCTGGCACACATCAAAGGGAAGACCGCCGACACCGCCAAGATGTACCACCGACTAGTAGACCAAGACCTTCTCTCGGAACTGCAGGACTTCCTCGACACCGACGCAGAAAGGATGAGCCTGCGACCAGGTGCATGCCTCCCCGAGTCCCAGTTCGCCGAGAGCCTTTCAACTCTATTGTCGCCTGGGTTTCTCGAGACTGTTCGGCTCAACGCCGCACAGGCCGCCATACGCGCGGTGCTGCCCCAGGCCTCGGTGGAGATACGACGTCAACCGGATGGCCAACTTACGTTGGTCTCCAACGTCGACTACTTCTCCATGTTCGAGCACGACGATGCTGACTCTGAACGTGCGGTACTCGAGACAGCCTTCGGCGATCCGGCGCAGTTTTTCGATCGTGCTACTGGCCTGAATCCGCGCCCGGAAATAGTCAAGTACCTTCGTCATCTTCCCCAGACGGCGTTGTTCGGCGGAGTTGGCTCGGACACGGAGGTAGAGCTTGAGGTCACGAGCGGACACCAGAGAGCGGTAGCCGGGTTCACCCACCGGCGGATCGGCACCCACTGGGCCTACGTCCACCCTGCCGGAGTGAGCTTGATCATCTCCCACGCTCGCGAGCGAGACGGTCAAATGGTCCACGAGACCGAGGTCTTCATAGACCCGCTCGCGGACAACGTTCTCGAAGACATCGACAATGCGCTCGAATTCTTTGAGTTGTGCTCAGACGGCGCGGCCATCCGAGAAGTCGGCAAGGGTGGCGAATCGAGCGGCCTCAGCGTCACTGAACTCTTCCGCCCCCTCGACACCCTTGCGACACTCATCCGCTCCTGGCGCGTCTGCCGAGAGCTCAGAGGATGGCCAGAACGAGCCGTCGCGCTTCGAGACGTGACCGATGCAGAGGTCTTCTACACACTGAGCGGTATCGCCCAACTCGCCACCGAGCCAGAGTCAATGGCCCGGCACTCATTCGTCATTGAGACCGTGAGCCACCCAATCGACATAAGTGACCTCGTCGAACGCCCGGTTCAGGCACTCGTTCCGGTCATCGCGAATCTCATGGATCAGACCCTCGTGCTGACGGTTGACACGAACGCGACGACCTTCGCCTTTGACGGCGAGGTGCGGGGCTTCCGGTTCCAGGCCTCAACGGACATCGAGGTTGAGACACGACCGCTTGCCCAGAAGGCGTCGATCTACCCCGAAGTTGTCGTGGATGCGAACAGCCCCACTTTCGCGCTCGCGCCCGGGCGTCACCAAGGCTCCCTTCCGTCGGAGCTAGAGGACATCCGCATCGGTTGGCAGGAGTCCGAGGATCCCGAGGAGCCCGAAGAGCCCGAAGAGCCCGAGACGCCTGCGGATGCTGACGACTAAGTTCCGATCGAGGCCGCGAACTTGCATGCAGAAGACTCGATGGACTCGCGCTTTTTCAACGGAGGCGGGTCGAAGCGACCAATCACGAGGTCGGGCACACCCGGAGAACGTCCACTCGTCTCGTGACGCGCAGCCGGAGCCGAGATGTTGCGTCTTTCCGCCGCCTGTTGGGGTCAGCCGGCTCTGCTGTCGGCAACGCTCGAAAATGAGGCCGATCCGACGCTCGAAAACGAGGCCACCGGTTCGTGCTGTCTAGTCTGCCGTGTCTTGGGTCTTGATGCTGGGCAGGGTGTCGATCCCGCGGTTGCGTAGCCGGTAGCTGGCGCCCTTGAGGGTGAGGACGTCGGCGTGGTGGACGACGCGGTCGATCATCGCGGCGGCGACGGCCTGGTCGCCGAAGACGCCGCCCCAGCCGCTGAAGGGCAGGTTGCTGGTGAGGATCAGCGAGGCGTGTTCGTAGCGGGATGAGACGAGTTGGAAGAACAGGTTGGCGGCGTCCTGCTCGAAGGGCAGGTAGCCGACCTCGTCGACGATGATCAGCCCGTAGCGCCGCAACCTCGCGAGCTCGTTCGGCAGCCGGCCGGCGCGGTGGGCTTCGGTGAGCCGGGTGACCCACTCGGTCGCGGTCGCGAACAGGACCCGGTGGCCGTGGTGGGCGGCCGCGATCCCTAGGCCGGCGGCCAGGTGGGTCTTCCCGGTGCCGGGCGGTCCGAGGAGCACGACGTTTCGTGCTTCGGTGAGGAACCCGCCCGATGCCAAGGAGGCGATCTGCTGGCGCACGGCGGGTTGGGCGTCCCAGTCGAACTCCTCGAGCGTCTTCCTGGCGGCGAACCCGGCGGCACGGATCCGCAGCTGGGCACCGGATGCGTTCCGGGCGGCGACCTCACGGTCGAGCACGGCGGCGAGGTACTCCTCATGGGTCCAGCCGGCGTCGCGGGCATGATCAGCCAGTCGACCGGCTGCTTCGGTGATCCGGGGCGCCTTCAACGCACCCGCCAGGTAGGTCAGCTGCTTGAGTGCCTCGGTGGCGTCGGTGTTCCTCTTCGTGCCCATCAAGCGACCTCGCCGTCCGCAGCGCCATCGGTGAGCCCGCCGTCGATCAGGCCGAAGGCCCGGTCGTAGTCAGCCAAGTCCCGCCCGAGTTCCTCGTCGGGATCCGCGGCAGGTCGGGGCAGTTGGAACTGCTCCCGCAACACCTTCGCAGCGGCGACGTGTGCGGGGTCGGTGACCGTCATCCCGCGTGCCCAGACTCGGTCATGGGACGCGACCAGGCGCCCGTCGTGACGGACCTCGACCCGAGCCAGGTCGGCGTGCACGTCGACGAACCTTCCGATCACGTTCGGGTCGACGGAGTAGTCGTTGCTGTCGATGCGGACGTAGTAGTCACGTCCCGATTGACCCATCCCACCGCTGGTGCCACCGGCGGCAGGGGCAGCATCGCCGCCCGATCGGCGTCGAGCAGGTCGACCGGCCTGGCCTTGATCGTGCGCACCACCCGGGCGTTCGCCTTGCCCAGCCAGTCGGTGAACTGGGCATCGAAGTCGGCCGGCGATGCGAACTCCCGACCAGGCATGAAGGAGGTCTCGAAAAACCCGTTCCTGCGTTCGACCAGACCCTTCGATTCGGGGTCGTAGGGCTTGAGCCTGACCAGCGTGGTGGCCAGGGTGCCGGTGAACGCCCCCACGCCGTCGGCATGCCGCTTGCCGCGCCCGATGCCCGACTCGTTGTCCCAGATCAACCTGCGTGGAACCCGTCCCAGCTGCTGCAGCAGCAGCCACATCGCCAGCAGCAGATCCTGGGTGTGCCGGGTCGGGATCATCTTCGCGACCATGAATCGCGAGTGCGCCGCGGTGATCACCATGACTGGCAGCAGGACCTTCGAGCCGTCCTCGAGTGGGATCTTCTTCGGCGGGAACCACAGGTCGCACTGCGCCGCGTCCCCGGCCAGCCACGTCAGCCGGTCCGACGGGTCCACCGGCCTGTGTTCAGGCCGCAACTGGCGGACGTGCTCGCGGAACCACGTGATCGACCCAGGCCAGCCGACCCGCTCGGCAATCACCGTCGCCGGCATGTCCGGCGTCATGATCAGCAGCTGCCGCACCGCCGACTCGAACGGCGTGAACGACGTCGACACCGCCGGCCGCTCGTACTTCGGCGGCCCGTCCGAGGCCACCGCCCGCGCCACCGTCGACCGCCCGATACCCAGGTCCCGCGCGACCTGACGCTGCGGAACACCATCCGCCACCAGCCGCCGGATCAGAGCCCAATCCTCCACAGAGATCACCCATCCAATCTGTCTGGGTGGCCTCGTTTTCGACCGTCGCTATGGCCTCGTTTTCAAGCGTCGTCGACATCTACCAACGTCGGGATGCAATTGGGGCAGGCAAGCGGCGCGGAAGGATGACGTCATCACGGTGTCTCTGACCATGTCCCAGTCCCATCGCTGAACCCGTGCGCCGAATGAACTCGTTGTCCGGTAGCGAGGACTGGTCTGCGGGTCGCTTGGTCGTGAGACCGGTCGCGGACAGTGAGTCAGAACTGCAGCAAGGGCGCGTTAGTTTCAGAACGCTCATCAGCAACGACCAGCACCTTGTCTCGGACTACGATCTTCCAAGTTGGCTGGGAGGTAGGGCTTCCTCCCAGCCGTTGGAACTGCTTCAGCAATTCGGTCGGATCATGCTCGAATAGGTTCTGCACAGCGTCGAGTGAACGCATAACCCTGTTCGCCCATTGCGTGCTGTCCATCGCTGTGCCGGCTGTTGTGATTCCTGAGCGCGCGGCATAAACGCGGTTGCCACGCTCGTAAAAGGTCGATACGTGCCCCTTGCGCAGCACGACGCGATCCTCCTCAGATATCGACCTCTCCAGTCCCAGAGCGCCGCGTATCGGTATGAGCGGAGCGTGATCGTCGTCGGGCCAGTTGTCCGCCATGATCGCGAGCAGGATGTCCCTGTCCCAAGTGCCGTGAGGAAAGGCCCCGACGAAGTAGGCGCGGTTCTGCACGAATGCGACAAACAGCAGCGTCGAGGACCTGACTCGGCTGCCATCTTGGGGACGAGGTCCCAAGTGCAGATGGTGTAGCCCCCACGCGCTCAGAAACCGGTCCAAATCGCGGTAGCGCCGACGTCGTGGAGCTGACGGCGAGTTGTGCGAGATCTCCACGTCTCGACTCAATCGTCGCTCCAGATCGACGCCGTTCGTCACCTCGTGATCGACGGTCCGAATCCACCGACGTAACGCACCATCGCGCTTGAGGCGACGGATGAGCTCGCGTGAGTAGATGACCTGTCGGGGAATGGGCGTCGGGAAGCGATTGGCCCAGTTGGCGTATGTCGCGAGGAGGTCGTGGGTCTCCATCGCTTCAAGATGCGCGAGGTCGTCCACTCCAGGCGCCAACTCGCGTTGCATGATGACGCGCAGGTCGTCCTCGAGTGCCATTCGGACAGTGTGACAACGTCGACCGACAGTCCACAGCGGCGAGTCATACCGCCGCGCGCTCGCTTGGACGTCAGGCCGACGGCAGGGCTCTCGCGAGTTCTCGGTGCGCTCGTTCGATGGCGTGCGCGTCCAGTGCTCCAAGGGAGCCAAGGGCCGACTGCAGTCGCTTGGGCCAGAGGACCTGGATGTTGCGCGTGGTGAATGCGCCGCCGATCAGCGGCCAGTCGGCGTCGACGAAGCATAAAACGCCATGCACAGGGATCTGATCACCGACGACTGCACGGACCACCTCGACCTGATTGAGGACTCCGTCGACCAGCTTGGTGCAGTCCCGGCGGCCGACGATGAGCCGTTCCACGCGTGGGCGAAGGAGCCCGCCTTCGATCCGGAGCTGTGGGCGTCCGCTGTACCTCTTCGCGTCGATGACGTGGACGCCCGCGGGTGTTACGGCGAGGTGGTCGATGTTCGCTCGACCACCGGGGATGCGTCGGTCGTGGAGGATCCGACACGTGTCGGACTGCAGCGAGTTCAGGCGGCCACCGAGGCGTTCCTCGCCGATGGCTCCGGTGTTCCACGCTGTGGTGGATTGCGGATCGTCGCTGAGGGCCAGGATGAGACCGCCGAGCTTCGGATGCTTGTCGCGGATGCGCTTCTCGCGGCCGGCCTTGCGGCGCTCGAACTCGCGTCGCGCGGAACTCCCCGCCGCCCCGATATCAACTTCGAGATCAAATTCAGGTTCATCGCGATCATGAGCCAGGCAGCGGACGGTCTTGGTCTCGCGCTCGTAGACGGCTTCCGCCTTCGCAGGCAGCGCGGCGTCGCAGATCCTGCACGTGCCGGCATAGCGCAGGCGCATCCTCTTCTCGGCTGGCGCCGACGTGTCGTCCACGCTTGGACCGTAACCGTCGAGTGCCGACCAGGTACTCGCATTGCTGAAGACGGCAGCGAGCCTAGGGAACGGATGCCGGTCGTAGCGTCGGGCAAGTGCCTCGCCCTCGCGCGGCGGACCATGGCGAGGCTCGGCCGACTCCGCCAGGTGCCACCCCATGAATACCCTTCTGCCCTTCCAACCCGGTGCGATGACGCCAGCCCAGCTCGCTGCAGTGTCGTACCTCGCCCGCTACTCCGGGCACACCCACACGCTGTACTCGTCCCAGCTGCGGCGCTGGTTCGCCTGGTGCGAGACGAACACGCTCGACCCGCTCATCGGGATCCAGCGCGCTCACATCGAGCTCTACATCCGACACCTCGGACAGGCCGGGCTGATGGCCTCCTCGGTCGTGACCTCGATGCACGCCGTCCGCGGGTACTTCCGTTACGCCCACATCGACGGACTCATCGTTTCCGACCCAGCGGTCTACGCGCGATTGCCGAAGGTGCACCGTGACGAGTCCCGCACCCAAGGTTTGGATCGACTCGAGCTCATCCGGTTCCTCCAAGTCGCCCAGACCCTGACCGTCCACCACGGAGCGTTGGCGTTCCTCCTCGGCATCAACGCCCTCCGGGCATCCGAGGCGGCCGCGGTCCGGATCGAGGACTACTCCGAGACCCTCCGAGGACACCGAGTGATCCACCTCGTGGGCAAGGGTGACAAGCCCGCCACCATGCCCATCACCGTCCCCGTGCTGCGAGTGCTCGAGGCCTGCCGAGGTGAGCGGACCGAGGGCCGGCTCATCCTTCGCCCGGTGTCCGGCAACCCGATCGATCGGCGAGACGCCTACCGGATGGTCGCGCGCATCGCGAAGGCGGCCGCGATCCCACGCCACATCAGCCCACACTCGCTCCGCCACGCCGCCATCACCAACGCCCTTGACGCCGGCGTGCCGCTACGCGACGCGCAGATCCTCGCCCGGCACTCCGACCCACGCACCACCGAGCACTACGACCGCGCCCGCGGCAACCTCGACCGACATGGCGTCCACTTCCTCACCGCCTACGTCGCTGGTGTCTAGTGAATGCAGAAATGGCGACGCATGCGCGTATGCCAGCGCCCACTATGGGCTACATCGCCGACGCAGCCGTCAGCCGAGCTAGGGCGTGCTTCACCACGGTGTCTTTTGTGCCCGGGTGAGGGGCAAGTGACACACAAGGTCCAGAGAAAGTTCGGCCCACGTCGCCGCGAAGCCATCGAGTACCGCCGTGTATCCGCACCCAAGCCAGTTAGTGCGAGACAGTGGCTCCAACGTTGGACATCCATGGCGGGGGAACATGACAGTGGCGGCTACGAATTCTGTGCTTGACCAGCTACTTGATCCGGCGGCATTGGCCATCTTGGCGGTCCTGGCCGTCTGCACATTGCTTGTCCGTACATGGAGGGCAAGTCGCGAGCCGAAGAGCCATCACTCGTCCCCGTATGACATGCCTGCGACGCCATTAGGCGTCCTCTATGGCCGAGATTCAGAACTGGTGTCATTGACAGGCCATGCAACGGGGTTGATCGTGATTCACGGCGACCCTGGGGCAGGCAAGAGTGAACTGCTCCGCCACAGCTCATATGGCGCTCGCGTGAGCGCATTAGCAGGTGAGCCCGTTCGGGTTGGGCGAACTGCGGGCGCTCTTCAAGCGGCCCTGATTGAGTCGCTTTCGACGGCGTTGGCGGACGCAATGGAGCAGGAGGGCGCTGCGAAGAGGTGGTCGCGGACGCTCGCCTCAGCGATCGAGAACCTCACAGCGCAGCGAGTCGGCGAGCTTACGGACGCCATAGGCGGCCTCGTGTTCGACATGATCGCCGACCGCTTGGGTGAGTCTGGCGGGGAACTCGCCCGCGACATGCGCGATTCAGTAAGTCGTAGTGCAAGCGAGAGCCTCGACCATCGGATCAAGCAGGCGGTGAGTCCCGATGTGCTTGACATCTTTAGAGCTCTTGCGAGCGAGTTGCACACGCTGTCTGGCAGACCTCTGGCCCTGTCGATTGACGCCTGTGAAGTCCTGCCCGACGAGGACTTCAGGCAACTTCTATCTCTGGCTGAAACGCCAACTGCCGGGGTCTCGATCCGGGCCGCACTCGCGACCGCCAGCGGAGTTGAGAGCTCACGAGTTCTCGAACTGAAGATGGCGGGTGCTTCTGAGGTGGAGCTTCCTGGGTTGCAGCCGTCAGCGGTCGAGGAGTGGCTACGTGCCAAGTCGCTGCCAGTGCACCACCTCGGGCATCTGCTGCGAGCGACTGACGGGTTGCCCCTCTACGTCGACGCCGCAATCGGTCACCTCCAGGCTGGCGGACGAATACGGGAGCTTCCAGTCAGGGACAACTTCGTCGAACAGACGAAGGACCTGCTCCGACGTCTCGACGCAAAGCAACAGCAAGCTGTGGTCCTCTTGTGCGCCTTCACGGACCCTCCGCCAACATCCTACGTACAAGGCGAGCTCAGGTGCACCGAGCTGGAATGGTCGGTGATCGAGGCTGAACTGATTCGGCAGCGAGCCTTTGCCACAACCGTTGGCGATCACGCGTGGTTCCACGAGGTGCGCCGACGAGCATTTTGGGAGCACGCGCTAAATCCACCCCAAAGACACTTGAGCGCGGAGACGGCCCTTCAATGGCTGATCCCTCAGCTCGAAGAGGGCCCCACAACCTACGAACTTTGCGCTGATCTTGTGACCATGTTCGAGCATGTGCCGTCGGCGATCGCGAACTTCCAAAACCTAGACCAAGTCATGTCGCTAGGCGACGAGGAGCTGAAGTTGCTGGCCGCCTTTATCGAACTAGGCGAGCAACAGCGACAACACGTCGTCGAGGTGAACTCCGCTCTGGCGCACGCGCGGACTGCGTTCGGCTCTAGAGGTGACGCGTTGACATACCTCTCGAACCTTCAGGAATGCGGCCTCCTGACCATCGCCCAAGACGAGCATCAGGCGCTGGGAGTCCCTGTGTGGGGCTCGCAAGTGGCACGCGCCGCGGCATTCGGTCGCATCGTGCGCACCTTGAATCGGACCGTCATCCCATCTATTGCGTCCGCATTGTTTGACGAGTTGTTCCGTCCTGCACTCGGACCGTTCGCGATCTCGTCTTATGGCCTCGGCTCGCCTGGCTTGGTAAGCATGAGCGAGTCCCTGAGAGAGATGGACTACGAGCGCGAGGGCGACAAGGTGACCATCCACCGGCGGTACGGCGTCATGATCCGCGGCGCTCTCGGCGACGTCGCAACGCACGCGGTGGTGTCCTTTGACGATCAGGAGGGCAGAGATCGCGCGCTTAGTCTGCTACCCGACGTCAAGGACGAGTACTCCTTCGGGGCACGGTTTTCGGTCGAATCGGTTCACCCATGGCCGCATCCGAGCGCCCCGCTTCGTTCCAACCGGTTCTTGCGAGCTGTGGAACTACTGAGCGGCGTCGACCTTGGTCACGGCTCTTCGAACAAGCGCGTGACCGCCGTTAGCACGGAGTCGCTGGAGGACGAGCTAATTGCCGTGAAGCAACTCGATGCAGTGATGCGAGGGCGAACGGAGGGGTTGGAGCGATCTGCCATGAACTTGGATCGCAGTCGCGGCTATGCGTTCTACGAGATGAACGGGTCTCAAGCAATCTGCACTCTTTACGGGACCGAGCAAGTATTAGAGATTGCGCCACCTGACGGCCGGCCTTTCGGGCCGTTGTATGCCACATCCATTGCCCTGGCAACGGGACTCGAAGGGGTCTCGGTCGGGCGCATGACCTACCGATCGGGCCGTTCAGACAAGGACCCGCTCGCTGAGCGGCTGCAGGATCATGCCAAATCGGTATCGGCCTTCAACAAAGCGCAGCGGTACCCACGAAAGGAGCTCTTGCTTGAGCAAGACACACTCCGTCGTGAGCTACTCACTGCTATGGAGCTTCGCACAGACGACGCGATCGCATTGCGCGACTCCGGCCTCATCGTGGATAAGGGAACGTCGCTATACCGCACGACGTTCCTGTCCATCCACGCTACCCGTGGTCGAACTGACCTATTGGAAGGAATGGAGCACTCACTCTCCGAGATGTCTTTCGTCAACGACAGCGAGAATGTGCTCCATCTAGTGTTCGACGCACAAGAGGACGGCGGCTGGCTACAACCCGACGACCTTGAGGCCAGATTCGGCGTATCGGCCCCAGATTCAGAGCCCATCTCGTCTTCGCAGTCGGTCCTTCAGATGGGAATCGAGCGGCGACTGGGATATGACCCTCTCGGGAGCGGGGGACTGTGGTTCCGGTGGCCGGACCTACCTGAGGAGGAGTGAGTTAAGACCGCCCTGGGCTTTTACATCAAGTGCTGTCGCGCGAGCTAGCCCATTCCGCCGCGAAACGTGGGACCGGGAGTGTCGGACTTGCGACGGCACGACAGGGCCCGTGCGTCGATCTAACGTTGGGTTCATGTCTGACGCGTGGAACGTCTCCGAAGCCGAGCTTGATGCCTTCCTTTGTGAGTGGGAGGCCGTGGATCGCGCCGCAGCCGAATATCTTGCCGAGCGAGTGCCCGGCGTTCGCGGCAGCCTTGCTGACGACGACGCCCGCTGGGTCGGCCAACTCGCCGAGACCATCTCGCCTTCTGAGGAGCCCGAGGAGGATGAGGTCGAGGCGGTGTCGGCGGTGATGGCGCTCCAACACGCCGACTGGCTCGGACTGGTGCTCGGCGCCGTACGCCGTGGGCCAGGCGCTGTTCTAGATCCTCGACGCGTGCAGACGGACGTCGACCTGCTGGATGACATCGAGGGAGAGATCGAAGACCGCGAAGGTCACCTGGACGTGCTCGAGATGGCCCTGCTCCACCTGACACCGCTATGGCAGGACCTCGGCGTGCTGGACGAGGACGACCGGCTCACAGAACGCGGTGTTTGGGGGTTGCCAAGGGCCCTCCACCGGGCATGGAGCGAGTGAAGCGTCCTTGCGTCGCCATTGCGCGCCGCATCCGGGATCTACTGACCTGGCCGCAGGTCACCAGTCCTTCGCGGACGGCACGGGACGCATCATCGCCTCCAGGTCGTCGGTCTTGATTCGGATCGTTTTGCCGCAGCGGTAGGCGCGCAGTTCACCAGCAGCGATCTTGCGGCGGATGGTCTTAGCGGACAGGCTCACCCAGACCGCGGCGCCGGTGATGCTAAGCCACCGGGGTCGCTCGTCGGGCAGTTCGGCGGTCGCGGCCACCTCACTCACCGGCCTTGAGGAAGCGGCGAAGCTCGGCGACGGTCGTGTAGAGGCGGCCGTTGCCGTTGAAGCGCCACCAGCGCGGTCCGCGCTTGAGGCGGCGCCATTCGCGGACGGTTCGCTGGGGCGTGCGGATGAACGCGCAGAAGTCCTCGAACAGGAGGATGCCGTTGTCGTCCCAGTCGTCGGGGACGCTGATCGGTGCGATGGTCATCGTGACTCCTCGGTCATCGGAGCGCCGGGTTGCGCTCATGCCCGGAAAAGCAACAGCCATCGCCTCGGATCGGACGGCAGCCGTCGAGTTCTCTCAGTCACCTACGTCCCGGATCACCCTCCGAGCGATCACATCCGAGGAGAATTGTCAGAAACCGATCCCCGGTCCGACCGGACGCGGTCCGACCGGCTGCAGCTCCTCCGGTCGCCGCCGACGCTCGGCCAGTGCGGCGGCCTGCAGCGATGCCGAGCGTCGCGGCGCCTGTGCGCCGTACCGCTCGATGTCCTCATCGACCCGGGTCGCGGCGTGGCCGGGGCCGAGGTCGGCGCGGTCGCGGCTGAAGACCTCGATCCATTGCTGGCGTGCGTCGTCGACCGAGTCGGCGACCAGGTGAGCGACGTTGCGATGGCGGCCGCGGGTCATGCCGACGTACGCCGCTGCTGCGCCGGTGGCCTCGCCGACGACGAGGTGGGCGGAGTCGACGGTCTCCCCCTGGGCGCCGTACGCGGTGGAGGCGAAGGCGAGCTCGACGTGTCGGTTGACGTAGTCGGCGGGAAGCTCGCGTTGACCGGCGCGGCCGGTGACGACGAGGCTGCCGTCGTCTCCGATGCCGGCAACCGTCCAGACGTCGCGGTTGGCGACGCCGAGGTCGCGGTCGTTGCGCCGAGTGGCGACGCGATCGCCGAGGCCGATCCGCTCACCACGGCGGGTGACGGGCTCACCATCTCGCTCACCAATCCGCTCACCAGCGTCGTGGCGGCGGTCTCGGATGGCTGCGTTGATGGATCCGACCAGCTCGCGGGTGTCTGCGATGATCAGCTCCTCACCGGCTGCGCCGATGTCGGCGAGTGCGTCGGCGCACTCGACCTCGCTGGCGTGGACGACGATCTCGCCGCGCGCAGCAAGGGCGTCGAAGACCTCACCGGGACACTCACCTCCGCGCATGAGCAGGCTGAGGTCGGCGTAGGCCGGGTCGGCGAAGCGGTGCACCGACTCGAGCTCGAGATGCGCCTCGGGCCGCACCCACCGTGCGGCGAGGTCCACCACCCCACCACGGCCGACGGCGGGCAGCTGGTGGCGGTCACCGAGCAGCGCAACGGTGGCGTGGGCTCGGTCGGCGATCGCGAACAGCGCGCGGGCGGTGTCCTGGTCGAGCATGCCGGCCTCGTCGACCAGGAGTACGTCGCCGGGCAGCAGCCGTGCGCGGGCGTCGGGACTGGCGTCGACCTGCGACCAGTGGCCGTCCTCGTCCCACCGGAACCCGTGCTGGTGGATGAGCCACGCTGCCGAGAACGCGTCGGTGCCGACCTGCTGCCGGGCTGTCTGCGCGGCCTTGAGGGTGGGGGTGACGACGACGAGTCGTCGGTCGTGGGCGTCGAGTACCTCGCGCGCGGCGGCGAGTGCTGTGGTCTTGCCGGTGCCGGCGGCGCCTTCGATGACGAGCAGACCGGCCTCGCCGGCCAGGGCGGCGACGACCGTCCGCTGAGCGATGTCGAGGTGGCCGGCGCCGTGGACGCGGGAGGCGTGCTCGACCGGTCCCATCGAACGCGTGGCGAGGCTGTCGATCAGCTCTGCCTCAATCGCGAGGACCCGGTCGGAGGTGAGGTTGCGGATGTGATCGGGTACGTCGGTCCGTTCGCGCAGTGGTCGGCACTCGCGCACTGCACGCGCGGTGAGGTCCTCGGCGAGCTCGACTCGAACGGCTCGATCCACAATGACCCCGACGGACGCGATCAGCTTCTCCGCTTCTCCTCGGATGTCGGCGGCGTTCCACGCGGAGCGCTTCGAGCCCAAGCGCGTGAGCATCAGATCGACGGCGACGTCCCGCCGGAGCCGGCCGACGGCGGTCGGGTCGAGTTGTCTCGACTGGGTCGGCGGTTGGAACCCGAGATTGAGCAGCTCGTCGTTCCAACGCGACACAAGCTCGGCACCGTTGGCAGGGACGACCTTGTCGGCGCGCGCGTCCGCCCACGCGCGCCGGTCCCAGGTGCGTCGCAGCTTCGGCCCCGGTTCTTCACCGGGATGGTCCGCTCGCCATTCGGCCTCGTAGCGGTCGACGTTGCGGGTGATCTGCGAGGCGCGCTGGCTGAACCGTCCGGCGTACGGCGCGAGCTCCTCGACCTCGCCAGCCTCGTCGAGCGTGTACCCCCGGGCGGCCAGAGCCGCACGGAACTCCGGGTCGCACATGACGGCAGCGTGACCGATGCCGTTGAGTGCCTCGATGGAGTCGACGACGCCGACCGAGTGGAGGCCACGCCACGCACCAGAGGCGAACACACGCGCGTTGATCTGGAGGTGAAGGTGACGGTGCGGGTCGCCGGCACGCGAGGTGTAGTGCCGTACGACGGCAGCCTCGACCTTCTCTACAGGCACCTGGACCTGTCGACCACGCGGTCCCACGCGCGTGGTCGCGTGCTGCGCGACCCACTCGATGACCTCCCCTGCCGCGCGCGTCTGCGCGGCTTCGTAAGCAGCTGCGACGTCGGGGTGGAGCGCAGCCGCGAGCGACCAGGTCTTGGGACCGTTGACGACCACCTCGACGAACCGCAGCGCGTGGTCGTCGTCGCGCAGTCGTCCCTTCGCCTGACCGGTGGTGACGTCGTACCCGGCGACCCAGCGCTCGTACGCCGGGCCGTCGAGGTCGGGCCGCCGTTCGGTGGCGACACCGTCGTCGCTGACGACGACGGCGTAGTGCTCGGCGACGCCGCTCCCCTCGTCCAGGTAGTAGTCGTCGGCGCGGGAGTGGTCGGCCTCGACGTAGGAGCGGGCGGCGGCGCCGGAGCCGCGGTAGAACTTCACTCCACCGTGCATGATGTGCTCGTCACCGCCCGTCACGTCTCGTCAAAGACCCCTGAAATGACTGCGGTCCGTCCCCGGGGGGACGGACCTTCTACGGACCTTCGTAGCATGCGTGCCGCTTGATCTGGGAGGGGTGGGGACGCTGGCGGCGTAGGTGTTTCAGGGAGTCGTCAAAGCACGTCACAGCAGAAGTGAGTGAGCGCGACTCGGGTCGAAGCGGCGTACCCGCTATCTCGTTGCGGCAGTCACCTTCGAGCGGTAGTCGTCGAGCAGCTTGATCACGTCGCGAGCTGCCTCGCGCGGGACCTCGTGGCCGTCGAGCTCGGCCAGCCATTCGAGGAGTTGACGCCCGTCGAGGAAGCGCACTCCATCAATGTTTGCGTTGCCCGGCACGCCTGTGCGTGCGGCGCCCCATAGGACGACGGCGGCGGTGACTGTTATGGGTTTGGCGTTCGTTCGATGCCGGGCCCCGCTCTCTCGTTTGAGCACACTACGGAGCACCCCTTCGGCCCGAAGGGCTGCCTTTCGCGAGGACCCAGCCATCGCAGGGACGTCTTCCGTGGTGATCTGGTTTCGCCACTTGGAGTCGATGACAACCACGCCACCGCGGCGGGTCACGACGATGTGGTCGATGTCGCCCGCTTGGAGTTCGACGCTGTCCACCCAGCCCCAGATGAGGCGCTTGCGCTTGGCCCGTTGGAGTTCGTTGCGGGTGTTGTCCTCTCCCCACGCCCCCCGCATCTGCCACACAGCCTGCTGATCGTGGGCGAGGAAGGCGGTGTTCAGAAGGTGGAATCCCGCGGCGACGAGGCTGGCGTGAGTGGCGCCTAGGACGTAGAGACGTGCCGGCATGGGAACGGTCAGCATGAGGACGCTGGCGAATGCGCCGAGGGCGATGGTGCCGACGACCACCAGGCCGACGATCTTCGCGTTACGTCGCATCCACGCATTGCGACGGTGTCTCAACTGCCGTGCCGGATAGGACTCGGTCTTAGCCATGCCCGTCACCTTCCTTTCCCGTTCGCGAGTCAACACGAATGTCGACGCGCGGTACCGCGAACCACAAACTCTGGTGGGCCGCACCTCGTGCGATCAGCCGGTCTGGACGCTCTCGTAGAGGGGCGCACCGAACAGCTCCCACAACACTCGGGTCGCCGGCTGAGGGGCATCAGCCCCTCAAGATGACACGCATGCACCTCCACAAGCCGGACCAACGCTCGATGCCGAAACGTCACGGCGACGTGCCCTGAGACCGTACGCTCCAACGGCCCTTCGGAAATGGAGAACGTATGCTCGAGCAGCGGATGATCGGCCAACCAGGCATGACCGGGGCCCCGGTAAGGAACATCGACGCAATAGTCGACCTTGTCCGGACCGGCGCTACCGCGTTCGACGCGGCGGTTGCCTACGTCACGGACAGCGGCGTGGACGCGCTGCTCTCCAAGATCTCATCGAGCGGCGCTGATGCTGAGTGGGCTGTCGTCACGAAACGCTTCCTGGTGAGCATTGACTGGTATCGCTCGGATCCAACAGCGCTCGAACGTCTTGCGGCGCTGCCGGCCGAGGTCCGCGTTCACGACGGACGCCGAGTCGTTGATCGGCCGGGCTGCGTCCCCTTCGTACCGTGGCACCCGAAATGGTTCTCGGTGCACGGATCGTCAGCGAGAGGCCATCTCGTCGGATCGGGAAACCTATCGCGGAACGGCCTCGTATCCGGTCATGAAGCCGGCACCTTACAGATCGTTCGCAAGCCGTCGAACAAGACAGAGAAGGTAGTCGAGGCAGCCATCCGCGCCGGCGAGGCGTGGTTCGAGGACTCCTGGACCGGCGCCGCCCCCTTGCCCACCGTTCTCGACAAGTACCGTCGCGGATTCGCTGCCCTCCCCAAGACCGAGGTTGCGCGGAATGACGATGTCGCAGATGTGTCCGGCCGGGTTGGCACTCGCTATGGACTCACCGCCGAGCAGCTCGCCGCCCTGACCTCTGCAACCAACTTCTGGATCGAAGGCACAGGAGGCATCAGCAAGAACCGCGGGCCATCTCGCCCTGGCAACCAGCTCAACATGTCGGCCCTGACCCGGGTCTTCTTCGGCGGATCCGCCGACGAGGTTCCGAGAAACTCCGCTCTCCTGTCAGTCACCATCGAACATCCAACAGACCAGACAGTCTCGTCTGGTGCTCCCATCCGGTTCAGCGACAACTCAATGGATGTCATTACGCTGCCAGTTCCTGGGTCACCGTGGTCGACGTCCTACGACGATCGGGTCCTGCTGTTTACGAAGGCGACACGTGGCGCCGCCCTCCATTATGTACTCACTGTTCGTTCCGGTGCCGGCGCTCGGTCCTGGCGCAACGCGTCAGAGGCGCAGGGAACGAGTTTCTCCATGCGCAGCGGGAGGCGCTGGGGGGTCTTCGGCTAAGGCCTTTACGCCGCAACCCGGATCCGTGGCGGAAACGGCAGGTTGTCCATACGATCCCATTCGAGGAGCGCCCAGGCCGTCCTTCAACGTCGACGTCGTAGGGAGCGCGAGCTTGAATCGTAGACATAGTCGACGATCCCACCGGCGATGATCAGTTCTACAGCCTGATCGATAACCGAGCGCGGCACAATGAACCACTCGGAGGGGTCATAGTCGCGACCCTTGCGGTCGCTCTGGGTGATGTCGAGCCGGACCTCGGCGAACACCCGATGCAGCAGGTTTTCCAGGGCTGAGATCTTGACGTTGTAGGCCGTGTAGTCCGCGACGATCTCGACCGGCGCCATCAGGTACGTCGGCGACTTCTCAGCGTTCTTGATCCGCTTCTCGACCGCGTCCCGCGAGAACCCGATCTTGTGCAGATCCTTCATCTCGGAGATCTGGGGGTCTTTGCTCAACGAGCGGAGGACGTAGATGTGGCCGCTGACCTCATCGTCGTTGAGTATTTCCGGCAGCTGGGCCTCCGCGACGATCTGGCCATCCTCATCGCCGAGACGGATTCCGAGTGACTGGCGGTACATCGAAGACTCGGTGCCGTTCTCGAAGATGCAGCGGAGGCGTTCGCGCTTGTTCTCACGTACCGTGGTCCTCTTGTACTCGGTCTCGCCCACCTCAGCGATGAACAGCATCACGCCGTTGAGAACGAAGAACGCGCCCGGAACGATGTGGGTCATGCCGGGGTACGGCAGGAGTCTGCTCGTGCCCTCGCGAAGTTCTGCGTGCTTCCGTTTGAACAGCGGCTCGAACTGTTCAAAGTCGTGAGCCGGCTTCCGGCGTGCGACATCGCCCGTGTCAAAGTGTTGACGGCGCACTGGCAGGTCGGAGACATCGAGTAGCCCGGACTCGTCGCCGAGCAGGTCGAAGTCGTCCCCCTTCAACAGGTCGTCGATCGAGCTCGGCGCTTCGGGCACGTCCAGGAGCCCAAACTCATCGAGATGCTTCAGCGCGGCGATCTTCTCCTCGTTGGCGAGGATCCCGTCGAGGCGGGCGCCGAGTTTGCGTTCGGCGATCGAGCGGGTCTGCGAATCCGGGGCCCGACCATGTGCGCGCCGGAACTCCACGATCTCCAGGAATGCCCGCTCGAGCCGGTCACTCGAAGTGACCTTGCTCGGCTTCTCTGGCGCGTCCAGCAGGCCATCAACATCAGATTCGAGCAAAACCTCGATGCTGGAGGGGTAGACGAAGTCGACCTGGCCGACGTCGTCGGCGCTGCTCATGCTTCATCCTCCATCTGCGCCGCCCTCTGCTTGGCAAGGTGCTGCTGCTTGCGCTTCTGCAAGTACAGCAGCGCCTCGGCATACCGCTTCTCTGTCGGGTCCTCCGCGCGCACCTCGGGCTTACGTCCGTTGACCTTGGCCCACGCCTGGATCTTCGGGAACATCGCGAACGCCTCCTCGTCGGTGAACTCCACCCGCGTCGCAGTGATCGCGTCCGAGATGATCCGTAACACACTCGGCGTGACCGACTTGGACATGACCTCGAAGGCCCTCTGGAACGGGTTGACCGAGTCGATCAGGTTGATGTTGATGTCGTCGATGTTGACGAATTTCTCGGCCATCTTGATGAACCGCTTGTCGCCGACCTCGCGAACCTCGCCGTTCTTGATCACCGAGTCCACGACGACCTGCTGCCGCAGTTCCTCGACCTGCGACTCATCCAAGTCGGGGTACCGCTCGCGGATGATCTTTGGGATCAGCACCTTGTTGGTCGTCTCGGGATCTACCGATCCTGCCGCGGCACGCGCGAACGTGTCATCTTGCAGAATCGTCGCCTTCAAGTCGTTGAGGTCGGTCTCGACGATCTGCCTGACGCGGTCCGACGACGGCTCCTTGAAGCCGTTGATCTTGATGACCCCTGGCGCCTTCGGATCGTCGTCACCGGTGCGCTTGGTCTTGAAGGTGAAGTTCTGCGCCAACACCTGCTCCATCAGCAACGACGCGGTGATGGCCTTGAGCATGTTGTTCACCGATACCTTCACCTCGCCCTGCGAAGCGTCGGGTTCGGCGATCAGGTTCGTGAACTGGGCGTGTGCCTTGCCCGGGCTGTCCCGGGTCACGCGCCCGATGATCTGAATCACCTCGGTCAAGGACGCTCGGTAGCCGACCGTGAGGGCGTGTTCCGCGAACGGCCAGTCGAAGCCCTCCTTCGCCATCCCGAGCGCGAGTATTACGTCGACAGCGTCACGGTCCTTGGATGCGACGGTGCCGAGGTAGTGCAGCGTGTCCGCACGCTTCTTCTGATCCGTGTCGTCCACCAGGTCGGCCACGCGAACAGTGGCTCCCGTGTCCCTACGCCGAATGCTGATGATCCCAGTATCAGCGTCGGTTGCGTCGACGTGCCCGATCGAGTCGATGATGAAGCCGACCTCTTCGATCTTGTCCTTCGTGGACTCGCCAGAGTTCACATTGGGGATGTGGATGATGGTCTTCTTGTCCAGGTCGAACACCTCGCCGAGCGCATCGGTGTAGCGGCCTTGGTAGAAGTGGTGGCCGATGCCGAGCGACTCGAGATGCTCGTAGCCGTTGAGTTGGTCGTAGTAGTTGAAGGTGACCGGCGTGAACCTTGCCTCGTCCTCGGCGGACAGCACGGGCACAGAGTCGCCGCGGAAGTAGGAGCCGGTCATCGCGACGATGTGTGCGTCGGACCCGTTCATGACATCGCGGAGCAGGGCTCCAAGCCGGCTGTTCTCCGTGTCTGCGGAGACGTGGTGGAACTCGTCGATCGCAAGCACGGTGCCGTTAAACGCATCCGGAGCGAGCTTCTCGAACGCGAACCGCAGGGTCGCGTGAGTGCAGATCAACACAGCGTCGGGGCCGTTCAGGAAGTCGATGAAAGCGCCGACCTTGCCCTGCGAAGAACCGGGGTCACACAAATTGTGCTTCACGTCCCAGTCAGCGAAGAATCCGAACCTCGTCAACCTGGTCGATGAGAACGACGCCCCGATCGACCGCTCGGGGACGGCGACGATGACCTTCTTGCGACCCTGGTTGTAGAGCTTGTCCAATGCGACAAACATCAGCGCACGGGACTTGCCCGACGCCGGGGGCGCCTTAATCAGAAGGTGCTGTGCATCTCGCTGAGCGAAGACGCGCTGCTGCATCTCGCGCATCCCAAGCGCGTCGGTGTTCACCGATGCGCCAGTCTGGGCGTAGGTCACGTCAACGACGTTGAGCGGCTTGCTCATTTCTTCGTTCCGTTCAAGGCCTCGTCCGCGGTCATTGCTTCATACATAGCGAACAGGTCCGACAATCGCTGCTCGTCGGTCTCGTAGCCGCGCTTCGAGTAGATTGAGTCGACCAGTGCATCGACCTCAGCATGCGCCGCGCGCAGGTCGGCCGGCATCAGGTCCGGGTCGTAGAGCTCTCCAAGGGTCCTCTCGCAGTGGTACTCGCGGACGTCCAGCACTCGCAACGCTGCAAGAGTCAACTGCTCCTTGGCAGCATCACTCAGCGGAGGGACGGGGAAGTTGTTGTACACGATCGTGTTCGAGTACCGATAGTCCGTCTTCAACTGGCCACCCACTGACCGCGCCCAGGCCATGTGCATTCGCGACGTTAGCAGCGAGAACAGCCAGGGCTCGGCGTCATATACGCCGAAGGCCGCATCCGATATGACGGTGTCTGGGCCGAGGTAGTCGATCGGAATGTATTCACGACGAGCCGACGAAACGCGAGGCACGATGATCGAGTCCGTTGGCTTGTAGCTGATCTGAACAAAACGGTGCGGCTGGGCAGCATAAGCTGCCGTGCTTCCCGCCTTGCTCGTCGAACGCTCCGCCGCCACACGATCGAGTCGCGCACATATCGCGGCAATCGACCGCGCCAAACCAGCTTGGCCATCGGGCACCCATAGGCAATAGCGCTCGCCGTCGTTGATGAACTCGGACGACCCCATATAGCGCTTGATGAACGCCTCGCTACGACCGTCCGCCTTGATCATCTGCCTCCGCTCGTCAGGCGACAAGATAAGACCGCCGCCATCACGCGGCATTGATCCGAACACCATGTCCGGCCGCGGGGATCCCAGTGGCTTGCGCCGACGCTCCATCACGACGTCAGCACCATCTGCTAGGTATCCGTTGATGTTGGTGGCAGCGATTTGCAGGTCGTCGGTGTAGAGGTACTTCGGCGACGACGTCTCGTTCCTCAACCCGATCACGGCCACAGTCACGCCGGCGTTGCGCTTGGCGTTGTTCTCCCACTTAAACGAGGTGTAGGCGAAGCCGACCTCGATGCCCTTGGCGAAGATCATCGGGAACATCAGACCGACGTGTTCGCCTTGGGCGACTGAGTTGGTCGTCACGAAGGCGAGCGAAGCTTCCGTGCCTTCGATGTAGTCGGCCCCCTTGATGAACCACAGCGCGATGTAGTCGAGGTTCCGCGAGTACGGACGCTTCCCGAACACGTAGTCGTAGTCGGCCTTCTGGTCTTTGGTCTGAGTCTTGGCACCTGCGTACGGCGGGTTGCCGATGAGGTAGATCTCCTCATCGCCGTCGTTGGGACACACTGACTGCCAGTCGATCCGTGCGGCGTTGCCCTCTCGGATCTGACCGGTTTCCTTGAGGGGGATCAGCGGGATGGACAGGTTGAACTTCTCCTTGAACTCGGCGTTCATCTGGTGCTTGGCGATCCACAGGGCAAGGATCGCGACCTCGACGGCGAAGTCGTCGAGCTCGATGCCGTAGAAGTTCTCGATGTTGATCTTCGATTCGGCGTAGAGCACCTGGTGGTCGACGGCGATCTCAGCGAGCCGCTCGAGGATCGCGTGCTCGAGTCGTCGCAGCTCCTTGTAGGCGATGACCAGAAAATTCCCGGAGCCACAAGCAGGGTCGAAGACCTTGATCGCGCTGATTCGCTCCAACAGCGCCTCGAGTTTTCTCGGCGAGTCGTAGGCAGCGTCGAACTCGTCCTTCAACCCATTGAGGAACAGCGGCTCGATGGTCTTCAGGATGTTCGGGACCGACGTGTAGTGCTGACCGAGGTCCGATCGCTTGCCCGGAGTAACGATGGCCTGGAACATCGAGCCGAAGATGTCTGGGTTGATCTCCCGCCAGATCAAGGTTCCGGACTCGATCAGGAGCTCGCGAGCCCGCTTCGTGAACCTCGGCACGGTGTGCTCGGCCGCCACCGTGAACAACCGTCCGTTGACGTACGGGAACTCTCGAAGGTGCTGCGGCTTGTCGCCAGCGTGGGGAGTGTCCAGCGCCCTAAAGAGATCGGTGAGGAAGTCCGCGACGTCGGACCCGTCGGCCTGGGTGTGACTGCCGACCGCATTGGTGAACTGGTTCTCACTGAAGATGCCGGTGTCCTCGGCGAAGAAGCAGAAGAGCAGCCGTGTGAAGAAGACGTTGAGTGAGTGCCTGCCGAAGGGATCGCCGAGGATCTCGGGGTTCGCGGCGAGCAGCTCATCGAAGAGCTTTCCCATCCGCTCCGCCGCTTTGACGTCTGCGTGCGCCTCAGCGACGTACTGTGCCTTCTCCATGCCAGCCCAAGGCAGGAAGAACGTGAAGTGCTGGTCAATGTCGCCGACTGGCACTATCAGGTTCTCACCAGTCTTCGTGTCGACGGCGAGCAGTTCTGAATAGTCGGTGACGATGACGAAGCGCGGGCGGTAGCGCACGACCGTTGGCGCGGTTCGCAGCTCCTCGATGAGGGCCAGCGGATCGTCGGTCGTCTCCTTGAAGTAGACGACATTCTTCTGTGCGACCTCGGTTGTCGGGTCGTCGGCAACGTTCAGCGACCCGTTGCGCAGGCGTGTGACGTTTCCCTGCGAGCGGCCGTAGGCGAGAAGCAACTCAAAGATGAACTCGCGGTCATAGAACTTCCGCCCGCCGAGCGGCGCGACCCGCTCCGCTACGGCCTTCAGGTTGAGCTTCACGTAGTGAGTCTTTCAGTCGTAGGTCGGGCTCGCTGACACGTGTCGGATCTCAGTGTTTCGATCTTGCCAGCCGGAACCGACACATCGCCGTCCCCGGGAGCGGTCGTGGCGCTTCACTGCCGCCCCGCAGCCAAACGAGTGACCGCTCACGCCGCGATCCGCGCGCATCGAGAGTGAGCCATTCCGCAGCATCAGGGGTCGAGGTTCCCGTCTCGGTCAGCTTTGATGCAGTGTGCGGTGGCTCGAGAACCGGGGCGCGGTGGCGGGGCCGAACGCTTCTACCCGGCGGCCAGTGAGCTCGGACACGATGAGGCTCAGCGCCTCACTCCCGGCATCGCGGTGCGCCAGGAGGTGGCCCTCGTCGTCGACTGCGATGTATCCGTGTTCGAAGAGGGCGTCACAGCCGAGTGTGCACGCCAGCATCGCGGCCGAGGTGAAGTCGAGGCGCTCGGCTTCGCTCAGGGTGTATCGCGGTGCGATGTGTGCCGCGACGAGAAGTCGCGATGGGAGAAGGCGTCCGCAGATGGCGCACGGCGCTTCAGTGCGGTCGTCTAGGAGGTGGTGTCGAAGAAATCGCTGCTCCCGTCGGACAGCGATTAGGGCGATGCCGTCGGTAGCGATGTCGCGCGGGCGAAGGAATTGGCTCGCTTCAGGGGCGGTGATCGAAGCAGGAGACGCGGTCATACGAGGTCCGCGGGCGGGATTATTCGCGCTCTTGGCCTTCGCGACGCAGGTAAGGCACGCCGGGAGACCGCGCATCTGGTCATTAGTGGCGAGCAGAGGTGGCTCCCCCAGCAGCCGCTCGTCGGCGCCGCGAAACCAGTGGGAGCAGTCTAGGAAGTGCCGCATCCTGATCGGGGATCCGTTCGGCTCTTGCGACTCACGGTCAACCGGCACTTTTACCCACTCGATTGTGGGCCAATCGAATGACTCCTGTCGGACTTGGCGCGAAGCAAAGAGTCGGGCCAACTCAAGTGCAGGCAGGTATTGCTCCGGGGCGGCGCGACCGTTCTCGAACCTGACGCCCTCCTGCTCGAGGACGTCGTTGGGGTCGTCGTTCCGGTCGGGGTTGCTCCAACGGAAGCCGCTGCCGTGTCGTTGTCCGCCAGATGTAAGCACCCTGACGGCATTCGGGCAGTGTGAGCAGCTCTTGATGTGGCTACCCAGACCTCGTGAGTGCACATCGACCAACGACCCCACGTCGCCATAGGTGGTCCATCGACCCGCCGGAATGACAGACATGAGGGTGTGGAGCGCGGCGAACTCGTCAGCCTTAGATGGCGGGCGGAGGAGGCGGAAGCGGGTCTCGCTGAGTCGCTCGGCCCAGCCCTCATCCTTGAGCACGCGGTGCACCTGGCGGCGGATGGCGTCGTTCTCAGGGGTCGTGCGCCCCGACTCAGCGGGAGTCCCGGCCAGGTCGGCGATGAGCCACTTGAGCGCATCGCGGGGTGCTGGCTCATACAGCCTGGTTTGGTCGCCGCGGTCGTCGGTCGCGATGTCCCACATCCGGGCGTACAGGTCATCGAACTCGAGTTCGTATGTGGCGGCACGCAGGGTGGGAGGCATGTGCCGACAGCCTACGGGGCCTGACGGGCGCGCACCCACAGATCGTCCAGGCGAACGTCGCCGCTCCAGGCAATTTCGCGGGTTCACAACTGACCGCCGGCACCTCGTCCTGGCCACCGGAAACCCAGGCTGAGCTCCTAAAGGATCGGCGTCAGACGCCGCCGGCTATTAGACAACGGCTCTGTGCTGCGTGTGCGCACGAGATGTGCGGCTTTCCGGAGCGTCAGTCTCAGGGGCCTCGTAGTCCTGACCGGGTAGGTGACGCGTTCGAATGTTCCGGAGGCGCCGATTCTAGCCGGCCCAAAGCATGGACGGTTGAGCCCGTCTCCTTTCCCCCACCAGTCCCCCTAGAGGCCGATCTCGAAGTCGACCAGAACAGTCCAGAAAAGAACAAAACCCCAGGCTGACCTGGAGTTTTGCTGGTGGAGCCTACGAGACTCGAACTCGCAACCCCCTGCTTGCAAAGCAGGTGCGCTACCAATTGCGCCAAGGCCCCCGGTGAAGCGGAGTGGAGCGTCAGGCCTTCTCGACGGTGTCGGTGGCCTCGGCCCAGAGGGCCTGCTCGTGCTTGCCCTCGTCCATCTTCTTCTTCGCGACCAGCGCGCCGCCAGCGGCGAGGGCGAGGAGCAGGAGCTTCTTCATGGACTCTCCTCGTGGAGCGAAGGGATGGAGTGGGCCTAGGAGGACTTGAACCTCCGACCTCTTCCTTATCAGGGAAGCGCTCTAACCGTCTGAGCTATAGGCCCGCACACGTCGCAAGCGACGACGCCGAAGATTACCTGAGGGTGGTCAGGCGGTGCCAATCGAGGGGTCGGTTTCGAGGCTCGCTGCGCTCGCACCTCAACCACCGAGACCCGGAGAGGACGGTCAGATCACTTCTCGTCCTCGGCGAGGGTGACCTCGATGCCGCCGAGGAGGGCGGCGGCGAGGTTGTAGAGGAAGGCCGTCAGGGTGGCGATCGCGGTCAGCAGGACCACGTCGAGCACCGAGACCAGCAGCGTGAAGCCGAGCACCCGCGACATGCCGACGTAGTCGGTGATGTCGAAGGTCGAGTTGCCGCTGTCGCCCTCGACGATGCTCGCCACGGCCGAGTTGATCGAGTCCCACACGCCGGCGGCGCCGAGCACCGACCACACCATGAAGATGGCGACGAAGGTGACCACGCCGAAGGCGACCGACAGCAGGAACGACGTCTTCATCACCGACCAGGGGTCGATGCGGGTCAGCCGCAGCCGGGCGCGACGGGGCTGGCGCCCCGCCTCCCGGCGTGCGCGGTTGCCACGCGGAGCCTTGGAGTCGGCGTTGGCGCGGTGCTCCTCGGCAGCGTTGGACAACGTGTCCTGCAGGCGTCCGGTGAGGGACCTGCGGGCAGGCTCATCCCCGGACGTACGACGCGGAGTCGCGGTGCGGTCCGACATGGATCACTCCTCGGTGTCTTCGTCGGCGCCCAGCTCGTCGGACACCTGGACGCTCGCGTCAGCGGCGTCCTGAGCCTCGATTGTTGCACCGTCGGCCACGTCCTGCGATTCGTCGACCGGGGCACCGGCCTCGTCGGCGCTCGTGTCCACGCCCGCTGCGTCGGCCGCCTCCTCGGCGACCTTGGCCTCCACGGAGCGGGCCACGACGGCCACGGTGTCGCCCTTCTTCGGCGTCACGAACTTCACGCCCATCGTCGAGCGGCCGGTGGGCCGGAAGTTGGCGTCGATCGGGCTGCGCACGACCTGGCCGCTGCTCGTGATGGAGAGGACCTCGTCCTCCTCCTCCACGATGAAGGCGCCCACCAGGCCCCCGCGGTCCTCGTTGGACAGCGACATCGCCTTGATGCCGATGCCGCCGCGGGACTGCAGGCGGTAGTCGCTGATGCGGCTGCGCTTGGCGAAGCCGCCGTCGGTGATCGTGAAGACGTACTGCTCCTTGACCTCCTCCGATGCGGCGGCGTCGCCCTCGACCGCCTCCTCGGCCGCGACCTGGTCGGCGCGGATGACCGACATCGAGAGCAGCGAGTCGCCGTCGCGGAACTTCATGCCGCGCACACCGCCGGTGGCGCGGCCCATCGGGCGCAGCTGCTCGTCGTCGGCCTTGAAGCGGATCGACTGGCCCTTGCGGGAGACCAGCAGGATGTCGTCGTCGCCGTTGACCAGCTCGGCGCCGATCAGCTCGTCGTCGTCCTCGCGGAAGTTGATCGCGATGACGCCGGCCTGACGGGGCGAGTTGTAGTCGCCGAGCTTGGTCTTCTTGACCAGGCCGGTGCGGGTGGCGAGCACGAGGTAGGGAGCCTGCTCGTAGTCGCGGATCGCCAGCACCTGGGCGATGTCCTCGTCGGGCTGGAAGCTCAGCAGGCCGGCCACGTGGCCGCCCTTCGCGTCACGCGCAGCCTCGGGCAGGTTGTAGGACTTGGTGCGGTAGACGCGACCGGCCGTGGTGAAGAACAGCAACCAGTGGTGGTTGGTCGTCGCGATGAAGTGCTGGACGACGTCGTCTCCGCGCAGGGTCGCGCCGCGCACGCCCTTGCCGCCGCGCTTCTGCAGACGGTACTGGTCGGCACGGGTGCGCTTGGCGTAGCCGCCGCGGGTGATGGAGACGACGAGGTCCTCGTCGGGGATCAGGTCCTCCATCGACAGGTCGCCGTCGGCGGCGATGATCTGCGTACGCCGGTCGTTGCCGTACTTGTCGGTGATCTCCTTCAGCTCGTCGGAGACGATCTGACGCTGGCGCGGCTCGTTGGCCAGGATGTCCTCGAGGTCGGCGATCACGCGCTCGAGCTCGGCGAGGCGGTCCATGATCTTCTGGCGCTCCAGCGCCGCGAGGCGACGCAGCTGCATCTCGAGGATGGCGTTGGCCTGCACCTCGTCGATGTCGAGCAGCGCGATGAGGCCACCGCGGGCCTCCTCGACGTCGGGGCTGCGACGGATCAGCGCGATGACCTCGTCGAGGGCGTCGAGCGCCTTCGCCAGACCGCGGTAGATGTGGGCCTGGCGCTCGGCCTCGGCGAGGCGGAAGCGCGTACGCCGCTGGATGACCTCGATCTGGTGGGTGACCCAGTTGGAGATGAACTGGTCGATCGGGAGCGTGCGGGGCACGCCGTCCACCAGCGCCAGCATGTTGGCCGAGAAGTTGGTCTGCAGCTCGGTGTGCTTGAAGAGGTTGTTGAGCACGACCCGGGCCACGGCGTCGCGCTTGAGGATGATCACCAGGCGCTGGCCCGTGCGCGAGCTGGTGTCGTCGCGCACGTCGGAGATGCCCTGGATGCGCCCGGAGTCGGCGAGCTCGGCGATCTTCAGCGCGAGGTTGTCCGGGTTGACCATGTAGGGGAGCTCGCTGATGACGAGCATCGTGCGGCCCTTGGCGTCCTCGTCGATCTCGACGACGGCGCGCTGGGAGATCGAGCCGCGTCCGGTGCGGTAGGCCTGCTCGATGCCCTGGCGGCCCACGATCAGCGCGCCGTTGGGGAAGTCGGGGCCCTTGATCCGCTCGATGACGGCGTCCTGCAGCTCCTCCTTGGTGGCATCGGGGTGCTCGAGCGCCCAGGTCGCGGCCTCGGCGACCTCACGGAGGTTGTGCGGCGGGATGCTGGTGGCCATGCCGACCGCGATGCCGGCCGAGCCGTTGACCAGCAGGTTGGGGAAGCGCGAGGGCAGGATGGTCGGCTCCTGCGAGCGACCGTCGTAGTTGGGGCGGAAGTCGACGGTGTCCTCGTCGATGTCGCGCACCATCTCCATCGCCAGCGGCGCCATCCGGCACTCGGTGTAGCGCATGGCGGCGGCGGAGTCGTTGCCCGGCGAGCCGAAGTTGCCCTGGCCGTTGATCAGCGGCGAGCGCAGGACCCACGGCTGCGCGAGGCGGACCATGGTGTCGTAGATCGCGGTGTCGCCGTGGGGGTGGTACTGACCCATCACGTCGCCGACGACGCGCGAGCACTTCGAGAAGCCGCGGTCGGGGCGGTAGCCGCCGTCGTACATGGCGTAGAGGATGCGGCGGTGCACCGGCTTCAGCCCGTCACGTACGTCGGGCAGCGCGCGCCCGACGATCACGGTCATCGCGTAGTCGATGTAGGACTGCTGCATCAGCGTCTGGAGCTCGATCGGCTGGATGCGGTCGTCGCCGAACCCGAAGCCGCCTGCGCCGGTGCCGGTGGGGGTCTCAGTCATGTGGTTCTCTCCTGCGTTCTAGGGATGTCTAGGGCTGCTCGTAGATTCGGCTAGCGGCCTAGATATCCAAGAAACGGACGTCCTTGGCGTTGCGCTGGATGAAGGAGCGGCGCTGCTCGACGTCCTCGCCCATCAGGATCGAGAAGATCTCGTCGGCCTGGGCGGCGTCCTCGAGGCCGACCTGCTTCATCAGGCGCGCGTCGGGGTCCATCGTGGTCTCCCACAGCTCGTCGGCGTTCATCTCGCCGAGACCCTTGTAGCGCTGGACCGGGTTCTCCTTGGGCAGCTTCTTGCCCTGGGCCTGCCCGTCGGCGAGCAGCGCGTCGCGCTCGGCGTCGGAGTAGACGAACTCGTGCTCGGCGGGCTTGTTCCACCGCAGGCGGTAGAGGGGCGGCTGGGCCATGTAGACGTAGCCGTGCTCGATGAGCGGCTTCATGAAGCGGAAGAGCAGCGTCAGCAGCAACGTGTTGATGTGGTGGCCGTCGACGTCGGCGTCGGCCATCATCACGACCTTGTGGTAGCGCAGCTTCTCGAGGTTGAACTCCTCGTGGATGCCGGTGCCGAGTGCGGAGATGATCGCCTGGACCTCGGAGTTGGCGAGCACCTTGTCGATGCGGGCCTTCTCGACGTTGAGGATCTTGCCGCGGATCGGGAGGATCGCCTGGATGCGCGGGTCGCGGCCCTGGCGCGCGGAGCCGCCGGCCGAGTCCCCCTCCACGATGAAGACCTCGCACTCGGCGGGGTTGGTCGACTGGCAGTCGCTGAGCTTTCCGGGCAGGCCGCCGCCGCCGAGCAGGCCCTTGCGGCCGCGGGCGAGCTCACGGGCCTTGCGCGCGGCGATGCGGGCGCTGGCCGCGGCCTGCGACTTGCGCACGATGTCGCGCCCCTCGGCCGGGTTCTCCTCGAACCACGCACCGAGCTGGTCGTTCATGATCCGCTGGGTGAAGCCCTTGGCCTCGGTGTTGCCGAGCTTGGTCTTGGTCTGGCCCTCGAACTGCGGCTCGGCGAGCTTGATGGAGACGATCGCGGTCAGGCCCTCGCGGATGTCGTCGCCCGAGACGCGGTCCTCCTTCTTCTTGATCAGACCCCACTCCTCGCCCCAGTGGTTGACCAGGGAGGTGAGGGAGGCGCGGAAGCCCTCCTCGTGGGTGCCGCCCTCGTGGGTGTTGATGTTGTTGGCGAAGGTGTGGACCGACTCGGTGTAGGAGGTGTTCCACTGCATCGCGACCTCGAGGCTCATGTGGTTCTCCACCGACTCGGGGGTGTCGGCCTCGAAGGAGATGACGGTGACGTTGGCCTTGTCCTTGCGGCGGTTGAGGTGCTCGACGTAGTCGACGAGGCCGCGGTCGTACTTGAAGACCTGCTCGAGACCGCCGGTCTCCGCTCGCTTGATCGCGTCGTGGCCGGCGTTGTCGATCGAGTTGTCGACCGTCTCGTCCTGGATGGCGTCGACGCGCGACTCCGCGTCGGCCCGCTCGTCGCGCACGACGAACTCGACGCCCTTGTTGAGGAACGCCATCTCGCGCAGGCGCGAGGTGATGGTCTCGAGGTTGTAGGTGGTGTGCTCGAAGATGTCCTCCGAGGCGTACCAGGTCACCGTGGTGCCGGTGCCCTCGCCGTCCTCCAGCGCGCGGACCTGCGCGAGGTCGGCGTCGGGCACGCCGAGCTGGAAGGACTGGCGCCACAGGTGGCCGCGGTTCTTCACCTCGGCGACCAGGCGGGTCGACAGCGCGTTGACGACCGAGACGCCGACGCCGTGGAGGCCGCCGGACACCTTGTAGCCGCCGCCTCCGAACTTTCCGCCGGCGTGGAGCATCGTCAGCGCCATCGTGAGCGCGGGCATCTCCTGCCCGGGCGCGGTGTCGGTCGGGATGCCGCGACCGTTGTCCTCCACGCGCACCCCGCCGTCGGCCTGGAGCGTCAGGACGATGCGGGTGGCGTAGCCGGCGAGCGCCTCGTCGACGCCGTTGTCCACGATCTCCCAGATCAGGTGGTGCAGGCCGCGCTCACCGGTGGACCCGATGTACATGCCGGGGCGCTTGCGCACCGCCTCGAGGCCCTCGAGGACGGTGATCGCGGAGGCGTCGTACTCGAAGGCCTCGTCGACCGCGGTCGAGGAACGCTTCTCCGCCACGACCTCGGCCGCCTCCTCCTGCGCAGCCTCCACCGACTCGGCGATGGCCTCCGCGGGGGAGGGGGGAGCGTCGGGTCCGGGTGCCTGCGAGTCGGTGGTCGGTTCGGTGGTGAACTCGTCGTTCTCTTCGCTCAAGGCACAGCCTTCTTCCCGTCGCCTGCAAGGGCGTTCGACATGAGTCGAGTCGCTGCTGCTGCCACAGGCAGCCAGACGTGCGACTCGTACGTCCATACTACTGCCTCAGGCGCTCCCACCGAAGGCCCGACCCGTGAGTTGGGGACGACGGGGGCAAAAAAGTGCCCTCAGGGGCCCCATGAGGCCGGTTCACAGCGCCGAACAGGGGGGTCGGTGGGTCCCCCTACCGGCGCGGGGCCCTCAGATCGGCATTCCGGCTCATCCGTAGGTGTCGCGCGGTCCCCGGCCGTCGCGGCTGGAGAGCCGGCCCTTGGTCCAGCTCGGCAGGTGCGGCCCGAGCACCTCGATCACGGTCACCGTGCCGTGCCCGAGCTCGGTGTTGAGGCGGCGTACGACCGAGGGCGCGAGCAGCTTGAGCTGGGTGGCCCAGGCGGTGGAGTCGGTGCGCACGACGAGCCGACCGTCGTCGAACGACTCGGGCGTGCAGTGGTCGGCGACCTCGGAGCCGACCAGCTCGGCCCAGCGGCCGAAGACGCCCTGGACCTTGAGGTCGAGCTCCCAGCCGTGGTTGGCGATCAGCCTTCCCATCGCCTGGTCGAGCAGCTGCGGGTCGCGGTCGTCGGGGCGCGCACCCGAGGAGGTGGTGCGCGTACGCCGCCGGAAGGGCGCCGCCTTCCGACGCGCGGGCTGGGTGCTGGCGCTCGCCGCTGCGGCGCGGGCGGCGGCACGCGCCAGGTCGAGACCGTCGGCGCGGTGCTCCGGTTCGGGCTCTCGCTCGACGGCCGGGTCGGGGGTCGCCTCCTCGCCGGGCGTCGGCCCGTCCTCAGGCGTCACGGGTCACCTCGCCGTCCGCGACGAGGTAGCGCACGCCCTGCAGCGACGCGGGAACGTCAGCAGCTACCGCCGCGGTGACCAGCACCTGCTCGGCACCCGCGACGAGCTGGGCGAGCTGGCTGCGACGCTCGGCGTCGAGCTCGGCGAAGACGTCGTCGAGCACGAGGATCGGGTCGTCGCCGTCCGCGCGGAGCAGGTCGTACGACGCCAGGCGCAGCGCCAGCGCGAACGACCACGACTCCCCGTGGGAGGCGTAGCCCTTGACCGGCAGGCGCAGGTCGTCGGGCCCGGACCCCGTGCCGAGGGTGAGCAGCAGCTCGTCGCGGTGCGGGCCGACGAGCGAGACCCCGCGGTCGAGCTCGTCCTTGCGCCGTGCGGCGATCGCTGCGAGCAACGCCGTCTCTAGCCCGGCGGCCGAGGTGCGAGCGGAGCGAGCCTCGAGGCCCTCCTCGGACGTGGTTTCGAGGCTCGTCGCTTGCGCTCCTCGCTCCTCAACCACCGAGGACAGGTCGATGCTGGGCTTGTACTCGAGGTCCGCGTCGTCGCGGCTCGCGCCGCGGGCCACCGCCTCGTAGGCCTTGCCGAGGTAGGGGCGCAGGTCCTCCACGAGCCGCAGGCGCGCGCCGAGGATCTCCGCGCCGACCCGGGCCAGGTTGTCGTCCCAGATCTCCAGCGTCGCCATCGCGGCGTCGCGCGACGACCCGCGCGCGATCCCGGCGGTCTTGAGCAGGCTGTTGCGCTGCTTGAGGATCCGGTCGTAGTCCGAGCGCACCCCGGCCATTCGCGGGGTCCGCAGCACCAGCAGGTCGTCGAGCATCTTGCGACGGTCCGACGGGTCGCCCTTGACCAGCGTCAGGTCGTCGGGGGCGAAGACGACGGTGCGCACCAGGCCGATGATCTCGCGCGGCCGCGGCAGCGGGGACCGGTTGATGCGAGCCCGGTTGGCGCGACCGGGGTTCAGCTCCACCTCGAGCAGGGCCGTACGCCCCTCCTTGACCACCGACGCCCGCACCACCGCCTGGTCGGCGCCGGCGCGGATGAGCGGTGCGTCGGTGGCGACCCGGTGCGAGGACAGCCGGGAGAGGTAGTCGATCGCCTCGACGAGGTTGGTCTTGCCCTGCCCGTTGCGGCCGATGAAGGCCGTGGCCCCCGGCTCCAGCGCGACGTCGAGGTCGGCGTAGGAGCGGAAGTTGTGCAGGCTCAGGTGGGCGACGTGCAAGGTCTCAACTCTCGCTGGGCTCCTCGGCAGTGCCGGCACCGGCCTTCTTCGCGGTCTCGGTCTGGTCGGCGGAACCGCCGTCCTCGACGTCGCCGCCCTTGGGGGCAGCGGTGCGCACGGCATGGCCGCCGAACTGGTTGCGCATCGCGGCCACGGCCTTCATGGCCGGGCTGTCGTCCTGGCGCGAGACGAACCGCGCGTAGAGCGCCGCCGTGATGGCGGGAGTGGCGACGGCGTTCTCGATGCCGGCCTCGACGGTCCAGCGGCCCTCGCCGGAGTCCTCGGCGTAGCCGGCGATCTGGCTCAGGCCCGGGTCGTCGTCGAGCGCGGCGACCATGAGGTCGAGCAGCCACGAGCGGATCACGGTGCCCTCGCGCCACGAGCGGAAGACCTCGGTCACGTTCTCGACCATGTCGACCTTCTCGAGCAGCTCCCAGCCCTCGGCGTAGGACTGCATGATGGCGTACTCGATGCCGTTGTGGACCATCTTCGAGAAGTGCCCGGCGCCCACCTTGCCGGCGTGGACGGAGCCGAAGTCACCCTCGGGGGCCAGCGCGTCGAAGGCCGGCTGCACCTTCGAGATGTCGTCGGCGTCGCCGCCGTACATCAGGGCGTAGCCGTTCTCCAGGCCCCAGACGCCGCCGGAGACGCCGCAGTCGACGTAGCCGATGCCCTTCGCGGCGAGCAGCTCGGCGTTGGCGATGTCGTCGGTCCAGCGCGAGTTGCCACCGTCGACCACCACGTCGCCCTCGCCGAGGAGCTCGCCGAGCTCCTTCACCGTGGCGCGGGTGGCGTCGCCGGCCGGGACCATGACCCACACGACCTTCGGGCTGGGCAGCGCCTCGGCGAGCGCGGCCAGCGAGTCGACGTCGCTGACGTCGGGGTTGCGGTCGTAGCCGACGACCGTCAGTCCTGCGCGGCGCATGCGCTCGCGCATGTTGCCGCCCATCTTGCCCAGTCCGATGAGTCCGATGTCCATGTCCGCAGCCTAGCCGGGTGCGACGCAGGAGCACGCGGCGTGGCGGAGGAGGTCGAGTAGCCCCGCGACCGAGGCACGAGGTCGCGTCAGGGCGTATCGAGACCCACGTGATCCACGAGGTCTCGATACGCCACTCGTTCCTCGCGGCTACTCGACCACCGAGTGGGTTGTGCGGCTACTCGACCACCGAGTGGGTTGTGCGGCTACTCGACCACCGAGTGGGTTGTGCGGCTACTCGACCGGCGAGTGGGTTGTGCGGCTACTCGACCGGCGAGGGGTTGCGTCGGCCGCCCGGCTCAGGAGAGTAGGCGCCGCGGCATCAGCAGGTAGCGGAAGGACCCGGCGTCGTCGGCGTCGGTCCCGGAGATCACGACCGGCTTGGTGGCCTGGGTGAAGGCGAGGTCGACGAACTCGCCGTCGATGGCGGTGAGGCCGTCGAGCAGGAACTGGGGGTTGAAGCCTGTGGTGAGGTCGTCGCCGGTGATGTCGGCGTCGACCGCCTCGGTCGCCATCGCCTCGTCGCCGGACCCGGCGTCGAGCACGATCTGGTGGTCACCGAACTTCATCTGCACCGCGGTGTTGCGCTCGGCGACGAGGGCCACGCGCTTGACGGTCTCGATGAGCTCGGCCTTGTTGACCTTGGCGATGGTGAGGTGCTCGGCCGGGAAGAGCGAGCGGACCTTGGGGAACTCGCCGTCGAGCAGGCGGGTCGTCGTGCGGCGTACCCCGCCCAGGCCGGTGCCCTCGAAGCCGATCAGGCCCTCGCCGGCGCCGCTGGCGCTGAGCGCGATGGTGACCTCGGCGCCCGACGTCAGCGACTTCGCGGTGTCGCCGAGCACCTTGGCCGGCACCAGCGCGGCGACCGACTCGTCGGGGGACTGCGGGTTCCAGGTGAGCTCGCGGTGCGAGAGGCGGAAGCGGTCGGTGGCGAGGAGCGCCATCGTGGAGCCGTCGATCTCGATCCGTACGCCGGTCAGCACCGGCAGCATGTCGTCGCGACCGGCGGCCGTGACCGCCTGGGCGACCGCGTGCGCGAAGTCGGCGCTCGACACGGTGCCGGTGGCGGAGGGCATCTCGGGCAGCGTCGGGTAGTCGGCGACCGGCATGGTCTGGAGGCTGAAGCGCGCGGAGCCGCAGGTCAGCGAGACGCGGGGACCCTCCAGGGTCAGCTCGACCGGCTTCGCAGGCAGGCTGCGGCAGATGTCGGCCAGCAGGCGACCGCTCACCAGCGCCCTGCCCTCGTCGTTGACCTCCGCGGTGAGGGTGGCGCGGGCCGAGGTCTCGTAGTCGAACGTCGACAGCATCAGGCCGGCGTCGTTGGCCTCGATGAGCAGGCCGGCCAGGACCGGCGAGCTCGGGCGGACCGGCAGGCTGCGGGCAGCCCAGGCAACGGCATCGGCGAAGACGTCGCGTTCGACGCGGAACTTCACTGGGGTCTCCTCGATGAGAGGTGGAGCGTGGGACGTGCAGGCAGACAGGGACCACACGCAGGCGTGTGGGAAGTGCATCCTGCCACGCGCACCCGGCGCCCCGGCAGGGTTCTCCCCAGAGGAAGGGCCGGTAGACGTTGGTGGGTGATCGGAACAGTCTTGAGGTTCATAGTGGTCATAGGGTCGGTGGAAACTGTGGACAACCGGCATCTCTGCAGGTCAGCGCCCTGAAAGCATGTGGATGAGGGGTGTGCACCCAGCACGGTGAACTCGCTGTGGGGTGTGGACTCCGGCGTCCTTCGTGTCATTCGTCCCGAGGTGTCCACAGGGGGTGGGGACGAAGCGCCGATCCGAACCACAAGTTCTCCACACCTCGTGGAGCATCGCGCCCCGTGTCGCACGTCGTGAGGGACCCTCAGACCTGGCGCGCCTGCATCTTGACCCGGTTGGTGAGCTCGCTGACCTGGTTGAAGACCGCGCGTCGCTCGGCGAGCAGCTGGCGGATCTTGCGGTCGGCGTACATCACGGTCGTGTGGTCGCGTCCGCCGAACTCGCGGCCGATCTGCGGCAGCGACATCGAGGTCAGCTCACGGCAGAGGTACATGCCGATCTGGCGGGCCATGACGAGGTGGCGACCGCGGGAGGGCCCGGTGAGGTCCTCGAGCGAGACGCCGAAGTAGGCGGCCGTCTGGGCGATGATCAGTGCGTGGGTGATCTCGGGCTCGCCGCCCTCGGGGATCAGGTCCTTGAGGACGATCTCGGCCAGGGTCATGTCGACCTCCTGGCGGTTGAGGTTGGCGAAGGCCGTGACCCGGATCAGCGCGCCCTCGAGCTCGCGGATGTTGGTCTGGATCTTGGAGGCGATGAACTCCAGCACGTCCGGCGGCGCGGTGAGGCGGTCCATCGCGGCCTTCTTGCGCAGGATCGCGATGCGGGTCTCGAGGTCCGGCGGCTGGACGTCGGTGATGAGACCCCACTCGAACCGGTTGCGCAGGCGGTCCTCGAGCGCCTCGAGGCGCTTGGGCGCGCGGTCGGAGGTCAGCACGATCTGCTTGTTGGCGTTGTGGAGGGTGTTGAACGTGTGGAAGAACTCTTCTTGCGTCTGGGTCTTACCCTCGAGGAACTGGATGTCGTCGATCAGCAGCACGTCGACGTCGCGGTAGCGCCGCTTGAAGCGGTCCTGCCGGTCGTCGCGGATCGCGTTGATGAACTCGTTGGTGAACTCCTCGCTGGAGACGTAGCGCACCTTGGCGTTGCTGTAGAGGCTGCGCACGTAGTGGCCGATCGCGTGGAGCAGGTGCGTCTTGCCGAGGCCGGACTCGCCGTAGACCAGGAGCGGGTTGTACGCCTTGCCCGGCGCCTCGGCCACTGCGACGGCGGCCGCGTGGGGGAACCGGTTGGACGAGCCGATGACGAAGGTCTCGAAGGTGTACTTCGGGTTCAGGCGGGTCTCCAGCGCGGACGGACGCCGCTCGCCGCTCGGGGCGGGTTCGGCGTGGTCGTGCTGAGGCGCCGGCGCGGCGTCGAACGCCGAGTCGTACGCCGGCTCATTTGTCGACAAAGCGACAGATCGATCTGTCGACTCGTCGGCCTGGGGGGACGGGACGTCCTCGAGTGCTGGGTTCACCGTCACCAGCATCCGGATCTCGCGTCCGAAGCCCTCGCTCAGCGCGTCCTCGATGTGGTTGCGCAGCCGGCCCTCGAGCTGGTTTCGCGTGAAGTCGTTGGGGACGGCGATGATCGCGGTGTTCTCGTGCAGCGTCATGGGCACGCTGGGACGCAGCCAGGCGCGCTGGTTGGGCTGGAGGTCCTCGACGATCTGCTGCCATGCCGTCCCGAGATCTACCTGCTGGTCGTCCACCGGACCGCCTTTGCTTTCCACCGTTGTCTGAAGGCTCACACCGAACACTCGGCGAACCGTGGTCCACAGAGTTGTCCACAAGCTGTGAACTGACTGGCCCGAGGACCCGGGACAGCGTCCCCGAGGCGTGCCTCGCCACGATCGTTCCAGCGTTTCCGCAGGTCAGAGGCAGTTTGGGAGCCTCTGTGACCCGGGCCACACCACGAGCGCGACCCTGGACGGACCGAGGTGGCATGGCACCGCGGAGGCTGTGAACGTAACAACCTGACGACCGTCGCGGCAAGACGTCATCCACAGGGTGTCCCGCGGGCGGTGGTCGTGGGTTTGACCCCCTCTTTCCCCACCGCGTACCGTTGGCCGGTCGCTCCGTGTCGACGGGTGCCGCATGTCCACGATCCGCCTCATGGCGGCCACGTGGGTGGGCGGTGCCGGCCGAAAGTGTCTGATCGTGGCCAAGCATCGACCGCGCCGTGGAGTGGACATCCCTCGAAACCTTCGGAGAAATAGCCGTGAGCAAGCGTACCTACCAGCCGAACAACCGTCGCCGTCACAAGGTGCACGGCTTCCGTCTGCGCATGCGGACCCGCGCCGGCCGCTCGATCCTGTCCAGCCGCCGCCGCAAGGGCCGCAAGAGCCTGGCGGTCTGACGGCCCGAGTCCACGGCTCCCGCCGTGCTCCCCGCTGTCCACCGCCTCGCCGACAGTGACGACTTCCGTCGCACCGTCCGGGGCGGACGTCGTGCCGGTTGCGCGACCCTGGTCGTCCACCTCTGGGTGGACGCCGACGCGCCTGCGGCACCGACACAGGTGGGGTTCACGGTCAGCAAGGCCGTGGGCAACGCCGCCACACGCAACCGCGTGAAGAGACGACTCCGGCACCTGACCCGGGAGCGCCTTCCGGACCTGGAAGGCCTCCCGGGTCGTGCTGCTCTCGTGGTGCGTGCGCTCCCAGCCGCCGCCGAGGCGTCCTACGCGACGCTCGGTGCCGACCTGGGCCGTACGCTCGACCGGGTGAGCGGCACATGAAGCACCTCCTGATCGGGTTCATCCGCGCGTGGCGGTTCGCGATCAGCCCGCTCTACGGCCAGGTCTGCCGCTACCACCCCAGCTGCTCGGCGTACGCCCTCGAGGCCGTCACCGAGCACGGGGCAGTGCGCGGCACCTGGCTCTCCGTACGCCGTATCGGCCGCTGCCACCCGTGGGCTGACGGCGGCTACGACCCGGTTCCGCCCCGTGTCCCCTCCCGCGCCCCCGGCGTGGGCTCCACCACCCCGAGCCAGGGAGCTTGAGTGATCGACTTCTTCGTGTCCATCGGCAGCGCCATCATGACGCCGCTCTACTACGCGATCTCCTTCGTGCTGGTGGGCTTCCACAACGTCTTCGGCGACCTGTTCGGACCCACCTCCGGCCTGGCCTGGGTGCTGTCGATCATCGGGCTGACGCTCGTGGTCCGTGCCGCGCTGATCCCGCTGTTCGTCAAGCAGATCAAGTCGAGTCGCAACATGCAGCTCATCCAGCCCAAGGTGCGTGAGCTGCAGAAGAAGTACGGCCACGACCGGGAGCGTCTCGCCCAGGAGACGATGAAGCTCTACAAGGACTCCGGGACGAACCCGTTCGCGTCCTGCCTGCCGATCCTGCTGCAGATGCCGATCTTCCTCGCGCTCTTCCGCATCCTCGACCAGGCTGCGCGAAACCCGGAGACCAAGCGTGGCCTGATGACCCCTGAGCTCAACGAGCAGCTCAGCGCGGCCGTGTTCGCCGGCGGCAAGATCTCCGACACCTTCCTCAACGCGGAGGGCGTCGAGGTGCGGGTGCTGGCCGCGGTCCTGGTGCTGGCGATGACGCTCACGACGTTCCTCACGCAGCGCCAGTTGATGAGCAAGAACATGCCGGCTGACGCGCTGTCCGGTCCCTACGCCCAGCAGCAGAAGATGCTGCTCTACGTCCTTCCGGTCGTCTTCGCGGTCGGCGGCATCGCGTTCCCCGTCGGTGTCCTCTTCTACTGGACCACCTCCAATCTGTGGACGATGGCGCAGCAGTTCTACGTCATCCGCAACAACCCCGCGCCCGGCACCCCGGCCTTCAAGGCCAAGGAGGACCGCGACCGCGCGAAGGCGGCGAAGAAGGGCATCGCGATCGAGCCCGAGGCCACGGAGGGCCCCGTCGTCACCGAGGTGAAGCCGCCGCGCCAGCAGCCGCAGCGGCAGACCAAGGCACAGCGCAACCAGAAGAAGAAGCGCTGACCCCACAGTTCTCTGCGAGCCCGTCGAGGGCGTCGCACCCCGAAGGAAGCAGGAGACACACGTGAGTGAGCAGATGACCGACACGGACGCCGCAGGCGCCGAGGTGCCCGAGGAGTCGGGCTCCGAGCAGTCCGGGACCGACGAGTCCGGAACCCCCCGCCTGACCAAGGTCCAGCGTCTCGAGCACGAGGGCGACATCGCCGCCGACTACCTCGAGGAGCTCCTCGACATCGCGGACCTCGACGGGGACCTCGACATGGACGTCGAGGGGGACCGCGCCAGCGTCCAGATCGGCGGTGCTGACCTGAGCCTGCTGGTAGGTCGCAACGGCGAGGTGCTGGAGGCCCTCCAGGAGCTGACGCGCCTGGCCGTCTACCGCGAGACCGGCGAGCGCTCCCGTCTGATGCTGGACGTCGGCGGGCACCGGGCCGAGCAGCGGACCCGGCTCGTCGCCCTGGCCGAGAAGTCCATCGCCGAGGTGAAGGAGTCCGGTGAGCCGATGTCACTGGAGCCGATGAGCGCCTTCGAGCGCAAGGTCGTCCACGACGCCGTGGCCGCGGCCGGCCTGACGTCCGAGTCGGAGGGCGCAGAGCCGAAGCGCCACGTGGTGATCCTTCCCGCGTGAGCGACGACGTTTCACGTGAAACAGCACCCTCCGTGCCCGATGTGGCACGGAGGGTGTTCGCGTCCGAGCAGCTCACCCTTGCCGAGCGCTACGCCGAGCTCCTGGCGACCGAGGGTGTCGTCCGTGGATTGATCGGCCCCCGTGAGGCGCCACGACTGTGGGACCGGCACCTGCTCAACTCGGCTGTCCTCGCCGAGGCGATCCCGACGGGATCTGAAGTGTGTGACATCGGGACGGGCGCCGGCCTGCCCGGTCTGGTCGTGGCCATCGCCCGGCCCGACCTGCGGGTGACCCTCGTCGAGCCGCTGCTGCGGCGCACGACGTTCCTGGACGAGGTGGTCGACGAGCTGGGCCTCACCCACGTGACCGTCCGGCGCGGTCGGGCAGAAGACCTCCACGGCGAGCAGGTGTTCGACGTGGTGACGTCCCGTGCGGTGGCGTCGCTGGAGAGGCTGCTCGGATGGAGCATGCCCCTGGTCGCCCCGACCGGAGCGACGGTGGCCATGAAGGGCCGGAGCGTGCACGATGAGATCGAGGCGGCGTCTGCATTCCTCCAGAAGTGGCGCTGTGGTGTCCCCGAGGTGTCCGAGGTGGGCATCGGCATCGTCGATCCACCGACGACGGTGGTCCGGGTTCCGTGGGCCGACCCGTCGCAGATAGGTTGGCCCCTTGCCCGCGATGCCAAGAGTCGCCGTACCAAGCGCAGCCCGCGCGCACCGAAGTGAGAGGTGGCCCGAGTGACGGACCGTCCCAGCGAGAGCACGAGCGCGAACCCGGGCTCCGAGACGCGCACAGAGTTTTCCACCGACCGAGGTACGCCTGCTGAGCGTGACTATCCACAGGCTTCCCCTAGTTCTCCACAGGCTGGAGGGCAGTCAGCGGTGTCGGCCGAGGTTTCACGTGAAACCGGCCCGTCGGGCGTTTCACGTGAAACACGACCGACGTGGCAGGTACGCACCGCCGCCGACATCGCGGCCCAGGACAACGACTTCACCGATCACGGAACACCCCTCGCCCAGGCCGCCCAGCACTCGGTGCTCGCGCGGTCGGGCGGCCTGCGCCGGCAGGGCGTCCCCCGCCCGGACGCCACGCGCGTGATGGTGGTCGCCAACCAGAAGGGTGGCGTCGGCAAGACGACCTCGACGGTCAACGTGGCGGCCGGCCTGGCCCAGCTGGGGCAGAAGGTGCTCGTGATCGACCTCGACCCCCAGGGCAACGCGTCCACCGCGCTGGGTGTGGAGCACCACCGCGGGACCCCGTCGACCTACGACATGCTCGTCGACGGCCAGCCCCTCGCCGAGGTCATGACCGCGTGCGCCGACCTCCCGGGCCTGTGGGCCGTGCCCGCCACGATCGACCTCGCCGGCGCGGAGATCGAGCTGGTGAGCGTGGTGGCTCGCGAGCAGCGCCTCGCCCGTGCGATCAACGCCCACCCGTTGGTCGGCACCGCCGCCGAGGTGGGTGACGAACGCTTCGACTACGTCTTCGTCGACTGCCCGCCCTCCCTCGGCCTGCTCACACTCAACGCGCTCGTCGCCGGTCGAGAGATGTTCATCCCGATCCAGGCGGAGTACTACGCCCTCGAGGGACTGGGCCAGCTGCTCGAGACGGTCGAGATGGTGCGCCAGCACCTGAACCCGCAGCTCATCGTGTCGACGATCCTGCTCACCATGTACGACGCCCGCACCCGCCTCGCCGCCGGCGTCTCGGAAGAGGTGCGCAGCCACTTCGGTGACCAGGTCCTCAAGACGGCCGTGCCCCGCTCGGTGCGCGTGTCGGAGGCGCCGTCGTACGGCCAGACGGTGATGACCTACGATCCTGCGTCGGCGGGAGCGCTGTCCTACCTGGAGGCGGCCCGCGAGATCGCCAGCAAGGGAGCCCCTGCATGAACACCACTCCGCGTCGCGGCCTCGGCCGTGGTCTGGGCTCGCTGATCCCCACCTCCCCCAGTGCGCCGCCCGCACCGGCCTCCGATCCGGACGTGAAGGACGGCGCACAGAACGGCACCCCCACGGCTGGTTCCACGTGGAACAACGGCGGGAGCGAGGCTGGCCAGGTCGGGGGCGGCACCGTGGCCGGCGCCTACTTCGCTGAGCTAGCGATCAGCCAGGTGCGCCCGAACGCCCGCCAGCCACGGCAGGTCTTCGAGGAGGAGGCGCTGGCCGAGCTGGTGCACTCCATCCGCGAGGTCGGCCTGCTACAGCCGGTCGTCGTGCGCAGGAGCGGCGAGGACTCCTACGAGCTGATCATGGGAGAGCGTCGCTGGCGTGCCTCCCAGGAGGCGGGTCGGGACACGATCCCTGCGATCGTCCGCGAGACCGACGACAACGACATGCTGCGCGACGCGCTGCTGGAGAACCTCCACCGCTCCCAGCTGAACCCGCTCGAGGAAGCGGCCGCCTACGGCCAGCTGCTCGAGGACTTCGGCTGCACCCACGAGGAGCTCGCCCAGCGCATCGGGCGCTCACGCCCGCAGATCTCCAACACCTTGCGCCTCCTCAAGCTCTCACCTGCCGTCCAACGACGCGTGGCAGCCGGCGTGTTGTCCGCCGGCCACGCCCGCGCCCTGCTGAGCGTCGACGACCCGGGCCTGCAGGACAGGCTCGCCGGTCGGGTCACCGCGGAGGGGATCTCCGTGCGGGGACTCGAGGAGATCGTGTCCGTCGGCGTCTCCGAGGACGACTCCCCCCGCGTGGTGCGCCGCAAGCCGACCGCTCCCGGGCTCGCCGAGCTCGGGGACCGGCTCTCGGACCGGCTGGAGACGCGGGTGAAGGTCGACCTGGGCAAGGCCAAGGGCAAGATCACCGTGGAGTTCGCCAGCCTCGACGACCTGCGTCGGATCGTCGACATCATGGACCCGCGCAACCGCGACGACCGCCCGATCTGAGACGAGCAGCGACGACCGAGGAACGAGGTCGGCGCGTGGGCTCGGCCAGATCGAGTAGGCCCCGCGCCTGAGGAACGAAGGCGCGACGGGGCCGTATCGAGATCTCATGTGGACTGGAGGGTCTCGATACGCCAGCTCGTTCCTCGCCGGCTACTCGACCACCGAGGGGGGTGTGCTCGTTCCTCGCCGGCTACTCGACCACCGACAGGGCTGGCCTACTTGAGTGGTTTCGAGGCTCGCTTCGCTCACACCTCAACCACCGATTATCACCAGTCGTTAAGTCGACAAAGCCACAAAGCGACAGATCGATCTGTCGACAGGTCTACTTGTTGCCTTGTCGCTTTGCTCGCTTCTCTGCGCGTTTGCGGGCGCGCTCCCGCTTCTCCGAGGCGTCGAGCACGGCCGCTTCCTCGAGCGTCGGGGCGCCGCCGCCATTCGAGGCGGGCAGCCACCAGGAGCCGGGAGGCTGCTCGGCCGGGGGGTACTCGGCGATGACCTCGTCGAGCAGCCGCGACATCCGGGCGTGGAGCTCGGCGGTCTCGCCCACGGGGTCGGCCCCGGTCACGTGCATCGGCTCACCGACCTTGATCGCGATCGTCTTGCCGCGGGAGAAGTCACGCGGGTGGTCCTTGGTCATCATCCGCTGGGTGCCCCACATGATCACCGGCACGAGCGGTACGCCGGCCTCGGCGGCGATGCGTACGGCTCCGGTCTTGAACTCCTTGAGCTCCATCGCCCGCGAGATGGTGGCCTCGGGGAAGATCCCGACCGCCTCGCCCTGGCGCAGGTGGTCGACGGCGGTGTGGAAGCTCGCCACACCCTCGCCGCGGTCCACCTCGATGTGGTGCAGGGAGCGCATGAGGGGTCCGACCCAGCGGTGGTCGAAGAGCTCGCGCTTGGCCATGAAGCGCACCAGGCGACCCGAGGGATTGGCAGCGAGGCCGCCGTAGACGAAGTCGACGTAGCCGATGTGGTTGTAGGCCAGCAGGACGCCGCCGGTGCGCGGGACGTGGTCGGTGCCCGTCATCTGGAAACGCTGCCCGAGGGCCCGGAAGGCCGTCTTGGCGGTCACGATGATCGGGGGGTAGGTCACGTCGCGCATGGGCCGAAGCCTAGGGTCCGCGCCGCGCGGCGGCGAGCGTTCGTGACAGGCGACTCACGCGTCGCCCGGCATGCTCAGCGGCGGGTGGCGAGGAAGTCCGCGATCCGCCCGATCGCCTCCTCCAGCACGCTCGCCTCCGGCAGCGTGACCAGCCGGAAGTGGTCGGGAGCCGGCCAGTTGAAGCCGGTGCCGTGCGTGACGAGGATCTTCTTGGCCCGGAGCAGGTCGATGACGAACTCCTGGTCGTCCTCGATGGCGTAGACGTCGGGGTCGAGCCGGGGGAAGCAGTAGAGCGCCCCCCGCGGCTTGACGTTGGAGACGCCCGGGATCTCGTTGAGCAGCCGGTGGGCGAGCATCGACTGCTCGTAGAAGCGTCCTCCCGGCCCGATCAGCTCCTCGATCGACTGGTAGCCACCGAGCGCGGTCTGGATGGCGTGCTGAGCGGGCACGTTGGCGCACATGCGCATGTTGGCGATGAGCGTGAGGCCCTCGAGGAAGTCGGTGGCGATCTCCTTCGGCCCCGAGATCATCACCCAGCCGGCGCGGTAGCCGCACACGCGATAGGCCTTCGAGAGGCCGGAGAACGTCAGGCACAGCACGTCGTTGCCGCCGTACGTCGCCGCGTGGTGGTGCTGGGCGTCCTCGAAGAGGATCTTCTCGTAGATCTCGTCGGCCATGACCACGAGCTGGTGGCGCCGCGCGATGTCGACGAGACCCTTGACCGTCTCCTCGCTGTAGACCGCCCCGGTGGGGTTGTTCGGGTTGATGATCACCAGCGCGTGGGTGTTCTCGGTGATCTTGGCCTCGATGTCGGCCAGGTCGGGGTTCCAGTCGTCGTCCTCGTCGCAGCGGTAGTGGACCGGGATGCCGCCAGCGAGCGTGATGGCGCCCGTCCACAGCGGGTAGTCCGGTGCCGGCACGAGGATCTCGTTGCCGTCGTCCACGAAGGCCTGGAGCACCATCGAGATGAGCTCGGAGACGCCGTTGCCGATGAAGATGTCCTCCACGCCGACGTCGCGCAGGCCGTGGGACTGGTAGTAGTGCATGACGGCGGTCCGCGCGGACCAGATGCCCTGCGAGTCGGCGTACCCCTGGGCGTCGGGCAGGTGGTGGATCATGTCGGCGAGGATCTGCTCGGGAGCCTCGAAGCCGAACGGCGCGGTGTTGCCGATGTTGAGCTTGAGGATCCGGTGGCCCTCGGCCTCGAGGCGCTGGGCCTCGACCAGGATGGGGCCGCGGACGTCGTAGCGGACACCTTGCAGCTTCTTGCTCTGTCGGATCGGGCGCACGACTCATCCTCTCAGGCGCCGCGCGGGGCTAACATCGATGTCGTGTCCCGCAAGACCGCACGCCTCACGGTCGACCACCTCGCGGAGCTGGCCGACCCGGTCCGCGCCTGCCTGTTCTGGGAGCTCACCCCGGTGGACCGGTCCCGCCTCGACCAGAACGAGCGCATCGCGGAGAAGGAGAGCTGGGTCTCCGCAGTCCTGCGCGACTGGGGCTCGTGCGGGCGGGTCGTCCGCGTCGACGGGCGCACCGTCGGGCTCATCGTCTACGCCCCGGCGCCGCGGTTCCCGGGAGCCGCGTCACTACCCACCGCGCCGTCCTCGCCGGACGCCGTGGTCGCGGCCACGGCGTGGATCGAGCCCGAGCTGCGGGGCGGCGGGCTCGGACGGCTGCTGGTGCAGGCGATGGCCGCCGACCTCGTGGAGCGCGGCCACACGGCCGTCGAGGCGTACGGCGACACGCGGGGGCGGCCGGACGGCTGCGTGCTGCCGGCGGAGTTCCTCGGCAGCGTGGGGTTCAAGACCCAGCGCGCGCACCCGACGACGCCGCGGATGCGGATGGAGCTGCGCACCGCGCTGAGCTGGAAGGACGAGGTCGAGCTGGCGCTCGAGCGCGTGTGGGGAGTCGTACGCCCCACGCAGAAGGCGGCCCGCCCGATCGGATCGGTGCGGACCGCCTCTGGCGACTAGGTCAGATCAGACCCTCGAGCTCCTTGAGGAGCGCGGCCTTGGGCTTGGCGCCGACGATGGACTTCACGACCTCGCCGCCCTGGTAGACGTTGATGGTCGGGATGCCGGTCACGCGGTAGGACGAGGGGGTCACCGGGTTCTCGTCGACGTTCATCTTGAGGAACGTCAGCTTCTCGCCGTGCTCGGCGTTCAGCTCGTCGAGGATCGGGGCGACCTGGCGGCACGGACCGCACCACTCCGCCCAGAAGTCCACGAGGACGGGCTTGTCGGACTTGAGGACCTGCGCCTCGAACTCGGCGTCGGTCACAGCGGCGATGTTGGCCACGGGTGTGCCCCTTTCATCGGGATAGGTCGGTGGGGTGTCGATCAATCCAACACCACCCCTCGGACAGTTGTTCCCGCCCTCGCGGGGGTCGCGGTAGTCCAGTGAGGGATGGCTGATGTTCCGGCGTCCGGGCGACCATTCCTCACTGGACTACCCGAGCAAGTGGTGCATGACCTACATCATGAAGTACCTTCACTACATGAGCACACAGACGGAGGTCCTCGACCGGGTTCTGCACCTGGCCACCCTGGTCCAGGCCGACCTCGCCCGCTTCGAGCGCGAGCAGGGCCTCACGACGTCGCGGGTGCATGTGCTGTGGGTGGTCGGCGCGGGTGGCCCGAGCACGCAGCAGGCCCTGGCGCAGGCGCTGGGGGTCACCCCACGCAACGTCACGGGCCTGGTGGACGGACTCGTCGCCAGCGGCCACGTGACTCGCGAGGAACACCCCACGGACCGCCGCGCCACCCTCGTCACGCTGACGGAGCTGGGCACGCGCACCGTCGACGACCTGGTGGCGTCCCACACGGACCTGGCCGCCCGGCTGTTCGGGGACGTCCCACCGGAGCGCCTCGCGGTCTTCAGCGAGGTGCTCGACGACACGACACGCCGGTTCGCCCGGCTGATGGAGGAAACGTGATGGACGCCGTACGCCGCGCGCTGGCCCTGGCCTGGAAGGCGCTCAGGCTCGAGATCACGCTCTACCGGGCGCTGGGCCGTTGGCTCGTCCGCCGACCCGAGGTGCCGGCCGGCACGGAGCCCATTGGGTACTCCCGGCTCGTGGCGCCGATGCTCTGGCTGTGGATCTTCGGCTCCGCCGTCGAGGTCGTCGTCCTCGACGTGGTGCTGAGCCGGTGGTGGACACCGCTCCGCATCCCGCTCCTGGTGGTGGGTGTCTGGGGCCTGGTGTGGATGCTGGGGATGCTCGCGGCCTACCGCGTGCGCCCGCACCTGCTGGGCGCGGAGGCGCTGCAGGTGCGTGACGGCATCCACGCCCGCGTCGACGTACCCCTGGACCGCATCGCGAGCGTCCGCACCGTCGACCACGAGCTCCCCGGGCTGCTGAGGTCCGTGCACCTCGAGGGTGAGGGCGACGACGCGACCCTGCTGGTCGGTGTCGGCAGCCGCACCAACCTCGAGCTGGTGCTCACCGGCCCGACGACCCTCCAGACGCCGCACGGCCCGTCGACCGTGGCCCGGGTGGGCCTGTGGGTCGACGAGCCGCGCGAGGTGGCAGAGGTGCTCAGGCGCCGGCGGTCTGCACCTCTTCGGTGATCGCCTCGACGGTGGCGGCGGCGTCACCGGCGGTGGACGCCTCGTGGTCGAGGGCGGCGATGAAGCGCTCGGCGTCGAGGGCGGCCGCGCAACCGGTGCCGGCAGCGGTGATCGCCTGGCGGTAGTGGTGGTCGACGAGGTCGCCGGCGGCGAAGACGCCCGGGAGGTTGGTCTTGGTCGAGGGGTGCTCGACGAGGACGTAGCCGTCGTCGTCGAGGTCGACCTGGCCGGTCAGCAGCTCCGAGCGCGGGTCGTGGCCGATCGCGATGAAGAGGCCGGTGACGTCGAGCTTCCGCTCCTCGCCCGTCACGGTGTCGCGCAGGTCGATGGACTCGAGCTTGTCGGCGCCGTTGATCGCGGCGACCTCGGAGTTCCACACCATCTCGAGCTTCGGGTCGGCGAAGGCGCGCTCCTGCATGATCTTGGAGGCGCGGAGCTCGTCGCGGCGGTGGATGAGGTAGACCTTCGACGCGAAGCGGGTGAGGAAGGTCGCCTCCTCGATGGCGGAGTCGCCGCCGCCGACGACGGCGATGGCCTGCTCGCGGAAGAAGAAGCCGTCGCACGTCGCGCACCACGACACACCGCGACCGGACAGCTCGTCCTCGCGGGGCAGGCCGAGCTTGCGGTAGCCCGAGCCCGTGGACAGGATCACCGAGCGCGCGGTGTAGGTGTCGGTGGCGGTCTTGACGACCTTCACGTCACCGGTGAGGTCGACCTCCACCACGTCGTCGGAGACCAGCTCGGCGCCGAAGCGCTCGGCCTGGGCGCGCATCTCGTCCATGAGCGCCGGACCCATGATGCCGTCGCGGAAGCCGGGGAAGTTCTCCACCTCGGTGGTGTTCATCAGCGCACCGCCGGCGGTGACCGATCCCTCGAACACCAGCGGCTCCAGCGCCGCACGGGCCGCGTAGACAGCGGCGGTGTAGCCCGAGGGCCCCGAGCCGATGATGATCACGTTGCGCGTGTCGGTGGTCTCGCTCATGGGGCTGTGTCACTCCTGGTGGGTCGGGTGTCTTCCTACGATGTGCTCAACCGATCGTAGGCCAGCGTTCTTCCCGCGCCGGGGGTGATGCGGACCCCACCCGGGGGCGGGGGCCTCAGGGAGCCGGGAGCGTGAGCGTACGCACGGGCTCGGGGACGCCGCAGACGTAGACCGCGACCTGCTGGGCCGCGCCGTCCGGGCGCTGGAAGACCAGCGCACCGGCCTGGCCGTCGACCTGGGCAGCGAGGCGGCGTACGGAGCCGGTCGCGGGCAGCTCGCACCGCCCGAGCGCGTCGGTCGAGCCGAGCTGGTAGCGCGCGACGTCCTCGCGGAGGTCGGCGACCTGCTGGTCGAGGGTGGGGTCGGCCGACGACAGCGTCGGGAGGCCGGCGTCAGGGGCGACCATCGTGCTCTTGAGGGACTCGGGCGCGGTCTCGGCGGACCCGGCGGCGCTGTCGTCGTCGGCGTCCGGCTGGGCCGACTCGGCGAGCGAGCTCTCGCGGTCGGCGGTGGCGGCGTCGCCACCGGCGGCGGTGTCGTCACCCGAGCGCGGCAGCGCCTGGCCGAGGGCGACGCCCGCGACCACCACCGCGGCCGCGGCGAGGAGGCCGACACTCGCCAGGCGGCGACGGCGGGCGCCGAGGTCGGTGACCGGCGCGGGCACGGGCTCGTCGGAGACGAGGGGATCGGTGCCGCGCTGGGCGACGAGGGACGCGAGCGCCTCGTCGAGGCGGGCGACGACCTCGGGAGGGGTGGGCCCGTCGTGGCGCGACTCGGCCAGGAGGCGGCGTACGGCCTCCTGCTCGGGGGTGGGGCGGGGGGAGTCGGTCATCGGGTCACCTCCTCGGGGATCGGCGGTCGGTCGGGTGGCTCAGGCTCAGGCGCGTGGCGGGCCGCGGGGCCGCACGGTGGGTTGGACGGGGCCGTCGGGGGGCGGGTTCCCGTGAGGCGGGTCACCGGTCGGGTGGTGCAGGTCGGCCAGGAGACCGGCCAGGCGGGTGCGACCCCGCGAGCAGCGCGACTTCACGGTGCCCTCGGCGCAGTCGAGCATCAGCGCGACCTCCGCGACCGGGTAGCCCTCCATGTCGACCAGCACCAGCGCCGCACGCTGGTCGGCCGGGAGCGTCGCGAGGGCTGCCAGCACGCGCCGACGGCGCTCGGTGCCCTCGGCCGCCTCCTCGGGGCGGTCGTCGTGCGCCGCCGTCGCCACGAGCGTGCCGCGGTCCTCGACGTCGTCGGGCAGGGCCTCGAGGCGCCTGATCTTCGAGGCACGGATCCGGTCGAGGCACGCGTTCACCACGACGCGGTGCAGCCACGTGGTCACGGCGGCCTCGCCGCGGTAGGAGCCGGCGCGGCGGAACGCCGCGATCATCCCGTCCTGCAGGCCGTCGGCGGCGTCCTCGGGGTTCCCCATCGTGCGGAGCGCGACCGCCCACAGCCGGTCGCGGTGGCGGGCGAAGAGCTCGCCGAAGGCGTCGGCGTCCCCGTCGACGTGCGCCTGGAGGAGCGCCTGGTCGGACCGGTCGCTCACCGGAGCAGTCATCCGAGCACCTGCACCTCGGAGATCGTGCCGCGGAACCCGCCGTCGACCGCCGGGATCAGGGTCAGCCAGATGGTGACGTAGCGCCCCGAGACCGCCTCGTCGAGATCCATCGTGACCGGGCCGTCGCCGGAGGCGGTGGCGACAGGGCTCAGGCCCGCGACGCCCGTCGGGGCCTCGGAGGTGACGTACGCCGCCAGCGCGGTCTGGCCACCTGCGGTGGTCACCACCACCCGGCGCACCGCGCGGGTGGTGCCGAGGTCGACGACGAGACCGACGCCGCTCTTGAGCCCGCCGGGCCCGAAGTTCTGCTGGTAGGTCGAGGTCGTCCACGCGGTCGCCGGGTCGCCGTCGAGGACGTTGGGCACCTGGTCGGGGTTCTCCTCGCGCGGAGGCGCGCCCTGCGGGTCGAAGTCATCGGCGACGAGGTCGGTGAAGGGGGTCGGCTCGGCCGCGGTCGGGCTCGCGCTCGTGGTCGGCTCGTCCGTCGAGCCGCCGGGGGTGGGCGGCTTGAGCCCGAGCTGGTAGACCGCGACGGCCGCGACGCCCACCAGCAGGCAGATGCCCACGATCATCGCGAGCCGGATCCAGCTGCGCCCCGGCACCTGCGCGCCGGTGTTGTCGAGACCGTCTCCGGTGCCCCAGCGGTCGTCGGTCCACGACCCCGACGACCACGAGCCCGTGTCACGCCCGGGCGGCCGGACGCCGGAGTCCTGGCTGACCGAGGAGTCCTGGGAGACGTCCCACGGCCAGTAGCCCTGGCCGCCGGTCGCCGCGCGGCTGCCGGGACGCGGACGGCGTACGGGCTCCCCGTCGGGCGGGTCGGGGGCGAAGAGCGGCTTCGGGGTCGGGTCGTCGAGCGGCGGCGGGGGAGCGGGCTTGTCGGCGCGCGCCCGCAGCCAGTCGACCTCGTCGTCGTCGTGGAAGACCGGCATGCCGGCCTGGGTGGGGAGGTCGGTGACAGGTGTCGCGGCCGGCTCGGGCTCGGGTTCCGGCGTGGGCTCCGGGTCCGGCTCCGGGTCCGGCGTGGGTTCTGGTTCCGGCTCCGGGTCGGGCTCGATCGCCTCGACGTCGACCACCTCGCCGTCCGGGACGGTCGGGGTCGGGGCAGGCGTGGCCACCAGCGGCCGGCCGGGTGCGACCGGCAGGGGCGTGCCGGCGACGTCGCCGACGTAGTCGTGGAGCAGGTCGCGGATCCGGCGCGCGGTGTAGTCGGAGCCGCCCTCGACCGGCGCGTGCTCGGGGTTGAGGACCTGGTCGCAGAGCGCGTCGAGCGTCCGCGGGATGCCGGCCCGGACGCGGCGCGGGCGCAGCACGTCGCCGTGCATCTCAGGGGCCGCGGGCACGCTCGAGACCGAGATGCCGGCCCACTTGCCGGTGAGCGCGCAGTAGAGCAGCCCGGCGAGGTCGATCTCGTCGACGCTGATGCGGCCGGCGGGGAGTCCGCGCAGGGCGGCCTCGACGCCGAAGCCGATGATCCGCACCTGCCCGTGCTGGTCGACCAGCACGTTCTCCGGCGTCAGGCAGCCGTGGGCGAGGCCGGCGTCGTGGGCCTCGGCCATGCTGTCGGCCACCTCGCCGACGAGCCAGGCCGCGCGCCGGGGCGCCAGCGGGCCCTCGCGGGTGAGCAGGATGTCGAGCGACTCGCCCTGGCCCCACTCGTTGACGACGTAGCACCGGCCGTCGGCGACCTCCGCGTCGAGCACGCGCAGCAGGCGCCGGTTGACCACCGGACCGCTGCGCCGTGCGGCCTCGAGCAGGGCCGGCGCGCGCTCGTCGTCGCCGGGCAGCAGGTGCACCGACACCGCGCGGTGCAGCACCTGGTCGTGGGCGCGCCAGAACCGCCCGCCGTCGCTCTCGGCGAGCAGGTCGTCGAGTCGGTAGCGCCCGGCGAGGACGTCACCGGCCTGCATCGACGTCGGCATCGCTCACCTCGCTCCCCACACGTCCGGCGTCTGTCGTCTGCTCGGGCCCACTCTAGGGAGTCTCACCCGCGCCGGAGCCGCGCCGCGACGGTGTCGACCAGGGTGGTGACCTCACGCACCCGCAGCAGCTTCGCCCCGACGAGCAGCACGACGCCGCCGACGAGCGCGCTGGTCCCGCCGCGCAGCAGCGCCAGGAACGGGCCGGGACGCTCCCCGAGGCCGGCCATCGCGAGCTCGACCAGCCAGGCGGCAGCGCCCGCGGCGGCCAGGACGAGGACCATGCGGACGAGGAAGCGGACGAGCCGCGGCGCCTCGAGCCCGCCGACCGTGCGCTGGAGGACGGCGAAGCTGAGCGCCGCGCCGACGGCGTACGACGTCAGGTAGGCCACGACGAGCATCGGGGCCGTCTCCTCGGCTGGCCGGCTCGGCACGAGGACGACGGCGACTGCGATGTTGGTGAGCGAGACGGCGAGCTGGATGAGGAAGACCAGACGCGTCATCTCCATGGCGTAGAAGCCGCGGAGCATGAAGTAGTGGATGGTGAAGAAGACCAGCGCGGGTCCGAAGAGCGCCAGCGTCGGGGCGAACCTGGCCGCCGTGTCGGGGTCGGCCCACCCGAAGGCCACCGACGCCACGTCGCCGGCGACGACGGGCAGCACGACCGCGAAGGGGAGCACGAGGGCCAGAGCGGTGCGCAGCGTCGAGCCGACGGTGCTGCCGAGCTCGGCGAGCCGGTCCTCGTGGGCGTAGGCCGACAGCCGCGGGAGTATCGCGGTGGCCAGCGACACGGTGACGATGGAGTGCGGCACCATCATGATCAGCAGGCTGCTGCTGTAGACCGTCAGGCCGGTGCCGTCGCCGCCGTTGGCGGTGCCGCCGGAGGCCAGCCGCACGACCACGAGGTACGCCGCCTGGGTGACGATCACGAACAGCACGGTCCAGATGCCCAGGGACAGCGTGTGGCGCAGCTCGGGGTCGCGGAAGTCGAAGCGCGGGCGGTAGGTGAAGCCCGAGGCCCGCAGGTAGGGCACGAGCACCAGGCACTGGGCGACGATGCCGAGGGTCGACCCGACGCCGAGCACGACCTCCTGGGCGGTGCTGAGCGCCTCGTACTGCTCGGGACCCTCACCGATCTTCCCCCACACCACGAGGTAGCCGACGAGCATCAGCACCGCGATGAGGTTGTTGGCGATCGGCGCCCACATCATCGGGCCGAAGCGGCCGCGCGCGTTGAGCACCTGCCCCACCAGGACGTACATGCCGTAGAAGAACACCTGCGGCAGGCACCACCGCGTGAGGTCGACGATCGTCTCGAGCTGCGCGACGCGGTCCGGCTCGAGCATGCGGTCGTCGAGGTAGACCCGCAGCAGCAGTGGAGCGAGCACGACCAGCAGCACGGTGACGACGCCGAGGAAGAGCGCCGACAGGGTGATGACCCGGCTCGCGTAGGCGTCGCCGCCGTCGGGGTCGGCCTTGATCCGCCGCACCAGCTGCGGCACGAGCACGGCGTTGAAGATGCCGCCCGCCAGCAGGATGTAGACCATGTTCGGCAGCGTGTTGGCGATGGTGAACAGGTCGGCGCGCAGCGCGGCGCCGAGCGCCGCGACCAGCAGCGCGCTGCGGATGAAGCCGGAGGCCCGGGAGAAGACGGTGCCGGCGGCCATCACGGCCGAGGAGGCCAGGATCCGTTGCTCGGTCATGCGCGCTCCGGGGCCGCGTCGGCCCCCGTCGCGGTGGGATGCCCCTCGGCGTCACGGGTGGTCTCGTCCGCCGGCTCGGCGGCGGCCTCGGCGGCCGCGAGCTCGGCCCGGCGCTGGCGGATCTGGCCCGGCAGGCGATAGCCGATCATGCCGAACAGGACGAGGGCGCCGAGGGCCATCACGATCCAGATGAGGGCACTGACCCGCGCGGCGCGGACCGGCAGCACGTCGCTGGAGCCGAGGGGCTCCCCGTCGATGCTGGTGACGACGAGCCGGACGCTGTGCACGCCCGCCCGGGCGGCCGTCGCCTCGTAGCGGATCACGCTCCGCGCCTGGGGACCCAGCTCTCGCTCGCCGTCGCCGGTGACGGTGAGCTCACCGTCCGTGGTCGCCCGGACCTGCACCGTCACCGGCTGGTCGAGCCCGTTGACCACGGTGGTGGGGAAGGGCCCGGCGTCGCTGGACAGCGTGACGGCGGTCGGCGCCTCGACGGTGATCTTGGCGAGGTCGTCCTCCAGCGCCCGCTCGACGCGCCCGGCCGCGCGCAGCGCCAGGCGAGGTCGGGCGCGGTGCTGCTCCGACAGGGTCACCATCACCTCGTCGCGGACCTGCTGCTCGATCGTGGTCTGCAGGGTGAGCACGCGCTCGAGGAGGGTGGAGGCGTCCGTCGCACGCTCGGCCGCGGCGAACGCCAGCGCGCCCAGCTCGGCCTCACGGTCGGTCTCGGTGTAGGAGAGGCTGGAGGCCTTCACCCCGACCGCTCCGCGCTCGGCGACCTCGGCGACCGGCACGAGGTCGAGCCAGGGGCGGTCGAGCTCGGAGAAGAAGGACGCAGCGTCCTCGCCGCGCCAGACGGTCGGGAGGGTCACGACCAGCGGGGCGGTGTCGTCGGCCGTCAGCCGCAGCGCGGCCTCGCTCAGCAGTCGCTGGCGCAGCGCGAGGGGATCGGTGGCGGCGGTCGGCCCGGGGCCACCGGACTCCGCGCCGGTGCTGGTGACGACCACCTTGTGGCCGAGGAGCCGGACGACCGAGTTCGGGGTGGTGGGCGGCAGGAGGAAGGCGTTGTCACCCAGCAGGATCACGGTGTCGGTGGACGTCGCAGCGATCGCCTCGGGGCTCAACCGGTCGGCCGCCGGTGCCACGGCGGGCTGCGTGGGCAGCTCCAGCCCCGTCATCACCTCGGCGCTGCGCGCGACCGCCTGGGCGTACCTCGTCGCGTCGTTGCGCACCGCCGCCGAGACGTCGAGGTCCCCGAAGGGCAGGGTCAGCACCGGTTGCGGTTGGGTGTCCACCAGGGCCTTGAAGCGGACGAGCCACTCGGTGGCGGCAGTGGCGAGGAGCGCCTCGTCCTCGGTGAGCTCGGGATCCTCTCCCGTCGAGGGTGGCGTGAGGGTCTCCTCGGACTCGGGCGTGGACTCCGGGGACTCGCCCCCCTCGTCCTCCGTCGGCGTCTCCGTGGGCGTCGGCTCCTGCCCGGGCACGTTCTCGTCCGGTGCGATGCTGCGCGTGGGGTTGCCGAAGGAGAGCCGGCGCAGGGCGACGAGCACCGCGGGATCCACGAGCCAGCTGTACGGCGCGGCGCCGGCGGAGTCGGCCATGTCGAGGGCCGCGTCGAGGCTGCCGCCCTCCTCCAGCCGCCGCGCCCACCGCTCGGTGCCGCCGATCGTGCCGTCCGCGGCGTACCAGACCCGCCCGCGGACCGACAGGATCACCGACGCCTCCTGGGTGGCGTCGCCCGACGGGCGGCGCGGGATGAAGGTGCGGGCGCGGCCGTCAGCGACGGCGTCGCGCGGGACCGAGCTGTCGCCCAGGGCGTGGATGCCGATCCAGTAGACGCCCTCCTCGTCGGGCACCTCGAGCAGCTCCACGGGCACGGTGTCGGTGAAGGAGGCGGTCTCCCCGGGCTCGAGCTCGTCGACCGTGGCGAACGTGCCCGGCACGGTCACCCGCTGGCCGACGTACTCGGCGGGGTCGATGGTGACCGACTCCGCGAGCGCGGTGGCGGTCGGGATCGGCGCCTGGGAGGAGAAGGCGTGCAGGTTGATCCGGGTGAAGGTCTCGTCGCTGACGTTGGTGACGGTGCCGGTGATCTCGACGTCGCCGTTGCGCGGCAGCTCGGGGCTGATCGTGTCGATGTGCACCAGGAGCGGGTCGGGCTCCTCGGCCGGGGCGGCGTACGCCGGTGCCAGCGCGCCGCTCGCGGCCGCGCCGAGGGTCAGGAGCCCCGCCAGGGCAGCGCGGAAGGACGACGGGCGGGGCACGCACCGATGTTAGATGTTCGGTGGTCCCGGACCGGCACGTAGAGTGGCCTGTCGTGTCCGACGCCGTCCTTGAGCCCCTCACCATCGTCGAGATCCAGCGCCGCGTCGGCGCGGAGCTGACGCGCATCGGATCGGTCATCGACGAGCTCGGCGCGCTGTTCGACGGGGCCGGCGAGGAGCTGGCGCTGGTCGGTGGCCCGGTGCGCGACGCGATGATCGGCCGCCTCCAGAACGACCTCGACTTCACCACCTCCGCCCGCCCCGAGGTGACCGAGCGGCTCGTGGCCGGGTGGGCCGACGCGGTCTGGGACATGGGGCGCGACTTCGGCACGATCGGGTGCCGCAAGGGCGAGTGGCAGGTGGAGATCACCACCTACCGCTCGGAGACCTACGACCCGGCCTCCCGCAACCCCGACGTGTCGTTCGGCGACTCGCTCGCCGGCGACCTCGGCCGACGCGACTTCTCGGTCAACTCGATGGCGGTGCGCGTGCCCAGCCGAGAGTTCGTCGACCCGCACGGCGGCATCGTCGACCTCGCCGAGCGGGTCCTGCGCACGCCCGGCACGCCGGAGCAGTCCTTCTCCGACGACCCGCTGCGGATGATGCGCGCCGCGCGCTTCGCCGCCCAGCTCGGCTTCTCCGTCGCCCCCGACGTGGTCGAGGCGATGACCGCGATGGCCGCGCGGATCGAGATCATCTCCGCCGAGCGGGTGCGCGACGAGCTGGTCAAGCTGGTCTGCGCCCCGCACCCGCGGCTCGGCCTCACGCTGCTCGTCGAGACCGGACTGGCAGAGCACGTGCTGCCCGAGCTGCCCGCGCTGGCGCTCGAGCGCGACGAGCACCACCGCCACAAGGACGTCTACGAGCACACCCTGACGGTCCTCGAGCAGTCGATCGACCTGGAGCACCGCCTGGGAGGTGGCCCCGACTTCGTCGCCCGCTTCGCCGCGCTCATGCACGACGTCGGCAAGCCACGCACCCGTCGCTTCGAGGCCGGCGGCATCGTCACCTTCCACCACCACGACGTGGTCGGTGCCAAGCTCACCCGCAAGCGGATGAAGGCGCTGCGGTTCTCCAACTCGGACATCGACGCGGTGTCCACGCTCGTCGAGCTGCACCTACGCTTCCACGGCTACGGCTCGGGGGAGTGGACCGACAGCGCCGTACGCCGCTACGTCCGCGACGCCGGCGACCAGCTCGAGCGGCTGCACATCCTCACCCGCGCCGACTGCACCACCCGCAACCAGCGCAAGGCCGACCGGCTGCGCCGCACCTACGACTCGCTGGAGGAGCGCATCGCGCGGCTCGGCGAGGAGGAGGAGCTGGCCTCGATCCGCCCGGACCTCGACGGCAACCAGATCATGACGATCCTGGGCATCGGCCCCGGCCGCGAGGTCGGCCAGGCCTACGCCTTCCTGCTGGAGCTCCGCATGGAGGAGGGGCCGAAGTCGCCCGAGGAGGCCGAGGCCGCGCTCCGCGCGTGGTGGGCCGGGCGCTGACCCCGGATCAGGACGGGCGCGCGGCGAGGTGGGCGTCGAGCCAGTCCGGGAACGCCAGCAGGTCGTCGAGGACGACGTCGGTGCCGGCTGCCACGAGCTCCTCGCGGGTGCAGCCGCCGGTCAGCACCGACACGCTGAGCACGTCGGCGGCCCGGGCCCCCTCGACGTCGTGGACGTGGTCGCCGACGTAGGCGAGCGCGCCCTCGCGCCGCAGCACGTCGGCCTTCCCCACGCCCCACACCCATCCCTCGAGGTGGTCGGAGGAGAGACCGAGGTGGTCGAGGTGGAGCTGTGCGTTGGGGGTGTACTTGCCGGTGACCACGAGCACCCGCCCGCCGCGGGCGCGCACCGCCTCGAACGCCTCGTGCGCGCCGGGGAGCGCCGGGACGGTGGTGATCGCGTGGTCGGGGTAGAGCGCCCGGAACCGGTCGCCGGCCGGGGCGACCTGCTCGGGCAGGAGGTAGGGCGCGAGCAGGTGGTCGAGCGGCGGACCCAGCCGGGCGGTCATCTCCTCCAGGGGGAACTCCACGCCCAGCTCGTCGCCCAGCACCTCCAGCACCTGCCGGAACCCGGCCGCGGTGTCGATCAGGGTGAGGTCGAGATCGAATCCGACGACGAGGGGGGTGCGAGCTCTCACGCGGGCGAGCGTACGGGCGCGCGGACCCCGGGACGCAGGCAGGCCCCGCCCCCCGCGAAGGGGGACGGGGCCTGCGTCAGTGCCTGCGTCGGGTGACGCGGTGGCTCACTCGCCGGCGATGAACTTCTCGAGCTCGGCGCGGCCGACCTCGTCGGCCATCTGCACCGGCGGGGACTTCATCAGGTAGGCCGAGGCCGGCAGGATCGGGCCGCCGATGCCGCGGTCCTTGGCGATCTTGGCGGCGCGGACGGCGTCGATGATGATGCCGGCCGAGTTCGGGGAGTCCCAGACCTCGAGCTTGTACTCGAGGTTGAGGGGGACGTCACCGAAGGCGCGACCCTCGAGGCGGACGTAGGCCCACTTGCGGTCGTCGAGCCACGCGACGTAGTCGGAGGGACCGATGTGGACGTTGCGGCTGTCGATCTTGTCGGCGAGCTCGCCGGTCAGGTTCGACGTCACGGCCTGGGTCTTGGAGACCTTCTTGGACTCCAGGCGCTCACGCTCGAGCATGTTCTTGAAGTCCATGTTGCCGCCGACGTTGAGCTGGTAGGTGCGGTCCAGCGCGACGCCGCGGTCCTCGAACAGCTTCGCCATCACGCGGTGGGTGATGGTGGCACCGACCTGGCTCTTGATGTCGTCGCCGACGATCGGGACGCCGGCGTCCTCGAACTTCTTGGCCCAGACCGGGTCGGAGGCGATGAAGACGGGCAGCGCGTTGACGAAGCCGACGCCGGCGTCGATGGCGCACTGGGCGTAGAACTTGTCGGCCTCCTCCGAGCCCACCGGGAGGTAGGACACGAGGACGTCGACCTCGGCGTCCTTGAGCGCCTGGACGACGTCGACCGGCTCGGCCGCGGACTCCTCGATGGTGGCGCGGTAGTACTTGCCGAGACCGTCGAGGGTCGGGCCGCGCTTGACCTCGACGCCCAGCGTCGGGACGTCGGCGATCTTGATCGTGTTGTTCTCCGAGGCGTTGATGGCCTCGGACAGGTCCTTGCCGACCTTCTTGTCGTCGACGTCGAAGGCGACGACGAACTCGACGTCCTTGACGTGGTAGTCGCCGAAGACGACGTGCATGAGCCCCGGAACGGTCCCGGTCGGGTCCGCGTCCTTGTAGTACTCAACGCCCTGGATGAGGGAGGTCGCGCAGTTGCCGACTCCCACGATCCCTACTCGTACCGAACCCATGGGGCTCTCCTTCTCTCTGCGTGTCTCGCTGACTGGTGGTCAGTCGTTGGTGGTCGGGACGCCGCCGGCGGCCCGCGGGGTGGTGAACGGTGCAGGTGACGGGGCGGTCGGCGGGGTCGGTGCCCCGTCGCCGCGCTCGGCACGGATCAGGTCCGAGAGCCACCGGACCTCGCGCTCGACCGACTCCACGCCGTGGCGCTGGAGCTCGGCGGCGTAGCGGTCGACCTCGGCCTGGGTGCGCTCGAGCTCGCCCTGCACGCGGGCGAGCCGCTCCTGCAGCCGCGAGCGCCGACCCTCCAGGACGCGGAGGCGGATCTCCATGTCGGTGGAGGAGAAGAACGCGAACCGGATGTCGAAGTTGTCGTCCTCCCACGCGGTGGGACCGACCTCCGACATGAGCCGCTGGAAGTGCTCGTTGCCGGCCTCGGTGACCTCGTAGGTGATGCGTGGACGACGACTCGTCGACGTGGTGGTGGCGGCGACCTCGGTGATGAGGTTGGCGCGCAACATCTTCTTGAGCGCCGGGTAGAGCGAGCCGTAGGACAGCACCCGACCCCATCCGAGCATCAGGTTGAGCCGCTTGCGCAGCTCGTAGCCGTGCATGGGTCCCTCGTGCAGCAGTCCGAGGACTGCGAGCTCGATGGTGTCGCCACGACGTGCCATGAGACCTATCGTACCGATATATCCGCCGGTGACGAATCAAGGATGGCCCATCGGTCCCCGTACCCTTGACCGGTGACTCAGAAGAAGCGGAGAGCCACCGGACCGGCACAGACCCGACGGCCCCAGGCGCGGCGTACGCCGAAGCAGCGCGCGGCCAAGGTCGTCAAGGTCCTCGCGGTCCTCGGTGTGGTCGGGGCGCTCGTCCTGGGCGGTGTCGTCGTGGTGCTCTACCAGGCGATCAGCATCCCCACGCCCAACTCGGCGTTCCAGGCGCAGACGACCTTCGTCTACTACGCCGACGGCAAGCGGCAGCTCGGCACCTACTACGAGGACCAGAACCGCGAGTCCATCCCGCTCGGCGAGATGCCGCAGACGATGCAGGACGCCGTGGTCGCCGCGGAGAACCGCACCTTCTGGACCGACAAGGGCATCGACCCCAAGGGCATCCTCCGCGCCTTCTTCTCCAATGCCAGCGGCAACGACCGCCAGGGTGCCTCGACGATCACCCAGCAGTACGTGAAGATCCTCTACCTGACCAGCGAGCAGAGCTACAAGCGCAAGATCCGTGAAGCGGTCGTCTCGCTCAAGATCCAGCAGCAGCTCAGCAAGTCCGAGGTCCTCGAGGGCTACCTCAACACCATCTACTTCGGCCGCGGTGCCTATGGCATCCAGGCGGCCTCGAAGGCCTTCTTCGACCACCCGGCCAGCGAGCTCACCCTCCGCGAGGCCGCGGTCCTGGCCACGGTGCTGAACAACCCGACGAGGTACGACCCGGCCAACGGCAAGGAGGCCAAGAACGACCTCAAGGTCCGCTACGAGTACGTCCTCGACAGCATGGCCGAGATGGGCTCCATCACCACCGAGGAGCGCGACAAGGCGCTCAAGCGGCTGCCGAAGTTCCCCAAGGTCGCGGCGCAGAGCCAGTTCGGTGGCCAGAAGGGCCACATGCTCTCGCTGGTGAAGAAGGAGATCCTCGCCCGCGGCATCGCCTCGGAGGAGGAGATCGACGGCGGTGGCCTCCGCATCACCACCACCTTCGACCCGCAGGTGATGGCCGACGTCGAGGAGGCCGTCAACGAGCAGCGTCCCGACGCCGGGATGCCCGGTCCGGCCGGCAACAAGGACCTCCACGTCGCCGCGGCGACCGTCGACACCAGCACCGGTGAGCTGCTCGGCTTCTACGGCGGCCAGGACTACCTCGAGTCCCAGATCAACTGGGCCGAGGCCGGCGGCATGTCCGGGTCCACGATGAAGGCCGCGACCAACGTCGCCGCGATCCGCGACGGCTTCTCGCTCAACGACACCTTCGAGGGCAACAGCCCCATCGACATCGCCGGCACGGAGTTCGGCAACCAGGGCGACACCGACTACGGCTCGGCCGTGTCGATGCTCGACGCCACCGAGAACTCCGTCAACACCGCCTACGTCGACATGGTCGACTCGATGGACGACGGCCCGCAGAAGGTCATCCAGGCCGCCGAGGACCTCGGCATCCCGGGCAACGAGACCCAGAAGTGGGGCATCCCGCGCAAGTCGATCGACTTCCAGGAGAACGTCGGCGTCACCCTCGGCACCGCGCAGGTCAGCCCGATCAACATGGCCAACGCCTACGCCACCCTCGCCAACGAGGGCGTGCGCAACGAGGTCCACGTCGTGAAGAAGGTCGTCGACAAGAACGGCGAGGTCCTCTACGAGGCGCCGAAGCGCAGCAAGGAGACCGTGGACCCCGACATCGCGGCCGACGTGACCTACTCCCTCCAGCAGGTGGTGCAGTCAGGCTCGGGCACCGAGGCCCTCGCCCTCGGGCGCCCCGCCGCGGGCAAGACCGGCACCGCGACCAACGGCGACGACGACGTCTCGTCGTCGTGGTTCGTCGGCATGACGCCCCAGATGTCCACCGCGGTGATGTACGTCCGGGGCAAGGGTCGTGAGGGTCTCGACCTGCCCCGACCCGACGGCGCCGACCTGTGGCTCCCCACGAGCTCCGACGGGCGCTCCGGCTACTTCGGCGGCAACTACCCCGCCAAGACCTGGACCGCGATCATGCAGCGCGTGATGGAGGGCATGGAGGTCGAGGACTTCCCGGAGCCGGTCTACGTCGACGGTGACGCACCGGACGGGTCCGACACCTACACCCCGCCGCCGCCGCCCCCGTCGACGTCGCAGCCCACGCGGACCCCGACCCCGACCCAGACGCCCACGGTGGAGATCCCGACGGAGGAGCCGACCGAGACGCCGACGGAGACCCCGCTGCCGACGGAGACGCCCGTCCCCACCGAGACGCCGGTGCCCACGCCGGTGCCGACGCCGACGCCGACGCCGGTGCCGACGCCGGTGCCCACGACCCCGGTGCCCCCGCCGACGGAGACCCCGACGCCGGTCGGCCGCGTCCAGCAGCGGCCGGCCCTCATCGACACCAGGCCCTGAGGTCGGCGGTGCACGCCCGGGACCGTGACGCGCCGAGTCGCACCGACCCGGTCGTCGCGACCATGTCGGAGGTCGTCGGCGGGCCCGTCGGTGACCACGCCACCGCCCACCGTTGGTGGGACGCCTCGCGGGTACTCCTCGGCGCCACCGGTGTCGTCCTGGCGCTCGGCATGCTCAGCAAGGGCGCGTGCGTGCCCTCGGGGTGGAGCAAGGCCGACCAGCCCTTCGCCCAGCTCTGCTGGAGCAACCTGGCCGGCGCCCCCGTCGACGCCTCGACCCCGCCGCGTGTCGCCTCGTGGCTCGAGAGGCTGGCCGCCCTCGGGCCGGGCACCGGGACGGTCGCGACCACGGCCGCGCTCGCCGTGCTGCTGGCGTCGCTCGCCCTCCTGGCCACGGCGCTGCTGACCCGGGTCGACCGCCGTCGCCCGTGGGCGGCGGCCGGCTGGGCACTCAGCCCGGTCCTCCTCGTGCACTGGCTCTCGTGGGAGCTCGTCGCCGCCGTCGGCGTCGCCGTGCTCCTGTGGGGCTGGACGACCGGCCGCGCCTGGGTGGCCGGCGTCGGCGCCGGCATCGGTGCGGCGTTCGCGCTCCCGGTCGCGGTGGCCTTCGTCGGCGTGGTCGCCGTCGGTGGCCGGCTGCGCGACCGCGTCGACGCCCTCGTCGCGGCAGCAGCGGCGTACGTCGTGGTCACGCTGCCCGGCCGCGGCACCACCGAGGACCCGGACCTCGGCTCGATCTGGCTCCTGCTGGAGCAGTCCGGTGTCGGGGGGTCCCGCGCCACGCGTGCGGTCGTCCAGCTGCTCGTGCTCGCGCTGGCCGCCGTGGCGGCCTGGCGGCTCGTGCGCCGCGCCGGGTCGGGCCCGGTCACCGCTGCCCGCGTCGGCCTGGTGCTGCTCGCGGCGGCGCTGGTGGTGGCGCCGTCGGCCCCTCCGGAGTCGGCGCTGCTGGTGCTGCCGCTGGCCGCGATCGCCGTACGCCGCTGGCGCGACCTGCTGGTGTGGCAGGCCCTGCACCTGCTCGGCTGGGTCATCACCGGGTGGTACGTCGGGCAGGCGCTCGTGCCGACGATCGCCGACGACGCGCGGGCCTACTGGCTGGCGGTGGTGATGCGGGTGGCCGGCCTGGTCTGGCTGGTGGTCGCCGTGCTGCGCGACGCCTCAGGTGATGACGACGCGGTCGAACTCGGTCGCGGTGAAGCGGACCCGCACCTCGATGTCCTCGCCGATGCGGGGCACCCGCGCGCCTGAGGGCACGAAGAGCATCGACGCCTGCATGTGCGGCGGCTCGGCGAAGAGCCGCTGCTTGCCGTCGATGGAGAAGGGCGAGCGCACGAAGCCGACCGCGTCGAGGCCACCGCGCGCCAGGGTGGCCGCCCTGGCCTTGAGCGACTGGTCGCCGGTCGGCGCCTCGAGGCCGATGCCGTGGGCGGTGCCGCCGCTGACCACCACGATGTGGCCGTGCTTGGGGACGCTGCGGCCGCGGTAGCCGAAGACGTCGCCGCGCTCGACCTCGTGCACGTCGAGCACGGTGGCCCCGACCTTCAGCGCCCCGCGGTCGCCGAGCCAGAGGTCGGTGCCGATGCGGGGCCGGACGGTGAAGTCGGGATAGGTCGTGGCCAGCCGGGCGTGCTCGTCGTGGGTGAGGTGGGAGACGAACACCGTGCGGGTGGGCAGGCCCGAGGCCACGATGTCGTTGATGAGCCGGCTCACCTCGCCGAGGTGGGAGGTCGTGTTGAGGGGCAGGTGCATGGCGACGCCCCGCAGCCCGTTCGAGTGACCGTGCTCCCCGACGTACTCGGCCGCCGTCGCGAGGTCGCGGCGCGTCATGCCGTGGCGTCGCATCGAGGTGAGCTGCTCGAGCAGGAAGCGCGCGCCGGGGTGGTGCGCGCGGAGCGCGGCCAGGTCCTCGGGCCGGCTCACGGTGTGCACGACCCGCGAGGCGATCCGCGGGTCGAGGGCGAGCGCGGCGCCGAAGGGACGCCACGGGGTGAGCACCAGGACGTCGCCGTCGTAGCGGCTGGTGGCCTGCTCGACCTCGTCGTAGGTGCCGACCGCGAGCAGGTCGAGGCGGGCGCCGGTCTGCTCGGCGTGGTCGGCGAGCCACTGGGCGCGGCGCGCGAGCCGGCCCAGCGTCATGCCGTAGCCATTGCCCTTGGCCACCGGGACGATGCCGGGGTTCTTGGTCGCGGTCGCGAGGAGGTGGGCGCGCCACCGCTCCCCGTCGACGGTCAGGGTGAGGCTCATCGGCTCCTCACCCTCTCCAGGCGAGGTAGAGCTGGAAGGCCTTGTAGATGGCCCGGTTGATCGGCAGGTCCCACTCGCCGGCGTGCTCGACCGCCTCGCCGCCCGTGCCGACCTTGAACTGGATCAGCCCGACGTGCGGGTCGTCGGCGTCGAGGGTCTCGGTGATGCCGCGCAGGTCGTAGACGTGGGCGCCGGCGGCCAGGGAGTGGCGGATCATCGCCCACTGCACGCCGTTGGATCCGCGGACGTCGCGCTTCTCGGTCGACGAGGCGCCGTAGGAGTACCAGGCATGGGTGCCGACCCGGATGGCGATGGTCGCCGCGACCAGGTCGCCCTCGTGGCGGGCCAGCCACAGCTGGATCCGGTCGGGGTCCTCGGCGGCGAGCGCGTCGTACATCGTCTCGAAGTAGGAGAGCGGGCGCGGGGTGAAGTGGTCGCGCTCCGCGGTGTGGGCGTAGAGGTCGTGGAAGGCCTTGAGGTCGCCGCGCTCGCCCAGGGTGACCTCGACGCCGGCCTTGTCCGCCTTCTTGATGTTGCGGCGCCAGAGCTGGTTCATGCCCGAGAGCACGTCGGCCTCGCTCCGCGGCGCGCCCTCGGCGTCGACCAGCGGGATCTGGAAGTTGAACTGCGGCTGCCCGGCGGAGAACCCGCCCTCGGTGCCCTGCTGCTGCCAGCCGAGCTCGTGGAGCTGGGCGATCACGCACGCGCCGTCCTGCGACCGCTCCAGGGGAGGTACGTCGCCGAGGCGGCGTACGGACTCGTCGGCGATGCCGGCCTTGACCTGCTCGGCCGACCAGCGGCGGGTGACCACGGGCGGTCCCATCCGGACCGCGAAGGCGCCCTGCGCCTTCAGGTGCGCGACGAGCGGGGTGAGCCAGGCCTCGAGGTCGTCGCCCGACCAGTCGATGACCGGGCCCTCGGGGAGGTAGGCGAGGTAGCGCTTGACCTTGGGCAGCTGGCGGTAGAGGACGAGGCCGACGCCGACCAGCTCGCTGCCGCGCGACCAGCCCACCGACTCCGAGCGCCACTCGGACTTCACGCTCGCCCAGGCGGGCGTCTGGAGGAAGCTGGCGGACGACCGGCCAGCGATGAACTCGCGGTGCTCGTGCGCGGAGATCGGGCGCAGGCTCAGGGGGGTCGTCACCCCGAGAAGGCTACAAGGGGCCAGGCACGACCCCCGTACGTGTCTGGCCCCTTCGTGACTACAGACGCGCCGTGGGCCGATTCGGTTGCACGTCGGGCAGAAATTCTGTCAAGAAGTTCTTGCACCTCCTCGCCCGAGCTCCTCAGAGGTGCTCGCGGAGCCAGGCGAAGTCGGCGACGTGCTCGGCCGCGCCGCCCGGGGTCTCGCAGATCACGGGGGCGCCGGCCTCGCGGACGACCCCGGCGAACTCGTCGGCGGGCAGGCGGCCCTGGCCGAAGTTGGCGTGGCGGTCGGCACCGGAGTCGAAGTCGTCGCGTGAGTCGTTGGCGTGGACGAGGTCGATGCGCCCGGTGATGGCGCGGATCCGCTCGACCGCGTCACCGAGCTCGATGCCGCCGGCCCAGGCGTGGCAGGTGTCGAGGCAGAACCCGACCTGCTCGGCGCCCTCGGCCGAGGAGATCGCGTCCCAGACGCCGGCGATCCGGTCGAGGTGGCGGGCCATCGCGTTGTCGCCGCCGGCGGTGTTCTCGATGAGGAGGGGCACCTTGAGGTCGGTGGCCTCGATCGCCTTGCGCCAGTTGTCGAACCCGACGGCCGGGTCGTCGGACTTGTTGACGTGGCCGCCGTGGACGATGAGCCCCTTCGCGCCGATCTCGGCCGCGGCGTCCATGTGCTGCTGGAGCAGCTTGCGGCTCGGGATCCGGATCCGGTTGTTGGTCGTGGCGACGTTGACGATGTAGGGGGCGTGGACGTAGAGGTCGACACCCGCCTCCTGCGCCGCGGCCCGCAGCGCGGTGGCGCCACCCTCGAAGCGCACCTCGGGACCCTTGTAGCCCTGCGGGTCGCCGAGGAAGAACTGCACCAGCAACGTCCCGCGGGCGAGCGCCTCGGCGACCGGGTCGGTCTGGTCGACGTGGGCCCCGACGGGGAGTGCGGACTGCTGGGAGGTCATGGCGTCCAGCCTAGGAGGACGCACAGACAGCCGACGACCACGGCGACGAGGCCCGTCACCGCCGCCCACCCCGCCCAGTCGACCTCGGCCGGGAGCGCAGGCGTACGCCGCCGGCGCGGGGCCGGTCCGAGGCGGTCGGGGACCGGGGGTGGGTCGGCATCGGGCACCGGCAGCCGGCGCAGCAGTCGCAGCGCCGCCTCGGCGGTGGCCAGCCGCTGCTCGGGGTCGGGGACCAGCAGGCGTTCGACGAGGGGGCGGAGCGGGTGCGACGGGACGTCGCCCTGGTGGGTCGGCGGCAGGCCGGTGATCAGGTCGAGGGCCACCCGGCCCACGGCGTAGAGGTCCTGCGTGGGCTCGGGCGGCGCGCCCCGCGCCTGCTCGGGGGCCATGTAGCCGTCGGTGCCGATCGCGCCGGGGACGGTGGTGAAGCGACGGTCGGCGATCGGGGCCGCCACGCCGAAGTCGCCGAGCCTCAGGTGCGGGTGACCGTCCCCGGTCGCCTCGAGCAGGAGGTTGGCCGGCTTGACGTCGCGGTGCACCAGTCCGGCGGCGTGCACGGCGGCCAGGCCCGTGAGCAGCTGGTCGAGCAGCAGCGCGACCGTGCCGGCGTCGAGCGGACCGTGCTCGCGCAGCAGGTCAGCGACGGAGCCGCCTGCCACCAGCTCCATGGCCAGCACCACCAGGTCGTCCTCGGCCGCCCAGCCCTGGGGCGCGACCACGTGCGGGTGGCGCACGCGCACCGCCTGCTCGCGCACGAAGCGCGCCAGGAGCGCCGAGCTGTGCTGGCCGAGCACCTTGACCGCCACGTGGCAGCGAGTGCGCTCGTCGTACGCCCTCCAGACCGAGCCCATCCCGCCGGTGCCCACTTGGTCGAGCAGGACGTAGCGCCCCGCCACGACGGCGGAGGTGCGGGACGGTGCTGCTGTGGGCACCGTCCGACGCTAGCCCCTCGCCGGCCTGCCGCGCGGGGCTCGTCCACAGGCCCTGCGGGCCCTCTCCGCAACGATTCCGACGGGTGGCCCGAGCGCTGGTATCTTTCTCCGGTTGCCTCCGGGCGACACAGCACGAACGTGGCGCCACGACCCAACGTCGTACCTGCGCCGCGAACGCACAGTCCCTCCTGCCACGGAAAGCCCGTGGCCGCTCTAGCCCAGAGGAGGTGGAGACCGCTATGCGTGCCTATGAAGTGATGGTCATCCTCGACCCGAGTCTCGACGAGCGCACCATCGAGCCGTCGCTCGACAAGTACCTCAACGTGATCCGCAAGGACGGCGGCTCGGTCGAGTCCGTCGACGTGTGGGGTCGTCGCCGGATGGCGTACGAGATCAAGAAGAACGCCGAGGGCATCTACGCCGTCGTCCAGCTGACGGCCGAGCCCGCGACGGTCAAGGAGTTCGACCGCCAGCTCACGCTGAACGAGTCGATCCTGCGCACGAAGGTCATGCGTCCCGACGCCCACTGATCGCCCTCGCGGCATCTGTGGAAAGACACTTCCCGCTGTCGGTCGCTGCCTGTTTGATGGGCAGCGCACCGGGAGCACCCCCCGGAACCACCGGCACAGCAGGACATTCTGAGGAGACCTGACATGGCAGGCGAGACCACGATCACCGTTGTCGGCAACCTGGTCGACGACCCGGAGCTGCGGTTCACCCCCTCGGGGGCACCCGTCGCGAACTTCCGGATCGCGTCGACCCCGCGCACCTTCGACCGCCAGACCAACGAGTGGAAGGACGGCGACACGCTGTTCCTTGCATGCGCGGTGTGGCGGCAGGCCGCGGAGAACGTCGCCGAGTCCCTCACCAGGGGCATGCGCGTGATCGTCCAGGGTCGCCTGAAGTCGCGTCAGTACGAGACCCGCGAGGGTGAGAAGCGCACCGTCTTCGAGATCGACGTCGAGGAGGTCGGCCCGTCGCTGCGCTCCGCATCGGCCAAGGTCACCAAGACGACCCGGTCCGGCGGCGGTGGCGGCGGCTACTCGGGTGGCGGCGGCGGTGGCGGTCAGTCCGCGCCGGCCGGCAACGACCCGTGGGCCAGCCCTGCTCCCTCGCAGGGCGGCGGCGGCAACTGGGGCGGCCAGCCCCAGGGCGGCCAGCCGCAGGGTGGCGGCCAGTCCGCCCCGCCGAACGACCCGTGGGCCACGCCCGGGGTCTCCGGCGGGAACGACGAGCCGCCCTTCTGAGGGACCCGCGGCTGAGCCTGCGAAGCCGCGTCAGGTCACCAGGTTGAGTAGCCCGCACGGCTGAGCTTGCGAAGCCGTGACCAGGGCGTATCGAAACCCCTCAGCGTGATCCGGAACGACCCAGCAACATATTCGAAACTCCATTCCGTCCCTGACTTGCCTCGGGGCCGGGCTCACTGAAAGGGAGCACCACAATGGCCAAGGCAATTCTGCGCAAGCCCAAGAAGAAGGTTTGCCAGTTCTGCAAGGAGAAGGCGACCGGTGTCGACTACAAGGACACCACCCTGCTCCGCAAGTTCATCTCCGACCGCGGCAAGATCCGCGCCCGTCGCGTGACCGGCAACTGCGTCCAGCACCAGCGCGACGTGGCCATCGCCGTCAAGAACGCGCGCGAGCTCGCCCTGCTGCCCTACACGTCCACCGGTCGCTGAGAGGAGCACGAGACATGAAGCTCATCCTGACGCAGGAAGTCGACGGCCTCGGCGCCCCCGGCGACGTGGTCGAGGTCAAGGACGGCTACGGCCGCAACTACCTCGTTCCCCGTGGCCTGGGCATCCGCTGGAGCCGTGGCGGCGAGAAGACCATCGAGTCGATCAAGGCTGCCCGCACCGCCCGTGCGGTCCGCGACGCGGACCACGCCAAGGAGGTCAAGAGCAAGCTCGAGGCCAACGCGGTCAACGTGAAGGTCCGTGCCGGCGAGGGCGGTCGCCTCTTCGGCGCCGTCACCACCTCGGAGATCGCCGACGCGATCACCGAGGTCTCCGGTGAGAAGGTCGACCGCCGCACGATCGTCGTGGCGAACCCGATCAAGTCGCTCGGCGCCCACGAGGTGTCGGTCAAGCTGCACGACGAGGTGTCCGCCACGGTGGCCCTCAACGTCGTCCCGGCCTGACGCCCCGACGCACCACGCACCACCCGCACGGCCCGCTGCCTCTCCGGAGGTGGCGGGCCGTTGCGCGTGCTACTCGGTGGGCTCGTCGCAGGGCGCGGGCGGCTGGCTGCCGCCGGAGTGGTACTCGTAGGTCTGCCCGGCCACGCGCAGCGTGATCCTGAGCCCGTCGACGAGGGCCTGGGTGTACATCTGGCCCGGCTTGGCGCAGCCGCGACTGCCGTCGCGCCAGGTGACCTCCTCGGTGGAGACCACCTCCACCTCCTCGGTGGTCACGCGCAGGGTGGTGGACAGGTCCTCGACCGCCCGCACGACGTCGGTCGGCGCGCTCGACGAAGGGCTGGCTGGAGGGCTCGACGATGGGCTGGTGTCCACGGCTGTCTCCTCGCTGTCCGGGGCTGGACCGGCGCCACCACAGGCTGCCACCAGGACGGAGGTCGCCAGCAGCAGGGGCAGTCGGCGGATCGCGGGCATCACCCCGGTCTGACGCGAGCCCTGGTGCAAACGTTCCGCAGACGGCGAAGGGGCCGGCGGTGGTGTCACCGCCGGCCCCTCCGTGTGGATCAGGTGAGGATCACTTCTTGACCACCTTGATCTTCAGCCTGTCCTTGCTGCCGAGCACCGCGGCGTCACCGAGGTACTCGACCTTCACCTTGATCTTGCCGACCTTGGTCGCCTTCGGCAGCGTGAGCCGGGCCTTGCCGTACTCGTTGAGCGTCAGCGTCCAGGTCTTCTTCTTGAGCGCACCCTTGACCGTCACCTCGACCATGCCGGACGGCACGACCTTCGGCGCGGAGACGGCGATCTTGAGCTTGGCCTTCTTGCCCTTCTTGATCACCTTCGGTGCGTCCACGTCGAGCCGCGACTTCACCTTCGGCGCCGGTGCGCCCGGGGCCGAGACCACCAGGTTGACCGGTGCGGAGGTGCTGGCGAGGTTGCCGGCGTCACCGAGGTACTTCGCGGTCACCGGGATCGTCCCGGCAGTGGCGAAACCGCTCAACGTGGCCGTGGCCTTGCCGGTGGCGTCGAGGGTGCCGGTGCCGGCCAGGCGGTCGCCCGCCCAGAACTCGACCGCGCCCGTGGCTGCCGTCTCGCCAGCGCTGAAGACCGTGGCCGTGGCCGTGGTCGTCTGACCGGTCTCGATGCGGTTCGGGTTGATCGCCAGCGCGACCTCGCTGCGCTCCGAGGCGCCCTTGACCACGACCGTCTGGGTCGTCGACGCGGGCTTGGCGCCCGGGTCGCTGGTCGTGTGGACGACCTCGTTGACCAGCCGCTGGCGCTCGTGGACGTCGCCGTCCACGGTCACCTGGTAGCTGAAGCTGGTCGGCTCGCTGACGGGCGACTCGTAGGTCATGCACACGACCGTGCCATTGGTGATGGCGGTGGTCGCGTCAGCCTTGTTGACCAGCGCTTGACCGTTGGTGCCGTCGGCGTTCTCGGTGCCGATCGTCACCTCCGACAGGTCGGCCTTGATGTCGTTGTAGGCCCACACCAGGTCGTTGCTGTCCGCGAACGCGAAGACCTGCATGTCGAGGGAGTCACCCGGGGCGTTCCAGCCGCCCAGGTTGTCCCACTCGATGACCTTCACCGCGCCGCCGGAGGCACTCGCCAACGAGACGCCGGAGTTGGCGGCCTGGTCGTAGAAGACCTGACCGTCGCGCCACATGCCGGCCGCCACGTTGTTGGGCAGCGCCGGGTTCGGCAGCACCTGCGGGACCCACGGCTCGTCGTCGTCGCTCTGCGCCCCGTTGTCGGCGCCGCCGTAGACGAGGAACCCGTCGTCGGTGAAGCCGACGCCCCGGTAGGCCTCGCCGTACCACCCGAGGGTGGTGTCGCTGAAGGCCGTCCAGATCTTGCTGTCACCGGCGTAGTCCGGCTGGGCGAGGATCTGGCCCGGGGGGTTGGTCGCGTTGAAGAGGTCGAAGTACGACGCCGTCCCGGTGAAGGGGTTGACGCACGACGGGTCGGTCTTGCTGCTCGTGACGCTGTAGCTGCCCTGGTCGCCGAAGGTCGACTCGAGCGTGCCCTCCCAGGTCACCACGCCGCCGGAAGCGGTGGCGCCGCCGGTGGCAGAGCCCTCGACGTACGTCGTGCCCTCGGGGAGCGTGTCGGTGAGGGAGTAGGTCAGGTCCTCGGGCGTGACGTTGGGCGCGACCTCGACGGTGTAGGTGATGGTGTCACCCGGTGCCGCCTCGGCCGTGTCCGCGGTCTTGGTCACGTCGTCGTCCACGCGCTCCACGGTCACCGGGACGACACCGATGTCGCCCGCGCTGGCCGGGGAGCTGCCCAGCGTGAGCGTGGCGTGCCAGGTCTGGCCGGCCTCCATCGCGTCCTCGTCCCAGAAGGTGCGGATCGAGAACGGAGTGGCGGCCGCGAGCGGACCCTCCGGGCCCTCGGCGCGCAGGTTGCCCCGGTCGCCGGCGACCACGGCGGTCACCAGGTCGGTGGTGTCGGTGCCACCGGCCGTAGAGGCCTCCCAGTTCTGCACGAGCACCCAGTAGGTGCCCGGCTCGGGGTCGGCCAGCACGACCGACTCCTCGGAGCCCGCGCTGGCGCTCGAGCCGATCACGTTGGCCTCGGTGACCTCGCCGGTCCCGACGAAGAGGTCGAAGTCGGGTGCGGTCGGGTTCTCGAGCTCGGCGATGAGGCTGGTGGCGCCGGTAGGCACCTCCAGCATCTCGACCTTGGTGCCGTTGCCGTCGAAGGCGTCGGTGTTGGTGGAGTCCTCGACGATCGAGAGCTCGACGCGCTTCTCCGGAACGAGGCCGCTGACGTCGATCTGCAGGTCGCTGATGGCGATGGCCTCGAAGCCGGACTGCGCCTGGGAGCCAGCGTCACGACGGGTGGTGATGTCGATCGACTCGGGGAGCACACCGGCCGACGGCAGGACGCCGACGGGCAGGTGCGCCTCGGGGGCCTCGGAGCCGGCGTGCGGCGTCAGCACCAGGGTGCCGAAGAGCCACTCGTCGGTCGGCATGCCGGCGTCGACCGTCGCGGTGACGGTGACGTCGGCGGTGCCGCCCTCGGTGAGGGCGACGGTGTCGACGTCGGTCGCGAGGGTGACACCTTCGGAGATGTTCTCGACCGAGACCGTCCACGTGCCGGCGCCGGTGGCGGTGCCGGTGAGCGTACGGGTCCACTCACACGTCTGCAGGCACTCGTCGTCGGCCATGCTGGCGGTGTTGAGGTCGCGGACGTCGCCACCGGTCGCGGGGTTCGCGGCCTGGTAGCCGGCGAGGTCCTCGTCGAGGACGAAGCCGGCCTTGGCGGCGTTGCGCAGCTCGATGCGGCCCGAACCCATGTCGAACCAGTCGGCAGGCGTGCCGTCCGAGTCGGTGATCGCGCGCTCGGAGGTGGTCATGAGCGCGGACTGCGCCTCGGCCGGGCTCCACTGCTCGGCCTCCGGGAGGTCGAGCTGCATGCCCTTGAGGAGGGTGAGGGCGCCAGCGGTGTGGGGACTGGCCATGGACGTGCCGGAGATGAACTCCCACACGACCTCGTTGCCCGCGCCGGCGGCGGCGAGGATGTCCACACCGGGGGCCGAGACGGACGGGCTGATCATCGACACGGCGCGGTTGGGGCCACGGCTGGAGAAGGCGGCCATGATGTCACCGTTCTCGTCCTTGACGTCGGCGACCGAACCGGAGAGCGCGGCCTCCTCGCCGGTGACCGAACCCATCCACTGCCGCAGGGCGACACCGTCGTCGTACGTGATGTGTGCCGCGGGAAGCGCGTGCGCGTCACCGTTGAGGGAATCGCCGCTGGCCGCGTCGTTGGCCAGGATCATGCCCTCGGCGTTGAGTGCTGCGACGACCTCGCCCTTCTCGACGCGCCCGGTGACACCGCGGTCGCACAGGATGATCTGGCCGGCGAGGTCGGTGCCGGCCGGGAACTTCCCGGCCTCGCAGAGCGCGTTGTTGTTGATGGACGCGGCGTCGACCAGCGGGAAGGCGCCGTCCGTGGGACCGGACAGGCCGGCGCCGGCGACGTCAGCGGGCCCGGCACCTGCGTCGGAGGCCAGGTCGGTGACCGAGGCGACGTACTTGCGGTCGTGGGTGGTCGCACCGACCGTCGTCATCCACGGCACGTCGCCGGGGCTGCCGAGGGTGGCCGCGCCGGGACCGGCGTTGCCGGCGGAGGTCGCGACGTGGATGCCGGCCTCCCGGGCGTTGAGGAACGCCACGGCGTCGGGGTCGGTCCAGGGGTTGGACGCGGCGGCCGAGCCGATCGAGTAGTTGATCACGTCGACGTCGTCGAGGATCGCCTGGTTGATGGAGGCCAGGATGGAGAAACCCTGACATCCGCCGTCGCAGACGTCGTAGCCGATGATGTTGGCGTGGGGCGCGACGCCCTTGATGGTCGACGTCACCGAGAACTCGTTGGGGGTTCCCTCGGCGGCGTACGCCGTGGCGTCGACCTGGTTGCCGGCGGTGGTGCTGCCGGTGTGGCTGCCGTGCCCGTCGTCGTCGTAGACGTCGTCGCGGGGGTTGCCACCGGCCGCCGGGTTCTCGAAGTTGTAGTAGCCGATCAGCTTGTCGTTGCAGCCCCAGTTCGCGACGTACTGCGCGGTGTTGGCCGGGTCGCACATGCCGAGGTAGTTGCCGGCGCCGAGCGGGTTGGTGTGGTCGTAGCCGTCGCCACCCTCCGACTCGGGGACCACGTCGGCGAACGACGGGTTGGCCGGGTTGAGGCCCGAGTCCAGGATGCCGACGATCACGCCTTCACCCTGGTTGCCCTCGAAGCCCGCCGGCACGTTGGTGCCGTCCCAGACGGTCGGCGCGCCGATCCACTCCGGGCCCTTGTCGGTGGTGAGCTCACGCTCGAAGTCGACCTGGACGGCGGCGACGCCGTCGAGCCGGGAGACCTTCTGTGCCTGGGAGCGGGTCAGCTTGACCGCGATGCCGTTGATCGCCTCGGTGTAGCGGTAGAGCACGTCGGCGCTGCCGCCCGTGATCCCGGAGATCGACGAGACCAGGTCGGCCTGGTCGGACTTCAGCTCCGCACGGTAGGCCGACTCCGACTGGGCGCGGGCCTCGCCACGGCTCTCCGCGCCGGCGCGGGTCGGCACGGCCGGAGCGTCCAGCTGGACGATGTAGGTCTCGGCCTTCGAGCCGGTGCCGAGCTCGAGCACCGTGCCCTTGGTGAGGGCCTTGGCAGGCGAGGCCTTCTCGGCCCGGAGCGTGCCGGGGTCGAACTCGGCTGCGCTGGCAGCCGGCCCCCACGGCACGAGAAGTGCGGCAGCGACGCTGGTGGCAGCGCCGGCCGCGATGGTACGACGGATCACGCGGATCTCCCGTTCGACAGATGGACCCGACGGCACGACGACGCGCCCGAGAACGAAGGCGTACGTGGTGCAGGCGGGGATGAGGGGTGGAGCCCCTGTATCTCAGGTCACACGGGGCGCCGTGTCAACGAAATCCACGCCCGAAGATCTTCTCGTAACGGAGCCGTAACTCCGCACGGTGTCCGCGGCACTCAGGACCGGTCGGGTGAACTGTTCGTCCGGACCGCTGACGGGAACCTGTTCGGCCGCGCCACGACGGCGTCGACGACGACGGGCTTGTTGCTCAGCGACTCGATGACCACCTTGCCGGCGCGCACGCCGGAGTAGCGGTCGAGGACGGTGATCTCGGTCATCGAGGCGGGCTTGCCGGCGAGGTTCACCACGTGCCAGTCCCGCTTCCCGACGCGCAGGCGCACCTTGCCGAACCCGCGACCGGTGGCGGCGACCAGCCGCAGCTCGCCGACGGTGGCGCGGGGGAGCACGAGTCGCGCCCCGCGGCGGGTGGCCCGCAGGGCGTCGCCGCGGAAGTAGCCGTCGCCGCGGACCGTCGTCCAGCCGCGCTGCCGGCGGAGGTCGGTCGGCACGTAGAACTCGACGGGCTCCGACCACGCGCTGGCGTTGCCGACGCGGTCGACCGAGCGTGCGGTGAACCGGTGCCGACCCGCGCCCGGTGCCGACAGCTCGAAGCGGCCGCCCGTGCAGGGGACAGCCCGGTCGTTGTCGCGGCACTCGAAGGTGGAGCCGGGCTCGCTGCTGTTGATCCGGATCGGCACGCTGCTGGAGGTGACGACCGGCTGGGTCGGCGTCTGCTCGTCGTACGCCGTGCTCGTGACGAAGACGAACGGTGTCGAGGTGTCCTGGATCCAGGCGAGCGTCGCGGGCGTCGGGTCGAGGTCGGGGGTGTCGGCCACGGTCCCGATGGCGAGCGGGCTGTCGGGGTTGCGGGCGGCGTCGCCGAGGTCGACCGCGCGGGCCTGGAAGGCGTACGAGCCGTCCGGCAGCCCGGCGTACGTCACGGGGCTGGTGCACGCGCGCCAGTCGTGCGCCTGCGCGGGCCCGGCCAGGGTGCACTCGACAGCGAAGGGACCGGTGTCACCGTCGGACACCTGCGCACCGACGGTGAAGGTCATCGTGGACGCTGCGAGGAAGCCGGCGGCGTTGGGGGTGGTCGACGCGGTGAGCGTCGTCTCCGGCGGGGTGGAGTCGTCGCAGCCGTCGGAGAGGGGCAGCGCCGGGATCGGTCCCGGCGGCGGTGTCTCGTCGAGGCAGCCCGGGGTCGCGGCGGCCGGCGCGGCGCCCAGCGGCACGAGCGCTCCGGCCAGCAGGGTGAGCAGGGCCAGTCGGACGGCGGTGCGGTGTCGGTGCATGGTCCCCCCAGGTCGTCGGTCTGCGGGTCTAACGAGGCACGGGCGTCCCGGTCACGAGCCAGTGGTCGCCGCGGGCACGCCACGACAGCAGCACCCCGCGGGCGCCCATGAAGACGACGGTCATCGCGACCCACACGGCGACCAGGCCGTGGGGGAGCGTGGCCGCCCAGAGCGCGGCGGGGGCGTACGCCGCCAGCACCACGAGACCGGCCCACGCGAGGAACGTGCCGTCGCCGGCGCCGATGAGCACCCCGTCGAGGACGAAGACGACCCCGGCCAGGGGTTGCCCGAGCGCAGCGACGAGCAGGACCGGGACGAGTGCCGACCGCACCTCGGGGTCGCTGGTGAACAGCGCTCCGATGAAGGGCGAGACCGCGGCCAGCGCCAGGCCCGCGACGATCCCGCTGCCCCACCCCCAGCGGATCATCCGGCGGGTGAGCCGACGGGTGCCGTCGACGTCGCCGCTGCCGAGCGCGCGACCGGTGAGTGCCTGCGCGGCGATCGCGATGGCGTCGAGCGCGAACGCGAGGAAGGTCCACAGCGTGATGGCGATCTGGTGGGTCGCGACGCTGACGTCGGTGCCCTGGGTGCCGACCCGGGTGACGGCGTACGTCCCGACGAGCAGGCAGGCGCGCAGCGCGAGCGTGCGCACCACCAGCGCGATCGCAGCGTGCGCGGAGGCGAGGATCCCGGCGCGGTCCGGGCTGAGCGGGGCGTCGTGCTCACGCGCAGCGCGCACCACCACGGCCACCAGCCAGGCGGCGGAGAGGACCTGGGCGACGACGGACCCGATCGCCGAGCCGGCGATGCCGAGGTCGAGGCCGTAGACGAGGAAGACGTTGAGGACGATGTTGAGCGCGTTGCCGGCGACGGCCACCTTCAGCGGCGTACGCGTGTCCTGGAGGCCGCGCAGCACCCCGGTCGTGGCCAGCATGACCAGCAGCGGGGTGGTGCCGAGGAACGCGATCGCCAGGTAGGTCTCGGCGTGGCCCGCCACCTCGGCGCCGGTGCCGAAGGCGCCGACGAGCGCCGGGGTGAGCAGCACGCCGCCGACGGTGGCCACGGTCCCGATGAGGACGGCCAGCCAGATGCCGTCGACCCCCTGGGCGAGCGCGGCGCGCAGGTCGCCGGCCCCGAGGTGGCGCGCGACGCTCGCGGTGGTGCCGTAGGCGAGGAAGACGCAGAGGCCGACCACCGTCTGGAGGATCACCGCCGCGACGCCGAGGCCTGCGAGCTCGGGGGTGCCGAGGTGGCCCACGACTGCGGCGTCGGAGAGCAGGAAGAGCGGCTCGGCGACCAGGGCGAGGAAGGCCGGGACGGCCAGGCGCAGGATCTCCCGGTCGACGGCCTTCACGCTGCACAGGGTAGGTCCGCCTCCGGACGGGTGCCCGAGCGGATCCGCCCCCTCCCAGGGGTGGACCGACCCATCCGGATGGGGCGTGACCCCGAACACAGACCACCCCGGCCCTCTCAGGCGTCTGGGCTGCCCGGGTGGAGCACCTTCCGAAGGCCCCGGGTCGACATCAAGGAGTTATCGCTCATGACACGACCCACCAAGCGGCACGGGGCTGTGGCCCTGGCGTGCGCCGGCGGCCTGCTGACCACGGTCGGCCTCGCCGGCGTAGGCCCGCTGGGCGCCAGCGCGTCCAGCCACCGCGAGGCGCCGCTCATCTCGGGCACCCCGCAGTACGACGGCACGGACCTGTACGCCTTCCGCAGCCCGGAGAAGCAGAACACGGTCACGCTCGTCGCGAACTGGCTGCCCTTCGAGGAGCCGGCCGGCGGTCCGAACTTCTACAGCTTCGCGACCGACGCGCAGTACGACATCCACGTCGACAACAACGCCGACGCCAAGCCGGACGTGACCTTCCGGTGGACCTTCAAGGACCACTACGTCACCAAGGACACGTTCCTGGCCGCCACCGGCCCGGTCACGTCCCTGGCCGACAAGGACCTGAACTACTACCAGACCTACAAGCTGGTGCGGATCAACCAGAAGTCCGGCAAGACCAAGACGATCGTGGGCAAGAAGCGCGTCGCGCCGTCCAACATCGGCAAGGCCTCCATGCCGAACTACCCCGCGCTGCGCGACCAGGCGGTGACGACCCCGAAGAAGAACGTGAAGTCGTTCGCCGGCCAGGCCGAGGACCCGTTCTTCCTCGACCTGCGGGTCTTCGACCTCCTCTACGGCGGTGACCTCTCCGAGTCCGGCGACGACACCCTCGCCGGCTTCAACGTCCAGTCGGTGGCGCTGCAGGTGCCGCAGAGGTGGGTGGCGAAGAACGGGAAGTCGAAGAAGAACCCGGTCATCGGCACCTGGACCACGACGCAGAAGAAGGGCGCCAACGGCACGTTCCAGCAGGTCTCCCGCCTGGGCAACCCGCTGGTCAACGAGGTAGTCATCCCGCTGAAGCTCAAGGACGCGTTCAACGCCTCCAAGCCCACGCAGGACGGCGCCGCGCTGAAGTACGTCACCAACCCCGAGCTGCCCAAGCTGATCGAGGCCGTCTACGGCATCGACGCGCCGGCGACCCCGCGCAACGACCTCGTGTCGGTGTTCCTCACGGGCGTCAAGGGCCTCAACAAGGCCAAGGGCAAGGTCACGCCCAGCGAGCAGCTGCGCCTGAACATGTCGACCCCGGTCACCGCGGAGCCCAACCGGCTCGGCGTGATCGGTGGCGACACGCAGGGCTTCCCGAACGGCCGCCGACTCGGTGACGACGTCATCGACATCGCGCTCCAGGTCGTCGAGGGCGAGCTCGTGGGCTCGGCGAACGACCTCGGTGACGGCGTCGACGCCAACGACGCCGCGTTCAGCGGGACGTTCCCCTACCTGGCCCTCCCGGCCAGCGGCAGCAACGCCGACCCGCACCCGTCCGCGGGTGGTTCGGCGAACAAGCAGTCCTCGACCGAGGGCCTGCTGCAGAGCGTCGTCCCGGGTCGCCAGAGCGCCATCGCCTTCATCGGTGTGGGCCTCCTGGCCCTCGTCGGCGGCATCGGCGGCGCTGCACGACGCACCCGCAAGGACTGACCGCACCACCGGCTCGGCCGCGCGGCACCCCGTCGCGCGGCCGGGCCGCACCACCGCTCCCACCGAAAGGACGTCCCCGTGCGCAGGAGCCTCATCGTCGTCGGCATCGGACTCGTCCTCGGTGTCTCGGGCGGCATCGGCGTGGCCACCACGTCGTCGCCGTCGACCACCCCGCCGGCGGCGTCCGTCCCGCGGGTCGTCCCCGACTCCGGCCAGGACCTCGAGGCCAGCATCGCCGCGCTGCAGGACACCCTGCGCCGGGTGCCGGCCGACTACGTCTCGTGGGCCAACCTCGCCGTGGCGTACGTCGAGCAGGCCCGCGTGTCCGGCAACGCCACCTTCTACGACAAGGCCGACGAGGCCGTCGCCCGCTCCTTCGAGCTCGAGCCGGACGAGAACTTCACCGCCCTGGCGGCCAGCGCCGCGATCTCCGCGGCCCGCCACGACTTCACCGACGCGCTGGCCAGCGCCGACGAGGCGCTCGCGGTCAACCCGCGCGACCTCGGCGCCCTCGCCGTGCGCGTCGACGCGCTCAACGAGCTCGGCAGGTACGACGAGCAGATGCAGGCGCTGCGCACCGCCGACCGGCTCCAGCCGAGCACCGCCGTCTCGGCCCGCTACTCCTACGCCTTCGAGCTGCGCGGCGACCTCGACCGCGCCGGCGCGCTGCTGCGGCGTACGGCCGAGGTCGGCTCGCGTGCCGACCAGGCCTACACGCTCACCCTCTACGCCGACATCCTGCGCAAGCAGGGCCGCCTCGCCGAGGCCGGCCGCCGCCTCGCCGTCGCGCAGGAGGCCGTGCCGGACCACCTGCCCGCCCTCGTCTCGACCGCCCGCCTCCAGGTCGCGCAGGGCGACCTCGAGGGTGCCGTGGCGACCTGGCAGGAGGTGGCCGCACGCCAGCCCCTGCCGGAGTACCTCACCGAGCTCGGCGAGCTGCTGCTGCACCTCGGCCGCACCGACGAGGCCGACGCGCAGTTCGCGGTCGTCCGCACCACCATCGACCTGCTGTCCGCGAGCGGTGTGGGGACCGACCTGGAGACTGCCCTCTTCGAGGCCGACCACGGCTCCGCCGAGCGTGCGCTGACGCAGGCGCAGGCCGAGTGGGACCAGCGCCGCAGCGTCCACGTCGCCGACGCACTCGCCTGGGCGCTGCACCGCAGCGGTCGCGACGGGGAGGCACTCCCGATCGCCCGGCAGGCCACCCGGCTCGGCTCGCCCGAGGCACGGTTCTGGATCCACCGCGGCACGATCGAGGCTGCGCTCGGGATGACGGCGGACGCGCGCACCCACCTGCGCCGCGGGCTCGACCTCGACCCGGGCCTGTCGCCGTGGCAGCGCGCGGAGGCCGAGAGCGTGCTCGCCGACCTGGACCCGCGACCGGAGTCCGGCCGATGAGGACCCTCCTCCGCCTGCTGCTCGCCCTCGGCGCGCTCCTCGCGTGCCTGGTCGTCACCGCCGCCCCGGCCTCGGCCCACCCCCTCGGCAACTTCACCGTCAACCGCTACACCGGCATCCTCGTCGCGCCCGACGGCATCGAGGTGGACCACGTGGTCGACCTGGCCGAGATCCCGACCGCCCAGCTCGGCGACGCGATCGACGACCTGCCGGCGCTGGCCGCGCGCGAGTGCGCCACGACCACCGACGGGTTGGCCATCACGGCCGGCGGCGACGGCGTACGCCTCGCGCTGGAGGACGCGAACGCGTCGGTCTCCGACGGCGAGGGCGGGCTGCCGGTCACCCGGATCACCTGCCGCTACACCGGCGCCGCCGACATCGGTGCCGGCGAGGTCACCTTCGAAGACTCGACCGCCCCGGGCTCCGTGGGCTGGCGCGAGGTCACCGCGGTCGGTGACGGGATGACGCTCACCAGCGCGGACGTCCCGTCGGAGAGCACCAGCGAGCGGCTCACCTCCTACCCCGAGGACCTGCTCGAGTCGCCGCTGGACGTCACGTCGGCGACGCTCGTCGTCGCCACCGGCGGTCCTGCGGGCGAGCTGCCGGGCACGGGGGACGACGGCCCGGGCGCGACGGACGGCTCCTGGCTGTCGTCGCGCGCCACCAGCCTGCTCGGTGACAACGGATGGCTCGCCGCGGGCCTGGCCGTCCTCGCCGCCCTCGCCCTCGGGGCGACGCACGCGCTCTCGCCCGGGCACGGCAAGACCGTCATGGCGTTCTACCTCACCCAGCGCGGGGACTCCTCGGTCCGCTCGGCGCTCGCGGTGGGCAGTGCGGTGACGATGGCGCACACCGGCTCGGTGCTGCTGCTGGGCCTGCTGGTCTCGCTGAGCAGCGCCTTCGTGCCGGCGCGGATCTATCCCTGGCTCACCCTCGCCACCGGCCTGCTCATCGTGGGACTCGGGCTCTACCTGTTGGCCCAGCTGCGGTCCGGTGGGGGCCACGGCCACGGACATGGGCACGGCCACGGACATGGGCACGGCGACGGACATGGGCACGGCGACGGGGACCACGACGAGCACCGCGAGCACGCGCCGGCCGGGGCGACGACCGCCACGGCGACGGTCGTCGAGGCTCCGGCCCCGGCGGAGCCCGAGGTGACCCCCGGGCGCGGGGGCGTGTGGGTGATGGGCCTGGTGGGCGGCCTCGTCCCGAGCCCCTCGGCCCTGCTCCTGCTCCTGGCCGCCGTCGCCCTGGGGCGTCCGTGGTTCGGGTTCGTGCTGGTGCTGGCCTTCGGGATCGGCATGGCTGTCGCGCTGGCCGCGGTCGGCCTGTTCGCCCGCGACCTGGTGCTGCGCCTCGAGGGGCTGGCCCTGCGCCGGGGCTTCCTCGGCGGCCAGGTGCGCACCTACCTGAGGTACGGCGCCGCGCTGGGCATCTGCGCGGTCGGCCTCGGCGTCGTGGTCCGGACGCTGCTGCAGCTCTGAGGCCCATACGATCGAGTGCCACCGCGTGTACATAGCTCGTTCGGACTACCTGTGAATGGCGGTGTGGATGAGGGCCTCGTGGCCGGCGTCCCGCGGCCGTGTCGACAAAGCAACAGGCGTCTTCCAGATGGCGGACAGGTGAACGCACAGGTCGGGCAGATAGTTTTCCTGCACAGCGTGTGTACGACGTTTCCGCAGGTCAGCGCACTGGTCGGGATCCTGGGGCCGACTTTCTCCACAGGTCTCTCCACTGTCTGTGCACCGCTGTCGGCGTGTCCTCCACGTCTGCGCCCAGGTTCTCCACAGAGCCTGTGGACAACCGGCCTCCGCCGGCTTTCCCCGGGCGGCCGGGACGACGTACGGTCTCGCGCGACCAGTGATTCGAGCTGGGGTCCCGCACGTGCGTCGTCGGCAGTGGATGTCGGTGGTCGCGCCTAGCGTCGTGGGCAGTCACAGCTGAGGGGAGCACCGGTGAGCATCACCTTCGAGGGCGACACCGACGAGGCCTGGGGCGACGGCCCGGCGGCCTACGAGCCCGGCGAGGCCCCGCGCTCGGCCGGTGACCGCACGCCCCCGCAGGACAACGCCGCCGAGCAGAGCGTGCTCGGCTCGATGCTGCTGTCGAAGGACGCGATCGCCGACGTCGTCGACGTCATCAAGGGCGTGGACTACTACCGCCCCGCCCACGAGATCATCCACGACGCGATCATCGACCTCTACGGGCGCGGCGAGCCGGCCGACCCGATCACGGTGGCCGCGGAGCTGACCAAGCGCGGCGAGCTCCAGCGCATCGGTGGCGCCCCCTACCTCCACACGCTCTCGGCCAACGTGCCGATCGCCGCCAACGCCGGCTACTACGCCGAGATCGTGCGCGACAAGGCGATCCTGCGCCGCCTGGTCGAGGCCGGGACCCGCATCGCCGCCCTCGGCTATGCCGGTGAGGGCCAGATCGACGACGTGGTCGACCACGCCCAGGCCGAGGTCTACAAGGTCACCGACCGTCGTGCGGCGGTCGACTACGCGCCGCTGGGCGACATCATGAGCGGCGTCCTCGACGAGATCGAGGCGATCGGCAACCGGGAGGCCGGCCTCTACGGCGTGCCCACCGGCTTCGCCGACCTCGACGACCTGACCAACGGCCTGCACTCGGGCCAGATGATCATCGTCGCGGCTCGTCCCGCCATGGGGAAGGCGCTGGCGCTCGACACGCCTCTTCCGACGCCGACCGGGTGGACAACCATGGGAGAGGTGCGCGTCGGCGACGAGCTCTACGCCGCAGACGGTCGCCCCACCCGGGTCGTCGCCGCGACCGACGTCATGCTCGATCGACCGTGCTTCGAGGTGACCTTCTCCGACGGCTCGGTGATCGTCGCCGACGCCGAGCACCAGTGGCTGACCGAGACGCGAGCAGCCCGGAAATCACGCTGGGCGGCCGACAACCGCTACAACCGGGCAAGGAACCAGCGCATCCATGCCTCCGTTGTGACTACGGAGGAGATCGCCCGCACGGTGCGAGTCGGGACGGAGCACCGCGCCAACCACGCCGTGCTGAACGCAGGAGTGCTGGCGGGCCACCACGACCTCCTTCCGATCGACCCCTACGTCCTCGGGGCATGGCTGGGCGACGGTCACAGCGCTGGCGGCCGCATCACCTGCGAGACCCCTGAGATCCCCATGCGGATCGAAGGTCGTGGTTACACCGTCACCTCCTTGGGCAACATGCTCTACAGCATCCGAACTCCCCGGGCCGCCGCGACGGAGCGAGGCGTCTGCCCCGACTGCAACGGTGTCATGCACGGGACCTATCTCTGCGGCGCGTGCCAGCAGGACCACGGATCCTTCACCGCTCTCCTGCGCACGGTCGGCGTGCTGAACGACAAGCACGTTCCGAGCGCATACCTCCGCGCCTCCGAGGAGGCGCGCCGGGACCTGCTCGCCGGTCTGCTGGACACCGACGGCACCGTGGTCAAGGGCGTGGGATCCGTGCAGTTCGCGGTGACGAGCGAGCGGTTGGCCGACACCGTGCACGAGCTCGTCGTGAGCCTCGGCTACCGGTGCGGACGCACGACGAAACGCGTCAAGGGGCGCTCGGAAGCAAGCTCCACGTGCCACATCCTCAACTTCTCGACCGTTGACGACGTGTTCAAGCTGGAACGCAAGGCTCTGCTCCACAAGGAGGAGCGTCCGACGTCGACCGTCCGCATCGGCAAGCGCTACATCACGTCCGTGCAGCGCATCGAGTCCGTGCCGGTGCGGTGCGTGCAGGTCGACAACGACGACCACCTCTACCTCGCCGGGCGGTCAATGATCCCCACCCACAACTCGACCCTCGCCCTGGACTTCTGCCGCGCGGCGTCGATCCACAACAACCTCACCAGCTGCTTCTTCAGCCTCGAGATGACGCGCTCGGAGATCATGATGCGCCTGCTCTCGGCCGAGGCGAAGGTCCCGCTCAACCACATCCGCAACGGCACGATGCGCGACGAGGACTGGGACAAGCTGGCCCGCAAGATGGGCCAGGTGTCTGGGGCGCCGATGTTCATCGACGACAGCCCCAACATGACGATGATGGAGATCCGGGCCAAGGCGCGTCGCCTCAAGCAGCGTCACGACCTCAAGCTCATCGTCATCGACTACATGCAGCTGATGAGCTCGGGCAAGAAGGTCGAGTCCCGCCAGCTCGAGGTCTCGGAGTTCTCCCGCAACATCAAGCTCCTCGCCAAGGAGCTCGAGCTGCCGATCATCGCGCTGTCCCAGCTCAACCGTGGTCCCGAGCAGCGTGGCGACAAGCGCCCGATGATGAGCGACCTGCGTGAGTCCGGCTCGCTGGAGCAGGACGCCGACATGGTGATCCTGCTGCACCGTGACGACGTCTACGAGAAGGAGTCGACCCGCCCCGGCGAGGCCGACCTGATCGTGGCCAAGCACCGCAACGGCCCGACCCGTGACCTCACCGTCGCCTTCCAGGGTCACTACTCGCGTTTCGTGGACATGGCCCAGGGCTGAGCCGGGCTGTCGAGATGCAGCGAACTTTGAGATTGCCTACGGATTGTTTAAGAACTCGCGTTATGTCAGCCGGTGGACTTTTTGTTCGGTGCTGCTGAGTGATGGGGCCGGTGGATGGTTCAGCTCGTCTTCGGCGACGCGGACAGGAACGCGGTCCAGACCAGCGATGCCGTCCCGGGAGCCGATCGCCAAGTCGCTCCTGCTGTTCGCCCTGGCTGCAGTCGCCGAAATCGGCGGCGCCTGGCTCGTCTGGCAGGGCGTACGCGAGCACCGTGGCTGGATCTGGGCCGGCGCGGGTGTCATCGCCCTCGGCGTGTACGGCTTCGTCGCCAACCTTCAACCGGACGCCCGCTTCGGACGCATCCTCGCCGCCTGTTGAGGCGTCTTCGTCGCCGCGGGTCGCTGCCTGATGGGCGTCGCCCTGGACGGGTTCCGACCTGACCGCTACGACATCGCCAGCGCGCTCGTCTGCCTGTTGGGCGTCGCCATCATCCTGTACGCCCCACGGCCAGCATGACGTCACCAGCTGACGCGACCAAGGCGGCGCCGAAGAAGCCCGCCCGGCCGCACCCCGCCGCTGCTGTCCGAGCCCCTTGTGAGCGCCACTCCACCGCGGCCCAGTCACCGAACCTGGCACCGCAACAGGCCCAACGGAGCCAACGAAAAGCGGTGGCAGACTTGAAGCAAATCCCGTGGTCGTCGAGGAGGAACCCGTAGTGCGAGTCGAGCTGCTGTACTTCGACGGATGCCCGAACTGGAAGGTCGCCGACGATCGGCTGACCCAAGCGCTGGCCGAGCTCGGCCGCGACGACGTGGTGGTCGAACGGCACCGGGTCGAGACTCCCGCGCAGGCCGAGGAGCTCGCGTTCACAGGGTCGCCGACCATCCGCATAGACGGGACTGACCCGTTCGCGACCGGTCAGGAGCAGGTCGGGCTCGCGTGCCGAGTTTACGCCACGCAGGCGGGCCTGGGCGGTTCTCCCGACACCGCGCAGCTGCTGGCGGTGCTGTCGTGAAGCGGCTCTTCTCGGTCCTTGTCGCCCGGCTACGTCCTCTTGGCGGCCGGCAACCGGGTCGCCGAACACTTCGGCGTGATGAGGTGCGGCTGCGCGGAGGACTGCTGGTGCCACCGGCCCGACCTGAGCTTGTTCCGGTGGGTGTTCCCCTGGGCGCACCGGTCCGCGCACCCGGCCTGAACGGCGGACCTCGCCGTCACGCGGACGCATCGGCCGCGCGCCCGGTGCGGCTCGCGCGGGGTGTTGTTCGGGGGGTGGTTGCTCGCCGGTGATGCCGTCGGGCTGCCATGGCGTTGGCCCTCTTCCAACCCGGGTGACGGCCGAGGCTGGGGTCAAGGGCAGCAGGGTGCTCCAGTAGTTCCAGAACCGTTCGAGGATGAGCGCGACGACGGCGAGGTAGGCGACGGTGAGGACGACCGCGTGGTTGTCGACCAGGGCTCTAGGGATCGGTCACCGGCACATGAACAGCACGCGTTCGGCGACCGGCATCGACGAGACCGTGGACACCGCGAGCTCCGTGTCGGATAGTGAGCCTGAGGCGCCCGTTGAGCCAGCTCATGCACCTGGCTTGAAGGGCGCCTCGCCAATCTGGGTTCCCCATGTGGGCCACCTCGGGCGGCAGGCGTCATAGCGATCACGTCGCAAGATTTGAAAACGGCCGCCAGCATTTGGGTCGGCCCACTGCACAGTCGAGGCGTCGTCCCCTTGTACCAGCTTGGGACGAACGCACCTCGGCGCCGCGAATCGATGGCCACAAAGGTCACCGGCCGGCCTCTACCCCAGACTGGAGAGGAGGTCGCGACAGGCTTGCTCGCAGCGTCGGCAGGCTTCGGCGCAGATGCGGCAGTGCTCGTGCATGTCGGCATGGCTCTCGCACTCGTCGCCGCACGCCTTACAGGCGGTGGCACAAGCCTCCAGGAACGCGCGGGTCACATTCGCGTCGTACCCGGTGTGGCGTGACAACGCGTTCCCGGTGGCCACGCAGATGTCGGCGCAGTCGAGATTGGTACGAATGCACTTGGCCAGTTCGGCGACCATGTCCTCCGACAGGCACGCGTCGGCACATGCAGTGCAGACCTGGGCGCACTCAAAACAGGCCGCGATGCACTCGGCCAGCTTTTCCTTGTCGATGCCTCCCAAGTCCTTCGGGTAGGCCTCCAGCATCTTGGTGTGAGCCACGATTCCTCCTCGGTTTACGGCAGCGGGGTCTCCCGGCGTGGTGACCCTGAATCCGCCACTCTGCTGACGCCTGTACCCAATTGGACCAGCATCATCCGCATAGCCGCACGGGTGTTGGGTACTTCAGCGTCGTGAACGACGAGGAGCTTGTGCGCGCTCGGGGCGACGAGCCCGACCAGATCACCGGCGGCGGCCGACACCAGCACCCGGTCGATCCGAGACGGGTTGCCATGGCCCGCGAGCGCCTGCCGTCGGCCGAGGAGGGGGACCGGCTCACCAGTGTGCTCTCGCTGATGGCCGATCCCACTCGTGCGCGACTCTTGTACGCCCTCGACGTGGTCGACGAGCTCTGCGTGGGCGACCTTGCTCTGGCGTTGTCGGTGAGCGAGGACGCGGTCTCCTACGGACTTCGGGTGCTGCGTACCGCCGGGCTGGTGACACGCCGCAAGGAGGGCCGGATCGTGTTCTACCGGCTCGCAGAGGGCTTTCCCGAGCCACTTCGACAGCACTGCCTGCGTCAGCTCATCGAGATGTCTCGCGCTCCGATCGACGACGAGCCCTGACGCCGAAGCTGACTGACATCAACCAACCACCCACGTCGGGAAGGCGATCCCCATGTCATCGCATCACACGCAGGAGCCCTCCGGTGCCAGCGAGCCCGACGACCGGGAGAAGGAGCCCGACCAGCAGAAGGAGCACAAGGCCCACGAGCGGCGGATGTACGTACGTTTCGGGCTGATGATCGCCACTTCCACGGTGGTGATGTTCGTCTTGATGTACTCCAATGTCTTCGCCTTCGACCACGTGCGGTGGAGCGAGGAACGCTTCTACATGGCGCTTCTTATGGGCGGGGCCATGGCGCTGGTGATGTTCGCGTTCATGCGCAGCATGATGTACAAGAACCGCGCCTACAACGTCGTGCTCGTGGCGGTGGCGCTGCTGCTCGGTGCAGGTGGGCTGTACCTCTCGCGTTCCCAGGCGTTGGTCGACGACCAGGCGTACATGAAGGGCATGATCCCGCACCACTCGATCGCCATCTTGACCAGTGAGCGGGCCGACATCGACGACGTACGCGTTCGTGAGCTCGCCGACGGGATCATCAAGGCCCAGCGCAAGGAGATCAAGGAGATGGACTGGCTGATCGAGGACATCGAGAAGAACGGAGCGGCCACCACTCGGGAGGAAGCCGATCAGCGTCCCGTCCCGGACTTCGAGGGAACCGCCGCCGGCAACCTCGAACACGTCAGCGATGCCCTGGCCATGCTGGCCTTGTTCGGCGTCGAGCTGCCTTGACCGTATACCCCAGGGGGGTATGCTGAAGACATGAACACGCACACCCATCGTCCCGACGCCGCAACCACGGACCAGATCACCGACCCGGTGTGCGGCATGGCGGTCGACCCGGCCGTGGCCGAACACGCAGTCGAGCACAGCGGTGAGCGGTTCTACTTCTGCTCAGCTGGCTGCAAGGACAAGTTCCTCACCGACCCCGACCGATACATCGGCCCTGGCTCCTCAGACCACGCCGAAGGTGACCGGGCCGGGCACGCAACTGCGCCCGGACATGGGCAGCCGACCCCCAGTGAGGGCGAGGCGGTCGAATACACCTGCCCGATGCACCCCGAGATCCGGCAGGACGGCCCCGGAACCTGCCCGATCTGCGGGATGGCCCTCGAGCCCGTCATCGTCACCGCGGACACCGGCCCGTCCGAGGAGCTGCGAGACATGACCCGCCGCTTCTGGGTCGGCGTCGTCCTGTCCATCCCGGTCGTGATCCTCGGCATGGGCCGCGACCTCGTCCCGTGGCTGCACGACAACATCTCCGCCACCGCGTCGGCGTGGACCCAGCTCGTGCTTGCGACCCCGGTGGTGCTGTGGGCCGGGTGGCCGTTCTTCGTCCGCGGCTGGGCGTCGGTGCGGACCCGGAACCTCAACATGTTCACGCTCATCGCGATGGGCACGGGCGTCGCGTGGCTGTTCTCCGTCGTCGCCACCGTCGCGCCGGGCATCTTCCCTGCCGCGTTCCGTGAGGACGGGGTCGTCGAGGTGTACTTCGAGGCCGCCGCCGTCATCACCACCCTCGTCCTTCTCGGGCAGGTCCTCGAGCTCCGCGCGCGCGAAGCGACCTCCGGCGCCATCAAGGCCCTCTTGGATCTCTCGCCCAAGACCGCGCGCCGCGTCCGCGAAGACGGCACCGAGGAGGAAGTCACCCTCGACCAGGTTGAGATCGGGGACATGCTGCGCGTCCGCCCCGGCGAGAAGGTCCCGGTCGACGGGCTCGTCGAGGACGGCAAGTCCGCTGTCGACGAGTCCCTGGTCACTGGCGAATCCATGCCCGTCACCAAGAACGTCGGCGACAACGCCATCGGCGGCACCCTCAACCAGACCGGCGCCCTGCTGGTGCGCGCCAACGCGGTCGGCCGCGACACCATGCTGGCCCGCATCGTGAACATGGTGGCCGAAGCCCAGCGCTCCCGCGCACCCATCCAGCGCACCGTCGACCGAGTCTCAGCAGTCTTCGTACCCGCCGTCATCGGCGTCGCCGTGCTCGCATTCATCATCTGGGCCCTCGTCGGCCCAGACCCGAAGCTGGCTCACGCGCTCGTCGTCGCGGTCAGCGTCCTCATCATCGCCTGCCCGTGTGCCCTAGGCCTGGCCACACCCATGTCCATCATGGTCGGCGTCGGACGCGGCGCCCAGATGGGCGTCCTCATCAAGAACGCCGAAGCGCTCGAGCTGATGGAGAAGGTCGACACCGTCGTCGTCGACAAGACCGGCACCCTGACCGAGGGCAAACCCGCCGTCGTCGCCGTCGAGCTCGCCGAGGGGTTCCACACGCACACCGCCGACGAGCTGCTGCGGCTCGCGGCCGCCGTGGAGAACGCCTCGGAACACCCGCTGGCTCGCGCCATCGTCAACAAGACCCAATCCAACCTGGCAGCCGGGACCGAGTCCAGCGCAGGCAGGCTGCCCGAGGTCGCTGACTTCGACGCACCCGCCGGCAAGGGCGTCCTCGGCATCGTGGAGGGCCGCAAGGTGCTCATCGGGACCGCCGGGTTCCTCACGAGCCAGGACATCGACCCCGCCGCCCTGGCCGACCAGGCCGACCAGCTGCGCCGCACCGGCGCGACCGCCGTCCTCGTCGCCATCGACGGCACCCCAGCCGGCGTCATCGGCATCGCCGACCAGGTCAAGGACACCACCCCGGCGGCGCTCACGGCGCTGCGCAAGGAGGGCATCGAGGTCATCATGCTCACCGGCGACAACCAGGTCACCGCCGCCGCGGTCGCCGCCGACCTCGGCCTCGACCGGGTCGAGGCCGAGGTGCTGCCCGACCACAAGGCCGACGTCGTCAACCGACTCCGCTCCGAGGGCCGCGTCGTCGCGTTCGCCGGAGACGGCGTCAACGACGCCCCAGCGCTCGCCGCAGCCGACGTCGGACTCGCGATGGGCACCGGCACCGACGTCGCCATCGAATCCGCCGGGGTCACTCTGCTCCGCGGCGACCTCAACGGCATCGCCCACGCCCGCGCGCTCTCCCACGCCGTCATGGGCAACGTCCGCCGCGGTCTGGTGCTGGCCTTCGGGTACAACACCGCCGGCATCCCCATCGCCGCCGGCGTGCTGTACCCGGTGTTCGGGTGGCTGCTGTCCCCGGTCATCGCCGCGGCCGCGATGGCGCTCTCGTCGGTCAGCGTCATCATCAACGCGCTCAGGCTGCGGACCCAGCGGCTGGGCTGACATCAGTGTCTCCGTACCATCGAAGCCGATGAGCCCCGTGCCCGCGACGAGCCGCCGCACCCGCAACTCCCTGCGGGTGCGGCTGGCTGCGCGGCTGACCGGCCGCAGCGCAGTGGCCGTCCTCGTAGCGGCCCTGGTCCTCGGCATCCTCGGCATGCACGCCCTTGCCAACCACGGCGCTCCCGCACCTCCCGGGACTGCCTCGAGCACGATGAGCATGACGGGTGCGGCGGCCGTGACTTCTGCTCACGAGGCGGCGATGGCCTCGGGGGACTCACACGACGGACACACCCACTCCACCGCGACGCAGTCCTCGATGGCAGCCCCCGGGTCCAGCGTTGACGCCGGTGCTGACCCCGGTCCCGGCTCGGGTCACGGCATGGCGAGCATGGTGATGTTGTGCGTCGTCATGCTCGCCGCTGCATCGCTCATCCTGCTGACACTCCTCACCATCGGCTTCCGCCGGCGGCTGCAGCCGGAGGCGTTCATGCCCGCAGCCGTCCGCGAACGGGTGCTGTGCTGGGTGCGTGGCACTGGGCCACCCCATGAGTGGCAGTTCTCCGTCATCAGGTGCTGACAGGCCCTGCGACCACCCGCCACCGCTGAACCCGACCCTGAGCTTCCACTCCGCGGGTCGACGCCAGCGGGCCGGCCGGGTGTCGCCGCGGCCTGCCCGCAACACCCCACCTGACTACCTGACTTCCAGGAGAACTCGCATGCACACCAACACCAAGACCCGTACGCGCGCCCTCGGCGCCGTCGCGCTCACCCTCCTCCTCGGCGCAGGCGTCACCGCCTGCGGCGAGGACACCACCGACGCGGCCAGCCAGACCGAGGTCAGCACCACCGAGCACAACGACGCCGACGTCGCCTTCGCGAGCGACATGATCACCCACCACGCCCAAGCGCTCTCGATGGTTGACCTGACCCTGAAGCGCGACCTCGACCCCGAGGTCCAGGCCCTCGCCGAAGACATCCGCGACGCCCAGGGCCCGGAGATCGAGACCATGGCCGACTGGCTCACCCAGTGGGGCGAAGACGTCCCCGAGACCATGCGCGACCACGTCAACTCCGGCCACGACATGGGCGACATGTCCGACAACATGGACGACATGGGCCACGACGACATGCCCGGAATGATGACCTCCGAAGACATGGACGCCCTCGAGAACGCCTCCGACGCCGAGTTCCAGGACATGTGGCTCGAGATGATGATTGATCACCACGAAGGCGCCATCGAGATGGCCGAGACCGAGCAGGAAGACGGCCAGTTCAAGGACGCCGTCGACCTCGCCGGCCAGATCATCGACGCCCAGCAGCAGGAGATCGACACGATGCAGAGCCTCCTCGACTCCTGAGCCCGCAGCGCGGGCGGACGTCACCGTGCCGGTGGCGTCCGCCCGTCCCTGTGCCCCCACATGCCCGCACACCCGGCGACCGCAACCGCAGCCGCAGCCGAGGCACGCCACCACAGCAGAGGAACGACACCCCGTGAACAAACCCACCCACGCTCAACTGGCGGCCGCCGCCGTCACAGCAGTCCTCACCCTCACCGCCGCCGGATGCGGCACGGACCCGACAGCCACCGATGCCACCAGCGAGACCAGCTCGAGCTCGTCGAGCTCCGCCGGCGTTGTACCCGACGACACGTCGCTCCCGCCATGGCCAGCACCCAGCGACGTTCCCGCGCGAGTCGCCGCCGCCGGCCTTGACCTCGGCCCCATGGGAACCGCCGAGCACTACCACCCCACACTGACCATCACCATCGACGGCCAACCGGTCCCCGTCCCACCCAACATCGGCGTCGACCCCGATACCGGCGCCATGTCCGCGGTCCACACCCACGAAGGCGACGGCACCATCCACATCGAAGCCCACACCGTCGGGGAGAAGTTCACCCTCGGCCAGCTGTTCACCCAGTGGGGCATCGCACTCACGCCGACACAGATCGGTGGCGCCAAGGCGAACGCCGGCGAAAAGGTGAAGGTGACCAGCAGCGGCACCCACGTGCCCGGCGACCCCGCCAACCTGCAGCTCGAACCCGACCAGCAGATCCAGCTGACCCTTCCCTGACCCCACGCCCATACCAGGTCGGGCGATTGCCTACTTTTGACGACGAGCCGCTGAAGGACCGATCTCACCAAACTGTCCCGCGGGCGCGGCATCCATCTTTCCTGCATCTCGACATATGTCGGGGAGTTTCTGTCGAGATGCAGCGAAAACGAGGCGATCGAACTTTCGCCTCAAGAACACTGAATCGGTAGAGATTCGATCCGTAGATGTCCGCGTTCGACCTGACATATATGCAGGCAGGAGGGGCGACCTCAGACTCGCCGCCTTGACGATCCGAGCGACGCCGTAGCGTTGCCGCCCTGTGTTGGGTCGCGGGTGCTGAGAGAATCGCGCATGCCGCTGACCAACCCTTGGCTCGCTGGACCATCGCCGGAGGCGGTGCTGCCTCGAGAGGCTCTCGAAGAGCGCATCCTCACCCTGTTCTCCGCCCAGAACATGGCGGTGACACCTGCGGCGTGCGAACCGACGGCACCGGCTGGTGCTGGGGAGACAACACGGACGGAGAAGTCAGCGGCGGTTTGGCCGGTGACGCCCTCTTACCGCTCCCCATCTCCGGTACCTGGCTGAGCCTGACCCCCGGCGCGTCGCACTGGTGTGGGATGAGAACCGACAGAACCGCGTGGTGCTGGGGCAGCAACAGCTACGGCAAGCTCGGCATCGGACTCGACCCGGGGTTCTCCCGAGTCCCGCCCACCCAGGTCGGCGGCTAGGTTTCAGGCAGTTCGCGTAGCCACAAAGCCAACCTCAAGCGGCTCGCACAGCAACTCAAAGCTGCGCTAGGTCGTCTCTGTCTCGCTAACCGGATGGGGATCGGCTCGCGGAGCGTGCCAGTGCGGGATCGGCTCGCGGAGCGTGCCAGTGCGGGATGGGCTCGCGGAGCGACCCGGTGCGGGATCCGCTCACGCGCACGTCGGCGGGTCCGGTTGAGCTGATCGCGGCGGATCCGCCCGGACGTGCGGTTCAGGTGCAGCGATCTTGCTCCACGACCGCTGCCACAGTCCGCAGAGCGGCCGGGAGGAGGGCGAGGTCGGCCGAGCCGAGCGCGAGCCTAA